>JALYRU010000033.1 GCA_030855235.1 Pseudomonadota bacterium
AGGTTGACCACCCCGACCTTGAATTCCTGCGCGCTGGCGCTGAAGCCGGCCAGTGCAACCACCAGGCCCAGGATAATTTTGTTGGAAAAGTTTTTCATTAGAAGGAGGTACCAATTTGGAATTGCAGGCGTTCGATTTTATCGCCTGGCTGTTTACGTAAAGGCACTGCGTAAGCAATGCGAAGCGGGCCGACCGGAGAAATCCAGCTGATGCCAAGGCCGGTGGAAGCGCGCAGGCCTTCGGGGCCGCTCAGCTTGTAGTTGTCCTTGAAGACATTGCCGGCATCGACAAAACCGTACAGGCGCAGCGTGCGGTCATTGCCGGCGCCCGGAAACGGCGCAATCACCTCGGCATTGAGCGTGATCTTCTTGGGCGCGCCAATGGCCAGGTCATCGGCGCTGTCGCGCGGCCCCAGGGAGCCCTGCTCGAAGCCGCGCACCGAGCCCAGGCCGCCCGAGTAGTAGTTCTTGAACAGCGGGTAAGGCTGACCGCTCAGGCCCTTGCCCCAGCCCAGCTCGGCATTGAGCGCCAGGGTGAACTGCTTGTTCAGGGGAATGTACTGCTGGATCTGGTAGTTGGCCCGCACGAACTTGATGTTGCCGGCAATGCCCCAGTCGCCGTAGACGCGCTGGAAGCGCCCGGAAGTGGGTACCAGGGCGCTGTCGCGGCTGTCGCGCGACCAACCCACGGTCAGGGGAATGGAGTCGCTCTTGTAGCCGAACTGGTTGGCGTAATCCTGGTAGCTGACCGGCAGCAAGGTGCCGGGCACGATGGTCAGGGATTCATAGCCGCTGCCGAAATAAACCGTGTCCGTCTCGGTGAAGGGAACGCCGAAACGGATGCTGGCGCCGCGGGTCTTGAGCTTGTAGTCGCCGCCCTGGCCGTTCAGAGGCTGGGAGGTGCGGTCATACACATCGATGCTGCGGGAGATGCCGTCGGCCGTGAAATAAGGGTCCACCGTGCTGAGCACCAGCTGGCGATTGGATTTGCTGGTGTTGACGTCAATGCCCAGATAGTTGCCCGTGCCAAAGACGTTTTCCTGCTTGATGCCGAACATCAGGGAAACGCTGTCGGCGCTGGAGTAACCCGCGCCCAGCTGCAGGTTGCCGGTGGGTTTTTCCACCACATTGACCGTCACGTCCACCTGGTCGGGCGTTCCGGTGACTTCCTGGGTTTCGACTCTGACTTCATTGAAGAATCCCAGGCGGTCCACCCGGTCGCGCGACAGGCGGATCTTGTCGCCGTCGTACCAGGAGGATTCGAACTGGCGGAACTCGCGGCGCACCACTTCGTCGCGGGTGCGGGTGTTGCCGGCCACATTGATGCGCCGCACATAGGCGCGGCGCGAAGGATCGGCCTGCAGCACAAAAGCCACGCGGTTGTTCGTGCGGTCAATGACCGGAGCGGCCTCCACACTGGCAAAGGCATAGCCAAAAGTGCCAAAGTATTCGGTAAACGCCTTAGTGGTTTCAGCCACATCATCGGCGTTGTAAGGCTCGCCCGGCTTGATGGTCACAAGGGACTTGAACTCGTCGTCCTTGCCCAGGTAGTTGCCTTCGAGCTTGATGCCAGAGACGACAAAACGCTCGCCCTCGGTGACATTGAGGGTGATGGAGATGCTTTGCTTGTCCGGGGAAATGGCGACCTGGGTGGAGTCCACCTTGAACTCCAGGTAACCGCGCGACAGGTAATAGGAGCGCAAGCTTTCGATGTCCGCATTGAGCTTGGCGCGGGAATAGCGGTTGGACTTGGTGTACCAGCTCAGCCAGCCGCCGGTGTCCAGGTCAAACAGGCTGCGCAGCGTCGATTCGCTGAAGGCCTTGTTGCCGGTGATGTGGATGTCGCTGATCTTGGCCACATCGCCCTCGACCACGGTGAACGTGAGGTTCACCCGGTTGCGCTCGATCGGCGTGACGGTGGTGATGACCTCGACGCCGTACAGGCTCTTGTTGATGTACTGTCGCTTGAGTTCCTGCTCGGCCTTGTCGGCCAGCGCCTTATCGAACGGCTGGCCATCGGCAATGCCCGCTTCCCGAAGCGCCTTTTTCAGCACCTCCTTGTCGAACTCCTTGGTGCCGACGAATTCAACGTCGGCCACTGTGGGGCGCTCCTCGACAATGACCACCAGCACGTCGCCGTTGACTTCGAGCCGCACGTCCTTGAACAGGCCCAGGCCGAACAGCGCGCGAATCGCGCTCGAACCCTTGTCATCGTTGTAGGTTTCGCCGACGCGAAACGGCAATGAGGCAAAAATGGTGCCGGGCTCGACGCGCTGCAGGCCCTCGACCCGGATGTCCCGGACGGTGAAAGGATCGACAGCCCAGGCGGCATTGGCGAAAAACAGACCGGCAGCGATGGCGCAGACAGCGCGAACTTTGAATTGATTGAATTGCTTTTGCATGAAGAGGTTGAAGTTAGCCCACGAGCCGGGTGACATCATTGAACAAGGCAATGCACATCATGCCCAGGAGAATCGCAACGCCACCGCGCTGCAACCGGTCCATCCAGACGTCTGACACGCCCCGGCCGGTGATCCATTCCCAAAGATAATACATCAGGTGCCCACCGTCCAGAACCGGCAGCGGCAGCAGGTTGAGCACGCCCAGGCTGACGCTGACCAGCGCCAGAAACACCAGATAAGCGGTCCAGCCCATCGTGGCGGACTTGCCGGCATAGTCGGCAATGGTCAGCGGCCCGCTCAGATTTTTCAGCGACGACTCGCCGATGAGCATCTTGCCCATCATCCGCAGCGTCAGCAGCGAGACGTCCCAGGTGCGCACCGCGCCCTGCCACAAGCCGTCCAGCGGTCCATAGCGCACCGTCACGAATTCAGGCGGTGCGCCGACGTAGGCACCGATCCGGGCGACGGCAACGCCGCCCTCTTCCTTGATGTCGGGCGTGACCTGCAGCGCCAGCGCCTGGCCGCCGCGCAGAACCTGCCAGGCCTGCGGCGTTGTGGCGGCCGCGCCCGCAGTGGCTGTCTGGGCCGAAGTGCGGATGGTTTCGCGCAACTGCTGCCCGTCCACGATGTCCCGGCCTTCGATGCGCTGGATCACATCGCCGGCGCGCAGACCGGATTTTTCGGCTGCACTGCCCGCCATGACTTCGCCGATGACCGGTTGCGTCCAGGGACTGCCAATGCCGATTTTGCGAAACAACTGGGCGTCCGCTTCGGCCGCATCGAATTTGCTCAGTTCGAGCAGGACGGTGCGGGAAGAAGCGCCGGCGTCGTCGCCAAGCACCAGTTGCAGGTCGCGCCCTTCCAGCGCGCCGCGCGTCAGGCGCCAGCGCAGGTCTTCGAAAGAGCGGACATCTTCGAGTTCATCGCCCTCGAAAGCGGCCTGCTGAACGGTGTCGTGACTGCGCAGACCGGCTTTCTCGGCGAGCGAGCCGGCCACCGGGCTGGACAGTACCGCCTTGGGCTCCTGCAACCCCGTCCAGTTGACGACGCTGTAAAGCAGCACGGCCAGCAGCAAATTGGCCAGGGGGCCGGCCGCCACGACGGCCGCGCGGGATTTGAGCGGCTGGGTGTTGAAGGCCAGGTGGCGCTCGGCCGGGTCCACCGGCGCTTCGCGCTCGTCGAGCATCTTCACATAGCCGCCGAAGGGCAGCATGCCCACCGAAAACTCGGTAGCCTTGTTTTTCAGTCGCCAGGTGTAGAGCGGCTTGCCAAAGCCGATGGAAAACTTCAGCACCTTGATGCCGCAGGCCACCGCCACCCGGTAGTGCCCATACTCATGCACGGCAACCAGGATACCCAGCGTGACGAGAAAGGACACCAAAGTCAGCATGTCAGGGCTCCAGACGTTCAGCGACTTGAGAAGCCACCCGGCGCGCCCGCGCATCGAGTGCCAGCAGATCGTCGATATTTTTTATTTCTGAGACCGAAACGGCCTCCAGAGTTGCATGGTTCACCTGGTGGATGTGGTCAAAGCGGATTTTTCTCTCCAGAAAAGCCGCCACCGCCACCTCGTTGGCCGCATTGAGCACCGCCGGGCTGCCCACGGGCGCCTTGAGCACGGCCCAGGCCAGCGGCAGACCCGGAAAGCGCTCGTCATTCGGCACCTCAAACGTCATCGTGGCCAGCGCCTTGAAATCCAGCGCCTGGGCGCCCGAGCTGATGCGCTCCGGCCAAGCCAGGCCATAGGCAATGGGTACGCGCATGTCCGGCGTGCCCAGTTGGGCCACCACCGAGGTGTCGTGGTACTGGACCATCGAATGGATGATGCTCTGCGGATGAATCACGACTTCAATCTGCTCGGGTGCCAGGCCAAACAGGTACCTGGCTTCGATGACTTCGAGCGCCTTGTTCATCATGGTGGCCGAATCGACCGAAATCTTGCGCCCCATCACCCAGTTCGGATGGGCGCAGGCCTCCTCGGGCGTGACATCGCGCAGCGTGGCCGGCGTGCGGGTGCGAAACGGCCCGCCCGAAGCGGTCAGGATGATCTTTTCCACCCGCTGCGCCCATGTGGCGGCATCTTCGGGCAGGGACTGGAAAATGGCCGAATGCTCGCTGTCGATCGGCAGCAGCTGCGCGCCGCCCGTGCGCACAGCCTGCATGAACACGTCGCCGCCGACGACCAGCGCTTCCTTGTTGGCCAGCAGCAGGCGTTTTCCGGCGCGCGCGGCGGCCATGCACGGCCTCAAGCCGGCCGCGCCGACGATGGCCGCCATCACCGCATCCACCAATTCATGCGAGGCGATCATGTCAAGATCACTTGGCGACGACAGAACCTGCACTTCCAGCCCGTTGGCCTTGATTTTTTCAGCCAGCAAACGGGCATGGGGCTCGCTCACCATGACGGCGTACTGCGGCTTGAACTGGGCGCACTGCGCCAGCATCAGGTCCACCTGGGTGGCAGCGCTGAGCGCAAACACCTCAAAGCGCTCGGGATGGCGGGCCATGACATCGAGCGTACTCACACCGATGGAACCCGTGGAACCCAGAACCGTGATGCGCTGCTTGTGAAATGTCATGACGTAAAAAAGAAAAAACCTAAAGACTGGCCAGCATCATCGCCAGCGGCAAGGTGGGAAGCAGGGCATCGATGCGGTCCAGTACCCCGCCGTGGCCGGGCAGCAACGCGCTGGAGTCTTTGGCGCCGGCGCTGCGCTTGACCAGGGACTCGACCAGATCGCCCACCACGCTCATGGCGGAGAGAAAAATCACGGCCAGCACCATCAGGACCAAGCCGTGACGCTGGGCCAGCTGGCTGTAAATCGTTTCGCCACCGAAAAAACGCCAGGCCAGCGCCAGCAGCACCACGCCGGCCATGCCGCCCCACACGCCCTCCCAGCTCTTGCCCGGACTGATCGAAGGCGCCAGCTTGCCCCGGCTGAAACGCCCGCCGAATTTTCGTCCCGCAAAATAGGCCGAAATGTCGGCTACCCACACCAGCACCAGCACCGAGAGCAAAAATTCAATTCCCATGATACGGGCTTGCGCGATGGCCAGCCAGGCCAGCCACAGCGCGATGAACCCGCCGACCAGGCGCAACGGTTTGGGAATGCGCGGCCAGCCCGCCACGCCCGAGCGCAGCAGCCAGCCACCGGCCAGTACCCAGACCGCACCGGCCAGCGCCCACAGCAGGGGCAGCGGCTGCGCCAGCAAACCGCCCTGCCAGGACAGGCCGCAGGCCAGCAGGCACAGGCCGGACAACGCAAGCGCGCCACCCTGCCCCAGTCCATTGAGACGGCCCCACTCCCAGGCACCGGCACCAATCAGCACCAGCGCCAGCATGGCAAAAGGCATCGGTGTCTTGTAGAAAAGCGCGGGCAGCAAAATGGCCAGCAGCACCAGCGCCGTGATGACACGCTGTTTAAGCATCAGACAACCTTTTTGCCCTGTGGCGATGGGCTCCCGCTGAGCTGGGCCGAGGTCTGCCCGAAACGGCGCTCACGGGTGCGGAAAACAGCAATCGCCTCATCGAGCGCGGCCTCGTCGAACTCGGGCCAGAGCTTGGCTGAAAAATGCAGTTCCGAGTAAGCCGCCTGCCACAGCAGGAAATTGCTGATCCGCAACTCGTTGCCAGTGCGGATCAGCAAATCGGGGTCCGGCACATGGGCCATGGCCATCGCCCGGTCCAGCGACAGCTCGGTGATGGCTTCGCCCCGGCTGGCGAGCTTTTGCGCGGCCTGGGCAATATCCCAGCGCCCGCCGTAGTTGAAGCACACATTGAAGATCAGCCGCTCGTTGCCAGCAGAATTGAGCTCGGCCTCTGCCAGCGCGGCCTGGACTTTGGGGGAGAAGCGCTGGCGGTCGCCGATGAAATAAATTCGCACGCCCTGGGCGCTCATGCGCGGCACCTCCTTGGCCAGGGCGAGCACCACCAGTTCCATCAAGCCGGACACTTCTTCGGCCGGACGGTTCCAGTTTTCAGAGGAGAAAGCGAAGACCGTCAGCACGCCAATGCCGCGATCCAGGCAAGCGCGCACGCAGCGGGTCAGCGAATCGACGCCCTGCTTGTGGCCAGCAATGCGCGGCAGGAACCGTTTGGTCGCCCAGCGGCCATTGCCATCCATGACGATGGCCACATGGTGTGGAACGAGAGAGGAGTTAGCGGCCATGCTTGCTTCAGGCCAGAGGCGGTGTGATCAAACCGCCATGATGTCTTGTTCCTTGCCTGCGACGAGCTTGTCCACGTCGGCAATGAAACGGTCGGTGAATTTCTGGATTTCATCCTGCGAGCGGCGCTCGTCATCTTCCGAGGCCAGCTTGTCCTTGACCAGTTTCTTGACGCCGTCATTGGCATCGCGGCGCAGGTTGCGGATCGCCACCTTGGCATGCTCGCCTTCGGCGCGCACGACTTTGGTCAGCTCTTTGCGGCGCTCTTCGGTCATGGCCGGCATGGGAACGCGGATCAGGTCGCCCTGGGAAGCAGGGTTGAGCCCCAGGTCAGAGTCGCGAATGGCTTTTTCAATTTTCGCGGCCATGCCTTTTTCCCACGGCGAGACGCTGATCGTGCGCGCATCGAGCAGCGCCACATTGGCCACCTGGCTGATGGGCACCATCGAGCCGTAGTAATCCACATGCACCGTGTCGAGCAGGCCGGGGTTGGCGCGGCCGGTGCGGATTTTCGTCAGGCCCTGCTTGAACGACTCCAGAGACTGCTGCATTTTTTGCGTTGCCTGCTGCTTGATCTCAACAATACTCATGGTCGAATCTCCTGGTGAATTAGGTTCAAAAATGCAAAAACGCAATGGCTGCGGCCCGCTGCGGCGCCGCATGGTGGGGAGTGCATCCGGCTCTCAGACGTGAACCAGCGTGCCCTCGTCCTCGCCCTGCACCACCCGCTTCAAGGCGCCATGTTTGAAAATGCTGAACACCTTCAGGGGCAGCTTCTGGTCACGGCACAAGGCAAACGCCGTGGCATCCATGACTTCAAGGTTTTTGTGCATCGCTTCATCAAAAGTGATGCTGGCGTAACGGGTGGCCGTCGGGTCCTTCTTGGGGTCGGCGGTGTACACGCCATCGACCTTGGTGGCCTTGAGGACGATTTGCGCGCCGATTTCCGCGCCGCGCAGGGCGGCGGCCGTGTCGGTCGTGAAGAAAGGATTGCCGGTGCCGGCCGCAAAAATCACGACCTTGCCTTCTTCGAGGTACTGCAACGCCTTGGGCCGCACATAGGGCTCGACCACGCGCTCGATGCCGATGGCCGACATCACGCGGGCGGTCAAGCCGGCCTTGTCCATGGTATCGCCGAGGGCCAGCGCGTTCATCACGGTGGCCAGCATGCCCATGTAGTCGGCCGTGGCCCGGTCCATGCCGACCGAGCCGCCAGCGACGCCGCGAAAGATGTTGCCCCCGCCAATGACCACCGCCACCTGCACACCCATGCGGGTGATTTCGGCGATTTCCTCCACCATGCGAACGATGGTGGCATGGTTGATACCAAAGGCATCGTCCCCCATCAAGGCCTCACCTGACAGTTTTAACAAGATCCGCTTGTAGGCTGGCATGTAAGAGCTTTCTTCGATTGAGTGGGTTGTAAAGTTTAGCGGCCTTCCGGCAGGGCTGAAGCGTTCAGCGAGATTTAAGCGGCCTTGGCAGCTGCGACCTGCGCGGCCACTTCAGCGGCGAAATCGTCAACCTTCTTCTCGATGCCTTCGCCGACGACGTACAGCGTGAAGGACTTGACCTTGGTGGCCTTTTCTTTCAGCATCTGCTCGACTGTCTGCTTGTCGTTCTTGACGAAAGTCTGGTTGTTCAGGCTGACTTCCTTGAGGTACTTCTGAACGCCGCCCTCGATGCGCTTGGCAACGATTTCGTCGGACTGCACCGGCTTGCCGGCGGCCACGGCCACAGACGCATCTTCAGCGGCCTTGGCAGCAGCGACCGAGCGCTCCTTGGCGACCAGTTCGGCCGGCACATCGGCGCTGGACAAAGCGACTGGCTTCATCGCGGCCACGTGCATGGCGACATCCTTGGCGGCTGCTTCGTCGCCGTCAAACTCCACCACGACGCCGATGCGGGTGCCGTGCAGGTAGGAAGCGACGCTGCCTTCGAAACGTTTGAAGCGGCGCACGCTCATGTTCTCGCCGATCTTGCCGATCAGGCCCTTGCGCACCTCTTCGACCGTCGGGCCGAAACCGTCGAGCGACAGCGGCATGGCGCCGATCGCCTCGACGTCGGCAGGGTTGTTCTTGACGATGCCTTCGGCCACGGCGTTGGTGAACGCCAGGAAGCTGTCGTTCTTGGTGACGAAGTCGGTTTCGCAGTTGATCTCGACCAGCGCGGCGACATCGCCTTCACGGGCCAGGGCGACCACGCCTTCGGCGGTCACGCGGGAAGCGGCCTTGCCAGCCTTGCTGCCGAGCTTGACGCGCAGCAGTTCTTCGGCTTTTTCGAAATCACCTTCGGCCTCGGTCAGTGCTTTCTTGCACTCCATCATCGGGGCGTCGGTTTTAGCGCGCAGTTCGGCGACCATCTTTGCAGTAATTGCAATTGCCATGTTCAATTCTCCGTTTTGTCGTGTTGACTTCGAGGGATGCGCCTGATGGGGCACCCGTCCTGTTGTTTTGCGTGTGAAAAAGGGGCTACGCGAGCCCCTTTTTCGCGTCTGGCGTAGCGCCGGACCTATTTAGGCAGCAGCGCTGTCCACTTCGACGAACTCATCCGAGCCTTCAGCCGAGACAGCCTTGACGACGTCGTCCATGGCGCTGGCACGGCCTTCGAGAACGGCGTCAGCGATGCCGCGGGCATACAGTGCCACAGCCTTGGATGAGTCATCGTTGCCAGGGATCACGTAATCGATGCCGAGAGGCGAGTGGTTGGTATCGACCACGCCGATCAGGGGGATGCCCAGTTTCTTGGCTTCCAGGATCGCGATTTTGTGGAAGCCCACGTCGATCACGAAAATGGCGTCTGGCAGTGCATTCATGTCCTGGATGCCGCCGATGTCTTTTTCCAGCTTTTCGATTTCGCGCTTGAAGGTCAGCTGCTCTTTCTTGCTGATCGTGTCAAGGCCGGCTTCCTGCTGGGCCTTCATTTCCTTCAGGCGCTTGATCGAGGTCTTGACCGTCTTGAAGTTGGTCAGCATGCCGCCGAGCCAGCGCTGGTCAACGTAAGGGACGCCGGCGCGCTGAGCTTCAGCGGCGACGGTTTCGCGCGCGGTGCGCTTGGTGCCGACCATCAGGATGGTGCCGCCGTTGGCCGTGAGCTGCTTGGCGAACTTCATCGCGCTCTGGAACATCGGCAGCGATTTTTCCAGGTTGATGATGTGGATACGGTTGCGGTGACCGAAGATGAACGGAGCCATCTTGGGATCCCAGAAGCGGGTCTGGTGACCGAAATGGACGCCGGCTTCCAGCATTTCACGCATGTTCGTGGACATAATTTAACTCCAAAGGTTGTGTCTAAAATCAGCGCTTATCGCCCGGAAGAATTTCCGGGCAACACCTTGAATGGCCGATTTGCGAGTAAGCCCTGCAAACGACGACATCGTCATTCGCAAAGCCTGCTGAGTATAACATTGCCTTCACCCCCTCTCCTCTCATAACCAGCCAATGACGGCCGTTTGCGCCTGTCACGGACAGGCCAGATCCTCTTACCCCTCCTGAAAATGAGCCACACGCTTTTTGTTGTATTGCAATCCCTCC
Organism: Pseudomonadota bacterium; assembly: GCA_030855235.1. Classification (GTDB taxonomy): domain Bacteria; phylum Pseudomonadota; class Gammaproteobacteria; order Burkholderiales; family Burkholderiaceae_C; genus Polaromonas. The sequence goes on from JALYRU010000033.1 coordinate 10,102, forward strand.
TGCCCGGCCACCGGGCATGAAAGTCGCTGTTATTGGCGCCGGCATTGTCGGCATCACCACCGCCTACGAACTGGCCATGGACGGTCACGAAGTGACCGTGTTTGAACGCCGGGGCGCTGCCGCCGAGGAAGCCAGCTTTGCCAACGCCGGCATGACCGGAAGCGGCTGCGCCACGCCCTGGACGGCGCCGGGCATGCCGGGCAAGGTGCTGCGCCACCTGTTCAGGCGCCATGCGCCGCTCAGCCTGAGCCTGCCGTTGTCGAGCCGCGAACTGGCCTGGCTCTGGCAGTCGATGCGCGCCTGCAAGCTCGACACCTACCTGGCCAACCGGACCCGGCTGCAGCGCCTGGCTTTTTACAGCCGGCACCGGTTGCACCTGCTGACGGGCCAGCGGGAACTGGAGTACGAGCGCGCTCCGGGCTGCCTGGTGCTGCTGCGCGATGAAAAAGACAGCCATCTGATCGAGCCAGGCCTGCAGGTGCTGCGCGACGCAGGCGTTCCGTTCAGGCAGCTCAATGCCGATGAAGCGCGCCAGATCGAGCCCGCACTCAACCCCGACACCGACTTTCTGGGCGCCTTGCATCTGCCCGACGACGAGGTGGCCAATTGCCGCCAGTTCGCCTTGCTGCTCAAGCACGAAGCCCAGCGCCTGGGCGCCCATTTCAAGTTCAACACCACCATCGCTCAGCTGGACCGCACGCAACCCGCGACAGTTCTGGTGGCCGGCGAAAACACGCTTCGCCGCTTTGAGCAGGTGGTGGTGTGCGCCGGGCTGGCGTCAGCCCAGTTGCTGCGCCCGCTCGGCCTGCACATTCCCATGGCCGCCGTGTATGGCTACTCCGTCAGCGCCCCGGTTCGCGAACCGCTCAACGCACCGCGCAGCGTTCTGATGGACGAGCGCTACCAGGTGGCGATTTCCCGGCTCGGCAACCGCGTGCGGGTCGCTGGCAGCGCAGAAATCGGCGGCAGCCCTGAGCGCCAGTGCCAGGCCACCCTCAAGACGCTGTACAAGGTCTTGCAGGACTGGTTTCCCGGCGCGGCGCAGCATTCCGGCAGCAACGGCAGCGTTCAGGTCTGGAAAGGCGCGCGTCCGATGCTGCCCGACGGCCTGCCCCTGCTCGGCCACAGCGGGCGGCCCGGCTTATGGTTCAACTTCGGCCACGGCGCCAACGGCTGGGCACTGAGCTGCGGCAGCGCCCGGGCATTGGCCGACCTGATGGCGGGCAACCCCGCCGAGATCGACATGGAAGGGCTGGACCTTGGCCGCCTGGGTTGAGCCTGACCTTCAATGCGGGCTTGTCCTACAAGCTTTTCTGCAGAGATGACATGGCTTTGTGCGCTCAAAGCTGTACAGTAAATTCCAGCCCGGCATGTTGTACCGGGTGATCCATTTGTGAGGAAAAATACCATGGGCATGTTCAGTTTTATCAAGGAAGCCGGTGAAAAGCTTTTCGGGCACGGCCCCGCCAAAGCGGCCCAGGAAGCCGCAGCCGCCACCCCCACGCCGGAAAATGTGGCGGCCCTGAGCAAAACCGCCGGGGACGCCATTGAAACCTACATCAAAAGCATGAACCTGCAAGTCGATGGGCTGGACGTCAGCTTTGACGCTCCCAGCGGCACGGTGACAGTTGCCGGCGTGGCGCCGGATCAGGCCACCAAGGAAAAAGTGCTGCTGTGCTGCGGCAATGTGGCCCAGGTTTCGGCCGTCAAGGACATGATGACGGTGGCCAGCACGGCGCCCGAATCGAAAATGCATGTGGTCGTGAGCGGCGACACCCTGGCCAAGATCAGCAAGCAGTTCTACGGCACGCCCAACAAATACCAGCAGATTTTCGAGGCCAACAAACCCATGCTGAGCGATCCGGACAAGATTTACCCCGGTCAGGTGCTGCGGATTCCAGTCGACGCCTGATTGCCCGAAAAACTTGACAAGAGCCCGGTTCGCCGGGCTTTTTTGCGTCCTTTTCAAGCAGCCATGAGCCAGCGGGCTTATCCGGCCAAGCCATCCTGGACAACCCGCCTGAAAGCGCGCCCAAAACCGCTTTTTCCTTGAATGCGCCGACATTGCCCACAGTGCCCCCAGCCGTGACAATCCTGCCATGCAAAGAATTTCCTCTTCGTCCAGCCAACCGCTCTACAGCGTTGCAGCGACCCGCCAGATTGAAAAGCAGGGCGCAGCCAGCCTGGCGGTGCACACACTGATGCAGCGGGCCGGCCTGGGCGTTGCCCGGCTGGCGCTGGCGCTGGCGCCCCATGCGCGCTGCATCTGGATTGCCTGCGGCCCCGGCAACAACGGCGGCGACGGCTTTGAAGCCGCGCTGCATCTGCATCAATGGGGCAAAGCGGTAGTGGTCACCTGGAGCGGCCTGCCCGCCGAAAAAACCGGTTTGCCGCCCGATGCCCAGGCGTCGCGCCAGCGGGCACTGGCCGCCGGCGTGCCAATGGCCAGCGCGCCGCCGCAGGATTTTGACGTGTGCATTGATGCGCTGCTCGGCATCGGCGCCACACTGGAGCCGGGCCGCTCCGGCACCGCGCTGATGCAGCATTGGCTGGCGCTGATGCAGGCCAGCCCGGCGCTTTGCCTGGCCGTCGATGTGCCAAGCGGGCTCAACGCCGATACCGGCTTCATGACGGGCGATGACGCGGGGAAAGCTGATGCAGTCTCTCCTGATGGTTCAGCCACTGCGAGGCGCGTCACGCTGAGCCTGCTCACCCTCAAACCAGGCCTGTTCACCGCCAGCGGCCGCGATCAGGCGGGCGAAATATGGCTTGATGATCTCGGCATCACCCCTGCCTTGACAGCCCCGGAGCCCTGCGCCTGGCTGCTGGGCGCAGACCGTGCCCGCCCGCCAGCGCGCACGCGAGCCCCGCATGCCAGCCACAAAGGCAGTTTCGGCGATGTCGCCGTGGTGGGCGGCGAGTCGGTCCGTGCCAGCCAGATGAGCGGCGCGGCCCTGCTGGCGGCCAGCGCGGCGCTGCATGCCGGCGCCGGCCGGGTGTTTGTATCCCTGCTGGGCGATGCGCCCGGCCTGACGGTCGATATCCGGCAACCCGAACTGATGTTCCGCGCTGTTGACGCCCTGGACCTGGCGCATCAGGTGGTGGTGTGCGGCTGCGGCGGCGGCCAGGCCGTCAAGGCCGTTCTGCCCGCACTGCTGTGCGCCGCGCCCCGGCTTGTGCTCGATGCCGATGCGCTCAATGCCATCGCCGCCGATCCACAACTGCAAGCCCAGCTGGCAGCGCGTCAGCACCGCGCCTGCAGCACCGTGCTGACGCCGCATCCGCTGGAAGCGGCCCGTTTGCTGGGCATCACGGCGGCGGCGGTGCAGGCTGACCGGTTCACGGCAGCGCGCCAGCTGGCCGCAAGATTTGCGTGCGTGGTGGTCCTCAAGGGTTCAGGAACGGTGGTGGCGGCACCGGCTCAGGCCACCAGCGTGAACAGCAGCGGCAATGCCTTGCTGGCCACGGCCGGCACCGGCGACGTGCTGGCAGGACTCATCGGCGCCTGCCTGGCCAGCGGCTTGCAGGATGTGGAGGCGGCCTGCAGCGCGGTATTTGCCCATGGTCAGCGGGCCGACAGCTGGGCCAGACTGCGGCCCGGCCAGACCCTGACCGCCTCGGCGCTGGCCAGCTGGGACGCCGGCCTCGGCGCCACAGGCCGCTAGTGTCGCGTCAAGCCTGAAATGTCGGGTAAAGCCGTTTGAGCTTGACGCGGGCGGTCTCGGTGGTGAAGTGCCAGTTGATTCTGGCGTTGAGCTGGTCACGATGCGCCTGCCAGGCGGCGACTTCGCGGCGCACCGTCTCAATGTCGGCAATGCGCCGGTCCAGACACTGCTTGACCATCACGTTGATTTCGATCTCGGCCATGTTGAGCCAGCTGCCGTGCTTGGGCGTGTAGACGAACTCGAAACGATCCCACAGCGCCTTGGCCTTGTCGGGCGCAAAGGCCTCGTACAGCGAGGCCGGCGTGTGGGTGTTGAGGTTGTCCATCACCAGCGTGATGCGCTGGGCCTTGGGGTAGTGCGCGGCGATGCCCTCGATGAAGTGCGCCCAATCGATCTTGGTCCTGCGCTCGGTCACTTTGGTCAGGCGCTGGCCGGCCAGGGGCTCGCAGGCCATGAAGACGTTGCACACGCCCAGGCGCTGGTATTCGTAGTCCTCGCGCTCGGGCTGGCCCGGCGTTGCCGCGATGGCCTGGCGCGTCCTGGCCGATCAGCTGACGCGGGGTTTCATCCATGCACACCACCGGGTTTGCCACGTCGTAGGGGCGTCGGTACACGTCGAGTACCCGCTCCATGTTGGCCACAAACTCGGCGCTGGCCTCGGGCGCGATCACCCAACCCACCTTCTTCCAGGGCTTGAGTTCGTTTTTTTTAAGTGTCTGGCGCACGCTCTCGTGCGAGATGGCCTCCACCAAGTCGAGCTCGACCGCCCGATCGGCCAGCAGGCGCAGTGACCAGCGCGCATGACCCGCAGGCGGCGCTGAGCAGCTCATCGCCACCAGATGCGCCTCCACCTCCCCGTCGATCTTGCCGACGTACTCGCGCTGGGGCGGCTGACCGTTGAGCGCCACCTCCAGACCTTCCTCGACAAAGCGCCGCTTGACCCGCTCGATCTTGCGCTCGCTGACCTGCAGCACCTGCGCAATTTCCAGGTTCGTGCGCCTGCTCTGGCGCCCCTGGGATTCGTCGCAGTTGAGCAGGATCAGCGCGTTGATGACTTTTTGCGCAGCATGTTTGCCTTTGGCTACGAAGGCCCGCAGTTGGTCGATTTCTTCTGCCTGGAGCGTGACGATGTATTTTCCCATCCCGCCATTTTTGTCCAGCTTGGCTTGGGCACCATGAGCGCTTTGGAGGCTTTACCGACATTTTTGGCTTGACGCGACACTAG
>JALYRU010000005.1 GCA_030855235.1 Pseudomonadota bacterium
CCCCCGCCCCGCTCAAGCAAGCCACGCCCGACGCCGCGCTGCAGCTGCTGGCCCTGCTGCAGCGCGATGCGCGCCTGATCGACTTCGTGCAGGAAGACCTCAGCGCTTACTCGGACGCCGAGATCGGCGGGCCGGCCCGCCTGGTGCATGAAGGCTGCCTCAAGGTGCTGCGCGAGCATTTCACCCTGGCGCCGGTGCGCCCGGAAGCCGAGGGCAGCCGCATCACGCTGCCGGCCGGCTTTGATGCCCACACGGTTCGCCTGACCGGCAACCTGGTCGGCCAGCCGCCGTTCCAGGGCGCCCTGAGCCACCGCGGCTGGCGCGCCACCGACGTGCGCCTGCCCAAGCTGGCCAGCGGCCATGACGCCTCCATCCTGGCCCAGGCGGAGGTGGAACTGTGAACGCCGCCAAGACCAGATCCGCCAGCGCCGCTAACACTGCTAACACTGCTAACACTGCTAACACCGCTAACGCCGCGCCGGCTGACAACGCCCAGAGCACCGACAGCACTGACACCAACAGCGCCAACAGCGCCATGGGCCTCGAAACTACCGGCAACACCGCCGCCCGGAGCCAGCCCAGCTTTGCCATCGGCATCGACCTGGGCACCACCCACTGCGCCCTGGCCTGGGTGGACATCAGCGCCAGCGATGGTGAAAAGACCGTCCACGGCGTGCTCGATATCGCGCAGCTGAGCGCGCCGGGCAGCGTCGAGAGCCTGCCCCTGCTCCCGTCGTTTCTCTACCTGCCGCACGCCGACGAGCTGGCCCCCGGTGACCTGGCCCTGCCCTGGGCGCCGGCGCAGGATTTCGCCGTCGGCGAGTTCGCCCGCACGCGCGGCGCGCTCACGCCGATCCGCCTGGTCTCCAGCGCCAAGAGCTGGCTGTGCCACCCCGGCGTGGACCGGCGCGCCGCCATCCTGCCCAACGACGCGCCGCCCGAAGTGGCGCGCGTCTCGCCGCTCGAAGCGTCCACCCGCTACCTCGCGCATCTGCGCCAGGCCTGGGACGCGGCGCACCCCGAGGCACCCTTTGACCAGCAGGACGTGACCATCACGATTCCGGCCTCGTTCGACCCGGCCGCGCGCGAACTGACGGCCGAAGCCGCCCGCGCCGCCGGCTTCAATCACCTGACGCTGCTGGAGGAACCGCAAGCCGCTCTTTACAGCTGGATTCAGGCCAGCAGCGGCCAGTGGCGCAAGGCCGTCAAGCCCGGCGAGATCATCCTGGTGATCGACGTGGGCGGCGGCACCAGCGACTTTTCCCTGATTGCCGTGCTGGAGCGCGAAGGCAACCTGGAACTGCACCGCGTCGCCGTGGGCGAGCACATCCTGCTCGGCGGCGACAACATGGACCTGACGCTGGCTCACGTCGTGGCGCGCAAGCTCTCCGGCGAAGGCAAGCAACTCGACCCGTGGCAGATGCGCGCCCTCACCTACGCCTGCCGCAGCGCCAAGGAAAACCTGCTCAGCGACGCCAGCCTGCAGGCGCAAGCCATCGTCGTGCCCAGCCGGGGCTCCAAGCTCATCGGCGGCTCGATCCGCACCGAACTGACGCAGGCCGAGGTGAACACCACGCTGCTCGAAGGCTTCTTTCCGCAGGTGGACGCCGCCACCCGCCCGGCCAGCCGCACCCGCTCCGGCCTGACGCAGCTGGGCCTGCCCTACGCGCAGGACGCGGGCGTGACGCGCCACCTGGCCGCCCTGCTCGGGCGCCAGGCCGGCGCGACGGCCGAGCTCGAAGGCTTTGCCGGCACCGTCAATGAAGGCGCGAGCTTCCTGCACCCGACGGCCGTGCTGTTCAACGGCGGCGTTTTCAAGTCCGGCATCCTGACCGAGCGCACGCTGGCCACGCTCAACAGCTGGCTGGTCGCTGAAAATGCCGAGCCGGCGCGCGCCCTCACTGGCGCCGACATGGACCTGGCAGTCGCTCGCGGCGCGGCCTATTACGGCTATGTGCGGCGCGGCCAGGGCGTGCGCATCCGGGGCGGCACGGCGCGGGCTTACTACGTGGCGATTGAATCGTCCATGCCCGCCATTCCCGGCTTCGAGCCGCCGATTCAGGCGCTGTGCATTGCGCCTTTCGGCATGGAAGAGGGCATCGTCGCCGAGCTGGCGGCGCAGGAATTCGGCCTCGTCGTGGGCGAGGCCATGCACCTGCGCTTGTTCGGCTCCTCGGTGCGCCGCCAGGACCAATTGGGCACCCTGCTGGACTTCTGGCAGCCCGACGAACTGCAGGAACTGGGCGAGATCCAGGCCACGCTCCCCGCCGAAAGCCGCCAGGCCGGCGAAGTCGTGCAGGTCACACTGCGCGCTGTCGCCACCGAAACCGGCACGCTGGAGCTGACCGCCGTCGCCACCCAGGGCGGCGAGCGCTGGAAGGTGGAGTTTGACGTGCGCGGCAACAGCTGACCAAAGTTAATTTCAGAGGTGCATCCCTCCAAGATATGAAGCAATGGAGGAATGCACTCACAACAGGGAAGAATATGAAAGAGTTTGAAACCAAGGGCAATCAACTTCGAGCCGATGCAAAGACACTTGTCTATCAATTCATGCAAACGTCGGACCTTTGCCAACCAGGCCGGGAGGGAATGAAGTTAGCACATATCTTCAGAGCATGCGGATTCGACTGGGGTGAGTATAAAAATGCAACTTCCTCCAATCAGCAGTACTGGGTTGTTGCACTTGTTCGTGAACTCGAAAAGGACGGAAAAGTTGAGAGAGTTTCCGAGTCAGGGCCATGGCGACTTCGGTGAAATCGCTCACTAAATGAAGCCCCACTACATCGTCGGCATCGACCTGGGCACCACCCACACCGTCGTGGCCTATGCGCCGCTGACGGCGCCGGGCGACATCGCGCTGTTCCACATCGAGCAGTTGATCGCGCCCGGCGAAGTCGCCGCCCTGCCGCTGCTGCCGTCGAGCCGCTACCATCCGGCGCCCGGCGAGCTGCCGGCCAGCGCGCTGCAGTTGCCCTGGTCCTCCAGCACCAGCCAGGAAGCAGGCACGGACACCAGCGCAGCCCCAGCCTCCGATCAGGATGCAAGCCAGCCCCCAGCCCCGACGCCAGTCATCGGCCAATGGGCGCGCAAACTCGGCGCGCAGGTGCCGGGCCGGCTGGTGAGCAGCGCCAAGAGCTGGCTCTCGCACGCGGCGGTGGACCGGCTCGCGCCCATCCTGCCCTGGGGCGCACCGGCCGATGTGGCCAAGGTTTCGCCTATCGAGGCCAGCGCCAGCTATCTGCGCCATGTGCGCGATGCCTGGAATGCGCGCTTTCCGGGCAGCCCGCTGGCGCAGCAGGAACTGGTGCTCACCGTTCCCGCCTCGTTTGACGAAGGCGCCCGCGCCCTGACCTTGACTGCGGCGCGCCAAGCCGGCCTGCCCAAGCTGCGGCTGCTGGAGGAACCCCAAGCCGTCTTCTACGACTGGCTCTTGCGCCACCGCGCCCGCCTGGCGCAAGAGCTGGCGCAGACCCGGCTGGTGCTGGTGTGCGACGTGGGCGGCGGCACCACCGATCTGAGCCTGATCAAAGTCGAGCTGGACGACGGTCAGCCCCGGCTGACCCGCATCGCCGTGGGCCAGCACCTGATGCTCGGCGGTGACAACATGGACCTGGCGCTGGCCCATGCGGTGGAGGCGCGCATGGCTTCCTCGGCCGGTGACACGCCCGCCGCCCCGCTGTCGGCCGGCTGCCTGGCCCAGCTGATGGAGCGCTGCCGCACCGCCAAGGAACTGTTGCTGGCGGCCGATGCGCCCGAGCAGACGCCCGTCACCCTGCTCGGCGGCGGCGCCCGTCTGATCGGCGCCAGCCGCTCGGTGATGCTCACGCGCCACGAAGTCGAGCACCTGATCGTGGACGGCTTCTTTCCGCAGGTCGAGGCCGGCGCGCAGGTCAGGCAAAGCCGCAGCGGCATCGTCGCCTTCGGCCTGCCCTATGCGCGCGACGCGGCCATCACGCGCCACATTGCCGAATTTTTACGCCAGCATGGCCAGTTGCCCGACACCCTGCTGCTCAACGGCGGCGTGTTTCGCGCCGAAACGCTGGTCCGGCGGCTGGCCGATACGCTGGGCAACTGGCGCGGCGCGCCGCTGCGCCTGCTGCACAACGACAACCCGGATGTGGCCGTGGCGCGCGGCGCAGTGGCCTACGGCCTGGCCCAGCGTGGCGAAGCGCCGAAGATTGGCGGCGGTGCGGCGCGCAGTTACTTCCTGCTGCTCGACGAGAAAACCGCTGCCGCCCGGCGCGGCCAGGGCGAGGCCGCGCCAGCGCCGCGCGGCATCTGCATCCTGCCGCGCGGCAGCGAGCCGGGCCAGGAAATCGTGCTGGCCCACCGCACCTTTGCCCTGCGCCTGGGCCAGCCGGTGCGCTTTCACCTGTTGACGTCGCTGGCCGATGGCCCGGACCACGCCCCGCCCCAGCCGGGCGAACTGGTCACGCTGGCGCCGGACCATTTTGCGCACCTGCCGCCCATCGTCACGGTGGTACAAGCTCCGGACGCATCAGCATCAGCAGCTGGACCTGCAGCAGAATCAGCGGCAGCGGCAGCGGCAGCGGCAACCGCAACAGCAGGCGCCAAAGCCGCAGACCGGCCAGCGCCTCACCCGGCGGCAGCCACCCGGCGGCAGGATATTCCTGTTCAGCTGGTCACCTCGCTGACCGAAGTCGGCACGCTGGAGATGCACTGCGTCAACCTGGCCGACCCCGGCCAGCGCTGGCGGCTGGAGTTTGACCTGCGCCATGCCGACAGCGCCGCAGCGCCTGAAACCAGCGGCGGCCAGGACGGCCAGGGCGGCGGCGGCAGCGGCAACGCTCCGGCCGCTGGCCGCCTGCGCCAGGCCATTGAAAAAATCGACCGGGTTTTCGGCATCGGTCAACCCGCGACGACCAAAGAAGTGCGCCAGTTGCGCGCGCAGCTCGAACAAGTTCTGGGCGCCAGGGAAAGCTGGACCACGCCCGAGTTGCGCCAGCTCTTCGACGCCCTGTGGCAGCGCGCGCGCACCCGGCGCCGCTCGGCCGAGCATGAGCGGGTCTGGCTGAACCTGGCCGGCTACTGCCTGCGCCCCGGTTTTGGCGACCCGCTGGACGGCTGGCGGCTGCAGCAGCTCTGGCCGATTTTCCCGGCCGGCGTGCAGCACAGCAAGGACAGGCAGGCCTGCGCCGAATGGTGGACGCTGTGGCGGCGCGTGGCCGGGGGGCTGGACGCGGCGCAGCAGCTGCGCCTGCTCGACGATTTTGCCTTCAACCTGCAAAACAACCGCGACAGCCTGGACGCTGACGGCCCGCCGCCGGTCAAGGGCAGCGACGAGGACATGCTGCGCCTGGGCGCGTCGCTCGAGCGCATTCCGGCCGACTACAAGGCCGAGATCGGCGAGTGGCTGCTGGGCCGGTTGCAGGCGGCGCCGACCGCCCAGGACACCGCCGGCGACAGCCTGACGCTGTGGACGCTGGGCCGCATCGGCGCGCGCCAGCCTGTCTACGGCAGCTCCCACGACGTGGTGCCGCCCGAGACCGTGGCGCGCTGGCTGCAGACCCTGCTGGCGCTCGACTGGAGGCGCCTCGAAGCCGCCGCTTTTGCCGCCGTCAGCCTGGCCCGCGTCACCGACGACCGCTCGCGTGACCTGCCGCTGGCGCTGCGCGAGAGCGTCATGGCGCGCTTGAAAACCAGCAACGCGCCACCGGTCTGGAGCCAGATGCTGCGGGAAAAGGTCGAACTCGACGCCGCCACCGAGCGCCGCGTGCTGGGCGAGTCCCTGCCGCCGGGGCTCAAGCTGATGGCCTGAGCGGAATTTTGAATCAACCGAGCAAATGATTGTGGTCAAGGATTTTCATGAGGGTCATCCCAAAAATCCACCACACCAAAAATTTCCAGTTATGCAAAACGAAAAGTTTGATTTTTTGCCAGAGATTTTTTACAAAATCAGTCATCGGGTAGGGTTGTGGATGGCGACATCGCCGTAACGTTTTTTCTGTTCCAGTTTAATGAATCACACCTTCCTGCCTGCAGCCGTAGATCAGCCCGAGCCACTTTCGGAGTCAGCCATATTGCCCGGCGCTTTCCAGTCCCTGCAGTTCACCGCGCCTTTCGTGCAGGACAGCGGCGGCAGCAAGTCGCTGCACTTCACCCACGGCGAGCTGCAAAGCATGATGCTCACCGACCATCCGTGGCGGCTGGAGCTGGACTACACCCGCACCATGATGGGTTTTTTGCTGTTCAATCCGGCGCCCAGGCACATCGGCATGATCGGCCTGGGCGGCGGCTCGCTGGTCAAGTTCTGCCACCGCCATCTCAAAGCCAGCCGCATGACGGTGCTGGAGATCAACCCGCATGTGATCGCGCTGCGCCATGAATTCCAGGTGCCCGATGACGACGAGCGCCTGAGCGTCATTGCCGCCGACGGGGCGCTGTTCCTGCAGACCGAGGCGCCGGCGTTCGATGTGCTGCTGGTCGATGGTTTTGACCACGACGGCCAGCCCGCCGCGCTGTGCAGCCAGCGCTTCTACGACGACTGCCTGGCCGCGCTGGCGCCGGGCGGCCTGCTGGCGGTCAACCTGCACTACCAGCATCCCGACTACCCGCTGCTGGTCGAGCGCATCGAGCGCAGTTTTGCCGGCAACGCGGTGGAAGTCGTCGTCGAGGAAAAAACCAACAGCATCGTGTTTGCGTCCAGAGGACCGGCCATTTCGCCGCGCCGTCTGAGCCTGCAGCGCAGCCTGGCGGGCCTGGACGACGAGGCGCGCCAGCAGCTCAAGCCCGAGCTGGGCCGGGTGCTGTGGGCGATGAAAAACCTCGACGAGGACGGCCCAGCGTAGGCGGTCCTGCCCTTGTGTAGGAAGCGCCCAGCCGCAGCTTGCGGCCCTGTCTGACGGCTGGCGCGGGCTGGCGCAGGCAGACTGGACGATTCACTTCCCCCATGAATCCGGCAAGCGTCCAGACACGCCTGCCTTCCTCCAAGGACAACGACATGACTGAAAAAACCGCCTCCGTGCATTGGGAAGGCCAGGGCAAAAAGGGCCAGGGCCAGATCAGCACCGAAACCGATGCGCTCAAAGCCTACCCCTACGGCTTTGGCAGCCGCTTTGAAGATGACCGGCGCGGCACCAACCCGGAAGAGTTATTGGGCGCGGCCCATGCGGCCTGCTTCACCATGGCCTTTTCCTTTGCCTGCGACAAGGCCGGCTACGCCACCGCCTCGGTGGACACCCAGGCCAAAGTGCGCCTGGTGGCGCAGGGCGATGGCTTCGTGATTGACCGCATTGCCTTGAGCCTGGATGCGGTGGTGCCGGGCATGAACGAAACCATGTTCCAGGACATTGCCGAAGCCGCGAAAAAAGGCTGCCCGCTGTCCAAGGCGCTGGCCAGCGTGCCGGAGATCAGCCTGTCGGCCACCCTGCGCCATGAAGCCTCCTGAATGCCGGCGGCGACCCTTCCAAGCTCAAGCTTAAAAACCACAAAAACCACCCGATGAACCAGAAAACGAATTTTTCTTACGAGGTGAAGTACCTGGCCGACTCTGACATGACCCAGGTCCAGCGCGAAGAACTGCTGAACTCGCTCGGACCCCGGCTAGAGCAAGTGTTGAGCGCCCAGGACAGCACGGCCAGCGTGGCGGTGAGCCACAGTTACAGAGGCCCGCACACCAAGATCATCGAGTTGACCACGACGCTGCAGGACGCGCAGATTGCCCAGATTCTGCAGGCCTTCACCGAGGAGCATGGTGTGGTGATGCAGGCGCTCGAATAAAGCTTTTTTCCAGGGCGCAGGCCGGCCGGCGAGCCATGCCGATGCGCCTATGCCAGCAGTTCAATCAGGCGCCCCAGCGCATGGCGCACGCTGGCCTGGCGCACGGCGGCACGGTCGCCGTCAAAGCGCTGCAAGTCAGTCACCACGCCCGCCGGCGTCGCCCAGCCAAGCCAGACCGTTCCCACCGGTTTATCCGCGCTGCCGCCGCTCGGACCCGCCACGCCCGTGACGGCCACCGCCGCCTGGGCGCGGGAGTTGGCCAGCGCGCCCAGCGCCATGGCGCGGGCCACTTCTTCGCTGACGGCGCCATGCTGCGCAATCATTTCTGACGGCACGCCCAGCAGTTCAGTCTTGGCCTCGTTGGAGTAGGTGACAAGGCCGCGCTCGAACCAGTTGCTGGAGCCGGCCAGGTCGGTGCAGGCCGCCGCAATCAGCCCGCCGGTGCAGCTTTCGGCCGTGGCCAGCTTCCAGCCTCTGGCCTGGAGAATATCGGCCAGTTGCGCTGTCAGCACAGGCACATTGGATGGGGCAGATGCGGCCAGCGCCGAAGGGGCGATGAGGGGAGTTTCAACAAGAACCGACATACATTTTCCTCAAGAAAGCCCGTGTCGCGTCATGCGCCCAAAGCCCGCTCGCCCCAGAGACAGGCATATCGACCATTTTCTCTTGACGTGACACTTGCCATTGACGCCGGAAAGGCAAGGCGCGAGCCCTTCCTCACCACCAGAAAAAGCGCCACAGCGCAATCACCAGCAGCGCGCAAAAAGCGGCCACCAGATCGTCAAACATGATGCCGAACCCGGCCACCGTCCAGGCGTGCCGATGGGTAGCGGGATGCACGCCGTGCGAGAGGCCATCCGCCCAGCCCACCGGGCCGGGCTTGGCCGCATCGAAATAGCGAAACAGGCCAAACGCCACCGCCTGCCCCATGAAACCGGCCGGCATCACCAGCCACAGCACCAGCCAGAAAGCGGCAATCTCGTCCCAGACGATGCTGCCCGGATCGGGCACGCGCATGTTGCGGGCGGTGACAGTGCAGACCCACCAGCCCAGCGGAATCGATACGGCAATCAGCCAGCCGATGGCCCCCGGCGAGAGCCAGTGCTGCAGCACGATGAACGACAGCCAGGCCCACAGCGTGCCCGCCGTGCCGGGCGCCACGGGGCTCAAACCGGAACCGAAGCCCAGGGCGATCAGATGAGCCGGATGCGCCAGCATGAACTGGACGCTGGGCCGCACCGGGCCGGGGCTGCTTGGGTCGGCAAAGACTGGAGTCTGAGGAGGAAATTCGTTGTCAGGCATAACTGGATTATCGTGATGGGCTGGCAGGTGCAGCATGCGCCTGCGGGCGGTGCAACCTGACTGCTGGGCGAGTGAATTTGCGTCACGCGCTGCTGGCAGGTGCAGCATGCGCCTGCGGGCGGTGCAACCCTTGGCGCCAGCGGTCTGAAGCGCCAGCGGTCTGAAGCGGTTTTTTACCCCAGGTCTGTTCGGTTCAGGCAAAGTGGTCGAACGAGGCAAAGCTGCCGGACAGGTTTTCACCGTTGGCATCGATCAGCCGCAGGCCGGGCGCCGCGTCGATGCGTCCGATGCGGGTCACGGGCGTGCCGGCTTGGTGGGCGGCGGCCTGCACGGCGCTGCGGGTCAGGGACGGGGCGGTGAAAGCCAGCTCATAGTCGTCGCCGCCGGACAGCACGAATTCGAGCTGCTTTTCCAGCGAAACAAGGCCTGGCGTCCAGTCGGGATGCGCGCGGGCCGCCAGCAAATTCATTGCTATTGAAGTGTCGAGCGTGGCGCCCACGCCGGAGGCTTTCAGGATGTGATTGAAATCGCCGAGCAGGCCGTCGCTCACGTCGAGCGCGCTTGACGCCACGCCGCGCAGCGCCTGGCCCAGCGCCACGCGGGGCGCGGGCTGCTCCAGCCGCCCCCTGGCTTGGGCGAGCAGGGCCGGCGGCAGTTCAACGCTGCCGCGCAAGGCTTCGAGGGCCAGCCGGGCATCGCCCAGCGTGCCGCTGACATAGACATCGTCGCCCGCTCTGGCGCCCGAGCGCAGCAGCGCCTGGCTTTTGCCTTGAAGGACAGGCACTTCACCAAAGACGGTGATGCAGATGTTCAGCGGCCCCTGCGTGGTATCGCCGCCGATCAGCTCGCAGCCGTGGGCGTCGGCCAGCGCCAGCAGGCCGCGCGAAAAAGGCGCCAGCCAAGCCTCGTCGGCGCGCGGCAGGGCCAGCGCCAGCGTGAAGGCCAGCGGCGTGGCGCCACAGGCGGCCAGATCGCTCAGGTTCACCGCCAGCGCCTTGTGGCCCAGCGTCAACGGGTCCACGTTGGCGAAAAAATGCCGGTTCTCCACCAGCATGTCGCTGGAGATGGCCAGTTGCGTGCCGGGCGTAGGCCGCAGCAACGCGCAATCGTCGCCCACGCCGAGGACAGCCCGCACGGCGGGACGTTTGAAATAGCGCTCAATCAGATCGAATTCACCCATGGCGGCAAGCATACAGCCAGCGATACACAGCGATTTAGCCAGCGCCGCAATGACAAGCAGCGGCGACAGCCATCAACTCCGGCAGGCAGCAACCGCCAGCAGCCGACCTGGAGCGACCCACCTGGCCACTGACGCCAGCGACCCGGCGAATGGAAAAACCGCCCGCTAGACCGGTTGCAGGCTGGCCGCGCAAAAGCCCGAGGTCTGCGCCGGGACGTCTTGCTGCGCCCCGTCTGGCGCCTGCAGCCAGCTGCGCGAGATCACCAGCAGGTGAATGAAATGCAGCTTGGCCACCACTTCCGTGGGCAGCACGAAGGGGTAAAAATCGGGCTGGCCCATGCTGCGCGACATTTCATTGAGCATGGTGGTCAGCCGCGTCCAGTGGTTCAGGAAGGCCAGGAACTGCGCGGCCTGCGGGTGCTCGGGCTGGTACAGCTCGTCCAGCGTGAAGGGCGTGACTTCCAGGTCCAGGTGGTCCAGGTCCAGCCCCAGGCTGAGCGCCGTGTCGATGCCGTCGCGCATGTGCAGGTAGTGCGCCCAGCATTCGGCCCAGTCCTCCCACGGGTGGCAACTGGCATAGGCGCTGACGAAATGCTGCGCCCAGTCTTGCGGCGGACCCCGCTCGTAGTTGCGCCTGAGGCTGGCCGCATAGTCCGCCGACTCGTCGCCAAACAGCTGGTGAAAACCGTCCATCCAG
The DNA here is from genome assembly GCA_030855235.1 of Pseudomonadota bacterium. Classification (GTDB taxonomy): domain Bacteria; phylum Pseudomonadota; class Gammaproteobacteria; order Burkholderiales; family Burkholderiaceae_C; genus Polaromonas. The sequence goes on from JALYRU010000005.1 coordinate 10,920, forward strand.
GCGGTGCCGGCCACCAGCCGGTCCCAGTAATAGTGGCCGATTTCGTGCCGGAAATGCCCCAGCAGCGTGCGGTAGGGTTCGCGCATGGCCTTGCGGACGGCTTCGCGCTTGGCGTCGTCGGCCTCGTCCAGGTTGAGCGTGATGAGGCCGGAGTCGTGGCCGGTCAGGATGTGCGGTCCGTTGAGCGGCGAGCGCAGGAAATCGAACATCAGCCCGCGCTCGGGGTCTTCGCTGATGCGCGAGGCCACGGGCAGTTCGAGCAGGATCAGCGAGGACACCAGGCGGCGCTTGGCCATCTCGATCAGCCCCCACAGGTAGCCATTGTCCGGCTCGGCCGGGTTGGCCAGGTCGGGAATGATGTGGTTCAGGCGGCAGGCGCGGCACAGCTTGAGCGGATCGTGCTGCGGCACCAGCCAGTTGCAGCGCGCCGGGGTGGTTAAATTAAAGCAACGCTTGTAAAGCGGCGCAGCCTCGTGGGCGGGGTGATTTTGATCGTCATCGGAACCGGAACCGGAACCGGCATCGAAGTTTGCGTTTGCGTTTGCGTTTGTATTGGGATCGGTGTTGGTATCACCACCAGCGTCGGCAGTACCAGCGTCGGTATCGGCCCCGACATCGGCATCGGCATCGGCTTGGTCGTGATCTTGGCCGGCATCAGTGGCCGGGGTCTGCCATTCCTGCCAGAGGCCCCCCGGTTGCGGCCCCGGCATGAGTGGCAGCAGCGCGCCGCGCTCCGGGTCATAGCCCAGCGGCGTCTGGCAGGCCAGGCATTTGCTGTTGCGGAAAAAAACCGGCCAGCCACACTGGCAGCGGTAATTGCGCCCGGCCAGCAACGGCAGCGGCGCGGACGGCTCGGCACTGGGAAAGACAGAGGAAGAAGGCAAAGGCTGGCCCGGATTAAAAAAACTCGGAGAAAAAGCAGCCGCGAAAGCGCGATCTGCGAAGAACAAGAACCTGCGCGAAAGAAGCGGCCAAGGAAAAACAACCAAGAAAGCAGAGTGACAACTTTTTTCGGCAACTCGATGCAGTCTTGCAGCTTGTCTCCCGCTGCAAAGGCCGGCCCGGCTTGTGTGCGTGTCAGCCGGGGCCGACAAAAGCACGCCAGAGGCTTCTTCAGGGCGCTGCGACGGCAGTGTTTTCCCGGCCACTGTCGTTTAACCCGGTCAATGCCCTTTAAAGTGGGGCTCGTGCTTTTATCATGCACGCTCTGTCTCATCCACCTCATCCACCTCATCCACTCACAAAGAAACCATGCCGACTTACCATATCGAGATGCTCGAAGGCCGCACCATCGAGCAAAAGAAAAAACTCGCCGAAGCCATCACCCGCGTGAGCGTGGAGATCCTGGGCGGCAAGCCCGACTCGGTGGACATCCTGATCACCGACATCAAGCGCGAGAACTGGGCCACCGGCGGCAAGCTCTGGTCCGAGCCCAGAGACTGAAAAAAGCGCCAGCCCGGAACCTGCCTTGAGCGCTGCACCTTCGCCCTCGCCTTCGCCCGCCTCGCTCGGCGCCCTGCAGGCGCGCTACGGCCCGCGCTACCGCTGGCTGCTGCTGGGCGCGGTCATGATCGGCACCATGGCCTCGGTCATGTCCTCGACCATCATCAACGTGGCCATTCCCGACATGAGCCAGCATTTCGCGCTCGGCCAGGGGCGCGCGCAGTGGGTCACCTCCGGCTTCATGGTGGCGATGACGGTGTCCATGCTGACTACGCCCTGGCTGCTGGCGCGCTACGGCTACCGGCGCACCTATGCCGGCTGCATGCTGCTGCTGATGGCCGGGGGCATCGGCGGCGGGCTGGCGAACAATTTCACCCTGGTGCTGGCCGCCCGCGTGGCCGAAGGCCTGGCCGCCGGCGTGGTGCAGCCGATTCCGGCCATCATCATCATGCGCGCTTTCGGCCCGCACGAGCAGGGCCGCGCCAATGGCCTGTTTGGCATGGGCGTGGTGCTGGCACCGGCGCTGGGGCCGAGCATCGGCGGCGTGCTGGTGGACCTGCTGGGCTGGCGCTCGATTTTCTTCATGGTGGTGCCACTGTGCCTGCTCTCGCTGTGGCTGGCCTGGCGCTATGTGCCCGACACCGCGCCCGGCGGCATCTCGGCCGACCGCAGCGGCGCCATGATCGACTGGCGCGGCCTGCTGCTGGCCAGCGTGGGCACGCTGTGCCTGCTCAACGGCATGGTGGCGCTGCACGACAGCGAGCAGGTGCATGCGGCCCTGCTGCTGGGCGCTTTTGCGGCGGCGCTGGGGCTGTTTCTGTGGTGGCAGCGCCGCATGGATGCCACCGGCCGGGCGCCGCTGATGAACCTGGCGCTGTTTGATTACCGCCCCTTTGCCATGGGCAGCGTGGTGGCCTTCATCTACGGCACGGCGCTGTTTGGCTCGACCTACCTGCTGCCGGTGTACCTACAGCTCGGCCTGAACCTGTCGGCCTCCCACGTCGGCACCATCCTGCTGCCCGCCGGCCTGGTGCTGGCGGCCACGATTGCCGGCGTGGGACGGCTGGCGGACCGCCAGCCCACCTGGCTGCTGGTGAGCACCGGCCTGGGCTTGCTGGCCGCCTCGTTCACGCTGATGGTGACGGTGACGCTGACGTCGGCGCTGTGGCTGCTGGCGCTGTGGGCCACGCTGGGGCGCATCGGGCTGGGGTTCATCTTGCCCTCGCTCAGCCTGGGCGCCCTGCGCCCGCTGCCCAGGGAACTGATTCCCCAGGGCGTGAGCGCGGTCAGCTTTGTGCGCATGCTGGGCGGGGCCATCGGCGTGAGCCTGTGCGGCATCGTGCTGGAGTGGCGCCTGGCCGCGCATGGCCAGTCGCTGGCCAGCACCGCCAGCAGCCCGGCCCGCCTGGCCGCTTTCAACGAAACCTTTCTGATGCTCGCCGCCCTGTGCCTGCTGGCCATGGTGGCGGCCTGGCAACTGCGCGACAGCGCGCCCCGGCCTGCATCGCCCCACCCCCCTTCACCAGGCTGAGCCCCATGTGCCAACTTCTCGGGATGAACTGCAACACCCCCACCGACGTGACCTTCAGCTTTCGCGGCTTTGCCCAGCGCGGCGGGCGCACCGGCGAGCACAGCGACGGCTGGGGCATTGCCTTTTTTGAAGGCGACAGCGCCGCCGATGGCGCGGGCCACGGCAAGGGGCTGCGCCACTTTGTCGATCACCTGCCGGCGTGCGAGTCGCCGGTGGCCGAGCTGATCCGGCGCTACCCGATCAAGAGCCGCAACGTGATCGCCCACATCCGCAAGGCCACGCAGGGGCGCGTGGCGCTGGAGAACTGCCACCCCTTCGTGCGCGAACTCTGGGGCCGCTACTGGGTGTTTGCGCACAACGGCAACCTGAAAGACTTTGCGCCGCGCCTGCACGCCAGCTTCCGGCCCGTGGGCTCAACCGACAGCGAGCGCGCTTTTTGCTGGATCATGCAGGAGCTGGCCAAGTCGCATGCGGACCTGCCCAGCGTGCAGGAGTTGAGCATCACCCTGCGCGAACTCGCCGCGCCGATTGCCCGCCACGGCACCTTCAACTTTCTGCTCAGCAACGGCCTGGCGCTGTGGGCGCATGCCTCGACCAGCCTGTATTACGTCGAGCGCCGCCACCCGTTTGCCCACGCCCGGCTCAGCGACGAAGACCTGAGCGTGAACTTTGCCGAGCACACCCAGCCGACGGACCGGGTGGCCGTAGTGGTCACCGCGCCGCTGACCACCAACGAGGCCTGGATCGCCTTTGCGCCGGGGGAGTTGAAGGTGTTTGTGGACGGAGCGCTGGCCCAGGCCTGAGCCCGAGCCTGAGCCTGAGCCCGAGCCCGAGCCCGAGCCCGAGCCCGAGCCCGAGCCAGCATCCTCGTCTCAAACAGCGCGTTTTGACGCCATTCATCCCTAAAAATGGGTACTTCACACAATTTGCATTGAATTGTCACAAGATAGTTAGCCGGCCTTGCGCCGCCATCAACTTCTCATTACCACAGTTAACATGCCATTACCAATGAGGCGGTAGTGCGCTGGAGGGCCGCCTAAACTGCGCGGCTTATGCAGATCCACACGCCCCTCTCCCATCCCCCTCGCCGCCTGTGCACAGGCTCGCGCTTTGCCACCCCGCTGCGCCATGCCGCTGTCCTCGTTGCACTGGCTGGCGCTTTCACTGCCCATGGCCGTCCCCTGAGCATCAGTGGCGACACTTCCCCCAGCGCCACCACGACAGACGGGTCCGCCACGGAACGCTCTTCCAACCGGGGATCGAAACGCAAGAACCAGACAACAACCAGCACGCCAGGCACCACAACCACCCCCGCACCCACCACCTCAACGACAACGCCCACCCCGTCAACGACGACAACGGCACCGACGGCGCCCGCCACCACGACACCGACGACCACAACCGCACCGACGGCGCCCGCCACCACGGCACCAGCAACTACCAGCACAACCCCCACGGCACCGACGACGGCGACCGGCCGCGGCTTCCCCGACGCCGGACCCTGGGCGTCCTTCTATGGCAGCGGCAGCAACATCGACCTGCCCAAGATGGCCGCCACCTTCCGCATCATGGACATCGATGCCGACCCGGACATGGGCAACTTCAGCCCCAGCCAGATCAAGGAACTCAAGAACGGGGGCGCCAACAAGGTGCTGAGCTACCTCAACCTGGGCTCGTGCGAGAACTTTCGCGGCTACTGGTCCCAAGTGCCCGCCGGATTCCTCTCCTGCTCGGCCAACAAGGCGGCGCAACTGGGCACCTATTCGGGCTACAGCGACGAGGTCTGGATGAACGTGGGCAATGCCGATTACCAGAACCTGGTCATCAACTACATCGTTCCCCGGCTCGTCGCCCAGGGCGTGGACGGCTTTTACTTCGACAACATGGAAATCGTCGAGCACGGCACCAACACCCGCAACGGCCCGTGCGACGCGCAATGCAGCCAGGGCGGCCTGAACCTGATCGCCAAGCTGCGCGACAAGTACCCCTCGATGCTGTTCGTGCTGCAAAACGCCACCGGTGACAAGATCCGCCTGGGCCAGGCCAGCAGCGCTTCCGGCACGGTGGCCTTTCCCAGCCTGCTCGACGGCATCGCGCACGAGGAGGTCTACAAGCCCACCTACGACGCCTACGCCGAAGCCGAACTGGTGCGCTGGTCGGGCATGAACCTGACGCCGGGCGGGCGCAAGTTCTGGATCGGCACGCTCGATTACGTCAGCAGTTGCACCAACACCACCGGCGCCCAGTCCGCGTTCCAGTCCAGCCGTTCGCGAGGCTTTTCGCCGTCAGTGTCCGACGCCAGCGCGGGACAGCAGACCGTGTGTTACTGGCCGGTTTTCTAAGCGGCTCAAGCGGGCGCCAAAACCAGGCCGCTTTGGCGCCGCCAGTCAGCGGCCCGTCCCGGCCACGCAGGCTGCGCAATGTGCGACTCCGGCGGTGCGCCAGCTTCAGAGCACGGCGAACAGCCTTTCGCGCAGCTCCGGCAAGCGCTTGGCGCTGGCACTGTGAGAAGCCATGGTGCGGGCCCAGTCCGGGTAAACCTGGCGCAATTGCGCGGCGCCCTGGCAGGCCAGGATGGACTTGATCAGGCTCAGGCGTGTGTTCTGCCCGAAGATGCTGTTCGTGGTGTTGACCATGAAGTTGCGCGCCATCTCGAGTTCCTTGGGCGTACGCAGTGCAATCTGGGGCAGGCCAGCTAACTCGGCTTCATAGTCCGGCTGCCCGGGCGCGGCGGCCGCTGCTTTGGCCACTGTTGCTGCTACTGCTACTGTTGCTGTTGCTGCCGGCGCAGGCTTGGCGCTTCCTTGGGCGTCAATGCAGCCGTACTCCATCAGCTGGCTCAGCACTTCCTGGATGTTTTCCTCGCCGCCGGCAAAAGCCGCCAGCTCCTTGCCGCTGCGCTTGCCGTCCACCAGCACCAGCACCCGGCGAATCAGGGCCGGCAAGCCCAGCGTACGGCTCTGGATTTCCTGAAGTCCAGCAGGGGTCTTGAAAAAAGTGACGCCCGTCAGGTCAAGCGAAACAGCGGAGAGGGAAGTCATGAGTGAAAGCTCCGTGATGTTGCATCATTTCATCTCTCAATCCCTCTGCGGACGTCAGGCGGCACACAAGCCGCAGCAGACCGGGTCGAAATGAAACAGAACAGATTGAAGGCTCAGTCATTTTCCCGATCTCATCCGTGGCCGCAAGTCGGGTAAACACCAAACCGGGCACGCGCCCGCCCTTCACCCTTCACCCTTCACCCTTCACCCTTCACCCTTCACCCCGCAGCAGCACAACACGGCCCTGGCTGCACACGCCACGACTCAAGCGGCCAGCGCCTGCTCCAGCGCGTCGATGAACATGGCCGCCACATCAAAACCCGTCTGGTCAAAGATTTCCTGAAAGCAGGTCGGGCTGGTGACGTTGATTTCCGTCACGCACTCGCCGATCACATCCACGCCGGCCAGCAGCAGGCCACGGCTGGCCAGCACCGGCCCGAGCGCCTCGCCGATCTCGCGGTCCCGCGCCGACAAGGGCCGGGCCACGCCCAGGCCGCCGGCGGCCAGGTTGCCGCGCACCTCGCTGCCCTGCGGAATGCGCGCCAGGCAGTAAGGCACGGGCTTGCCGCCGATGATCAGCACGCGCTTGTCGCCCTCGGTTATTTCGGGCAGGAATTTTTGCACCATCACGCTCTGGGCGCCCTCGCGGTTGAGCGTCTCCGTGATCGAGCCCAGGTTCATGCCGTCGGGCCCGACGCGGAAAATGCCCATGCCGCCCATGCCGTCCAGGGGTTTCAAAATGATGTCGCCATGCTCGGCGTGAAAGCGCCGGACGTCCCCGGCGCTGCGCGTGACCAGCGTGGGGCCGATGAACTCGGGAAACTCCAAAATGGCGAGCTTTTCCGGGTGATCGCGCAGCGCGCGCGGCTTGTTGAACACTCGGGCGCCCTCGCGCTCGGCCTGCTCCAGCAGGTGGGTGGCGTAGAAATACTCGCTGTCAAACGGCGGATCCTTGCGCATGAGGACGGCGTCGAAATTCTTGAGCGCGGCGGCGCGGCTGGCCGTTTCCTCGAACCAGTGATCAGCCTCGCCGGTCAGCGTGATGTCGCGCACCTGGGCCGTGACCGGCGCGCCGCGCTGCCACATCACACTCTGCGGCTCGCAGGCGCTGATGCGGTGGCCGCGCCGCTGGGCCTCGCGCATCATGGCAAAGGTGGTGTCCTTGTAGGTCTTGAAGGATTCGAGCGGGTCGGCGACAAAGAGAATGTTCATGGCGGCATTAAAAAGAGAGGTCTGGTCAGAGGTCAAAGACGGGCTTGTATGTCGGCTTGCCGGCGGCAAGGGGCGCGGCAGGCGATCTGCGTGTTGCCGTATTGTTGTCCAAATGGCGCCGCCGCGCTCGACAGGGCAATGAGTCCCTCGACTTCGGCGGCCGCACCCGCAAGTTCTCCCTGGATTATTTTCGGCCACTTCCCGAGGCGCCATCCGAATGGACATCCGGGAGATTGGATGTCAGTTTTCAAGCCGCCGTTTCAAAGCCATCCAGAATAAAAACCCCGAACCGCCGATGCTTGCCAGAAAAAGCACCACGCCAACGAAAATTCCTGTCCAGGTGACAGACGTCACCTCGCCGACCAGCAGGCTTGATTCGTCCACTTGCGCGGGGTCATAATAAACAGCCACCCTGGCGCCTTCGGGAAACCGCTCGATGATTGAAGTGGCTTTTTCATGGGCGCCGCACTCAAGGTCTCCAAAGGAAACGCGCCGGCCATCGTAATCCTGTCCGGCCACCGCATACCGGTAGCGCACTTCCGCGTAATACGAGTTGCCGCGCGCGCAACCGCTTTTTACCACGGCAGACATCACCACCGCTTCCGCCTTCACCCAGGCCACGGCGTCGCGGGCACGAATAATCTCCAGCGCATTGAATGCCATCATCAGGCAAGCCAGGAGCGCCACCACCAGGCAGGCAGCCGCACTGAACAGATAAACACGCGAGGGAGCCTGATAGAAACTAGGCATTTTATCGCCACCGGCTTCTGGCTGGTCAAAAATCAATGGCCAGATGCCATTTGGCATGGATGGCCTTGGCCTGTTCAAGCACGTTTTTGTACTCTTTCAAGTCATCAACAATCTCCTCGGGAGTGGAAATTATTTCGGGGTGTTGACCGATGGCTGCAATCAGTGCATCCACCAAGGAAATCCCATCTTCGGGAGCAAACCATTTCTCATCGGAATACTCACGCTCAACTGGGTTGTCCTCCTCGTCGCCCTCTTCATCCATCTCCTCATCAAAGCCGTCACCCAGCATTTCGGCCAGCTCCTCACAGGACTGCCCTGCGAATGAATCGAGTCTTGGCAACCCGGCTTGATCGCATATTTCATCCAGTTTTTCAGAAGCACGGGCAACTGCCTTGCCATTCACAAAAGTGTCAAATCCGGGCTCTTTGTTATCCAGCACAATATAGTAAGAAACCGACATGAAAACCTCCGCTGGCGTTAATAATCCAGACAGATTTTAGTCATCACTGCAGTGCGCCACCCTGTTAAAAAGCACAGTAACGACAAAAACCGCCCCGTAACATCAGTTAACATCATTCAGCGCATTTTTCATGCATGCCTGACGCCGCATCCAGCCCCTCCAGGCTGCGCTGGCAAACCCTATCACTGCCCCACTTTTTCGCCTGCCCATCCATGGAACTCAGCGCCGAATCCGTCCTTGCCCTCGCGCCCGATGCCGCCTCGGTCAAAGCTGCCACCGGGCTGCTCAAGCCGGCCAAGTGGCCCACCCTCGGCGCCAACGACGCGGCGGTCTGGGGCGAATGCCAGGGCAGCGGCGGCAGCCCCTACGAGACGCAAGTCGATCTGTCCGGGCCGACGTTCAAATGCTCGTGTCCCAGCCAGAAGTTTCCCTGCAAGCACGCCCTGGCGCTGCTGCTGCTCAAGGCCAGGGACGCGAGCCTCTTCAAGTCCGACACGCCGCCAACCTGGGTGACCGACTGGCTCAATGCGCGCACCGAGCGGGCGCAAAAAAAACAGGACAAGCAGCGCGAAAAGATCGTCGCCGCCAGCGCCGAGCCGACGGCCGCCTCGCTCAAGAGCATCGCGCAGCGCTGGAAGCAGATCGACGCGGGCGTGGCCGAGCTGCAGCAGTGGCTGCTCGACCAGGTCTCGCGCGGGCTGGGCAGCCTCAGCCCCCAAAGCCGCTGGGAGTGGCAGACCATGGGCGCGCGCCTGGTGGACGCCAAGGCGCCCGGCCTGGGGCAGCGCGTGAACTACGCGGCCGACGGCCTGATGCAAGATGCAGACTGGCCGGAAAAAACCCTGCGCCGGCTTGGCCTTTTACAGTTGGCCTGCGAGGCGATCAGCCGGCGCAGCGCTTTGAGCGAAGCGGCCCAGACGGACCTGCGCATCATGCTGGGCTGGCCGCTGGAGAAGGAAACCGTGCTGGCGCAGTCGCCCGGCGTGCCCGACCGCTGGCAGGTGATCGGCCTGATCCAGGAAGAGCGCGACAACAACATGCACGAGCGCCGCGTCTGGCTGCGCGGGCAGCACAGCGGCCAGTATGCGCTGCTGCTGGAGCATGCGTTTGCCGGCCGGGGCTTCGAGCAGAGCTGGCTGTGCCATGGCGTGCATCAGGCGACGCTGGCTTTCTACCCCAGCGCCGCACCGCTGCGCGCTTTAGTGGTGAGCAGCACGGCCGAAATCGCGTCAGCGTCCGAGCCGGCATCAGCGCCCGCCGCGACCGCCGACATCAGGCCCGAGCAGACGTGGACCGCCCTGGCCCAGCGCATCGCCAATAACCCCTGGATTTCCTTGCACCCGCTGCACTGCCACGGCGCGACGCCCTGCCGCGACGGCGACAGCTTTGGCCTGGACTGGGCCGGCAAATACCTGCCGCTGACCCTGAACGAAACGCAGGGCTGGGCGCTGCTGGCCTTGAGCGGCGGCCGTCCTTTGTCCGTGATGGGCGAATGGAACGGCGAGGCGCTGCGCCCGCTGTCGGCAAGCAGCCCCGAGGGCGTCTGGAACTGGAGCGTACTGTGAACGAATCAACCGCCACGCACTGGCAAAGCCTGCTGCCCGCTGCCATGGTCGGCACCGAAAAAATGGCTTTTTCAACACCCGCCCTGAGCGGCCCGGTGGGCGCGCTGCTGGCCCAGCTTCAGGCGCAGGCCGCGCAGCCGGCCCAGGCGCTGCTGCAGATGGCCGGCGTGCTGGCCGTGTGCGAGCGTGCCGGCCAGCACGGCAGCCCCCGCGTCGCGCCTTCCACGGATGCCGCCGCGCCGGGAAGCGGGCCTGCTGCGGATACCGCTGCCGCATCCGAAACCACACCCGCGCTGCAAGCCAAGGGCCTGCAAATCAGCCTGCGCTGGGCGCTGGCCGAAGCACCGGTCCGGCTGCAAATCGAACTCCTACAGCGCCTGGGCGCCGCCGGATTGCGCCTGCCCCACAGCCTGCTGCCGCTGGCGCTCGAAGCCGGGCAGCGCAGCGTGGCCCTGCGCCCGGCCCTGCTGGCTGTGCTGGGCGAGCGCGGCCGCTGGCTGGCGCGCCGCAACAGCGCCTGGCGCTACGCCGAAAGCGCGGCGGGCGACGCGCCGCTGGAAACCCGCTGGTCCGACGGCAGCCTGGCCCAGCGCGTCGAACTGCTGCAGAACGAGCGTCGGCTCAATGCCGCCAGCGCCCGCGAGCGATTGAAATCCGCCCTGCCCGATCTGCCCGCCAAGGACCGCGCCGAGTTGGCCGCCGTGCTGATCGAAGGCCTGTCGATGGCGGACGAAGCGCTGCTCACCGCCCTGTGCCAGGACCGGGGCCGCGAGGTGCGCCAGAACGCCCGCGCCCTGCTGGTGCAGTTGCCGGGCAGCGCGCCTACGCAACGCGCCATGGCCCGGCTGCAGGCTTGTCTGGAAAAGCAATCCACGCTCAAAAGCCTTTTGGGTGCGAAATGGAAAATCGACGCGCCGCAAACGGCAAACGACGACTGGAAAACCGACGGCCTCGAAGCCGAGCGCCCCAAGCACGAAACCCTGGGCGAGCGCGCCTGGTGGCTGTACCAACTGGCGCGGCAGGTTCCGCTGGCCTGGTGGGTTGAACACACCGGCATGGCGCCCGCCGCGCTGTTGCCATGGGCGCGCAAAAGCGACTGGACCGAAGCGCTGGCGCGCGCCTGGCTGGAAGTGCTGCAAATCGCGCCCAATGCCGCCTGGTGCCGGGCATTCCTGGACCACTGGCCGGGCAAGGGCCTGCGCGAGTCGCCTGCCACCGTGCTGGCCCTGCTGCCGCCGCCCGAGCGCGAACCGTACTGGACGCAGACGCTGCAAGACATCAGCGCCGCCAAGTCCGCTGCTTTCGACGACGTGGCCACCCAGATGATTCAGGCCTGCCAGCCCGGCGAGCACGTGTCTGAGCCGCTGTCGCTTCTGCTGCTGCAAAAACTGCCGCTCTACCTGAGCAAATCCTACCTGCGCATGCCGCAGGACGAGCTGTGCTGCGTGTTGCACCCGGCCGTTCTGCCCACCCTGCTGGACCCCGCCGCCCTGGCCCTTTTGGTGCCGCCGCCCGAGGACGACAAGACCTATTCGCTGGGCCATGTGCTGCGCAACAGCCTGCAGGTCCTCGCCGCCCGCCATGCGTTTCAAACCTTGGCGCAGGCGCCAGCGCGCCCCGTGCCATGAGCACGGGTGCTCTTGATTCCGGCGCGCACCGCCGGCCCTCACCCCAGCCTTTTTTCAACCTTCCTTCCCTCATCAGAGACGCCCATGACCACGCTTGACAACGCCCTGCGCCAGCACGCCGAACAGGAATTCGCCCACGAACTCGACGAGCTGAAAAAGCACGACCGCCACCCGCGCCCGGCCAACTGGGAGCTCTCGCCCTGGGCCGTCGTCGCCTACCTGATGGGCGACAAGCTCGACAACGGCTTTCAGGTCAGCGCCAAGTACATCGGCAGCCGCCGGCTGATGGAAATCGCCGTCGCCACGCTGGCCACCGACCGCGCCCTGCTGCTCTACGGCGTGCCCGGCACGGCCAAATCCTGGGTCTCCGAACACCTGGCCGCCGCCGTCAGCGGCGACTCCACGCGGCTCATCCAGGGCACGGCCGGCACCAGCGAGGAGCAATTGCGCTACGGCTGGAACTACGCCCAATTGCTCGCCAACGGCCCGTCCGACAAAGCCCTGGTGCCCAGCCCGCTGATGAACGCGATGCAGGCTGGCAAGATCGCTCGCGTCGAGGAGCTCACCCGCATTCCGGCCGACGTGCAGGACTCGCTCATCACCATCCTGTCGGAAAAGACCCTGCCGATTCCCGAACTGGGCTCGGAAGTGCAGGCCGTGCGCGGTTTCAGCGTGATCGCCACGGCCAACAACCGCGACAAGGGCGTGAACGAGCTGTCGGCCGCGCTGAAACGCCGCTTCAACACCGTCGTGCTGCCCGTGCCCGCGACGGAGGAAGAAGAAGTCGCCATCGTCGTCAAGCGCGTGAGCGAGATGGGCCGCGCGCTGCAGCTGCCCGCCGAGCCGCCCGCGCTGAAAGAAGTGCGCCGCATCGTGCAGATCTTTCGCGAACTGCGCAGCGGGCGCACCGCCGACGGCAAGACGCAAATCAAGTCGCCCAGCTCGTCGCTGTCGTCGGCCGAGGCGATTTCGGTGATCAACAACGGCATGGCGCTGGCCGGGCATTTCGGCGACGGCGTGCTGCACCCGCACGACGTGGCCGCCGGGCTGATCGGCGCGGTCATCAAGGACCCGGTGCAGGACGCCGTGGTCTGGAAGGAATACCTGGAAATCGTCGTGAAGGAGCGCGAGGACTGGAAGCCGCTGTACCGCGCTTGCAAGGAACTTGAGTAAGGCTGCCGATCCTGAAGCGCTGCAGCCACGCAGTTGATCGCATGGCCTCTGTCCCCGTACCCGCACGGCGCCTTCCTCCAGCGGAGGAAAGAGAAAGACGGGGTCCAGGCCGCTGCCAATCCCTGCGCCAACTTACTCCCCAAGCGTTGCCCCGCTGGTCATGAACAGGTTGTTAACGTGAACAAAGATGTGAACCCCGTCCACTACTTCGGCATTCGCCACCACGGCCCCGGCTGCGCCCGCAGCCTGCTGCGCGCCTTTGACGCGCTGCAACCCGACTGCGTGCTCGTGGAAGGCCCGCCCGACGCCGAGGGCGCGCTAGCTTTCCTGGTGTCCGAACAGATGGCGCCACCCGTTGCGCTTTTAAGTTATTGCCCGGACGAGCCGCAGCGCGCCGTCTATCACCCGTTTGCCGTGTTCTCGCCCGAGTGGCAGGCGCTGCGCTGGGCGCTGCTCAAACAAGTGCCGGTGAGCTTTATCGACCTGCCGGTGATGCACCAGATGGCGCTGGACAAGGCGCGCGAAGAAGCCCAAGCCGCACAGGCCGCCCAGGAAGAAGCCGACGAAGCCGCCCGGCAGGAAGCCCAGGCCAGCGCCGAAACGGGCGCACAGGACGGCAACGGCCCCAGCGACGGCCACGCCAGCGAAACGCCCGCGCAAGATACCGCCACCGCGCAAGCCAGCACCGCCGAGCCACCCGCCACAGCAACCCCGGCGCCAGCATCCGGCGACGGCAGCGCCGACGACAACGCCAGCGCCAGCCCCGACGCCCAGCCCGAGTACCGCACCGACCCACTGAACTGGCTCGCCCAAGCCGCCGGCCACGCCGACGGCGAAAGCTGGTGGAACCACACCGTCGAGGAACGCGGCGACGGCGAAGAATTATTCGTTGCCATCGCCGAAGCCATGACCGCCCTGCGCGCCGACCTGGGCGAACAAGCCCAAGAGCGCGACCCCGACGAGGCCAGGCGCGAAATCCTGCGTGAAGCCCACATGCGCCAGCGCATCCGCGACGCGATTAAAAAGGGACATGAGCGCATCGCCGTGGTCTGCGGCGCCTGGCACCTGGGCGGACTGCAAGCGCCGGTCAAAGCCAGCGCCGACGCCGCCCTGCTCAAGGGCCTGCCCAAGCTCAAAGTGCAATCGACCTGGGTGCCCTGGACCTACCGCCATCTGACCCGCGCCAGCGGCTACGGCGCGGGCATCCACGCGCCCGGCTGGTACGAGCACCTGTGGCACTGCGGCGCCACCGACAGCCTGCCCGCCCGGCCGCGCACCATCGGCTGGCTCGCCCGCGTGGCGCGGCTGATGCGCGAGCGCGACCTGGACTGCTCCTCGGCCCACCTGATCGAAGCTACCCGCTTGGCCGACAGCCTGGCCGCCCTGCGCCAGCGCCCGCAGCCCGGACTGGAGGAGTTGCACGAAGCCACCCGCACCGTGCTGCTGATGGGCGACGACGCGGCCTTGCAGTTCATCGCCGACGCCCTGCTGGTGGGCCAGAAGATGGGCCAGGTGCCGCCCGATGTGCCCACCGTGCCGCTGCAAAAAGACGTGGAGCAGCAGCAAAAATCCCTGCGCCTGAAAGCCGAAGCGCTGGAGCGCACCTTGGATTTAGACCTGCGCCAGCCCAACGACCTGGCGCGCAGCCACCTGCTGCACCGCCTGAACCTGATCGAGCTGCCCTGGGGGCGCCTCAGCCGCACCGGCGGCTCGGCGCGCGGCACCTTCCACGAAATCTGGTCCCTGCAATGGCAGCCCGAATTCGTCATGAAGCTGATCGAAGCCAGCCCCTGGGGCCACACCCTCGAAGCCGCCGCCACCGCCCGCAGCCTGGACCGCGCCCACAACGCCGCCAACCTCGGCGAGCTGTCCGAGCTGGTCAACCAGGCGCTGCTGGCCGACCTGGGCGACGCCGTGCAGGCCATCAGCCGCGTGCTGGAAAACCGCGCCGCCGTCAGCGGCGACACGCTGCAGCTGCTGCAGGCCCTGCCGCCGCTGGCCAATGTGTTTCGCTACGGCAACGTGCGCCAGACCGACACCGCGCTGGTGGCGCACATGCTGGATAGCCTGATCCTGCGCGCCGCCATCGCCCTGCCGCTGGCCTGCTGCGCCTTGAGCGACGACGCCGCCGAAACCCTGCGCCAGAAAATCATCGCCGCCCACGGCGCCATCGCCCTGCGCGACGCCGAAGCGCAGACCCAGGCCTGGCAGCGCGCCCTGCAGCAGATCACGGCCAGCACCCAGGCGCACGAGCTGCTCCAGGGCCTGGCCAGCCGCCTGCTGCTCGACGAGCACCTGTGGGGCGCAGATGACGCCGCGCAGGCCCTGTCGCTGCACCTGTCCAGCGGCACCGAACCGCTCAAGGCCGCCGCCTGGCTGGAAGGTTTTCTCAACCGCAACGCGCTGGTGCTGCTGCACGATAGCGCCCTGTGGCAATTGGTCAACGACTGGCTGTGCGGGCTGGGCGAAGAACACTTCACCCACATCCTGCCGCTGGTGCGGCGCACGTTTTCGGCGTTCAGCGCGAGCGAGCGGCGCGATCTGGGGCAGCGGGCGCGGCAAGGGGCGCGGCCCGTGCAAGCTGTGGCCAGCGCGCCCGGCTGGGATGAGGAACTGGCGGCTTTGCCGCTGCCGTTGTTGAGGAGTATTTTGGGGGTGGCTGCGTGAGCAATTTAAAATTAATACCAGCAGCATAGAGCCCGACAACGGGACAGATAAATCTCTAACTTAGAGTATGCGCTCTACATTTAGACCAAAATAAGATTTTATGAAATCCGATGATTTAGCAAGATCAACCTTAGAAAAAATGGGCTATGAAGTTTCACCCATTCCAATTTCTGATGAAGTAGGCAGAAAAGAGGCTGACTTTATTGTGTCATACCAAACAACCTCAGCCCTAGTGGAGGCAAAGCTTAAAGAGAATGACCCTAAAAAAGAGCGGGAGCGAGAAAAGACTCTTAGCTCAGGAAAGCCCTATTCTTCAGATCATGTAGGAGGCAGAAATGAGACAATTTCAAAAATAATTTCCTACGGATCCCAGCAACTAAGGTCATCCGGAGACAAAAAACATGATTTTAAAATACTATTTTTCATTGCCGACTGCATAAATGCCAAAGTAGTATCCGAGCAGTTCATTGAAACAATATACGGATGCACAGACATCATCCATCTCGAAAATCAATTATCTATAAAAAAATGCTACTTCTATAGAAGCAGTGATTTTCACAGAAAGAAAATAATAGATGCAGCCATCGTTGGCTACATCTCAAACGAAAAAATCCACCTCAAAATTTGTTTAAACCCATATTCTGAAAATTATCCAATTCTAAAAAAATCAGAATTCCTAATTCCATTTGCAACCAATATACTGGACCCAATTGAAGAGGAAAAAATAGGTAAAGCCTACATTCCCGACGAAAACATCCAAAGAAAGCAAGACCCGTTTGGTGAAATGTTCCCTCAATACAACCGCATGCTAGCCCATCTAGCCCAAAAATACAAAACAGGAAAACTTGCCAAAGCAGACTGGCATAAACCAGAAATCACAGCAAGAAGCTCTAGCAAAAAAATATCATAAAAACTTCCTTAACCAACTCAACTACCGGCAAACCACCCACCAATTGGTACTAAAAATTATTCTCAAAGCCAGCCCATGAGCCCATCCACTATCATCTCCGCCCTCCTCACCGACGAAGCCCGCCTGCGCCGCTGGCGCCTCGTGCTGGGCAGCGAAGCCGAAACCAGCTGCGGCAAGCTCTCGGGCGTGCCGGCCGAGATGGACCAGGCGCTGGCCGCGCTCTATGACGCCGACGGCAAGGGCGGGCTCAACGACCGCCGGGGCGGGCGCGGGGGCTCGGCGCCCAGCGTGGCGCGCTGGCTTGGCGACATCCGCAAATATTTTCCCGGCACCGTCGTGCAGGTCATGCAGCACGATGCGCTGGAGCGCCTGAACCTGCGCGAGATGCTGCTGCAGCCCGAAATGCTGGAGACCGTGCAGCCCGACGTGCATCTGGTGGCCAGCCTGATCTCGCTCTCGGGCGTGATTCCGGCCACCACCAAGGACACCGCCCGCATGGTGGTGCGCAAGGTGGTGGAGGCGCTGCTGAAAAAGCTCGAAGAGCCGATGCGCTCGGCCGTCACCGGCGCGCTGGACCGCAGCCGGCGCAACCGCCGCCCGCGCCACAGCGAGATCGACTGGAACCGCACCATCCGCGCCAACCTCAAGCACTGGCAGCCGGACTACCGCACCATCGTGCCCGAGCAGCTCGTCGGCTACGGGCGCAAGGCGCGCACGCCCCAGCGCGAAGTCGTGCTGTGCATCGACCAGAGCGGCTCCATGGCGGCCTCGGTGGTGTATTCGAGCATTTTTGGCGCGGTGATGGCGTCGCTCCCGGCCGTGGCGACCAAGCTGGTGGTGTTCGACACGGCCATCGTGGACCTGACCGAGCAGTTAGACGATCCGGTGGAGCTGCTCTTTGGCGTGCAGCTGGGCGGGGGCACGGACATCAACGGCGCGGTGGGCTACTGCCAGTCCATCATCCGCGAGCCGCGCAACACGATTCTGGTGCTGATCTCGGACCTGTACGAAGGCGGCGTGGAAGCCAACCTGCTGCGCCGCGCCGCTGAATTGGTGGAGGCGGGCGTGCAGTTCATCACCCTCTTGGCGCTGAGCGACGAGGGCGCGCCCAGCTACGACCGGGCGCTGGCGGCCAAGCTGGCGGCGCTGGGCGTGCCCTCGTTCGCCTGCACGCCGGACGCCTTTCCGGCGCTGATGGCCGCGGCCATCCGCAAGGAGGACATCAACGCCTGGGCGGCCGGCCAGGGGCTGGTGGCGACGGCGCAGGGACGCTGAGGCCTGCGCAGCAGCTTGTAGTGGTTTACCTTGTGGCACGGCGATTGCTTCGGATTAAAAATACCGGCTGATCCTTTAGGCCGACAAGACGGCCAGCCAGTGCCGGCTGAGGGCACGAAGGGCGCAGAGAATTGACATTTTTGCTGAGTAAACTGATCGCTTATTTCTTCAACCAAGGGGGATTTGATGACTTTCATGCCGTGGAATGATGACTTTTCTGTCGGGCTCGATGAGGTTGATGAGCAGCACCAGTGGCTGTTCGAGGCCACCAACCGCCTGCATGATGAAATGAACAAGGAAGTGCACAGCCGGGCGGTGATCGGCGAGATTCTTGAAGGGCTGATGGACTACACGATGAACCACTTCATCATGGAAGAAGAGCTGTTCGAGCGCTACGGTTACCCGCAGGCGCAGGCGCACAAGGCGCTGCATGACAAGTTCACCGCGTCCATCATGAGCACGCTGATGGACTTCGAAGACGGCGCCGACATCGAAAACGAAGTGTTGGAAATCCTCAAGAACTGGCTGGTCCAGCACATCATGAAAACGGACACGGCCTATGTGCCGTTTTTCAAGACAGAAGACGCCGACCGCTTCGCCGCCCAACCGGGCGCCTAGCACCCCGTCAGCGCATGGCCGGGCGCGTTCCCGCTCAAATCTCGATCTTGCTGCCCAGCTCGACCACCGAGTTGTTGGGCAGGTTCAGGAAATCGGCCGCGCCGCTGGCGTTGTGGTGCATTTGGGCAAAGAGCTTTTCGCGCCAGGCGGCCATGCCGCTGCCAATCGTCGGAATCACCGTGTCGCGCGAGAGGAAGTAGCTCGTCGTCATCGGCTCCAACTGGCAGCCCCGTTTCTTGATCTGCTGCAGCGCCTTGGGCAGGTCCAGGTCATTTTTGAAGCCATAGTGAACATTGACCTGCCAGCAGTCATGGCCCAGCGACTCGATCTCCAGGCGCTTGTCCATGCCGATCCACGGTACCTCGTGGTAGCGCACGGAGACGAACAGGTTCTGCTCGTGCAGCACCTTGTTGTGCTTGAGGTTGTGCAGCATCGCGTTGGGCACGATGCCCGGCTCGGCGGTCATGAAGACGGCCGTGCCCTCGACCCGCTGGGGCGGGCTGACAAACACCGCGTCCAGAAAGCTCGGCAGGTCCAGCGCGTCGGCGCGCAGTTTCTCGTTGAGGATTTGCCGGCCCTGTTTCCAGGTCATCATCAGCGTGAACACCGCCCCGCCAATGACCAGCGGGAACCAGCCGCCCGCAAACAGCTTCATCAGGTTGGACGCAAAAAATGCAAAATCCACAACGAAGAACACGCTGGTGGCGGCAATGCACAGGGCCAGCGGGTATTTCCAGCCATAGCGGATCACATAAAACGTCAGGACGGTGGTGATCAGCATGTCGGTGCAGACGGCAATCCCATAGGCTGCGGCCAGATTGCTCGATGAGCGGAACATCACCACGGCCAGCACGATGGTGACGAACAAGCCCCAGTTGACAAAGGGCATGTAGATCTGGCCGGTGTCATGCACGCTGGTGTGCTGGATGCGCAGCCGGGGCAGGTAGCCCATCTGGATGGCCTGCTTGGTCACGCTGAAGGCGCCGGTGATCAGCGCCTGCGAGGCAATCACGGTGGCCAGCGTGGCCAGGCCGATCAACGGCATCAAGGCCCAGTCGGGCGCCATCAGGTAAAACGGGTTTTTGACCGCCGCTGGGTTGTTCAGCAGCAGCGCGCCCTGGCCGAAATAGTTCAGCACCAGCGAAGGCATGACGATCGAGAACCAGGCCAGGCGAATCGGCTTCTTGCCAAAATGCCCCAGGTCGGCATACAGCGCCTCGGCGCCGGTGACGCACAGCACCACCGCGCCCAGGATGATGAAGGTGATGCCGGGATTGGCCCACATGAACATCAGCGCGTAATGTGGGCTGAGCGCCCACAGGATCGTCGGATGGGTCACGATCTGGGAAACGCCCAGCAGTGCCAGCACGGCAAACCACACGATGGTGAGGGGGCCAAAGAACTTGCCGATGCCGGCCGTGCCATGCCTTTGCAGGGCAAACAGGCCAAACAAAATGACCAGGGTAATGGGCACCACGCCCTTGGTAAAAGTGGGCGAGACGACTTCAAGGCCTTCGACGGCGGAGAGCACCGAAATCGCCGGCGTGATGACCCCGTCGCCATAAAACAAGGAGGTGCCGAAGATGCCGATGATCAGCAGCACCTTTCGCAGCTGGGGCCGGTCCTGCACGGCGGTGGAGGCCAGCGCCAGCATGGCAATCAGGCCGCCCTCGCCGTTGTTGTCGGCGCGCAGCACCAGCGTGACGTATTTGAGGGAAACGATGACGGTCAGGGTCCAGAAGAAAATGGACAGGATGCCGTACACATTGTCAGGGGTGAAGGGAACGTGCCCGGAGCCGAAGACCTCCTTGATGGAGTAAAGGACACTGGTGCCGATGTCGCCGTAGACGACGCCAATGGCGCCAACGGTGAGCGCAGCAAGTGATGATTTTTTAGTGGCCACAAAAAATTCCCGCCATGGACAGGGTTAGGTCAGAGTCAGAGGCAGCCCGTCGGCAGGGAGCGCAACGAAAGAAACGCCATTTTGCGCCTGGCCTGGGGGCAAGCAAACCGCAAACAAGGCCAGAGCGGAACAATTCAGCATTTCATCGCAGTGTAACAACTAGACACACTTGCAGCCGCAGCGCGTCAGCGCATTGTGGCTTCAGTCGTACACCTCGGCATCCGGGTCGGTCGCTTCAAGCTCGTAGCTGGCCGCCAGCATGGCCAGGCGGGCGATGACGCCGTACATGTAAAAGCGGTTCGGGCCGCTGGCGCCGGGTTTCTCGCCGTACTGCGGCAGGCGCCCGCTGTCGGCAAAGGCCAGCGGCGCAAAGCTGGCGCCGGGGGCATTGAGGTTTTCATCCACACCGCGCTCGGCGTTGACCCGGTAAAAGCCGCCCACCACATAGCGGTCCATCATGTACACCACCGGCTCGGCCACCGCGTCCTTGATCCGCTCGTTGGTCAGCACGCCTTCCTGGATGATGATCTCGGACAGCGGCTGGCCGTCCTTGGTGGTGCTCATCTTGTTTTTGGTCTTGCGGTTCAGACCCTCCAGCTCCTTGGCGTCATGCACCGTCATGATGCCCATGCCGTACGTGCCGTTGTCGGGCTTGACCACGACAAAAGGCTTTTCGTTGATGCCGTATTCCTTGTACTTGCGCTTGATGCGCGCCAGCAGCGCATCGACCTGGGTGCTTAGGCATTCCATGCCCTGCCCTTCGGGGATGTTGACGTCATGGCACTGCGTGAACATCGGATTGATCAGCCAGGGGTCGATGCCCAGCAGCTTGGCAAAGCGCTTGCAGACTTCTTCGTAGGCCTTGAAATGGTTCGATTTGCGCCGCACCGACCAGCCCGCATGCAGCGGCGGCAGCAAATACTGCTCATGCAGGTCTTCCAGAATGCCCGGAATGCCCGCCGACAGGTCGTTGTTGAGCAGGATGGTGCAGGGATCGAAATCCTTCAGCCCCAGGCGGCGCTCGGTACGGATCAGCGGCTCGATGATGAGCGTCTGGCCGTCGGGCAGTTGCACCGGGGTGGGCTCCTTGATGTCCGCGCTGAGCGAGCCAAAGCGCACATTCAGGCCGGCCTGATGAAAAATCTGCTTGAGCTGCAGCACATTGGCCAGGTAAAACGGGTTGCGCGTGTGGTTCTCCGGCACGACCAGCAGGTTGCGCGCTTCGGGGCAGATTTTTTCAATCGCCGCCATCGCCGCCTGCACCGCCAGCGGCAGCATCTGCGGCGTCAGGTTGTTCCAGCCACCGGGAAACAGGTTCGTGTCTACCGGCGCGAGCTTGAAGCCGGCATTGCGCAGATCGACCGAGCAGTAAAACGGCGGCGTGTGCTCCATCCATTCGAGCCGGAACCAGCGCTCGATGGCCGGCGTGGTGTCCAGGATGCGCTGCTCCAGCTCGTTGATGGGGCCGGTCAGGGCGGTGATGAGGTGCGGAACCATGCGGCCACTTTCGATGGAATATCGTTATCTAGTTCGGTAATGAGCGAATTCTAGGGCTTCGCCAAGGCGTGGCGTCACATACCGTGTCAGATGCGCCAATAAGCTTCAGGCACCCGGCCGGAGCTGGCCACAGGCGGGCGGCAAAAATCGTCACCCGGCGGCGCCGCTCGGCGGCCCCGGCAGCAGCGCTTCAGAAACGACTTCAGCCGCGCACTTCGCCCTGGCCGAGCACCACGTATTTCAGCGAGGTCAGGCCCTCGATGCCGACCGGCCCGCGCGCGTGGAATTTATCCGTGCTGATGCCGATTTCCGCGCCCAGGCCGTATTCAAAGCCATCGGCAAAGCGGGTGCTGGCGTTGACCATGACGCTGGACGAATCGACCTCGCGCAAAAATTGCTGCGCGTGCATGTGGTCGCGGGTGACGATGGCGTCGGTGTGGTGGCTCGAATAGCGGTTGATGTGGGCAATGGCCTCGTCCACGCCATCGACTAACTTGATGCTGATGACGGGGGCGAGGTATTCCTCGGACCAGTCCTGCTCGGTGGCGGCAACGATGCGGGCGGCCGAAGCAATGGCGGGACGCGCGCGCAGGATAGCGGCGGCCTCCGAATCGCAGCGCATCTCCACGCCCTTGGCCGCGTAAATCGCGCCGATGAGCGGCAGGAATTCGGCCGCCACGCCGCGCGCCACCAATAAACCTTCGGTGGCGTTGCA
This sequence comes from Pseudomonadota bacterium, assembly GCA_030855235.1. Taxonomy (GTDB): domain Bacteria; phylum Pseudomonadota; class Gammaproteobacteria; order Burkholderiales; family Burkholderiaceae_C; genus Polaromonas. The sequence continues at coordinate 33,308 of JALYRU010000005.1, forward strand.
GGGGCTGTATTTTTGCGTCTTGGCGTTGTCGGCGATTTTCACAGCCATGGCGATGTCGCAAGGCTCATCGACATAGACATGGCAGTTGCCATCCAGGTGCTTGATGACCGGCACCTTGGCGCCCGCGCTGATGCGTTCAATCAAGCCCTTGCCGCCGCGCGGGATGATGACATCGACATACAGCGGCATGGCGATCAGCTGGCCCACGGCTTCGCGGTCGGTCGTGCTGACCAGTTGCACGGCCTCTTGCGGCAGGCCGGCTTCGAGCAGCGCCTGCTGTACCAATTCGGCCAGCGCCTTGTTCGACTCAATCGCCTCGGAGCCGCCGCGCAGGATGCAGGCGTTGCCGCTTTTAATCGCCAGACTGGCCGCTTCAATCGTCACGTTCGGACGGCTTTCGTAGATCATGCCGAACACGCCGATGGGCACGCGCATCTGGCCGACGCGGATGCCGCTGGGCTGCTCTTTCATGCCGATGATCTCGCCGATCACGTCGGGCATGGCGGCCAGTTGCTCGCAGCCCAGCGCGACGGTTTCGAGGTCTTTGGCACCGAGCTTGAGGCGGTCCAGCAGCGGCCCGGCCAGGCCGGCGGCGCTAGCGCGGTCGAGGTCGCGCTGGTTGGCGGTTTGCAGGGCGGAGGCGTTCTGGCGCAGCAGGGCGGCGAGCGTGCGCAGAGCCTTGTTTTTCACTCCGGCCGGAGCGCGTGCGGTGTGGGCGCTGGCGGCTTTGGCCTGCTGACCGAGGGTCTGCATGTAGTCGGCGATGTTCAGGGCGTTCATGATTTCATTTCTCGATTCGATTAAATTTTGATCAAAACTTACGGGTTTTGGCCTGAAATTGGAAATTGCCAGTTTTCTAGCTCTTGAAATATCCAACTCATAGTTTCCACCATAATGACGAGTACCTGTCACAGCCTTCTTGATACACCCATGGTAAATCGTTGAAAGCTGCCCATTCACATAGTGAACCAGCATCAGGTCATCAGCCAAATCCACTGTATTTTTTGAAATAGCCACAAAACCGGATGTTTGAGCTGTGGTTTTAACACTTATTTTTCTACCCTCAGAAGAAATCACATCAAAACCAGGCTGATTGGTTCCGACCGGAAGTATTCCTCTGGTTTCTTTCACACAGTAAAACTCTCCCAGCCTCCCGATCAAATGCCGGATTTCTGTCGGTCTGACACCGAATTTCTCGACTTCAAACCGGACCAGATCAAAATACCTATCATACAAAGGCTGAACGTTTTCATGATTGATCATGTTCAACGCACCCTGATAATTATTTTTTTCTTGACCGGGTCAATCTCATACTTGTAAACCTCAAAGAGATGCTCATCAAAAGTCATGGCAACATGAAACGCACCCGTTTCTGAATTGATGAGTTTGGTAATTTCCTGCGCTGTAGCTTTACGGGGTGGAACAAAGCCCTCCCCCTTGAATTTCACTTCCACGGAAAATTCACCGTTTCCAGAAAACAAACAAAGATATTCAGGGACTTCCATGCGCTGCCTTTCAGATTCAATCCAAGCCTCTCAGCAATCAAAGGGAGAGGATTACATGGATTTTCGCACGCACCGTTGAAAGATGAAGGCCTTGACTTCAGCCTTTTTCAGCTGCAGGACGAACCGACGGCACGCCCCGGCGCTGCATCATGTCTTCGCTCATGGCCTGCACGGCCGCTGGCGGCAACGCGGCTTGGGCAGCCGGATAGGCAAGGCCGTTTTCGTCGTCGAGGTGCTGGCGGTACAGGGCGGCGAAATCCTCCAGCGCAGCGCTCTGAACGGGCGTGAGCGGCGTCCAGCCAGCATCCGCTTGGCTGTCGGCAATAAATTGCAGCACGCTACGGGCGGACATCCAGGCCGTTTCCATTTGCCGGTGGTCCAGGATCAAGCGCTGGGCCAACTCGCGCAGCGCGGCATCGCTGCCCGCCAGCAGCGGCGGAAAAATGTGCAATTCCTCGTCCTGGTGGTGCAGCGGCGCGGCGATATCAAAGTAACGCATCACGTCGCGCGCGGCCTGGCGCGCCGGCTCGTCGCAGCCGGTGGCGCGCAAATGCTGCTGCAGTTTGGCCTGCAGCGCCAGCATGCGCTCGACGCGCTCGTGGCAGGCGGCGAGCATTTCAAAAGGCGCTTCCAAGCCGGCGGCCAGCGGCCGGTGGCCGGGCAGCGAGACCGGGCGTGTCGTACCTGAAGCAGCGGTGCTTGGGGCGGCAGTGCTTGGGGCGGCGGTGCTCATGGCTGCGTCCTCAGCCCAGCTGCACCGGCTGGCCCTGCGTATCAAACGGAATAAACCCGCCGATCTCGCCGCGCTTGATGGCTTCGACCATGCGCTGCAGCGGCGCCTGCGCTTCTTTGGAGCTGGGCGAGTTGTTCTGGCTGCCCGACATGGCCGCCGCAAACACCATGCCCCAGGCCGGGCCAAACTGGCGCGCCTCCTCGACCAGGGCGCTGAAGGAATTCAACTCGTCGGGCGATTTGTCCACGCACATCAGCGGCACCAGCGCCCCGCCCTGCCCGGCCTCGAAACCCTCGCGCTGGGCCGGGGTGGCGTCTTCGGGCAGCTCGACGCCGGCGAACACGAACAGCAGGCGCTGCGGCTCAGGCTGGCTGCGCGCGGCCTGCAAAAGATCGTCAAAGCTTGCAATGGTCATGAAAAAACTCCTGTCGGAAAAATGGGAAACCGGCTCGAAAGACTTGAAAAATGCTGCGTCGGCTGATAGCGGCAATCGGCTTGAAAAACGCCGCAGCGGCTACTCAAAAACCCGGCTCCAGCGTCCCGCCGGGCGACAAGGTGCTCACATAGTCGCCCGGTACAGGCCGCACGCGGGGGCTCTTGCTCAACTGCACCGTGCCAATATTGAGGAAACACACGGCCTGCTCGTCATCAGTCAGACCGAACAACCAGCGCAGGCCGGGGGACTTCAGCGCTTTGCCGCTGGTCAGCGCCGAGCCATAGCCCAGCGCGGTGGTCATTAATAACATGTTCTGCACCGCGCAACCGAGCGAAATGATGCGCTCAACCAGGTCAACACCCGCGTCGCTGTGGCTGCCATCCACAATCACCAGCATCAGCAGCGGCGCCCGGTAGGCTTTTTCACAGGCCTTGGCCATCTGCTCGGGTGTGCAAGTGGCATCGCGCTCGACCAGGGAAACGCCAAAAACATCGGCCAGCCGCGCGCGCGCCTCCTGCGGCACCAGCACGAAGCGCCAGGGCCGCAACTGGCCATGGTCGGGCGCCGTGGCGGCGGCTTCGAGGATCATCGCCAGCTGTTGCGCATCGGGACTTCTGCCACCCAGGCGCCGGGGCAAAATCGTCTGGCGCGACTGCATGAGCGCTGCCACCATGTGGGCCAATCCGTTGTCGGTCAGCGGGTTAGGAACCTGTTGGACGGAAGGAGTAAGAGAAGTCATCGTATTTTTCACCTTTCGAAAAACGCCGCAGTGGCTGATCAAAAACCCGGCACCACGGCCCCGCCGGGCGCCAGGCGGCTGACAAAATCGCCCGGCGCCGGGCGCAGCCGCTGGCCCTTGCGCGACTGGGCTGTGCCGATGCTGACAAAGCACAGCGCGTGTTCGCCCTCTTTCAGGCCGAACAATCTGCGCAGGCCGGTCGATTTCAGGGCCTTGCCGCTGGTCAACGCCGAGCCGTAGCCCAGGGCGGTGGCCATTAATAACACGTTCTGCACCGCGCAGCCGCTTGAGACGATGCGCTCGAAAAGGTCGATGTCCGGGTCGCCTTTCAAGTCATCCACCACCGCCAGCAACAGCAGCGGAGCGCGGTGGGCTTTTTCACGCGCCTGCGCGAGTTGATCGGGCGTGGCGGCGGCGTCGCGCTCGCTCAAGGCCGCGCCAAAGACTTCGGCCAGCTGCCCGCGCTCGGACTGCGGCACCAGCACGAAGCGCCAGGGCAGCAACTGGCCGTGGTCGGGCGCCGTGGCTGCTGCATTCAGGATCATGTCCAGCTGCTGCGCATCCGGGCCGGGCGCGAGCAGGCGCCTGGGCAGGATGGTCTGGCGCGACTGCATCAGCGTGGCAGCCAGAGTGGCCGGGTCGTGATCGGCGGGCGCGGCGCAGGAAGGAGCGGGAACAGGAGCGGCAGGATGCATCATCACATTTTCCATCTCGTTCAGCCGGCGCGCCCGTCAGCGCGCAGCCGGCCGTACCAATTGCCCAGCCGAATGCCCCACACGGCCATGACGCCGGCCCATAAAAGAGCCGCAGCCAGCAGCAGCCAGCCGGCCCAGGCGCTTTGCGCGGCCCCGGCGATACGCAGCACGGTGGCCAGCTGCAGCAGCCAAAACAGGGTCCAGACCAGGCCGTCAGCCACCAGGGCGCGCCCGCTGTGGCCGCAGGACACGCGGGTCACCATCGCCAGCATCAGCGAGGCCAGGCAGCCCATGGTCAGGGCGTGCAGTGCGCCCAGGCTGAGCACGGGCGCGCCCGTTACCCAGCCGAGCAACTGCGCCGCGCCGCCCAGCAGCAGCGCCAGAGCGAGCCAGACAAAGCCGATATGCAGCATGGCCAGCAGGCGGTTATTGAAGCTCTTGAGCAGCCCCCAGGCCAGGGCGATCCAGAGCAGCATGGCGCCCGCCGCGAGTTCAAATACCCCGCGAAACAGCGTCCAGGCTGGGCCGGAAGCACCGTCTAGCAGAGCGCCGAGTTCGAGCCACACGGCGGCCACCTCCACACCGGCGACGCCCAGCATCAGCCACAGCACCCAAAACGGGCGCCAGGCCTGCATCAGCGGCAGGGCGCTGGTGGTAAAAAACGGAATCATGCGGTGCGCCACCGAGACATACACCACCAGCACGAAACCCCACAGCCCGCTGAGCACACAGGCCTGCGCCACGGCGTGCGCGCCCAGCGCCAGGCTGAGCACCAGGCCGGCCAGGCTCAGGCAGCCCACGATGCAGGCGGCGCCCACGGTGAGCGCATGCACCCGGTCATCGAGCTGGCTGCGCCGGATCAGCCGCCAGAACAGAGCGCTCATCCACACCAGCCCCGTCAAGGCCATGACCAGCGCGGCCAGGCCCAAGCCGGCATCGGCGTGAGCGGCGTAGAGCCACAGCAGCCAGCCGGCGGCCTGCAGCAGCATCGGCAGCTGCAGCTGGCCGATGTCCAGCGAGGCAACACCTAACCATTTGGGGCCGGCGGTGAACAGAAAACCCGAGAAAAATAGCGGAATGAACCCAAACGTCATCACCGCGCCATGCACCAGCGAGGGCGACAGCGCATAGGGCAAGCCCAGGGCGCCCGTCATGCGATCCAGCTGCACCAGCGCCCACCAGCTGCCCGCGCTGACCAGCAGCACCATCGCCAGGAAAAACCCCAGCCGGTGCGGCGCCAGCAGCAGGTAGCGGGGGCGCCAGCCCCGGTCCAGCTGGGCCAGCGCTTCGGCATCGGGCTTGCCGTCGCGTCCGCGCACGGGAATGACGGGGGGCTGGCTCATCCGCACACCCCCAGGTGGCCGCACTGGGTGCAGTAGTCGCAGCCGTCCTTGCGGATGACCGCATGGGCGCCGCATTCGCTGCATTTCTTGCCGGCCATGACGGGCGGGGCCAGCGCGGCTTCGGCCTCTGACGTGACGGCCGGCGCGGCGCTGGCGGGCGACTGGCTGGTGCGGCGGGCGATGATGTTCTGAACCGCAAAGGCAATCGCCGCCACTTCCGAGTCGTGCCACATCGGCACATGGGTGCCGTCGGCTTTTTCGTAGGTGCCCAGGCGCACCGGCCCGCGATCCCAAGCCACCTTGCGCATGTCGCTGAGGGCGCGCTCCAGAAAGCCGCCGCGCGCGGCCAGCGAGAGCAGGCGCATGCTGGCGCTGATCCACTGCTGGGAGGCGCCGCTCTGGCCCACGGGCATGAAGAATTCAATCGCCCGCTCGACGGTGCCCGCGCCCGCCGCGCTGGGCACCGGCAGGAAAGACACCACCAGGTAGAGGCGTTGGTGGCCTTCCTGCGTCCAGTACTCCACTTTTTCCGCCACGGCCGAGAGCGCGCCCTTGGGGCGGCTTTCGATCACCGTGCGCATCGGGTCCACCGGAGCTGTCGCTGGCGCTGATTCGGCAGCGGTCTCGGCAACCGGATGGGCTTCCAGCACCGAGCCCAGAATGGCATTGGGCCGGTAAGTCGCCAGCCCCTTGAGCCGGGCGCGCCAGGCTTGGCTGTACAGGCTCTTGAAATCGTCGTAAGCGTAGTTGGCCGGAACATTGACCGTCTTGGAAATGGCGGTGTCGATGAAGGGTTGCACTGCCTCCATCATCGCAATGTGGCTGGCCGCCGGCATCTGCAGCGCCGAGACAAAGTATTCGGGCAAGTTATCCACATCGCCGCCCAGCTCGCGGTACAGGCGCCAGGCGTGGTCTTCCACTGCGTAGTCGGTCGTGCTGCCGTCGGCTTCGCGCTTCTTGCGCCGGTACATCCAGGAAAACGGCGGCTCGATGCCGTTGGAGGCGTTGTCGGCAAAAGCCAGGCTGACGGTGCCGGTGGGCGCAATCGAGAGCAAATGGCTGTTGCGAATGCCGTGCGCGCGAATCGCCTGCTGCAGCACGGGCGGCAGACGGCTGGCAAAGGTGCCGGTGGCCAGGTAGCCGTCGGCGTCGAATTTCGGGAAAGCGCCTTTCTCACGCGCCAGCGCCACCGAGGCGGCATAGGCGGCGTCGCGCATCTTCGTGGCGATGCGGGCGGCCATCTCGCGCCCCGGCGCCGCGTCGTAGCGCAGGCACAGCATGGCCAGCGCATTGCCTAGGCCGGTGAAACCGACGCCAATGCGGCGCTTGGCGGCGGACTCGGCGCGCTGCTGGGGCAAGGGCCAGAAGGTGACTTCGAGCACGTTGTCGAGCGCGCGCACCTGGGTGGCGACGGAGGCTTCGAAAGCCTCGAAATCAAACATGGGCTCGCCATCGAAGCCAAACGGGTGGCGCACAAAGCGCGTCAGAATGATGGGGCCGAGGTCGCAACAACCATAAGGCGGAAGGGGTTGCTCGCCGCACGGGTTCGTCGCCGCAATCGCCTCGCAGTAGCGCAGGTTGTTGTCCGTGTTGATGTTGTCCAGGAACAAAATGCCAGGCTCGGCGAAGTCGTAGGCCGACTTCATCACCATGTCCCACAGCTCGCGCGCGGCCACGGTCTGGTACACCCACAGGCCGTCGGCGCGCTGGAATGCGCCCTTGGCGATCAGCGCCGCGCCGGGTTTGCCGGTGTGGACCAGCTCCCAGGGCGCGTCCTCGCCGAGCGCCTGCATGAAGGCGTCGGGCACGCCCACCGAGACGTTGAAATTGTTCCAGCGCCCCGGCTGGCGCTTGGCGGTGATGAATTCCTGCACGTCCGGGTGATCAATGCGCAGCACGCCCATCTGCGCACCGCGCCGCGCGCCTGCGCTCTCCACCGTCGAGCAGGACTGGTCAAACACATTGATGTAACTGCACGGCCCGGAGGCCATCGACGCAGTGCCCTTGACCTCGGCGCCGCGCGGGCGGATGCGCGAAAAGTCGTAGCCCACGCCGCCGCCGCGCCGCATGGTTTCGGCCGCTTCGCGCAGGGCTTCGTAGATGCCGGGGTAGCCCGCGTCGTCCACGCCCTGGATGCAGTCGCCCACCGGCTGCACAAAACAGTTGATGAGCGTGGCTTGGATGTCGGTGCCCGCCGCGCTCATGATGCGGCCCGCGCCGATGGCGCCGGCGTGCAGGTTTTCGAGGAACAGCGCTTCGTGCCTGGCGCGCTCGGCTTCGGGCTCCACCGAGGCCAGGGCGCGTGCCACGCGGCGGTACACGTCTTCAAAACCGCTCTCGCCGGGCTTGAGGTATTTTTCCTTCAGCACGTCCTGGCTGATGGGCTGGGTGGCGGTCAGGTCTTGCGGACGGCCGAAGTGTTCGCGCTTCATGGGTGTTTTCCTGGGAAAAAGCTGCGAAGGCGAGAGCGCCGCCCGGCAGCTGTTGCAATCTGGTGGCGAAAGCAGCCGCGCCGTGTAGGCAACGGCGCCTGCGTTTCGCAGGGGGAAAGCATAGTCTTTTTAGGGCTCACTGACCCGATGCCCTGCCGGGCTTGCGGGCATAAAACGCGCTTTACTGGCTTGGGTCAACCATGGTAGGCGCAGGCTCAGTGAGATGGAAAGAGCTGCCTGACGGGCTGAATTTCTTCTCAAAACCGGAGTTATCTTCTCAATCTGCCAAGAATCTTCTCAAAATTGCTTCGTTTTGATGAGAAATTGAGAGATGGACAGTTTTGCACGCCCCAGACGGCTCCATTTCAAGCGGCCCCGTTGATTGAATTCAACCATCACCCAAAAAATCCTTTTTAGATGATTGAGGGTCAGATTCCAATTTGCTATTTATTCAATAGCAATTGACGCTCATCAACATCGCGCCAAAGCTCAAAACAATGCGAAAACTCCGTTGAACGGACCAAGCCCAGCAGACTACTCAATCCGAAATAACCTGCCCGTCATGCTCCACATAAGGATGGTACGGGCCCGTACCGCAATCCGAAGCCTGGGAAGCCGGGACAAAGTCGCCTTTGCGGGCATCGAAAATGTGGATTTCACCCTTGTCGATCACGTAATGCCAGCCGTGCAGCGTCAGCGTGCCGGCCTCCACTTCGCGCCGCACCATGGGGTAGCCCATCAGGCGTTCGAGCTGTAGCACGACTGAGCGCTGCTCGGTGCGGCGTAGGGCCTCGGGGCCGGGCTGGTGGACCGGCAGCAGGGCTTCGCTGACCAGCTTGAGCCAGGATTTGAGCGCCACGGCTTCGTCGGGCACGCCTTCGTAGGCGGCGCGGATGCCGCCGCACTGGCTGTGGCCGCAGACGACGATGCGCTCGACTTTCAGACTCAGCACGGCGAATTCAATCGCCGCCGTCGTGCCGTGCAGGCCGTGCGAGCCGCCATAGGGCGGAATGAAGGCGCCGACATTGCGCACGATGAACAGATCGCCCGGCCCGGTGCCGGTGAGCAGATAAGGCACGAGCCTCGAGTCCGAGCAGCCGATGAACAGCGTCTTCGGATGCTGGCCTTCGGACACCAGATCCTGAAAACGCTGCTGGTGCAGCGGAAAATAGTCCGACTGGAAACGCCGCAGGCGCAGCAGCAGATCGTCTGTGGCTGCGGCTTTTTCGGTCATTGCACCAGGGGCGAATCGGCCGCTTCGAGGTCAACGCCTTCGACCAGCGCCTCGCCGGCCAGCAGGCTCATGTACTGGTGCAGGGCGCGCGCGCGCGACTGCATCGCCAGCAGGGCGGCAATGCGCTGGCGCACCTCGGTGTAGGCGGGCAGCTTGCCGGCGCGGCGGTTCAGCACCTCGATGATGTGAAAGCCGAAGCGCGTGTGGATCAGGCGCGGATGCACGCCCATGCCCCACTGCGCGTGCTTTTGGTGAAACAGCTCGTTGGCCAGTTCGGGGGCGCAGTCGTCCGGGCCGATCCAGCCCAGGTCGCCGCCCTGCTCGCTGGTCGGGCAGTTCGAGAGTTCACCCGCCAAGCGGGCAAAGCGCTCGGGACCGGCGTCCTTGCCGGTGAGCTCCAACAGGGCTTTTTCGGCGTGGACCGTCAGGGCGTGGACGTTGACGCCGGGCGTCACGGCAAACAGGATGTGGCGCACATGCAGCGCCTGGCCGACCATGAACTGCGGCTTGTTGGCCTCGTAGTAGCGCTGGCATTCCTCTTCGGTCGGCTCGGGCGTGGTCACCGCGCGGTCCACCATGGCCTCCAGGATGTGGCGCGTGGCCTCGTCCGGCTCGGGGGCGGTGAGGCCGGTGTGGCGCGGCAGCAGACCGGCGCGCACGGCCTGCTGGCGCAGCAGTTCGCCATAAGCGCGCTCGCGCAGCTCGGCCGTGTCCGGGCGCTGGCCGGGCGCATGCAGGGCGATGCCGTTGATGGAGGCCGTGGCGGGAGCGGGAGCCGCGCTGTCCGGACTGGCCGGGCTGGCGCATAGGCAGGCGCTGCTGCCGCAGCCGGTCACGGTGGAAGTGGGCGAAGGCATGGACGACGTGCTCATGACAATTTACCTTTTGGTGTCACCAGGGGTTTCAGGGGCTGGCCTTGCTCCTGCGGTGCTTTGGCGGGCTGCTGCTGGGGTGAGCGGGGCATGGCGGTCACGCCCAGACGGCGGCTGCGCACCACCTGGTAGGGGCGAACCAGATAAGCCACCGAGGCAAAGCCGCTCCACACATGCACCAGCCGGCTGAACGGGAACAGCAGGAAAATGGTCATGCCGAAGACGATGTGGAACAGGTAAGGCCAGGGCACATGGGCGAGGGCCGCAGCATCCACCGCGCGCAGGGTCAGGATGCGCTGCGCCCAGTCGGCCAGGACCAGCATCACGCCGCCGTCCGAATGCGCCCAGGAAAGCGGCAGCGTGATCAGCCCCACCACCAGCTGCACCCACAGGATGATCAGGATCGCCAGATCGGTCTTGTGGCTGGTGTAGCGGATGCGCTCATCAAAGATGCGGCGGTAGATCAGCATGGACAGGCCGATAAAGCACAGCACGCCGGCAATGCCGCCGGCGTAGATCGCCATGCGCTGCTTGACCGACGCCTCCATGAAGTGGGCATAGAAGGCATGCGGCGCCAGCAAGCCGACCAGGTGGCCGAAAAACAGGAACAGGATGCCGATATGAAACAGGTTGCTGCCCCAGCGCAGCAGGCCGGTGCGCAGCAGCTGCGACGAGTCGCTCTTCCAGGTGTACTGGTCGCGGTCAAAGCGGATCAGGCTGCCCAGCAGAAACACCGTCAGGCAGATGTAGGGGTAGACCCCGAAAAGAAAACCGTGCAGCGAGTTCATGCTTGCGCTCCTTGGGCGGGACGTGCCTGACGCGAGGCATTGGGCACGATGTGAATGGGTTGGGGCTGGCCGGGCCGGGCCTGGCCCTTGGACGAGCAGCCGTCAAAAACCACCGGCTCCTGCCAGACGGTGTCCATGGCCTCCTCGGCGGCGATCTCCACCGGCGAAGCTTTTTCACCGGCCAGCTCCAGCAGCGCGCCGAGCACGCAGGCGTAGGCGCTGCCGCGCTTTTGCAGGGCGGCGAAGATGGCATTGAAGATGTGCGCCATCTCGGCCAGGAACTCCCTGGCCTCGCGCGGCGGCTGGGTAGAGGTGAATTCGAGCACCACCGGCAAAAAGTCGGGCAGTTCGCCCTCGCCCAGATACATGCCGGCTTTCTCATAGGTCTGCGCCAAGTCGATCATCGCCGGCCCGCGCTCGCGCGAGTCGCCGTGAACATGCTCGAACAAGTGCAGCGAGGTGGCGCGGCCGCGGTCGAACAGCTCGACATAGTCGGCCTCGGTCTCCAGCGGCGCGGCGCGCTGCAGCGTATCGATCAACGCGTCCAGCTCGGCCAGGCGCTGGGCCGGCAGGGCTTTTTCGTCGTGCAGCGCGCCGCGCAGGTCCGCCAGGTGGGCGCGCAGTTCGGCATCGGGGTAGCTCAGCAGCCGGGCCAGCACGCGCAGGCTTTTCGAGGCCATCGCAGGGTTATTAAAAAGGGACATGTCTCAGACCTCCACCTTGATCGGAATGGTGCGTTTCTTGGTGCCGCCGAACAGGCTGACATCGCTGGCGCCGTCGGAGCAGCCGTTGCCGAAGGTAAAACCGCAGCCGCCGCGCACGTCGAAAGCGTTTTCGGCGTATTCGCGGTGCGTGCTCGGGATCACGAAGCGGTCTTCGTAGTTGGCAATGGCCATGATGTGGTACATCTCCTCGACTTCGGCCACCGTCAGGCCCGCCTGCTTGAGCACCGCCAGGTTCTGCTCGTTGTCCACATGCTTGCTGCGCTGATAAGAGCGCATGGCCAGCATGCGCTGCAGCGCGCGGATCACCGGCGCGGTCTCGCCAGCGGTCAGCAAGTTAGCGAGGTACTGCACCGGAATGCGCATCTGGGCAATGTCGGGCAGCTCGCCGTTGATGCCGATCTGGCCGGCGTTGGCAGCCGACGTGATCGGCGAGAGCGGCGGCACATACCAGACCATGGGCAGCGTGCGGTACTCGGGGTGCAACGGCAGCGCGACTTTCCATTCGACAGCCATCTTGTACACCGGACTCTTGCGCGCGCCTTCGAGCCAGGCCTCGGGAATGCCGTCCAGGCGCGCCTGGGCAATCACGGCCGGATCGTGCGGGTTCAGGAAGATGTCGAGCTGGGCCTGGTACAGGTCTTTCTCGTCCACCACGCTGGCCGCTTCCTGGATGCGGTCGGCGTCATACAGGATCACGCCCAGGTAGCGGATGCGCCCGACGCAGGTCTCGCTGCACACCGTCGGCTGGCCGGCCTCGATGCGCGGGTAGCAGAAGGTGCATTTTTCGGCCTTGCCGCTCTTCCAGTTGTAGTAAATTTTCTTGTACGGGCAACCCGAGACGCACATGCGCCAGCCCCGGCATTTGTCCTGGTCGATCAGCACGATGCCGTCTTCCTCGCGCTTGTAGATCGAGCCCGACGGGCAGGACGCCACGCAGGCCGGGTTCAGGCAGTGCTCGCACAGGCGCGGCAGGTACATCATGAAGGTGTTCTCGAACTGGCCCACCATGTCTTTCTGGACCTGCTCGAAGTTGGCCAGGTTGGCATCCTTGCTGCGTTTTGAAAACTCGCCGCCAAGGATTTCTTCCCAGTTCGGACCCCACTCGATCTTTTCCATGCGCTTGCCGGTGATCAAGCTGCGCGGGCGCGCCGTCGGCGTGGCCTTCATCTCGGGCGCGGTCTGCAGGTGGTCGTAGTCGAAGGTGAACGGCTCGTAATAGTCGTCGATCTGCGGCATGTTCGGATTCGAAAAAATCCGCATCAGCAGCTTCCATTTGCCGCCCTGGCGCGGCTCGATGGAGCCGTCTGCCTTGCGCACCCAGCCGCCGTTCCACTTGTCCTGGTTTTCCCACTCCTTGGGGTAGCCGATGCCGGGCTTGGTCTCCACATTGTTGAACCAGGCGTATTCCGTGCCGGGGCGGCTGGTCCAGACGTTCTTGCAGGTGACCGAACAGGTGTGGCAACCAATGCACTTGTCCAGGTTCAGCACCATGCCGATTTGTGCGCGTACCTTCATGCCGATTCTCCCTGTTGCTGCACCGCGAAGGCGCGTTCATCATCGCGTGGCGTGTCGAGCCAGTCGACCTTGTCCATCTTGCGCACGACGACGAATTCGTCGCGATTCGTGCCGATGGTTCCGTAGTAATTAAAACCGTAGCTCAGCTGGGCGTAGCCGCCGATCATGTGCGTGGGTTTGAGCACGATGCGCGTCACCGAGTTGTGGATGCCACCGCGCTGGCCGGTGATTTCCGAGCCGGGCGTGTTGACGATCTTTTCCTGCGCGTGGTACATCATCACCATGCCGGGCTTGACGCGCTGGCTGACGACGGCCCGCGCGGCAATGGCGCCGTTGACGTTGTAGGCCTCGATCCAGTCGTTGTCCTCCACGCCGATCAGCTTGGCGTCGTCCTCGCTCAGCCAGATGATGGGGCCGCCCCGGCTGAGCGTGAGCATCAGCAAGTTGTCGGTATAGGTCGAGTGAATGCCCCATTTCTGGTGCGGCGTGATGAAGTTGAGCAACACCTCGGCATTGCCGTTGGAACGGATGCCGTGAACGTCTGCCGTCGTCTTCAGGTTGACCGGCGGGCGGTAGCTGGCAAAGCCTTCGCCGAAAGCCAGCATCCACGGGTGATCCTGGTAGAACTGCTGGCGGCCCGTGAGCGTGCGCCAGGGAATGTATTCATGCACGTTCGTATAACCGGCGTTGTACGAGACGGTTTCGGACTCGATGCCGCTCCAGGTCGGCGAGCTGATGATCTTGCGCGGCTGGGCCTGGATGTCGCGGAAACGGATTTTCTCGTCCTCGCGGTGCAGCGCCAGGTGGGTGTGGTCGCGGCCGGTCTGCTTGCCCAGCGCTTCCCAGGCTTTGACCGCCACATGGCCGTTGGTCTCGGGGGCCAGCTGCAGCACCATTTCGCAGGCGTCGATGTCGCTGTTGATGCGCGGCATGCCTTGCGTCACGCCGGGTTCGGTCACCAGGCCGTTGAGCTGGCCGAGCTGCGTCACTTCGATCTGCGTGTTCCACGCAATGCCCTTGCCGCCGTTGCCGATCTTGTTGAGCAGCGGGCCGACAGCCGTGAAGCGCTTGTACACGTTCGGGTAATCGCGCTCGACCACCTGCATCTGCGGGGCGGTCTTGCCGGGAATCAGCTCGCACTCGCCGCGCTTCCAGTCCTTGACCTCGAACGGCTGGGCCAGCTCGCCTGGAGAGTCGTGCATCAGCGGCGTGAGCACCATCTCTTTTTCCACGCCCAGGTGGCCGTCGCAGAGTTCGCTGAATTTCTTGGCAAAGCCCTTGTAGATTTCCCAGTCGCTTTTCGATTGCCACACCGGGTCCACGGCGGTGGAGAGCGGGTGGATGAAGGGATGCATGTCGCTGGTGTTGAGGTCGTTCTTCTCGTACCACGTGGCCGTGGGCAGCACGATGTCGGAATAGAGACACGTCGTGCTCATGCGGAAGTCCAGCGTGACCAGCAGGTCCAGCTTGCCTTCGGGCGCCTTGTCGTGCCAGACCACTTCCTCGGGCTTGGCCTCTTCACGACCCAAATCCTTGCCCTGCACGCCGTTGCTGGTGCCCAGCAGGTGCTTGAGGAAATACTCGTGGCCCTTGCCCGACGAGCCGATGATGTTGGAGCGCCAGACGAACATGTTGCGCGGCCAGTTGGCCGGGTGGTCCGGGTCTTCGCAGCTCAGTTTCAGCGAGCCGTCTTTCAGCGCCTTGACCATGTAGTCTTTGGCGTCCAGACCGGCGGCCTGCGCGTCCTTCACCACCTGCATCGGGTTGGTCTGCAGCTGCGGCGCCGACGGCAACCAGCCCATGCGCTCGGCGCGCACGTTGTAGTCGATCATGCTGCCGCCGTACATCTTTTTGTCGGCCAGCGGCGAGAGCACTTCATCGACACCGAGCTTTTCGTAGCGCCACTGGTCGGTGTGGGCGTAGAAGAAGCTGGTGGAATTCATCTGCCGGGGCGGGCGAATCCAGTCGAGCGCGAAGGCCAGCGGCGTCCAGCCGGTCTGGGGGCGCAGCTTTTCCTGGCCCACGTAGTGCGCCCAGCCGCCGCCGCTCTTGCCGATGCAGCCGCACATCATCAGCATGTTGATGACGGAGCGGTAGTTCATGTCGCTGTGGTACCAGTGGTTCATGCCCGCGCCGATGATGACCATCGAGCGGCCCTGGGTCTTGTCAGCGTTATCGCCGAACTGGCGCGCGACGGCGATGATCTGCTCACGCGGCACGCCGGTGATCTGCTCCTGCCAGGCCGGGGTGTAGGGCGTGTTGTCGTTGAAATCATCGGCAGCGAGTTCGCCGGGCAGGCCGCGCGCGATGCCGTACTGCGCGACTTGCAGATCGAACACCGTGGCCACCAGCGCCGAGCGCTCCTCGCCGGCCTTGCCGAGAGAAATGCGCTGCACCGGCACCGTGCGGATCAGGACATCGCCCGGCGCATTGGCCTGGGCGTTGTTCTGGAAGTGCTCATGCGCAATGCCGCCAAAATACGGGAAACCCACCAGGGCGCTGTCGTGGCTGGCCGCATCGCCCTCGCCTTCCATCACCGAGAGCTTCAGGCTCACGTCCTGGCCGTGGCGCGCCTCTTTAGATTCCAGATTCCACTGGCCCTCATCGGCGCGGCCGTCCGGCCCCCAGCGGAAACCGATGGCGCCGTTGGGCAGCACCACCTTGCCGCCGGTGTCGAAGGCGACGGTTTTCCAGTCGGGGTTGTTGGCCTGGCCGAGATTGCCGTTGAAATCGGAGGCGCGCACATAGCGGTCCGGCACCAGCACGGTCTGGCCGTTTTCCAGCGTATGTTCCTTGAGCATGACCAGCATCGGCAGGTCGGTGTAGCGCCGGGCGTAGTCGTCAAAGTAGGCCGAGCGCGGCTTGCCGTTGCCGCCGAAGTAAAAATCCTTCAGGATCACATGGCCCATCGCCATGGCGACGGCGGCGTCCGTGCCCTGCTTGGGGTGCAGCCACAGGTCGGAGAGCTTGGCGACTTCGGAATAGTCCGGCGTGATGGCCACGGTCTTGCAGCCCTTGTAGCGCACTTCGGTGAAGAAGTGGGCGTCGGGCGTGCGGGTCTGGGGCACGTTGGAGCCCCAGGCAATGATGAAGCTGGAGTTGTACCAGTCGGCCGATTCGGGCACGTCGGTCTGCTCGCCCCAGATCTGCGGGCTGCTCGGAGGCAGGTCGCAGTACCAGTCGTAAAAGCTCATGCACACGCCGCCGATCAGCGACAGGTAGCGCGAGCCGGCCGCATAGCTGACCATGGACATGGCCGGAATCGGCGAGAAGCCGATGATGCGGTCAGCGCCGTGCTGCTTGATGGTGTAAACGTTGGAGGCGGCGATCAGTTCGTTGACCTCGTCCCAGGTCGAGCGCACAAAGCCGCCCAGGCCGCGCACGCTCTGGTAATCGCGCCGCTTGGCGTCGTCCTGCACCACGGCGGCCCAGGCTTCAACCGGTGGCAGCGTCAGGCGCGCTTCGCGCCAGTGCTTGAGCAGACGGGCGCGGATCATCGGGTACTTCACCCGGTTGGCGCTGTACAGATACCAGCTGTAGCTCGCGCCACGGGCGCAGCCGCGCGGCTCGTGATTGGGCATGTCCCAGCGGGTGCGCGGGTAGTCGGTCTGCTGGGTTTCCCAGGTGACGATGCCGCCCTTGACGTAAATCTTCCACGAGCAGGAACCCGTGCAGTTCACGCCGTGGGTGGAGCGCACTGTCTTGTCATGCGCCCAGCGGTTGCGGTAGGCGTCTTCCCAGGTGCGGTCTTCGGCGGTGGTGACGCCGTGATCGCCCGAGAACGCTTCTCGGGGATTGGAAAAGTGACTGAGGCGGTCTAGAAAATGACTCATTGAATTTCTCCGGTCAAACGGTAAAGCGGTAAAAAGCAGCTACTCGGCGTGTCAAAAGTGCGGACCAGGTGCGTCAAGGGATGGCGAGCGCGTCAAGGGTTCTTGATCTCGGCGCCAGGGCGCAGGTAGAACCACCAGTTCAGCACGAGGCACAGGGCGTAGAAGATGGCAAAGCCGTACATGGCGTTCTGGGGCGTTCCGGCCTTGATCTGCGCGCCGATGACCACCGGGGCGATGAAGGCGCCGTAGGCGGCAATCGCCGAGGTCCAGCCCAGCACGGGGCCGGCCTGTTGGCGGTCAAAGATCACGCCGATGGTGCGAAACGTCGAGCCGTTGCCGATGCCGCTGGCGGTGAACAGCAGCACGAACAAGCCCATGAACATGAAGAAGTATTGTTCCGGCGTGGCCGACTGGTAGGCCAGCAGCATCACGTAGCCGACAGCTACCGAGGCGGCCACCATGACGGCCGAGATGATCTGGGTGACGATGGAGCCGCCCACCTTGTCCGAAATCCAGCCGCCGATGGGGCGAACCGCCGCGCCGACGAAGGGGCCGATCCAGGCGTAGGTCAGGGCCGAGGGCGCGTTCGGGTTCTTCAGCGTGTGCTGCATGATGCCGGCGGCGTCTGGCACATGGCTGATGCCGAAGATCACCGTGATAGCCAGGGGCAGCGCCATCGAAAAACCGATGAAGGAGCCGAAGGTGACGATGTAGAGCACCGTCAGCGACCAGGTGTGCTTGTTGCTGAAAATCGCGAACTGCTTGGCGATGTTTTCCTTCATCGGGCCGAAAGCGGTGAGCTTCAACACCATCAGCGTGCTGGCGATGATCAGCGGCATGGCCACCCACATGTTGAGCAGGCCCAGGCCGGTGGGTTTGGGCAGGTAGAGGTACAGGCCGACGCCGGCCGGCACGAAGGACAGCGTGTAGAGCCAGATGATCTTGAGGAAAGCCGGGATCGTTCCGCCAATTTCAGGCGAGACGGTTTTCAGGTTGTTCATGCCGAAGAAGCACAGCACGGACAGCGGCACCAGCGAGAGCAGCCAGGTAAAACCCGCGTTCTGGATCCAGGTCGGCGTGCCCGCAAGAATCTTGCCGAAGATCCAGCCGCTGTTTTTCACCAGCACCGTCGGCTCGCCGCCGAAGCTGCCGAAGACGCTCATCGTCATCACCAGCGGAATGACGATCTGCATGGTGGTCACGCCGAAGTTGCCCAGGCCCGCGTTCAGGCCGAGTGCCGTGCCCTGCAGGCGCTTGGGGAAAAAGCCGCTGATGTTCGACATGGAGCTGGCAAAGTTGCCGCCGCCCACGCCCGACCACAGCGCCATCAGCTGAAACGTCCACAGCGGCCACTCGGGATGCTGCAGCACGATGCCGGTGCCAATCGCCGGGGCCAGCAGCATCGAGGTCGTCAGGAAGATGGTGTTGCGCCCGCCGGCGAGGCGGATCAAAAAGGACGCCGGAATGCGCATCGTGGCGCCGGCCAGACCGGCGATGGCGGTCAGGGTGAACAGCTCGGCCTGGGTGAAAGGGAAACCCAGGTTGAGCATCTGCACCGTGATGATGCCCCACATGCCCCAGATGGCAAAGCCGCACAGCAGGCTGGGCACGGAAATCCACAGGTTGCGGTAGGCGATGCGCTTGCCGGTGCTTTCCCAGAACTGCGCGTCCTCGGGGCGCCAGTCGGCGATGTCGGCGCCCGAGTCAGGCCCCGGCGGCACACCCGCAAGGCCTGCGGGGGAAACGGTTTTGGTGGTCATTATTTGCTCCCGGTAGAAAGGGGTATCAAGCCTGGGCGCCCGCGACGTTGCGGCCCATGACTTCGGCGCGGCGCACTTCGGTCCAGTACATCCAGATCAGGGAGACCCAGACCACGCCGTACATCAGCATGAAAGCGCTGGAGCGGATGCCGGTCAGGTCCATCAGCGCACCGAACATGATCGGCAAGACAAAGCCGCCCAGGCCGCCGGCCAGGCCGACGATGCCGCTGATGGCGCCGATGTTGTGCGAATAGTCGTCGCTGATGTATTTGAAGACGCTGGCCTTGCCGAAGGCAAAGGCGACGCCCAGAACCGCCATCAGCGCCGTGAAGGTGTAGATGTTCAGCCCGATATGAAAAGTGCTCGGGCCGTTGACCGTGATGATGGTGAAGTCGGTTTGCGGGTAGGACAGGAAGAACAGGCAGATCCAGCTCACCCACATCACCCACCACGTCACGCTGTGCGCGCCGTACTTGTCCGAGAGCACACCGCCGACGGCGCGCAGCACGCCGCCGGGCAGCGAGAAGCAGGCGGCCAGCAGCGCGGCGGTGCGGATGTCCAGGCCGTACTCGCCCACGTAGTACTGCACCATCCACAGCGACAGGGCGACATAGCCGCCGAACACGATGCTGTAGTACTGGCAGTACTTGAGCACCTTGGGGTCTTTGAGGGTCTTGAGCTGGTCGGCGAAACTGACGTTGCTGGGCACCAGGTGCTTGGGGTCGCTGTAGCTGAACATCCAGAACAGCACCAGCGTGCCGAGCATGATGGCCGCATAGACCTGCGGCACCATGGTCCAGCCAAAGGCCACCAGCAGCACCGGCGCGACGAACTTGTTCACGGCCGCGCCCGAGTTGCCCGCGCCATACACGCCCATGGCCGTGCCCTGGCGGCTCTTGGGGAACCAGCGCGCCACGTAAGGCGTGCCGACGGAAAACGAGCCACCGGCCAGGCCGACGAACAGGCCGATGGTGAGGAAATGCCAGTACTGCGTTGCGTAGCTCATCATCCAGATGGCCGGCACGGTAATCGCCATCAGCACGGCCATGACGATGCGCCCGCCGTATTTGTCGGTCCAGATGCCCAGCGGCACGCGGATCAGGGAGCCGGTGAGCACGGGGGTGGCCATGAGCAGGCCGAACTCGGTGGCGTTGAGGCCCAGCATTTTCTTGATCGGAATGCCGATGACGCCGAACATCATCCAGACCATGAAGCACACGGTAAAGGCGAGCGTGCTGACAATGAGCACGGACCAGGCGCGCCGTGAATTGTTCAGGTCAGAGGCCATATTTTTTTTCTCCAGGAAACATGGCATGACTGTCGGGGGTTTCCAGGGTTTTGCCTATCCACCGTTGGAACGTGACAGGGCACCGAAAAGAACTAGGCCGATGACCTCCGCATAGTTCCAAAGAACTAGGGGCTAACCCGCATCAAGCCTGTGTCAAGATGCGGCCATGCCGCCCCTGCGCCTGGGCGGCCGGGCTGTGCCGCAAAAATGGCTGGAACCGGTTCAGCCCGGCTCACGCCCGGCGGCGTACACCGCGGCCTGCACCCGCGAAGTCAGCTGCAGCTTGCGCAGGATGTGCTGGACGTGAATCTTGACGGTGGTTTCAGCAATGTCGAGCTTGCGGGCAATCGCCTTGTTGCTGTCGCCCTGGGCAATCAGCGTGAGCACTTCGCGCTCGCGCGCCGAGAGCAGATCAAACCCCGCGCTGGCGCGGGCCACCGCTGGCAGCTCGCCGCTGGCGCTGCCCGCTGCCAGTGCCGCAGCGCCTGCGCTGCTGCCCGCCAGCGCAGGCGCTGCCTTGGTCCGAAAGGCGGTGACCAGCTTGGTCATCATTTCCGGGCTGACCACCGACTCGCCGGCCAGCACCTGCAGGATGTAGCCGGCCAGGTGGTCGAGCTCGACGGTCTTGAGCAGGTAGCCGTCGGCGCCGGCCTGCAGCGCGGCGGCCAGGTCGTTTTCGTTTTCGCTCATGGTCAGCATCAGGATGCGCAGGCTGGGGGCCAGCGCCTTGAGCGAGGCGATGCCGTCCACACCAAGAACGCCCGGCAGGTGGTTGTCCAGCAGCACCAGGTCGGGCCGGTCGCGCTCGACGCAGCGCAGCGCCTCGCCGATGTCGCCTGCCTGGCCGGCCACCTCGAAGCGCGCATCGAGCGACAGCAGGGCAATCAAGCCCCGGCGAAACAGGGTGTGGTCATCGACCACCAGCAGTCGGATCGGTATCATCATTTTTTCCTTCAGGCGCCGCGCATCAGGGCGGCCAGGGCGTCGGGTTCCGGGCCGGTGCCGGCGCTGGCGCTGCCCGCGCCCATCATGCCTGCGTTGATCGCGCCGCTGGTGCCCGCCACGGGATGGGCGGGCAGGGTCAGCGTGGTGGCGGTGCCCTGGCCCGGCCCGGAGACGATATTTACCTGCGCGCCGATGCCGGCGGCGCGCTCGCGCATGATCTTCATGCCCACATGCGAGGAGTCCCGGCCCTGGCCGGTGTCAAAGCCGATGCCGTCGTCGCGCACGATGAAACGCCAGCGCTCGCCCTTGAGCACTTCCAGGTCAACCCGGCTGGCCCCCGCATGCTTGCGCACATTGGACAGCGCCTCCTGCACCACATGCAGCACCTGCACCTGCACATCGGGCGGCAGCGGCAGGCCGTCGCCCTGCACGCTCAGGTGCGCGGGCAGGCCGGTCTGGTGCTGGAATTTCTGCAGCGTTTCCTGCAACGCCTGCTCGATGTCGTCGGTGTTGGTGCGGGTGCGGAAATGCACCAGCAGCTCGCGCACATCGCTGATGCTCTCGCGCAGCCCGGTGTCGAGCTCGTCGAGCGCCTGGTTCATCTGTGCGGCCTGGCCTTTTTGCGCGGCGCTGCGCAGCAGTTGCACCTGGATTTTCAAAAAAACCAGCGACTGGGCGATGGAGTCGTGCAGCTCGCGCGCCAGCAGGGCGCGCTCCTCGCCCACCGCCGCTTCGCGCGCCAGGGCAGCGGCGCGCAGGCCTTCCAAGGAGCTGGCCAGGTGGCTGGCCAGGGTGTCGAGCAGCTCGGTTTCGCCAGCGCTCAGGGTCACGGGGCTGCGAAAGAACAGGTTGAATTCGCCCAGCAGGCGCTGCTGCAGCCGGATCGGCACGCTGACCACGCTTTCGTAGCCCACCTTGGCGCAGTGGCGCACCGGCATCTCGTCATGGCTGAGGATGGGAATGACGCGGGTGCGCGACTCGGCTTTCAGATTGCCGCAGGCGCAGGCGCCGGCCAGCAGGCTGCGTTCTTCTTCGAGCATGTCCTGCGGAAAGCAGTCCGAGGCCAGCATCAGGTAGCGCTGGCTGGCGTCGTCGGACCAGCGCACCGCGCCGGCATCGGCTTTCATCAGGGTGCGCACGCGCTGGGCAAAGCCGCGCGCCAGCTCCTCGATGCTGGCGGCCTGGGCCAGGAAGGCGCTGACCTCATACAGCGCTTCCAGGCGCATGCGCTGGGCCTCGATATGCCGGGTCTTGGCCTCGACCTGGGATTCGAGCCCCTTGTACATCGCCTCCAGCGTGCCGGCCATGCGGTTGAAACCGGCGGCCACCTGGCCGAATTCGTCCTCGGTATCGACCTCGATGCGCGTCGTGAACTCCCCGGCCTCGACCCGGCCCAGCCCCTGGCGCAGCCGCCCCAGCGGGCTGATCACATACAGGTAACCGGTGTAGAGCATCAGCACCGCCCCGCCGATGGCCAGCGCCATCATCGCGAACTGGAACAGATTCAAGATGGCCGTGAGCCGGGACAGGTGCTTTTCAATCGCCAGCACGAAGCGGTCAATCGCCTCGACAAAGTCCCCGGCCGTCTGCAGGGTGATGGCCATGCTCGGCGCCGGCTCGGCGAGCCACTGCTGGCGCTGCACGCGCCAGAGCGACTCGACAACCATAAACTCTTTTCGGACCGACGCGTCCCAGGGCACGAACAGCGGCCGGGACGCGTCGCCCGCGCGCAGCACCGCCAGGCTTTTATCGAACTGCCCTACCAGCCGCTGCAGCTCGGGCCGGGCCATGCCTTCGTGCGCCGCGCTGGTCAGGCGCCAGGTCTGCATGCGCATGCGCCCGGCCTCGTTGACCGCCGCCGCGCCGCCTTCGAGCTGCCAGGTGACCCACAGCGTCAAGCCGATGGAGGCCAGCGCCACGATCAGCAGGCTGGCGCCAATGCGAATCAGCTTTTTGGACAGCGAGGCGGTGCCCTGCATCTTTTCAGTCTCTGGCGGCTGCGAGCGCGGGGCGCCGGGCTGCGGGCGGGCGCAGCGGCGCGGCGCAGTACACGCAGACCATGCCGGCCAGGCGGTGCAGCGCCTGCCAGGGGTCGTGCGGCCAGTCGGGCTGCTTCAGGCCCTTGACGATGCCATCGACTTTTTGCGCCGCCTGCAGCAAGGCGGCCAGGGCGCTGTCGCTCAAACCGGGGAGCACGCGCTCGAACAATTTTTCCTTGGCGCCCCAGATGCGGTTCTCGCGCAGGGCCATCGGCATGGGCCGGCCGGCGTTGATCGCGTCCTTCACGCGTTTCAGGTTGCGGATGTCCTCGGCCAATGCCCAATGCACCAGCACGGCC
Organism: Pseudomonadota bacterium; assembly: GCA_030855235.1. Lineage (GTDB taxonomy): Bacteria > Pseudomonadota > Gammaproteobacteria > Burkholderiales > Burkholderiaceae_C > Polaromonas. The sequence goes on from JALYRU010000005.1 coordinate 56,489, forward strand.
GCTTCGCCCTCGGACTGCAGGCCGTCGAGCATGCGCGCCACGCGCACCGGCTGGCCGGCCAGCACTGCTTCAGCGAGTTTGAAAACGTCGTAGCGGGCGACGTTTAAAACAGCGTTTTCCACCTGGTCAAACGTCAGGATGCCCTCGCCCCCGGCGGGCGGATAGAGCAGCGCGAGCTTCTGGATTTCCTGGTGCGCGGCCAGCAGATTGCCTTCGACCCGGTCGGCAAAGAACTGCAGCGTGCGCTGGCCTTCGTCGCCGCCGGCCACGCGCTGGCCCTGCGCTTGAAGACGCTGGGCGATCCACTGCGGCAGCATGCGCCGGTCCACCGGGTCGAACTTGACGGTGACGCCAAAGCTGTCGAGCGCGCCGAACCAGGCGCCCTTGCTTGTCGCGCTGTCCAGTTTTGGAAGGATGACCAGCGTGAGCGTGGACTCGTCGCCCTGGGCGCGCTCAGCCAGCTGCTGCAGCGCGACCGAGCCATCCTTGCCCGGCTTGCCGCTGGGAATGCGGATTTCCACCATCTGCTTGTCGGCAAAAAGGCTGAGAGATCCGCTGCTGGCCAGCACTTCGCTCCAGTCGAAATGCGCGCCAGAGACGGTGTGGACGGTGCGCTCGGTATAGCCTTGCTGGCGGGCGCAAGCGCGCAGGGCGTCGGCGAACTCCTGCACCAGCAGGGGCTCGTCGCCGTGCAGGGTGTAGAGGCTTTTGAGTCCGCGCTTGAGGTGCTCGGCGAGATGGGCGGGGGCCAGGTTCATGGGCGACAAGTTTAGCGGCTGGCGCCCTGGGCACGCCATGCGGCAAAAGCCCCTGCAGCTTGCGGGTGAACAAGCCACAGCCCGGCCTGAAGGCTGGCCCTGCCCTCAAACTGATGAAGGCGACCCACGCCTGCGCGCAAGGCGGTTGATAAATTGCGCGGCCAGCCGCATTTTCTTTTTTAGCCAGCTTGCGCGCAGCACAGGCAACCCGGCACGAACCAGCGCCAGCGGCATGACGCAACCAGCAGGAGGTCCATCATGGTGGAATACATCGGCATTGAAAGCCTGCAGCGCATCGTCGGGCGCCTGGGGCCGGCGGTTTTCATGGAGGGCCTGGCCGGGCGCATCGAGGCCGATTACCGGCGCTGGGGCGAATTCGGCAAATCGGCGCGCCATGCGACGCATTCGCCGGGCGGCGTGATCGAGCTCATGCCCATCAGCGACGGCCAGCACTATGCCTTCAAGTACGTCAACGGTCACCCCGGGAACACGGCGCGCGGCCTGCCCACGGTCATGGCTTTCGGCGTGCTGGCGGAGGTGCAGACCGGCGCGCCCCTGCTGCTGTCGGAGCTGACGTTGACCACGGCGCTACGCACCGCCGCCATGTCGGCGCTGGCGGCGCGCTGGATGGCCCGGCCGGACAGCCGGGTGATGGCGCTGATCGGCAACGGCGCGCAAAGCGAGTTTCAGGCAATGGCGTTTCACCACATGCTGGGCATTCGCGACCTCCGGCTGTACGACCTGGACCCGCTGGCCACCGCCAGATTGATGACCAACCTAGAAAACGCCGGCCTGCGCGACCTGCGCATCACGCCCTGCCGCTCGGTGGCCGAGGCAGTCCGGGGCGCCGACATCGTGACCACCGCCACCGCCGACAAGCGCCACGCCCCCGTCCTGACGCCCGGCATGATAGCTCCCGGCATGCATCTCAATGCCCTGGGCGGCGACTGCCCCGGCAAGACCGAGCTGCACCCCGACATCCTGCGCCGCCCGGATGCGCGGGTCATCGTGGAGTACGAGCCCCAGTCGCGCCTGGAAGGCGAAATCCAGCAACTGCCCGCCGATTTTGCCGTCACCGAATTTGCGCAGGTGGTGAGCACAGCCGCTCCCGGCCGCGCTTGCACGCAGGAAGTGACGATTTTTGACTCTGTCGGTTTTGCACTGGAAGACTATTCGGCGCTGCGCTACCTGTACCAGTTGCAACAGCAGCAAAGCCGGCGTCAGACGATTGACCTGATTCCGGAACTGGGTGACCCGAAGAATCTTTTCGGGCTCCTGCAAACGGGTGGTGCGCGGCCTGTGCCTGAACCATCCGCCACCATGACACCCGTGAATCGCCCGCTTGATGCCGAGTTGAGCACGACATGACCTCGCCCATCCGGCTGATCGGCGCGCCTACTGATGTGGGCGCAGGCGTTCGCGGCGCCTGCATGGGGCCGGAGGCCTTGCGCGTGGCCGGGCTGCAGGCAACGCTGGAGAGTCGGGGTCTTCAGGTGAGCGATCAGGGCAACCTGGCCGGGCCGTCCAATCCCTGGCGGCCACCGGTCAATGGCTACCGCCATCTCGATGAGGTGGTGGCCTGGAACCATCTCGTCTACGAAGCCGTGCATGACGCCTTGCGCATGGGCGAACTGCCGCTGTTGCTGGGCGGCGACCACTGCTTGGCCATTGGCTCCATCAGCGCCGTGGCCCGCCACTGCCGGCAGGCGGGCAAAAACCTGCGGGTGCTGTGGCTCGACGCTCATGCCGACTTCAACACCGATGAGCTGACCCCCACCGGCAACACCCACGGCATGCCGGTGGCGGTGCTGTGCGGCTACGGCCCGGTGGAACTGGCCGGAATCGGCGGCACGGTGCCGGCCCTGGAGCCGTCAGCCTTTCGCCATATCGGCATTCGCAGCGTCGATGAAGGCGAGCGCCAGTTCGTGCGCCAAGTCGGCCTGGAAGTGTTCGACATGCGCTACATCGACGAGATGGGCATGAAGCGCACCATGGAGGCAGCGCTCGCCGGCGTGGACGACAACACCCATCTGCACATCAGCTTTGACGTGGATTTCCTGGATGCCGATTTTGCGCCCGGCGTGGGCACGGCGGTCAAGGGCGGGCCGACTTACCGGGAAGCGCAGCTGTGCATGGAAATGATTGCCGACACCGCACGGCTGGCGTCGCTCGATGTGATGGAGCTGAACCCGGCGCTTGATGTGCGCAACGGCACGGCACAGGTGGCGCTCGAACTGATCGAGAGCCTGTTTGGCAAGAGCACGCTGCTGCGGCGCGTCTGAGATTGACCAGCGCCTCAAAACCTGCGAGTGGCGAAAGCCCTGCGCCGTTTCAGGAAATTTTCAGCCAGGCCCGCTTGAGCTGTGAGGCTCAATGCAGGAGTTTGCCGCTTGACCGCCGAGAGCGAGCGGAGACAGGCGCGATGAAAGCGCTTTAAGGCGTGAGGCACCAAGGCGCGGTGTTGTGGACCAGCCCCATCCACAAGGCCCAGCCCGAAGTGGCCGCCAGCGCCAAGCCGGCCAGACGCACGCCCCACTCGCCGTTGCCGCCACCGCGCAGGCGCAGCAGCAGCCAGGGGCCGATCAGCAGGGACACGCTGCTGCCCAGGGCGAACAGCGCCATCGTCAGCGCCCCGTCCAGCGCGCCGCCGCTGAGCGCGGCCACCAGCAGCGCCGAGTACAGCAGCCCGCAGGGCATGAAAGCCCACAGCGCGCCGATGGCCAGCGGCGCGCCCCGCCCCCACGACGCATGCAGGGCACGCACCTTGCCCCAGACGCTGCGGGCGGTGTTGTCGAGCCAGACGGGCTGGCGCGCCAGCAGCACCAGCATCAGCCCCAGCATCATCACGGCCACATGAAAAAGCGTCCAGACCGGGCGCATCACGGCCGTCTGGGTGGTCAGCCAGCCTAGGCCCTGCATCGAAGCGGCCGCCACCGCGCCAAGCGCCGAATAGCTGGCCAGGCGGCCAGCCTGAAACGTCCAGAGCGCAGAAGTCTTGCGCTCGCCAGCGGCCTTGCCGATGCCGGCGCAGGCCGCGCCGCACATGGCAATGCAATGCGGCCCGCCAGCCAGCCCCATGAGCAGGGCCGTCGCGGCCAGTGATGTTTGCATGCAGGCTTTTTAGATGATCTTGGAAAACCTTGCACGCGTACGGTCAGCCTGCAGGTAGCGGTCAAACACCATGGCCACGCCGCGCACAAAGAACCAGCCCATCTCGGTGATCTGGATGCCGGTTTCGCTCACTTCGACCAGGCCCTGCGCCTGCATGCCGCGCAGGGTTGCCAGTTCGGCAGCGAAATAGAGTTTGAAATCAATCAGGTGCGCCAGGTCTATCGACTCGAACTCCAGCTGCCCCTGACACATCAGCGCCATGATGACGCTACGCCGCACCAGATCGTCGCGCGAAAGGGCCAGGCCTCGCACCACCGGCAGATGCCCCTGGTCCAGGTAGTCGTAATACTCCTCCAGCGTCTTGGCATTCTGGCTGTAGGTGGCCCCTACCCGGCCAATGGCCGACACGCCCAGGCTGATCAGGTCACAGTCGGGCTGGGTGCTGTAGCCCTGGAAGTTGCGATGCAGCCGCCCCTGCCGTTTGGCAACGGCCAGCGGATCATTGGGCAGGGCAAAATGGTCCATGCCGACATGGACATAACCGGCCTGCTGAAACGCCGACAGCGAGCGCGACAGCATTTCCAGTTTGGCGCTGGCCGGCGGCAACTCGGCCACCAGAAGGCGGCGTTGCGGCTTGAAGCGCTGCGGCAGATGGGCATAGGCATACAGCGCGATACGGTCCGGCCGCAACTGGCCAATCTGCGCCAATGTGCGGTCAAACGATTCGGGGGTCTGCCGTGGCAGACCATAGATCAGGTCGATATTGACCGACTCGAACCCCAGCGAGCGCGCCGACGCCACCAGCGAAAACACCTGCTCGGCCGGCTGAATGCGATGCACGGCCTTTTGCACGGCCGGATCGAAATCCTGCACGCCAAAGCTCAGCCGGTTAAAACCCAGCTCGGCCAGAGTCCCCAGGCGGTCTGCATCGACAGAGCGCGGATCGACTTCAATGGAATACTCACCGCCCGGCGCAAAGGTAAAGCTGCGCCGCAGCATGGCCATCAGTTCGCGCAGTTCGTCATCGGTCAGGAAAGTGGGCGTGCCCCCGCCCAGATGCAACTGGCTGACCGTCTGGCCAAGGCCCAGATGGGCGGTATGCAGATCAACTTCGCGGCTGAGGTAACGCAGGTAAGTTTCGCCGCGCTCGTGGCGCTTGGTAATGATCTTGTTGCAGGCGCAGTAGTAGCACAGCGACTCGCAAAAGGGAATGTGCACATACAGCGAGAGCGGCAGCAGCATGGCGGCAGCGCCTTCACGGCGCTGGGCCAGCGCCAAGCAGACCTGATCGGCCGTAAAGGCTTCGACAAAACGGTCAGCCGTCGGGTAGGAGGTGTAACGGGGGCCGGGCACATCGAAACCGCGAATCAATTCAGGCGAGGGGATAGGCATACAATTGATCGCAACAGCGTTCATGACATTTCCTTGGAACGCGCACCGGCAGTCTCGGGGCATATCCGGCCAATGTATCGTGAACCGCACTGCCCCTTTTTGATATAGATCAGCCCTAGATCAGCCGTCAGCCCGGTGCCGGCCCTTACCAAAATTTGTCAGGAGCCTGTCATGCTTGAGGTCATCCCACAACCGCTGGAGCCGGGTCGGCGAGCAGACGTCGGCAACGATATCAAAATACACCCCATGAACTCACACACCATCAAGGTCGCCTGCTCCAACTGCAATTTGCGCGAGTTGTGCATGCCGATGGGCCTAAAGGCCGAAGAGCTGGAAAAAATCGATGAAGTGGTGGCCATCCGGCGCAAGGTCAAGCGCGGCACCAGGCTGTATGCCAATGGCGAAAAATTCGCTTCGCTGTACGCCATTCGCACCGGTTTTTTCAAAACCTGCATCACCACCGAAGACGGGCGCAATCAGGTCACGGGCTTTCAGATGGCGGGGGAAATCATCGGTCTGGATGGCATCGTCAAGGACCATCACACCTGCGACGCGGTGGCTCTGGAAGATGCCGAAGTGTGCGTCATGCCGTTTGACCGGATTGAAGAGTTGTCCAGGGAGGTTGCCGCCCTGCAGCGCCATGTTCACAAAATCATGAGCCGTGAAATCGTGCGCGAGCACGGTGTGATGCTTTTACTCGGCAGCATGCGCGCGGAAGAGCGCCTGGCCGCCTTCCTGCTCAACCTGGTTCAGCGCTTGCATGCCCGTGGATTTTCCCAGTCCGAACTCCTGCTGCGCATGACACGCGAGGAAATTGGCAGCTACCTGGGCCTCAAGCTCGAAACCGTGAGCCGCACATTTTCAAAGTTCGTAGAAGATGGCGTTGTCGAGGTCAAGCAGCGCCATGTGCGCATCCTCGACACCGATGCGCTCAAGCTCATCGTGAACAACAACGCCCATCCCTGCCAGTAAGCGCCTGCAAAGGCGAACTGGCGCCTGTCTCAGGCCGCTATCGGAGGCGTCAACGAAACTGACGTTTTAGTTACAGCCAAGCTCTTTGGGGCATTCCTGGGGCCGGCCATCCACCGGCAAAGGACAACGATTGACCTCAAAAGGTGACATGGCCAGCAGTGTAGTCAAGGCACTGGACGCCATGGTCAGTCCCCAGAAACAGAAGAAAGCCATGGTGTAGACGGCTTCGCGCGACACTGCCAGGGGGTGCCCAAACCAGTGCATATCCTGCGGATCCACCATGGCGAACACCAGCATTTCAATCACGCCTGCCAGCAGGAAGGCGGGCCAGGCAATCCACATCAATCGTTGGACAAGCATGTCGGGGTTTCCTTTGGGGTTGGGAAATGCGGCGCCTTAGGGTTTGGAAGGCACCGGAACACCGGTAGCCGCATGGTTGCGTGCCTGCATCGCTGGCGCCAGGGCTTGGGGTTTGGCGTCGGTAATCACCGGATCGGGAATGCTGATGGCCAGGTACAGGGTGATAAAGGAAGCCACCACTACCACGGCGGGTCCGGCAAGGACCAGCCAGACGTGACCGAACTTCCACCAGGGTTGCGATTGATTTTCATCCATGAGAGTCATCCGTTCGTTGTTGGGGTACAAAAAAACACTGAGTTTTCTCGACGAGTCCCACTGTGTCAATAGCTTCAGTTTCAAAATATACCGTATGAGAGCCTGACCTGGCATCTCCATAAGGTAACTGCAGGGTTACATTTATCCTGCGCGACTCAGTCGGCACCATCATCATCATGCCCTTCGGGTGCGGCATCAAGTGAGAAAGCCCGAAACGCTGAAACGCTGCGCGGGTAAAATTTCTTGAGGGACTGGCACAAAGAAAAAATTCCTGATCCGCGCTAGTGTTGCGTCAAGTGCAAAGTGTCGGTAGGCCTGCCTCTGCAGAGAACCGGCTTGAGGCGCTTGACATGACACTAGCGGCAGGAATTTTTGGCTGTGTTCTACCCCGCAACTGCAATCGGAGTGATTTTCTGGCGGGAAGCTCGGTAGTCATCAAAGGAGTTGCCCCTGCTGGAACCCCCGATGGGGCTCCGCTGGGCAAAAATCACTTCATGGCCGTGGCACCGGCCTTGTTGGACAGGCCCCATACATACGATGCCAGGACATGGATCTGGGATTCGGTCAACTTGGTCGCCTGAGCCGGCATCTGATTGACCTTGCCGTTGTTGACCATCGCGACGATGGCGTTTTCACCCCATCCGTGCAGCCAGATGTCATCGGTCAGGTTGGGCGCGCCAATGGCCTGGTTGCCTTTGCCATCGGCGCCGTGGCATGCGGCGCAGGCACCGAACTTGGATTTGCCAAGAGAAGCCTTGAGCGAGTCATGCGGGCTGTTGGACAGGCTGAGCACGTAGTGGGCTACGTTGCGGACATCGTCCGGCGTGCCGACAGCCGCGGCCATGGGCGGCATGTTGCCCATACGGCCGCCAGTGATGGTTTCCACGATTTTTTCGGGCGTGCCGCCGTGCAGCCAGTCCTTGTCGGACAGATTGGGAAAGCTCTTGCTGCCCCGTGCATCCGATCCGTGGCACTGCGCGCAGTTGTTCATGAACAAACGCTCGCCAATCGCCATGGCTTGCGGATCGTTCGACACATCCTCGGGCTTCATGCCCTTGAACCTGGCATACAGGGGTTCGACTTCCTTGTTGCCCTTGGCCACTTCCGCTTCGTACTGGCCCACCTGGCTCCAGCCAAATTTGCCGGCGTAATTGCCCAGGCCAGGGTACATGGCCAGATAGCCCAGGGCGAACACCACGGTGATGATGAATAGCCACACCCACCAGCGTGGCAGGGGATTGTTCATCTCACGCAAGTCGCCGTCCCAGACATGGCCGGTGGTGTTGTCATTGGCAGTCATGGCCTTGGCTTTGCCACTGAACCACAAAAGCACCAGGCAGGCAAAAATGCCCACCAGCGAGATGCCAGCCACGTAGACTGACCAGAAACTACTGGTGAAATCGCTCATTATTTATTCCTTATCCACAGTTCTTTGGCGCTGTCTATTCGTCCTGTTTGAAGGGCAGCTGCGCTGCCTCTTCAAAACTGGCGGCATTGCGGCTGGACCAAGCCCAAGCCATGATGCCCAGGAAGATGATGAAACTGACCACCGTCACGATGGCTCTGAGTATGTTGATATCCATGGCCGCAACTCCGTGAGGTTATTTACGGTGAATGCCGAGCACCTGCAGGTAGGCCACCACGGCTTCCATCTCGGTTTTACCCTTGACGTCTTCGGCTGCCTTGGCAATTTGCTCGTCCGGGTAAGGCGCGCCGACCTGACGCAAGCCCTTCATGTGAGCCTCGACCGTGGTCTCGTCCACGAGGTTCTTTTCAAGCCAGGGGTAAGCCGGCATGTTGGACTCAGGCACCACATCACGAGGGTTGTTCAGGTGGATCTTGTGCCATTCATCGCTGTATTTCGTGCCCACACGAGCCAGGTCCGGGCCGGTGCGCTTGCTGCCCCACTGGAACGGATGGTCATACACCGACTCGCCCGCCACGGAATACGGACCGTAGCGCAGCGTTTCTGCCCGGAAAGGGCGAATCATCTGCGAGTGGCAGTTGTAGCAGCCTTCACGCACATAAATGTCGCGGCCGATGACCTGCAGCGCCGTGTAGGGCTGCAAACCCTTGATCGGCTCGGTGGTGGACTTCTGGAAGAACAGGGGCACGATCTCCACCATGCCGCCGAAAAGGAGCACGATGAGGATCAGCACGATCATCAGGAAGTTATTCGTTTCGACCTTCTCGTGAGAGACGCCGCCGCTGGATTGATGGTTAGCCATGTTGATGTTTTTCCTCAAGCGTGGGCCACGGCAGCCGGGATTTGAACGGTGACCGAGCGGCCCGCAGTCGCTGTCATGATCGTGTTCCACAGCATGATCACCATGCCGCTGAGATACAGCAGGCCGCCCGTCAAGCGCAGCACATAGAAGGGGAAGGTCGCCTTGACGCTTTCAACGAAGGTGTAGGTCAGGGTGCCGTCCGTGTTGATGGCGCGCCACATCAGACCCTGCATCACGCCGGCAATCCACATCGCCGCGATATAGATCACGATGCCGATGGTGGCGGTCCAGAAGTGGATTTCAACGGCCTTCATGCTGTACATCTGCTTTTGGCCGAACAGGCGCGGGATCAGGTAGTACAGGCTGCCGATGGTGACCAGACCCACCCAGCCCAGAGCGCCGGAGTGCACATGGCCAACGGTCCAGTCGGTGTAGTGGGACAGCGCGTTGACCGTCTTGATGGCCATCATCGGGCCTTCGAACGTGCTCATGCCGTAGAAGGACAGGGAGACGATCAGGAAGCGCAGGATCGGGTCGTCGCGCAGCTTGTGCCAGGCGCCCGACAGGGTCATCACGCCGTTGATCATGCCGCCCCAGCTTGGCGCCAGCAGGATCAGGGAGAAGACCATGCCGACCGACTGGGTCCAGTCAGGCAGGGCGGTGTAGTGCAGGTGGTGAGGACCGGCCCACATGTAGGTGAAGATCAGCGCCCAGAAGTGGACGATGGACAGGCGGTAGGAATAGACGGGACGCTCGGCCTGCTTGGGCACGAAGTAGTACATCATGCCCAGGAAGCCGGCCGTCAGGAAAAAGCCCACGGCATTGTGACCGTACCACCACTGCACCATCGCGTCCTGCACACCGGCGTAGGCCGAGTAGGACTTGAAGGCGCCGACCGGGATGGCCGCGCTGTTGACCAGGTGCAGCAGGGCCACGGCCAGGATGAAGGCGCCGAAGAACCAGTTGGCCACGTAGATGTGGCGCACCTTGCGCGTGCCCACGGTGCCGAAGAACACCACGGCAAACGAGACCCACACCAGGGTGATGAGGATGTCAATCGGCCACTCCAGCTCGGCGTATTCCTTGCCCTGGGTGTAGCCCAGCGGCAGGGAAATGACCGCGGCCAGGATCACAAGCTGCCAGCCCCAGAAGGTAAAGGATGCGAGCTTTTCAGCAAACAGCCTGACCTGACAAGTGCGCTGCACCACATAGTAGGCCGTTGCAAACAGGCCGCAACCGCCAAAGGCGAAAATCACCGCATTGGTATGCAGGGGTCGCAAGCGACCATAGGTCAGCCAGGGAATCCCTAGATTAAGCTCTGGCCAGGCCAGTTGGGCAGCGATGATCACGCCGACCAGCATCCCGACCACCCCCCAAACCACCGTCATGATGGCAAACTGCCTGACAACGGTGTCGTTGTAGGTAGTGGCCTGTGTGTTGGCAAATGTCATTTTTACCTCTTGTCCTAATTAACCTTGCGAGAGTACCCTGCAGTAACCGAGTGTAGATTGACTTGCGTCAATCATCCCGGAGAATGCGCTCGCCCTCGGCCTCAATGTCTTCAAATTGCCCCCGATAAATGGCCCACCACAATCCCCCTAAAATCAAAAACACCAAGCTGACGGACAACGGAATCAGCAGAAAAAGGATGTCCATCAAAAGGTCTCCAACGGGGAAATTGTGGTCGACAGCCGTAGCGCGTTGAGCACCACCAGCAGCGAACTAAGGGCCATGCCCAATCCAGCCAACCATGCAGGCAACCAGCCGGCCACCGCCAAGGGCACGCAGACAGCATTGTAGACAGCGGCCCACCCTAAATTCTGACGAACGATGCGCAATGTGCGGCGTGCGCGCAACAAAGTCTCGGCCACGGCGCCCAGCCGCTCGCCCAGCACCACAAAATCTGATTGCGCCTGCGCCAGCGGCACCGCTTGGCCAAAGGCAAAAGACACATGCGCCCCAGCCAGCACCGGGCCGTCGTTCAGGCCATCACCCACCATGGCCACCTTGCGGCCCTGGGCTTGCAGTTCGCGCAAAAAGACCAGCTTGTCCTGCGGTGTGCAGTGGCCCCTGGCCTGCTCAATGCCGGTCTGGCGCGCAATCCGGGTCACGGAATCCGATATATCTCCCGACAATAGATGCACATGTATACCCTTTGCCTGCAGCGCAGCGACAGTGGCACGGGCATCGGCACGCAGGTCTTCGCCCAGCAGGAAAGTGGCAATCCAGCCCTGCTCATCGCTCAGGCAAGCTTGCAGGGCATCGCTGGCAGGCGAGTCCACGCCGCAAAAACGGGCCGATCCCAGGCGTGCCGACACGGCGGCGCCCGGTTCGCGGGCACACACCAGGCACCCCGAAACGCCCTGCCCCGCAGTTTCCTGCACCGCTTCGGCCTGCCAAAGACCGACCTGCTCGCCACCCTGACCGGCCGCTACCAGCGCGCGCGACACCGGATGCAGGGAATGCTGGGCCAGCGCAGCAGCCATGGCCAGGGCCTGAGCCGGTGACACGCCTTCGCGCGTGCTGATCTCGCCCAGCGCAAAGGCATCGCGCGTCAGGGTGCCGGTCTTGTCGAACACCACCGTGTTCACGGCGGCCAGGCTTTCGAGCGCCTGCAGGCGGCGCACCAGCACGCCGCGCCGGGCCAGGGCGCCGGCACTGGCCAGCATGGCCGCCGGCGTGGCCAGCGACAGCGCGCAGGGGCAGGTGACGATCAGCACCGCGACGGCCACCATCAGGGCGTGGCCCGGATCCTGCGACCACCAGTAGGCGCCGGCCCCGCCTGCGGCCAGCAGGACAAAAATGAGGAACGGCTTGGCAATGCGGTCTGCCAGTTGCGCCAGTTGCGGCTTGGAGGTTGAGGCGCTTTCCATCAGCGCCACGATCTGGGCAAAGCGGGTGTTGGCGCCGGTGTGCTCGACCTGCACCACCACGGCGCTTGAGAGGTTGTGGCTGCCGGCAATCACGGGGCTGCCCTGGCCGCGCGGCAGCGGGCGCGACTCGCCCGTCAGCAGCGACTCGTCGGCCAGCGTGGCGCCTTCCAGAATGCGGCCATCGGCCGGAAAGGCTTCGCCCGGCAGCACGCGGATCACATCGCCCGCGCCCAGCCGGCGCACGGCCACCCGCTCGAAAACGCCGTCGGTGCCGCGCCGCTCGACGCTGTCGGGCAGGCGGTTCATCAGCGCTTCGAGCGCGCCAGCGGTGCGGTCGCGCAGGCGCAACTCCAGCCAGCGCCCGGTCAGCAGGAAAAACACAAACATGGTGAAGGAATCGAAATACACCTCGGCCCCGAAAATCCCGGCCGGCTCGAACGTTCCGAGGGAACTCACGGCAAAGGTGATCACCATGCCCAGAGCAACCGGCAAGTCCATGCTGACGCGCCGATGGCGCAGATCGCGCAGCGCATTGGCAAAGAACGGCGCGCAGGAAAACAGCAGCACCGGCATCGACAGCAGCCAGGATGCCCAGCGCAGCAGTTGCGCCATGTCGGGCGTCAGGTCGCCCGGCTCGGCCACATAGGCCGGCCACGCGTACATCATCACCTGCATCATGCACATCCCGGCCACACCCAGGCGCCACAGGGCTTGGCGGGTTTCGGTGCGCCGGCGGTCATTGGCAAAAGCGTCATTGGCCGGCACGGCCGGGTAGCCGGCGCGGGCAGCGGCCTGCATCCAGCCGGACGGCTTGACCGCCTGGTCGGACCAGACGATGCGCCCCCGGTGGCTGGCCGCGCTGACCTCTGCCGACAGCACGCCGGGCACGCGGCGCAAGGCGTCCTCGATGGTCAGGGCGCAGGCCGCGCAATGCATCCCCTCAAACACCACGCTGGACTCCCAGCAGGCCGCCTGCCGGGCCAAGGGGCGGCTAAAGGCGGACCATTCCTGCGGATCATCCAGCATGGCCAAAGGTGTGGCCTGGGCATGATGTCCCGCCGGGAACGCGGCTTCGCCGGGCAGACCGGGCAAGGGCAGCGGCAAAGAAGACAGGCCAGGCAAAGACATGGGCGGGGAGCTTACTGGCTTTGCGGCCTGGTGTCCTGATTTCATTTGCATACCCAATTGACCTACTCAAAAACAGGGAGATATTCGAGGTATTCAGGTCCCCTGCCAGACGCTAGGCCATGGAGCCGACGTACAGGGAAACGCAAACACCGCCTCGCCGGGCCAGCGCAGCGCTGGCTTTGCTTCATTTCAAGCCACCCCCCGCAAAAGCCGCCACCGGCTCCAAAGGCCCCGGCCTGCAACTTGCGTTACAGCGCCGTGACCGCCGCCAGACGGCGCATGATCTGCTGGACGATGTCGCTTTGCATGTCGCGGTAGAGCAGGTTTTCTTCCGCTTCCTTGGCCAGCACCGCCGACTCGTTGAAACTGATGTCACGCTGGAGCACCAGTTCTGTCGCCGGAATCAGCTCCTTGCCGGCCTGAGTTCGCAAGCGAAAGGTAAAGCGCAGCCGCAACTGGAACTCGCGCACCTGGCCCGAGGCATTGAGGCTGAGCACCACCTTCTCGCGCTGGTCGGCCAGCGCTTCAAGCACCACCTGCGCCTGCTCGATCTCGCGCGCCTCGGTGATCACCCGGACCTTGCCGGTGGACTCCAGCGAGCGCCGCAACTCCACGCCCAGCGGCGAGGCTTCGGACAAAGCGCTGTACAGCGTGGTGAAGGCAAAATTGGGCGCTTTTCGCAGCGCAAAGCCGCAGCCCCCCAGGCTGGCCAGCGCCACGGAGGCGGAAGAAGCCATCAAGGCCAGTAAAGCGCGACGCTGCATGGCGGACCTTCTGAAAGTGATCTCAAACAACGATGTTGACCAGACGGCCCGGCACCACGATGACCTTTTTCGCGGGCGCGCCAGCAGCCTGCTTGACAAAGGCCTCCGAAGCCAGCGCTGCGGCCTCGATCACCGCCTTGTCGGCGCCGGCCGGCACCGTGACCGAGCCGCGCAGCTTGCCGTTGATCTGCAGCATCAGCTCGATCTCGTCCTGCTGCAGGGCGCTGGCGTCCACTTCGGGCCAGGGCGCGTCGAGCAGCTCACCATACTGCACGGCGTAGCCCAACTCAGCCCACAGCTCATGCGCCAGATGCGGCGTGGCCGGGTAGAGGCAGCGCAACAGGATGCCCAGGCCTTCGTGCAGCGCGTCCAAAGATTCGGCGGAAACCGCGCCCTTGAAGTCTTCCAGCGCATTGAGCAGCTTCATCGCGCCCGACACCACCGTGTTGTACTGCATGCGCTGGTAGTCGTAGTCGATCTGTTTGAGGATGGTGTGGACTTCGAGCCGCAGCGCCTTGGTGTCCTTGTCCAGTACGGCCGCAGCGTCTGCGGCGCCCGCCCCGCCAGCCGCCGACTTCATCGCTTCGAGCTTGACGCCGAAATTCCAGACCCTGCGCAGGAAGCGGTAAGAGCCCTCCACCCCGGCCTCGTTCCACTCCAGCGTGGCTTCGGGCGGCGCGGTGAACATGGTGTACAGGCGCGCCGTGTCGGCGCCGTATTTCTCGATCAGCTCCTGCGGATCGACGCCGTTGCTCTTGGACTTGGACATGGTGCCCACGCCCTCGTAATCGATGGCCGTTCCCACGGGCAGCTTGCCGTCGCTGCTGTCCGCTTCGTTCTTGAGACGGGCGCCGACCACTTTGCCGGTTTCGTCAAGCACATGCTCCAAGTCGTGCGGCCAGAAGTAGTCTTTGGCGCCCTTCTCAGTCTTGCGTGAGTAAATATGGTTGAGCACCATGCCCTGGGTCAGCAGCTTGGTGAAAGGCTCGTCAATCTTCACCAGCCCCAGGTCGCGCATTGCCTTGGTCCAGAAACGCGCATACAAGAGGTGAAGAATCGCGTGCTCGATACCGCCGATGTACTGGTCCATCGGCATCCAGTAGTCGGCGCCTTTGGCCACCATGGCCTCTGTGTTCTTCGAGTCGCAATAGCGCATGAAATACCACGAACTGTCCACAAAAGTGTCCATGGTGTCGGTTTCGCGCCGCGCCGGCTTGCCGCAGACCGGGCAGGTCACGCCGGCATGGAAACCTTCGTGCTTGTGCAGCGGGTTGCCCGAGCCGTCGGGCACGCAGTCCTGCGGCAGGACGACGGGAAGGTCTTGTTCCGGCACCGGCACCGCGCCGTGCTCGTCGCAGTGGATGATGGGAATCGGCGTGCCCCAGTAGCGCTGGCGGCTCACGCCCCAGTCGCGCAGGCGCCAGGTGGTTTTCTTCTCGCCCAGGCCTTGGGCAGCCAGCAGTTCGGCCACCTTGGTGACGGCGGCTTTGTGGTCTAAACCATCGAACACCCCAGAGTTAATGCAAGTGCCCTGGCGACTTTCAATGTTCTGCCTCAGCGCCTCAAGAAAGCCATACGCAATATTCATGATGCCTTCGCCGTAGACCTGCGAAGCCTCGTTGAAGGCGGAGAAGAATCCAATTTCAATGCCTCGTGCTACCTTAAAAACACCCTTAGTGGCGATCTCAAGCTTTGAAGCATATTCATTCACTTCGGTATCTAAGAAAACCTCCTTCACAGGTATGTCGTACTTCTTAGCAAAGGCGAGGTCTCTGAAGTCATGCGCCGGCACGCCCATGACCGCGCCATCGCCGTAGCTCATCAGCACATAGTTGCCCACCCAGACTTCCACCTGCGCGCCGGTCAGCGGGTGCGTCACGAACAGGCCCGTCGGCTGGCCCTTCTTCTCCTGCGTGGCCAGTTCGGCTTCGGTCGTGCCGCCAGATTTGCACTCTTCAATGAAAGCGGCCAGAGAAGGATTGGACGCGGCAGCGTGAACCGCCAGCGGGTGTTCCGGCGCCACGGCGCAGAAGGTCACGCCCATGATGGTGTCGGCGCGCGTGGTGAACACGTACATGCGGCCGTCGCCAATCAAGGCGCCTGACGCATCGCCGATGTCGTGCGTGAAGGCAAAGCGCACGCCTTCGCTCTTGCCGATCCAGTTTTCCTGCATCAGGCGCACGCGCTCGGGCCAGCCATTGAGCGTGGCCTTGTCGCCGCCGACCTGCACATGGTCGAGCAACTCCTGCGCGTAATCGGTGATCTTCAGGTAATAGCCCGGAATCTCGCGCTTTTCCACCGTGGCGCCGGTGCGCCAGCCCTTGCCGTCGATCACCTGCTCGTTGGCCAGCACCGTCATGTCCACCGGATCCCAGTTCACCACCTGGGTCTTGCGGTAGGCGATGCCTTTTTCCAGCATTTTCAGGAACAGCCACTGGTTCCATTTGTAGTACGTCGGGTCGCAGGTGGCGACTTCGCGGCTCCAGTCGATGGCCAGCCCCATCGCCTGCATCTGCTTTTTCATGTACGCAATGTTGTCGTAGGTCCATTTGGCGGGCGGCATGGCGTTTTTCAGCGCGGCGTTTTCCGCCGGCAGGCCAAACGCATCCCAGCCCATGGGCATCAGGACGTTGTAGCCCTTCATGCGCAGCTGGCGCGCGAGCATGTCGTTGATGGTGTAGTTGCGCACATGGCCCATGTGCAGCTTGCCGCTGGGGTAAGGCAGCATGGAGCAGGCGTAGTATTTCTGGCGGCTCGCGTCTTCGCTCACGCGGTAGGCATCGGCGGCATTCCAGTGGGTTTGCGCGCTGCGCTCGACATCGAGGTGGTTGTATTTATCTTGCATGAAAAACTTCTCAAAACCGGAAAAAGAACCCGAAAGCACGGGCCAGTCAGCACAACGCTGTGAACGCCTGATTTTAGGGGCTGGGCGCGCCTGTGCCGGTTAACGAGCGGCAGTTGTACCCGCGCCAGTGGCCGGCGTCGGATCGGCCACGAAACCGATGCGGTTCAGACCGGCCTTTTGTGCCAGTCCCATCACCTCGACCACCTTGCCGTAAGGCACAGCCTGATCGGCGCGCAACTGCACTTCGGTGTCGGGATGCTGGCGCGCGGTCTGGAGCAGCTGGCGCGCCAGCTCGTCCAGCGCCAGCGGCTCGTCATTCAAAAAGGCCTGGCCGGATTTATCGACCACCAGCGTGACAAAGCGGGGCGTCTCTACGGACGTGGCCGCCTCGGTCCTGGGCAGATCGAGCCGGATGGTGCTGGCCAGCAGCGGCGCCGTGATGATAAAGATCACCACCAGCACCATCATCACATCGACCAGCGGCGTGACATTGATATCGCTCATGGGCTTCGGTCCCTGCAGACGCTCAAGCCGGCCAAAGCTCATGGCGCGGCCTCCACGCTGGCAGCAGCGGGCATGGTGCTGTTTCCCAAAGAACCTGAGCCTGTCTGTGCCTGAAGCGGCTCAGCGCTGCGTGCTTGTTGAACCCGGCTGCCCTCATAAGCACAAGAGCTCAGCAGCTCGCGCAAATCCCGCGCAAAGCCTTCCAGATCAGCCTCGATGCGGCCAATGCTGCGGCCAAAGACGTTGTAGGCGAGCACGGCGGGAATCGCCACCACCAGGCCGGCGGCGGTCATGACGAGCGCCTCGCCCACCGGGCCGGAGACTTTCTCCAGCGTGACCTGCCCGGCCGTCGCCATGCCGCTCAGGGCATGGTAAATCCCCCAGACGGTGCCCAGCAGGCCCACAAAAGGCGCGGTCGAGCCAACCGTGGCCAGCAGCACCTGGCCAAACTGCAGTTTATGCAAGGCGGCATGCAGCGCATCGCGCAGCACCCGAGTCAGCTGCGCGGCCCGGTCGCCCGCCGTGGCCAGCGTGCCCTGCTGCCTGATCTGGGTGGCCTCGATGAGCGGCAGCACCAGGGCTTCCCGGTCAAAGGCGGCGACTTTTTCACGGGCTTTGTCCAGCGAGGCAGACTGCCAGAAAGCCGCCGTGCTGCGCGCCACATCGCCGCCTGCGCGGTGCAGCAGCCAGGCCTTCCACAAAATGACGACCCAGCTGGCCACCGACATCCCCAGCAACAGCATCGCAACCAGCTGGCTGATGAGGCCGCCTTGCGCGATGAGAGCCAGCAGACTCATGCCCGGATCACTTCAGATCGAGCACGTCAAACATGTCAAAGAGACCGCTCGCCTGGCCGTCCAGGAAGCGCGCCGCACGCAGGCTGCCCTGGGCGTAAGTCGCGCGGCTGGATGATTTGTGGCTGATCTCGATGCGCTCGCCGGTGCCGGCAAACAGCACCGTGTGGTCGCCCACGATGTCGCCGCCGCGGATGGTGGCAAAGCCGATGCTCGACGGGTCGCGCTCGCCGGTCACGCCCTCGCGGGCATAGACGGCACAATCCTTCAGGTCGCGGCCCAGCGCGCCGGCAATGACCTCGCCCATCTTGAGCGCGGTGCCCGAGGGCGCATCGACCTTGTGACGGTGGTGCGCCTCGATGATCTCGATGTCGTAGCCGGTGGCCAGCGCCTTGGCTGCCATCTCCAGCAGCTTGAGCGTGACGTTGACGCCCACGCTCATGTTGGGCGCCATGACGATGGCGATGTCCTTGGCGGCGGCGGCGATCTCGGCTTTTTGCGCGTCCGTGAAACCGGTGGTGCCGATCACCAGCTTGACGCCCAGCTCGCGGCAGACCGCCAGATGGGCCAGCGTGCCTTCGGGCCGGGTGAAGTCGATCAGCACGCGCGAATCCTTGAGGCCGTCGCGGAGGTCTGAATGGATCAGAACGCCGCTGGCGCGCCCAGAAAAAGCGCTGGCATCCAGGCCAATGGCCGGGCTGGACGCCACATCCAGCGCGCCCGTCAGCAGGCAGTCGCCGCTGGCATTGACCGCGTCGATCAGCATCTGCCCCATGCGCCCGCTGGCGCCGGCAATGGCGATGCGGTGCGGGCGATCTTGGGTGGTCATGGCGGCGCTCATTGTTTCGGGCTTTCCAGGGGCGGGTAAACGGTGGCCGGCGCAGTGGCGGCGTCAGGCGCTGCATCCGGCGGGGCCTTGGAAGCGGACGGTTTTTCGGCGGCCTTGAGCTGTGCCTCGGTGGCCTCCAGGGCAGGCACGGCGCCAAACGTGCGCTTGCTCGACAGTTTGGAAATGAACTCTGCTTCACTGGGCATGGTGTCGCCTGCAAAGCGCTCCAGCAGATCACCCTTGAAGAAGACGGTGTACTTGAAAGACTGGGGCTCGACGCCCTGGCGCTTCAAGGTAAACACATAGTCCCAGCGGTCCGCATGGAACAGGCTGGCCATCAGGGGGGTGCCGAGCACGGCCTTGACCTGCTCGCGTGTCATGCCGGGCTGCAACTGCTCGATCTGCTCTTTGGAGACAAAATTGCCCTGAATCACATCGACCTTGTAGGGCGTGATCCAGTTGACCGGATTGGCGGCGCTGTTGCTGAGGTTGGGAGCCGCGCTGCTGCAAGCCCCCACTACTGCACAGGCCATGACGATGAGGGCTTTTTGAACGCCGTAATGAGGATTTGCAGGCATGGCAGGCATAGTAGAAGGTGTAGCGATATGATTGAACATTGTAGCGGCTGGGTGGTTTGCAGACCCTTTTCAAGGCCGTCAGGGGCCGCCAGCCGTTTTCCCCAAAGAGATTCCCATGACCAACATTGACGAGTTGAAAAACACCGGCCTCAAGGCCACTTTGCCACGGCTGAAGATTCTGGAGATTTTTCAGGCCGGCAAGCAGCGCCACATGACGGCCGAAGACGTGTTTCGGGTTTTGCTGGAAGACCGCTCCGATATCGGCTTGGCCACGGTGTACCGGGTGCTGACCCAGTTCGAGCAGGCGGGCCTGCTCAACCGCAGCAATTTCGAGTCCGGCAAGGCCGTGTACGAAATCAACGAAGGCAAGCACCATGATCATCTGGTGTGCCTGGACTGCGGCAAGGTCGAGGAGTTTTACGACCCGGAAATTGAAAAGCGCCAGCAGGCCGTCGCCCAGCTCAAGGGCTTTGTCATCGCCGACCATGCGCTGTCGATCTACGCCAATTGCACCAAGGAAAACTGCCCCCACCGGGGCGCGGTGCCGCCGCGCCATCCGCATCACTCCTGAGCTTTCAGCTCATGCAGGCATCCTGAAACACCTGCGCAGGCGCCCAGCGGGCTTTCAGTCTTCCTGCTCCATGGCCCGGCGGTGGCGCTCGACAAATTCCTGGTAGGTATTGATGCCGCGCAGTTGCAAGATCGCGTTGCGCACCGCCGCCTCGACCAGCACGGCGATGTTGCGGCCCGCCTCGACCTGGATGATGACCTTGCGCACCGGCACGCCCAGCACGTCCTGGGTCAGCGGTTCATACGGAATGCGCTCGTAGTCGCGCTCCAGCGTCTCGCGGCGCACCAGATGCACGATCATCTTGAGCCGCATCTTGCGGCGCACTGCCGTCTCGCCAAAGATGGCCTTGATGTCGAGCAGGCCGATGCCGCGCACTTCCAGCAGGTTTTGCAGCAGTTCGGGGCAGCGCCCTTCAATGGCGGTCTGGTTGATCCGGTACAGGTCCACCGCATCGTCGGCCACCAGACCGTGGCCGCGCGAGATCAGCTCCAAGCCCAGCTCGCTCTTGCCCAGCCCCGACTCGCCGGTAATCATGACGCCCAGGCCCAGAATGTCCATGAACACGCCGTGCATCGAGGTGCGCTCGGCAAAGTGCCTGGACAGGTAGGCGCGCAGCACATCGATCACGAAGGCGGCCGACTCCGGCGTGGAAAACATCGGCAACTGGGCGCGCTCGCACATCGACAGCAGCGTGTCGGGTGAAATCTGATCATCGGCCACCACCAGCACCGGCGGCTCCAGCGTGATGATGCGCGAGATGCGCCGGGCGCAGTCCTCGGGGCTGGCATTGGTCAGGTAGGCGACCTCGCGCTCGCCCAGTATCTGCACCCGGTAGGGATGGATGTAATTGAGATAGCCGACCAGATCAGCGCCCGAGCGGGCGGCGCGCACGGCAATTTCATCGAAGCGGCGCTCGGAAGCGCCCAGGCCCGCCACCCATTCCCATTTCAGGGCGGCGCGGTGGTCTTCGAATAAAACGTCAGCGCTGACAGCAGTGGGCTTCATGCAGGCCTGTGAGTCAAGACAACGCGCCGGGCGGGCGCCCTAGGAGTTGACTTCGTGGACTGAGTGCCAGGAGGCAATCAAATGGTGCAGGGCTGGCGCATCGGTGCTGGTCTTGAGTTGCTCACGCAGGGCGCTGTCGCTGAGCAGTTCGGCAATTTCAGACAGGATTTCCAGGTGCTTTTGCGTGGCCGCCTCGGGCACCAGCAGAAAAACCAGCAGGCTCACCGCCTGCTCGTCCGGTGCGTCAAAGCCGATGGGCGCCTGCAACTGGAAAACGGCGGCCATGGGCGCCTTCAGGCCCTTGATGCGCCCATGCGGAATGGCCACGCCATGGCCCAGCCCGGTCGAGCCCAGGCGCTCACGGGCAAACAGGCTATCGGTGATCAGGGCGCGGTTGAGCCCATGAAGATTCTCGAACAAAAGCCCGGCTTCTTCAAACGCGCGTTTTTTGCTCGTCGCTTCAACACAGACGAGGACTTGGGAGGGAGGCAGAATTTGCGAAAGACGGTTCATAACAATCTTTAAGTCGCCGAATTATGCACTTTAGCGTAGGCGGAATAAAAAAGGAGCAGAAAAAAGCCGTCTGTCATGACAAACGGCTTGGGCCACTTCCTGGCTGAACGCGCAGGGACAGGTCTAAAAAACTGCACCGGGATGCGCTGAAAAAGCAGAACCTCCCGAGCGCAGCGCAGCAGGCAAACCAGCCAGTTCAGGCGAGCGACATAGTTAAGCGGTTTCCCGTTTGGCACTCACATGACCATGGTCCTGAACCTTGGTCTTGTAGCGGCCCACCTGCCGGTCCAGCTTGTCCGTCAACTCATCGACGGCAGCATACAGGTCCGCATGCGAACTCTCGGCAAACAACTCGCGCCCCTTGACATGCAGATTGCACTCGGCCCGCTGGCGCCGTTCCTTTTCCTTCATGTTGTCCACGGTCAACAGAACTCTCACGTCCACGACCTGATCGAAATGCCGGGTAATGCGATCGAGCTTGCTCGTCACGTAACCGCGCAGCGCGGGGGTGACTTCAAGGTGGTGACCGCTAATCGTCAAGTTCATACAGAGACTCCTTTTCCACAAATTGGAACTGGGTTGAAAACACCGCCCTGCCCTGGGAAGGCAAAGCAGCAGACGGGACGCTCTCTTGACTTCACTATGCCCCCGAAAACTCGCAATTGCAAGATGTTGCTGTAACAAATAGGGAAAATCTCTCTAAAAATGGCCCAGCTTCAAGGTAACTTATCTAAGTTTTTTCAACGTCATTTTTCATTAAAATCTGTCAAAACTCATCATTTGATTTCTTTTTTCTAAAGAATGAATATTTTTCCAAATTGATAGATTGTTATTTTTTGTAATTCGAATCTCTTTTGAAACGAGCTGCCTGGCGTTTTCGCATTGCCGGGGCCAACTCGGCAGCAGCGCTACTCAAGCGCATTGCTCAGGCCTCCAGGAAGCAGGGTTTGCGGTAGATAAACAGAGGTCGCAATGCCATAATCGCGGCTTCTTGATTACGGAGAAATTCCTTGGAAAGCAGCCCCAGTTGCCCGCTTTCAACGCCGCAGACTGACGCTAGATGATGTCAAGAGCGGGTTGAAAGCGATGCCCTCATCCACCCAACCCGCTCTTGCGCCAAGGCTAGACTCCTGCCTTGCGCAGGCTCTTGGAAACTCGATCAGCCGTCCGTCATGCTCAATATTTTCACGCTCGCCAATGGCCGGCTTTTTCAGGAAGAAATCGAATCCCTGGAAGAACTCTCCAAATTCCAGCCGATCTGGGTCGATCTGGAGTCGCCCACGCCCGAAGAAAAACGCTGGATCAAGCAGTATTACGGCCTGTCCATTCCCGAAGACGCGATGGACGAGGACATCGAGGAGTCGGCCCGCTTTTACGAGGAAGACAACGGCGAGTTGCACATCCGCTCGGACTTCCTGATCGCCGATGCCGTCGAGCCACGCACGGTGCGGGTGGCCTTCATCCTCAACCTGGTCAACGATGACCTCAAAAGCAAGGGCGTGCTGTTCTCCATCCATGACGAGGACGTGCCGGTGTTCCGGCTGCTGCGCATGCGCGCGCGCCGCGCCCCCGGCCTGATCGAAGACGCCAAGGAAGTGCTGCTCAAGCTCTTCGATGCCGATGCCGAATACTCGGCTGACACGCTTGAAGGCATTTATGTCGAGCTGGAAAAGGTCAGCACCCAGGTGCTGGCAGGCGACGTGACCGACGCCATGGCCGGCGAGGTGCTGGGCGCCATTGCGCACCACGAAGACCTGAACGGGCGCATCCGGCGCAACATGATGGACACGCGCCGCGCGCTGAGCTTCATGATGCGCAGCAAGATGCTCAACGCCGAGCAGTTCGAGGACGCGCGCCAGATCCTGCGCGACATCGACTCGCTGGACTCGCACACCGCCTTTTTATTCGACAAGATCAACTTCCTGATGGACGCCACGGTGGGTTTCATCAACATCAATCAAAATAAGATCATCAAGATTTTTTCGGTCGCCAGCGTGGCCCTGCTGCCGCCCACCTTGATTGCCAGCGTGTACGGGATGAACTTCAGGATGATGCCCGAGCTGGACTGGTCGCTGGGCTATCCCTATGCCCTGGGCCTGATGGTGGCCAGCGCCGTGGTGCCGATGTGGTATTTCAGGCGGCGCGGCTGGCTGAAGTAAGCTTCTGCACGGTCAGTCACTGGCAGGATTGCGAGGCGGCTGCTTCTTCATTTCACATTAAAAATGTCTTCAAGTCCAATGCCAGCGGGCACGAGCAGCTATTGTTTTGGCAATGAACACAAAAAATTCTCGATGATCAGGTGGGCATAGCGGCTGGCCACCTCGTCCACGAAGCGCGGGAAATCGACATGGGCGCTGTCGTCCGCCCGGTCGGAGATCGTGCGCACGGCGGCAAACGGCACGCCGTAGTCCAGGCAGACCTGGGCCACGGCCGCCCCCTCCATCTCGACGGCCAGCACCTTGTGGCCGGCACTGTTCAATGAATCCTTGAGCAGGCGCGACTCCTCGGCGCCGCAGACAAAACGGTCGCCGCTGGCGATCAGGCCGCGGTGGACCTGCGCTTCGGGAAAGCGCAGGGTCGCGCAGCGCGCCTGCCCAGCTTGGGCATCGGCCATGGCAAGCGCGCGCCCACAGTCATCAGGGGCGGCGCCATGCTCCCGCCCGGCACCAGTGGGCAGTCCACGCGCCAACAGAGCCGCACAGGCTGCACTGAAAAGCAGATCGGTCAAGCCCGCATCACCGTCGAAACGGGTTTTGCCGTACAGCGGCACTTCATAGCGGCTAAACAGCGGCGACGCATCCATATCGTGCTGCAGGAAATCACTCGCCACCACCACGTCGCCGACATTCACCGCCGCGCCCAGGCCGCCCGCCACGCCGGTGAACACGATGCGCGCCACGCCAAAACGCTCGATCAGCGCCGTGGCTGTCGTGGCAGCGGCCACCTTGCCGATTTTCGAGAGCGCCAGCACGACGGGCTGGCCGTGCAGCGTGCCGTGCCAGAAGTCGCGCCCGGCGTGGCTGACCTTGCGCGGCTGCTGCAGCAACTCCATGAGGCCGCGCTGCTCCTGCAGGAGGGCGCTGAGGATGGCGGTCGGCCGTGAGGCGGGCGGGGTCAATGTCATGAAGGGATTTTCCCGGCAAAACACAAGGTTTCAAGGCAAACTGGCGAAAAAATCGGCCCCACGCCTGCCAATGTCGTGACCAGGCGAAGCAAAACCAGAACAAGCCGGCCGTCAAAATCCAGACGGGCCGCCGGGCTTACTTTTTGTCGCGCAGCTCGCGGCGCAAAATCTTGCCCACCGGTGTTTTCGGCAGTTCGGTGCGGAACTCCACCACCCTGGGCTGCTTGTAGCCCGTCAGGTGTTCCTTGCAGTAGGCGCGCACCTGCGCTTCGGTCAGGTCGGGATTTTTCTTCACGACCACCAGCTTGACGGCCTCGCCGGTTTTCTCGTCCGGCACGCCGACGCAGGCGCATTCGAGCACGCCCTCCATCTGCCCCACGACGTCTTCGATTTCATTCGGATAGACGTTGAAGCCGCTCACCAGCACCATGTCCTTCTTGCGGTCCACAATCTTGAAAAAGCCCTTCTCATCCATCACGCCGATGTCGCCCGACTTCAAATAGCCGTCCGGCGTCATGACCTTGCTGGTCTCGTCCGGGCGCTGCCAGTAGCCGGCCATGACCTGCGGACCCTTGATGGCGATCTCGCCCGGTTGGCCGACCGGCACCGCACGGCCTTCGTCGTCCAGCAGCTTGAACCAGGTGCTGGAAATGGGCAGGCCGATGGTGCCGGTAAACACCTTGCTGTCGGTGGGATTGCAGCTGGCCGAGGGCGAGGTTTCCGACAGGCCGTAACCCTCGCAGATGGCGCAGCCGGTTTTTTCCAGCCACAGCCTGGCCACGGCGGCCTGCACCGCCGAGCCGCCGCCCACCGAGATTTTCAGGTGCGACCAGTCCACCTTGCCGAAATCGGGGTGATTGGCCAGGCCGTTGAAGAGCGTGTTGACGGCCGGGAAAGTGTGGATCTGGTGCCGGGTCAGCTCCTTGAGCACGGCCGCGAGGTCGCGCGGATTGGGAATCAGGATGTTCTTGGCGCCGGTGCGCATGCCTAGCATCATGTTCACGGTGAAGGCAAAGATGTGGTAGAGCGGCAGCGCGCAAACAAAAACAGGCTGCACCCCGGCCGGTACCTTGTCCATGGCCGGGCGATTCCAGGCCTCGGACTGCAGCACATTGGCCACCACGTTGCGGTGCAGCAGCACGGCGCCCTTGGGAACGCCGGTGGTGCCGCCGGTGTACTGCAGCACGGCAATGTCGTCGGGCCGGATGTCGGGGCGCTTGAAATTGCTGCGCCGCCCTTGCGCGAGCGCATCGTTGAAGCGCACGGTCTGGGGCAGATTGAACGGCGGGACGAGCTTCTTGACGTGGCGCACCACATAGTTGACCAGCAGGCCCTTGAGCAGCCCGAGCTGGTCGCCCATCGCGCACAGCACCACATGCTTGACGGAAGTGCTGGCAATGCACTGCTCGAGCGTATGGGCGAAATTTTCGATGATGACGATGGCCCGGGCGCCCGAGTCCTTGAGCTGATGCTCCAGCTCGCGCGGCGTGTACAGCGGGTTGACATTGACCACCACATAGCCGGCGCGCAGGATGGCGGCGACGGCCACCGGGTACTGCGGCACATTGGGCATCATCAGAGCAATGCGCTCGCCCTTGGCCAGGCCCAGGCCCTGCAGATAGGCGGCAAAGGAAAGCGACAGCCTGTCGGTCTGGCTGAAAGTGACGTCCCTGCCCATGAAGCTGTAGGCCACCCGCTCGCCATGGTTCTTGAAGCTTTCCTCCATCAGGTCCACCAGCGACGAATACTGCGCAGCATCGATATCGGCCGGAACACCTGCCGGATAGGAGGCGAGCCACGGGCGCTCGGGGGTCACTTCATTCATTTTTTATTCTCCATGACATTTTGCTGACAGAGCCCCGGATTCTCTGGTCCAACCCTGCAGATGACCATTGCGTTTTCCCTAGGACATGGAAAAACAGCCACCCAGGCGCTCGACATCAGGCCGAAGCACCACAAGCAACTAGCGCCCGGTCGCAGCGGGCGCCCTGCCCCCTCTACTCGATGGCCTTGCCCATGTCTTCAATGACCTTCTTCGCATCGCCAAACACCATCATGGTCTTGTCCATGTAAAAGAGCTCGTTGTCCAGGCCGGCGTAACCCGCCGCCATCGAGCGCTTGTTGACGATGATGGTCTTGGCCTTGAAGGCCTCCAGGATCGGCATGCCGTAGATCGAGCTGCCCTTGACCAGCGCGGCCGGGTTCACCACATCGTTGGCGCCCAGGATGATCGCGACATCGGCCTGGCCGAACTCGGCATTGATGTCCTCCATTTCGAACACCTGGTCGTAAGGCACCTCGGCCTCGGCCAGCAGCACGTTCATGTGGCCCGGCATGCGCCCGGCCACCGGGTGAATCGCGTATTTCACGTTCACGCCCTTGTGGATGAGCTTTTCGGCCAGCTCGTTCACCGCATGCTGGGCGCGTGCCACGGCCAGGCCGTAGCCCGGCACGATGATGACGGTTTCGGCATTGCTCAGGATGTAAGCCGCATCGTCGGCCGAACCGGACTTGACCGGGCGCTGCTCTGTCGAACCCGCGACAGCCGTCGCCGCCTCGCCGCCAAAGCCGCCAAGGATCACGTTGAAGAAAGAGCGGTTCATCGCCTTGCACATGATGTACGAGAGGATGGCGCCCGACGAGCCCACCAGCGAGCCGGCAATGATCAGCATGGAGTTGTTCAGCGAAAAGCCGATGCCCGCCGCCGCCCAGCCCGAGTAGCTGTTGAGCATGGACACCACCACCGGCATGTCCGCCCCGCCAATCGGGATGATGATGAGCACGCCCATGACAAAGGCCAGCGCCAGCATGGCAAAAAAGGCCGTCCAGTTGCCCGTCAGCATGAAGGCCAGGCCCAGACCCAGCATCAGCAGCCCCAGCACCAGGTTGATCTTGTGCTGGCCCGCGAACGACACCGGCGCGCCCTGGAACAGGCGGAACTTGTATTTGCCCGAGAGCTTGCCAAAGGCAATCACCGAGCCGCTAAAAGTGATGGCGCCAATGGCCGCGCCCAGGAACAGCTCCAGCCGGTTGCCGGCAGGAATCGGCTCCCCCCTGGCGGCGATATTGAACGCATAAGGCTCGGCCACCGCCGCCACGGCGATGAACACCGCCGCCAGGCCGATCATGCTGTGCATGAAAGCGACCAGTTCGGGCATCTTGGTCATCTCGACGCGCTTGGCCATCAAGGTGCCAGCGGCGCCGCCGACCACCAGCGCGCCCAGCACATAGACCATGCCTGCGGCCTTGCCGCCCGAGATTTCGACGATCAGCGCGCCGGTGGTCAGCACGGCAATCGTCATGCCGACCATGCCGAAGAGGTTACCGCGCAAGGACGTGGTGGGATGCGACAGGCCCTTGAGCGCCTGGATGAAGAAAACGGAAGCCACCAGGTACAGCAGCGTGACGATGTTCATGCTCATTTGGCAACTCCTTGGACGGCAGCATCAGAAGAAGCCGCAGCAGGCGCCTTCTTTTCCTTCTTGCGGAACATCTCCAGCATCCGGCGCGTAACCAGGAAGCCGCCGAAGACATTGACGGCGGCCAGCGCCACGGCCAGCACGCCCATGGTCTTGCCCAGCGGGGTTTCAGTCAGCGCGGCGGCCAGCATGGCGCCGACGATGACGATGGCGGAAATCGCATTGGTGACGGCCATCAGCGGCGTGTGCAGCGCGGGCGTGACGGTCCAGACAACGTGGTAGCCCACGTAGATGGCGAGCACAAAAATAATCAGATTGATGATGGTGGGTGAGACGGCATCCATGGTCTTCTCCTAAGCGTAAAAAAGTTGTGAGGCGCGAGCTGGTGGCGCGAAGGTGGTGGCGCGCTGGCCGCACTTGGCAGACGGCGCAGATTCAAAAGGGGAGCACAAAAGCCGGGCCGGCTTATTTGCGCCTGACCTCGCCGCCCTGCGTCATCAGGCAGGCCGCGACGATGTCGTCTTCCAGGTCGATCTTGAGCGTGCCCTCTTTGGTAATGATGAGCTTGAGGAAATCGAGCAGGTTGCGCGCATACAGCGCGCTGGCGTCGGCCGCCACCAGCGCCGCCACATTGGTCTCGCCGATCAGGGTCACGCCGTGCTTGACGACAGTCTTGCCCGGCTCGGTCAGCGGGCAGTTGCCGCCGTGCGAGGCGGCCAGATCGACAATCACGCTGCCCGGCTTCATGGCCTTGACCATCTCCTCGGTCACCAGCACCGGCGCGGCGCGGCCCGGAATCAGGGCGGTGGTGATCACCACATCGGCCTGCGCCACGCGCTTGGCAACTTCCACCTTTTGCCGCGCCATCCAGCTCGCCGGCATGGGCTTGGCGTAACCGCCCACGCCCACGGCCGCTTCACGCTCCTCGTCGGTCTCGTAGGCCACGTCGATGAACTTGGCGCCCAGCGACTCGACCTGCTCCTTCACGGACGGGCGCACGTCGCTCGCCTCGATCACCGCGCCCATGCGCCGGGCCGTGGCAATGGCCTGCAGGCCGGCCACGCCCACACCCAGGATCACCACCCGCGCCGCCTTGACGGTGCCGGCAGCGGTCATGAGCATCGGGAAAAAGCGCTGGTACGCATTGGCCGCCATCATCACCGCCTTGTAGCCGGCAATGTTGGCCTGCGAGGAGAGCACGTCCATGCTCTGGGCGCGGCTGGTGCGCGGCGCCGCTTCGAGGGAAAAGGATGTCAGCTGCGCGGCGGCCAGGCGCTGCAGGCCGGCGGCGTCAAACGGGTTGAGCATGCCGACAATGACGCTGCCCGGCTTGGCATAAGCCATTTCACCCTCCAGCGGACAGCGCACCTTGAGCACGATGTCGGCGGCATAGGCGCCGGCCGCATCGGTGATCTCGGCGTCCACGGCGCGGTAGGCGTCATCCGGCACGCTGGCGGCCACGCCCGCGCCTGACTGGACGCGGATCGTGTGGCCCTGGGCCTTGAGCTTTTTGGCCGTTTCGGGCGTGATCGCCACGCGCGTTTCTCCGGCCGTGATTTCGGCGGGTATCCCAATGAGCATGCTCGTCTCCTCAGTCTTTCGTTTTTTCTTGGCGTACCCGGGTTGATCCAGGACGGAACATTTAGCTGTCACACAGCTTACAGGAGTTTTTTGACGAATCGATGCGCCCGGACAGACTGCCGCCTCTAAAAACGACACGACCAAACCACACCTCCCGTGCAAACACCTCTTTCAGCCTGTTACAGACTGAAAAGGCAAGCAAGAAAAATACCAGTGACAGCCGCCCAGGCGCCATCCGCACGTCAGCGCGGGTTATTTGGCCGTCGGCATCACGAACTCGGCGCCCTTGGGCGTGCTTTCCGGCCAGCGCTGCATGATGGATTTTTGCTTGGTGTAAAAGCGCACGCCCTCCTCACCATAGGCATGCATGTCGCCAAAGAGGCTCTTTTTCCAGCCGCCAAAGCCATGCCAGGCCATGGGCACGGGAATGGGCACGTTGATGCCCACCATGCCGACTTCGATGCGGCGCGAGAATTCGCGCGCCACATAGCCGTCGCGGGTGAAGCAGCTCACGCCGTTGCCGAACTCGTGGGCATTGATCAGGTTCACCGCTTCGGCAAAGTCCTTGACGCGTACGCAGCCGAGGACCGGGCCAAAGATTTCTTCCTTGTAGATGCGCATCTCGGGCGTGACATGGTCAAACAGCGTGCCGCCGAGCCAGAAACCCTTGTCGCAGCCTTCACCCGCATCGGCACCGGCAAAACCCCTGCCATCGACCAGCAGCGCCGCGCCCTCGCTCACGCCTTGCGCGATGTAGCCGGTGATGCGCTGGTGCGCGGCAGCGGTGACAATCGGCCCCATTTCAGCGTCGAGTTCGACGCCGTTCTTGATCACGAGCGAGCGGGCGCGCGCCTGCAGCATCGGGATGATTTTTTCGGCCACATCGCCCACCAGCACCGCCACTGAAATGGCCATGCAGCGCTCGCCGGCCGAGCCGTAGCCCGCGCCGATCAGTGCATCGACCGCCTGCTCCAGATCGGCGTCGGGCATGACCACCATGTGGTTCTTGGCCCCGCCCAGCGCCTGCACGCGCTTGCCATAACGCGCACCGGTTTCATAGATATAGTTGGCAATCGGCGTCGAGCCCACGAAGGACACGGCTTTGACGTCCGGATGCACCAGCAGCGCATCGACCGCCTCCTTGTCGCCCTGCACGACGTTGAACACGCCGTCGGGCAGGCCGGCTTGCCTCAAGAGATCGGCGATGAACAGACTGGCGCTCGGGTCAATCGGGCTGGGTTTCAAAACAAAGCAGTTGCCCGCGGCAATGGCCACCGGGAACATCCACATCGGCACCATCACCGGAAAATTGAAGGGCGTGATGCCTGCCACCACGCCGAGGGGCTGACGCAGCGTCCAGTTGTCGATGCCGGTGCTCACCTGGTCGGTGAAGTCGCCCTTGAGCAGTTGCGGAATGCCGCAGGCGAACTCGACGATGTCGATGCCGCGCGAGACCTCGCCCTGCGCATCGGTGAACACCTTGCCGTGCTCGGCCGTGATCAGGCGCGCCAGCGCGTCCTTGTGCTGGTTGAGCAGTTCGAGAAACCGGAACATCACGCGGGCGCGGCGGATCGGCGGCGTGTCGGCCCAGGCCGGAAAAGCGGCCTGTGCGCAAGCGACAGCGGCGTCCACCTCGGTGCTACCGGCCAGCGCCACCCGGCCCGAGACCGCGCCGGTGGCCGGGTTGAAAACGGCCTGGCTGCGGCCGGCAACGGGCAGGCTGACGCCGCCGCTCAGATAGTGGCCAATGGTGATTTCGGACGCAATTTCGGCAGGCGATGAAAACATGGGAAATCCTTGGAAAAATAAAGGCAGGCGGGGTATGACAGCCGGCCAAATAGGCCAGGGTGAAGTCTATAGGCCGCTGCATACGCTGTGCAACCCACTGCGCCATAACTCCCTGCAAATCCAGCCGAGCCAACAAAGCGCGCCACTCACGGCTTGTGCAACCCTGCATTAGCTTGAGCTTGAGCTTGAGCTTGAGCTTGAGCTTGAGCTTTGGCTTTGGCTTTGGCTGCAGTGTCGGCAAGGGCCATCGGCCGGGCCAAGGCCCGGCTGGCCTGAGAGCGAGGAGCGGTTCAGCCTCTGGTGGCGCATTTGCGCCACAGCTTGGCCCAGGGCCTCTTCAAGGCCGTGCAAAACCTGTCTCCCGTTCAGACAGATGTCCATAACGACACAGATAATGACGTCCATGCATAAACGATGGAAACCCAATGTCACGGTGGCGGCGGTCATTGAGCGCGATTTCGACGGCGTCCCCAAATTCCTGCTGGTCGAAGAGCAGACCCGCGATGGTCTCAAGCTCAACAACCCGGCCGGCCACCTGGACCTGGGCGAAAGCCCGGTGCAGGGCTGTGTGCGCGAAACACTGGAAGAAACCGCTTTTCACTTCACCCCGACCGCAGTGGTGGGCATCTATTTCGCCCGGTTCGAGCGCGCCACCGCCGGGCAGGCCGTTCCGCTGGACGTGACCTACCTGCGCTTTACCTTTTGCGGCGAGTTGGGCGCGCATGTGGAGGGCCGGGCGCTGGATGAAGGCATCGTGCGCACGGTCTGGCTGAGCGCCGATGAAATCAGGGCCAGCGTTGCCATGCACCGCAGCCCGCTGGTGCTGACCAGCCTGGAAGACTACCTGGCCGGCAAGCGCTACCCGCTGAGCCTGATTTCCATTGACGAGAGCGTTTACCGGGAACCGGACAGCCTCTGAGCCCGGCTCAGGCCAGGCCGGTAAAATCGGCCGGATGCAAAAGCAACGGATAGTGGTCGGTTTAAGCGGCGGCGTCGATTCAGCCGTCACAGCGCACCTGCTCAAACAGCAGGGCCATGAAGTCATCGGCATCTTCATGAAGAACTGGGAAGATGACGACGACAGCGAGTTCTGCTCGTCGAACATCGATTTTGTCGATGCGGCGGCTGTCGCCGACGTGATCGGCATCGAGATCGAGCATGTCAATTTCGCTGCCGACTACAAGGACCGGGTCTTTGCCGAGTTCCTGCGCGAATACCAGGCCGGGCGCACGCCCAACCCGGACATCCTGTGCAATGCCGAAATCAAGTTCAAGGCATTCCTGGACCATGCCATGCGCCTGGGCGCCGAGAAGATCGCCACTGGCCACTACGCGCGCGTGCGCTACAACCCGGCCACCGGCCTGCACGAGTTATTAAAAGGCCTGGACCCGGCCAAAGACCAGAGTTATTTCCTGCACCGTCTGAACCAGGCGCAGTTGTCCAAGACCCTGTTCCCCGTCGGCGAGTTGCACAAGACCGAAGTGCGCCGCATTGCCGACGAGATCGGCTTGCCGAACGCGAAGAAAAAAGACTCCACCGGCATCTGTTTCATCGGCGAGCGGCCTTTTCGCGATTTCCTGAACCGCTACATCGCCAAGGCGCCGGGACCGATCAAGAACGACAAGGGCCGCGTGCTGGGCGAACATGTGGGCTTAAGTTTTTATACGCTGGGCCAGCGCCAGGGTCTGGGCATCGGCGGCGTGAAAGCCAAGGGCGCCGAACTCAAAGCGGCGCAGGCGCGCGGCCAGCGCGGCGTGGGCGAGCATGAGCCGTGGTTCGTGGCGCGCAAAGACTTGGACACCAACACGCTGTGGGTGGTGCAGGGCCACGATCACCCGTGGCTGCAATCGACTGTTTTAAGCGCGCAGGACTGCAGCTGGGTCGCCGGCAGCGCGCCTGCGCTCGGCGCGATGGCCGCCAAGGCCCGCTACCGCCAGCAGGACGCGGCCTGCCAACTGGTCAGCGCCACGGCCGGCGGGTGCGAACTGGTCTTTTCCGAAGCCCAGTGGGCGGTGACGCCGGGCCAGTCGGCCGTTTTATACCAGGGCGACGTCTGCCTGGGCGGCGGCGTGATCGCGTCGAGCAATGTGCAGAACCAGCCCGGCCCTTAGCCACTGAAGCCGGCCCCGGCCAAGGCAGTAGGTCGGGTTAGCCGCAGCCGTAACCCGACATTGGCGTGGACAGCTTGTTCTTGAGATGCAGGGGAATGTCGGGTTACGCTGCGCTAACCCGACCTACGTAAAACCTCAAGCCCAATCAAGACCATCAGCGAACATGACAGCCCATCATGGAAAAAGCCCTGATAAATCAGGGCTTTAGCTTAATTCTTTACAGAATTAGTCTCAGGTACACCTCAGAACGGTTATATACACCTGAGACTCGTTTTAAGAACTGAGTGAGTGAGTGTTTTTACCAATGAAACTTTGGGTAGCCAGATTGAAGTATGCCATGTTGTGTAAGGTTTTTTGTCAACTTTGACCATGAATTGCCTGAAATACTTTACCTTTTTCTAAAAGTGTCGCACTTCAAGCAAAGTTTTAAATTCTTCAAGACTTCGTAATACTCGGCGTCCAAATTGGGAATGGCTGAGCATGTCCAACGGATGTTCGCTCATTTACTGAACATGCCTTTTATTGCGCGGCTTGGTCAACGCAAGGATGAACGTCATGCGCAGCCAGTGCACGGTACAGCGTGGCACGAGACACCCCCAGGTTTTTAGCGACATCGGTCGCCATGGTGCCCGAAGCCAGCAGTTGCCGGGCAGCGCCGATCTTTGAGGGGTTCATTTTTGCTTTGCGCCCTCCACTTCGGCCTCGTGCCTTGGCTGCAGCAAGGCCTGCCTTTGTGCGCTCCTTGATTAATTCGCGCTCCATCTCGGCCATGGCCGCCATCACATGGAAAAAGAACCGTCCTGCCGACGTGCTGGTGTCAATGCCGTCGGTCAGGCTTTTGAACTCCACGCCTTTGGCTTTCAACTGCTCAACGAGTTCAATAAGACCTTTGATGGTTCGCCCCAGACGGTCCAGTTTCCACACCACCAGGGTGTCACCCGGCCGGATGTAGCTCAGCGCGGAGGCAAGGCCTTCCTTGACTTGGGCGGCGCCAGTGATCTGGTCGCTGAAGAGCTGAGTGCAGCCCGCGCTTGTCAAGGCATCTTGCTGCATGTCCAGGTTTTGGTCTCCTGTCGAAACCCGTGCGTATCCGACCAACATTCAGTCCTCCCTTGTCTCATTACTCATGTGATTGTAAAACCACGAGACGTAGAAATCAAGACAGGGAATTGAGACTGAAATAGCTAGAGCTTGCTGGTCTCATAGCTGTCAAGCTGAGGTGTCTCAAAAACGTTCGTTTGTGAGACAGATCAATTTACTGGTCAGATGAAGATTTCTTGTACTAAGACATCCTCTGGGAGAACAGACAATTTATCTTGATGACCTACCCATATTTGCAAAGATTCCCACCCTTCTGGAAAACCCATCGCTTCTATGGAAATGAAATCAGACTTTGGAAATGTTGCGATATGGGCTTTCAATTGTTCGTGCCACTCAGAGTCTGGAGCAATCGACTTCAGCATCATCCTCAGGCACGTCAAAGCGCCAAACATTTTTGAGTGAGCCCTTTTGTCTTTATGTAAGGGTTCAAGCCATCTGCATCGTTCAAGTGGTGGCAACACTGGCGTCTCAGGGAGACTGCGGTTCCAAAGTCTTGAATGATGTGCTGCAACATTTCTAATAAAGTTGAACATCCGCATCCAAGATTTAAGAACAGATCCATCATTTAAACCATACGCGATAGCTAATGAATTCTGATCTCGATGCTGCATTCCAGCCACAAACCGGGAGAGAAGACCGAAGTCCCACAACTCGACGGCGACCCATATCGGCATTCGCCCACCATACAAAGTTCTGTGATGTTCTACAAATTCTTCTTTGGACTTCTCGTAGGCAGCTTGAAACCTTTTAAGCCACTCCGCATGATCACTCTCTTTTCCATACCTCTGGCTCTGACAAAACTTTCCATCTAAAAATCGACTTATGAGGTGAGCTTCAGGGTCGAGCTTTCCAAGACGATGCGCAACAGCCACGCGCACAGTAACTTCCACTGTCTCAAGTGCGTGCAGGACGATTAGTCGCAATTTTTTGTCAAATTCGGCGACTTTGACAACCAATTCAAAAGATGAGCCATCTACAAATTGATCTTGACGGCCTTGCTGACCAATTGGGTTTGTCTGTCTCAGGGGGTAAAAGTATCCCGACAGCCTGTAGTAGCCAATGCGTTGGATGTACTTAAGAGCAAGAGCATCGTCGCCAACGTGAAGTCCACGATCCTTAAGAACCTGCAGTTGCTTCTCAAAGCTGAGGTGAGGCTTGGGTTGACGCTGTTCTACGTCAACCATTTTTCTTCACCCCAAAAGAGAAGCCCCTCACATGACACACCGCGCTTTCGCCGGGGACAGAGGTGAGGGGCATATTGCTATCGAGTATAACCAAAATTCTTTGCCAGCGTGTAAAACCTCCCCATGAACGGGGGGTTTGAGCAGCGGTGCGACAAGGAAATGCCAGCGACAGCCTGTCAAAACGCAGTGATGTTATTTTTTTTAGGAACATCAGGGTTTCTCGTGCATAGAGCGCTGAAAAGTCCGCGCCTGCTTGTAAATCTCAGGCAGCAGCACTTCAGCCACATCATCAAACACCTTCGGATCCTGAAGCATCTGCTCCGACATCGAGCGATGGCTCGTCAGCGCCTGGATCACCGCTTGCGCAAGGACTGAACGGAAATCTCCGTTGGCGAACTGCTCCTGTGACGAATTGGCCTTCGCCTGCGTCACGATACGGTCATCTGCGACCGCGTTGCCCACGATGGCGGTGAACCAGCCCTCGATCTCGGGATCACTGTGCTTGCCCGTGAACAGGCTGTGGATTTTCCTGATGATCTCGGACAGCTTCGCTTTCGGATCTTCGTGCGCGAGGCCGCCACCGGGACCGAAAGGTAGAATTTCTTCGGGTTTTCCGGTTTCGAGGTTGAGGGTGTTTTCTCGCTTGTTGACCAGCTTGTAGCCTGCCAGGCGAACGGCGTTATCGAGAACAATCGGGTCATCGTCCTGGCCACGCAAGCGAGGCAGCAGCATTTTCAGGAAGGCATGCAGCTTTTCGAGCTCAGGATCGTCGTAATCCACGATCTGCGAGAGGAAGTCGTACCCGGTCACATAAGACTGGGCATCACGGCGAAACAGATCCTGTTCGTCCTTGGGCAATGCCTTGAAGCGCTCATGGGCCTGCTTTAGGTGCGCTTGGAAAGCCTGGTCGTTGCGGGTGCTGAAATACAGTCTGGCGAAGGCTTCCACCTCTTCCCAGAGGTACACCAGGGTGCCGTCGAGCTTTTCACGCAACTGGTGCGGTAGGTTTCGATCTGTGATGCCCGCCAGCTTGGCCGTCCGGTAATAAGGCTGGAATGCCGCCAAAATGTCTTCGGCCTTGTTGCGAAAGTCGATCACGCAAACGGCACCTTTTCCGGGGAAGATTCGGTTCAGGCGCGACAAGGTTTGAACGGCCATCACGTTGTCCAGGCGCTTGTCCACATACATCGCACACAGGCGAGGCTCATCAAAGCCGACTTGGAATTTGTTGGCCACCAGCAGCACCCGATACTCGTCCGTGAGAAACGCCTCCTTGATCAGGTCATCCTTGATTTTCGGTTTGCCGCCATTCATGTCGCCTTCATCGGCATCGTCAATGCCGTATTCGGCATCGGTGATGGTTCCGGAATAAGCCACCAGCGCCTTGAAGTCATGGTGACCCATGCGCTCCATGTACTTGTCGAACTCCTTTTTGTAGCGCACGGCCGCCTTTCGGCTGTCGGTCACCACCATAGCCTTGGCCTGTCCGTTGAGCTGGTGCATGACGTGTTTGCGGAAGTGCTCCACGATGATCGCGATCTTCTGGCCAATGCTGGTCGGGTGAAGCTGGACGTACTGGAACAGCTTTTTCTGTGCCTTGCCCGAGGTCACATCGATGTCGGCGCCTGCCTGCTCAAGTTTGAAGGCCATGTCATAGGTGACGTAACCCTTGAGCACATCCAGGATAAAGCCTTCCTCGATGGCCTGGCGCATGGAATACACATGAAAAGGATGCGGCAAGCCGTCGGCACCCTTGCGACCAAACAGATCGATGGTCTTGGCCTTGGGTGTGGCAGTGAAGGCGTAATAACTGACGTTGGGAGGGCGCTTGCGCGAGGCCATCAGCTTGGCGACCAGCTCTTCGCTGCTGACTTCCTTGGCGTCTTCGCCGCTGTCCACATCAACCAGTTCGGCTGCCTCGGACGTGAACCCCTCGCTGGTCAGGGCCTCACGCAGCTTCACGGCGGTCTTGCCCGACTGGGAAGAGTGGGCCTCGTCAATGATGACGGCAAAGCGGCGCGACTTCATCGAGCCGACCTTGTTCAGGACGAAGGGAAACTTCTGGATCGTGGTCACTACGATCTTGGCTTCGCCTTCCAGGGCCGCAGCCAGCTGGGTGGAGTTGTCGTCGATCTTGACTACGACGCCGGGGGTCGATTCAAATTGCTTGATCGTGTCCTGCAGCTGCTGATCCAGAATCTTGCGATCCGTGATGACGATGACCGTGGTAAACAGCTTTTGGTTGTCGGCATCGAACAGCGTGGACAGGCGGTGAGCCACCCAGCCAATCGTGTTCGATTTCCCAGAACCTGCGGAATGCTGAACCAGATGCACTTGGCCAACCCCCTCTTTCAGGGTCGCCGCCAACAAGACGTTGACGGCGTCAAGCTGGTGGAATCTTGGAAACAGCAGAGTCGATGTGAACGTCTTTTTGGTCGATTTCAGGTTGACCACTTCCTTAACTTCCACGGAGATGAACTTGCCGATGATGTCCAGGAACATCTTGGGCTCGAGAATCTCATGCCAGAAGTAGGCTGTGGCGTGTCCACGGGCATGGTCGGCAGGGTTGCCTGCACCAGCGCCGCCCACGCCGTCAGGGATGCCCTTATTGAAGGGCAGGAAAAAGGTTTTCTCTCCGCTCAGCTTGGTGGTCATGCGAACTTCGTCGCTGGACAGCGCGAAATGGACCAAAGCGCGTTTGCCAAAACTCAAAAGTGGCTCTTCCGTGTTGGAAGCGGCATCGACCGGCGGGCGGTCCTTGCGGTATTGGCGCATGGCGGCGTCAATGGACTGGGTGGTTTCCGTCTTCAACTCGATCGTGGCCACCGGAATGCCATTGAGAAACAGCACCAGGTCAATGCAGTTCCCCTTGTTGTGCATCGAATACCGGACCTGACGTACCACGCGCAGGATATTCGACTGGTACTCATCCCACAGCTTGGGGTTCAGGCTGTTGGCTGGGGCGAACGTTGCCATCTTGAAAGTGGCGTTGATGTGCTTGAAGCCGCGACGCAACACATTGAGCGAACCCCACATTTGGGGATCGTCTTTCTTGATGGTCTTACGTTCACGATCCAGATCTGCGCTCAAGCAGCGAATGAATTCCCGCTCGGACTCTGCTTGATCCTTATGGTGCGCAGTGAACTTGGTCCAGGCGTCCTGCTGGGTCTTTTTGACCCAGGCGATGGCATCAGCAGGATAAACGGCGTACCGCTTGTCGTAGCCGGCGTCATAGGTGAAGCTCTTTTGATATGGTAGCGGACCATCAAAAGCCCAGCCATGGCTTTGCAGGTGAGCGCAGATTTCGTCCTCGAATACGATTTCCTGATGGATCGGTGCGGTCATTGTTATTTTCTCCCTGAAGATTCTTAATTATTTTTCGTTTTACGGACGTCGATGCGTCCCAGAACGGCATCAGTGATGGTCGATGTGCGAAGTTCTCTCAAGAGTTCAAGCTCTTGGGCAACATGCATTACAAGTTCCGCAATGCGCGCCAAGTCACGTTTGACCGCTTGAACGATCTGTACTTGCTCTTTTCTTGGGGGTAGGGGTAGCACCAACTCACGGATGTTGCCGGAGGCGATATTGCGCGCCAACCCTTCAGCGCCACCTACAAACGATGCGATTTGTCTGCGCATCGGGCTCGAGTTCAACGCGAGCGCCAACCATTCACCGCACACCTCTTCGTCATCAATTTTTAGGCGAAAGATCTTGTCTGAGAGCATCAAACCAGTCGGAACATCCTCCACAAATGCCACGGAACCGACGAGATCCAATGATCCGCTGGCACGCGACATCAGCACATTACCTGGCTTGATTTCAAGTTCTGGTCGAGGGTCCTCATTGGAGGGCAGCGCTTTGTTTTCCTCCATTCGGAAGACTCCCCCGTTGCACGCCCCGGCCTTGAGAACACCCCACTGACCAGGAGCAGCCGGCTCGCCTTCACATTGAGGGCTCCACCCATTCTCAATACCGTCAATGACACGTTTCAGGCGCATTGGCGCCCAGTGGCTGGGCAGCTTTGAAAACCATGAAACCCCCGAATCATTCATCGGCGCGTCAGGTTCAAGGCCTTCATGGATTGCTTTTGTCAGAGTGCTGTGCTTCAGCTCCTGGAGCAAAGCTTGGAGTTGCTCTTTGCCTTCGATCAACATATCAATTCGCGCAGTTTCGGCGTCGAGATAGCCGGCGATGGCGATTTGTTCTGCCAACGGAGGGAGAACAAACGGTAGGTTTTTTACCTTCTCGGCGTTGAGATTGTCCTGTGTATTACTGGATACTTCACGCAAGACATGTGGACGTAGCGCATTCAAAAACCCGCGAAGAAATATTGGATTTACATTTTCATCATGAACCAAGCCCAAGATAGCCTGATTTGTGACTGCTGGCACATGCAACATAGCTGCAAAACCGACGCTTGCATACATGGAATAAATGACTGTACCAGCTGGCATTGCTGACAACCGCTTTTCCGCCATGCCTGTGGCTGTCAATCGTTTGGAAGCTGCAAAAACAGAATCGCGTCCGGACATGTCTCCGATAGCCACCCACGGAGTTCCATCATCGCTTTCAGACCAAAATGAAGCTTCACTGGTGCTAGGTGTTCCACCCGCAATGAAGTTTTCAATGACATGCTTCAAGGAGCACTGATGCCAATGCGACGGAATTTGCCCAATCCAAGAAACATCGGAATGAGAATAACTTGGGTAGCTGCTCATCCGGCAACTCCTGCCAGCATTTCCATGAAGCGCTTTTCCATTGCTTCAATGTCATGCTTGATTGCATCACGAGTTCGAGGTGCCTCGTACACGTAGAACTCGCGGTTGATGTTGATTTCTGCACCGACCAAGCCGATCTGGCCATCTCTGGCGTCTTTGGTGTCGGTGTTGATCCAAGCGTCAGGCCAATGAGGTTTTACTTCAGCGTCGAAGTAGGCTTGGATGCCGGCCGCAACATCGTTGCCGATGACCTTGAACGAGATGTATTCGGCATCGCGCAGATCGGCATCAGGCACCACCTCACCCTTTTCGTTGGTGGTGATTTCAGCTTTTTTGTCGCGGCTTCCAAAGAACTTGCGTGCCACCTCAAGCTGCTTGGCTTTCAGCTTCGATGGCTTCTCGGCAGCATCAATGGCATTGGCATTGTCAGACTGCTGGATCGCCTCACGGAAATCCTCGGCACTCATGTAGCTTTGTGGACCGGTTTTTTCCAAGATGCGGTTGAGCGCTGCGAACAGAACACCGTCGTCATTGAGTTTCAGGCGCGCAGAATCGACAGCAAAACTATGCAAGGTCTCGCTACTGAGATCAAACCGCATGCGCTGTGGACGCTCAATCGTGACCTTGCGGTAAAAGAAGTGCTCATTCGGCAAAATCTTGGACTGCAGAGCACGCTTGCGACCACCGATGGCCTCATCGGCAATCCACGACGTCTCGGCATAGTCATGGTAGGCCTGCAAAATGCGCAACTGACAGTCCCTGGACAACTCAATGCGCTTCTTGCCCATGTTCTTTTTCATGAGCAAACCCATCTTGGATGCATCGATCAGCATCACCTTGCCCTTGCGCTCCGCAGGCTTGCGGTTCGACATGAACCACAAATACGTGGCAATGTTCGTGTTGTAAAACATGTCTGTGGGCAGCGCCACGATGGCATCCAGGTAGTCATGCTCCAAGATGTGACGACGGATTTCCGATTCGCCTCCGCCCGCATCGCCCGTGAACAAAGGCGAGCCGTTGTGGACGATGCCGATGCGGCCACCCCCTTCACCATTGATGAAGGGACGCATCTTGGACAGTGCATTAAGCTGAAACAACATCTGGCCGTCGCCAATTCGCGGGAACCCCGGTCCAAAACGACCTGCAACACCTTTGGCGTGCTCGCGCTTGACCGACTCTTCAGACGGCTTCCACTCGCGGCCATAAGGCGGATTGGAGAGCTGGTAATCGAATCGCTCGTTGGGGTGCTTGTCATCGCCCAGGGTGTCGCCCAAGGCCATGTTGGCCGGATCCTGGTCACGAATCAGCATGTCGGCCATACAGATGGCGTAGGTCTCGTCTTCCAACTCCTGACCGAACAACTTCAGCTTGGCGTTGGGGTTCAGCGCGTAGACTTTTTCTTCCGCTTCGGACAGCATCCCTCCCGTGCCCGCCGTCTGGTCATACATGGTGCGGATGGCACCCGGGATTGACAAGGCCTCGTCGTCACCATCAAACAGGATGTCCACCATCAGGTGGATGGCGTCCCGCGGCGTGTATTGCTCATCCGAGGGCGAGCCTTCATTGAACTTGCGCAGCAATTCCTCGAACGCATGGCCCATGTCGTGGGCTTTGACAGAATCGTTGCCCATGGGCGTTTGGGCAAAGTTCTTGACCACCAGGTACAGGCGCTTCTTATCGTGGAGTTTCTCCACCGTGGCCATGAAGCCGAACTTGTCAAAGACCTTGGCCACGTTGGGCGAAAAGCCATTGATCATGTCCTCAATGTTGTCGCGCAAGTTGTCCGGATCCTCGATCAAGGAAGCGAACGTGAACCTGGACGTGTTCCAGAACGGGTACTTCGTCACGCCGGGCAGGAACATGGACGGCTGAAAGCCGTTTTGATTGACCTGTTCGGCCATGGTCAGCGCAGCGTCCTTGGTGGGTTCTAGCAGGCAATCGAGGCGACGCATCACCATCATCGGCAAGATGACTTTGCGGTAATCGGCCGGCCTGAAAGCGCCGGTCAGCACTTCAGCATTTTTCCAGATCACGTCCGCCAAGTTGGTTTTCTTGACTTGTTCGTTCTGCGAGGGTGTGTTCGACATCAAAATTTCTTTCTTTTTATGGACTCAAGCCTGCTCTTTGCTGGCTGCTTTCGGTAATCGACCGGCTTTCATTGCGGCCGACCGCTCCGGCTGCGCTGCTCGTATGCGTCCGGTTTCGTAATGGGTCACATCGACCTCGAAATGGTTCATCCCCATGCGGCGCAGCAAAAGAGCCACGGTTTCAAGCGACGCAAACAGCCGCTCCGCTCCCCTGGTGTTCGCCATGCGAACCGCTCGGTCCGCAATGTGAATTTCAAGAACAAAGCCACCGCTGATACCTTTGGCGACCACGCGGCCGACCATGCCAGCAGCCAAAAGCTCGCGCAAGGGCGCCTCTTGGAGCAGGGGTGTTGAAGCAAGCTGTTCATCTGATGATGGTTTCGCAATTGAAGTCATGTGTTTCGATGAAAGATAGATAAATTAATAATAACTCACTTACCTATTGAGAATCAGTTTACATGAATTGCTAAGCTATTTTTAATTTCACGCCACGAATAAAGCGGTTTTAACTGTGAATTTAATTTTTATGGCGATGGCCAGCCAATTTCGTGACGAATCCATGGAGGCACGATGAATGAGCCGAAACAACGATGGGTCGGGCTTCGCCACATGACTACGGCCGCTTCGCCGCCTTCGTCATCCTCGTGCCTGGGTGGGTATTCCAAGAAGCGCCTCACGGCGCCTGTCTATCAGGAGAATTCAAGGAGGGAGGGATCGGGCACACCCAAGGAGGTTTTAAGTAACGAGGGAAGCCCGATGTGCCGTCTTTCTGCCGATGCCAGCGCGCGGATGGCAGCCAACGCCGCTTGTTCATCCCCGACCAGCACAACTTGGTCCACACCCCGCGTCACTGCGGTGTAGATCAGGGTCTGGTCCAGCAACCGGGACTGGCCAATGGGGACGATGACCCGAGTGAATTGACTTCCCTGCGCCTTGTGTACGGTGATGGCAAACGCGTGATTGAGGGCATTGACTTGCCTGGAGGTCAGGTCGTAGTCGACGCCGTCGAAGCTGCAGGTGCAGCACAGGTCGTCGGGTCCTTCCACAGGCATCGCCTTGATGATCTTGCCCAGGGAGCCGTTTCGCAACCCAAGCTCATAATTGTTCTCGGTGTGGATCACCAGACTCCCAA
Organism: Pseudomonadota bacterium; assembly: GCA_030855235.1. Classification (GTDB taxonomy): domain Bacteria; phylum Pseudomonadota; class Gammaproteobacteria; order Burkholderiales; family Burkholderiaceae_C; genus Polaromonas. The sequence goes on from JALYRU010000005.1 coordinate 100,214, forward strand.
CCTTGAGCGCAAGCCGCTCCATCGTGTTCGCCCACACCACGCCATGCTGGAGATCGTGACCCAAAACGGGTTCGGCGCCTTGCAAATAACGCCCATGCATGGCGGCGTTGAGCGGTTTGACCCCGCCGACGTTGCTGTTCGTGATCGCCAGAATCTGAACGTTGAAGTCCGACCCGTCTGCGCCCAGTTCGGCATATACCTGCTGCACGGTCTCCTCCAGTCGCTCAGGCGAACATGGAATAAAGGAAACGCCCGCATGAGGCTTGCCCTGGTAGGGGCACCATTCTGGTTTCTGATGCGAGCGAATGGCCGCCGCCACCTGTGGAATGCCACTCGACGCACTCTGGCGCTTGACCTGTTTGAGCTCTGTCTGCGGAATTTCATTCAGGCCGGCCAAGGCGTGAAGCACCAGGCCCGGGCCAATCGGCGGCAGTTGGGCGGGATCCCCCACCAGGATCAACCGCACGCCACTGGGGATGAACCGGAGCAGGCGGTACATGAGAATGACATCGACCATGCTGCTTTCGTCCACGACGACCACCGTGCCGGGACCCATCTGGCCGGACTCCGTGTTGACGAGAAACCCGGCAATGGTCATGCTCAGGCGGCCGGTGGCTTCGGTCATGCGCTGGGCTGCGCGGCCCGACAGGGCCAACTGATGGATCACGACACCGGGCTGCAACTCCTCCAGGGCCTCGTAGAGCGCTTTTAGCACGGTGGTCTTGCCCGTGCCTGCGCCGCCCAGTATCAGGCTCAGGGACGCCCCTGCGCTGGTACACACGGCGTCGCGCTGCGCCTGGGTCAGTTCGATGTCATGCGCACGCTCATAGGTATCGAGGATGGCGTCCAGCCGCGTCAAATCGGCGGCAGGTGGAACAAAAAGGCCTTGCTGCCCCTGGGCCTGCTCGCCGGCGAGCATGTCGCGCAACCGTTCAGCGACGTAACTTTCGATGAGGTACGGCCCCTGCGCCTGAAAAAACCCATTGAACCGCCGGTACACCGTTGAGCTTTCTGCCTGGGACAAGGCCAGTGTGGCCAGTGCCGTCGTGCCGAGCAGCTTGACCAAAGAGGCGTGGACGTCTTTTTCAGGCAAGCAGGTATGCCCGCCCGTCAGGCCACGATACAGCGACTCCTCGATGGCCGACTCAAGGCGGCGCCGATCATCGTCCAAAATGCCAAAACGCTTGCGGGCCAATTCATCGACCGCGGCCCACTTTTCCTCGAATGAAATCAGGATGTACGGGTTGGCCTCGATCCTGGCCTGCGCATCCTCCTTGTAATGGACCACGAGGCTCATGCCGATGCGCCGCTGAATCCCGATCTGATCGAGCCAAAGCAGCGTGTGGGCCACCTTGTACTTGTCAAAGGCGTGGCAGAGCAGTTGCGCAGCCTCGTCGCTGATCACTTCGGTCAAGGCGCCAAGATCCCTTTGCGCGATCAGCTCACCCAGCCGGGGACCAAAGCGGTCGTACAGTTTGCGGGCCTTGACGTGCCCAATGCCTGCGCAGTCAGGCGATTCCGCGATCCAGGTGATGATGTTGCGGCCAGCAGGGCGAACCAGTTGCACCGAAACGGCCGCAATCTGCTTTTCCTTGAGGTTGAACCCGTTGGCCGCCTGAGACGCACGAATCGAGAGTGGGCCCGTCACGTCCCAAATCTGCCCTTTTTGCACCAGACTGGCATCAGGGAGCAAGGTGAAGGGGCAAACCGCGACATAGGATTGCCCGTCGTCGCTGACGCCGGAGAAAATCACGCCGCCGAAGCCGCCGCGGCTGCGAACGGCGGTGATGCGCAGCTGAACCGACAGATCACTCATGGAGGCAACAGTCGCCCCGTGGCGCACAGGTGGGCGTCCAGGTGGTTGAACCGGGTCAATTTTTCCCGCAAATCCCGCGCTTCGGCCCGTAAGGTGGCGTTTTGCTCTTCAAGCACCTTGACCCGTTGCTCGGCTTTTCCCTTGGCCGCCAGAATGCGTCCGTCCACCGCCAGGCGGGAAGCCTCGACCACATGCCCAGAGGAGGGATTTTGAGGAGTTTTTGACAGCCCGAACAGACCCGAGGCCAGGAGTCGCGCTTCCAGCGCGATCAGCGCATCCTTGACGGCCGGGTTCTGCCTGACTACCGAGAGGGCAAAGCCGCACTCGGCAGCAATCTCGGACCGGTTCAGTTTGTCGCCCCGAATGTAGTCGGGCCAGTCCCCAGCCTTGTCGCGCTCGGCAACCCACGACTCAAACCTGATCAGGTTGTTGGCGCCGATGTCGCGCCCGCTTAATTTTTCCATTCTTGGGCGTCTCCGTTGTGCTCAGGCGTCCGTTCTTTCACGGTCAATGCGTGGAAGCGGCTCGTTGAGCTGATGCTCTTTGACGCCGTATTTGTAAGCGTTGTACTGCCATTGAGCGAACTGCTCCATCAATGCCGAGTTGGTCGCTTTCAACTCATCGATCTCGTTCAGCTGGCGCGCCAGACGCTGCGCCGCGATGGCCAAGCTGCTGGGCGTGGCAACCCTAGGTTCATGCACCTGCACGCCGCTCTTCTTGGCGCTGAAGGCATCCATGATCGGTCGGTGCGTGCTGAGTGTCTGGCGCGTCGTCTTGGCCCCCAGAATGGCGGCTGCCGAATCGCAAACGCCTTTCCAATTCAACTTTCCGGTCGACCAGTTACGAATGATGTCCACGATGGCGTCCACATCCGCCGGCGTCAAGTGCTTAGCCAAGGTCTGCGCCCAACTGACGGGTCATTTCATAAAGCAAGCCCGCGTCGCTCGTTTTGCCCAACAAGGCTTGGTCAGCCTTTTCCCGAATGGCCCGGCGCAAGTGGCTGAAGTCTTTGCCGTCGCGCAACTTAATCTGCGATCCGTCAGGAACTTCAGGGTTTTCGAGAATCTGGACCAACTGTCGCACGCGAATGACGGTCTTCTCCTGAATTTCGTACCACCGGTCAGCGCCAGAATATCCCTGCGCAATTCCCTCCTTGGCTGCGGCATAGTCCTTCTCAACTTCTTGCAGGCGCGCCTTGATGCGTTTGAGGCGCTCATCGTCTCCCTTCAGGCACACCTGCTCCTGGCAGTTCAGACAGTCGCGGAATTTTTCGCAAGGTGCCATCGTGTAGTCGTGGACGCAGACACCAAATTCAGTGACATGAACCGCCCCACGCTCCATCAGGTTGAATTCCTGCGTGGTGATGGGGGTGTGCTGGGCGACTTCGCCTACAGGTCCAAAAAGCGTCAATTCCGTGTCCAGTGCTTCGGCTTTGGCAACCATCTCGAATTCGCTCATGTGGTTGTACACACGATTTTGCTTTTGATCTGCACGGCCAGACCATTTTGCGATCTCATCCTGAGAGAGACCACCCCGATTGGCAACGGTATTTAACAAGTGGCGAGCTTGATGCGAGAGCAATTTAAGATTTTGACCGTCTATAGACTTGTATCCATGACGAACAAATATACTTCCTTTGGAAATGCTCTTCAGTGATTTTGCTGAAGATAAGTTTGAATTAAAAACATTTCCATCTGGCGCCCACAGAATCAAATGACTTGTTCCCTGATCAATTCGCAAGAAGCTTAGGGTCATACAAAACAGGGCATTGCTGTACTTAACCCCCTTCTGCTTGCTTAGCCATGGAATATTTTTTGGTTGGCGCAATTTAATATACTGCCAAAGGCTTGTTAAAGTATGGGCACCATCCATTGGCGCAAGCGTCAAGCGGTTTAGAAAAGAATAACAATTTTTTCCGCTTCTATTAACTAATCCTAAGAATTCGCATGCTTGCAATTTGGTCAAAGGTTCATCATCTGAAACTTGAGGGCACTGAGCGTGCCGATAAATTTGATCCGGATTTTTTTCAATCCAATTTGCAAGTTTTCTTGGTTCTTCAGTTAGGTTCTGAATTCTTCGTATGGCTTCTTTAGCGATAGGTACCATTACCGTAGGAATCCATTTAATATTTCCTTCATACCCTTTGGCAGAAAAAAAACGCCACCCATAACGAATTAATCCTTTTGAATCCTGCTCTTCTACTTCACAGTTTACTGGCAGCTCTAATATTTCTGAAATTCTAGAAGGCGCGCACATCGTCATGGCAAAAGTGCATGTTGTGAAAATGTCTTGTGGATTTTGCGGATTGTTGGCAAATATTTCAGCGAGTGCGTTAAGCGCTTCTTCAGCAGGAAGCTTTTTATCACGAATTTCTTTTGCTTTTAAACCTGTTTGAATAGTTATATCGCTTGGCTTTTTGATCGGATTCTTCCAGGTGCCCAAGTTTGAATCAATTAATCGTTTATCTGTTACAAAACGAGCTAAGCGATGAATTTCTCTGCCGCAGTGATAAGCAACCATTGGAGAGTAATGCTTTCTGCCAATGGCTGCAGCTTCGTCCAAAGTTGCCATGTCAAGTCCATTAATGTCAGAACACTTTTTACGCTGCAGTAATGCTGCTTCAATGGTGCGGAGCGCTTTCGATTCATTCATCACTTGTGTTGGGCGGTGACCCTGTTGATACCGAAAGTAAGCCTTGGCAAAATCAATCAATTTATTATCCAGGGAATCATCCTCTGTACAGCCATTTGAACGAGTACCAAGCTTAGTAAATTGGACTCCGGGCCATCGCCAGCTGCCCCAATCCAGATTTGAGCCAAACACTGTCAAATCCTCTTTGCACATGCGAATAAATTCGCGAAGGTTTTCAGCTGAAGTCAGACCCGATTGGGTCGAAAAATGGATCAAAGCTCCCATCACTCGCCTGCCTTTTGTTGTAGTTCTTCGTGACGCTTTTGACACTGTTGAATAACCTGGGCAACCGCGAATATGGTTCGGTCATTCACCGCGGCGATCGCACCATCCCCTGTGATTTCCATGATTCGTCCGCGCTCCGCAAGCAGATCGGCATAAATGATTTCATGGGGACCGTCCAGCCATGGCTGGAAATGTCTGCAGGTGTAGCAAGGGATCGGCACGTTCGCGCCACAGAACCCGTACGTCCCACAGGTACCGGTTCCTTGACCCTTGTGGCGTATCCGGCTGGTGAGGTCGTCACCGCGCTGCGCCTCCCCTTCCCGGTCTACCAAAACGCCTTGAAACGCCTGCGCGTAAGGCGCCATCAAAAGCCCGACGGCCTTGTCCAGTGCTGCTGCGTGTTCGGGGATATTTTTAATGTAGACATCCGCGTTTTGCGTGTCCGAATGATCCAGCAGCTCGGCAATCACCATGGTGCCGTGACCCTCCCGCGCGGCCCGCGTGCCCGTCGTATAACGAAACCGCGTGGCCACGATCTCCAGAAGATCGCCAGTGCGCTCCGAATAGCATTTAGCGGACAGCACCACCTGTCGCAATGTTTTCGTGATTTCTAATGATGCCAGGTGCAGGCGGTCCGTGTCGAGCAACTCCCGCAGCTCAGACACCGACATACCTTTTGTAAACGCCTTCAAGTCAGGAAACAAGGGAAGCATCAAACGGTCAGCCTCCTGCAGCTCGTAACCCAACTTTCGCTCAACCGACTCGATGCATTGTGTGCGTTGGGCGTTCAGCACCACCCATAACTCCTGCGTCATCGCAAACGCCTTGAAACTGTCCCTGAAAACCTCACCCTGTTGCTTGACCCGGGGAATGCGGATGAGGTAGAACGGCTCGCCCTTCTTGTTTTTCTGGGTGCCGTCAAGATCGCAGATCTTCATATAGGCAATTTGCCTCGGGCGCCGACCAGTATGGCTGGTCAGTAGCGACATCGCCAAGCCGGTGATTGAAATCAGATTGGTCTCAAATCCCCTGACTACCCCTTCGTTGAACGCCATCAGTTCGTTGTCAGTCAGCGGCCCCTGGGTCGGATCAAGCCGTTGAACCGCATCGCCCTTGACATTACCCTTCAGTCTCCACCCCTTGAGCAGATCAATGACGTCATCGCCGATGCCCGGGTACCCGAGTGCGTGCCATTTGTAGAGAAATCCTCTTATCGTTCCGAGATACCATTCGGTATCACGATCGAGCGTGGCCCTGTAATTAATCAGGACAGTTGTTGTAATATTTGATGCTTTAGTGTCACTGACCATAACAGTGAATCTGTCGCAAATATTGCGAGTGTGCGCCGCAGACATTGTTCTTGCGTAATGAACAAGAGTTGAAATAAAGGCATCCCACGTTTCTTTATTCAAGTATTGTCGTGCCGTTGATGTATGAATCTTGTTATCTTTATCCAGTATCCAGACGTCGTCTTCTTCAGAAAACAAGTACCCAGCGCGCGATTGATGCTGCTTGGCACTGTGAAGGGCCACCGGATGGAACGTATTGTTCATACCCGTTGTGCTGGAAAGAATTGGATCAGTCATTTTTTTAGATTCTCCGGAATTCTTGAGATGCCTTCTTGGAGCGCCAAGCCGGCCTCCATGGCCTTGGCCTCGATAAAGCGCTTGTTGTAAATGGCGCTCGTTTTAGAGCCTTTTTTCCAGCCCTGCAGATACGATCTCATCTCTTCCTGCTCTTTCTGCTGCTCAGGTGAGGTTTCACCTTGCCTCTGCTTTTGATCCATCACTTCCGAGAAGTCGTGGTTCCAGGTGTGGCGCAAATCGTGCCCATGCAGGCAAGCCAGTTCTGGCGAAGCACCGGCAATCAAATTGATCACTTGCCTGTACGCCGAGCTAGAAATCGGTTGCCCCTGGGTAGGTCCAGACTTGTGCGTGACAAACAAATAGTCGTTTTTTCTCGCCCCCGGCACCTTTTTTCGGTGATTGGTAATGTAGTGGTGAATCGCGTTGGCGAGGGTATCTTTCATGGGGAGCCGTCGATCAAGTGTCTTGACAAGCGGCTGGTCAACCCGAGGGTCTGATTTTTCATCGGCACGCCGGGCAATGACAATTTGATTGTTCGACCAGTCAATGTCCTTGATGCGAAGGTTCAACAGCTCGCCGCCACGGATTCCCAGATGCAGCAGCACCCAGATCATCAACTGGTTTCGAACCTGAATGGCGAGGTTCTCAAAGGGGTTGCCTTCTGCCCCCGGGCGAATGAGCTCCAGCAAAACCGCCACCTGCTCCTTGGTCAGGCCCTTTTCTCGCCCTTCCTGGTTGCGGCCTTTTTTGGCAGGCCGGCGGGACTCCAAGCCTTCCTGCATGGCTTTGATGGCACGGGTGGTCTGCTGATCCTTCGCGGTAGATAACAAAATATCGGCCAGCCACTTGACGTATTTACCAATGTGGGTCAACCGCATGTATTCGCTGGCCAGTCCAGTGACCTTTAGCCGTTTTGGCCTTACCTTAGGCGACAGCGGGATGACATTTCCCGATGCGTCAACGCGCTCTCGAGCGAAGCGCAACTGACAATGATCCCGAATGGCGTCCAGTTCGTGAAGCTCAAAGAACTCGCGCTTAAGAAATCGAGCCTCCAAGTCTATTTTTCGTTCGCCGCAGAACATCAAAAGTACGTTGATGCTAATGAGTGACTGCTTCATCACGGCGACGGACAGCGAGTTGTTCCTGATTTGCGTGGTCACGAAAAGATTGGGGTAGTACAGCGGCAGCCCGGACACCTTGTCGACCAGAAGGCAATAGCGCTCCCCGCTCTTCATGACGAAGCTTTTGATCCTGTAGCTGTGCAACTTCATGGGTGCCCCCGTTTGCAACGATGAAACTTTACTTTTTCTTAATATACGGTTTTACTGATTTTCAAGCAATTAAAATTTGACATCTTTTTTGTAAGAAAAAACAAAAAAGGCCCTGATTTCTCAGGGCCTTCAAGGCTAAACTTTACAAAATACTCGCATGTGTATTTTAAAACGGGATGTCGTCATCCATGTCGTCAAAGCCGCTGGAAGCCTTGGACTGTGCGGGCGCTGGCGCGGGACGTGGCGCCGGGGCCGGCGCAGCGGGACGGGCAGCAGCAGGCGCAGCGTACTGGCGCGGCGGCTGGGACTGCTGCGGTTGTTCATAGCCACCGCCATAGCCGCCACCGTTATCCCCGGCGCCGGGGCCGCCCATGCCTTGGCGGCTGCCGAGCATCTGCATCTGGTCAGCACGGATTTCCGTGGTGTATTTCTCGGCGCCGCTCTGGTCGGTCCACTTGCGCGTGCGCAAGGAACCTTCGACATAGACCTGCGAGCCCTTGCGCAGGTACTGGCCGACAATCTCGGCCAGACGGCCGTTGAACACCACGCGGTGCCATTCGGTGGCTTCCTTCATCTCGCCGGTCTGCTTGTCCTTCCACTTGTCGGTGGTGGCGATGGTGACGTTGGCGACCTGATCGCCGCTGGGGAAGGCGCGCATTTCGGGGTCTTTGCCCAAATTGCCGACGATGATGACTTTGTTGACCGATGCCATGGTGTGTTCCTTTAAATTCCCCGGAGCCAAATCCCCGAAGTGCTGGGCGAGAGTTTAACTGGCCGAACGGCCCGTCGGGGGCTCATCAGCAAGGGTTTTTCGGGCCGGGCGACCGGGCGCTTTCATCGGCCAGGCGACCCCCAGCCAGAGCAGCATCAGGGCGCCGCAGACCATGAAAAGACCCTGCGGCCCGTAGGCCTTGGTGAGCCAGCCGCCGACCGCGCCGCCGGCAAAAAAGCCCAGCGACTGCAGCGTGTTGTACACCCCCAGCGCCGCCCCGCGCGCATGCGCCGGCGCCACCCGCGAGGCCAGGCTGGGCTGGCTGGCTTCGAGCACATTGAAGCCGCAGAAAAAGAGAACCAAAAGCGCCCCCAGCCAGCCCAGGCTGGGCGCGGCCGAGGCGCCGGACGAGACCGTCCACAGCAAACCCATCTGCACCAGAAAGATCAGACCCACGGCGCCGAGGAACACGGCGCGCAGGTAGCCGCGCTTTTCCAGCGGAAACAGCGTCATGCCCATCACCAGAAAAGACGCCAGCACGGCCGGCAGGTAAACCTCCCAGTGCTGAGATTTATCCAGCCCGGCGGCCACCAGCAGCGCCGGCAGCGCGACCCACATTGCCAGTTGCACGGCATGCAGCACGAACACACCGAAATTGAGCCGCAGCAGCGCCGGCTCTTTCAAGACCTCGCGCACGCTGCCGCGCTCGGCGCTGGCGTGGATGCGCGGCTCGGGCGGCGTCCACCACAGCACGATGGCAATGCCCGCCAGCGCCAGCAGGGCCGTCAGCACAAACAGGCCATGCAGCCCGATGTGGCCAGCCAGCCAGGGCGCCACCACCAGCGAGAGCGCAAACATCAGCGCGATGCTTCCGCCCACCATCGCCATCGCCTTGGTGCGCACCTCGTCGCGCGTGGTGTCGGCCAGCAGCGCGGTGACGGCGGCCGAAATCGCGCCCGCGCCCTGGATGGCGCGGCCGATGATCAGCCAGTGCAGGTCCGGCGCCCAGGCCGACATAAAACTGCCCAGCGCGAACATCACCAGGCCCACGATGATCACCGGCTTGCGGCCCCACCAGTCCGAGGCCAGGCCGAACGGGATCTGCAAAAAGCCCTGTGTCAGGCCGTAAATGCCCATGGCCAGACCGACGCGCGCCGGGTCATCGCCGCCGGGATAGCGCGCCGCTTCCAGCGCAAACACCGGCAGCACCAGAAAGAGCCCGAGCATGCGCAGGGCAAAGATCGAGGCCAGCGAAAAGCTGGCGCGCCGCTCGGTGGCGGTCATCGGAAATGACGGGGGAGCAGAAACAGACGACACGGCAAAAGAGTCTCAAAAAGGGGAAACGTGGCGCAGGCAACCCTGGCCAGACTTGGCACGAATGCTGCCGGGACAGCCCGCTCAGGCCGCCCGCACCGGCTGGTGCATAGCCCTGTATTGTGCTTGAAACCGCCCGAACAGGCTGTGCGGGCCGCCCGGCAGGTCTATGATGGAAAGTTTTGCAACGTCCCATTCCACCGTGAACTTTCCCCACGACAGCAAACCCCTGGCGCGCCCGCCGGCCACTTTCCCGGCAACAAATGCCCCGGCGGAGCAGACCGACAAGGCATTGCGCTTTGAAAAAAGCTTCGGCGTTCAATCCATCAGCATTCGTGGCGCGCGCACCCACAACCTCAAGAACATCGACCTCGACATTCCGCGCAACCAGCTGGTGGTGATCACCGGGCTGAGCGGCTCGGGCAAGTCCAGCCTGGCCTTTGACACGCTGTACGCCGAGGGCCAGCGCCGCTATGTCGAGAGCCTGTCCACCTATGCGCGCCAGTTTTTGCAATTGATGGACAAGCCCGACGTGGACCTGATCGAGGGCCTGTCACCGGCCATTTCGATCGAGCAGAAAGCGACCTCGCACAACCCGCGCTCGACCGTCGGCACGGTCACTGAAATCCACGACTACCTGCGCCTGCTGTTTGCCCGCGCCGGCACGCCGTTCTGCCCCGAGCACGATTTGCCGCTGCAGGCGCAAAGCGTGAGCGAAATGGTGGACGCCGTGTTGGCCCTGCCCGAGGGCACGCGGCTGATGATCCTGGCGCCGGTGGCCAGAGAGCGCAAAGGCGAATTCGTCGATCTGTTTGCCGAAATGCAGGCGCAGGGCTATGTACGTTTCCGCGTCGATGGCGCCACGTATGAATACGACGAGCTGCCCAAGCTGAAAAAGACCGAAAAGCACAACATCGACGTGGTGATCGACCGGCTCAAGGTGCGCCTGGACAAAGAAACGCAGCCTGAAGCCCAAGCCCAAGCTGGTGCTGGTGCCGAAAACAGAAACGCCGCAGACTCTGGAGTTGGAGCTGGAGCTGGAGCTGGCGTTGGCGTTGGCGTTAGCTCTGGCGCCGAAACCACCTCTGTCGCGTCCGCCTTGCCGCCCGCGCTGCGCCAGCGCCTGGCCGAGAGCTTCGAAGCCGCGCTGCGTCTGGCCGAAGGCCGGGCCGTCGCACTGGAAATGGACAGCGACAAAGAACACCTGTTCAGCGCGAAATTCTCCTGCCCGGTCTGTAGCTATTCACTCAGCGAGATGGAGCCGCGGCTGTTTTCCTTCAACTCGCCCGTGGGCGCCTGCCCCTGCTGCGACGGCCTGGGGCACCGAGAATTTTTCGACCCGGCGCGCGTCGTCGCCTTTCCGTCCCTGAGCCTGGCCAGCGGCGCCGTCAAGGGCTGGGACCGGCGCAACAGCTACTATTTCTCGATGCTGGAGAGCTTGGCGCTGCATTACCAGTTCGACATCGACACCGCTTTCGAAAACCTCCCGGACAACGTGCGCCAGGCCGTGCTGCACGGCTCCGGCGAGGAAGAAATCAAGTTCAGCTACGTGATGGAGTCCGGCCAGAGCGCCGGCCGCAAGGTGAGCAAGAAGCACCCGTTCGAAGGCATCATCACCAACTTCGAGCGCCGCTACCGCGAGACCGACTCCACCGTGGTCCGCGAGGAACTGGCCCGCTACCGCAGCCTGCAGCCCTGCCCCGACTGCGGCGGCACGCGCTTGCGACTCGAAGCGCGCCATGTGTTTTTAGTTGGCACGGCCCAGGACAACAGTACTGCCGCTGCCCACGCCAGCGCGGGCCACAGCAGCCACAGCAGCCACAGCAGCCACAGCAGCCACAGCAGCAACAGCAACAGTGCCAGTGCCAGTGCCAGTGCCAGTGCCAGTGCCAGCATTGATACCCACGCCAGCACCCGCAAAACCCTGCACGAACTCAGCCATCTGACGCTGCGCGAGAGTTTTGATTACTTCAATACGCTCACCATGCAGGGCGCCAAGGCCGAGATCGCCGCCAAAGTGGTGCGCGAGATCGGCCTGCGGCTCAAATTCCTCAACGACGTGGGGCTGAACTATTTGAGCCTGGACCGCAGCGCCGAGACGCTGTCGGGCGGCGAATCCCAGCGCATCCGCCTGGCCAGCCAGATCGGCTCGGGCCTGACGGGCGTGATGTATGTGCTCGACGAGCCCAGCATCGGCCTGCACCAGCGCGACAACGATCGGCTGATCGGTACCTTGAAACACCTGCGTGACATCGGCAACAGCGTTTTGGTCGTCGAGCACGACGAGGACATGATCCGCGCCGCCGACCACGTCATCGACATGGGACCGGGCGCGGGCCTGCACGGTGGGCAGGTGATGGCGCAGGGCACGTTTGAAGAGGTGCAGGCCAATCCCGACTCGCTCACCGGCCGCTATCTGGCGGGAACTTTGAAAATTGCCGTGCCGACGCGGCGCATGCCCTGGCTGCCGACGGTTCAGACCGTGGAATCATCCGAAAAAAAGAAAGCCTCGCGCTTCCCGCCCAGCCCGGCGGCCGAACGCCGCGCCGCCCGCGAAGCTGTTCACCAGGCCACGCTGGGCGAGATGCAGGCGCTGCGCATCATCAACGCCAGCGGCCACAATCTAAAAAACGTGAGCGTGGAGTTTCCCGTCGGCCTTTTCACTTGCGTGACCGGCGTCTCGGGCTCGGGCAAATCCACGCTGGTCAACGACACCTTGTATGCCGCCGTGGCGCGCACGCTGTACCGCGCCCACGAGGAGCCCGCGCCGCACGAGGCCATCGAGGGCATCGAGCATTTCGACAAGGTGATCAACGTGGACCAGTCCCCGATTGGCCGCACGCCGCGCAGCAACCCGGCCACCTACACGGGCCTGTTCACCCCGATTCGCGAGTTGATGGCCGAGATGAACACCGCCAGAGAGCGCGGCTATGGCGCCGGGCGTTTCAGCTTCAACGTCGCTGGCGGGCGCTGCGAGGCCTGCCAAGGCGACGGCGTGGTGAAGGTGGAAATGCACTTTCTGCCCGATGTGTACGTGCCCTGCGACGTGTGCAAGGGCCAGCGCTACAACCGCGAAACCCTCGAAGTCCAGTACAAAGGGAAAAACATCGCGCAAATCCTGGACCTCACGGTGGAAGCCGCCGCAGAGTTCTTCCAGGCCGTGCCGCCGATTGCGCGCAAGCTGCAGACTCTGCTCGATGTGGGCCTGAGCTACATCAAGCTGGGCCAGGCCGCGACCACGCTCTCGGGCGGGGAGGCGCAGCGGGTGAAACTCGCGCTGGAGCTGAGCAAGCGCGACACCGGCCGCACCCTCTACATCCTGGACGAGCCGACCACCGGGCTGCACTTTGCCGACATCGATTTATTGCTCAAGGTGCTGCACCAGTTGCGCGACGCGGGCAACACCATCGTGGTGATCGAGCACAACCTGGACGTGATCAAGACCGCCGACTGGCTGATCGATATGGGGCCGGAAGGCGGGGCTGGCGGCGGCACGGTGGTGGGCATGGGAACGCCCGAGGACATCGCGGCCAATCCGCACAGCCATACCGGGCATTATTTAAAGAGGCTGCTGGTTGCCAGATAAGCTCCCCATGGGAAAGGATGAAAGATAGTCGACTGAGATTGACCAAACCTGTCTGATGCACGGATGTCGGTGACTTCAGCCTGCGGCATTCATTTCGATGGCCATTGAACTGATGGCCTCGGATAATTTCAATCCGATCTTATGTAATGCTGGCTCAAGATCATCAAAATGATCAATCACTGAATCTGGACAAGTTTCTAGTGACTCAAGTTTTCCGTAACCGAAGTTTACAAAAATTGAGAATACACCGGCATTTCTTGCAGCAAGAACGTCATTTTCTGTGTCTCCTATCATCACGCATGCGTCAGCGTGTGTGCAAGCCTTGTTGACGATCCACTCAATCGGATGAGCATGCGGCTTGCGATGTGGCAAGGAGTCGCCATACACAATGTTTTTGAAGTAGTGAGCCAAGCCCAAGCCATCGATGACAGCTGAGGCCAGGCTACTTGCTTTATTCGTGCAGATGGCTAGATTTACCCCTAATGAGGAGAACCGGTTCAGCATATCAAATACGCCGGGATATACGCTTGTGGCATGAATAGGCGCTGAAAGGTAGTGCTTGAAATAGTTTTCTTGCAAATGGGCAATGCGTTGTGGATCCGGCGCTTGCCGGGATTTCAACAGCCCGTACTCAACCAGGGCGGTACCCCCTTGGCCAACCCGATGTGTGACTTCTTCAGCTGTCAATGGCGCGAGCCCTTCCTGATCCAGCGCAAGATTGATCGCGTTGCGGATGCCTCCACCGGTATCTACCAAGGTGCCATCAAGATCGAAAATGAGTGTGTCTATCGAGCAAGTCAGCCGTGCGTGCGCTGCTGCTGTGGTGATGAGTTGATCGTGTTGTTGCCCTGCAGACTTGTTCGGTCTCATGCGGTCTAATTGATGCGTAGCCATGAAATGTGCGACCATTTGATTTGTCGGAAAATCACTGCCATGACCAAGACGATAGGCGCAGCAGCGTACATGTTAACGGTCTGCCAACCCAGCGTATTGACCAGAGTTCCCGACAGCATAGTTACCACTGTCACACCTAGAAATACCAAGGTGTCATTGAACGCTTGAATCCGGGTTTTTTCTTCTTTGCGATAGGTCTCGGTCAGGAGTGAAGTGGCTCCCACATAAAGAAAGTTCCAACCTATCCCGAGCAGAATCAAGGCGAGCTCAAAATGATGAAGTTCGGTCCCCATCAGGCTGATGGCGATACTGCCAAGGTTGAGGAAACAGCCAAGGAGCATGACGGGCAGTGTTCCGATTCGCTGAATGAGCGAACCGGTAAAGAACGACGGAGCAAACATGGCCACCACATGCCACTGGATGACCGTGGCGGTTTGGGAAAAACTCAGGTGGCAACTCATCATGGCCAGTGGCGTCGCTGTCATGAGAAGGTTCATGATGCTATACCCGACGACTCCGCCCAGGACGGCCAGCATGAACTTTGGATTGGCCGCAATTTGTGCGAGCGGTCGGGGATTTTCCTGATGGTCGGACGGCACCATGGGCGGCAGTTGCAGACCTGCCGTGAACAGGGCACCCAATAGCGCCACGCCGATCAACGCCAGGAAACTGGCGTAGAAGGGTGGCTCGAAGGCATCCCTTGTCCAGCGGGCAAGCATGGGCCCTGCCACTGCAGCCAGAAGGCCACCGCTCAAGGTCAAGGAGATGGCCATGCTCTTGCGTTCAGCGGGTACCGCATCAGCAGCCGCAAAACGGTAGTATTGCCCAACCGCATTGAAAATCCCGATGAGAAAACCCGCCCCGGCAAAGAGAATAAAACTGCCCAAACGGATGCCCACCGCCGCGACTGCCAAGCCAAGGGCGCCTGCCAGCGCCCCAGCGCCAAACACGGACCGGCGGCCATGGCGCTCCATGAGTCTGGCTACCGGGTAAAGCACCAGCATCGTGGCCAGATACTGGATTGCCAACGGTACCGTGGCAAGACCCGGTGAGGAAAGCTGCACGCCGACCAGGGCGGACGATGACAGCACAAGGCTTATCGTAGTCATCACCGCCGCTTGGGACAGAGCCAGAAGGGCTACGTTTCGGTTCATTCGACGAGCTTGGAGTGTTCGTAGAACTGGGTGACGCCATCCTGGCTGACCACTCTGGTATAGGCCGGATTGCCAATCAGGGTGATCTCGTGGCGAATCTCCATGCGTTCGTAACCGTCGTTTTCTTCGCAGGAGATGACTGCAACACCATGGTAGGGAAGCAGACGGGAGCTGAGCTTGTATTCCGGGTACAGGCGCAGGCCCAGCACCGGAAGCTTCTTGGCATGAATGGTGGCCCGTATGGCGTTGGGAAAGTATTGGTTTTCCCATTGGGTATCGGCTGCGGCCGCTTTCAAGGCCCGGTACTCAGCCAGCGCAACCGTGGCACTGTCATCGAGAGCCCCCAGAGACAAGCCGGAGTCGGCACAGAAAAGAGCGGCCAGTTGCTCATAATCGAAACCCATCCGCCTGGAATTCAACGTTGAGCGCATGCTGGCATGCCAGCGCCGGTATTCATCCGGGAGTAGATCGTGGGAGAGCGGGTCGGACAGGAACCGGGCGCGCCAGAATTCGAAGCGCTCGTGAAACAGCTGGTTATGGTTGGACAGGTAGTCCGTGATGTCCAGGATCTTGATCGTCTGGGCGATCTGCAGATACTCGGTGCGCTGCCTTAGTTTGACCAGGTAGTTCTGTGCCTCTACCGAAGTCACCCCCAAAGGCAGGGCATAAAAAGTGCTGTCGCTGATGACCTGAAAGACAGCGCCTGGCGGATAAATGCTGGCGATGTGCCGGGAAATTTGATCCAGATGCAAGAGCGAGACGTCTTCGGCGGTGGTCACTTCGGTCGGTTGTACCCGCTTGGTGGGATTGCTGATCACGCAAAAGGCGAGAATCAGAATTTCAACTGGCTTGCCGGCCTCGCAAGCCTGTACGATCCGCTGGCGCCACTGTTCGCACTCCCGGAATTTTTTTCTCGAATTGAACTGGAATGCGTTGTGGTTGAGCAATTCGACAATCCTCGACGGGACGTCCAAATGCCTGGTCTTGTCCAGAAATGCATTCATGTCGAAGTGACGCGAGGCCCCCATCAGCCTGACCCGAGCATGATCGCTGGCTACATAGGTCCGGACAGGTTGCCATTCAGTGCGAGGATCGCGCTTGGGCCAGACGAATTCGTGCCCAATCTGGGAGCGCGAAATGATTTCACCACTGAGTCCGACAATCACTTCACCGCTGAGCCCTATAGGTTCTTGCAGTGTTGCGGGTTCAATGGATGGGGGTAACGCGCTAGACATCAACATGGTTGTTCCTCCGTTAGGTAGTTTTTCTTTCCGCTTTAATGTTAATTGGGTAGCGTAATGTCTCAAATGACTAATTTCCCTCGTTTTCTGCCAATGTGTACACTGATCCTCAGTTTCTTACTCAGGAATTAAAAATTCGCCTTGGATCAATATTCAATCAACACATGCCATGACACGGAAGCTAGTTTTTGTTGCCTTTCCAAGCTTCCAACTATTGGACGTGGCCGGTCCCATCGCCGCATTCGAAATGGCCAACCAATTTTCCTCAAGCAGCTACCAGTTGGCTCTCGTCAGTCTTACGGGTGGACTGGTGAAAAGCTCTGCTGGCACTTCGCTGCTGACCTCTCGGTTTTCCGATGTTGGCGAGGTGGACACCTTGATGGTCGTTGGAGGCGAAGGGGTGATGAACGCGACAGACAGCCCGCAAACGCTGACCTTCATCCGTCAGATGGCCCGCAATACCCGCCGTGTCACCAGCGTCTGTTCAGGCGCCTACCTGCTGGCTGCAGCGGGGCTGCTCAGCGGAAAGAAAGCGACGACTCACTGGCAGCGCAGTGCCGACTTCACACGCCGTTTTCCAGATGTTTGCCTCGATGCGGACCGCATTTATGTCAATGACGGAAATATCTGGACCTCGGCGGGAATAAGTGCTGGCATTGATCTGTCTCTGGCACTGATTGCCGAGGATCTGGGGGAAAAATTGGCACGACAGGTCGCACATCAACTCGTGGTGTACTACCGTCGTCATGGGGGGCAATCACAGTACTCGGCCTTGCTGGAAATGGGCATGGGAAATGGCCGTTTTGCGCAGCTTCTGGATTACATTCGCAGCAATCTGGGCAAGCCGTTGATGGTCAATGATCTGGCCGATCAGGTTGGCATGAGTCCGCGCAATTTTGCCCGGATCTTCACGGCTGAGGTCGGCACCACGCCAGCACGTGCAGTGGAGCGTCTACGGGTGGAGGCTGCCAGTGCCACCCTGGAGAGTGGTAGCTATTCGGTACAGACAGTTGCTCGTCAATATGGATTTTCGGACGCCGAGCGGATGCGCAGAGCATTTATACGGCTCAAAGGAGTTCCACCATCTGCCATGAGGCGTCATTGGGGTTCGTAGCGTAAACAGGCTAACTGAAAAAGGAATTCATCTTGGCAAAGCCGTCGTTTACCCTGTCTCGCCGCCTGCTCTGCGCCAGCGCCACGGCCGCGCTGTTGGCCTGCCATGGCCCGGCGGCGCCGGTGGGAATGCCCAAAGACACGCTGGTCATCGCCTTCGGCTTTGACGACATCATCACGCTGGACCCGGCTGAAGCTTTCGAGCTGTCCACTGGCGAGATCATGGGCAACAGCTATGACCGGCTGGTGCGGCTGGACCTCAGCGATCCGTCCAAACTCGTGGGCGACGTGGCCCAGTCCTGGAGCGTGTCTCCCGACGGCAAGACCTACACGTTTGACATCAAGCCCGGACTGAAATTCGCTTCTGGCAACACGCTGACGGCCGACGAGGTGGCTTACTCGCTGCAGCGCGCCATCAGCCTGGAAAAATCCCCGGCTTACATCCTGGCGCAGTTCGGTTTCACCAAGGACAACGTCAGGGACAAGATCAAGGCCGCCGGCCCGCTCAGGCTGACGGTTGAGACCAGCCAGGCCTTTGCGCCCACCCTGGTGCTCAACTGTCTCTCTGCCAATGTGGCGGCCATCGTTGACAAGAAGCTGCTGCAATCCAAAGAGGTCAACGGCGACTGGGGCTACGGCTGGCTCAAGACCCATTACGCCGGCTCCGGCCCCTTGAAACTGCGCGAATGGCGCGCCAATCAAATCGTGGCGCTGGAGCGCAATGAGCACTATCACGGTGAAAAATCCCGCCCGGCCCGCGTGCTCTACCGCCATGTCAAGGAAGCGTCAACCCAGCGCCTGCTGCTGGAAAAGGGCGACATCGACATCGCCCGCAACCTGAGCCCGCAGGACATTGCCGCGCTCAGCAGCAACCCCAACATCAAATTCACCTCGGCGCCCAAGGGCACGGTGTACTACATCAGCCTGAACCAAAAAAACCCCAACCTGGCCAAGCCCGAGGTGCGCGAAGCGCTGAAGTGGCTGATCGATTACGCCGCCATCGGCGACACGCTGATCAAGAACATCGGCGTGGTACACCAGAACTTTTTACCCCTCGGCCTGCTCGGCGCGAGCAAAGAAGCGCCCTACAGGCTCGACGTGGCCAAGGCCAGGGCGCTGCTGGCCAGGGCCGGCCTGCCCCATGGCTTCAAGGTGACGATGGACACGCGCCCCGCACAGCCGGTCCAGGGCATCGCCGAGGCTTTCCAGCAAAGCGCCAAACGCGCCGGCATCGACATTGAAATCATTCCGGGCGACGGCAAGCAGACGCTGACCAAGTACCGTGCCCGCAGCCACGACCTGTACATCGGCCAGTGGGGCGCGGACTACTGGGATCCGCACACCAACGCCGACACCTTCACGCGCAACCCGGACAATGCCAATGAGGCCAAGGCTAAACCGCTGGCCTGGCGCAATGCCTGGGCGATCCCTGAGCTGACGAAAAGGTCCGACGCCGCCGTGCTGGAGCGCGACACAGCCAAACGCCAAGCGATGTACGAGGCGCTGCAGGCGGATTTTCGCAAGACCAGCCCCTTCATCATGCTCTACCAGCAAATTGAAGTGGCCGCCTACCGCAGCAACGTCGAAGGTCTGAAACTCGGGCCGACGTTTGACAACAACTACGTGTTCAACGTGTCCAAACGGTGAGCCTCAAACCCGTGCTGGCGCGGCGCCTGAAGGCCCTCGGGCGCTTTGCGCTGGTCATTTTCCTCACTTATCTAGGCCTGCTGGCCGTCACCTTCTTCATCGGCCGGGTGATTCCGGTGGACCCGGTGCTGGCCGTCGTGGGCGACAGCGCGCAGCCGCATGTGGTGGCGCGGGTGCGCGAGGAACTCGGCCTGAACAAGCCGCTGATCGAGCAGTTTTATATTTACCTGGCCAAGGTGCTGCAGGGCGATTTCGGCACCTCGGTGCTGACGGCCAACCCGGTGATGGAAGACATCCGCCGCGCCTTCCCCGCCACGCTCGAACTCGCCAGTCTGGGCATTTTGCTCGGCGCGGGCCTGGGCGTGCCGCTGGGCGTGTGGGCCGCCGTGCGGCGCGGCTCGGTGGTGGACCAGGCGGTGCGCATCCTGGGCGTGCTCGGGCATTCGGTGCCGATTTTCTGGCTCGGGCTGATGGCGCTCTTGGTGTTTTATGCGCGGCTGGACTGGGTCGGCGGGCCGGGGCGCATCGACGTGGTGTATGAGTTCACGCTGGAGCCGGTCACCGGGTTGCTGCTCCTGGACACCGCCATGGCCGGCGAATGGGAAGCTTTTCAAAACGCGCTCTCGCACCTGATCCTGCCCGCGTCGCTCCTGGGCTATTACTCGCTGGCCTACATCAGCCGCATGACGCGCTCGTTCATGCTGCACGAGCTGGCGCAGGAGTACGTGGTGACGGCGCGCGCCAAGGGCCTCTCGGAGGCGCGCATCGTCTGGCGCCACGCGCTGCGCAATGCCATGGTGCCGCTGGTGACCGTGATCACGCTGTCGTATGCCAGCCTGCTCGAAGGCTCGGTGCTGACCGAAACCGTGTTCGCCTGGCCGGGGCTGGGCCTGTACATCACCAACTCGCTGCAGAACGCCGACATGAATGCGGTGCTGGGCGGCACGGTGGTCGTGGGCTCGATCTTCATCGGCCTCAATCTGCTGTCGGACCTGCTGTATCAGGTGCTGGACCCGAGGACGCGCATTCGATGACCGACACAACGCTTTCAAAACGCGAAAACCTGCACGGCTGGCTGATGTCGGAGCATCCGCTCTCGCGCCGCCAGGCCGCGCTGGGCCGCGCTTACCAGGGCTGGCGCGTGTTCGCCCGCAACCGGCTGGCGATGACAGGACTTTTCATCGTGCTGGCGCTGGTGCTGGTCGCCCTGTTCGCCGACCTGCTGGCGCCCTACTCGGCCTACACGGGCGACCTGCGTACCACGCGGCTGCTGGCGCCCTCGTGGAGCCACTGGCTGGGCACCGACGACCAGGGGCGCGATATCTTGTCGCGCCTCATTCTCGGCTCGCGCATCACGCTCTTCGTTGTCCTGCTGGTGGCGGTGCTGGCCGCACCCATCGGGCTTTTAGTCGGCACGGCGGCCGGTTACGCCGGCGGGCTGGTGGACGCGGCGCTGATGCGCATCACCGATATTTTTCTCGCCTTTCCGCGCCTGATCCTGGCGCTGGCGTTTGTCGCCGCGCTCGGGCCGGGGATTGAAAACGCGGTGATCGCCATTGCCATCACCTCCTGGCCGCCCTACGCCCGCATGGCCCGGGCCGAAACGCTGACCATCCGCCAGAGCGACTACATCGCGGCGGTTCAACTGCTGGGCGCCTCGCCCTGGCGCATCGTGCTGCGCCACATCATGCCGCTGTGCCTGCCCTCGGTGATCGTGCGCGTGACGCTGGACATGGCCGGCATCATCCTGACCGCCGCCGGTCTGGGTTTCCTGGGCCTGGGCGCGCAGCCGCCCATGCCCGAGTGGGGCGCGATGATTGCCAACGGGCGCCTGTACGTGCTGGACCAGTGGTGGGTGGCCGCCGCGCCCGGAGCGGCGATTTTTATCGTCAGCCTGGCGTTCAACCTGCTGGGCGACGGCTTGCGCGATGCGCTGGACCCGAAGGCGGCGAAATGAGCACTACCCAGCTTATCGCCGCTGGCCGCCCCCATCCCGGCTTTTGTCCAGAAGTGAAAGAAGGAAATCTTTTTGCTTTTACTTTTTTCGCCTTCCCGCCTTGGGGACAAAGCCTGGATGGGATTACCTCAGGTCCGCGCCTGAGGCATGAACACGATAGCGACCGAGAATCCACATGACCCGCCAAACCCCTCCCCTGCTCGTCGTGGAAGACCTGCGTGTCGCCTTTCCCGGCCGCGACGGTGCCATGCTGGAAGCCGTGCGCGGCGTCTCCTTCACCCTGGGCCGCGAGCGCCTCGGCATCGTGGGCGAGTCAGGTTCGGGCAAATCTCAGACCGGCCGCGCCATCCTGGGCCTGAGCGCCCCCGAAAGCCGCATCAGCGCGAAGCAGCTCGAATTCAGCGGCGTTGATTTATTGAATTGCCCGCCGAAACAGCGCCGTGCCCTGCGCGGCGGGCGCATGGCGATGGTGCTGCAGGATCCGAAGTTTTCGCTCAACCCGGTCATGAAGATCGGCGCGCAGATCGAGGAAACCCTGCGCGCCCACCGCCGCATCTCCAGCCGCGAAGCCAGACAGCGGGCGCTGGCCGCGCTCGAATCGGTGCGCATCGACGACCCCGAGCGGGTTTACAAGCTCTACCCGCACGAGGTCTCGGGCGGCATGGGCCAGCGCGCGATGATCGCCATGATGCTGATTGCCGAGCCGGACCTCCTGATCGCCGACGAGCCGACTTCGGCGCTCGATGTCACGGTGCAGTTGCAGGTGCTGGCCATCCTGGACGCGCTGGTGCTTGAACGCGGGATGGGGCTGATCCTGGTGTCGCACGATTTGCGGCTGGTGTCCTCGTTTTGCGACCGCATCTTGGTGATGTACGCCGGGCGGGTGGTGGAAGAACTCCCCGCCGGCGGGCTGGCCCACGCGAAGCACCCGTACACGCGCGGGCTGATGGCGTGCCTGCCGCAGCTGGGCAAATCCACCCATCCGCTGGCCACGCTGGAGCGCCGGCCGGAGTGGGCTTTATTAGCGAAGCTGGTCTGATGCGTTCAAATTCAAACCCGGCCCTGGGGCTGGAGGTGCGCCAGCTGCGGGTGGTTTACGACGGTTTTGTCGCCGTGGCTGATACCTCATTCCAGGTCAGCCCCGGCGAGAGCTTCGGCATCGTGGGCGAATCGGGCTCCGGCAAATCGACAGTGCTGCGGGCCATCTGTGGCCTGGCGCCGAAAGCCTCGGGAACGATTGAGTTGATAAGCGCATCCGGCAGCAACGACAACAGCGAGGCAGGCAGCCTGCAGCCAGTGCCCGGCAGCAAGGCGTTCCGGCGCCGGGTGCAGATGGTGTTTCAAGACCCCTACGGCTCGCTGCACCCGCGCCAGACCGTGGACCGGCTGCTGGCCGAGCCGCTGGCCATCCACGGCATGTCAGAGGCGGAAAGCCGCATTGAACGAGCGCTTGATGAAGTGGGACTGGGCCGGGGTTTCCGGTTTCGCTACCCGCATCAGCTCTCGGGCGGGCAGCGCCAGCGCATTGCGATTGCCCGCGCCCTGATCCTGGAGCCGCAGATCCTGCTGCTGGACGAGCCGACTTCGGCGCTGGACGCCTCGGTGCAGGCCGAGGTGCTCAACCTGCTCGAAGACCTGCGCCGGCGCCGCAACCTGACCTTCATCATGGTCAGCCACGACCTGGCCGTGGTGACGCACCTGTGCGAGCGGCTGATGGTGATGCAGCGCGGCCAGACGGTGGAAATGCTGGCAGCGGCCGACTTGGCAGCGCGCCGCGTCAGCGAGCCCTACACGCTGAGCCTGATGCAGGCCGCGAGCGGCTTTCGGCGCGGCGACCCTGGAGCGGAATAAACGAAAAGATTAACGGCGGGTCATGAGCAGGCCCACCAGCACGCCCACGCCGGCGGCCACGCCGATAGACGTCCAGGGCGACTCATGCACATAGTCGTCGGTGGCCTGGGCGGCGGCTTTGGTTTTGGCCACCAGCACCGCCTCGGCATCGACCAGGCGCACCTTGGCATCACTCAGGCGGACCTTGGCGCGGGCGCGCAGGCCGGCGATTTTTTCGCCCGCCTGGTCTGCCGTGGCGGACAGGATTTCCTCGGCATCAGAGATCACCGCCTTGATGTCCGTGACCAGTTTTTCTTGGGAGTTGACGCTGGCGGCGCTGTTGTCGTACATGAGGAGCCTTTCAGAGGAATTAAACCGTCAAGCCTATCAGATTCAGCTCTGCCGATGCGCGATGTCCGCGCATGGCACTGTGTTTCTGAAGCAGACACCCGCTTGCGGCCCCGTCTGACACCGGACGGCAGGAGCCTGGGGTTAAGCTGAAGCCTTGACAGGAGACATTGCCATGCAGCTTTCACCGATGCGCTTACTCAACGACGTCAAACACTACGACCAGCGCCGCCCCGGTTTTGCGGGCGAGCACTGGCTGGTGCTGGGCGCTGGCGTGGCCACCCTGCTGGCTTCGCGCCGCAGCCCCTCGCCCTTGCGCCGCACGCTCGGCTCGGCGCTGGGCAGCGCCTTGCTGTACCGCGCCGCCAGCGGACGCGACGGGCTAGCCAAGGTGCTGCGTTACCTGCCGATGCTCAGGTAGGACGCATCGCAGGGTAGGGCGCATCGGCCCTCTCTGCGCGGGCGTCTGCTGCAGACGACTGCGTGAGCGGCCGATGGGCGATCAGGTAAAGGCAGGCCAGCACCAGCGCCACTGCCAGTGCGGCGCCGCTCAGCCGGCCTGGGCCTCGCGTCGTGCGTTTTCGAGAACGTCGCGGGTTTTGAGCGCTTCGCTGCGGGCGGCCTGGGCAAAATCCTCGCCGCCGGAGGCATACAAAATCGCCCGCGACGAGTTCACCACAATCGGCGCGCCGGGCCGCCAGCCGGCCTTGACGGTCGCCACCGCATCGCCGCCCTGCGCGCCCACGCCGGGAATCAACAGCGGCACGCTCGGAGCCACCTGGCGCACCCGCTCGATTTCCGCCGGGTAGGTCGCGCCCACCACCAGCCCGAGTTGGCCGTTGAGATTCCACGGGCCTTGCGCCAGACGGGCAATGTGCTCGTACAGCAGCGGCTGGCCGTCAATGGAGGCCAGGCGCTGGTTTTGCAAATCGTCGCCGCCGGGGTTGGACGTTCGGCACAGCAAAAAAGCGCCCTTGCCTTCATATTTCAAGTAAGGCGCGACCGAGTCAAAGCCCATGAAAGGCGAGAGCGTGACCGCATCGGCGCCGTAGCGCTCGAAGGCTTCCAGCGCGTACTGCTCGGCGGTGCTGCCGATGTCGCCGCGCTTGGCGTCCAGGATGATGGGCACCTGCGGCGCGGCGCGGCGCATGTGCGCCATCAGGCGTTCCAATTGGTCTTCGGCGCGGTGGGCGGCGAAATAGGCAATTTGCGGCTTGAAGGCGATGACCAGATCGGCGCTCGCATCGACGATGGCGGCACAAAAATCATAGATTTTGCTGGCATCGCCTTTGAGCTTGCCGGGAAATCGGGCGGGTTCCGGGTCCAGGCCGACGCACAGCATGGAGTGATTGTGGCGTTCTGCATCGCCCAGCATGTCGAGAAAAGTCATGCGCCGATTGTAAGAACTCCAGCCGCCTGGCCGATGAAGCAAGCCGGTACCGGGTTGCGCCTGCAGCTAACCCGACCTGCAGGCTACAGGCCCGAGCCGCCGGCCAGCGCCACGCTCATGGCCAGGCACAGGTCGGCCCAGGCCTTGCCTTTGTCGTCGGGGGCGCGCAGCAGGTAGGACGCGTCGTAGGTGACGATGGCGCTGGCGCCGTGCAGCGCATGCACGCGCCCGCGCAGCTTGCCGAAGGGCTCGCCGGTGGGCACCAGCGCCTGGCTGGCCAGGCGGCCCATGACGAGCACGGTATCGGGCCGCGCCTGCGCCACCAGCGCTGCCAGCGCGCCTGAAAACTCTGGCGTGGCCGCCGCCGCGCCCTGGCGCACCAGGGGCGCGAACAGCACCGCGCCAGCGCGGTTCAGGCGCGCGGCGCGCAGCATGTTGTCGAGCAACTGGCCGGCATCGCCGGTGAACGGAGAAAAAGGCGTGTTGCCATGCAGCGCCGCCGGCGGCGTCTCGGCCAGCACCAGCCAGCGGGCACCGCCGGCCTGGGCGGTGTCGGCGTAGAGTGTCTGCGCGGGGCCGAGCAGCCAGGCAGCGGACGCTCCGCCCTGCATGGCGGGCCGTGCGGATTGAGGGGAACTGGAACTGGAAGCGGCAAGCGCATCGACGAGCCGGGGCGCGGCTGGCACGGGCGGCGGCGCTTCGCGCCGGACAGCCGGACGCTCTGCCGGCCGGGCGAGCGCTTCGGTTGACGGCTGATTTTGAGCTGGATGCGCAGCAACGCCTGGCGCCGCATGCGCAGTCAAAATTTCCAGCGCAGGCGCCGGCTCGGCAGCCGACGCTTCGGGCTGCCAGACATGCACGCCCATCTCCAGCAGCATGGCGCGCTGGCGCTTGTCGAGGTTCAGGCTCATGGCTTCAGGCTCACAGGGCTGACGCAAGTCACAGGGCTGGCAGGGCTCATGGCACTGGCGGGCGGCACAGGCGGCATGGCACTCACAGCAAGGCCAGGCTCATCACCAGCGCATCCTCGCCCTGGGGCGTGGACGGCGTGGCCGGGTAGTAATTGCGGCGCGTGCCCACATGGCGGAAACCATGGCTTTCATAGACACTGCGGGCGCGCGTGTTGCCCACCCGCACTTCCAGCCACAGCCACTGCACGCCCTGGCCGCGCGTCCAGATGTCCAGCGCATCGAGCATCACCCGCGCCCAGCCCTGGCCCTGATGCGCCGGCGCCACCGTGATGTTGAGCAGATGCACCTCGTCCACGCCCTTCATGGCGACAAAGTAGCCCAGCACCTCGCTGCCCGGCGGCTGGCCGGCAATCAGCAACTGCGCCTGGTAGCCGGCCTGGAGCGAGTCGGTGAAATTGGCCGGGCTCCACGGGTATTCATAAGCGCTGCGCTCGACCTGCAGCACCGCCTCCAGCCAGGCCGGCGTCATGGTTTCAAACTGGGCTTCGAGGGGGCGCAGGGCGGCATTCATGGCAGACATGGCGGCTTCAGCCGGCCTGGGTCAGGGGTTTCAAGGGTTTCATGGATTGGAAGAAGGGGCAAGGCGGCGCGCGCCGCTTCGGCAGCGTCCAGCTTGACCTGGGCACGCTCTGCGGTGGTCAGCGCGACCTTGTCGCGCACATACAGCGGCAGGGCCAGCGCGGCCTCGACGCACTGCCCGGCAGCGGCCAGCGCGGGCGCCAGGCGCAGCAGCGCGGCGGCGCTCGGGAGCGCTTGGACGCACTCGAACGCCGCCACCTCTGCCGGTAGCCGCCCGGCATAGACGCCAAACACATTGCCCGCCAGCAGACGGCTGTCCGGCTCGGGAACGAGGTTTTCCGGCCGGATCAGTTCGCAGTCCCCGAGCGAGCGCCACTGGCCGCCGCTGAATTCATAGCGCTGCACATACATCTCGTCCATGCGCGCATCGAGCAGCGCTGTCACAGTGAAAGGCATGGCTCCCGCATCCGCCGCGGTTTTCGTGCTTTTCGTGCTTTTCGTGCTTTGCGCGCTGTCGCCGACAGCGCCCAAGCGCTCAAAGCGCGCCTCTTCGGCCAGCGCCATCAGCGTGTCCACCGGCAGCACGGCAATGCCCGCGCCCTGCCTGGCGCCAAAGGCCAGCCCCTGCGCCACCGCGCAGGCCGTGCGCAGGCCGGTGAACGAGCCCGGCCCCCGGCCAAAGACAATCGCGTCGAGTTCATCCAGCGCCAGGCCGGCCTCGGCCAGCAGCGCCAGAATCGCCGGAATCAGGGTGGCCGAGGCCAGGGCGCCGCCAGGGCCGCTGTGCTGCCAGACACGCACGCCGTCAGTCACGGCGACGGACATGCGGTCGGTGCTGGTGTCAAAGGCAAGGAATTTCAGGGGTTCAGGCATCCGGCGATTATCCCGCCTGCGGGGCCGCCTGGCCGGACACCGATAATTAGCGCATGCTTTTGACCTCCCTTCGCGCCGGCCCCGGCTTTTCCTTTCGAGGCCCGGCCCGCGTGGCCGCCGGCCTGCTGGCCGCGCTCTGCGGCCTGGGCGCTGGCGCCCAGTCCCTGCCGCCCGAAGTCGAGGCGCTGCTGGTCCGCGCCAAGGTGCCGCGCGACGCGCTGGCCGCCATCGTCGTCGATGCCGCGCCCGCCCTCACCGGCAAAGCCACGCCGCTGCTGAGCTACCGCGCCAGCAACGCCATGAACCCGGCCTCGGTGATGAAGCTGGTCACCACCTACGCCGGGCTGGAGCTGCTCGGCCCGGCCTACACCTGGAAAACGCCGGTCTATGTCGATGGCCCGATTGCCAATGGCGTGCTCAAGGGCAACCTCATCATCCAGGGCCAGGGCGACCCCAAGCTGGTGATGGAGCGGCTGTGGCTGCTGCTGCGCCGGGTGCAGGGGCTGGGCATCAGGACCATCACTGGCGACATCCTGCTCGACCGCAGCGCGTTTTCAAGCTCGACCCAGAACCCGGGCGACTTCGACGGCGAAGCGCTGCGGCCCTACAACGTCATTCCCGACGCGCTGCTGGTCAGCTACAAGTCGGTGGTGATGACCTTCGTGCCCCAGCCGGACAACGGCATCGCCAGCATCAGCTACGACCCGCCGCTGGCCAACGTGCAGATGCAGGCCAGCGTGCCGCTGTCGCCCGGTGCGCCTGGTGCGGCGCCGGCGCCCTGCGGCGACTACCGGGCGCAGTTGAAACCCGATTTTGCCGACCCGTTTCGCATGGCCTTCAAGGGCAGCTACCCAGCGGCCTGCGGCGAAAAACTCTGGTCCATCGCCTACCCCGACCCGGTCAGCTATGCCCAGCGGGCCATTGCCGGGCTGTGGCATGAAATGGGCGGCAAGCTCGGCGGGCGCGTGCGCGACGGCCTGGCCGCGCCCGGCCTCAAGCCCATCTTTGAACTTGAATCGCCGCCGCTGGCCGAGGTGATCCGCGACATCAACAAGTACAGCAACAACCTGATGGCCCAGCAGCTTTTTCTGACGCTGAGCCTGCAGCGCCCCGGCGGCGCCAGCAACGAAGGCTCGCGCGAGGCGGTGCGCAACTGGTGGCAGGCGCGCTTTGGCCGCCAGGATGCGCCGGTGCTGGACAACGGCTCGGGCCTGTCGCGGCTGGAGCGCGTCAACGCGCAGGGGCTGGCGCGCATGCTGCAGGCCGCCTATGTCTCGGGCGCGATGTCCGAGCTGATGGCCTCGCTGCCGATCAACGGCGTCGATGGCACCCTGAAGCGCGGCAAGCCGCAGCCCGCGCAGGGCGGCGCGCACCTCAAAAGCGGCACCCTGCGCGACGCCACCGCGCTGGCCGGCTATGTGGACACGCCCAGCGGTCGGCGTCTGGTGGTCGTCGGCATCATCAACCACCCGAACGCCCCGGCCGCCCGTCCCGCGCTGGAAGCGCTGGTGGACTGGGCCGCCAAGGAAGGCAGCCGGTGATGCTGTCAAACCTGGCCGGCCTGAGCGAGGTGATCGGCACGCTGGCCGCCTGCCTGACGACGGCGAGCTTTGTGCCGCAGGCCTGGCTCAGCTTCAGGACGCGCGACGTCGGCGGCGTCTCGCTGCTGATGTACAGCGTGTTCACCGTCGGCGTGGCGCTGTGGCTGGCCTATGGCCTGCTGCTGGGCTCCTGGCCGATGATCATTTCCAACAGCATCACGCTGGTGCTGGCGCTGATGATCCTGGGCATGAAACTGAAATACGCCAGCAAGCCGGCTTTGCCCGCAGCAGCGCCAACCTGCGCGCCAGAGCGCCCGGCCAGCGGCCCATGAGGCGGGCCGCCATGCGCCGACCCACAGCCCCAGACTGGCCGGTCCACTCGCCGTCGGCTACCTGCCGCCCGTCCGGCCACCCGTCGCCCGCCCATCCGCAGCCCATTTTTTTCAAGCGCCGATAATCTGCGGCCACGCCCACCGGCAAGCCTGCCGGATTTGCGGCTCCCTTCTGAACCCTTGAGAAAAACCATGACCCAAGCCATCGCCTGCCCCCAATGCTCCCTGGAAAACACCTACCCGGACGGCGCCAACTACGTCTGCGCCGACTGCGGCCACGAGTGGCCCATGGCAGCCGCATCTGACACCGAAGACGACGCCGACGCGGTGGTCAAGGACTCCAACGGCAATGTGCTGGCCAACGGCGACGCCGTGGTGCTGATCAAGGATCTCAAGGTCAAGGGTTCATCGACCACGCTGAAGATGGGCACCAAGGTCAAGAGCATCCGCCTCGTCGGCGGCGACCATGAGGTGGACTGCAAGATGGACGCGGGCAGCTTCATGCTCAAGGCCTGCTTTTTGAAGAAGGTCTGAGGAGGCTGATCAGGCGGCGAGCGGGCGGCGACAAGTGAGCGGCGCAGCGTGGCTTCCCGCAACAAAGCCTCGCACGCCTCGTCACACCAGGCCATCGGCCCCCATGATGCAAAATTCATCCCCATGAACCAAGCCACATCATGTCCCCCTCTGCCTGACCACCTCTCCAGTGATCCGCACAGTCCCCATCACGTCGCCGCCGTGTTCGAGCATGACATTGGCATCCGCTTGAACGACAAGGAACTGCTCAATGTGCAGGAATACTGCATCAGCGAAGGCTGGATCAAGCTGCCCGCAGGCAAGACCCTGGATCGCAAGGGCAAGCCGCTGCTGATCAAGCTCAAGGGCAAAGTCGAGGCGTTCTATCGCTAAGCGACTACAGTCGCCGCAAACCTTCCCGGCTCAGGAGGCCGCGCCCAGCAGACCGCTGGCGTCGAAAAACCTGATGTAGGCGATCGTCCCGCCAGAGGGCGCCGGCGCGTTCCACGTCACCGCAAAACCGCTCCCGCTGGCCCCCACGGTGGGTCCGAGCGCGTCGCTGGCAGCCTTGTTGAGGCGCGTCACGCTGCCCAGCGGCGAGCCATCGGCGGCAAAGCGGCGCCCATAGATCGCGCCGTCCGGTCCCAGCCAGGCGACCACATAGCCGCCGTCCGGCATGCCCGCGACAGAAGAAGCTGTCTGCGGCGCAAGTCCCGGGCTCGCAAGGGTCGAGCCATCGACGATGAATGCCTCGCCCAGGGGCGCGCCGTCCGTTGCCAGGCGCCGGGCATGGACATACAGGCCGGAGCGCTCGTCGGCCCAGGTGACGACGGCGCCGCCCCCCGCCAATGCCGCCAGGCCCGTGCGCTGGTCAGCCGGCAAGCCAGCGGAGACCGAGCGGCTTCCCACCGCCTGCACGGGGCCAAGCGCCGTGTCATCAGGGCCGTAGGCTCTGGCAAAAATGCTTGTGTAGCCCCAGGCCAGCAGGTAGCCGCCGCCTGCGGAAGCCACCACGTTGAGCGGGCCGACGACCGAATCCGTCACCCGTTGCGCCAGCCCTGCGGGCAGGCCATCGGCGGCGTAGCGCCGGGCATAAAGATTGAAACCAGCGTCAGCATATTGAGCCCATGCCAGCACATAGCCGCCATCGGGCAAAGCGGCCACCTGGGGCAGCGCGGGCGGGGGGAATCGCTGGGAAAAAGGCTGTGTCACGCCGACCTGCTCTGCACCGAGGAAAGCGCCGCTGGCGGCGTAGCGCTGCACGATGAGCGGGTAGTCCGCATCCCAGCGGGCAGAGGGGTTGGGGGACGGCCCCAGCCAGGTCAACACATAGCCGCCCTGCGCAAGCGCCGTGATGCTGCCCAGCTGGCCGCCTGGAACGGCGTTCATGTCGAGGCGCGTTTTGGGCGCCTCAGGACGGCCATTGGCGTCGTAGTGCCGCACCTGCACGGCGTCCGGTTCACCCCGCACACTCATGTAGCCGCCGCTGCCCAGCACCGAAACCGCCCCTTTGATGCGTTGCTCCGAGCGGGCTGCCAGATCGGCACTGATCGGGGCGCCTTGCTGGCTGCTGGCTTGCTGCGGGCTGTCGCCACCGCCATCGCCACCGCCGCATGCAGCCAGCAACACCGCGACAGCGAGCAAGCCAGGCCAACGCCCTACGCGCATCAGGCAACCATGCCAGCTTGTAGTGGGGTTCATGAACACTCTCCTCTTGATGCGGTGACCCATTCTGGTCGTGAGGCGGAGAAAAGTGTGTAACCCTTGAGTGACAGTCGTGACACATGCTCTCAAGCGTTGAACGCTTCTCCTTGGTGGAGAAACAAAGGCCACCGGCTGGCCATGAAAAAAACCTGTTCACGCCCCCTCGGGCTGTGAACAGGTCAGATCAATCCGGCCGTTTGTTTTAGCGTGCAGCCGTCAGCGTCTTCTCAAGGAAAAACCGCAGCATCTCCTCGGTTGCATCCGGCCCCTGCGCGTCGGTGTACGAGCCCTGCGCGTTGCCGCCCGACCAGGCATGGCCGGCACCATGCACGGCCCAGTGCTCGGCCACCACGCGCCCGTCGGCTTTGCGGTAGGTGCGCCGGGTGTACTCGCGGCCGTTGCGGCTGCGCTCGCGCTGGTGCTCCGACTTCAAAACGCCGGCGCTGGCGGCCACAACGTGTTCGCCGTTGGACGGATGCACCGTCGCGTCCTGGTCGCCATGGAAAACGATGGTCGGCGGGCTGGCCGTGCTGCGCGCGCCGGCGGCGCCGCCGTTTTGCATCGCGCCGAAGGCCGAGGGCATGTCGGTGGCCGCGCCCGTGGCCAGGCCCGAATGCACGCCGACGGCGGCAAACAGGTCCGGGTAGGCGTCGCCCAGAATCGCCGCCATCGCGCCGCCGGCCGACAGGCCCGCCACATAGACGCGTTGCGGGTCGATGGCGTGATGCGCCATCACCGAGCGCGTCATGCCCGCCAGCAGCGCGGGCTCGCCCCGGCCACGCTTTTGGTGGGTGTGCTTGAACCAGTTCCAGCAGCGCGAACTGTTGGCGCGCTGTGTCTGGGCCGGGTAGAGCACGTAAAAGCCGCGCTGGTGCGCCGCCTCGTTCATGCCGGTGCCGGCGGCGAAATCGTCCGGGTTCTGGGTGCAGCCGTGCAGCATCACCACCAGCGGCAGCGGCTGGCCGTCGGCGGCGGCGGCCGGTGGAATGTAGAGCTTGTACTCGCGCATGCCGGCCTTGGCGTCGGTGTGGCTGCCGGTGATGAACTGGCCGGCCACACCGGGTTTGACGGGCTGGGCGGGCCGGGCTTCCTGCACCGGCGGCGCTTCTTGCGCTTCTTGCGCCTCTTGCCCCGGCTGGTCGGCCTGAGGCGCGTCGCGCCCGACTTCACGCACTTCGACATCAATCACATTCGGGTCATCGGCAGCGGCGCCAGGCGCGGGCATGGCGCCGCCCTTGAGTGCGGCCTGGATGGCGGCGGTGGCCGCCTGCAGGTTGCCGCCTTGCGTCATGCGGGTGGCCTCGGCCATCAGCTTCTGGAAATCGGGGCTGGTGAAGTTCATGGGGTTCCTTCTTGGGGTTGCAGCCGTCAGCTCAGGCGCAGGCAGGGCGCTGTTGCCATCGGGCAAGGAGGCCGCGGTAGCGGCGTGCAGGCGGCCTGCCTGGGTCAGGCGGGAAGCCTGGGAGATCAGGCGCTGGAAAGAGGCGTTCATGGTGAAAATCCTTTGAAAGGGTTACTCAGCGGATGCGGCCGGCCAGGGCCGCCTTGAGAGCCGGGCTGGCATGCAGCGCGCCCAGCACCACCACCGATTCAATGGCGGCGAGCGCCAGTTCGGGGGTGACATCGGGCGCGATGGTGGCCAGGCCCAGCACGCGTATCTGCAGGACTTCACCCGCCGCCTGCACGGCGCGCAGGTCGGCGGCGGTGAAATGCTGGATGCCCAGCACCAGCATCTTGCGGGCCACCACCTGCCTGACCACGTCGGCATGCGTGGTCAGCTGGTTGCGGATGGCGGTGCGGATCAGGTCGGTGCGGTTGGCATAAAAGCCTTCCTGCACCAGCAGATCGATCTGGCCCAGATCGACATAGCCAAGGTTGATGGTGATTTTTTCGTCGGCCGGCTTGGCGGCGGCAACGGAGGAAGCGGTTTTGGGTGGCATGGCACCATCTTATTACCATCCAAGTGGATGTCATATGGATGTTTCCATTCTTTACATCCGCCAAGCCATCACCGAGCGTCAGGTCAGTAGTGCGGCGGCAGGTCGTCGCCGGCCTGGCGCAAGGCGCCGCTGGCGTTGTCGGGGATCTGCTGGCGCAGCTGGGCCACTTCTCGCAGCAGGGCGTCGATTTGCTGCTGCTGGCGGATGACGACCAGGTTCAGCTGGTCAAGCAGGTCTTCGCTGAAGCTGGCCTTGATTTCGAGTTCGGTCAGGCGGTGGTCGGTGGCGTCGGTAGAGTTCATCGCGCTATTGGACACGAGTTCGGCGCGACCACGGGCGCGCAGCGTGGGCGCTGACTGACTGACTGACTGACTGACTGATTGGATGGCTGGCTGGCTGGCTGGCTGGCTGGCTGGCTGGCTGGCTGGCTGGCTGGCTGGCTGGCTGGCTGGCTATCATGGCGAAATTTATGCCATCTTCCTTGTCTGTCGAGCGCCTGCGCTGCGCCCGCTGCCTGCGCCCGCACAGCGCCTGCATCTGCCAGTGGATCACGCCCACGGCCCATCGGGTCGAGGTGGTGGTGCTGCAGCATCCGCTGGAGGTGAACCAGGCCAAGGGCAGCGCGCGGCTGCTGCACCTGAGCCTGCCCCGCAGCATTCTGGTCACCGGCGAGGTGTTTTCCGAAGCAGCCTTGCAGGCGCTGATCAGCGCGCCGCTGCAGCCCCAGGACGCCGACAAAACGCCCCGGCACACGCTGCTGCTCTACCCCGATTCGCCGCCCGGTCAGTCGCCGGGCCTGCCGGCGCCGCCTGCGATGGCGCCGGCGTTGCTGGCGGATGCCGGCCGGCTGCGGCTGATCGTGCTCGACGGCACCTGGCGCAAGAGCCGCAAGATGCTGTATCTCAATCCGCTGCTGCAGCAGCTGCCCCGGCTGGCGCTCAGGGACACGCCCGCCTCGCGCTACCGGATTCGCAAGGCGCACCTGCCGGACCAGCTCTCGACGCTGGAAGCCACCTGCGCCGCGCTGGCGCAACTGGAAGAAAAGGCCGATGGGTTCGAGCCGCTGCTGGCGGCGTTTGATGGGTTTGTCGCGCAGCAGTCGATCTACCGGGCGTAGCAGGGATCAAGCCCTTCAGCTCGCCGCCGCCCGGCCCAGCCGGTCGCGCACGCCGTCCCACTCGGGGCTGGCGGGCGGGTGCTCGATCCAGATCAGCCGGGCGCCCTGGGCGTCGAAATCGCGCAGCACCGCGAACAGCTGCTGCGCGGTGGCGGCGGCGTCGTCGGGCATGCGGCGGTAGCGCACGTCCCCGGACTTGATCCGCAGCACGGTGCGCGCATAGACCGCGATGGGGGCCGCCTCGGTGCCGAGCAGGTCCAGCGCGGTCTGGATCATGCCGGCGTCCATCAGGCGCACCTTGGCGTTGGGCGCGTAATGCGCTTCGAGCGTGCCAGAGGCGCGCGGCGCGCTGGCCCCTTCATGCAGCAGCTCGTCCCTGGAGAGCACCGCCTCGCCGCAGGCCGCCTCCAACTGCGCGCGGATCAGTACGCCGGGGCGCAGCAGCACCGGGCGGCTGCGGGTGCAGTCAACAATGCTGGACTCGATGCCGACGGCGCACGGCCCGCCGTCGAGCACCATCAACGCGTCGCCAAACTCCTGATTCACATGCGCCGCCGTGGTCGGGCTGACGCGGCCGAAGCGGTTGGCGCTCGGGCCGGCCACGCCGCTGACGCCCAATTCCAGGCAGGCTTTCAAAAAAGCCAGCGCCACCGGATGCGCCGGGCAGCGCAGGCCAATGGAGTTCTGCCCGCCAGCCGCCGCCGCCGCCACACCTTCGCGG
This sequence comes from Pseudomonadota bacterium, assembly GCA_030855235.1. Lineage (GTDB taxonomy): Bacteria > Pseudomonadota > Gammaproteobacteria > Burkholderiales > Burkholderiaceae_C > Polaromonas. The sequence goes on from JALYRU010000005.1 coordinate 135,220, forward strand.
CGCGGCAGGATCACCGTCAGCGGTCCGGGCCAGAAGGCTTTGATCAATCGCTCGGCAAACGCCGGCGCGCTGCTGGCGTAGTCGCTCACCTGCGCCGCGTCGGCCACATGCACGATCAGCGGATGGTCGGAGGGCCGGCCCTTGGCGGCAAAGATGCCGGCCACGGCAGCGTCGCTGGACGCATCGGCGCCCAGGCCATAGACCGTTTCAGTCGGAAAGCCCACGAGTTCGCCGGCGCGGATGCGGGCAGCGGCCTGGGCAATGGCCTGCGGGTCGGTGCCGGGCAGAATCATGATGGAAATGCTCCCACCGCACACGCAAGCGCGCCTGCGACGAACGCCGCACTGGATTGGCCCCTGCACAAGAAGGTTCGCCCCTCAAGGCGTGGTGACACCGCTTTCACTGCAAGGCTTCCAGGCCGGGCAGGCGCAGAATCTGCGCCGCCTGGCGGGCCGTGGCTTTGACGCTGGCCACATCGACGCCGGTCAGCGTCAGATGGCCCATCTTGCGGCCTGGCCGTGCGTCGGTTTTGCCGTACAAATGCAGATGCGCGCCCGGCAGGGCCAGCACCGCCAGCCAGTCGGGCGTGCGCTTGTGGCCTTGCGCGTCGAACCACACGTCGCCCAGCAGGTTGAGCATGATGGCGGGCGAATGCTGGCGCGGCGCGGGCAGCGGCAGGCCGGCCATGGCGTGCACCTGCAGATCGAACTGCGAGACATCGCAGGCGTCCAGGGTGTAGTGCCCGCTGTTGTGCGGGCGCGGCGCCATCTCGTTGACCACCAGCGCGCCGTGCTCGCTGGCGTCGTCGATGACGAAGAACTCGACGCACAGCACGCCGACGTAATCAATGTGCCGGGCAATGGCCTGGGCGGCGGTCTGCGCCCGCGCGGCCAGCGCCGGCGCCATGGCGCCCTCAAACGCCTCGGTGACGGCCAGGATGCCGTCCACATGCACGTTGAGCTGGGGCGCAAAGCCGACGATGGCGCCATCCCAGCCGCGCGCCACGATCACCGAGCACTCGGCTTTGAGCGGCAGGAGCTTTTCCAGCACGCAGGACACCTGCTCCAGCTCGGCCCATGCCGCTGCCAGCTCGGCGGCGTTGCGCACGCGCACCTGGCCCTTGCCGTCGTAGCCCATGCGGGCGGTTTTCAGGATGCCGGGCAGCAGGTCGGCGGGCACCGCCTGCAACTGCGCCGGAGTAGCGATGATTGCATGGGGCGCGCAGGTCACGCCGGCCACGCCGGCACTGGCCGTGAAATGGGATTTTTCCTCAATCCTGTCCTGGGCAATCGCCACGGCCGCCGCACCGGGCGCCACCAGGCGACTGGCGGCCAGCGTCTGCAGCGCGCTAGCGGGGACATTTTCAAATTCGGTGGTGATGGCCTCGCACACAGCGGCCAGTTGCGCCAGGCCCTGTGCGTCGGTGTAGCCGGCCTCGATGTGGTGGTGGCTGACGCGGCCGGCCGGGCTGTGCGGATCGGGGTCGAGCACGGCGGTGAAATAGCCCAGCCGCTGCGCGGCATGGACAAACATGCGCCCGAGCTGGCCGCCGCCCATCACGCCGAGCGTGGCACCGGGAAGGATCAGCGGGCGCTGGCCGCATGCCCCGGCGCCATTCGCAGAGCTTCCCCCGGCCAGAGGCGCAGGGCGCACGCTATCGACTGGCGCGCTCATGCCAGCAGGGGCTTTCATGTCGGCTGGCGCGCTCATGCCGGCGGCAGCGTCATGGCGCGGGCGGCGGCGGTCTGCTCGGCGCGAAACGCCTGCAGCTTGTCCGCCAGCACCGGGTCATGCAGCGCCAGCAGGGCCACGGCAAACAGCGCCGCGTTCGCCGCGCCGGCCACGCCAATCGCAAAGGTGGCGACCGGAATGCCCTTGGGCATCTGCACGATGGAGTGCAGTGAATCGACGCCCTGCAGGTGCTTGCTCGCCACCGGCACGCCGAGCACCGGCACGATGGTCTTGGCCGCCAGCATGCCCGGCAGGTGCGCCGCGCCGCCGGCGCCGGCAATGATGGCCTGCAGGCCGCGTCCGCCCGCTGTTTCAGCGTAGGCAAACAGATCGTCGGGCATGCGGTGCGCCGAGACCACGCGGGCCTCATGGGCCACGCCGAACTGCTGCAGGATGTGCACGGCGTGCTGCATCGTGTCCCAGTCGCTGCTGGAGCCCATCACCACGCCCACGAGAGGGCTTGCCGGGTTGTTGGTTGTCGTCATAAAAGAGATTTCAAGTCGTGTGGGTTGCCGGCGGTGCGCCTGGAACCCGTGATTTTAAGGGCTGGGGTGGCTGGTCAGCGGGCTGTTCGGCAGGGAAATCGTGACCGCTTGCGTGCTATCGTGCTGCCTTCTGGAAAAGACTGCGCGCCAGCGGCGCTCGCGCTGAGCCGCCCGGGACCACCGCCGGCCTTCCCTGCTTGAAAAACCCCTGTCCAACCCTACCTTTTCAACACCATGATCGACGCCACCCTTGCCAACTTCAAAGACGAAGTTTTAACCGCTTCCCAGACCACGCCCGTGCTGCTCGACTTCTGGGCGCCTTGGTGCGGGCCCTGCAAGTCGCTCGGCCCCGTGCTGGAAAAACTCGAAGTCGCCTACGAGGGCCGCTTCAAGCTGGCCAAGGTCGATTCCGACGCGCAACAGCAGCTCGGCGCCGCCTTTGGCATCCGCAGCGTGCCGACCTGCGTCATGATGGTCAATGGCCAGCCGGTGGACAGCTTTACTGGCGCCCTGCCCGAAAGCCAGATCCGGGAGTTTCTCGATCGCCATGTGCCACCGGCCGAAGAAGAAACGCTGGCGCTGGAGGAGTTTGACGAGACCGACCCCGAGGCCGTGCTGCAAAGGCTGCACGATGCCGTCGCCGCCAGCCCGGCCGATGACAACGCCCGCTTTGACTACGTCAAGCACCTGCTGCTGCTGGGCCGCGAGGACGATGCCAAGGTGGCGTTTGCGCCGGTGATTGCGCAGACCGCGACGGTGCGGCGCTTTGACTCGCTCCAGCGCTGGATGGAGGCGCTCGATGTCGTCACCCTCAACGCCCTGGATGAAAACGCCGGCGCCGGCTTTGACGCCAGCATCGCTGCCAACAAGCGCGATTTCCAAGCCCGCTTTGACAAGGCCCGCTGGCTGATGGCCCAGCAGCGCTGGACCGAGGCGCTGGACGAACTGCTGGAAATCCTGATGCGCGACAAGAGCTGGTCCGACGGACTGGCACGCAAGACCTACATTGCCATCCTCGACATCATGGAAGCGCCCAAGCCCAAGGTCGCCGACGGCCAGATTCCGCCGGAAGACGCGGTGGTGGCGACGTACCGGCGGCGACTGAGCAGCGTGGTGCTGAGCTGACGCACTCCCGGATAGCAAGCGTTGAGCAGCAAGCTCAGCGTCTGGCCGCCAGCATCACGCCGCTCGCCCAGGACAGCTTGGTGAGCCGAAAATCATCCCGCTGCTCCAGCGTGGCGACGAGATGGGCGACTTTTTCGGCATGACCCTCGGGCCAGTTGGGCTGGGGCAGCATGTCGTCGATCACATATAAGCCGCCGGGACTCAAAAGCGCCAGAGCTTCGTCGAGCAAGCGGTATTTGCCGGCCCAGGTGTCGGCGAAGATGAAGTCAAAATGCTGCCCCTGCAGCGAACGCAGGAAATCATCGCCGTCGGCGCAGACGGCCGTCAGGCGCTGGTCCACGCCGAGGTGGCGCTTGAGGATGGCCAGCAAGATCTCGTCGTTATCCACCGTGATAAGGCTGGATGCGGCGTCCATGCCGTCGAGCAGCCAGGCGGTGGACAGGCCCGAACCCGAGCCCAGCTCGAGAAATCGCGCCGACGGCTTGGTAGCAGCCAGCGTGCGCAGCAGCGAGCAGGTCAGCGGCTCGGAGGCCATCGTGAAGCCGCAGGCCCGCGAGTCTGCCCCTATACCGGCAATGGCGGCGGGTTCGTTGAGATTGGACAGATCGTTCATGGTTTGAGGCGTTCGTCTTGTCGTTGATAAGTGTCGTAGAACGTGCCCGCATTTTTCAAGCAGCCCCGCGCTCTTGGATGTCGGGCAGCTTGCGGCATTCATTGCGCTGCCAGTCCTGACCCGAAATATAGAACTGCTCCAACGAGCATTCAGCCAACAGCCCGACCAGCGTCAGGCTGGCAAAAACCAGGAAATGCCTCATCAGGTGCCCCTGTTTAAAACTCATGCGCCTGGCGCGCGCAGCTTATGGGCGGCTGCACCACTGCTCTTCGCAGGGCACGCCATCACCGTCGCCATCCATTTTCACGCCGGGGCAGTTCTTGAGAAAGAACGTCGCTTCAGCACAGGAGGTCATTTGCGAGCAATGCTGGCGGCCATCGCAGCGAAAGCTGACGGCAGTCGGCTGTAAAACCTGAACCGGTTCCTGGCCGACAGGCTGCGCCAGCGGCTGGCCGGTGTCTGCGGACGGGTAGGCGCTGACGCGCTTTGAGTACTGGTCGTAGCCATACACCCCCACAGCCACCAGCAGCAGCATCGCCACCCATTTGGCAAGACCGCCTGTTGCGTGGCGCACAGGCCGGCCCAGCACTGCGCCCCCCGGCGTCAGGCGGCGCGGCGCCGGCTGCGAACCGGCAGGCCGGCGAACGCCAACAGCGCGCTTTTTCCCTTTGTTGTCCAGTTCGATCTCGAAGGACAGCGCCTCATGAGGCTGCGGGCGCTGGCCGTCCCGCGGAAAGGCCGAAATATGGACAAAAACCGCCTGTCCGCCCTGTGCGGGCGCGACAAAGCCAAAGCCCCGGTCATCATTCCATTGGGTCAGCGTGCCCTCGAAGCGCCTAGACAACGCCTACCTCAAGCCGTCAGCCGCGTCATCGCCTCCTGGTACTTGGCGGCGGTCTTGGCGATCACGTCGGGTGGCAGGTGCGGCGAGGGCGGGGTCTTGTCCCAGGGCTTGCCGTTGATGCGCACGGCCTCCAGCCAGTCGCGCACGAACTGCTTGTCGTAGCTCGGCGGGTTCTGACCAGCCGCAAACGCCGCTTCGTAGCCCTCGACCGGCCAGTAGCGCGACGAGTCGGGCGTCAGGACTTCGTCCATCAGCGTCAGCGTGCCGTTCTCGTCCAGGCCGAACTCGAACTTGGTGTCGGCGATGATGATGCCCTTGGTCAGCGCAAAGGCGGCGGCAGCCTGGTAAATCTCGATGCTGAGCTTTTTGATCTGCGCGGCCAGTTCGGGGCCGACGATTTTTTCCACCTGCTCGTAGCTGATGTTTTCATCGTGCTCGCCGACTTCGGCCTTCGCGGCGGGCGTGAAGATGGGCTCGGGCAGCTTGCTGGCATTTTGCAGCCCGGCTGGCAGGGGCACGCCGCAGACCGACTGGCTTTGCTGGTATTCGACCCAGCCGCTGCCGGCCAGGTAGCCGCGCACCACGGCCTCGACCGGAATGGGTTTGAGGCGCTTGACCAGCATGGAGCGGCCGGTGACCTGCGGGATTTCGGCCGGCGTCACGGCGCTCTCGGGCGCTTCGCCGGTCAGGTGGTTGGGGCAGATGTGGCCGAGCTTGTCGAACCAGAACAGCGCCATCTGCGTCAGCAGCGCGCCCTTGCCGGGAATCGGCTCGCCCAGGATCACGTCGAAAGCGCTCAGGCGGTCGCTGGCCACCATCAGCAGGCGGTTCTGGCCGACGGCGTAGTTGTCGCGCACCTTGCCGCGCGCGAGCAGGGGCAGGGAAGTCAGGGCCGAGGTGTGAAGTGCTGTGGTCATGGTGGTCATGCAGGTGGTGCAGGTAGAAAAGTCAAAAAGCCCGCGTGACTCGGGCGGAGTCCACGGGCTTTGAATTATCGCCAATCCGGCCAAGCCGGTGGCACGAAGTCTCGATTATTGAACGACTTGGGCCAGCTCGCCCTTGGCGTACTTGGCGGCGACGACCGACAGGCTCTCGCCCTTGATGGTGCCGGCCTGGCCTTCGCAGCCGAACTCGATGTAGCGCTGCTTGCAGATCGCCTTGGCGGCTTCCCGGGCGGGCTTGAGCCACTCTCTAGCATCGAACTTGTCCGGGTTCTCGGCCAGGAACTTGCGCACCGCGCCGGTCATGGCCAGGCGAATATCGGTGTCGATGTTGATCTTGCGCACGCCGAACTGGATGGCTTTCTGGATTTCTTCCACGGGCACGCCGTAGGTTTCCTTCATCTTGCCGCCGTACTGGTTGATGATGGCCAGCAGGTCCTGCGGCACGCTCGACGAGCCGTGCATCACCAGGTGGGTGTTGGGAATGCGGCGGTGGATTTCCTTGACGCGCTCGATGGCCAGGATGTCGCCGGTGGGCTTGCGCGAGAATTTGTAAGCGCCGTGGCTGGTGCCGATGGCAATCGCCAGCGCGTCGAGCTGGGTGGCCTTGACGAACTCGGCAGCCTGCTCGGGGTCGGTCAGCAGTTGGTCGTGCGTCATCACGGCGTCGGTGCCGTGGCCGTCTTCCTTGTCGCCCTGCATGGTTTCCAGGCTCCCGAGGCAACCGAGTTCACCCTCGACCGACACGCCGGTGGCATGCGCCATTTCAACGACCTTGCGGGTGACTTCGATGTTGTACTCGAAGCTGGCAATGGTCTTGCCGTCAGCTTCCAGGGAGCCGTCCATCATCACCGAGCTGAAGCCCAGGTCGATCGCGCCCTGGCAGACGGCCGGGCTCTGGCCGTGGTCCTGGTGCATGACCAGCGGGATGTGCGGGTAGGCCTCGACGGCGGCCAGGATCAGGTGCTTGATGAAGGCTTCGCCGGCGTACTTGCGCGCGCCTGCGCTGGCCTGCAGGATGACGGGCGCGCCGACCTCGTCGGCGGCGGCCATCACGGCCTGGACCTGTTCCAGGTTGTTGACGTTGAAAGCTGGAATGCCGTAGCCATTGGCGGCGGCGTGGTCCAGCAGTTCGCGCATCGAAACGAGTGCCATGTGGAAATCCTCTGAAAGAGTTAAAAAAGCTTGAAAAGATGGGGTGGCGGACAACCCCGCACCGCCTGCCAGCGCCTTGGCGTGGGCCGTAACCGCGCTGTAACCCGAACCTTGATTCTAGCGTTTGCCATCTGCTGCAGCGCTCATCTGGCAGGGGGCAAGCGCAACAAACTGCACATCTTTGGCAACGGATGTCAGCCGTTTCCCGCTTTTGATGCCGCACCGGACTTGATGCAAGCCGGCCGGCAGTGCCTGCTTCCCCGGTCCGGTTTCGCGCCAAGCATCCAAAGCTGGCGCCATCCGCCGCAAGGCCTCCCGACAATTGGCTGATGACGCCACTCTGGTGTCAGGTCAAAAGTAAATTGTTGGTATGCCCGCCTTGGAGAGAGCCGGCTTTGCAAGCATGACGCGATCCTAGCCAGCCGAAAGCGCCTGCAGCACCCGCTCGGCGCCAATGTCGTTCAGGCAGCGAGTGTGGCCCAGCGGGCAGTCTCGCGCAAAGCACGGCGCGCAGTCCAGCGGCGGGGTGTATGCCGGATCGGTTTTCAGCCAGAGCACGCTGGCCTTGTCATTCAAAGGCGGCGTGTGCAGCGGGCTGGAGGAGCCGAAAATCGCCACCTGCGGCACGCCCAGCGCGGCGGCGACGTGCATCAGGCCGGAGTCGTTGCTGACGGTGGAGTTGCTCCCGGCAATCAGGCTCAGCGCCTGCGGCAGCGAGGTTTTTCCCGCCAGGTTGAGGCATTTTCCCGCCTGCACGGCATTGACCGGCGCGGCGATCTCGTCGCACAGGATGGCTTCCTTGCCCGAGCCGAGCAGCACCACCGGCAGGCTCAAGCGGGCGGCGAGTTCGGCGAAATGCGCGGCCGGCCAGCGCTTGGCCGGGCCGAATTCGGCGCCCGGCGCAAAGACGACATAGCCGCCGGGCTTCAAATCCAGGCCCAGGCCCAGGCCGCCCAGTGTGGCGGCGATGTCTTGCGGGCTGATGTGCAGCTGTGGCCGGTCGGCGTCGAGCCCGCCCTCGCCGCTCAGCGCGGAATAAAACGCCACCATCGGCGGCTTGTTCTTCGGGTTCTTCAGCCGGTGCGTGAGCAGGCCGACGCGCGCTTCGCCAAAGTAGCCGATGCGCTCGGGAATGCTGGCCAGAAACGGCAGCAGCGCGCTTTTCAGCGAGTTCGGCAGCACATAGGCCTTGTCGAACTGGCCCGCGATGCGCCTGGCAACGCTGCGCCGCGCTTTGAATTGCAGGCCGCCGTGGGCAAAGGGAAACTCAATCACCTCGGCCACCTGCGGCATGGCGCGGTACACCGGCGCCACCCACGGCAGCGCGCCCACGGTGAGGCGCTCGCCGCGGGCGTGCAGGCGGCGCAGCAGCGGCTCGGTCATGACCGCGTCGCCAATCCACTGCGGGGCGATGATGAGGGTGTTTGTCGGCGGTGTCAAATTGCTGGCTTCAGTGGCTTGGGGCGTGAAAGAAGAAAAGTCGGATGACGCCGTACCAGCTAACCCGACCTGCCCACACACGAGCGGCAGCGGCTCTCAGTGATGGCCGCCGAAGTGCTCGCCCGGCTTGAGCTTGTACAGCGTGCCACAGTAGGAGCAGCGCGCCTCGCCGCTGTGCGCCACATCCAGATAGACCTTGGGATGGGTGTTCCACTGCTGCATGCCCGCCTTGGGGCTGGGGCAGTACACGCCGCCCTGGCTGTTGAGTTCGCTGGCCAGCAGCTCGACGGTGGAAGATGTGCTCATGTTCAGATTTCCCTTTTCACTTTTTGCTTGACTGGATCGGACCTGACGCGTGGCGATTAAACCAGGCTCAGCCAGTGGGCATATTTCTCGTTGCGGCCGTTGACGATGTCAAAGAACGCTGCCTGGATTTTTTCCGTGATCGGGCCGCGCGAGCCGCAGCCGATTTCGATGCGGTCCAGTTCGCGAATCGGCGTGACCTCGGCGGCCGTGCCGGTGAAGAAGGCCTCGTCGGCGATGTAGACCTCGTCGCGGGTGATGCGCTTTTGCACCAGTTCCAGGCCCAGGTCCTTGCAGATGTGCAGGATGGTGTTGCGGGTGATGCCGTTGAGCGCCCCGGCCGACAAATCGGGCGTGTAGACCACGCCGTTCTTGATCACGAACACGTTCTCGCCCGCGCCCTCGGAGACAAAGCCCGAGGCGTCGAGCAGCAGCGCCTCGTCGTAGCCGTCGTCCAGCGCCTCGGTGTTGGCCAGGATGGAGTTGGTGTAGTTGCTCACCGCCTTGGCCTGCGTCATGGTGATGTTGACATGGTGGCGGGTGTAGCTCGACGTCTTGACGCGGATGCCGCGTTTCATGCCTTCCTCGCCCAGGTAGGCGCCCCAGGCCCAGGCCGCCACCATCAGGTGAATGTCGTTGCCCTTGGGCGAGACGCCGAGCTTGCGGTCGCCGATCCAGGTCAGCGGGCGCAGGTAGCCGCTTTCCAGGTTGTTCTCGCGGATCACGGCTTTTTGCGCTTCGTTGACTTCTTCCTTGGTGAAAGGGATTTTCATGCGCAGAATCTTGGCGCTGTTGAACAGGCGCTCGGTGTGCTCTTCGAGGCGGAAGATCGCCGTGCCGCTGGCGGTCTTGTAGGCGCGCACGCCCTCGAAAGCGCCGCAGCCGTAGTGCAGGGTGTGGGTCAGCACATGGATCTTGGCGTCGCGCCAGTCAACCATCTGGCCGTCCATCCAGATTTTGCCGTCGCGGTCTGACATGGAAGGTGCTACTGGGGACATGAGTGATCCTGTGGTAAATGTCGTGAAAGGGTGTTGCAGATCGGGTCGGCCACCAGCCAGCGCCGCCGCTGTGCGGACAACCCGCACACACCTGGCAAAACCCGAAGGTCTGATTTTACGGTCAGCGGCAGGACCGCCTTGGTGCTGTCCAAGAATTCATCCGGCCATTCTGGCGAATGTGCAGCGAACTGACGGCGTCAAACGGGCTTGAAAAGCGGTTCCCATATCTCCGCCAGAAATTTCTTTGATCCCCGTGTTTTTCTCACAAAAGACCCCTCCCTAACTTCGTCATAATTGAAACTTAAATTCACTATTAAGTTAACTTTGATACATTTAACCGTGAACGGCTTCGGCTTGGTTGCTCGGCGATGGGCAACTCCGATGTTGCGTTCCGGTAGCGTCCGAGGCGTTCGCAGGAACCAGGCAAGTCGCTAGTGTTGCGTCAAGTGCAAAGTGTCGGTAGGCCTGCCTCTGCAGAGAACCGGCTTGAGGCGCTTGACATGACACTAGCGCTGTCTGCATCGCGTCGGCTGCGGACAGTGATGTTGGGTAGAGGCAATTTTGCTTTGGTTTTTTTAACAAAAGGTTCGGTATGAAAAAAGAAATGAGCAAGCTGGCACTGGCAATCGGTGCATTGGTGATGGCGGGCGGCGCAATGGCTGTGGACTCCACAACGGCCAGTGCTGCTGTCACTGCCACAGTGCTGACGCCATTGAAGATCGTCAAGAACAACGATTTAGTCTTCGGCGACGTGGTCGGCGGTAACGGCGTTGTGACAGTCTCAACCACCGGCGTCCGAAGCAAAAGCGGGGCGGCGGGTTTCATAGGTATTTCCTCCCCATCTGCTGCTGAATTTACCGTGACAGGTGACGCTAACAATAGCTTCGACATTGACTTCGGAGGCAGCAGCACTGTCTTGACGTCGCCCTCCTTAGACACGATGGCCATCGACTGGATTACGGAAGCGGTGGCTAGCACCGCAACCGGTTCAACCACCGTAGCCCAATCCGCAGATGGAACATTGGCTTCAGGCAGCGCGAAAATCTTTTCCGGCGCCAGCCTGACGGTTGGTCAGTTTCAGGCGCCAGGGACGTACACCGGTACGCTGGTGGTTAACGTTACTTACAATTAACGCCCAACGCATCCCCTGCGCAGCGGAGAACCCCGTGCAGCACGCCCCTCCCGCCGCGCGCCTGTGCCCAGGCCGGGTTTCGGTCGTTCGGGCTCAGGCCCTGCACCTGCCGGGCTTGGGCCGTCTTGCGCTCGGTCAGCCCCGTGCAGCAATGACGTTGACCAGCGCGAACGCCGCTGTCGCCGCGGCGCACGCCCTGCCCTTGCAGGCGCGCTGGCCGGTGGGGCGCTGCGGTGACAGCGTCGCGGTGGCCCTGGCGTTGATCGGCTTTCGCATGCGCTCATGCCAGCGCCGGCTGGCTGCGGCGCTGGCGCTGGCCGCTTGGCTCGGGGGCGCTCCGGCGGTGCGGGCGCAAACCCTGGTCAGCACCGGCGCTCTGTCGTTCGGCGCTTTCGTGGCCGGCACGGGCGGCACCATTGCGGTGAGCACGGCTGGCGGGCGCAGCAAGACCGGCGGCGTGCTCCTGATGCCCCAAGGCGGTGGCACGGCGGCCCAGTTCACCGTCAGCGGCACGGCTGGCGCCATCTACGCCATCACCCTGCCGGTCAATGGCACCGTCACCCTGTCCGATGGAAACAACCACACGATGGCGCTGAACAACTTTGTCAGCGACCCCAACGCTGCGGTCCTGTTGTCCGGGGGCACGCAGTGGCTGCGCGTCGGCGCCACGCTGAGCGTGGGCCCTACGCAAGCGCCGGGCCACTACAGCGGTGCCTTTGCGGTGACAGTTCACTACAACTAAAGACGGGTGCTAACGGCACGCCTGAGATTTCACGCCTCTTCACAAAGCTCCTCATGCCTTCATTTCCCTCCTTCCTGCGGCCCGGCCGCACCGCGCTGGCCGCGCTGGCGCTGTGCCTGGCCGCGCCGCTGGCACTGGCCGATCTGATGCTGTACCCGACCCGCATCGTGCTGGAAAAAAACCAGCGCGCCGCGCAGGTCGAGCTCATGAACAACGACAGCGCGCCCGCAACCTACCGCATCAACCTGGTCAACCGCCGCATGGGCGAGAGCGGCGAGTTCAGTGCCATCGACTCGCCCGGCCCCGGCGAGCAGTTTGCCGATGCGCTGCTGCGCTATTCGCCGCGCCAGGTCACGGTGCCGCCGGGCAGCTCGCAAACGGTGCGCATTTTGCTGCGCAAGCCGGCCGATCTGGCGCCGGGCGAATACCGCTCGCACCTGCAGTTTGACCGCGTGGCCGACGCCGCTGGCGCCAGCAGCGTCGAGCAGGCCGGCCAGCCCGGCGACAAGGCCGTTGGCGTGGTCATCACGACGCTGGTCGGCGCCTCGATTCCGGTGATCGTGCGGCACGGGGAAACACAGGCCAGTGCCACGCTGTCCGAGCTGGCGCTGGTGCCCGCCAGCGCCAACGCCGGCCCGGCCCTGAGCTTTCAGATCAACCGCAGCGGCAACCGCTCGGTCCATGGCGACCTGAGCGTGAGCTTCACGCCCAGCGGCGGCGGCAAGGCGCTCGAACTGGCCAAGGTCGGCGCGCTGGCGGTGTATGTGCCCAACCCGCTGCGCCGCGTGCGCATGGCGCTGCAAGTGCCCGCCAGCACCACGCTGAGCGGCGGCACCTTGAGCCTGAGCTACCGCGAACGCGCCGAAGCCGGCGGCAAGCTCATGACGCAGGCCAGCCTGACCCTGCCCTGAGCCTTTGACGGAGGTCTGACGGGTGCCTGACGGGCGCCGTCCGCTACTGCACTGTCCCGCCAGCGCACTTGCATGGCTCCCTTTTGACGCATATGCCACCGGAACACGCCCCTTTTCTACCGCATCGCCTGGCGGCGGCGCTGTGCTGCCTGCTGCCGCTGGCGTCGCCGCCGGCGCCAGCGCAGACGCCCGCCGCTGCAGCCGCCCCGGCCCGCGCCGCAGCGCCCGCTGCAGCGGTGCCCCCAGGCACGGCGCCGGCCGGCCCGGACTTAGAGTCCAATTTGCTCATTCTGGATGTGCGGCTCAATGACTTCGCCCTGTCTGACGGCCTGAGCGCCTACCGGGACGGCGCGCAGATCTTGCTGCCGCTGGGCGAGTTGGCCCGCCTGCTGACGCTGGCCATCACGGTGCAGCCCGAAACCGGCAGCGCCAGCGGCTACCTGCTGCGCGAAGACCGCACTTTCGGGCTGAATGTGGATCAGTCCCTGGCAAGCGTGGCGGGCCGCGAGGTGGGGTTTGAAACGCATCGCGCCCGCATCATCGGCGACGACATCTATGTGAACAGCACGCTGCTTTCGCGCTGGCTGCCGATTGATTTCGAGATCAACCTGTCGGCCCTGCAACTGCGCGTCAAGCCCCGCGAGAAGCTGCCGCTGCAAGAGCGGCTGGAGCGCGAGCGCGCTGCCAGACAGCTCGGCGGCACGCGCCCGGACAAGCCCGCCGACCCCGGCTATCCGCGCCAGATCTCGCCCTACGCGCTGCTGGACAGCCCTTTTATCGAGCAAACCCTGGGCACGGACCTGCGCGCCGCGCCGGGTTCGCGCGAGCACAAAGCCGCCTACACCGCCTACCTCACGGCCGACGTGCTGGGCATGGAAGGCGCCGCCTACGTCAGCAGCAGCCGCGACCAGCCCGCGCCCAACTGGCGCGTGACGCTCGGGCGCAACGACCCCGATGCCGGCCTGCTTGGGCCGCTGCATGCGCGCTCGTTCGCGCTGGGCAACATCTCGGTGCCCAGCGTGGCCGGCGTGGTGATGACCAGCGGCAGCGGCCGAGGCGTGACGCTGAGTAACCGCCCGCTGGACCAGCCCACCAGCTTTGACCGCCAGAGCCTGCGCGGCGACCTGCCGCCGGGCTGGGACGTGACGCTGTACTACAACGACGCCCTGCTGGGTTTTCAGGCCTCGCGCGCCGACGGGCGCTATGCCTTTGACGACCTGCCGCTGTCCTTCGGGCGCAACGAGTTCGTGCTGCTGTTCAACGGGCCGCTGGGCCAGCTGCGCTCGGAGCGCAAGAGCTTTTTGCTCGACCAGTCCGCCGTTCAGCCCGGCGAATTCATTTACGCCCTGACCGAGCACCGCGCCGACGAGGGCGGCGGCGCGCGCACCGTGGCCCGCTTTGACCTGGGGCTGAGCAAGAAGCTCTCCGCCAGCGCCGGCTTCATCCGCCTGCCGGGCGCCTCCGGCGGCCTGCGCGAAACGCCCGAGCGCCGGTATGCGCAGCTCGGGCTGCGCCACTACTCGGATGCGGCCATCGTGACGTCAGAGCTGACGCTGGCCCAGGGCGGCGGCCTGCTCGCCGACCTGGGTGTGAAAACCCGGCTCGGCAGCTACGCCGTGGACCTGCAGCACATCCAGGTGCGGGGCCGCTTTGACAGCGACGTGTTCAGCGCCAGCGGCGATCCCCTGAAGATGCGCGACAAGCTGCGGGTGCAGGGAACGCTGGCGCCGGCCGGACTGCCGCGCATGCCGCTGGCCGTCGAGGCCCAGCGCGACCGGCTCCAGTCGGGCGCCACCAGCGCCACGATGTCGGGGCGGCTGTCGATGATGCTGGCGGGCACGTCGCTGACCAGCGCCCTGGCCTGGCAGCGCACGGGCAGCGCAGGCGGCGCCAGCAGCGCCAGCACCAGCGGGAATCTGCAGGCAAGCCGGCGCATGGCCGACCTGGGGCTGAACGCGCAGCTCAATTACACGCTGCGCCCCGAGGCGCATCTGGAGTCGATGGCGTTGACGGCCGACCGCAGCCTGGCCAGCGGTTACCGGCTCAATGCCGGTGTGCTGCACGCGTTTTCGGGCAGCACCACCCTGACGGCGGGCCTGAGCAAGAATTTCGGGAATTTTGCCCTGGCCGTGGGGGCCGGCTATTCGAGCCAGCGCGAACTGACGCTGGGACTGCAACTGTTCATGGCGCTGGGGCGCGACCCGCGCACCGGCCAGTGGCGCAGCGAAGCGCTGCCGATGGCCGGCATGGGCGCGGTGTCGGCGCGCGCCTTTGTGGACCGCAACCTCAACGGCCTGCGCGACGCGGACGAGGAGTTGATTCCCAATGCCGGCTTCATCCTCAACAGCGGCGGGCGCCACCCGAGCCGCTCGGCCGAAGACGGCACAGCCTTTCTCGACCGGCTCACCCCTGGGCGCTACGCCGACATCGCGCTGGACCCGAGCACGCTGGAAGACCCGCTGTGGAAGCCGCAAACCGAAGGCGTGCGCGTGCTGCCCCGGCCGGGCAAGGTGCAGATGCTGGAGTTCCCGGTGGTCTCGACCAGCGAGGTGGACGGCACGGTGTACCTGCTGGGGAAAAACGGGCGGCGCGGTATTGGCGACGCGGCGGTGGAGCTGGTCAACAGCCAGGGCGCCGTGGTGATGAGCACGCCCAGCTCGTCGGACGGCTTTTACCTGTTGCGCCAGGTGATGCCGGGGCGCTACACCTTGCGGATTTCGCCCGAGCAGGCCCGCAAGTTGGCGCTGGCCTCCAGACTGGAGCGCCCTGTCGAGGTGATGCCCGACGGGGACTTCATCAGCGGGCAGGATCTGGAACTGACCCCCGCCGCGCCTTGAAGGGCGCCCTGCGCTACCGTCAGCCAGCGTCGCCAGTAGATTCACAGGGCCGCAAAAGCGCGTGATCGGCCAGCTTGCCGCCGATAAAAGTGCAGGTGACGTGGGATGCCGTGTTGTCACTCCAGCGGAACACCTCGGGCTGGGTGTTTTTGGCCGACTGAAGCTGACCCAGCGAGCGGGTCATGGCAATGACATGCAGCAGCGTCATGCCGGGTTTGAGTTTCGCATTGAGCATGACGGCGCTGTCCACCTGCCCGATAGGGCGGCTGGCGGCGCGCTTCAAGACCTGCATCAGGCGGGTGAAATGCAGCAGCAGCCACATCACGCCGGCCGTGGCCACCGCAGCCACGCCAACCCAGCCGTACCACCGGTACGCCAGCACCACTGCGGCCACAGCGCCAGCAGGAACAAGAATTTTTTGAAGATTCATGCCTTTATTCTCGCCCACCTGCTCAGGGACAAACCGGGCGGGTGCTTCAGGCCTTGAGGGCAAGGCGGGCGGGCGCTCTTGATTCAATGGCCAGCAGTCGCTCAGTCCAGCTGGCGCACCACATCCAGCGCCTCCTCAATCCGGTCCACGGCGTGAATCGTCAAGCCTTCAATCGCTTTTTTCGGCACGTTCGCCTTGGGCACGACGGCCACGCTGAAACCCAGCTTGGCCGCTTCCTTCAGTCGCTCCTGGCCGCGCGGCGCGGGCCGCACCTCGCCTGCCAGCCCCACTTCGCCGAAAGCGATGAAGCCCTTGGGCAGCGCCCGCCCGCGCAGCGACGAGGCAATCGCCAGCATCACCGCCAAGTCCGCCGCCGGCTCGCTGATACGCACGCCGCCCACAGCGTTGACAAACACGTCCTGGTCCATGCAGGCCACGCCAGCGTGGCGGTGCAGCACGGCCAGCAGCATGGCCAGCCGGTCCTTGTCCAGGCCGACGGAGAGGCGGCGCGGACTCGGGCCGCCGTTGTCCACCAGCGCCTGGATCTCCACCAGCAGCGGGCGCGTGCCCTCCAGCGTGACCATCACGCAGCTGCCGGGCACGGGCTCGCTGTGCTGGCTCAGGAAAATCGCGCTCGGGTTGCTCACGCCTTTCAAGCCTTTTTCGGTCATCGCAAAGACGCCGATTTCATTGACCGCGCCAAAGCGGTTTTTAATGGCCCGCACCAGACGGAAACTCGAATGGGTATCGCCCTCGAAATACAGCACCGTGTCCACCATGTGTTCGAGCACACGCGGACCGGCGAGCGCCCCTTCCTTGGTCACGTGGCCGACCAGCACGATGCACACGCCGCTGGCCTTGGCCGCACGCGTGAGGTGCGCGGCGCATTCGCGCACCTGCGCGACCGAGCCGGGCGCCGAGGTGAGCTGGTCGGAATACACCGTCTGGATCGAGTCGATCACGGCAATGGCGGGCTGCGCCGCGTCCAGCGTGGCGAGAATCTTGTCGAGCTGGATTTCTGCCATCACTTTGACTTGCGAGCCGTCCAGCCCCAACCGGCGTGCCCGCAGCGCCACCTGCGCGCCGCTTTCCTCGCCAGTGACGTAGAGCGTCGAAAGGCCCGCGCGCTGCAGCGAGTCCAGCGCCTGCAGCAGCAGCGTGGACTTGCCGATGCCCGGATCGCCGCCAATCAAAACCACGCCGCCCTCGACGATGCCCCCGCCCAGCACCCGGTCCAGCTCCTCGTGGCCGGTGGGCGTGCGCGTCATGTCGGTGGCCTCGATGTCGGCCAGCGCGGTCACTTCCGAGGCCTTGGCCAGCGACTGGAACTGCTGGCTGTAGCGGTTCTTGCTGGGGACGGCGGCGCTTTCGGCCACCGACTCGATCAGGGTGTTCCAGGCGCCGCAAGCCGGGCATTTGCCCAGCCACTTGGGGCTGATGCCGCCGCACTCGGTGCAGGTATAAATGGTTTTTTCTTTGGCCATGGGACCAAGTGTATGAAAGACGGGGCTGCGCCCCCCATGGAAAGCGCCGGAGGCGCTAGCATGTAGCCGGGCCGCACAAGCCCGCATCGCAGGCATCATGCGCAAAGGGCGGGCATTTTGCGTTGAATCAAGGCGCTTTTGTGCAGCGTGGGAGCGTGAACTGGCACTACTTTTGGCAACCATTTTTTCAGAGAGTCATGCGATGAAAGTCTGTATCTACGGCGCCGGCGCCATCGGTGGCTGGATTGCCAGTGGCCTGGCGCGTGCGGGCTGCAGCGTCAGCGTGGTGGCGCGCGGCGCCACGCTCGACGCCCTGCAGTTGCACGGCCTGCGGTTGCGCGAGGGCGACACAGTCACCTCCCAGCCGGTGGCCTCCAGCGCCAGAGCGGCCGATTTTGGCGTGCAGGACCTGGTGGTGCTGGCGGTCAAGGCGCCTTCGCTGCCCGAAGTGGCCCGCCAGATCGCCCCGCTGCTGGGGCCCGACACCATCGTGCTCACCGCCATGAACGGCGTGCCGTGGTGGTTTCTGCAAGGTTTTGGCGGGGCGCTGGCCGGCCAGCGCCTGAACTCGGTCGATCCCAGGGGCGAGCTGGCCCAGGCCATTGCCGCCCGCCACATCGTCGGCTGCGTGGTTCATGCCAGTTGCTCGATGGAAGAACCCGGCCTGGTCTGCCACCATTTCGGCAACGGCCTGATCCTGGGCGAGCCTTCCGGCGAGAAAACCGAGCGGGTGCGGCAACTGGCCGGCCTGCTCGACAAAGCCGGTTTCCAGGCGCAGGTCTCCGAGCAGATCCAGAAAGACATCTGGTACAAGCTCTGGGGCAACATGACGGTCAACCCGATCAGCGCGCTGACCGGCGCGACCACCGACCTCATCATGGACGACGAACTGGTGCGCGGGTTCATCTCCAGCGTGATGCGCGAAGCCAGGGCCATCGGCGCGCGCATCGGCATCGAGATCACGCAGCAGCCCGAAGACCGGCACCAGGTCACGCGCAAGCTCGGCGCGTTCAAGACCTCGATGCTGCAGGATGTGGAAAGCGCCAAACCGGTGGAGCTGGACGCGCTGGTGGCGTCGGTGCGCGAACTCGGCCAGCTCACCGGCGTGGCCACGCCCTTCACCGATGCGCTGCTCGGGCTGGCGCGGCTGCAGGCACGGGTGCGCGGGCTGTATTGAACCTGGCAAACCCGGCGCCGGTGGCGCAAAATGACCCGCACAGCCGGCCCAGTTCGCCGCGACAAGGAGGCTTGAAGCATGGATTTTCGCACCACGATCGGGCAGCGGGTCTACCGTTTTGCCAGCCTGCGCGAGCTGATGGCCAAGGCGACGCCGCTGCGCTCGGGCGACAGCCTGGCCGGCCTGGCCGCCGCCAGCGCCGAAGAAAGGGTGGCCGCCCGCTGGGCGCTGGCCGAGGTGCCGCTGGCCCGCTTCCTGAACGACGCGCTGGTGCCCTATGAAGACGACGCCATCACCCGGCTGATCCTCGACAGCCACGATGGCGCCGCCTTCGCGCCGGTGGCGTCGCTCACGGTGGGCGGTTTTCGGGACTGGCTGCTGTCCGAACAAGCCACGCCCGAGGCGCTGGGCCAACTGGCGCCGGGCATCACGCCGGAAATGGCCGCCGCCGTCAGCAAGCTGATGCGCAACCAGGACCTGATCCTGGCGGCCCGCCGCTGCGAGGTGGTCACGCGCTTTCGCAACACGCTGGGCCTGCGCGGGCACCTGGCGGTGCGGCTGCAGCCCAATCACCCGACCGACGCGCCGGCCGGCATCCTTGCCTCGCTGGTGGACGGGCTGATGTATGGCGCGGGCGACGCGGTGATCGGCATCAACCCGGCCTCGGACAGCGTGCCCGAGCTGATCCGACTGAACCACCTGCTCGACGAGGTGCTGGCGCGCGGCGAGGTGCCGACCCAGACCTGCGTGCTGGCCCATGTCACCAACACCATGCAGGCCATGGCGCACGGCGCGCCGGCGGACCTGGTGTTCCAGTCCATCGCCGGCACCGAGGCGGCGAACCGCTCCTTCGGCGTGAGCCTGGCGCTGCTGGACGAGGCCCATGCGATGGCGCAGTCGCTGGGGCGCGGCAGCGTGGGGCACAACGTGATGTATTTTGAAACCGGCCAGGGCAGCGCGCTCTCGGCCAACGCGCACCACGGCGTGGACCAGCAGACCTGCGAGGCGCGGGCCTATGCGCTGGCGCGCCGCTACCGCCCGCTGCTGGTGAACACCGTGGTCGGCTTCATCGGGCCGGAGTACCTGTATGACGGCAAGCAGATCATCCGCGCCGCACTGGAAGACCATTTTTGCGGCAAGCTGATGGGCCTGCCGATGGGCTGCGACATCTGCTACACCAACCATGCCGAGGCCGACCAGGACGACATGGACAGCCTGATGGTGCTGCTGGGCACGGCCGGCATGAATTTCATGATGGGCGTGCCCGGCGCCGACGACGTGATGCTGAACTACCAGAGCACCTCGTTTCACGATGCGCTGGTGCTGCGCGAGCTGCTGGGCTTGAAGCGCGCCCCCGAGTTCGAGGCTTGGCTGCAGCGCATGGGCGTGACCGATTCGCAGGGCCGGCTGCTGGCGCCGCCGCTGCAGCCTCCGCTGGTACAGAAGCTGGGAGCGTCCCGGCTGGCGCATGGACGGGAGGGCGCATGACACCGCAATCCCCCAGGCCGCAGGCCGACACGTCCGGCGCCCTGGCAGCACCTGCAGCACCTGCAGCACCTGCCGCGCCTGCCGCGCCTGCTATGCCTGCCGCGCCTGCTATGCCTGCTGTGCCTGCTGTGCCTGCTGTGCCTGCTGCGCCTGCTGCGCCCAATCAAGCCATGCCGCCCGCTCAAGCCATGCCGCTCAATCAAGCAGTGCCGCCCGACCCCTGGGCTGATCTGCGCCGCCACACCCCCGCCCGCATCGCGCTGGGGCGCACGGGGATGAGCCTGCCGACGCAGGAGGTGCTGCGCTTTGCCCTGGCCCATGCGCAGGCGCGCGACGCGATCCATGTGCCGCTGGACGGGCCGGCCCTGGCCGAAGAACTCCGGTCCCAGGGCTGGCCCGATGTGATCGTGCTGGACAGCCAGGCGCAGGACCGGCAGGACTACCTGCTGCGCCCCGACAAGGGACGCCGGCTCCATCCCGCCAGCGCGGCGCGCCTGGCCGCCTGGCCGCGCCCCGCAGACGGCCCGCCCGATCTGGTGCTGGTGGTGGGCGACGGGCTGTCCTCGCTGGGCATCGGCCAGCACAGCGCGGCCCTGCTGGCGGCGATTCGCGCCGCGCTGGCGCCGGGCCTGCGGCTCGGGCCGCTGGTGCTGGCGCGCCATGCGCGGGTGGCGCTGGCCGACGAGGTGGGGGAAATCCTCAACGCCGGCATGGTCGCCATCCTGATCGGCGAGCGCCCCGGCCTGAGCGCGCCCGACAGCGTGGGCATCTACCTGACCCACACGCCGCGCATCGGCTGCCACGATGCCCAGCGCAACTGCCTGTCCAACATCCGACCGGCCGGCCAGAGCCTTGCCGCCGCCGCGCACCGGCTGGCCTGGCTCGTCACGCAAGCCCGGCGCCTGGGGCTGACCGGCATCGGGCTGAAAGATCACAGCAGCTTGAGCCCACCGGCGTGAAAGGCCATGCGCTGCAGGGGCCCGCAGGCCACGCGTCGGCACCTGCAGCAAGGCCATGCTGGGCCAAGGCTGGGCCTGCATTCGTCATGTCCCGCCACACGACCTTCGTCATGCAGGGAGACGTCAGACGGCCCTACCGGTTCGCGCCCCTGACCAGCCCGATGGCCTGCGGCAGCGAATGAGCCTCGGGCACAAAGTGGTCAATCGCCCCGCCCAGCAGGACGGCGCAGACCACCGCGCCGAGCAAGGGCTTCCAGGTCAGGCGCAGCGCGGCGCTGAGCCAGCCTTCGCGCACCACGCGCAGCGCCACGCGGGCCGAGGCGTAGGAAAAAGCCAGCTCCACCGCCACGGCCAGCAGGGTTTCCCAGCCCAGATAGGCCAGCAGCAGCGAGCCGGCGCCGAAGAACACCGCGCAGCCGATCAAGAAAACCGCCACCACCGGAACCACCACCACCGCCGCCTCGTCGGCCGAACCAGCAGCCTCCAGCGCGCCGCCCACCATCTCGCCCAGACCGCCCGCCGCGTCGGCAGCGTCGGCGCCATCGAGCACATTCAAGGCGTCCGCCGCGCCCGAAACATCCCCCGCAAAGTCGCCTGAAGCGCCGCCGCCGCCAAAATCGCCGCCCTGCCCGCTGCGCAGGGACGGCAGGCGGGCCGCGCCACCATCGCCGCCCGGCCAGCTTCCCTCCGGACTGCCACCGCCATCGCCTTCGCTGCTGCTCCCACCGCTGCCCCCATCCCCGCCGTTGCCGCCGTCCTCGCGCTGGCGGCGGTAGTGGCGCGTCAGGGCACCGGCCCACAGCCGCAGCATCAAGAGGTAGCCCAGATAACCCAGCCCGAGCGAGAACAGGTAGCGCAGCGCCAGCGACTCCACACCCAGCCGGTGCTGGACATGGGAAGCGCCCCAGGTCAGGCCCAGCGTCACCAGCCCGATGAACAGGCCATGCAGCCAGAAAGCATGGCGCCGGCGCAGATCGTGCTGAAGCTGGCCCTCCAGCAGCCGCACCGAGCGCCAGGTGGACAGGTTTTTGCCCTGCCGGCCAGGGCGCTGCCAGAGGGGGCGGTCCCTCACCCGGCCACCATCGGCACGCGCGGCGCCACCGCGCACATCAGCTCGTAGCCCACCGTGCCGCCGGCGCGCGCCACCTCGTCGATCGGCAGCACGGCGCCGTTGGACGCCACGCCCCACAGCGTGACCTCGCTGCCCAGGCGCGCCTGCGGCACGGGCGTCAAATCGACCGTCACCATGTCCATGCTGACGCGCCCGACCATGCGGGTACGCACGCCATTGACCAGCATCGGCGTGCCGGTGGCGCAGTGGCGCGGGTAGCCGTCGGCGTAACCGCAGGCGACCACGCCGATGCGCATCGGGCCTTCGGCCGCAAAGGTGGAGCCGTAGCCCACCGTCTCGCCGGCGGCGAGTTGCTGGATGCCGATGATTTTCGAGGACAAGGTCATGGTCGGCTGCAGGCCCCAGTCGGCCGCGCTGTGCGCCGGAAAGTCGGGCGCACTGCCGTAGAGCATGATGCCGGGGCGCACCCAGTCCGAGCGCGCGCCCAGCAGCTCGCCATGGCGCAGGATGGCCGCACTGTTGCTCAGCGTGCGCTCGCCCGGCAGGTCGTGCGTGGCCGCCTCGAAAATCTCCAGCTGGGCCGAAATGCCTCGGGCGCCGTCGGCGTCGGGGAAATGCTGCATCAGCGAAATCTCCTCAACCTGCGGCAGCGCGTTCAGGCGCGTCCAGGCGGCGCGAAAGCGCTCGGGCTTGAAGCCCAGGCGGTTCATGCCGGTGTTCATTTTCAGGAAAACGCGGTGCGGCAGCTGCGTCTTGTGCGCCGCGAGCATGTCGATCTGCTCGTTGCAGTGGATCGTGTGCCACAGCCCCAGGCGCGAGCACAGCTCCAGGTCACGCGCCTCGAAGCAGCCCTCCAGCAGCAGGATGGGGCCGCGCCAGTCCAGCGCGCGCAGGCGCCGCGCCTCGTCGAGGTCGAGCAGGGCAAAGCCGTCGGCGCTGCGCAGCGCGTCAAAAGCGCGCTCGATGCCGTGGCCGTAGGCGTTGGCCTTGACAACGGCCCAGACGCGGGCGTCGGGCGCGGCTTGGCGCACCAGGGCCAGGTTGTGGCTCAGGGCGGCGGGATACACGGTGGCGAGAATCGGACGGGGCATGACGCAATCGGTGAAGAGGCAACGGCGGCCGGGCGGCGGCCATCGGGGTTAACAGAACAGGCTCAGGGGTCTTTCCCGGATTTTGACATCGAGCCCCATGCTATAAACGTCCCTTCTTTGGAGACATTCACCTGTATTTGGAAACATCAGATGAACTGATGCATTTTTTGCGGTGATCAATACAGTTAATGAAGCGCGGTTTTTACACCATCATGGCAGCCCAGTTTTTCAGTTCGCTGGCTGATAACGCGCTCTTCGTAGCGGCCGTGGAACTCCTCAAGACCAGCGGCGCGCCCAAGTGGCAGCCGGCCGCGCTGGTGCCGATGTTTGCCCTCTTTTACGTGGTCTTGGCGCCTTTTGTCGGCGCCTACGCCGACGCCCGGCCCAAGGGCAACGTCATGTTCGTCAGCAACGCCATCAAGGTGGTGGGCTGCCTGATGATGCTTTTCGGCTCGCACCCGCTGCTCGCCTACGCCATCGTCGGCCTGGGCGCGGCGGCCTACTCGCCGGCCAAGTACGGCATCCTGACCGAACTGCTGCCGGCCTCGCAACTGGTCAAGGCCAACGGCTGGATCGAGGGCCTGACGATTTCCTCCATCATCCTGGGCGTGCTGCTGGGCGGCCAGCTGGTGGGCCAGGCGGTGTCTGGCTACCTGCTGGCGTTTGACTTTCCCTTCATCGACACCGGCATCAGCAGCGCGCCGGAAGCGGCGATTGTGCTGCTGATCTCGCTGTACATGGTGGCCGCCTGGTTCAACCTGCGCATTCCCGACACCGGCGTGGAAATGCGTCCCATGCCGTGCAACAAGTTTGAGCTGCTGCCCGACTTCTGGAACTGCAACGCCGCCCTGTGGCGCGACAAGCTCGGCCAGATCTCGCTGGCCACCACGACGCTGTTCTGGGGCGTCTCGGGCAACCTGCGTTACATCGTGCTGGCCTGGAGCGCGGCGGCGCTGGGCTACAGCACCACCGAAGCCTCCTCGCTGGTGGGCGTCGTCGCCATCGGCACGGCCGTCGGCGCCATCCTGGCCTCAATGCGCATGCGCCTGGACCAGGCCACCCGCGTCATGCCGCTCGGGATTGCCATGGGCGTGCTGGTGATCCTGATGAACTTCATCAGCGATGTCTGGATGGCCGTTCCCTTCTTGATCGTGCTCGGCGGCCTGGGCGGCTTTCTGGTCGTGCCGATGAACGCGCTGCTGCAGCACCGGGGCCACAACCTGATGGGCGCGGGCCGCTCGATTGCGGTGCAGAACTTCAACGAGCAGGCGTGCATTTTGAGCCTGGGCGCGGGCTACAGCCTGTCCACCGGCATGGGCCTGTCGGCCTTTGGCGCGATCACCGCTTTTGGCGTGGTGGTGGCCGGCTTCATGTGGCTGATCCAGCGCTGGCACTGCAGCAACGCCGTCAAGTACAAGGTGCAGGTCGATCATTTGATGAGCATTGCCCGCAGCGACAAATCGCACTGATGGCGGGCGGGCAGATGCAACCCGCCGCGACCGGCCGCAGCGCCGGCCTGGCCGCCGGTGCGCTGGTTTTAAACGCGCTGGTCTGGGGCCTGTCCTGGTGGCCGTTTCGCCAACTGCAGGGCTACGGCCTGCACCCGCTGTGGTCCACGGCGCTGATGTACCTGCTGATTGCCGCCGGCCTGCTGGCCGTGCATCGCACAGCTTGGCGCGGCTTTGCCGCTTGTGCGCCGCTGTGGTGGCTGGGCGTGGCGGCGGGCCTGACCAATGTCGGCTTCAACTGGGCCGTGACCGTGGGCGACGTGGTGCGGGTGGTGCTGCTGTTTTACCTGATGCCGGCCTGGTCGGTGCTGGTGGCCTGGGCGCTGCTGGACGAAAAACCCACACGGGCCTCGCTGGGGCGGCTGGCGCTGGCGATGGCCGGCGTGCTGGTGGTGCTCAAGACCCCCGAGTCGCCCTGGCCGGTTCCGCAGGGCTATGCCGACTGGCTGGCCATCGGCGGAGGCCTGAGCTTTGCGGTGACGAATGCCCTGCTGCGCCAGTACGGCCACACACCCAGCAGCGCGCGCATGCTGGCGATGTTCGGCGGCAGCGGCCTGATGGCCGCAAGCGCCGCGCTGGCGGGCATGTCGCTGCAGGTGGTGCCCGGCCCGGCGCTTGAAACCGCCGGCATTCCCATGCTGCTGGGGCTGAGCCTGGCCTTCATGGTCAGCAACAGCGCCTTGCAGTACGGCGCGGCCAAGCTGGCGGCGGGCACGACGGCGATTGTGATGCTGACCGAAATCCTGTTTGCCAGCGGCTCCTCGGTGGCCCTGGGCGCGGCCGCATTCAGCCCGCGCATCCTGCTGGGCGGCAGCTTGATTGTGCTGGCCGCCGTGCTGGCAGCGCTGGCGCCCTCGGGCGAAAACGCGCCGGATGGCGCAAAATCACCCTGAGTGCAGGGCTGCGGCTCTTTTTTCCCCGAGGGCACATGCCGGTCATGCATCAGGAATCAGGAATCAGCAATCAGCAATCAGCAATCAGCAAGGTTCCCCTGCACCAGAGCCAGTGTCGCGTCCTCCTCAAATTGTCGATAGGTGCCACTCGTAAAAAGCAACGATAGACGTGTAACGCGACACCAGGACCCAGGCCAGCACAGCACAGCACAGCACAGCACAGCACAGCACAGCAATTCATTCAGGAGTTTTCGCCATGCACACGACGCCCACGCTGTACGACTTTGAAGCCCGTCAGATCAACGGCGACACCATCGCGCTGTCGCAGTTCAAGGGCAAGGTGCTGCTGATCGTCAACACTGCGAGCCAGTGCGGCTTCACGCCGCAGTTCGCCGGCCTGCAGGCGCTGCATGAAACCTATGCCAGCCAGGGCCTGGCGGTGCTGGGTTTTCCGTGCAACCAGTTCGGCGCGCAGGACCCCGGCACGGACAGCGCCATTGCCAACTTCTGCCAGCTCAACTACGGCGTGCAGTTTCCAATGATGGCCAGGACCGACGTCAACGGCCCCGCGGCCCATCCGCTCTACCAGTGGCTGACCCGCCAAGCGCCCGGCCTGCTGGGCACCCAGGCGATCAAGTGGAACTTCACCAAGTTCCTCGTCGGCAAGGACGGCAAGGTGCTCAAGCGCTACGCCCCGCTGGACAAGCCCGCCAGCCTGGCCCGCGACATCGAGGCCGCGCTGGCAGCGTGAACGCGCCGCCCGGCAGCGGCATGCCTAAAGCCGCGTGATGCGGTCCGTCGGCGGCGGCGCGACCGGGCTGTGTGCGCGGAAATACGCCTCCAGCGCATCGATGTCCTGGCCGCCGCCCAGCGCGTCGCGCCCGTCCCTGAACACACTGAAATTGCTGCCCCCGTCCGCCAGGTAGCTGCTGATGCACACCCGGTAGCTGGCGGCATCGGCCAGCGGCGTGCCGTGCAGCGTCAACTCGCTGACGCGCGCACCGGGCGGCCGGGACAGGTCGTAGCGGTAGCGCAGCCCCTCGGACACCGAGAGCAGGCGCGCGTTGGCCGAGCGGCTGGCAGCGCCGCCGAACTGCTGCTCCAGCAAGGCCCGGATCTGCGCGCCGGTGAAGGTCTTGACCACCAGGTGGTTGCCAAAAGGCTGCACGCCAAAGAGCTGGCCGTAGCGCACCAGGCCCTGCGCGTCGGGCACCAGGTCGGCTCTCAAGCCGCCGGCGTGCATGAAGGAAATCTGCGCGCCGCCCTTGTCCGGCGCGCGCGTGGCGGCCAGCTGGGCATCGGCCACCAGGTTGCCCAGGGCGCTTTCGAGCGAGGCGGCCGGCTTGCGCAAAATGGCGCCCGTGGCCTGGCCGACCGGGCGCTGCGCCAGCGGGGCCGCCGCCGCGCTGGCCTGCGCCACCAGGGCCTGGACCTGCGCGTCGGGCGCAAACACCGGGTAGAGCGGGCTCAGTTCGACCCGCCCCTGGCTGGTGCTGAAAGCCTCGCCCTGCACGATGACGTGGCGCGCCTGTTTATGCACCAGCCTGCGTGCCTGGGTGTCAAAGCGCAGGGCAATATCGGTCAGCAGCGTGCCGTACTGGCCGGCGCTGGTGAGCAGCAATGGCCGCTGCGGGTTCACGCGACCGTAGTCGCACAGGTAGGCGCGGTGCGTGTGGCCGGACATCACCACATCGACGCCGGGGTCCAGCCGCTCCAGGATCGGCACGATGTCGCCGCTCAGGCCCGCGCAGCTGGTTTCATCCACGCCGGCCGTGGTGGCGCCGCCCTCATGGATGACCACCACGATGATGTCGGCGCCCTGGGCGCGCAGCTGCGGGATGAGCGCATTGGCCGTCTCGGCCTCGTCGGCAAAGCGCAGGCCGGCCACGCCCGCCGGCGTCACCATGGTGGGTGTGGCCTTGAGCGTCAGGCCGATAAAGCCCAGGGTGACTGTGGCGCCGCCCTCGGTGAAACGCTTCAGGCCGGTAGCGGGCAACAGCGTCTGGCCGTCCTCGCGCAGCGTGTTGGCGGCCAGGAAACCGAAGTTTGCGCCCGCAAAAGGCCGGCTGAGCTGGCAGGGCTCGCGCGGCGTGTGCTGGTCGCAGCCGCCGTGCTGCAGCCGCAGCAGCTCGCGCCAGCCCTTGTCGAACTCATGGTTGCCCACGGCATTGAAGTCGATCTGCAGGCGGTTCACGACTGCGATCGTCGGCTCATCGAGGAACAACGCCGAGGCCAGCGGCGAGGCGCCCACCATGTCGCCGGCCGAGACCACCGCATGGTGCGGGCTGCGCGCCTTGAGCGTGGCCAGGGCGCCGGCCAGGTAGGCAGCGCCGCCGGCAGGCACGGCCACGGGCGCGGCGCCCGGCGCCCCCGGCGCGGTGACAGCCAGGCGGGGCGGCTCCAGGTGGCCGTGCAGGTCGTTCAGGCCGATGAGCGCGATGTCCAGGTAGCGCGGCGCCTCATTGGTGCTGGCGCAGCCGGCCAGCGCCAGCAGCGCCACGGCAGCCAGCGCGGCGCGGCGAAGAAAGCTTGCGCCCTGAGCAGCCAGCGGGCTGGCCAGGAAAGGGCTGGCGCCCGTCATGGCGAGCCTGGCAGGGGGGCATGGGGAGGTCGATGTCATGATCGGACGAGTGGGCGTGTCGGGCTGGGCCAAAGCGGTCCAGTTTACCCAGCCAGCGCCGGCAGGCCCGGCATGGCGGCAGGCGTGCCAGCCGTGAGCATTTTCCCAACGGTTGGCCGCCTGCACTGTTGTTACAAGAAGTTATCCATGGCATGCTGCGCGCTCAGCCATCTTGCTGATTTTTGCAACCAAAAAATTCATCCAGGGGAAAAATCCATGCCATTGCCACGCACCCTCGCCAGTCTCGTTCTGGCCAGTCTGACGCTCGCCCAGGCCAGCGCCGCCGCGCCCAGCCTTCCCGCCTACGGCGCCAACGCCCGGCAGACCTCGGTCTCCGGGCTGTCATCGGGCGCCTTCATGGCCGGGCAGATGCAGGTGGCCTACTCGGGCTCCATCATCGGCGCCGGCGTCGTGGCCGGCGGCCCCTACTACTGCGCGGCCAACAACCTGTTTTTCACGAGCATCTGCATGGGCCAGACCTTCTTGTCGCCCAACCCGTACCTGATGGTCAATGCCGCCAGGGACTTCGCCAAATCAGGGCTGATCGACCCGCTGAGCAACCTCAGCCAGCGCCGCATCTATGTCTTCAGCGGCACCGATGACACCATCGTGCGCCAGCCCGCCGTCAATGCCACGGTGTCGTTTTTCAAGGAAGTGGGCGTCCTGCCAAGCCGGCTGAAGTATGAGCACAAGCTCCCGGCGGGCCACGCGCTGATCACCCCCAGTTATGGCAACGACTGCGCGGCGAACGCCAACCCCTACATCAGCCACTGCAATATCGCCAACCAGGGCTATGACCAGGCCCAGGCGATCCTGCAGCACATCTATGGCCCCCTGCAGCCACGCGCGGCAACGCCCAGCGGGCGCATTGTCAGCTTCGACCAGCGCGCTTATGCCAGCGCCGCCACGGGCATGGCCGACACCGGCTTTGTGTATGTGCCGCAAAGCTGCACCGCTGCGGGGGCAAGCTGCAAGGTGCATGTGGCCCTGCACGGCTGCAAGCAGTCGGCCGAGTCCGTCAACGATCAGTTCTACACCCGGACCGGCTACAACAACTGGGCTGACACCAACAAGGTGCTGGTGCTCTACCCGCAGGTCAACAAATCGACGACGCCGTTCAACCCGGAAGGCTGCTGGGACTGGTGGGGCTATACCGGCAAGGACTACGCCCAGAAGTCCGGCGTGCAGATGAAGGCCATCAAGGCGATGGTCGATCATCTGGCGCAGCGGCCGTAAAGAGGAGTCTGGCGCCCCTGCTGACTCTGCCGCCGCCCCGATGACGGCATGGGCGCCCGCAAAACCCTCCGCTACCGCCTTGCCAGCGCCTCATCGAGCACTTCCACCCAGTGCCGCACGGGGGTGGAAGTGCCGCTTTGCAGGTGCGTGATGCAGCCGATGTTGGCCGAGACGATCACCTCGGGCGCCATCTCGCCCAGGTTGGCCAGTTTGCGGTCGCGCAGCTGGTAAGAGATTTCAGGGTGCAAGACCGAGTAGGTGCCGGCCGAGCCGCAGCACAGGTGGGCTTCGTTGCGGCTGACGCTGATGTCAAAGCCCAGCGCACTTAAATGCTGCTCGACCCCGCCGCGCAGCTGCTGGCCGTGTTGCAGCGTGCAGGGCGGGTGAAACACCAGTTTCGGCGCGCCCTTCAGGGCAGCACCAGCACCAGCGTCCGCGCCAGTGCCCAACGGGCGAGGCAGTCTTTCTTTCAGGGCCGCAGCAATGTCGGGCAGCAGCTCGCTCAGGTCGCGCGTGAGCGCGCTGATGCGCTCGGCCTTGGCGGCATAGGCCGGATCGTCCTGGAGGATGTAGCCGTACTCCTTGACCGTGACACCGCAACCCGAAGCGTTCATCACGAGGGCTTCGACGCCCTCCTCCACATAAGGCCACCAGGCGTCGATGTTGCGGCGCATCTCGGCCTTGCCGCCGTCCTGGTCGTTGAGGTGGAATTTCACCGCGCCGCAGCAGCCGGCCTTTTTGGCCACCACCGTTTGAATTCCGGCGGCGTCCAGCACCCTGGCGGTGGCGGCGTTGATGTTGGGCATCATGGCCGGCTGCACGCAGCCCTCCAGCATCAGCATCTTGCGGGCATGGGTGCGCGTCGGCCACTCGCCGGCGGATTGCCTGGGCGGCACCTTGGCCTGCAGCGACTCGGGCAGCAGGCCGCGAACGGCCTGGCCGATCTTCATGGCGGGCGCGAACAGCGGCGAGGGCAGGCCTTCCTTGAGCGCCCAGCGCACAGCGCGCTCGCCGGCCGGGCGCGGCACGCGCTCATCGACGAGCTTGCGGCCGATATCGACCAGGTGGCCGTACTGCACGCCGCTGGGGCAGGTCGATTCGCAGTTGCGGCAGGTCAGGCACCGGTCCAGGTGCAGCTGGGTCTTGCGCGTGGGCGCTGCGCCTTCGAGCACCTGCTTGATGAGGTAGATGCGCCCGCGCGGGCCGTCCAGCTCATCACCGAGGAGTTGATAGGTCGGGCAGGTGGCGGTGCAAAAACCGCAGTGCACGCATTTGCGCAAAATGGCCTCGGCCTGCTGGCCTTCAGGCGTGTTCTGGAATTGGGGGGCGAGTTGGGTTTGCATGATGGTTTCAGGCGTCGTGTTCGATGGCGTTGACTCTGCGCCGCAAGATGCGCTGCAGATCGGAGAACAGGGGTGGCAGGCACAGGGCCAGCAGGGAAAGGGCCGCCGGCACCACCCAGACAAAACCGATGTACTTGAAGCCGGCCGCGCCCACCACCCCGCCGGCGATGAAAGCGCCCAGCAGGGTGAGCAACAAACGTAGTTTGGCGCGATTGGCAAACACGCGCGTCTCAAGCGGGCTTTCAAGGCGGTTCCAGTAAAACAGCTTGCCCAGCTCGATGCCGATGTCGGTGACGATGCCCGTCATGTGCGTGGTGCGAATCTGGGAAAAAGAAATCTTGCTGACCAGCGCGTTTTGCAGCCCCATGGTGAAGGACAGCACCAGCACGGTCAGCGGCACGGCAAAGGGCGTCTGGTGGCCCAGCGTGGCGCCCATCAGGCCAAACAGCAGCAGCAGCAGCGCCTCGACCAGCAGGGGCAGCGCGTATTCGCTGCGCAGCCCGTTCTGGCGCGCGACGTTGACCAGGATGGCCGTCACCGCCGCCCCGAGGGTAAAGGCCAGCAGGGCACCGACGGCGCCCAGCACCAGCTTCATGTTGCCCAGCACTAGGTTGTCAGCCAGCAGCGAGGCAAAGCCGGTCATGTGCGAGGTGTACATGTGGACCACCAGGAAACCGCCCGCATTGATGGCGCCGGCATTGAAGGCCAGCACGGCGCCGAGCAGGCGGTTGAGGGAATCGCTCCGGTGCTGGCCGGTCAGGTGACGCAAACGCCGCATGGCCGGCCCTCTAGCAGCTGCTCAGCAGGCGGGTGGGGTTGAAAATGCCGGCCGGGTCGAACTGTTTTTTGAGCGCGTGCTGGATGCGCTGCTGCACCGGCGAGAGCGGCGTGAACACGGGCACGTCGCGCGGCGCGCCGATGGCGGCGCGGCGGAACAAGGTGGCGTGGCCGCCGGCTTGCTGCGCCACGGCCCGCAGCTGCGCTGCCGCCAGCGCCGGCGCCCAGAGCCAGCGCAAGCCGCCATGCCACTCGATCAGCTGGGGCTGGGGCAGGCCAAGGGCGGGCGTGGTTTGCGGCACGCTCAGGCGCCACAGGCAGTCTTCCGGGGACGGCGGATGCACGAAAAACGGCAGGGTCTGCTCGCGGCAGGCGATCCAGTCGGCGCCGGCCTGGGCATTGTCCATGCGAGTCGCCTCGCCGCCCTGGGCTTGAGCGTCGGCCATCATGCGCGGGCAGGCGGCTTCGACAGCGGCCACCGCGCCGCGCAGGCGCACGAACAATAAATCCTGCGCCGGGCTGGCCGTGTCGTCTCGCACCCAGCAGCTGGCATTGAGCGGCAGCGGCTGGCCACCCCAGCGATTGAGCAGGTCTAGCGCGGCCTGCTGCGGCAGGCGGCACATCAGCGTGGCCTCGGCGGGCGCCACGGGCAGCACCTTGAGGGAGACTTCCAGCAGCACGCCCAGCGTTCCCAAGGCGCCGGCCATCAGGCGCGAGACGTCATAGCCGGCGACATTTTTCATCACCTGCCCGCCGAAGGTCAGGCATTCGCCCTTGCCGTTGAGCAGCTTGACGCCCAGCAGGAAGTCGCGCACCGCGCCGCTGCTGGCGCGCGCCGGCCCGCTCAGGCCGCTGGCGACCATGCCGCCCACGGTGGCGTTCGCGCCGAAATGCGGCGGCTCGAACGGCAGGCACTGGCCCTGCGCGGCCAGCAGGGCTTCCAGCTCGGCCAGCGGCGTGCCGGCGCGCACGGTCACGACCAGTTCGCTGGGCTCGTAGCTAATGACGCCGGCAAAGGCGCTCACGTCCAGGAGGTCGCCTTGCAGCGCCTGACCGTAGAAATCCTTGCTGCCGCCGCCGCGAATGCGCAAGGGTGTGCCCGCAGCCGCCGCGCCTTGAACGCGGGCGGCCAGAGAATCGATGAAATCTGTGTCTGAAAGCATGGCCAGCATGGTACGCCGGAGCGGGCGCTTGGCGCTTTGATTTTTTTGAACGGGGCTTGTTCGGTTTTTGGTGCGCCCCGGTTTCAATCGAGAAAGAAATTCACCGGCAGGCCGGGCGTGGCCACGCGCATGGCAAAAATGCAGCCCGCCTGCGGCCAGCGCCGCAGCTCATCGGCCGGGCGGCCGTGGCGGGCGCTGGTCAGATAAAGCGTCTTAAGGTCATCGCCGCCGAAACACGGCATGGTCGGGCATTGCGCCGGGACGGCCATATCGGCCAGCACCTCCCCGGCCGGCGAGAGTTTCAAGACCCGCGCCCCCTCGAACATGGCGACGTAACAGTTGCCATCGACATCGACAGCGGCGCCGTCGGGCCGGCCACCGTAGCCGTTTATGTCCCCACTCATGCCGCTGTGCCAGCCGGCCGGTTTGCTGGGCCACTGCCGGAACACCCGCTCGTGCGTCAAGCGGTTGCTTTGCGCCTCCCAGTCCCAGGCGCGGATGGTGTGGCGCGGCGTGTCGCTCCAGTAGAGCGTGGCGGCGTCGGGCGACCAGGCCAGGCCGTTGGCGGTGGTGGCGTTGCCGGCCTTGCATTCCAGCACAGGCGCGCGGCCATCGCGGCAGTCGAGCGAAAAAAGCTGCGCCTTCGCTGCATCGCGCGGCTCATAGATCGTTCCGGCCCAAAAGCGCCCCAGCGGATCGGCCTTGCCGTCGTTGAAGCGGGTCGTGGCCGGGTCATGCAGCGCGGGCGCCAGCAGCGCCAGCGCCCCGCCCCAGTCGCGGGCGCGGTAGATGCCGTCGCGCAGGGCAATGACCAGGCCGGTGTTGCTGCCGCCAGTACGCGCCGGCGCGATGCAGCCGGGCTCCGAGGGCATGGCCCATTTTTCAACCTGGCCGCTGGCAATCTGGCCACTGGACGGAGCGCTGCGGCAGATCTGCCGGGCGGGGATGTCCACCCAGTAGAGCCGCTGCTCGTCGGGGTGCCAGAACGGGGATTCGCCCAGTTCGCTGGGCTGGTCAACGGCGGTTTGCCAGGTCATGGGGCCTTTTCCTCAAAGCGCCATTTTCACGGTGCGCGGGAGGGTTTGGGCGACGGCAGCGGCAAAAAAACAGCCCGCCGGTTTGCACTGGCGGGCTGAAATCCCAAGGAGACTCCCTCAAAATTTGAAAGGACGGCCGCTTTGCGAGGCCGTCCTGCTTTTTTCAATCTCAGCGGTTGTAGGCCGTCTCGCCGTGCGAGGTGATGTCCAGGCCTTCGCGCTCGTCTTCTTCGCTCACGCGCAGACCGATGGTCATGTCAACGATCTTGTAAGCCACGAAGGACACAACGCCCGACCACACCAGCGTGATCAGCACGGCCTTGGCCTGAATCCAGACCTGCGCCACGATGGAGTAGTCGGCTTCGGTGACCATGGTGGCCGTGACCCAGTCAGCGACGTAGCCGGGGCCGCCCAGAGCGGGCGAGTTGAACACACCGGTCAGCAGGGCGCCGACGATGCCGCCGATGCCATGCACGCCGAACACGTCCAGCGCATCATCGGCGCCGAGGATCTTCTTCAGGCCATGCACGCCCCAGAGGCAGGCGAAACCGGCGATGAAACCAATCACCAGGCCGCCGCCGATGCCGACGTTGCCGGCGGCAGGCGTGATGGCCACCAGGCCGGCGACGGCGCCGGACGCGGCGCCCAGCATCGAGGCCTTGCCGCGCATCAGCGCTTCACCGACGCACCAGGCCAGCACGGCAGCCGCCGTGGCGCCCAGGGTGTTGATGAAGGCCAGGGCGGCAAAGCCGTTGGCTTCCAGCGCCGAGCCGGCGTTGAAGCCGAACCAGCCCACCCACAGCAGCGAAGCGCCCACCATGGTCAGCGTCAGGCTGTGCGGGGCCATGGCTTCCTTGCCGTAGCCGATGCGCTTGCCCACCATGTAGGCGCCCACCAGACCGGCCATGGCCGCGTTGATGTGCACCACGGTGCCGCCGGCAAAGTCCAGCGCGCCCGACTGCCAGATGTAGCCGGCCTTGCTGGTCATTTCAGCGGCTACTCCCGCGCTGCTGTAGGCGTCAGGGCCCATCCAGAACCAGACCATGTGGGCAATCGGTGCGTAGCTGAAGGTGAACCAGATCACCATGAACAGCAGCACGGCCGAGAACTTGATGCGTTCGGCAAAGGCGCCGACGATCAGCGCGCAGGTGATACCGGCGAAAGTGGCCTGGAAGGCGGCAAAGACGATCTCGGGAATGACCACGCCCTTGCTGAAGGTCGCCGCGTTGGCAAAGGTGCCGGCCGCGTTGTCCCAGATGCCCTTCATGAACAGGCGGTCAAAGCCGCCCATGAAGGCGTTGCCCTCGGTGAAGGCCAGGCTGTAGCCGTAGATGAACCACAGCACGACGATCATCGAGAACGTGACCATGACCTGCATCAGCACCGACAGCATGTTCTTGCTGCGCACCAGGCCGCCGTAGAACAGCGCCAGGCCGGGAACGACCATCAGGATCACCAGGATGGTCGAGACCATCATCCAGGCGGTGTCGCCCTTGTTGGGCGTGGGCGCCGGTGCGGCAGCGGCGTCTGCCGCCGGGGCTGCCGGGGCGGCGCTGGGCAGCACGGCCGCGTCTGGTGCGGCGGGCGCAGCCGCAGCCGGCGCTGGCGCCGCAGCGTCGGAGCTGGCCTGAGCCGGGGCTGACGCGGCAGCCACTGCGGCAGGCGCTTCGGGCGTTGTCTGGGCAAGGACAGCGCCCGAACCCAGCAGGCTCAATCCCAAAAGCAGAGAGGCAAGTAGTTTTTTCATGGCAATGGTTCTTTTTATTGCGGAGGGAGGGGAGTCCTAGAGCGCTTCCTTGCCGGTCTCGCCGGTGCGGATGCGAACCACCTGCTCCAAGTTGTAGACAAAGATCTTGCCGTCGCCGATCTTGCCGGTGCGCGCGGCCGACTCGATCGCCTCGATCACCCGCTCCACCAGGTCGCTGGCCACGGCCGCTTCGATCTTCACCTTGGGCAGGAAATCGACCACATACTCGGCGCCCCGGTACAGTTCGGTATGGCCTTTCTGGCGGCCAAAGCCCTTGACCTCGGTCACGGTGATGCCTTGCACACCCATGCTGGAGAGTGCCTCGCGCACTTCGTCCAGCTTGAACGGTTTGATGATGGCAGTTACGAGTTTCATTTCAGCTTTCCTTCAGGATGGGTAGAGGGCGCAACGGCTTGCGGCCGCTCCTGCGCATGACAGGGTTTTGTGAGCGTCATGACGAGCGCGTTCTTGTCGAGTACGAAACCAGGGGAAGCAGAGGCGGGTTTCATGACGCTCCATGTTGTTAAAGTGCTCGAACTGACTTAGCATGGACCGTGCCAGAACTGCAGGCCTGAAGATCCACCGGCCCCTTTGAGAAGCATTCGCTTGCCCTGAGGCGAGGACCCTCCATAACGCACCACGCCGGTGCGGCAGCAGTGCACAACTTTGAAGCATTTAAGCGGAGTCCCTGAATGAGCTTGTCTTTAGTGCATAGCCGCGCCTTATTGGGGCTTGAAGCGCGGCCGGTCTGCGTCGAGGTCCATCTGGCCAACGGCCTGCCCAGTTTCACCCTGGTGGGGCTGGCCGATACCGAGGTCAAGGAAGCGCGCGAGCGGGTGCGCTCGGCGATCCAGAACGCCGGGCTGCAGTTTCCCGGCAACAAGCGCATCACCGTCAACCTGGCGCCGGCCGATTTGCCCAAGGACTCGGGCCGGTTTGATCTGCCGATTGCGCTGGGCATCCTGGCAGCCAGCGGGCAGATTGATGCGGCCAAGCTGGCCGGTTACGAGTTTGCCGGCGAGCTGTCGCTGGGCGGCGAGTTGCGCCCGGTGCGCGGCGCGCTGGCGATGAGCCTGGCAATTGGCCAGGGCAGCGACAGCGGGAGAAGCGGCAACGGCAGCACCACGCCCCAGGGCCTGCCCAAACTGGTGCTGCCCGAAGGCAGCGCGCAGGAAGCGGCCCTGGCGCCCGGCGCCCGCATTTACCGGGCCCGCCACCTGCTCGATGTGGTTCAACAATTCTTGCCGGGCGAGCAAATGCCCGAGGCGCGGGACGGCTGGGCGCAGGTCCAGCCCGCGCCCGGCCGCCCGCTGCCCGCCTACCCCGACCTGGCCGATGTCAAGGGCCAGGCGGCGGCCCGCCGCGCGCTGGAAATCGCGGCGGCCGGCGGCCACAGCATTTTGATGGTGGGCGCGCCCGGCTCGGGCAAATCCATGCTGGCCCAGCGCTTTGCTGGGTTGCTGCCGGCCATGACCACCGAGGAAGCTTTGGAAAGCGCGGCCGTCGCCTCGCTCGGCGGGCGTTTCACGCTGGAAAACTGGGCTGTTCGCCCCACTTGCGCGCCGCACCACACCGCCAGCGCCATTGCCCTTGTGGGCGGCGGCGCGCCGCCGCGTCCGGGAGAGATTTCCCTGGCCCATCGCGGTGTTTTATTTCTCGATGAGCTGCCCGAATTTCCCCGCGCCGCGCTTGAAGCCCTGCGCGAGCCGCTGGAGTCGGGCAGCATCACCATCTCGCGGGCCGCCCAGCGCGCCGAATTCCCGGCCCGTTTTCAACTGGTCGCGGCGATGAACCCCTGCCCCTGCGGTTACCTGGGTTCGAGCCTGCGCGCCTGCCGCTGCTCGGGCGATCAGGTGGCGCGCTACCAGAATAAACTCAGCGGCCCGCTGCTGGACCGCATCGACCTGCATGTCGAAGTCGGCGCGCTTGCCGCCGACGAGCTGGTCAACACGCCGCCGGGCGAGGCCAGCGCCGCCATCCGCAGCCGCGTCGTTCAGGCCAGGGAGCACGCCATGGCCCGCCAGGGCAGCACGAATCAGGCGCTCGAAGGCCAGGCTATTGACGCGCAATGCCAGCTCGACGCGGCGGCGGCCAAATTTCTGAACACGGCGGCGACAAGGCTGGGCTGGTCAGGCCGGGGCATTCACCGCTGCCTGAAAGTGGCGCGCACGATTGCCGATCTGGCGGGCGCGGCCACGGTGCAGGTCACCCATGTCGCCGAAGCGGTGCAGTATCGCCGGGCGCTCAAGGCCGCTCACTGAGACGGTTTATAAATTCGGCGCCAGCAGCCTGGCCAGGTCTTCGGCCCTGGCGCCGCGCCGCTGGGCCAGATCCTGCAACTGGTCCTCGCCGATCTTGCCGACACTGAAGTAGGTGCTTTGCGGGTGGCTCAGGTAAAAGCCGCTGACGCTGGCCGCCGGCGTCATGGCCAGGCTTTCGGTCAGCCCCATGCCGATGTCCTCGGCGTGAAGCAGTTCGAACATGTCCTTTTTGACGCTGTGGTCTGGGCAGGCCGGGTAGCCGGGCGCGGGGCGGATGCCCTGGTATTTTTCGGCGATCAGCGCGTCGTGGTCAAGCGTTTCGGCAGGCGCATAACCCCACAAATCCTGGCGCACGCGCTGGTGCAGCGCTTCGGCAAAGGCCTCGGCCAGCCGGTCGGCCAGCGACTTGAACAGGATGGACGAGTAGTCGTCGTTGTCGGCCAGGAACTGCTTTTCCTTCTTGTCGGCGCCCAGGCCGGCGGTGACGGCAAAGACGCCGATGTAGTCGGCAATGCCGCCAGCGTTTGGCCCGGTGGCGGCGGCTGCTACTAAGGCAGAGGTGGTGGTGGCGCTCTGCGCGCGGGCCGCGCTCAGCTCGGGTGTCAGCACCTTGGGCGCGACGAAATCGGCGAGGCAACGGCTGGGGCGCATCACGCCATCGAGCGCCGTCTTTTCGGTCTGCTGGCGCAGGCCGTGCCAGGTCATGGCCACTTCGCTGCGCGTCTCGTCGGTGTAGATCTGGATGTCGTCGCCCACGCTGTTGGCCGGCAGCAGGGCCATCACGCCGCTGGCCGTGAGCCACCTGCCTTCGATCAGGCGCTTGAGCATTTTTTGCGCGTCTTCATAAACGCGCGTGGCTTCAACACCGACCACCTCGTCGCTCAGGATCGCCGGAAACGGCCCGGCCAGGTCCCAGGTCTGGAAGAACGGTCCCCAGTCGATGAAGGGGGCCAGCTCGGCCAGATCGAAATTCTTGAAGACGCGCCGGCCGATGAATTTCGGTTGTGGCGGCGTGTAAGCCGTCCAGTCAATCGGCGTGGCGTTGGCGCGCGCCTTGGCCAGCGGCCACATCGGCGTCTGCTTTTTATTCGCGTGCTGGGCGCGTACCTTGTCGTAGTCGGCGTTGAGCGCGTCGATGTACTGGGCCGCGCTGTCCGAAAGGAGGCTTTGCGCCACGCTCACGCTGCGCGAGGCGTCGGGCACATAGACGACAGGGCCTTCGTAATGCGGCGCGATCTTCACGGCGGTATGCACCCGGCTGGTAGTGGCGCCGCCGATCAAGAGCGGAATC
The DNA here is from genome assembly GCA_030855235.1 of Pseudomonadota bacterium. Classification (GTDB taxonomy): domain Bacteria; phylum Pseudomonadota; class Gammaproteobacteria; order Burkholderiales; family Burkholderiaceae_C; genus Polaromonas. The sequence continues at coordinate 174,054 of JALYRU010000005.1, forward strand.
TTCTTCACGCGGAAGTGCTCGTCTTTCTGCATCTCGGCGGCGACATACTGCATTTCTTCGAGGCTCGGCGTGATCAGGCCCGACAGGCCGACGATGTCCGCGCCCTCGGCCTTGGCCAGCGCCAGAATCTCGTGGCAGGGCACCATCACGCCCATGTTGACGACTTCAAAGTTGTTGCATTGCAGGACGACGGTGACGATGTTCTTGCCGATGTCATGCACGTCGCCCTTGACTGTGGCGATGATGATTTTTCCCTTGGTTTTCACATCGCCGCCGGCTGCCTCCAAAAGCAGCTTTTCGGCCTCGATGTAGGGCAGCAGGTGCGCCACAGCCTGCTTCATCACGCGCGCGCTTTTGACCACCTGCGGCAGGAACATCTTGCCCTGGCCGAACAGGTCGCCGACGACGTTCATGCCGTCCATCAGCGGGCCTTCGATGACGTGCAGCGGGCGGCCCCCTTCGGCTTGAATAGCCTGCCAGACCTCTTCGGTGTCCACGGTGATGTGCTCGTTCATGCCGTGGACCAGCGCGTGCGACAGGCGCTGGCGCACCGGCAGGGCGCGCCATTCGTTTTTCTTGCTGTCGTCTTTCGCGCCGCTTTTGGCCGTTTCGGCGACTTCGATCAGGCGCTCGCTCGGGCTCAGTTCGGCTTCGCCGGGCTTGTACACCGGCTGGCGGTTCAGCACCACGTCCTCGACGCGCTCGCGCAGCACCGGCTCCAGCTCGTCATAGACGCCGACCATGCCCGCGTTGACGATGCCCATGTCCATGCCCGCCTGGATCGCGTGGTACAGGAAGACCGTGTGAATCGCCTCGCGCACCGGGTCGTTGCCGCGAAAGCTGAAGGACACATTGGACACGCCGCCCGAGACCTTGGCGCCCGGCAGGTTCTGCTTGATCCAGCGCGTAGCCTCGATGAAGTCCACCGCGTAGTTGTTGTGCTCGTCAATGCCGGTGGCAATGGCAAAGATGTTCGGGTCAAAGATGATGTCTTCGGGCGGGAAACCCACTTCATCGACCAGCACGCGGTAGGCGCGCTCGCAGATGTCGATCTTGCGCTGGTAGGTGTCGGCCTGGCCCTTTTCATCGAAAGCCATGACGACGGCGGCGGCGCCGTAGCGCTTGAGCAATTTCGCCTGGTGCTTGAAGGGCGCCACGCCCTCCTTCATCGAGATGGAGTTGACGATGCCCTTGCCCTGGATGCAGCGCAGGCCCGCTTCAATCACGCTCCACTTGGAGCTGTCGATCATGATGGGCACGCGGGCAATGTCGGGCTCGCCGGCGATCAGGTTCAAAAAGCGCACCATGGCCGCCTGGCTGTCGAGCATGGCCTCGTCCATGTTGATGTCGATGATCTGGGCGCCGTTTTCGACCTGCTGGCGCGCGACGGCGAGGGCCGCTTCAAAGTCGCCGCTCAGGATCATGCGGGCAAAGGCCTTGGAGCCGGTGACGTTGGTGCGCTCGCCGATGTTGACGAACAGGGCATCCGGGCCAATCGTGACCGGCTCCAGGCCGGACAGCTTCATGGGGGGGACTTCGTGGAGGGACGGAATTGCGGACATGACTCACCTTGGGCTGAAGGTGAGCGTCGTTACAGAAAGGGTTATCGGCAATTGCGAACAATTGCTGGCAAGCTGTGTTGACTCAAGCCTGACGAAAACGGGGTTTCGCTGCAACGCTCCTTGAGTTAAGCTCAATTTTAATCGCCGAATGCCCGCCCGGCTTGGCCATCCTCCAAAATTCACCCGCTGCGCCATGCTCAAGAAACTCCTCAGCAAGAAAATCTCTCCCGCTTTTGACGAAGAACCGGACCTGAAAAAAGGCTATGAAGCAGCGGACATGGCGGCCGAGCTGCTGATTGCCCCTACCGCGCTGATGCCCCTGTCGCCCAGGGAGGCGCGCCTGGTGGTGAGCTACATGAAGCCGCAAATGATTGCGCAGGACACGATTTTCATCCGCGAGGGCGACAAGCGCGACACCGGCTTCATGCTGCTGCTGCTCGAAGGCGAGGTGACGGTGGAAAACATCGTGGTCAGCCGCAACGAGCCCATCATCATCAGCGTGCTGGGGCCGGGCAGCCTGATCGGCGAGCTGGGCCTGCTCGACGGCGGGCCGCGCTACGCCACCTGCACCGCCTCGACGCCGGTGCATTGCACCGTCCTGACCCGCGAAGCGCTGCAGCAACTGATCAAGGACAAGCCAGAGATTGCCGCCAAGCTGGTCCTGGCCATGGCCGCGCGCATGGCGCAGCGCCTGCGCGAGAACACCGACAAGCTCAAGATGTACGTGCAGCTGACCCAGGCGATGCAGCAGGAACTCGGCGCCCGCACATAGCCCTGAACGCAGCCCCGAGCGCAGCGCGTCAAAGGTCTTGTCAGGTCAGGCCGCGTCTCTATAAAACAGGCTTCGCTGCAACCCGCGCCCGGCCACCGGCGCCACCGCCTGGGCAATCGCCTCGATGTGCGCAGGGGTGGTGCCACAGCAGCCGCCCACGATATTGACCAGGCCTTCGGCGGCAAACTCGCGCAGCAGGCGCGAGGTCACGTCCGGCGTCTCGTCAAAGCCGGTGTCGCTCATCGGGTTGGGCAGGCCGGCGTTGGGGTAGCAGCTGATGAAGGTGTCTGGCGCGGCCTTGGCCAGCTCCTGGATGTAGGGGCGCATCAATGTGGCGCCGAGCGCGCAGTTCAGCCCCACGGCCAGCGGCTGGGCGTGGCGCACGCTGTGCCAGAACGCCGTCACCGTCTGGCCGCTGAGGATGCGGCCCGAGGCATCGGTCACCGTGCCGCTGATGATGAGCGGCAATCTTTCACCGGAATTCTCGAAATACTCGTCGATGGCAAACAGCGCGGCCTTGGCGTTGAGCGTGTCGAAAATGGTTTCGACCAGCAGCACGTCGGCGCCGCCCCGCACCAGCGCCTCGGTCTGCTCGTAATAGGCCTGGCGCAGTTCCTCGAAACTGGTGTTGCGCGCGCCCGCGTCGTTCACGTCGGGGCTGATGCTGGCGGTTTTCGGCGTGGGGCCGAGGGCGCCGACGACAAAGCGCGGTTTGTCCGGCGTGGAAAACTTGTCGCAGGCGGCGCGGGCGATGCGCGCCGATTCGTAGTTCATTTCGACCGCCAGATCGGCCATGTCGTAGTCAGCCTGGGCCACGGTGGTCGCGCCAAACGTGTTGGTCTCGATCAGGTCGGCGCCGGCGGCCAGGTAGCCTTCATGGATGTCGCGGATCACATCCGGGCGCGTGAGGCTGAGCAGCTCGTTGTTGCCTTTCACATCCTTGTGGAAATCCTTGAAACGCTCGCCCCGGTACTGGGCTTCACTCAGCTTGAAGCGCTGGATCATGGTGCCCATGGCGCCGTCGAGGATGGCGATGCGTTGCGCCAGGAGGGCGGGGAGTTGCTGGGCGCGGGTGTAGTGGATCGGTTGCATAGAGACAGCTCACTTTGTGAAGGCATACGAAGTGAGCGCGGTTGACATCCCCAAGCCTGGCAAACCTTGCTCTCTTTGAACAAAGCTGCTGCAGCGCTCCTTGGGAGGCGCTTATTTTAGATCAACAGACACAGGCCGATGCCGGGAAGTCAGATTCGTCCGGCCTGCGGGCGCGCACGCTAGCGGCTGGCGAGGCCACAAGTCTCTCCAGAGGCTTGCCCGACAATACAAGCACCGGCAATAATGGCCCGGCCCTGAAGCCCGGATTGTGGCGCTCAGGCATTCAGGACCATGACAATGCATGCCGGGTTACGCCTGCGCTGGCCCGACCTGCCAATAGCCTGTGCGCTTGTCTGGTGGGGATAGGCAAGACCTTGTTTTTACAGCAAACTGTTGCACCTGCTGACATTCACCACCTCACTCGCCCTTGTCCACCCTAACTATTTCTTCGCCCCACCTCACGCCGCTCGATGTGCTCGGCCAGGTGTTCGGCTACTCCGACTTTCGCGGCCCGCAAGAAGCCATCGTGGAGCATGTGGTTCAGGGCGGCGACGCGCTGGTGCTGATGCCCACGGGCGGCGGCAAGTCGCTGTGCTACCAGATCCCGGCCATCGTGCGGCAAAACGCCGGCCACGGTGTGACCATCGTGATCTCGCCGCTGATTGCGCTGATGCATGACCAGGTCGGGGCGTTGCTGGAGGCCGGCGTGGCGGCGGCTTTTCTCAATTCGACGCAGGGCTACGAGGAAAGCAGCCAGCTCGAAGCGCGGCTGCTGCGCAATGAGCTGACGCTGCTCTACGCCGCGCCCGAGCGCATCAACACGCCGCGCATGAAAGGCTTGCTCACGTCGCTGCACGAGCGCGGACTGCTCAGCCTGTTTGCGATTGACGAGGCGCATTGCGTGAGCCAGTGGGGCCACGACTTCCGGCCCGAGTACCGCTCCCTGAGCCTGCTGCACGAGACGTTCCCCGACGTGCCGCGCATGGCGCTGACGGCCACCGCCGACGCGCTGACGCGCCAGGACATGATCGAGCGGCTCCAGCTCGAACAGGCGCAGCAGTTCATCAGCAGTTTTGACCGGCCCAACATCCGCTACACCATCGTCGAAAAAACCGATGCCACGCGCCAGTTGCTGCGCTTCATCCAGACCGAACACGATGGCGAAGCCGGCATCGTCTATTGCCAGTCCAGGAAGCGGGTGGAGGAAATCGCCGACATGCTGGAGGGCGCCGGCCTCAAGGCCATGGCCTACCACGCCGGATTTGATGCCCAGTTGCGCCAGCAGCGCCAGGACCGCTTCCTGCGCGAGGACGGCTGCGTGATGGTGGCGACGATTGCCTTCGGCATGGGCATCGACAAGCCCGACGTGCGCTTCGTCGCGCACCTGGACATGCCCAAGAACATCGAAGGCTATTACCAGGAAACCGGCCGGGGCGGGCGCGACGGCCTGGCCGCCGACGCCTGGATGGTCTATGGCCTGCAGGACGTGGTGAACCAGCGCCGCATGATCGACACCAGCGAGGTCGCCACCGAGGAGTTCAAGCAGGTGATGCGCGGCAAGCTGGACGCGCTGCTCACGCTGGCCGAGGGCACGCGCTGCCGCCGCGTGAGCCTGCTGGGCTACTTTGGCGAGGCCAGCGAGCCCTGCGGCAACTGCGACAACTGCTTGACACCGCCGGCGGTGTGGGATGCGACCGAGGCGGCGCGCAAGATGCTCAGCTGCATTTACCGCGTGCATCAGATGAGCGGCATCAGCTTTGGCGCCGGCCACATCATGGACATTTTGCGCGGCAAGCCTAACGACAAAATTGCCCAGTACGGCCATGACAAGCTCAGCACCTTCGGCATCGGCGCGGACCTGAGCGAGGCGCAGTGGCGCGGCGTGCTGCGCCACCTGATCGCCGGCAACCTCGTCGCCAGCACGCTGATGCACAGCGCCAGCGGCAACAGCTTTAACACGCTGCAGTTATTGCCCGACGCCCGGCAGGTTCTGAAAGGCGAGGTCAGCGTGCTGCTGCGCCAGCAGGCCGTGAGCGTCAAGGGCGAGCGCACGCGCCGCGGCAGCAAATCGACGGTCAAAACCTCCGTCAAGGGCATGGCCGAAGCCACGCTCAACGCCGGTGCGCTGGAGCGCCTGGCACGCCTCAAAACCTGGCGTGCCGCAGTGGCCAAGGAGCACAACCTGCCCGCGTTCGTGATCTTTCACGACGCCACGCTGCGCGCCATTGCCGAGCAGGCGCCACAAAGTCTGGACAATTTGAAAGGCATCAGCGGCATTGGCGAGAAGAAGTTGCAAGCCTATGGCGCCGAGGTGCTGCGCGTGTGCGCCGAACCTGAAATCGACGCATCCAATGCCGAACTGGAAGCGCCCGACTGGCTGGGTTGACGCCGAAAAATCTCCGCTTTGCGCAAGCGGCCGGGCAAGGCCGGGTTTATTGCTGAACCGGCATGTTCTTGACCAGCATCGGGCGGATCATCAAATACTCTGCCCGGCCCATGTCCCGCGACCAGTTGTAGCCTTTGCACTGGATGCCGTTTTCTGTTTCCACGCAGGAGACGGGAACGGCTCGGGGGAAAATTGTTGCAGCGGTGGGGTAGCCTGGCATGTATTGCGGGGCATGGTAAATATCCCTATCCCAGCGCGTGGCGTTTTCCACGCCCTCATTGCCAGGAACGCCACTGCCCAAGGGAACCCGGTCAATCGTCACCTCGGCAAGCGCTCCTGCAGAACAGGCCAGAAAAATCAGCGGCAGGATTAGTTTTCGCATGGCAATCCCCTGTTAACCCGGCAAGTCAATTGGCCGCCTGCAAGACCGGGAGTCCCATCCGCGAACGAATATGGGGGTCCGTGATGTTTTCCTGTTGACCTGGCTCAGCGGAAGGCAGGCCGGAGACCTTCTGGGCATTATTCCTGTTTCTGGCGGACTGGGGGCACTCGTAGCCGGTCATTTCAAGGGCATCGCGATTGGCGGCATCGGTACACATGAGTGCCATGGCGGCAGCCTTCATGCCCATATTCCACAGTTCGCGGCTGTTTTTCAACAGCTTGCAGTTGTCATCCGACCAGGTGCTGCCCAGAGAGAGGCCGAAGCCGGGTCCATTCAAAGAGCCGGAGGAGGCGCCCATGCAGGTGTCGTTGGACGTCGTCAAAGCCGGCCCGGATACCGAAGGAACATTTTTGATGGTTTGAGTACCGCCGGACTCAATATACTGATGCGTCTCTCCGGGGCTGTTAAATGTAATGCCCTGGTAGAACTCCTGATTACCCGCCGTGGAAGAAGCCACCGGAGCCGAAGTGGCGCCAGCGCTCGACACTTGTCCATGCGCGCTCATCAGCGTAAACAGAGATGCCGACAATGCCAGGGTAAATTTAATTATCTTCATCATTTCGATCCCATTTAAAAATGGGGAAGGAAAATTCCTCCCCCATCTCTCAAAAAAACATGACTTGACTGATGGCTTACTGGTTAAAAGTTATTGGTGAAAGCGGTTGCCTGACCGTTGTTGAGACCACCGTTGCTCAGTGTGATGGCATTGCCGTAGACCGTGTTGACCACCCCGGTGGCACCACTGATCGAGCTCGCCTCGGCATTGGAAGAAGTGGTTGAATCCAGGGCGGTGTTCAACGAGGCTGCGTTGGCGCTGTAGGTGGCAACCGTGCCGACCGTGCTGCCGATGAAGGCGATCCCAGTGCCTGGGCCAGCTGCAGTGGCGACCTGGTTATTGGTGTTGGAGATTGCCGTACCGCCCACCACACCGTTGACGGTGCCGGCGTTATAGGCGGCATTGGCAGTTGAGCCGGCGCTGGCCACGGCAGTGGCGCTGCCGTTGGCAGCACCATTGCCGGTCGTGGCAGACAGGCTGTAAACCGTGCCGAGGGTGGTTGCAGAACCTTCCACTGCAGCTGCGCCGAACGACACTGGGCCGGCGCTTGCGCCTTCGCTGGTAGCAGCGCCCGTTGCAGTGGCAAACGCCAGAGCGCTCTGGCTACTGAATGCGCTGCCAACGCCAGCACTGGCGGCAGTGGCGGATGTCGCCGTCCCGGTGTCAACCGAGGTCACCACCTGTGCATTTGAACTCGTTGCTGCTGCAACGCCTGCCACCAGCAAAATTGCCAATGCGATAATATTTTTCTTCATCATTTTTCCTTCAGCCTGCCATATCCCGGTTCTGCCGGGCACAGTTATAGGACTGGTCGCCCCATATTCTTGCGGCACACAACAAAAAAATTCAAATGATCTACCCTGGCTTGAATCAACCATGAGCAAATGATTTTTTATATTCGAGCTTTTGCCGAATATTGTTTGTCGTGAGCACCTGGATCAAGAATACCCGCTTCTATCAGCTCAACAATACCTTAAATCCGGGATGGCATGTCTGATTCCGAATTCTTCTCCTCTTCAAGTTTTAGTTTCATCTGATTACGCAGAAACAGTATCTACTTACCAAACTTACCAGATATGCTTAATTAAATGGTTTTGTTTTTGGTTTTGACAGCCAAGCTCATCAGCAATTGACTTACATCATCCGGGCCATGGTCAAGTGCGAAATTTTTCAATGACAAAATCAATAGATTTCTAACGAGAGCAACTGTTAGCAAACTGTAGTTTATAAAATAATTTGTTATTTCACTGGCGTGAGTCATGCAGACTGCAGATCGAGCAAGCCTTGGCGCAGAAATCCTATCGAACGCTCTTCAAGCAGGTGGCCCACCGTCACTTCATGCGCTTTTTCTCGCTCATTGCCGGCAAGCGTTGCGATTTTCTTCAGAAACAGAAAAAAAATTGACGCTCCAAACCCGGCGTCACGCCATGTTCTGAAAAGTATCTGACCCTGATCTCAGAGTGCCGTCTACGATGGATTGTTCGCAGTGGGACCGGGGCTGTGTTCCTGCGGTTTCGTGGCTTCCCGTCGCAGCTTCAGCGCTCCAAAAAGCAGGGTCAGCCCTAGCACCAGGGCGTAGGCGCCCAGCCACAAGGTCATGGCCACGGCACCGGCGAGCGGCCAGAAGATCAGAAGTCCGCCCCAGATCAGGGAGACAACGCCGCCCAGGACAAGCCACATCCGTCCCCGGTTTTCAGGAAACCGAAGTGCGCCCAACAGCATCATCCCGCCCGACACCAGCGCCCAGGCGGCGGTGAGCATCACAAAAGCCAGCAGCGTGATGGCGGGCCACACAACAGCGATCGCCCCGGTGGCGATGTTGACCACGGCTTCGAGGGCAAACCAGCCCCAGGGCTCGCGCTGGCGCGCCGCACGCCATCCCGCGATGATGGCAAACACCCCATCGGCAAGCATGTAGGCCGCGAACAGCAGCACCAGCCCGGCCAGCGTGGGGCCGGGCAGCAAAAGTGCCAGCAGACCAAAAAGGATGGCCGCTGCAGCGCGCAACAGGATGAACTGCCAACTTGGATTGGGATGGGAGAGCGTATTCATGGGCTTGCCTCCGTTTGTCTCGGGTGGAGGCCCATTCAAGCGAACCCGTCTAACTGACGCTGTAGGACTGCGCTTAGCGCCCCGTCGGCGGCCACTGTTGAATGGCTTGCGTGCTGGCTGCCAAGCAGAAAAATGATCGCTGCATGAATCTCTCAAACGCAGCCTCAGGGCTCCAGCTTTTTTCGCGCTTGGGCTGCTGTCACGCCGCGTGAAAATCAGCGCAGCGGCGCGCCCAAGCCGGAGCAGTTGGGACGGGGGTCGTAAACTTGATGATTTGTTCCACAACAAGGGTTTCAGCATGAGCATCACAAGCATCGGCATCATCGGCGCGGGCACCATGGGCAACGGCATTGCGCAAGCCTGCGCCGTCTCGGGCCTGCAGGTCGTCATGATCGACATCTCCGACGCAGCGGTGGCCAAGGGCATCGCCACCGTCGCGGGCAGCCTGGACCGGCTGGTCAAGAAGGAAAAGATCAGCGCCGCCGACAAGGACGCCGCCCTGGCGCGCATCAAGGGCAGCACCAGCTACGACGATCTGAAAACGTCGCAACTGGTCATCGAAGCGGCCACCGAGAACTACGACCTCAAGGTCAAGATCCTCAAGCAGATCGACGCCCTGGTCGGCCCCGACGTGATCGTGGCAACCAACACCTCGTCGATTTCCATCACCAAGCTGGCCGCCATCACCTCGCGCGCCGACCGTTTCATCGGCATGCATTTCTTCAACCCGGTGCCCATGATGGCGCTGGTGGAAATCATCCGGGGCCTGCAGACCAGCGACGCCACCCACGACGCCGTGCATGCCATGGCCAAGACGCTCGGAAAATCGCCGATCACGGTGAAGAACGCGCCCGGCTTTGTCGTCAACCGCATCCTGATTCCGATGATCAACGAAGCCTTCTTCGTGCTGGCCGAAGGACTGGCCACGGCCGAGGACATCGACGCCGGCATGAAGCTGGGCTGCAACCAGCCCATCGGCCCGCTGGCCCTGGGCGACATGATAGGCCTTGATGTCTGCCTGGCGGTGATGGACGTGTACCTGAGCGAGTACGGCGACAGCAAATACCGCCCCTGCCCGCTGCTCAAGGAAATGGTGGCTGCGGGCCGCTTGGGGCGCAAGAGCGGGCACGGGGTTTACAAGTACTGAGCTTGTGCTGTTCACCGGTCATGTCGGTGAATTGCAAGCTGTCAGCAGTCTTTGATCACAGGCCGTGCTGGGGATGACTGGATCATCTTCATGCGCGGCTTTTTTACAAAGACTGCACTGCAGAGGCCCGCTGCCAAGCTGCGCATGCTTACCGCACAGTGAGCGTAAATCTGTCAAGCACAGCCAGCACTGGTCGCCTACTCGCGGCGCCATGCCGCCTGAAGGCCTATTTGCGCAGGTAAATCTGGTCGAAACTGCCGCCATCGGCAAAGTGCGTCTTGTCCGCGCTGGCCCAGCCGCCGAAAGCCACGCCGATGGTGAACAGGTTGAGCGGGGGAAATTGCTGGGCCAGCCAGGCCGGGACCTTGCCCGAAACCGGGCGGTAAAAATTCTTGCCCACCAGTTCCTGGCCGACATCGCTGTAGAGGTATTCAAGATAAGCCTGTGCCACGGCGCGGGTGCCCTTCTTGTCCACGTTCTTGTCCACCACGGCCACCGGCGGCTCGGCCAGGATGCTCAGCGAGGGGTAGATCACTTCGATCTTGTTGCCCATTTCCTGCTTGAGCAGGAGTGCCTCGTTTTCCCACGAAATGAACACATCGCCCTGATTGCGTTGAGAAAAGGTGAGGGTCGCCCCACGCGCGCCGGTGTCAAGCACCGCCACGTTCTTGTACAGGGCCTTGACAAACTCCTGGGCCTTGGCATCGCCGCCGTATTTGCGCTTGGCGAACTCCCAGGCCGCCAGGTAGTTCCAGCGCGCGCCGCCCGAGGTCTTGGGGTTGGGGGTGATGACGGAGACGCCTGGCTTGATCAGGTCATCCCAGTCCTTGATGCTCTTGGGGTTGCCGTGGCGCACCACCAGCACGATGGTCGAGTTGTAGGGGGCTGAGCGGCGCGGCAGGCGCTTTTGCCAGTCCGGGGAAATCAAGCCCCCGTTCTTGCACAGCTCATCCACATCTGCGGCCAGCGCCAGCGTCACCACATCGGCCTCCTGCCCGTCAATCACCGAACGCGCCTGCTTGCCCGAGCCACCGTGGGATTGACGGATGCTCACATCCTGGCCGGTTTTGGCCTTCCAGTACTTGGCGAAAGCAGCGTTGAACGCCACGTACAGCTCGCGCGTCGGGTCATACGAGACATTGAGCAGCGAGACCGGCTGCTGTGCCGACACGTCCAGACCGGCTCCGGCCAAGACGGCAACCAAAGCGGTGTTGGCAATGCGGGAGGAAAAATGGCGTCGAGTACTCATCAAAAACTTCTTGAATTCAGTGCGAAATGCAGTGAGGGACGAATTCTAGAAGTCAACAATTAAAACTATAAATATTTATTTGTTGATTCTTAATTACTTAAGAAGCTCAAGAGGGCGGATGATCCGTTATTTTCATGAATGAACGAAGTTCTGGCGTACAGCAAAACTGCCATTTATTGGCGTGATTGCCCTATCGACACGGGCGCAAATAACTCTCGATCAACTAACGAGCATCAAGGCATGAACCCCATCGCCCGCCCCTCCCGCACCTCGGGCTTGATGCGGTGCTCGGCCTCCAGCTGCGCCAGGAATTCCTCGGCGGATAACTCGGCATCGAGAATCACCACCTGGCGCTTGACCGCCGCAAAATCGCCCGGACACAGCTGCGTCAGCTGGGCCAGACTCTTCTGAAGCGACACCGTCAGCAGCGAAGCATCCCCGGCCAGCGCCTCGGTCACGAACATGGTTTCGCGCTGCTCACCCGTCAACGGCATGAACTTGATCTTGAACGTGAAGCGCCGCAGCGCGGCCTGGTCGAGGCTTTCGAGCAGGTTCGTCGTGCAAATAAAAATCCCGTTGTAGCGCTCCATGCCCTGCAGCATTTCGTTGACCTCGGTCACCTCGTAGGTGCGCTGGGCGCCGCGCCTATCCTGCAGGAAACTGTCGGCCTCGTCGAGCAGCAGCACGGCTTTCTCGGCTTCGGCTTCGCGAAACATCGCGGCCATGTGCTGCTCGGTTTCGCCGACGTATTTGCTCATCAGGTCGCTGGCCTGCTTGATCAGCAGCGGCTGCTCCAGCGCCTGGGCGATGTGCTCGGCCAGCGCGGTCTTGCCAGTGCCGGGCGGGCCGTAGAAGCACAGGCTGCCGTGGCCCCGGCTCTTGAGCGCCTCGACGATGCGGGCAATTTCAAAACGCGACTCGACGTTGAGCATGGCCAGGTCGTAGGTCGTCACGCTGCGCCGCCCGCCCGCCTGGGCCTTGTTGCCCAGCGCCACATCGGCGTTTTTCAGCTGGCGCTCGATCAGCGACTCCAGCAGCGAAGGGCGGCCCTCCGCCAACAGCGACTGCGGCCCGCTGCCATCGACACGCTCAGCGCTGTCGGCTACAGCGCCAGACGCGGGCACGGCCAAGGCGCCGGCTTCGCTTTCGGGCGTGCCGGCCAGGCGGGCAAAGCGCACCGCCGTGCGGATCTGCGCCGGGGTCAATCCCTTGCGGGCGGTGAGCTTGGCGACAAAGGCGTCGCTCACCTGCACACCTTCGAGCGTCTTGCGGATGATTCCTTCGCGCGCGCCAGGCGGGGGCGAACGCAGTTCCAGGTGATAGGCAAAGCGGCGCCGGAACGCCGGGTCGATCTGCTCGATGCGGTTGGTCACCCACAGCGTGGGCACGGCGTTGGATTCGAGAATCTGGTTCACCCAGGCCTTGCCGCTGACCGATCCGCTGGCCGGCCCGGAGAGCTGCTCGGAGCGCGCCATCAACTGCGCGGCTTCGCTGGAAATGGGCGGAAACACGTCTTCCACCTCGTCAAACAGCAGCGCCGAATGCATGCTGCCTTTCAAGAACACCTGGGCGATCTGCAGCGAGCGGTAGCGGTCGCGCCCGCTGAGCGAATGGCCGTCGCGGTCGGCGTATTCCACCTCGAACAAATCGAGCCCGGCGGCCTGCGCCACCACCTTGGCCAGTTCTGTCTTGCCGGTTCCGGGCGGGCCGTAGAGCAGCACGTTCACGCCCGGCTCCTTGGCCTTGACCGCGTGGCGCAGCAGCGACACCAGCACCTGCGCGTCTTCCTGCACAAAGGCAAAATCACCCAAGCCGAGCGCGCTGCGGGTGGCCGGACGGGTGAACACCGCCATCAGCTCGCTCTGGTCGCGGTATTTGCGCATCAGCACCGGCGGCAGGCGTTCGCTGACTTTCATCAGGTCGGCCAGGTCGGTGATGTTGTGCTCGGAAATGAGGTTTTCCACCATGCCGATGCGCTCCAGGCGCGATCCGGGGCGCAGCGCTTCGGCGACTTCCGGGGCTTTCACGCCGGCGACATCGGCAATCGCGGCATAGGCTTCCGGCGCATTGTTGACCTTGAACTCCACCAAGAGAGAGCGCAGGTCGCGCTGGTAGCGCGCCAGCGTGCCGTAGAGCAGCAGGGCGCGCTCGGCACGGTTGAGCTGCAACAGGCTGGCCAGCGCGTCGATGTTTTTTTCGACCAGGGTGGACTGCTTTTTCAGCGCATGGGTCAGCCACTCGCCAGTGGCGTTGAGGACCGAGAGCAGGTCCTTGGGCTGGTCCTTGGCGTGTTCGTCGAGGTAGAAAAACACCGTGCCCTCTTCATACGGTCCGCGCCAGACGCCGTGGCGGGCCATGAAGTCGGCGTCGCTCAAGGCTTCATGGTCCTGCCAGAACTCGTTGCCCTTGCAGCGGCGGTTCAGAAATTCGCGCAGACGCTGCAGCGCCGGGACCGGCCAGACCAGATGCCGGCCCGAGAGCGAGAGCAGGCTGTTCAGGTCGCGCCGCACATTGAACTTGGCGCCCTGGCGCGCGGCCAGGGTGAGCACGAAATGCGAGCACATCAGGTCCAGCACCGGCGCTTCCTTGAGGCCGGGGGAGAGCAGCCACGGCTGCTGTGGATGCTCGATGAGAGAACGCTTGCTCATGGACAAAACTCCGGTTTTCAACGCTACCGCCGACTCCCTGCCGTGCTTTTTATGGATCGCCAAGCCTGCACCATAACGCAAGAGAAGGCATTACGGGAATTCCCGCGCAACGGGGCTGGCTGCACCGGCCAAAAGCGGCAGAAAATGACATTCCAGCGTTGCCGCCAAGGATTTATATGCCCAGCCTGACCGATATCGAACAAGCCGCCCAGCGCCTGCAGGGCCATCTGCTGAACACGCCATGCGTGGAGTCGCGCCTGCTCTCGCAGCTGACCGGGGCGCAGATTTACCTGAAATTTGAAAACCTGCAGTACACCGCCTCCTTCAAGGAGCGCGGCGCGTGCAACAAGCTGGCGCAGCTCAGCGAGGCCGAGCGCCGGCGCGGCGTGATCGCCATGAGCGCGGGCAACCACGCGCAGGGCGTGGCCTATCACGCGCAGCGCCTGGGCATTCGCGCCGTCATCGTGATGCCGCGCTTCACGCCGGGGGTGAAGATCGAGCGCACGCGCGGCTTTGGCGCCGAGGTGGTGCTGCACGGCCAGACGCTGGACGAATCGCGCGCCCACGCCTTGGAGCTGGCCGAGCGCAACGCCCTGGTGTTCATTCACCCGTATGACGACGAGGCCATCGTCGCCGGCCAAGGCACGGTGGGGCTGGAGATGCTGCAGGCGGTGCCGGAGCTGGAAACGCTGGTGATTGCCGTGGGCGGCGGCGGCCTGATTGCCGGTGTGGCCATCGCGGCCAAGGCGCTGAAACCCGGCATCGAGATCATCGGCGTGCAGACCTCGCGCTTTCCGGGCATGGTCAACGCCATCAAGGGCACGCACCACCCGCAGGGCAGCACGACGATTGCCGACGGGATTGCGGTGGGCACGCCCGGCGTGATTGCGCAGGCCATCATTGCCGACAAAGTCGATGACCTGCTGCTGGTGGACGAGGGCGACATCGAGCAGGCGCTGGTGATGCTGCTCGAAATCGAAAAAACCCTGGTGGAAGGCGCGGGCGCGGCCGGCCTGGCGGCGCTCTTGAAATACCCGGCGCGCTTTACGGGCAAGAAAGTCGGCCTGGTGCTGTGCGGGGGCAACATCGACCCGCTGCTGCTGGCGGCGATCATCGAGCGCGGCATGGTGCGCGCCGGGCGGCTGGCGCGCATCCGGGTCAGTGCGCGGGACATTCCCGGCTCGCTGGCGAAAATCACCGCCACGGTAGCCGAGGCCGGCGCCAACATCGAGGAAGTGCATCACCAGCGCGCCTTCACCATGCTGGCGGCGCAGAACGTGGAGATCGAGCTGGTGCTGGAGACACGCGGGCGCGCGCACATCGCGCAGGTGCTGGCGGCGCTGCAGGCGGCGGGCTTCGAGGCGCAGGAGCAGCATTGAGCCGGCCGAGAACACCGTCCAGCTTCAGCACTGAACCGGGCACCTGACCTGTTGAGCATGACAGACCGGCGGGCCGGCTCTAACGCAGATGCTTGCGCATCTTGGCGGCAAACAGCTCGGGAATGCCCGTGCCGCGCTGGCCGGGGATCACCTCGAACGCGTCGCCGGCACGCAGCACGCCGGGCGTTTTCACCGCCAGGTAAAAGCCGCAAAAGCCGCTCTGCGCCATCAGTCTGGACGCCCGCGCAAAACCCATGGCCGCGTTGAACTTGTAGCAGGGCTCGCGCGGCACGGTCACGCGCAGCGCGCAGCCGGGAAACTGCAGCACGTCGCCGGCCCAGACGTCCGTCTCCAGCAGGCCGGCCAGCGTGAGGTTCTCGCCCAGGCTGCCGGGCGGCAAGCTGTCGTCGATCTGGCCCAGGCCGGCCTCGCGCCGGGCCGCCTGCCAGTAGGCGTAATGCTCGGATGGATAGGCATAGACGGCTTTTTCCAGCCCGCCGTGGACCGACAGGTCGGCCTGCTCGTCGCCCACCAGGCCTAGCGGTTTGACCGCCACCTCGCCCGCGACCGGCTGCTTGCCAAAAGCCGTCAGGATGCTGCGCTCGCCGATGGTCATGCGCCGCGCCGTGCCCACCTGCACGCAAAGAAGCTGCGCCATGCTCAATTCCAGCCGATCACGTCAAAGCCCTGTTCGCCCAGGCAGCGCTGGACGAAGTTGCGGTAGACCGCGTTGGGCTTGCCGTTGTGAAAAGCGCCCGACACCGCGCCAGCCGAGCCGCCCACGGCCGCGCCGGTCGCGCCGGCGCGCAGCACGTCCGAGCCTCGCCCCGTGATGAGCGCGCCGATGGCCGAGGCCACGCCGGCCACGGCAGCGCCCTCGCCGGCGCGGCGGCCGACTTCATTCGTGGCCAGCGTCGGCGCCAGCCCGGACGCCTGTGCCCGCGCCATGCAGGCATTGACCTGCGCCTGGCCTTGCGCAGTGCCGATGCGGCTGAGCGTGGCATTGGGGTAGAGCACCGGCCGGGCCGAGGCGCCGCCGGCGCCGCTGCTGGCGCAGGCCGACAGCACGAGCAGTGCCGAGGCCGCCGCGCCAAGGGGAAAAAGTGAACCTGGAAATTTCATGGGGGTGGTCCTTGTCAGAAAGCAGACGCAAGGTTAGCGTATCAGGCCCGGCCCGCAAGAAGCGCCACGCGATGCCCACGCAATGCCTGAAAAGACTAAACTGCAGACAGTCAGCCCCAGCCAATCAGGAGCCATTTCCATGTCGCCTTCCGCCAGCCACACCACCAATGCCGCCCACAGCAGCCCCACCCCGGCCGAGGAGCAGGACATCGTGGATGCCATCGTTCCCATGATTCCCATCGTGCTGCCCGTCATGGGCGCGGTGCTGATGTTCCTGCTGGCCTTCATCGCCGTTTACCTGGCCTGATTTAGCTGGCCTGAACCGGCTCCGCTGCCCGGCCGCTGCCTGGCTCCGGCTATCCCCGAGGTCCGCCTGTTGCGGAATTTTTTCACGGCCTGCCCTGGCCACAGGGCGGCAGTTCCTTGTGGCGCCCACTCACGATGCAACCCAAGCTCCCGATCTTGCAGGCCCAAGGGCTTTGCTTCAGCCACCACCCTGCGCCTGCGCCCCGGCTCTTTGACGAACTGGCCATCGCCCTGCCGCCCGGCGTCAGCTGGCTCGGCGGCGATGAAAGCAGCGGCAAGACCACCCTGCTCCAGTTGCTGGCCGGTGCGCTGCTTCCCGCCAGCGGCCAGTTGCAAGTCCAGGGCATCAGCCTGGCGCAGGACCGGCCCGCTTACCGGGAACGGGTCGCCTGGCTGGACCCGCGCGACAGCGCCCTGGACGCGCAAACCTGCCGGCAGATCTTTGCCGACCTGCCCCGGCACCACCCCGCTTTCGACCCCGAAGCGCTGCAGCAGCACATCAACGGCCTGTCGCTGGCGCCGCACCTGGACAAGCGGCTCTCCATGCTGTCCACCGGCACCCGGCGCAAGGTCCTGATCGCCGCCGTGCTGGCCGCGCAGGCGCCGGTGACGCTGCTGGACCAGCCCTTCATGGCGCTGGACCGCCCGTCCATCGCCTACCTGCTCGATTTCCTGGCCGCAGCGGCCCAGCACCCGCACCGCGCCTGGCTGGTGGCCGATTACGAAGCGCCCGAGGGCGTGGCGCTGGCCACGGTGATTGCGCTGGGGGCATTGATCAGGTAGGCATTGATCTGCGCTGCGCTGATGACAGCTTGTTCCAGGCGGTTTTAACTGAACACTGCCAGCGCATGCAGCGCCAGCCCGATCACGCCGCCGACCACCGTACCGTTGATGCGGATGAACTGCAGATCGCGCCCGACGCTCAACTCCAATTCGCGCACCAGTTGCTGGTCGTCCCAGGCCTTGACGGTCTCGGAGATGTGCTCGGTGATGCCGGCGCGCAGCCTGGCGGCCAGGTCGCCGGCGGCCGACAGGACGTGCTCATTGATGGCCTCGCGCAGGCTGACGTCGCTGGCCAGGCGCCGGCCGATGGCCTGCAGCGCGCTGTGCGTGTAGCGCGCCACGGTGGAGCTTTCAGCCGCCAGGTCCTGGCGCAGCAGCTGCCTGACGTCGGCCCACAGCGATGCGGCATAGGCCTGCACCGCCGGGTCGCTAATGGCCCGCTCCTTGATCTGCTGCACCGAGGCGATCAGCTCCGGATCGCTGCGCAGGCGCTCGACGAAGGTCTTGAGCCAGGCCTCGTAGCGCAGGCGCACTGGATGCCCGCTCTGGGCCAGCACTTCGCGCAACTCT
Source organism: Pseudomonadota bacterium (assembly GCA_030855235.1). Lineage (GTDB taxonomy): Bacteria > Pseudomonadota > Gammaproteobacteria > Burkholderiales > Burkholderiaceae_C > Polaromonas. The sequence goes on from JALYRU010000005.1 coordinate 192,120, forward strand.
GAGAGCATCGAGGCGCTGAGCCGGTCGGCCAGGTTGTCGGCCAGGTCGGGCACGTTCGCGACCATCTCCAGCGTGGCGATGATCTTGGGCCACTCCTTGCGGGCATGCTTGACCATCAGCTGCGACACCTTGGCCTTGACCTCGTCCTGCATCAAGAACTCCGACAGCTTGTTCAGGCCGGCGTCGAGCAGTTGATGGTGCCGCCCGTTCTGGGTCAGCAGGCCCAGCACGTCGCCGGCCGTGGGCGCCGCGTCCCAGCGGCGCAGCTGGGCGATGAGCAGGTCCAGCACGGCTTTTTTCAGCCGCTCGTCATCAAAGGTCTCCAGCGCGCCCAGCGCCCAGTCCTGCGCCTGCCTGACCCAGAAATGCATGCGCTCCGGATTCGTCAGCCACTCGCCCAGGCGACGCGCCGGATCGAAAATGGTCAGCCGGGCCAGAATCGTTGCCGGGTCGAGAAAATGATCGCGGACAAACTCGGCCAGGCCATCGGCAATGCGCGCCTTGCCCTGCGGGATGATGGCGGTGTGCGGAATCTTCAGGCCCAGCGGGTAGCGAAACAGCGCCACCACGGCAAACCAGTCGGCAATCGCGCCGACGGCCGAGGCTTCGCAAAAAGCGCGCAGCCAGCCCCACGCGCCCGCGCCGCCCATGGCGTGAGCCAGCGCCAGCCCGGCCAGCGCGGCCAGCAGCAGCGACAGCGCCACCCATTTCATGCGCTGCAGCGAGGCGGCGCGCAGGTCAGGCGCGCCAGGCGATGGGGGCGAGACTTGGTTCATACCACCATCTTAAGCATGCGCTGGGGCTGGCGTGGCGCGCACCGCTCAGGCGCGCGGCAGGGCCTTATTCCTGAAGGCAAAGGCCCTGGCGAGTTCCTCGTACAGCACCTGCGTGTCGATCGGCTTGTGCAGCAGGGTGGCGCCGACGCCCTGGGCCTGCAGCATGCGCGCCGGGTCGGTGTCGCCGGTGATGATGATGCTCGGCGGCGCCAGGCCAGCGCCCGGATGGGCCATTCGCAGCGACGCGCGCACGGCCCGGATGACGTCGCGCCCCGTCACCCCGTTTTCCAAGCGGTAGTCGGTGATCAAGAGGTCAAAATCTTTGAAGAGCAAGCGCACAAGATGCATATCCACAACAACTCGGAGAAAAGAAGCTATTCATCGCGTTTGTCGAGTGCATCGTAAGCGAGCCGTCCTGGCAGTTTGACGGGGCAATGCAACCCCGCAGTGCTGCCAGCACCTTGGGTCCGCAGACCGGCGGCGAGTCTTCGCGAGTCTTTAAAAACCGGCCTCTCAAAATAGTCTATTTCCTCCCCTATACTGACTTCAAGTCAATCCGACTGGGACAGAAGAAAATTATCTTGACCGGCGTCATGCACATCCAGCAATTGAAAAACTGGGCGCGTGATTAAATGAAAAAAGATTTTTCAATGCCGGAATGAAAATCACAGAAAATTTCTGAAATGGAAAAAGTTTCTTCCCATGTTTCTTCAGGAAAAGTTGTCTGCCCGGCCTGTGGCGATTTTGCTTTTCGCACCAGAAGAAATTTGTTCGATCGCTTGCTGAGTTTGGTCAAGCCCGTCAGACGCTACCGCTGTGACTTTTGCAACTGGACCGGCAAGGTTCCAGTTTCGGCCAGTGTCGAACACGGGTTTCAGGCCTCCCGGCAGGAGGCCGGCAGGCCTGCAGAATCAAGCCACTGGGAAGATACGCAGCCTTCAAAGTAAGCTCTGTCACACCCATAGTGCGGCGTCTGAAAGGCCAGCTTGCGGGCTTGCCCTGCCGCCGCCTCGTCGTCAGTCTTCTTTCACAGCCCGGCCTTGCCCACCAAGAGTCGATTGGCCAAAAGAGACATAACCCTATGCAAATTTTGCATGACTTTTGGGTATGGCTTTAAGTCAAAAGAGGACTATCTTCTTAAAATGTCTTCTCTGGCCAGTCTTCCCACCGAAAAAACGCCACAAGCGGTTTTTCAAGCCATGTATTCCTGCTCCTTGCCAAGCCAATAGCCTGAGCCAGGTGTTTGCGGTCAGCTTTCTTGTTTTTTCGGCCAGTGACAGTCGCGAATTGACACGGCCGCGAGCCTGATTTCGAAAAATCCTCTGTTCCCATGCGGCCTTCACGCCCCATGGTCCACCCGACGTTTTTCGAAATCACGCTTTTTAACCTTGGAGTTTTTTCGATGAACCAACCCGTCATGCAAGGGCTCACGCTCAACACGCCCGCCTACGTCAAGAATGCCCGGCTGATCGCCTGGGTCGCCGACATGGTGGCGCTGTGCAAACCCGACACCGTTTACTGGTGCGACGGCAGCGACGCCGAATACCAGCGCCTGTGCCAGCAACTGGTGGACGCCGGCACGTTCAAGAAACTCAACGAAGCCAAGCGCCCGAACAGTTTCCTCGCCTGCTCGGACCCGAGCGACGTCGCCCGCGTCGAAGACCGCACCTACATCTGCTCGGCCCTGAAGGAAAACGCCGGCCCGACCAACAACTGGATGGAGCCCGCCGACATGCGCGCCACACTGGCGCCCCTGTTTGACGGCTGCATGAAGGGCCGCACGATGTACGTCGTGCCCTTCAGCATGGGGCCTCTCGGCTCGCCGATTGCCCACATCGGAATCGAGCTCTCCGACAGCCCGTATGTGGCCGTCAACATGAAGATCATGACCCGCATGGGCCAGGCCGTCTTTGACGTGCTGGGCACCGATGGCGATTTCGTTCCCTGCGTGCACACCGTGGGCGCCCCCCTGGCCGAAGGCCAGCAGGACGTGAAATGGCCTTGCAACAAGACCAAGTACATCGTTCACTACCCCGAGACGCGCGAGATCTGGTCGTATGGTTCGGGCTACGGCGGCAATGCGCTGCTGGGCAAGAAGTGTTTTGCACTGCGCATCGCCTCGACCATGGGCCGCGACCAGGGATGGCTGGCCGAGCACATGCTGATCCTGGGCGTGACCAATCCCCAGGGTAAGAAATACCATGTGGCAGCGGCTTTCCCAAGCGCCTGCGGCAAAACCAACTTCTCCATGCTGGTGCCGCCCGCCGGTTTTGAAGGCTGGAGCGTCACCACCATCGGCGACGACATCGCCTGGATCAAGCCCCATGCCGACGGCAAGATGTACGCCATCAACCCCGAAGCGGGCTACTTCGGCGTGGCGCCGGGCACCAACATGGTGACCAACCCGAACTGCATGCTCAGCGTGCGCGGCAACACGATTTTCACCAATGTCGCGCTGACCGACGACGGCGACGTGTGGTGGGAAGGCATGGAAAAGGACACCGGCAGCCTGCCCGATCACCTGATCGACTGGCAGGGCAATGACTGGACGCCTGAAATCGCCAAGCAGACCGGCGCCAAGGCCGCCCACCCCAATTCGCGCTTCACCGTGGCCGCGACCAACAACCCGGCGCTCGACGCCGAGTGGAACAACCCCGCCGGCGTGGCCATCGATGCCTTCATCTTCGGCGGCCGCCGCTCGACCACCGTGCCGCTGGTGACCGAGGCGCGCAACTGGACCGAAGGCGTCTACATGGCCGCCACGATGGGCTCGGAAACCACCGCCGCCGCCACCGGCCAGGCCGGCGTGGTGCGCCGCGACCCGTTTGCCATGCTGCCCTTCATGGGCTACAACATGAGCGACTACTTCCAGCACTGGCTGAACCTGGGTGAAAAGCTGGCCGCCTCCGGCGCCACGCTGCCACGCATCTACACCACCAACTGGTTCCGCAAGGGCGCCGACGGCAAGTTCACCTGGCCCGGCTACGGCGAAAACATGCGCGTTCTGGCCTGGATGATCGACCGCATCGAAGGCAAGAGCGAAGGTCAGGAAAACCTGATCGGCGTGAGCCCGAGCTACGGCGACCTGAACTGGACCGGCCTGGACTTCAGCGCCGAGCAGTTCGAGACCGTCACCAGCATCGACAAGGACGCCTGGGTCAAGGAACTGGAACTGCACGCCGAGTTGTTCCAGCAGCTCCAATACCACCTGCCCAAGGAGCTGAGCGAGACCAAGGCCGCGCTTGAAAAGCGTCTGGCGGCCTAAGGGCACGCCGGGAATTGCCGCCCAGCGCCTGTGGCGCGGCGGCAACTCTCCACGCGAAGCTGGCGCCGGCCTCGCCGTCCAGCATCCGGACGGGTCTTACTACGCTGTTGGCACAACTTCTGTAACTTCCACATAGCGGAAAATTCGGGCCGTTTTTAGCGGCCCGAATCGCTTCACGGGGATATCCTCCCTATGTGAAAGCCCCCAATATGAAAAAAGTACCGTCAGCCCTGAAGTGGCTGGCCGAGAAGCGAGCTCGCGTTGCAGGCCAACTCGAGACGAGCAAGAGCACGCACGAACTCATTTGCTCGCATGTGATGGCGCTGGCGCAGGAACTCACCAGCGCAGAGTCGATGCGCGCCACTTCGCAAGCGCACATCCAGAAGCTCACGGACGCGTTGGGCGCGTTGGACCAAACAGTCCAAATCTATGACCAAAACATCGTGCCAGAGGACATTGGCGTCATCCATGGCTGGCAGGGCCGGTACGGCAAGCGTGGTGCGCTGCGCGAGTACCTGGCGGAGGTGCTGAAATCGCGGGCACCTGAATTCGTTTCGACCCCGGAGCTGGCCTTCCATGCGATGAACGAATTCGACCTTCAGTTTGCCCATTGGGCCGCCCGCAAGAAGTGGTACACAAATTCGCTCAGAGGCGCTCTCAAGGTTCTGGAGGTTGACGGACACCTTGAGCGCTCCCCTGACCTCCTCCGCTTGAGCAACGACGCTCGTAGCTGGCGTTGGAAGCAGGATAAGGCGTTGACGCTCGCGGAGTTGCGGGCATAAGCAGGACTGTCGCCGTAACGGCTGGAACGGTGCTAGGGCTTGAGGGGATAAAGAGCGTGCCTACCCTCCATTAGCTCTTCCATAAGGCGATGAACCATGCTCACATTCGATGAATTAGTTAAATTTTTCAGTCACCGATGCCTAAGCGGCGAGTACGTAGAATTTTTCGCTTCAGAGCTGAGCGGCACGGAACAAGACCTAATGTGGTTCAGGTCTTCTTTGTTTTATACCAAATCCGCAGCCCTTCCGAGTTCGCTTATCGGAGAAGGTGAATTAAATGCATGGATTCCCTTTCAGCTACGGTCTCCGTGGAGCTCGGACGGTTGTGAATTTCTCAGAAGTCCCCGACTTTGGGTAGACCTCCTTCAAGTTGCAACAGGTAAGTTGCGCTGGAAGCCGTTAGGTGTTTCTGTCTTGTTCCTCACCATTCACGACACATATCGGTGGCCGCTTCAGATAACAAACTACGAAATCAAGGGTCTGATTGACGCCCTGAAAGTCATAGGCAACCCCGGCCGAACAGCAGCAGTCCACTACTTCGGGGCGCTGGAGGATGACTCGCCTAACTTCCTACCTGCGATTGTCTTGAACTATCGGCGAGTCCACGACGTTAAAGATGCGGGCATCCAGTTAGAGTTGAAGAAATCTCCTGAATTAGCGCGTTGGCGGCACGGCATTCATTGGCGCCATGACTGGGAGAAGCCGGAACCTACCGTTTCCACCTAACCTGCGTAACGTTACGGGGGAGGCCTGCCATCGGCACTCGAAATCGGCGAACGCCCCTTCCCCGGCCCGCTCGCCCTGGCAGGCCTGTTCCCAGTAATCAAAATCTCATACTTGCGGTGCCGTCCGTGCGTGAATCCGCGCCAGTGGTGCGACAGCCCCACGCTCAGCGCATAGCCCAGCAGCCGGTCGGCTACGGCGCCCGGCGCCATCCGCCGATGGTCCTCCCGAAACGCCGTCTCGACCGCATAGTCGGTCAGGTACTTGGGCTCGATGTTCAGGTAGACGCCCTTTTCGGAGCGGTCCTGCCGGGCGCTGAAGCTCTCGGCATTGTTGTTGTGCTGACCTTCGGGGCCCATCAGCGTCTCGCTGTGGTTGACTTGGCTGTGGGCCTGGAACTTCTTGCCCAAGGCACTGAAGGCCGTACCGGTATCGGTCGCCAGGATGGATTCCGGTATGGCCACGAAGGCGGCGGCCAGAGCATCGGCTACCTGCGGCGACTCATCCAGGCCCACCCCAATGCGCGTCACCAAGGCACCGCGGCCCTTGACGCCCGAGCGGCACCGCACCGGATGCACCAAACGGCGGCTGGAGGGAAACACCTGCCCATGCTCTGGATGCACCACGTCGCCGGCGGCCAGGGCAGCCGCTTTGGCGTCCCGGCGTTTCTTTTGCCGTGCGCTGGTTGTAAGCAGGGCGTCCGTCTGTGCTTCCTCATCGGATTTCACGCTGTAGTTCTGCGGCTTGCCGCGCTTTTCACTGGCCCGGCGGCCCGAGGCATGGGCGGCATCTATCTCGATGACGCCACTGACCAGCCCGGTGTTGAAGCCGCGTTGCAGGCCTTCTCGCAGCTTGCTACTCAGGGTGAACGCCGTGTTGTAGCCGCCGAACTTAAGCATGCGCCGCAGCTCAAGCGCCGGCTGCCCGGCGGCGCCACAGGCCCACAGGTGCAGCCCTGCCAGGAGTTTTTGCAGCGGTATGCGGCGGTTGGCAAATACCGTCTGGGAGGTCACGCTGAAGCGGCTGGCACAGCTCTTGCACTTCCAGCGCAGCGCGCTGGGCGTCCAGTAGTGGTCGGTGCTGGTGTTGCAGTGCGGGCAAGTGACCCGCTTGAAGTCGCCCCAGCGAATCTCGGCCAAGTGCTTGACGCACTTGAGGTCACTCCACTTGAACAGCTCCTCGACCGAACGGTCCACGGCTTCCTTGGACATGTGGAACCGGCTCGTGTCCGAGCTGGGCCGGTGGACCACGCTGCGCCGGACCGCTTTCGGGGATGCCACGGGCGGCACGGTATCGGTCATACCGCCACCCGCAGGAAGTCGACAAAACAGGCCTCGGTCACGCAGGGACCGGCCACCAAGTCCGTGGTCGTCGTGGGCAGGCCTTGCCGGCGCAGCCAGCGCCGGATGCCCGTCAGGGCCGGCTCTCGTACCGTATCCAGCGGCACATAGGAAACCAGCCCCTGCTGAACCGGGATGGGCGTGTACAGGTCTGGCCGGGTCGGCAGCTCAAACCGCTCACCGGCGGTCCACGCATAGGCCCGTGCCAGCAGGTCCCAAGGCGACAGGCCGTCCGGCCGGTGAATGAAGATGCTGCTCTCGCGTTGGCCCAGGATGTCGTCCTCGAAAGCGGCAGTGTAGTGGCAGCGGCGCTTGCGCATGCTGATGTGCGCGGAGCCAATCGTGGCACGCCGGCTGTCCCCGCCATCGGGCCAGTGCTCGAGGAGGGCGGTCATGTCGTCGATGAAGGCCCCTGCGCGCCCGGTTGTCAGGTCGCCGGGTGGGAAGGCTTCGCAGCCGTTCAAGCTCAGACACACGGTGCGGGCCACCAAGTCCCAGACGCTGGCAGACCAGCGGGGGTAGCCCTGCAGCAGCACTGCGGGCGTCGCACCCACGCCGTTGGCGAACATGACGGCCTTGTAGTCGGCCAGGGCGTCGAGCCGGGCATAGGCGATGTCGAGCCGGCCCAGCCGGTTTTGGGCGCTGGCTTGGGACGGGGTAGCATAGTGAAGAGAAACTTTGAGCATCAGGACACCTTCACGTCCCAGGTCTGGCCGTACTGCACGCCATCGATAACCTCGAAACCGCGAATACGCATCTGGCCATGCTTGAGGAACAGGACCGCCGCGTCGTTCAGGGCAGGCACCACCGGCAACTCACAGTTGTCCGTGCCGGAAACCAGCTGGGCCGTGGGCGTAACGCGGCCCAGTTCGTTGCTGCGCGCCTCCTGGATGCAAAGTTTGCCGCGGTAGGTGGGCATGCCTGTGCGCTCCCGCGCTGGCAGCCCGCGACCTTTTTCGTTGACCAATTGAACTTCGACTTGCATGGATGACCTTTTGCCTGTTTCGCGTCTAGGCGCGCAATGCTGGATTTTTTATATATAAATGGAAAAACATTTATCAGAGCTAAAGCAAAGCCGCCCCGTTTACGATGCGAATAAATTGAAAACCATGTACGTTTGTTTGCCGTGAATACGCGTGCGTTCTACGAGGCGCGGGCCAAGTCCCTTATCAAAGACCTGCGGGAGGAGAAAGGCATCTCCTACAAAGACCTCGCCCGCCGGCTCGAAGCCGAGGGCACGCCTATTGACGTCCAGGTACTTATCAACCGGGTGAACCAGGGCAAGTACAGCTTTAGCTTTGCGCTGCAGCTGCTCGCGGCTATGGGGGTAGAGACGGTGACGGTGACCAAGCCGATGAACGCTGAAGGGAAGAAGGCCTAGAAATTGGCTTGGCATCAATAATCCTTGACCCGAACTTTTCGGGAGAAGCAAAACGAAGAATTGACCCGCCCGGGGCTGAGCTGGTCGGGCATGCAGCGCTGAATCAGTACCGCTCTGTGGCATCGGACAAGTTGGCAGTCGCTCAGCAGTAAGCTAACTCTCATTGTTGAGCTTAACTATAAATTTGTCAAATTTATTTGACAAAAACATCAACGATATCAACCAGTTACGTGAACGATACTGCCAGTTTAGGCGCTGCTTAGCCGACAGTAATGAACGCCTCTAGCGTTCGGCTGCCAGTCACGCCGGCCGGTGCCACTGATTGACTAGCGCTGGAGCAGATTGCTCTTGACTACTCGCTGCGGCGGAGGCGTCCGCATAGGCCGTTAGGGCCTCTACAATAATCGCAGGAGGCTGGACATCCCGGTGCGATATGTTAGAAAGAAGTAGCCGTAGTTCCGTCCAAGTGCCCTTTGGCTTGAAAGACGGCCGCCTATTCGAACCCCTTCAGGTTGAACGGGGTCTCCTTTGCAACTGCATTTGCCCAGGTTGCAGCGCCGCGCTCATCGCGAAGCACGCCCCCTCGGGAAAGGTCACGCCTCACTTCTCCCACGCGTCGGGCGCGGCCTGCGCAACAGGGCTTGAGAGTGCCCTGCACCTGGCCGCTAAACAGCTAATCAACGACAGGCGCGAGCTCTACTTGCCAGCACTGGTCGCCTCTGCCCGGAGCCAAGCCATTGGGCATAACCACCTTCATCGGCAAGAAACCGTTCACCAGGGAGTCCTTGCTAGCTTGGAAGGGGTTCGCGTAGAAGAAAGCATAGGCCACATTAGGCCCGACTTAATCGTAAACATGGCGAACCAAGAGATTCTGGTGGAAATCGCTTACACGTCCTTCGTGACCCCGGAAAAATTGGAGAAAATTCGTCTGCACGGGGTGGCTGCGGTGGAGGTCGATATCTCGGACCTGGCTGTTTTGGATTTTGATGCACTTGCCTTGCGATTGTTTGAGCCCACACCCCACTCGAAGTGGATTTTTCATCCCGATTTGGCGGCTAGGGAAGCTGCGCTGAACCTCCTCTTGGCTGAAGACATTGTCAGGGACCGCATAAAAAAGGAGGAACAAAAAAAGCAAAGACTTGCCCGCATCGAAGCGGAAGAGGCCCGAATTCTTTATGCGCGCATTCTGGAAGTAACCCAAGCTAAGGCCAAGGCGGCCCCCTTCAGAGTGCTGTCCAATACGCAAAAGCTTTCAATGGCGCTGGATAAGCTCGGGCCGCAAGCAGCGGCGTTAAGCACGGTACTACCCATCCGGGCCCGCGGCGCTTCGGCAATTGATGCCGCTCCCCGGGTTTGGCAGACTTCCGTGTTTTCGGCGCTTATCCATCCAGCGCTACGAAGAAACGCTGCCACTTTGAGTTCGGACCAGGTGCAGCGGTGGCTGCGCGACCGGTTCACAGTTGATACAACGTCGAGTAGCGCCGCTGTCGCGGTCTGGGACTATTTAGTTGGGTTGGCTGAACTCAACATCCTGCACAAGCAAAGCAAGCAGGACTTCCTGGTGGTCGTGCCGGACATCTACGGAGCCTTGGAAGTTGCAGCTGACGCCAAAGAAAGAGGCGCACGTAACCAGTGCTGGTCCTCTGAGTGGCCCAGCCCGAAAAAGGCACAGGCCGTAGCAGAGGTCTTTTCCGCCGCCTACGGTAACAGGTTGAGCTGGGGACGGGTGGCCGGACTACTTCCCTCGGTCCGAGACTTGGAGTCGCCACTATCCGCTATGGCTCACTACAGTCGTTATGGCCAAGGCTCCCTGAGCCTTGGGGAGCTGCGACGGTTTTTCTTGAGTACCGGTTTCACTCATGTCCCCCGTTGAAATTCCGGGAAACCCCGTGCGGGACTTGTAACCTCCCAAAAATCCCTAGTTCGAGTGGTCTAAATCCTCGCAAACCCGCGCCAGCATTGGCTCTCCAGAGGTTCTTGTGCCACCAGCGTAGTAAGACCCATCCGGACACAAAAAAGCCACCCGATGCGGTGGCTTCTTTTTTGGGTGACAGCGACAGCGCTGCGCCCTGAAAGCGCAAAGAAGGCTTACAGCGAAGAACCCGCGTAGCCACGCGCACCCGATATGCCCGCCTTCAGTGCCCGCTCTGCCCTGGCAGCGCGGGCCAGCGGGATGGAAACCAGGGCGGCATTGGCTTGCGCCTGAGCTTCGGCCTGGGCCTGGCCGCGCATCATGGTCACCTGCAGATCGGCCATCAGGCGCTCATCCTTCTGGGCCATAGCCCACAGGCGCGCATCGGCGCGGGCTTCGGCCCGGTGCTGCGCCCAGGCATCCAGCCGGCCTTTCAGGCGCAGTCCCATGCTGGCCAGCAGCACCAGAGCGGCAAACAGCGCCGCCCACAAGCCCATCCACATGACCAGCAGGTGGGCTTCAGCCGTGGTGTCCATGACTTCGTAGGCCACCGCAATCACGGCAGCCGCCATGGCCGAGAACAGCAGCAAGGCAATGCCGCGCGTGCTGGAAAATTGTTGCGCCGCCTCCAGCCCTGATTCAGCCCGCTCAGCGCGGGAGGATGGGGCGGAGTGCTTGTTGGTATGGATGAAGCTGGTCATGATGAATTCCTGAATCGAGCGCGGCCTGTCGGCAGCAGACAAAGGATATTAGGGTTTTTACGGGTAATGTTCAACTTTATATATGTGATCTCATTCATTCATAATAGTGATGAGTTAACCCACAGGCCTTCCCAGGAGCTTTCTTGACGCCTCCCAACTTCCGCACCCTGGACCTCAATTTGCTGCGCGTCTTTGACGAGGTCATGGCCGAGCGCAGCCTGACGCGGGCGGCGCGCAACCTCTCGCTGACGCAGCCGGCCGTCAGCAACGCGCTGCGCCGTCTGCGCGAGACGCTGGGCGACGAACTGGTGCAGCGCAGCGGCCAGGGCATGGCGCCCACACCGCGCGCCGTGGCGATCTGGCCGGCCGTGCGCGAAGCCCTGGGCCAGTTGCAGGCGTCGCTCATTCCCAACGAATTCGTTCCCGCCGAGGCCACGACCGCCTTCGTGCTGGCGATGGCCGATGCGACCGCCGCCGAACTCATTCCCGGCCTGACCGACATCCTGGAGCACGAAGCGCCCGGCGTGGGCATCCGGGTGGTGCCGCTGACCACGCGCGACCCGCGCCAGCTGCTGGACGAGGAAAGCTGCGACCTGGCCGTGGGTTATTTCCCCTCGGTGGTGCCGGACCTCACGGCCAAGGCGCAAAGCGGCGAACCCATGCCGTTTTTGTTCCAGCGGCTCTATGACGGCGAGTATGTCTGCGTGATGCGCAAGGACCATCCGCTGGCCAGCGGCACCTTGAGCCTGGACGACTTTTGCGCAGCGCGGCACATGCTGGTGAGTTTTTCGGGCCGGCCCTACGGCTTCATCGACGAGTCGCTGGCCGCGCTGGGGCGCGAGCGCCGCGTGGTGCTGACGGTCAACCAGTTCTTCACCGCCGGCCGGGTGGTGGCGCACTCCAACCTGCTGACGGTGCTGCCGCGCCACTTTGTGCGGGTCACCGGCATTGCCGGGGAACTGGCGCTGCGAGCGCTGCCGTTTGCCGTCTCGCCGGTGCGGGTCGATGCGCTGTGGCACCGGCGCTCGCAGCAGCGCAGCGCCCATGTCTGGCTGCGCCAGGCGGTGGCCAGGGCGGCCGAAAAATCGTTGGCCCCCTGAGAAAAAAGCCCGGCCCGGCCGCAAGGCCCGCGCCTTCCCGCACAATCGGCGGGTGAACATCCAGCTCCTCTCCGACCTGCACCTTGAGTCCAACCCGCACTTCAAGCCCCGGCCCGCGCCGGGCGCCGACGTGCTGGTGCTGGCCGGCGACATCGGCTCCTACCAGGCCGGCTCGCTGCTGCAGAGCCTGGGCATCCCCGACTTCGGGCTGGGGCGCTTTTCGCCGCTGCCGGTGGAATGTGGCGGCGCGGCCTGGCCCACGCCGGTGCTGTTCGTTCCCGGCAACCATGAATACGACGGCCTGGAGTTCGACGAGGCGGCGGCGCGGCTGCGCGAGACGTGCGAGCGCCTGGGCATCGTCTGGCTGGAGCGCCAGAGCGTGGTGCTGGCCGGTGTACGCTTTGTCGGCAGCACGCTGTGGACCGATTTCGATGCGCTGACCAGCGCGCAGGCGCGTCACGGCCAGGACATCACCCTGCAGGCGCAGCTCCAGGGCCGGGAAAAAGCCTTTCGCGCCGCCAATTTCTACCTCAAGAAGAACCACGCCCTGCGCCAGGGCCAGCCCATGCTGGCCGACGCCGTGCGCGAGGAAAGCCTGCACAGCCAGGCCTGGCTGCGCCAGGCGCTGGCCGCGCCGTTCGACGGTCAGACGGTGGTGGTGACGCATTTCGCCCCCAGCCTGCTCAGCGCCGACCCGCGCTACGGCCTGACCCCCGGAACCGCCGGTTTTTGCAATTCGATGGACGACTTGCTGGCCCACGCCAGGCTGTGGCTGCACGGCCATCTGCATTGCCCGAACGACTATGTCAAGCACGGCTGCCGCGTGGTGGCCAATCCGCTGGGCTATGCCCGCAAGGGCGAGCAGGCGACGTTTGAGGAAGCGCAGTGCATTGAACTGTGAGCTGTGAGCTGTGAGCTGTGGGCTGTGGGCTGTGAGCTGTGAGCGCTGTGGGCCGGCCACGGTGCTTGAGCCGCCCGGCGCGGCTGGCTAAACTGCAGCTTTACCGGAGCAGTTCCCTGATGAAAATTCTTCTCGCTGTTGACGGCAGCGCCTACACCCGGAAAATGCTGGCCTACGTGACCACACATGCTGAGCTGTTCAGCCCGAGCCACGCCTACACCGTGCTGACCGTGCAGCCCGCCCTGCCGCCCCAGGTGTACGCCGCCGTGGGCGAGGACATTGCGCAGGGCTATTACGCGCAGGAAGCTGGCAACATCCTGGCGCCCGTGACGACGCTGCTGGCGCAGCATGGCATCGAGGCGCCCGGGTGCTGCCAGCGCGGGCCGGTGGGCCAGAGCATTGCCGATTTTGCCGAGGCGGGCGGCTTTGACCTGCTGGTCATGGGCTCGCATGGCCATAGCGCGCTGGCCAGCCTGGTGATGGGCTCGGTGACCACCCAGGTGCTGGCGCACAGCCGCATCCCGGTGCTGCTGATTCGCTGAGGCGGCCCAGCCCCGGCCTACTGCTTGCGCTGCACAAACAGGTTTTTCTTGGCGTCTTCGGGGTAGGCAAACGTGATGGCACCATTTTTCACCATGCCCATCACCAGCATGTTTTCTGTGGTGGCTTCCTTGTCCTGCCTGCTGAAGGGCTGCTCATAGATGGCAACGACGCCATAGTAAGTGCGGTTCCTGCTTTCAAGAGCCGCCTTGACCGCCGGGCCGGGGAGTTTGCTGTCGCGGATGCCGAGCAGTGAATAAAGCAGAACGTACACAGCGTCATAGCCCTGCGCGGCCGCCATCGGAACCGGAATTTTCTTGACATTGAACTTGCGGGCATAGCTGGTCAGGAAAGAGGCCCGGCGTTCATTGCTGGGCTCGGCAATGAAGGTTTGCGGCATCAGTGCCCCCTCAGCCGCCTCCTTGCCCCCGTCAATGAAGAACGGAAATGACAGCGTCCAGCCCCCCACCTGCGTCACCTTCCAGCCAAGGGCCTGGCGCCCCAGCGCGATCACGGCGCTTTCCGGACCGACGGTGTAGCTGAAGATCACGTTCGCACCGGCGGCACGCGCCGCTTTGAGCTCCTCCGTCAGATCCTTGACGCCCAGGGGAAAACGCGCGACATGGATGGGCTTGAGCTTTTTGGCCTCCAGGGCTTTTTCGATGTCCTTCAGGCCTGCATTGCCATAGCCGGTGGTATCAGCAAACACCGCCACCTTGTCCCAGCCCCGCTTGACAATTTCCTCCACCATGAACGGGGCCTGAATGGCGTCGCTCGGTGAGGTGCGAAAGATGTAGCTTTCAGGGCCGGGGTACCTGCCCGTGAGCGGCGTGCCGGTGGCGCAGGGAATGATGAGCGGCAGCTGGTTCGTTTGGTAAACCTCCAGCGATTTGGCGGCGACGCCGGTGTTGCAAAAACCGATGGTGGCCACCACCTTCTCGGCCACCAGTTCCTGCGAGCGCTTCAGGCCCACGTCCGGATTGGCCTGATCGTCCTTGCGCACGATCTCGATCTTGCGGCCCAGGTAACCACCAGCGGCATTGATTTCGTCCACAGCATGCTGGATGCCGTTGAGCATCGGCAGGCCAAAATCCGTCGAGGCGCCGGTAAATGGGCCGATGACGCCGACTTTCAGGGGTTCGCCTGCAAAAGCTTTGGCCGGCAGGGACGAAGCGGCTGGCGCTGAAGCGTTTTGCGCACTGGCCGGCAATGCCCATGTGAGCGTGGCCGCAATAGCCGCCGTCATTCCTGTGGCGGCGCACAGGTCGGTAAATCTCAAAAAGGTCATTGTTTTGCTCCTGGGGTGGCGCAGTATAGGTGGCGATCAGGACAATTGCATTTGAAGAAATTTGAGGGAAAAGGACAAAAAAATGGTGTTCACTCAAGCTTTTTTCATGGCAAGTGAAGCTTGATGGCTGATAAAAGCTTTCTCGCTACTGCCCGATCCGCGCGCCGGCCTGGCGCAGCGCCACGACCTGCAGGAGATGAGCGTCATGACGTTGAGCGCCGTGTTGTGCGGGGCGCGCGGACAACTGGGTGGGCAGCTCGACTCGGTGGCGCCGTCGCTGCGCGGTGACTGAAAGAGCTTCGCGGGCGTGGGCATGGTCGAGCGCCAGCGCGAGGTCAATGGCAAGGTGTCGCTCGAGCGCACGTTCTACATCGGCTCCCAAGGCATCGGATCGGCCCAGGCGCTGGCCGAGGGCAGCCTACAAGGCCAGTGGGGAATTGAAAACCGCCTGCACTGTCTGCCTTAGCCCGGCTGCGCGCCCAGCGTGAAATAAAACCGCGCGCCCTGGCCGGGCGCCGACTCGGCCCAGACCCTGCCCCCGTGGCGCTCGATGATGCGTGCCACCGTCGCCAGTCCGATGCCGGTTCCGGCAAATTCAGACTGCGTGTGCAATCGCTCGAAAGCGCCGAACAGCCGGGACGCATAGGCCATGTCAAAGCCGGCGCCGTTGTCGCGCACCACATAGACGACTTCGCCGTCCGGGCCTGCTTCCTGCGCCAGCGTGATCTCGGTGCAGGCCTGCCCGGCACTGAACTTCCAGGCATTGCCCAGCAGGTTGTCGAGCACCTGCTTGAGCAGGCGCGAATCCCCCTGCACCAGCAGGCCGGGCGCGACCTGGCAGCGACTGGGCCGGCCGGGGTCACGCTCCTGGTAACCGGCCAGCAGGCCCTGGGCCAGGGCGCTCAGGTCCACCGCCTCCCAGCGCAGGCGCGAGCGCGACACCTGCGCCAGCGACAGCATGGCGTCGATCAGCTCGCCCATCTGCGCCACGCCGGCGCGGATGCGCGCCAGATAGTGGCCACTGCGCTCGGCCAGCGGGCCGGTGAGCGCCGCCTTGTCCATGGTTTTTTGCAGCAGCTGGCTGAACCCGTCAATCGCGCTGAGCGGGTTGCGCAGGTCATGCGAGACCGAGTAGGAAAAGGCTTCGAGCTGCTGGTTGGCCAGCTCCAGCTGCGCGGTGCGCCGCTGCACCCGCTCTTCCAGGCTGGCATTGAGACTCAGGATGGCCTCCTGGGCGCGCCTGCGCTCGCCAATGTCGGTGTTGATGCTGAGCACGCCGCTGACCAGGCCCTGCTCATCGCGCACCACGCTGCAGCGCGACTCAACAAACACCGTCGAGCCGTCCCGGGCCACTTGCTCCAGCTCGCCCGTCCAGTCGCGCCCGGTGGCCAGCATCTGCGCCATCAGCGCGTCCAGCACCTGCGGGTGACGGTACAGGCGCGTGCCCATAGTCTGGCCCAGCGCCTCCTGCGCGCGCCAGCCATACAGGCGCTGCGCGCCCTGGTTCCAGAAGCGCACGGTGCGGTCCAGGTTACGCACGATGATGGCGTCTTGCGCATGGTCCAGCAGCGCCGCCTGCTCCGACAGCTTGGCGGCGGCCTGGCGCGCCGCCTCATGGCTGCGCCGGCGCTCCAGCCGCGCGCGCAGGCTGCCAATGCCAAAGGCCAGGTTGTCCGCCAGCTCCTGCAGCAACTGGACTTCGTCCGGGCTGAAGAACTCGGCCTCGCCCCGGTACAGGCACAGCACGCCAAAGCTCTGGCCGCCTTCGCGCAAAGGCAGGGCGATGGAGCTGCGGTAGCCGCGCTGCAGCGCAGCCCCCTGCCAGTAAAACGTGGGGTCCGCGCCGATGTCGCTCCTCTGGGCCGGCTGGCCGCTGCGCATGGCCTGGCCGGCCGGGCCATGGCCGCTCACATGATCGGCGCTCCAGCTGATCAGGATATCGCTGAGATAACCTCTCTCGTCGCCGGCATGGGCCATGGGCTCAACACGCTTGAGCGCATCGTTTCGGGCATAGCCCACCCAGGCCATGCGGTAGCCGCCCACCTCGACGGCCACCCGGCAGACCTCGGCGAGCAGGCTCGCCTCGTCCTCGATGCGGTTGATGACGATGCATGAGCGGCTGAGCATCTGCAGCGCCCGGTTGGTCGCGGCCAGCGCCAGCTTGGCGTGCTTGCGCTCGGTGACGTCGCGCGCGATACCCACGACACGCTCGAGCTTTCCGGCGGCGTTGAACACCGGGTAGGAGCGGTCGCGTATCCAGTGCGTCTGGCCATCCGCGGAGACGATGCGGTATTGCACATCGGAGACTTTCCCTTCGGCATTGAGCTGATCGGCCATCGTCAGCACCAGCCGGTCCTCGGGCAGCACGGCCTCGGCATACGACTTGGGGCGGGCATACAGGCTGGCGCAGCTGCGCCCCCAGAGTTTCTCGTAGCCCGGGCTGATGTAGCGCATCCGGCCGGTGAGCGCATCGACGTTGTAGAACACGTCCTCGATGTTTTCCGCCAGTTCCCGAAAGCGCGCCTCGCTGCTGACAAGCGCCGCCTGCGTTCGCGCACGCGCCAGGGCAATGCGGGCCAGGCGCAATGCGGTGGCGATCAGCTCCAGGTCCCGGGGCTGGGGCCGGCCGGGCGCATGGCGGTAAATGGCAAAGCAGGCCACGACCTCGCCCTGGCTGGAGAGAACGGGCGTGGCCCAGCAGGCGTGCAGGCCATGCGCCAGCAGCAGCGCCCGGTAGTCCTGCATCAGCGGGTCTGTGGCGACATCCTCCACCACCACCGTCTCCTGGCGAAAAGCGGCGCTGCCGCAGGCACCCTCGCCCTCGGCGATGGGCACGCCGCCAGCGAGGACCTGGAAAAAGCTCGCCGGCAGGCTGGCGGCCACGCCATGGCGCAACTGCCCGTCCTCTGCCTTGAGGATGGCGCAGACGCTGCCGGGCGCGCTTTGCTCGATCAGCTGCACAATCGCCTGCAGCGACTCGGGCAGCGAGGCGCCGGCCGCAATCAGCCCGAGCACCTCTTTTTGCGCCAGCGCAAAATCTTCAGCGGCCTGGCGCTCGGTGATGTCGCTGAACACGGCAACGCCCCCGATCAGCTGGCGTTGCGCGTCATACAGCGGCCTGGCGCTCATCTTCAAGACCCGGTCCGCGCGCCCCGGCGTGCGAAACAGCAGCACCTGGCTGTCCAGGACGCTGCCGCGCAGGGCCTGCGCCAGGGGCCGCTCCGGCAGGGAATACGGCGTCTGGTCGTGCAGCGTCAGCAGCTCGTGGCCGCGCTGCCAATCCGCCAGCAGGCTGCCCAGCGGGGGCCGGGCCTCATGCAGCCTGGCGGCACAGGCATTGAAGAGCAAAAAGCGGCTGGCCGTGTCAACCGCGATGACGCCGTCGCTCATGCTGTTGAGCGTCAGCTCCAGCAAGGCGCGCTCCTTGTCCGAGGCGCGCAGGGCGGCGTCGAGTTCGGCCCGCTGCGCCTGCAGCGACTCGGCCATGCGGTTCAAGGCCAGGCCGATCTGGCCGATCTCGTTCGGGTAGAGCGGGCTGATCCTCACGCGCGCGGCCAGGTTGCCCAGGCCCAGCTCATGCGTCTCTTTGAGGATCGCCCGGGCCGGATTGACGATCAGGCGGCTGCCCATGCACCAGGCCATGCCCATGCCCGACAGCAGCACGGCCAGCATGGCCGCCAGCTGCAGCGCCAGCGTGGCGCGGCTTTCGGCGGCCACCAGCGCATGCGGCAGGCTGATGGCGACCATCAGCCCTTTGGCGCCGCCACCGGGCACCGGCGCCAACGCATGGATGTGCGGCTCTGCCTGCACGGCGGGCGCCGCCAGCGCGCCGTTCAGCCGCTGCCGGACGGCCTGCTGCAGCGCCACGTCCGGATGGCGCTGGCCCAGCCAGGCCGGCAGCGGCGGGTAAGCGGCCAGCACCGTGGCATCGTGGTCCAGCAGCAGCGCCGTGGCGCCCGGCAGCAGGACTGCGGACTCAACAGAGCGGCCCAGCTCCTGCAGCCCGAGGACGGCATAGGCCACGCCGCCCAATTGACCCAGCGGGTCATGCACCGGCACGCCAAAACCGATGCCGGCCAGGTGCCCGCCATGATCGCCCACGGCAAAAGGCTGGCCCGCCAGCACCGCCTTGAAGAAATCGGCCTGGCTCAGGTCCGGCGCGCTGACCGGCGCGGCGCTGGCGCAGGCCGGCCGGCCATCGAGCCCGAGCAGCCCGAGTTCAGCGAGTTCGGGGTGCTGCGCCTGCAGGTTGGCCAGATACTGCCCGCACCAGGCCGGCAGGGCCGCCTTGCTCGAAGGCGAGCTGGCGATGGCCTTGAGCACGCCGCTGACGGTTTCCACCCGCCGCTGCTGGTGCGCGGCCATGAGCAGCACCTGCGACTGCAGCCGGGACTCGGCCAGCTCGAAAGCGCTGTGGCGGCTTTGCACCGCCGACCAGGCCAGCAGCCCCATCACAGGCAAGAGCGCAAACAGCACCAGTAAAACAAGACGGGACCGAAGCCCGAGCCAGGTCAGCATTCAGATACCTTGTGTCGTTGACGCGGCGCGACCTCAAAGAACCTGCCCCGAGTTCACTGCCCGGCGCCCTTCGGATGAACGTTTGCGTAAGCCGTGATTATCGGCAGATTGGCTCATCCATGGGGGAACCCGCGGCAAGTCCCCCGTCAAAGGGACTCATCACCAACGCCTTGCATTGGCTTGGCTTGGCTTGGCTGATGCTCAAGAGAGGTATTTAAATTTAGTGTTCAATGGCAGCTTGCTGCCGCACACTGGCGGCTCACAGACCCAAGCGGAGGTGCAACCATGAGAGTCATTGTTCTGGGCGCAGGCATTATTGGCGTGAGCACCGCCTGGCATCTGCTCGAGCGCGGGCACGAGGTCACGGTGGTCGAGCGCCAGGACGATGCGGCGCTGGAGACCAGTTTTGCCAATGCGGCGCAAATCTCGGTGAGCTACTGCGAGCCCTGGGCCAACCGGGACGCGCCGCTCAAGGCGCTGAAGTGGATGCTGCGCAACGATGCGCCGCTGCTGTTTCGCCCGCAATGCCCCGTGGGCGAGGGCTGGCAGCAATGGCGCTGGAGCCTGAAGTTTCTCGCCCAGTGCAACGACGCCGCGTTCGAGCGCAATGTGCGCCAGCTCGTCGCCCTGGGCGCTTTCAGCCATGCCGCGCTCAAGGACGTGGTGCAGGCCACCGGCATCGCCTACCACCGGCTGGAGCGCGGCATTGCCCACTACTACACCAGCCAGCAGTCCTTTGACACGGCCGGCGAGGCGGCCGCGCTGATGCGCCGCTACGGCGTGGCGCGCCGGGTGGTCAGCACGGCCGAGCTGCTGGCGATTGAGCCGGCCCTGGCCGCGTTTGCCCACCGCATCGTCGGCGGCACCTACACCGCCAGCGACGAAAGCGGCGACGCCCGGGTTTTTACCCAGGCACTGGCCCAGCGCTGCGCCAGCCGGGGCGCGCAGTTTTTATACCGCCACGACGTGGCGCGGCTGGAGAAAACCGGCGGCGCGGTGCATGCCGTCGCGCTGCGCGAGCGCGCCCCGGCCGGCAGCGCCGGCACGCAGCCGGCCGGGGCGATCAAACACCTCCAGGCCGACCAGATCGTCGTCGCCTGCGGCGCCTACAGCGCGCCGCTGCTGCGCGCGGTGGGCGTCGATGTGCCGATCTACCCCGGCAAGGGCTACAGCGCCACCTTCGCGTTGCGCCAACCCGAACGCGCGCCGTACGTCAGCTTGCTCGACGATGAAATCAAGTGCGCCATGAGCCGGCTGGGCCAGCAGTTGCGGGTGGCCGGCACGATTGAAATCAGCGACTACAAGGTCTCGCTCGACACCTCCGTGGCCCAAGCCCGTTGCCGCCTGCTGGCCAGGCGCGTCGAGGAGGTGCTGCCCGGCGTGTGCGACACCCGGCTGGAAGAAGAAGGCGGCCAGCCGCAGTTCTGGACCGGACTGCGCCCGGCCACGCCCACCAACATCCCCTACATCGGCAAAACCCGTCTGGACGGGCTGTGGATCAACGCCGGCCACGGCACGCTGGGCTGGACCCACGGCGCCGGCTCGGGCAAGGCGATGGCCCAGTTGATCAGCGGCGAGGTGCCGCACATGGCGTTTGATTTCTACGGGTTTGCGCAGCGCGGCCAGCGCTCCGGGCTGTTGCCGGCCTGAGCCGGCAACACTTTCCCGTGGCCGGTTCAGGCGCTCAGGGCTGGTGGGGCGGGAGCCGGTTTTTCAGGTCATTGCTGGCCACCTCGCCGGCGCGGGCGATCCGGTGGCGGTTCTGCAGGGCTTGCTGGTACCAGTTCCTGACGATTTCGGCGGCCGTCTCGCGCCCGCCCAGGCCAAAGGCCAGGCCCAGCGCCAGCGCCACAGCGCCCACCACCGCCATGAACAGGGTGTTGACCAGGGCCGTGGCAATGCCGATCTGGTTGACCGCCACCACAATCGCAAAAGCCCACACCAGCCCCGAGGCCACGCGGGCCAGCAGGTCCGGGTTGTCCAGCGCGCTCTTGGCGGCAGCGCCCCGCACCACATTGCCCAGGGCTGAGGCCAGCAGCCCGCCAATGACCAGCACCACCAGCGCCACCACCACATTGGGCAGCCACAGCAGCAGCTGGCGCAGCACGTCCGAGACGGCCGGCAGCCCCAGCGCGTCGAAGGCCACCACCAGCGCAATCAGCCGGATGAACCACTTGACGACCGCGCCGAGCACGCCGGCCGCATCGCTGTTGGTGCCCATTTTGGTGACGAAATCGGACAGGCCCGAGCGCTTGGCCAGCTCGTTGAAGCGGATGGTGCGCAAGATGGCAGCGACGGCTTTTTCAATCAGCGAGGCCACCAGCCAGCCGACGATGACAATGACCACAAAGCCAAGGATCTTCGGAATCGCGCTGAAAAACAGCGCCATCGCCGCAGCCAGCGAGGTCATCAGCGCTGTGCTCCATTCGGTAATCTGGTAGGGCATAGGGGCTCCCGGAGGTTGGAAATGTTGATGAGTCAATCTCGCTCATTGTTCCGGGACGCGTTGAAAAAGCCGTGTCGGCAGCCGTCATCCGCCTTTGTAGGAGGCGGCCGGCCCGCCCGCCTCGCCCGCTCCTGCCCGGTGCTGCACGTCGCTGCACGGCCATCGAGCCCGGCCTTTTTCCTACAAGGCTTGCTCGGGCAGGCTGACAGCCGGGCGGGCCAAATCAGTGGACAGTGGGATCATGACCAAAAAACGACCACAAACCCACGTCACACCCGCCAACACGCCCGACCAGCCCGCCGCCGGCAAGGGCATGCCGGCCCGAACGCCGCAGCCGCAAACCACACCGCCGGGCGGACAACCCACCTTCGAGGACGGCTCGATTGAAAACACCCTGGAGTTGCCACACGACCGCGATCAAGCCGTGGACATGACCGGCGGCGAGCAGAGCGTTCCGCTGATGGAGCAGGCTGCCAAGGACATCGAGGACGGCCGCAAAGACACCAGCAAGCAGCCGGAAATGAACCAGGCCTATCAAAAGCAGCGCTGAAGCCCTGCCAGAAAAGGGGTTGCTACTGATCTCCGGGCAGTTGTTACCCCGAAAGAACAGCTTGGCTGCCCGCGCTCTGCATCACTGCGCTGAAGGACGGTGCTTTTTGCGCAAGCCCGGTAAAATCGTTCCTCTATGCTTTCCCCCACCTCTCTTCGCCAAGCCGGTAACCCGAGCTTTTCCGCTCAGCAATTCCGCGCCTCGCTGGGCATGTTCGCCACCGGCGTGACCATCGTCACCGCCCGCACGCCGGACGGCGCTCTGGTGGGCCTGACGGCCAATTCCTTCAATTCCGTTTCGCTCAACCCGCCGCTGGTGCTCTGGAGCCTGTCGCAGGCGGCCAGTTCGATGAGCGTGCTGAGCACCGGCTCGCATTACGCCATCAACATCCTGGCGGCCGACCAGAAAGCGCTGGCCGAGCGCTTTGCCAGCCGGCGCGACGACCGCTGGAAGGACGTGGCCTTCACCGAAGGGGCCTGCGGCGCGCCGCTGCTGACCGGGGCCGCCGCGACGTTTGAATGCTTCAACCGCAGCCGCTACGAAGAAGGCGACCATGTGATCTTCGTCGGCGAGGTCGAGCGCTGCAGCTACCGCGAGGGCGCCTCGCCGCTGCTGTTCCACGGCGGCAAGTTCTACACCGAACACCCTTTGTGAGCCGGGCTTGAACGTGCGCAAGAGCCACCTCGACACCGTGGCCATTTGTTGCAGCCCTCTCCTGTTCTAGCGCGACGGCTGCGGACCGGACAATCAGACCGGTGGCTGCGTGCGGTGAGGCAAAAAAGCGGCGCTCCCGACAGAGCGCCGCTTGGCAGTTTGCAAACTGCACCGCTGGGGTGAACCAGGCCATGCCACCAACCGCTAACCGATAACTGGTCAGCAGTCAGGAGCAGCATTTACTGGTCAGTGGTTACTGGTCACTGGTCACTGGTCAGCGGTAGATATGCTGGCCCCGGTTTTGCCGCCACTGGTTTTCCAGGTAGTCCGCATCCTCGTCACTCCTGGTCTGCAAGCCCATCAGAATGCCGCCCTGCTTGACGCCTTCTTCATAGTCCTTGACCCGCTCTTCGGGAATGTTCCAGCCGATCAGCGCGCCGATCAGGCCGCCACTGGCGGCGCCGGCGCCAGCCCCGGCCACGGCAGCGGCCAGCGGGCCGGCGATGACCAGGCCCAGCCCCGGCAGGGCCAGGCTGGTGCCGACAGCGGCAATGGCCGCCAGCACCGCGCCCACCGTGCCGCCGATGCCGGCGCCGATGCCTGCGCCTTCAGCGGCCTTGTTGCCCAGCTCGGTTTCCTTGCCCGCCTGGCCCGAAAAATGGCGCTGGCGGGTCTCGTCGGACATCACGAGGTTGACGTCATCCTTGGAATAGCCGCGCCCATAGGCCGCGTTGTAAGCTGCCTCGGCGCTCTCGCGGTCAGGAAAAAGACCCGTCACCAGCCGGCGCGAACCGGTCGTGCTGGTGCTGCTGGTAGTGCCCGGTGTCATGGTGGAAGAGGTGCTGGAAGGGTTGTTGGAATTGATGTTCATGGGAGTCTCCTGGTGAACGAAAAAAGGAGGGGGGTAAAACCGCCCCGGATCAGTTGCGGTCGGCCCTGGGGCGGCGCACGGTAGGCGTGCCGGTGGCTCTCGTCGGGCTGCCGTCGGCATTGACGCCGGTGGTGTCAGTCGTGCCGCTGTCCAGCGCCGCGCCCGCCCGATCAGCGGCCGAGGGCGCCGTGCGCACGACGGTGCCGGTGTCGCTGCGCGGCACGGCCTGGCGGTTGGCCTCGGCCGCCTCGCCAGGCGTCACGCCCACCGTCCCCGGCGTTGACGGGGTGGCCGGCGCGCTGGCCGGCGGGGTGGTCTGCGCGGCAGCGCTCATCACTGTCAGCGCAAGCACCGCGCCCCAGGGAAGCATTTTGGTGTAACTGTTCATACCGTTGTTGCCTTTATAAAAAGTTAGCTGCCTGACAAAAACCATGAAATGGCTTGCGCCCTGCAAGCCAGACAAAGCTTAAAAAAGCCTTCACCTCAACGGGTTCAGTCCAATCCCCCTGGCGGCGTAGGAGAGCGCCGCTAGTG
>JALYRU010000034.1 GCA_030855235.1 Pseudomonadota bacterium
CTGCCGCCCGGCGCCGATGCGGAAATGGTCTCGCTGTACGAGGCACACAAGAAGATCTACCCGCGCAGCGTCTCCGGGTTTTTCTCCAGCTGGCGCTGGGCCCTGGTGTTCCTGACCCAGCTGGTGTTCTACGGCCTGCCCTGGCTCGAATGGGGCCAGCGCCAGGCGGTGCTGTTCGACCTGACCTCGCGGCGCTTTTACATCTTCAACCTGGTGCTGTACCCGCAGGATTTTATTTATTTGACCGGCATCCTGGTGATCTCGGCCTTCTCGCTGTTCTTGTTCACCGCCGTGGCCGGGCGGCTGTGGTGCGGTTACGCCTGTCCGCAGACGGTCTACACCGAGATGTTCCTGTGGATGGAAAAGCTCACCGAGGGCGACCGCGCCCAGCGCATCCGCCGCGATGCCGGCCCGTGGAACTGGGACAAGCTCTGGCGCAAGAGCGCCAAGCATTTCCTGTGGCTGGCCGTGGCGCTGTGGACCGGCTTTACCTTTGTCGGCTACTTCACGCCCATCGACGAGCTGGGCCGCTCCTTCCTGCAGATGAGCATGAGCTCATGGGAAAATTTCTGGGTCTTTTTCTACGGCTTTGCCACCTACGGCAACGCCGGTTTCATGCGCGAGCAGGTCTGCAAGCACATGTGCCCCTACGCGCGTTTTCAGAGCGCCATGTTCGACAAGGACACCCTCATCGTCACCTACGACCAGGAGCGCGGCGACCCGCGCGGCCCGCGCTCGAAGAAGGCCGACCCGGCCAAGCTCAACCTGGGCGCGTGCGTGGACTGCAGCCTGTGCGTGCAGGTCTGCCCCACCGGCATCGACATCCGCAACGGCCTGCAATATGAATGCATCGGCTGCGGCGCCTGCGCCGACGCCTGCGACACCATCATGGACAAGATGGGCTACGCGCCCGGCCTGGTGAAATACTCCACGGAAAACGCCGTCAACGAGCACTGGACCAAGTCGCAGACGCTGCGCCATGTGCTGCGTCCCCGCGTGCTGATGTACACCGCTGTCCTGGCCGCGGTGGTGATTGCCATGGTGGTGAGCCTGGCCACGCGCCTGCCGTTCAAGGTCGATGTGGAGCGCGACCGGGGCGCGCTGGCGCGCATTGTCCAGGGCGGGCGCATCGAGAACGTCTACCGCCTGCAGCTGATGAACGCGTCCGAGTCGCGCCAGCAGTTCCACATCGCCGTCACTGGCCTGCCCGGCCTGGCGGTGGCCTCCGACGAGCAGGATGTGACGGTGGCGTCCACCGAAGCGCGCTGGGTGGCCGTGCGGGTGCAGGCGCCGTATGACGCCGCGCCCCCCGGCTCGCACACGATCCATTTCGAGATCACCTCGAAGGACGCAGGGAGCAAGCTGCTGGAGAAATCGGTGTTTCTGGTGCCGCGCTAAGTTTCCTCGTCAGGCGGCGCTGCCGGGCCGCCTGATTCGCGCCATCGCGCCGGGGTGCCGTTTTTGAATTTTTCCTGCCCGCCAGGGCGATCCGTGATTTTTGACCCTGCTGTGTATGGTAGGGTTACCCCCTTTGCACTTCTCCACCTTTTGCCATTTTTCATCATGAGTTCATTTCACGAAGAACGCGTTCTCTCCGTCCATCACTGGACCGATCGGCTTTTCAGCTTCACCACCACCCGTGACCCGGCACTGCGTTTTTCCAACGGCCACTTCACCATGATCGGCCTGAAGGTCAACGACAAGCCGCTGCTGCGCGCCTACAGCGTCGTCAGCGCCAACTACGAGGAGCACCTCGAATTCCTGAGCATCAAGGTGCCCGAAGGCCCGCTGACCTCGCGGCTGCAGCACATCAAGGTGGGCGACTCCATCATCGTGGGCAAGAAACCCACCGGCACGTTGCTGATCGACTACCTGCTGCCGGCCAAGCGCCTGTACATGTTCTCCACCGGCACCGGCCTGGCGCCCTTCCTGAGCGTGATCCGCGACCCCGAGACCTATGAAAAATTCGAGGAAGTGATCCTGGTGCACGGCGTGCGCCAGGTGGCCGAGCTGGCCTACCACGACTACATCACCAAGGAGTTGCCCGAGCACGAGCTGCTTGGCGAGATGATCAGCAAGCAGCTCAAGTACTACCCCACCGTCACGCGCGAGCCATTTCGCAACCAGGGCCGCATCAACGACCTGATCAAGGACGGCAAGCTCTTCACCGACCTGGGCGTGCCTGCGCTCGATCCGCTCACTGACCGCGTCATGCTCTGCGGCAGCCCCGAAATGCTTGCCTCGCTCAAGGCCATTCTGGAGCACCTCGATTTCGAGGAGGGCAACACCACCCGGCCCGGCGACTTCGTGATCGAGCGCGCGTTCGTCGAAAAGTAAGCCTGCTGCTGACCAACGTCTTGACGCTGGTGCCCTCTGAACGCCTGTTCCCCCAGTTGTAAGAGTCCGCCCGTGAAAATCCTGATCGTCGAAGACGAAGTCAAAACCGGCAATTACCTGCGCCAGGGCTTGCGTGAGGCCGGTTTCACCGTGGACCTGGCCCACAACGGGCTGGACGGGCTGCACCTGGCGCTGGAGAGTCAATACGACCTGCTCATCCTGGACGTGATGCTGCCCGGCCTCGATGGCTGGCAAATCCTGAAATCCGTGCGCCAGCAGGGCCGGACCATGCCGGTCCTCTTCCTCAGCGCGCGCGACCAGGTGGAAGACCGGGTCAAGGGCCTGGAACTGGGCGCCGACGATTATCTGGTCAAGCCTTTTTCATTCGCCGAGCTGCTGGCGCGCGTGCGCACCATCCTGCGGCGCGGCCGGGCCGGGGTGGAAATTACCTCGTACCAAGTGGCCGATCTGGAACTGGACCTGCTGCGCCGGCGCGTCACGCGCGGCGGCCGGCGCATCGACCTCACGGCCAAGGAATTCGGCCTGCTTGAACTGCTGATGCGCCGCCAGGGCGAGGTGCTGCCGCGCTCGCTGATCGCCTCGCAGGTCTGGGACATGAATTTCGACAGCGACACCAATGTGATCGAGGTGGCGATGCGCCGCCTGCGCGGCAAGATCGACGACGGCTTCGAGCCCAGGCTGATCCAGACGGTGCGCGGCATGGGCTATGTGCTCGAACTCCCGGCAGAGCGCTAGGGGCCAGCCATGCGCCTGTCCCTGACCACGCGGCTGACGGCGTTTTTCACGCTGGCCTCGGCGGCCGTGCTGCTTGGCCTGGGGTGGCTCACGACGGCGGCAATTCACGCGCATTTCATCGAACTTGACAGCCACACGCTGCAGGACAAGATTCACCTGACGCAGGAAATCATCGCTCGCTCGGCCTCGAACAAAGACCTGCAGCAGCGGCTCGACGAGGCGCTGAGCAGCCACCAGGGCTTGTTCGTGCGCGTGCAGGACGGCGCGGGCCGGCTGCTTTATGCGACGCCCGGTTTCGTGTTCCCGGACAGCGCCTTGGCGCAACCGGGCGGCGCGGACCACGTCCGGCCCTTGGCCAGCGACGCCCACCCTGCCCACCCTTTGGCCGGCGCCCCCCATCACACCCGGCCCTTGGTCTGGCATGACCGCCAGCAGGAATTCCACGCCCTGCAGGCCGCCGGCCAGCTCTCGGGCCGGGCGAACCAGCCGGTGCGCATCCTTGCGGCCGTGGACACCGAACACCACGCGCAGTTCATCGCAGATTTCCAGAAGACGCTGCTGGGCTACATGCTGCTGGCCACGCTGGCCAGTGGGCTGCTCGGCTGGGGCGCGGCCCGGCGCGGCCTCGCGCCGCTGCGCGCGATGAAAGCCAGGGCGGCAGCCGTGACCGCGCGCAAACTGGATCAGCGCATGCCGGTGGACGCGGTGCCGGTGGAAATGGCGGACCTGGCCGCCTCGCTCAACGAGATGCTGGCGCGGCTGGAGCTGGATTTCAACCGCCTGTCCGAGTTCTCGTCCGATTTGGCCCACGAGCTGCGCACGCCCATCAGCAACCTGATGACGCAGACGCAAGTCGCGCTATCCCAGCGGCGTCCGGCCGAGGAGTACCGCGACATCCTGGCATCGAACGCGGAAGAGCTCCAGCGCATGGCGCGCATGGTCTCGGACATGCTGTTCCTGGCCAAGGCCGAACACGGGCTGGCGCTGGCCTCGCGCGAAAGTTTTCAAGTGGCGGGCGAAGTTCAGGCGCTGTTTGATTTCTACGAAGCGCTGGCCGAAGAAAAAGGCGTGCATCTGAAACTGGAGGGCGAAGGCCGGATCAACGGCGACCGGCTGATGTTTCGCCGCGCCATCAGCAACCTGCTCTCCAATGCCCTGCGCTACACCCCGGCCGGCGGCCAGGTGCGGGTGGAGATCGCGCAGGCGCCGCAGGCCACCACGGTCAGCGTCGAGAACACCGGCGCCGACATCAGCCCGGACGTGCTGCCCCGGCTGTTTGACCGGTTCTTTCGGGCCGACAAATCGAGGAACCATCCCGAGTCCGATGGCGCTGGCCTGGGCCTGTCGATCACGCGGGCCATTGCCCAGGCGCATGGCGGGCAGGCGTGGGTAGCGTGCGAGCAGGGGAAAATCCGCTTCAGCGTCAGTTTTGCCGACGTGCCCTGAAGCGTCAGTCTGTAGGGAGTCGCTTCAGGAAGCTGAATTTAAAGCACGTTATTCAGTCATGCACCCATGCGCCCTCAGCACCGACAAAATAGGTGTGGAACTCTGCAACCGTTAAGTTGTAACCCTCCAGGTTGTAGTCCATTGCATGCACCATCTTGACGGTCAGCAAGTCACCATAGCGGGATCCAATGACGTCGCCCGGCTGCAAATCAACCGTCATAGTCCAGCTCTTGCCCTGAACCCAGAACAGGTGTTCCGCAGTCGCACCTACCCCATATACACGGTTGTTTGCCTGGGAGTCATTGACATAGTAAGCAAGGCAATACAGTGGAACGTCTTCATGCCTAAAATTCTTGATGACTTCGCGGTAAGCGGTTTGGCCGGTTTTTTCGCAGCGCGACAGCACCTTGTCGCCCACGTCAATGAATCGGATTTCTCTTAGCTCATCCCCTTCCAAGTGAACCAGAGTATCGCCATGAAAATAGGTGACTTTCCGCTCTGCCAGGTCAGCATCCGTCGGGTTCGGTTCATTGAACCCAGCGAGGGTAGGGTGCAGCGTTTCGGATGCTTTTTCCAACACTGGAGTAGCCGTTTTTTTGGTGTTCGACAGCATTTTGGAGTCCCTTTAGAAAACGCAAAGTAAAGCACGCGAGAAGGATTTTTAGTGCCATTTACTGTCGCAAACGAAGGTTTTTGAGCAGCTTTTGTGAGAAAGCAGGCCTGTACAAGGTGAAATGTCTGCCAAATCTTCTCGAAAAGCATTTTTCGCGGCTATCGCCTGCAAACATATCAAATGCCATTTTTTCTCCCGATGTTCCTTGAAAAAGGGACAGCCCCGCGTCCAGCGATTCACCGGCGCCCAGTGATGTTCAACGGCGGGTTACCCGCGCTTTTCATGTATTGTCATGAATAATCGGGCGATGAGTTCCTCCACCCCGCCTTCTTCTCTCGAATCCACGCCACCGGCAGTTCCCGAGACCGACCTGCCCGCCCACGCCTGCGAGCGCGGCATCGACCCCGAGCGGCTGGAAGCGGCGCGCATCCGGCTGGAGCTGTTATACGGCGAAGTCGCCGCATCCTGGCCCGGCTTCATCGCCCGGCCCGGCCAGTACCAGATGATGCAGGCGGCGCTGCTGACCTTTTTATCCGCCAAGGCGCCTGACGAAGAAGCGCGCACCGGCCGCAACCTGGCACAGCTCGAAGCGGGCACCGGCACCGGCAAGACGGTGGCTTATTGCCTGGCGGCCATCGTCGCCTCGGAAGTGCTCAACAAGACCATCATCGTCTCCACCGCCACGGTGGCGCTGCAGGAGCAGCTCTTTTACAAAGACCTGCCGCGCCTGGCTGAGATCATTCCCGACCTGCGCTACGACATTCTCAAGGGCCGGGCGCGCTACATCTGCGAGAGCCGGCTCGAAGGCGCGCTCAATGACGAGGCGCAGGACAGCCTGCTCAGCGCCGAATTCCAGGAGGCGTTCGGCGCGCCGCGCCGGCCGGGCGCCATCGCGCGCGACAGCGCCGAGGCCAAGCTGTGGTTCAAGAACAGCGCGAAAAAACTGCGCTCGGGCGCCTGGGATGGCGACATCGATTCCCTGGCCCAGCCGCCGGACCCGGAGGACTGGCGCCAGGTGCAGGCCAACACCCACGCCTGCAACGCCGGCAAGTGCGAGTTCTTTCGCGACTGCGCGTTTTTCAAGGCCCGGCGCCAGGCGGCTACGGCCACGCTGCAGGTGGCCAACCACTCGCTGATCCTGGCCACGCTTCAGACCGACAGCAGCCTGATCGATCCGGGCAACACCCTCTTCGTCTTCGACGAGGCGCACCATCTGCCAATAATCGCGGCCGAGCAGTTTTCCTACCGCGCCCGGCTGGGCGCGAGCATCAAGCTGCTGGCCGGCCTGCGTACCGTGGCGCTGCGCCACGGCAAGGTGCTGCCCGCGTCCACCCGGCCGGACCCCGTCGCCTTTGCGCAGCTGATCACCGGTTGCACCGACAAGCTGGCGCTGCTGGAGAACTGGTGGATGGCCGCTCACTTGGTCAACGCCGACAGGAATGTTCACCGTTTTACACAAGGCCAGATTCCCGAGACCTTGATTCCTGAGTGTCAGGAGTTGGCCACCTTGCTGCGCGCGGTGATGAGAGTGATTGCCGGCATTGCGGCCGCGCTGAGTGAAAACGACGAATCGCGCTCGCCGCAGGAGCGCGACGAGCACAGCCGCGCCGGCGTCGAGCTGGGCGTGTATTTATCCCGCCTGGAAACGCTGGAAAAACTCTTCACCGCCTGGGCCACGCACGACAAGGTGCCCTGGGCCAAATGGCTGGAGTGGGTGGAAGAAACCGGCGGCACGCCCGACGCCTGGCTTTGCGCCAGCCCGATGACCGCCGCGCAGGTGCTGTCGAAAAACCTCTGGAAGAGCGTGAGCGCCGCCGTCTGCACCTCGGCCACGCTCACGGCCTGCGGCAGTTTTGATTTCTTTGACCGCCTCAGCGGCATGAACCGCTACCCCGAGCGCCGCGCGCTGGTGGTGGCCTCGCCTTTTGACTACGCGACGCAGGGCGAGCTGCGCATCGCGCCCATGCAGCACTCGCCCAAGAGCGCGGGCTTTTCCGACGAGCTGTGCGAAAAGCTGCCCGGCCTGCTGCGTGAGCATGAACACGGCCAACTGGTTCTGTTCACCTCGCGCCGGCAGATGCAGGCTTGTTACGCCGCCCTGCCCAAAGACCTGGCCAGCGAGGTACTGGTGCAGGGCGTGCGCTCGCGCACCGATCTCTTGAAAGAGCACAGCCGGCGCATCATTGCTGGCGAGCGCAGCATCATCTTCGGCCTGCAGTCCTTCGGCGAGGGCATCGACCTGCCGGGAGAATTGTGCGAACACGTGGTGATCGACAAACTTCCCTTCACGCCGCCGAACTCGCCCGTGGAAGAAGCCCTGGCCGAGTGGCTCAGCGCCCAGGGGCGCGACCCGTTCACCGAGCTGTCCGTGCCGCGCGCGGGCATGAAGCTGGCCCAATGGGCCGGGCGCGGTGTACGCACCGTCACCGACCGGGCCGTCATCACCATCTGCGACACCCGGCTGGCGACGATGCGCTACGGCGCGGCGATCCTGGCTGGATTGCCGCCGTTTCCGGTAGTGCGTCAGCAGGCGTGAAGCTTGGTAGCCATGAAGCTTTTTTTACTTTCAACGGGGCGGCAGGCGTCACGGCTCTGCGGAGTTTCTCACCGCTGCTTCCTGATACCCTCACTTTAAAGGCAGGCCCATCTGCACCGCATCGCCAGCATCGCTGTCGTGCTGATGGTCAACGCCCCAATCGGGGCCGTACTGCTCAAGGGCATAAATCTCGATCATCTTGCTGAACAGCACGCCCGTCGTCCACACGCCCGACTCGACCTTGCGGCTCAGGGTGGTGGTGGCGATGCCGGCTTTTTGCAGGTATTCCAGCGCCAGTTCGGCGTATTTTTTCTGCCTGTCCTTGCTCATGTTGAGCACTTCTTCCTTGATCTGCTGGCGACGGTGTTCCTGGTAACTCAGCACTTTTGGCAGATCAGCCACGGCGTTCAGAGCCGGCAGCACCGAAGCGACCGTCAGTCTTGCAGCGGGCGGCGGCGCTGCCACATAGCCACCGGTTTCAGCCAGCACGGTTTTTAGGTAGGCCAGTTTGGACTCGATGGGCGTGAGGTCTTCGCGCTCGATGCGCGCCTGCAGTTTGGTCAGCGCGATGTTCAGAATGCTCTCGCCGTGGCCGAGCTTGAGGAGATGGGAAATATCGCCCAGCTGCAGGCCCAGCTTGCCCACCATCTCGGCCATGGCCGGCGTGAGCCTGGGGTTGTTCACTACCTCCACCGCGTCCACCGCCTTGCGCCAGACCTTGAACTGCGCGGACGTGACCGCCTTGCCGGTCTTTTTCTCGATCAGCTCGATGCCGATGTCCGACTTGGTGTTGATTTCATCGATGGCCGCGTTGACCTGCTCGCTCTTGAACTTGCTCCACAGCCGCAGCTTGGGTTTTTTTGTTTTCGGATCGATCTTGGGCGCACTCTGGGTCAGCGCATCGACCCACCACTCCAGCGCGTTCTCGCTGGTCAGGCCCGTCGGGTTGTTTTTGTAGCGCACGCAGATCTCGTAGAGCGCAACGGCCGTGTAGGTCTTCAGTTGAGACAGCTGGGCGATGTCGATGGGCGTGAAACGCTGCGGGTCCGCAATCACGCTCAGCAGGCCCGGCGGAAGCGCCCAGTAGGCATACAAAATGCCACGGGTTTTGACAATCTTGGCCTCGGACAGCAGGCTCATGTTGCTCCAGATCACGCCCGAGTGGGCGTCCGGCGCCTCCCAGTCCACTTCGGTGCGGCGCATCTCCAGCAGCGACTTTTTCGCGCACGACGTCAGGTTGGAGTTGCCCTGCTCCACCGGCGAGACCAGTTCATCCAGGCGCGCGCTGAAGTAATGGGTGGCCTCGACAATCTTGCCCGCCTCGGCCAGGGCATGCACCTGCCGCTGGGTCGCATGCAGCAGCACGTTGAAGATTTTCCTGGACACAGCGGTGAGCTTGCCGATCTTGGGCATCATGACCAGCGCCGAATTGGGCTTCTTGAACACCGGGGCAGGGGTAATTGTTTTCATTTTTTCTCTTTGCCATCAAGTATCCAAGTTTATTGGATTCTTGGATAAAAGAAAAATTGACCGCCAAAATCGCCGCCCTGGCAAAGTATAAAAAGACGGATAGTTCTGGATTTCGCCGCATTTCACAGCCCACCGCAGCCCGATCCGGGGCCGGCGGCAAGTCCCGGCCGGTCGCGGATGGCGATCTTGGGTCCGCCCGCATGATGGCGCGCAAGTTGCGGGATGAGCGGATCAGGACGGCTCTGCGAGGTCTTGAATCTATAAAAAGACGGACGGCAAAGTATAAAAAGACGGACGGCAAAGTATAAAAAACAGGATAGTTAGGTATAAAAAGACGGATAGTTGAAAAACGTAAGTCATTGATTTTTATAAAGAAATTGGCAAAAATAGAGGGCTTAGATTGTATTAAAGACTCTTTCTTAAAGACTTTCCTTAAAGACAGGCAAGACTGTGGATAACTTTTCCCGCCCGAATCCGGGCAGCCCAGGAACGGCCAAAAGTCTCCAGCCCTGTTGTCCGGGCCAAATTTTTTGGGAGGCGGGCAATGAGCGCATGCAATCAGGTTTCATTTTTTTCAAGCGCGACCCCTAAAATTGCGCAAAAGGAAACTCGTATGCAAAAAACCAATCCGCTCTTTCCGTTGATCGACATCGCAGCGCTGGACGCCATCTCGGAGCATGCGGCAGCGGTTGTCCATCAGGTGCGCACTTCCATGCTGGCGCCCGAGTCCCGCAAGTCGCCCCCTACCTTCACTTCCGCGCAGCTGGCTGATCTGTGCGGCCTGGAGATTTCCCAGGTTCAGTACCTGGCCAAGAAGGGAGAACTGCCCTCGGGCAGCAAGCCGGGTTCGGGCCGGCGCGAGTGGAGCCTGGTCGAGGCCCGCCAGTGGGTGCGCACCTTGAAGGCCAACAAGCTGCGCGACCCCAAGCTGGCCGCGGGCGTGTGCATCTCGGTGGCCAACTTCAAGGGCGGGGTGTCCAAGACGACGACGGCCGCCGCGCTGGCGCAGGGCCTGAGCCTGCGCGGCCACAAGGTGCTGGTGATCGACACCGATCCGCAGGGCTCGCTCACCACCCTGTTCGGCGTGATGCCCGACACCGAGGTCGAGGAAGACCAGACCATCCTGCCGCTGTGCGCCGGCGAGACCGACTCCATCATGCCGGCCGTGCGTCAGACCTACTGGGATGGCATCGACCTGGTGGCTGCCGCCCCGGTTCTGTTCAATGCCGAGTTCCTGCTGCCGGCGCGGCAAAAAAACGAGCCCGATTTTGCTTTCTGGCGCGTGCTCGATGCCGGCCTGGATGAGGCGCGGGAAATCTATGACGTGATCCTGGTGGACACGCCGCCCTCGCTGAGTTACATCACCATCAACGCCCTGATTGCCGCCGAGGGCATCGTCATGCCGCTACCGCCAAACGCGCTCGATTTTGCGTCGAGCGCGCAGTTCTGGAGCCTGTTCACCGAGGTCTGCGGCGGATTGTTCCGCTCGCGCGGCGACGACAAAAAGTATTATTTTGTCGATGTGGTGCTGTCGCGGGTGGACCGCTCGGACGCGGTCAGCGCGGCGGTGCGCGAATGGATCATCAGCGCCTATGGCGCCAAGGTGCTGCCCATTGAAATCCCCAAGACGTCGATTGCCGCCACGGCTTCCGCCGAATTCGGCACGGTCTATGACCTGGACTCCAGCAGCGCGCAGGCCAAGACCCTCAAGCGCGCGCGCGACGCCTACGACCAGCTGGTGGAATACATCGAGCTGCAGGTGATGGGCGTGTGGGCATCGAACGCGCAGGCCATGCTCAAGCTGCAGGCCAAGGTGGCGGGCAAGGCGGTGCATCATGAGTAAAAAACTCAGCGTCAAGGACCGGGCGATGCTGGCCATGCACACCCCCGCCGTGGCGCCCGCCCGGGCCGGCCTGACGGACCCGGCGCCTGCGGTGAAAACTAAGACCGGCCCCGGCGCTTTCGTCGCCCACCTGGCCAGAGAATCCGAGGTGTTCAGCGAGAACCAGTCGCTCAAAACCGAGCTGAAGGTCTGGTCAGACGCCGCGCCGGCCAAGAAACTCGACCCTGTCAGCGTGCTGCCCAGCAAGTGGGCCAACCGCCACAGCGACAGTTTTGAAAGCACAGATTTCAAGGCGCTGAAAGCAGACATCGAGTCGGCCGGCGGCAATGTTCAGGCGATCAAGGTGCGCCCCGTGCCGGGCTCGCAGCCGCAGGGCTACGAAATCGTCTTCGGGCATCGCCGCCACCGTGCCTGTCTGGAGCTCGGCCTGCCGGTACTGGCGGTGATTGAATCGATCAATGAGCAGGCGCTGTTTGTCGAGATGGACCGCGAGAACCGCCAGCGCGCCGACCTGCGCCCCTACGAGCAGGGAGAGATGTACCGGCGCGCGCTCGATGATGGGCTGTATGGCTCCTTGCGCAAGCTGGCCGATGCCATCGGCGTACAGGCCCCCAATGTGTCGGTGGCGGTGAAGATTGCCCGCTTGCCGGCCGAGGTGCTCGATGCGTTCCCCTCCCGGCTCGACATCCAGTATCGCTGGGCCGCGCCCTTGTCCGATGCACTGGAGAAAGACCCGGACGTTGTTCTGGCCAGGGCAAAAACAATGAAGGCGGAAAAGAAGACCATTCCGAAAAGTGCCGTGGAGGTCTACCAGGCGCTCGTGGGAACCCCCAAAAATGCCCTGAAGACAGCTTCCCGTGAAATCAAGGTGGACGGCGCGACGGTAATGCTTGTCAGGATGACAGAAAAAAAAGTATCTTTTGAAATCGACGTCCTGAGCGCGGACAAGGTTGAAAAGGTTCAAAGGGCCATCCTTCAGGCGCTGGCGGACTGATGGGGCGGGCTTGGGGTGTTATACGGTATAACACCCATCTGACTCCTGCAGCGCATCGCTGTGCTGTCCAGGTTACCGCCGGAGCGTTCATTCCCTTGCTTTGGTTTTTAGCCGAAAGCAGGCGACCAGTTTGAGATGCGGACCGGCCACCCGCCCATTCCTGGTCCGGGCAGCGCCGTGGCGGCTGAAGGGCGCCAAGCGG
Organism: Pseudomonadota bacterium; assembly: GCA_030855235.1. GTDB lineage: Bacteria > Pseudomonadota > Gammaproteobacteria > Burkholderiales > Burkholderiaceae_C > Polaromonas. Next base: position 12,198 of record JALYRU010000034.1, read on the forward strand.
CCTGGTTGTTTATTTAAAGGCCTTGCCCAGCGCATCGACGCGCCGCTTGATGGGCGCGCGGCCATAGATGGCGGTGGTGGTCTGGATGGAGGCGTGGCCCATCTGGGCCTGGATCACGTCCAGCGGCACGTCGCGAGCGATCGCGCGCGTGCCAAAGGTGTGGCGCAGCCAGTGGGTGGTGGCCCCGAGCAGCTTTGCGCGCTCGGCTTCGGACAGGCTGGAGGCGCGCACGGCCTTGGCGAGCCAGCGGCGCACATGCTCGTACAGCGCCTGGTAACCCACTGCCGCCATTGGCTCCAGGGTGGAGGCCAGCAGGGGCGCTTCGGGCGGCGCCGTGTCGATGCAGCCCAGTCCCCGGGCTGCCAGGTAGTCCTGCAGGGCTTCCAAAGCCTGGCCGGGGATGGCGGCGATGCGGTTTTTCGCACCCTTGCCGTGGACCTGCATCACCCAGCCTTCGTTTTCGTGCCGGAAGTCGCCCAGGCGCGCGCCCAATAGTTCGGCCGAGCGCAGGCCCACAGACTCGACAAAGCGCAGGATAAAGCGAATGCGCGCGCGCGCGGGCGAGGGCGGCTGCGCGTCGATAAAGCGCAGGATGGCTTCGCAGGCGTCCTCGCTCAGCGCCTTGGTGTCAAGCATCTTGCGCTGGCGATCGTCACCCGTTTTGTGGTTCACCAGCACCCAGGGGTTGGCGCTGACATACTGCGCGGCCTGCAGCCAGGCAAAGAGCGAGGCGTTGATCGTCACCGCCTGCTTCTGGCTCTGGTGGCTCAAATGACCGCGAAACGGCGCCCAGCCCGGCTCGCCCGGCGCGGCGCGCGCGCGCGACATCCACTGGGGCGGAATGTGCTGCAAAAACGCCATGAAGGCGCTGCAGTCGTGAACGCTCATCTGGCGCAGTGTCTTGCCGCCCGCTTCGTGCTCGAGCCATAGCAGCAGCCGGGTCGCTTCGCGCTGATAGACGCGGGCGGTGGCGACGGAGCCGGCGCGCGCGCCAATCCAGCCCTGCACCGCCTGCGCGTCGCTGGCGGCGTGCAGCAGCGCCGCGCCAGGCGCTGGCCGCTGCGCTGCTGCCGCCAGGGCGGTTGGCTCGATGTCAGGGTCGGTACGTGGTGCCCCCTGGGACGCAGCCGGTACAAGCGAGACGGCGCCGGGCTGCGCGAGCGGGCCGATCTGCGGCCGAAGGCCAGCCCGCGCGGCTTGTGACGCCGCGCTGACGCCCGGGGAAAACACCCGCCTGGGCGCGTCAGAGTCGGGCAGCAGCAGCGCCAGGTGGGCGGCGATACGCTGCGCCTTGCCCGGCCCCACGGCGGGCAGGGTGCGGTACCAGCGCCCGCCGATGGCCATGACGGCCTGCAGCTCGCCCAGCGTGCTCATCCCGGCCGTGATGAGTTTGCTGGCCGTGGTGTCATCGAACCAGCCCGCCACCGAGTCGCTGGCCAGCGGCACCTCGGCGGCCAGGTTTTCAAGCCGGCGCAGCAGCGCGAGCTGGCGCGCGCGCAGGCGCTGGCGGCGCGCGGCCTTGGGATCGACCGGGTACGCTTCGGCGTGCATCTGCCTGAGCTCGTCCTCGCGCCAGCCTTCGAGGCCGCGCTCGGCGGCAAAGTCCTCCAGGCTGGGGTGCGCGCTCGCGCCCGGCGTGCGGATGGCCAGACCGATCAGGCGCCAGGCGCTCTCGCCGCGCCGCCGGGCCACGGCGCGCACGGCGTCGAGCGTCTGCTGGTGCGCCGCCCGGGCCTGGTGGCCGTGCTCGACGCCCAGATAGCGTCGGGCGCTCTCGGGCACGCCCAAGCCCTCGGCCGCGGCGCGCAGGTGGGCAAAGTGGTGCGCGCCCAGGCGGCGCACGTAAGTGGTGGAGGGGCTTGGCATTGGGGCCATGGCAGGCGCTGGAGGGAAGTTTTTACCAGGCAATTATGGCATGAGATAATGCGCGTTATCTTAGGG
>JALYRU010000023.1 GCA_030855235.1 Pseudomonadota bacterium
CGCCACCTTTGGCGGCTACAAGGAGTCGGGCATCGGGCGCGAGACGCACAAGGTCATGCTCGACCACTACCAGCAGACCAAGAACCTCCTGGTGAGCTACAGCCCCAAGGCGCTGGGTTTCTTCTAAACGCAATGGACCGAAAAGAGCCTGCTTGAGAGCGCAGCGCAGGGCCGGAGGGTTTGAGCACTCCGGCCTTCATTCCCCTTTTGGGGCTGCAGCGCAACAGCAGGCCTGTGTGATGTTTTAGGAGACTGGTGATGAAAGAAGTTCAGGCATTTTCAATCGCGGATTACCTGGTGCAGGCCGCCGGTATCCCCCATCCCTGGCGGGCCGTCCAGTACCGGGTGGATGAAGTCGCGATGATCGTTCATCTGTGGATCACCCGCCAGCCCCGGCCCAATGTCGAGAAAAAGCGCAGCTGGTTTGGCAAAAGCACGGTCCAGACCGTCATTGAGGTGCCTGCCAACGGCCCGGAAATGCAGTGGCGCCACCTCAACTGCATGAACTTCAGCTGCCAGATCCACACCACCGACAGCCTGGACGAGCGCCATTTCGACCTGCCCTGGTTCGGTCAGCCGGGCCTGCCGTTTTCCAACCGGCTGTCGCGCCAGATCTTTGTCTGCCTGGCTGAAGGCCTGGAGATGCACGCCATCTGCGATGTGCTCAACATTCCCTTCAACGACCTGTGGAAGTTCAAGCATGCACTGGACAATGGCCAGGTGAAGTTTGAGTACACGGCCAGCAAGAAAACAGCTGCTGCCGACGCTGGCGCAGCGTCCACCTCGGCGGGTCAGGGCGACGTGCCCGGTCTGGACGATCCGGTCTGGGAAAAGCTGATCACCGGCGAGCTCAACATCCACATCAAGACCTTGAGCCTGCAGCTCATTCTCACCAAACTGCGCCAGCAGGTCAGCTTGCAGCAAAATGACGAGGTCAAGCGGCTCAAGCTGCGCGAGTTGCACAAGTACGTCGAGCGCAACCAGCGCAGCCTGGGCTATGAATTGAACCAGTTCAGGAACCTGTCACAGACGGAGTCAGTATGAGTGCCCTACAGCAGTTACTGGTCACACCAAAGATCGCCGCAGACATGATCCTCAGCGGTGCCACGCTGGCCATTGCGGGCGATGAAAATGCGCTGGCCGCCTTGCCCAACGGCAACTGGATCGGTGGCACCATCCCCTACTTCATGAGCCAGCAGGGCGGCGTGACGACGCGCGATCTTCTCTTCGTCACGCCGTTGAACTTCTACCCCGACCTGACGCCGACGATACGCCACTACGACGTGGCTTCGCTCTCGCAGGTGTGCATGGAGGCGCCCGCCAATGGTTTCAGCCTGATCATCCTGCCGGCATTTTCCGAAGCGCATTTCGAGTATGCCCATCACGCCTCGATGTACGACGAAATGTTCATGAAGCCGCTGGTGGGCTGGATCGCCGGCATTCACCTCGACGACATGGGCCAGCGCAGCCCCAAGGTGCGCGACGGGCGCAGCGGCGCGCTGCTGGACAACCAGGCGGTGGTCATCCATGTACCGCTGCCCGAGAACGTCAGCGCCAATGTCAGCATTGTCAACCTGTTCAGCCAGGGCGATGGCGACCTGATCGAGTTCGAGACCAGCGGCTTTGAAGTCTCCGCCTGCCTCATCAACGGCAAGCCGGCCTCGCTGGCCAAGTACCTGCAGCGCATCGGCCACGACACCCGGCTGCCGCTGGTGGCCGACTACAGCGGCGCGATCATCAACGTCAGCCTCAAGGCGGTCGATGACAAGCAGGACGTCGTGCAGTTCTACGGCCCGGTCTTTCCGCGTGTGGCCTACAAGCTGGCCCGGCCTTTTTCCGGCAGCTATGAAGCGGCCTTCGGCCAGGCCATTGCCGATCTACCCGAAAAAGCCGGTTTTTCCTGCAACTGCGTGCTCAACTACCTGTACTGCGAGCTGGAGGGCAAGCAGACCGGCCACGTCACCGGCCCGATGACCTTTGGCGAAGTGGCCTATGTGCTGCTGAACCAGACGGTGGTCCATCTGACGCTGGAAACTTATTGAGCCAAACGCCTCAGCCACGCCCGACAAAGGGCATGGCTGTGGCCATGATGGTCATGAACTGCACGTTGGTCGAGAGCGGCAACGCGGCCATGTGCAGCACCGCATCGGCCACCTCGCTGGCCTGCATCATCGGTTCGGCGGCAATCTGGCCATTGGCCTGGGGCATGCCCTTGACCATGGGCGCGGCCAGCTCGGTCATGGCGTTGCCGATGTCGATCTGACCGCAGGCAATGCCGTATTTTCTTCCGTCGAGCGAGATCGACTTGGTCAGGCCCGTGATGGCATGCTTGGTGGCCGTGTAGGGCGCCGAGTTGGGACGGGGCGACTGGGCCGAAATCGAGCCGTTGTTGATGATGCGCCCGCCCTGCGGCAGTTGATCCTTCATCAGCCTGAAAGCGCCTTGCGCGCACAGGAAGGAGCCCGTCAGGTTGATGTCCACCACGGTTTGCCACTGCTCGAAAGTCAGGTCTTCAAACTTCGTCTTGAGCGAGCTCACGCCGGCATTGTTGAACAGCACATCGAGGCGGCCGAACTTTTCCGCGATGGCAGCAAACAGCGCGTCCACCGATTCGGGCCGACTCACATCGGTGGAAATCGGCAGGGTGCGCTCTTGCACACCAGATTCGCTGGCAACAGCCATCAGCGGCTCGATGCGCCGCCCGGCCAGCGCCACGCAATAGCCTGCGCGCAAAAAAGCCAGCGCCACTTCCCGGCCGATGCCAGTGCCCGCGCCGGTCACGAGCGCCACTTTACTGTTTGCATTCATGGGTGCTTTGTCTTTCAAGGTCAAGGTCAATCGAATCGTTGCCACCGGGCCATGCCATCCATTGTCGGCCGGGGTGGAGGATTTTGCCTGATCCGCATGCCCGCCAGCGCCTTGGCTCAGCGCCCCGGCACCAGCCGGCGCACCACGTCCAAAGCTGCGGGAGAAGTCACACCACCCTGGGCATGGCCCCGTACAGCCAGGGCAAGTCGAGCACCTTCTCGCCCAGCAGCTTCATGCCTGCGTCCCGGCCCCAGCGCAGCGGCCCCTCGGCATGAAAAAGCTCACCGTTGCGCACCGAGCGGGCCTGCACCCGGGCATTGCGCTGCCAGCGGTTCAGGGCGTAGCGCTGCAGCAGGGTGGGCACATCAAAGGCCGGGTCCAGCGCCTGGGCCAGCGCCGAACCCAGTTCGGCCGCATCCTCAATCGCCATGCCCGCGCCTTGCGCCAGGTAAGGCCGCATCGGGTGCGCGGCATCGCCGAGCAAGGCCACACGGCCCTTGGCCTGCTGGTGCGCCCCACTGATGGGCGGGCGGTCCGACAGCGGCCACAGGCGCCAGGCCGGGCCGGTGGTGCCGGCACCGGCCGTCACCGCCTCGATCAACTCGCGCAGCGGCGCGCAGGTGACCTGGATGGCGGCCTGCAGGTCAGCCCCGTTGGCCTGGTGGTCCCAGCTTTGCAGGTCGCCCGGCGCCTGCCCCTGCACGATGACCACCAGGTTCAGCCACTCGCCGCCGCGCACCGGGTACTGCACGGCATGGAGTTTCGGACCCAGCCAGGCCGTGACCTGCTGGCTGCGCAACTGCTCGGGCAGGCCCGCCTGCGGCAGCATCGCGCGGTAAGCCAGGTGGCCGGTGACGCGCGGCGGACCATCGCCCAGCATCAGCTCGCGCACCCGGCTCCACAGGCCATCGGCGCCGATGAGGGCGTCGCCTTCGACTTCGAGCCCCTCGTCGGCGTCGGCCAGGTCTGCCAATGCGGGCGCGCCATCGCTGTCAAGGCCGCCCAGGCGGCCCTTCGTCAGGTGGCCGGTGGTCTTGAGGGTGACTTCGCGCCCGGTGTCGGTGTAGCCGCACAGGCAGGTGTTGAGCTTGAGCCACAGGTTGTCGCGTCCCTGCAGCGCCTGCAGCAGCAAGCCGTGCAGATCGGCGCGGTGAATGGTGACGTAAGGCGCGCCGTATTTGTCCAGCGCCCGCTCGCCCAGCGCCAGCACGCCCAGTTCGCGCCCCGAGACAGCATCGCGCACCTGCAGGCGCTGCGGAAACGCCGCCACCCGCGCCAGTGCGCCCTGCAGGCCCCAGCCGTGCAGCAGTCGCACGACATTGGGGCCGAGCTGAACGCCCGCCCCGACCTCGCTGAAGGCCGGTGCCCGCTCATACAGGCGCACATCCCAGCCAGCGCGCGAAGCGGCCAGCGCGGCGGCCAGTCCGCCAATGCCACCCCCGGCAATCAACACCTGCCGGGTCATGCGGCACCGGCCGGCAGCATGCCTTGAACGGGGATGCGGGCGCGCTGCGCGTCGGAAAGTAAACAGGTCGTCAGGCACCGGCAGCAAGCCGGGGCCTTGGGTAATGCAGTGGCGTGGTAAGTCATTGAAAAATGGTAACCCAGAGTCAGGCTCATGCGGCCAGCAATTGCCGCAGCACGAACGGAAGAATGCCGCCGTGGCGGTAGTAATCGACCTCGATCGGGGTGTCGATGCGCAGCACCACCTCCAGCTCCTCGCGGCTGCCGTCCTCGCGGGTCACCACCAGCCGGGCGCGGCTTTGCGGCTTGAGCTGCGGGTCGGGCAGCACGTCGATCACTTCGTTGCCCGTCAGGCGCAGGCTCTGCCAGCAGTCGCCGCTCAAAAACTGCAGCGGCAACACGCCCATGCCGACCAGGTTGCTGCGGTGGATGCGCTCAAAGCTCTGGGCCACCACGGCCCGCACGCCCAGCAGTTGCGTGCCCTTGGCGGCCCAGTCGCGCGACGAGCCGGTGCCGTACTCCTCGCCGGCAAAGATCACCGTCGGCGTTCCCTCGGCCATGTAGCGCATGGCGGCGTCGTAGATGAACATCTTCTCGCCGCCGGGCTGGAACAGCGTGAGCCCGCCCTCCTCGCGCGCGCCGTCGGGACCCGGCGGCAGCATCAGGTTCTTGATGCGCACATTGGCAAAGGTGCCGCGCATCATGACTTCATGGTTGCCCCGGCGCGAGCCGTAGCTGTTGAAGTCGTCCTTTTGCACGCCGTGGGCCAGCAGCCACTGGCCGGCGGGCGAGCTGGCCTTGATGGCGCCTGCCGGCGAGATGTGGTCCGTCGTGATGGAGTCGCCAAAGAGCGCCATGATGCGCGCGCCCTCGACCGAAGACAGGCTGGTTTTGCGCCCGCCTGGTTCGTGCGCCTGCGTCTCGGCATCCTTGTCCATGGAAAAACCTTCAAAAAAAGGCGGCTCGGCAATGTAGGTGCTTTTCGGCCAGGTGTAGGCGTCGCCGGTGACGCCGTGGATCTGGCCCCAGAGTTCGCCCGGATCGGCCTTGACGTTGCCATAGCTGGCGCGGAAAGCCTCGCCATTCATGGCGTATTTCATGAGCGCATGCACCTCTTCGCTGCGGGGCCAGATGTCGCGCAAATACACCTCCCTGCCGCCGGTGCCCTTGCCCAGCGGCTCGGTCACCAAATCGCGCAGCACCGTGCCGGCAATCGCGTAAGCCACCACCAGCGGCGGGCTGGCCAGGAAATTGGCCTTGATGCTGGGGTGAATGCGCGCTTCGAAATTGCGGTTGCCCGAGAGCACGGCCGCGCACACCAGATCGCCCTTGGTGATGACTTCATTGAGCTCGGGCGTCAAGTCGCCCGAGTTGCCGATGCAGGTGGTGCAGCCGTAGCCGACCAGCGAAAAACCGAGCTTTTCCAGGTAGGGCATGAGGCCGGTCTGGGTCAGGTACTCGGTCACGATGCGCGAGCCCGGCGCCAGCGAGGTCTTGATGTGCGGCTGGACCTGCAGGCCCGCCTCCACCGCTTTTTTGGCCAGCAGGCCCGCCGCCAGCAGCACGCCGGGGTTGGACGTGTTGGTGCAGCTGGTGATGGCCGCAATCAGCACGTCGCCGTTGCCGATGGTCAGATCGGTGACATGCTGCTCGGGCGGCGGCGCCAGGGACTGGGCGGTGGCCAGTGTCGGATGGTTGGCCTCCATCTCGACGACGGAGCGGGCGCTGCCCTCGGGCGTGGGCGGGGTGACCGGCGCCCTGTCGGGGCGGCCCTCGTCGCTGTGGCGCAGCTGGTGGCGGGTCTGCAGCACGGCGGCCGGCTGGTTGAAACCGTTTTCAGACGCCGGCTTGCTGAACAGCGCGGTGAACTGCTGGCTCACCCGGCCCAGCTCGATGCGGTCCTGCGGGCGCTTGGGGCCGGCCAGGCTGGGCGTGACATCGCCCAGGTCGAGTTTCACCACCTGCGAGAAATCGATCTCCCCGGCCAGCGGCACGCCGAACAGGCCCTGGGCCTTGAAATAGGCCTCAAAGGCTTCGATTTCCACGTCGGTTCGGCCGGTGCCGCGAAAATAGTCAATGGTTTTTTCGTCCACCGGAAAGAAACCCATGGTGGCGCCGTACTCGGGCGCCATGTTGGCCAGCGTGGCGCGGTCCGGCACGGCCAGCGTGCGTGTGCCTTCGCCGAAGAACTCGACAAACTTGCCGACGACCTTTTCCTTGCGCAGGATTTCGGTCACCCACAGCACCAGGTCGGTGGCGGTCACGCCTTCGCGCAGGCACCCGCTCAGCTCGAAACCGACCACATCGGGCGTGAGCAGGTAGACCGGCTGGCCGAGCATGGCCGCTTCGGCCTCGATGCCGCCCACGCCCCAGCCGACCACGCCCAGGCCGTTGATCATGGTGGTGTGGCTGTCGGTGCCCACCAGCGTGTCGGGGTAATACACCGCGCCGCCCTCCTCCTCGCCGGCAGTTTTGAACACCCCGCGCGCCAGGTATTCCAGATTGACCTGGTGCACGATGCCAAAGCCGGGCGGCACGACGCCGAAGGTGTCGAACGCCTGCATGCCCCACTTGAGGAACTGGTAGCGCTCGCGGTTGCGCTGGAATTCGAGCTTCATGTTCAGGTCGATCGAGTCCTTGGCGCCGTAGTGGTCCACCATCACCGAGTGATCGACCACCAGATCGACCGGCACCAGCGGCTCGATGCGCTTGGGGTCCTTGCCCAGCCTGAGCGCCACGCTGCGCATCGCCGCCAGATCGGCCAGCAGCGGCACGCCGGTGAAATCCTGCAGCAGCACGCGCGAGACGACGAAGGGGATTTCGTCGCTGCGCTCGGCATGGGGCAGCCAGCAGGCGAGCTGGTGCACATGCTCGGGCGTGATTTTCTGGTTGTCGCAGTTGCGCAGCACCGATTCGAGCACGATGCGAATCGCCACCGGCAGGCGCGCGATCGTGGGAAATTCCTTGGTCAGCTCGGGCAGCGAATAGAACTTTCCCGCTTGGCCGGAGGCGGTGTGGAAAGTCTGCAGGGTGGACTCGAAAGCGTGATGACCGGGGCGGGTCAGAGCGGGCGTTTCAGCCATGACAATCTCCTTGATTTAAACCAGCAGCTTGCATTCTGGCAGGCAGCGGGCGGCGCGCAAAGGGGCTCAATCCAGCACTGGCCCGAAGAAATCAACAGAGCCTGATCGCCTGCACGAAGCCGGCTGACCGACTTACATCACCGTGCGCTGCCTTCCTACGGCTGGCGGGCAGCGGATAGGGCTACTGGCAGCCAAGTCACAGGCGTAGCGGCAGCGGCAGCGGCAGCGGCAGCGGCAGCGGCAGCGGCAGCGGCAGCGGCAGCGGCAGCGGCAGCGGCAACAGTAGCAGCAAATTCAGGCACGGCTTGGCAGCGCCAGACGAGAAACAGCTCGTCTTTGCAAGGCTTGAAAGCGGCCGACAGTGGACAATCGGGGGATGACGATCAAGATACCTGAACTGCTCCTGCCCGCCGGCTCGCTCGACAAGATGCGTGCCGCCTACGACTTCGGCGCCGACGCGGTGTACGCCGGCCAGCCGCGCTACTCGCTGCGCGCGCGCAACAACGAGTTCCGCCTCGAACAAATCCAGCAAGGCATCGAAGAAGCCCATGCGCGCGGCAAGAAATTCTTTGTCACCAGCAACCTGCTGCCGCACAACGACAAGGTGCGCACCTATTTACGCGACATCGAGCCGGTGATTGCGATGAAGCCAGATGCCCTCATCATGGCCGACCCCGGCCTGATCATGATGGTGCGCGAAAAGTGGCCGGAAGTGGCCATTCACCTCTCGGTGCAGGCCAACACGGTGAACTGGGCGGCAGTGAAATTCTGGCAGACGATGGGCGTGGCGCGCATTATTTTGTCCCGCGAGCTGAGCCTGGACGAGATCGAGAAAATCCGCCAGGAGTGCCCCGACATCGAACTCGAAGTGTTCGTGCATGGCGCGCTGTGCATTGCGTATTCGGGCCGCTGCCTGCTGTCGGGCTATTTCAACCGGCGCGACTCGAACCAAGGCACCTGCACCAATGCCTGCCGCTGGAACTACACGCCGCAAAACGGCACCGACGCCACCGATTCGGGCGAAGTCCAGCCGCTCAAGCTCGAAGGCGACTTCAGCTTTGCCCAGGCGCAGCAGGAGGCCGAGCAGGCGTTCTCCGCTTGCGGCGGCGGTGTGCGCCACCCGCTGGCCGATCAGGTCTATCTGCTGGAAGAAAAAGAGCGCCCCGGCCAGCTCATGCCCATCATGGAGGACGAGCACGGCACCTACATCATGAACAGCAAGGACCTGCGCGCGGTGGAGCACGTCGAGCGGCTGGTGAAAATCGGCGTCGATTCCCTCAAGATCGAGGGCCGCACCAAGAGCCAGTATTACGTTTCGCGCACCGCCCAGGTGTACCGCCGCGCCATCGACGACGCAGCGGCAGGCCGGCCCTTCAACCCGGCCCTGATCACCGAACTCGAAGGCCTGGCCAACCGCGGCTACACCGCCGGCTTCCTGGAGCGCCGCCCGTCGCAGGACTACCAGAACTACGAAACCGGCAGCTCGGAAATGCGCCGCAGCCAGTTCGTCGGCGAAGTGAAGGCTGAAAAAGACGGCTGGGCCGAGGTGGAAACCAAGAACCGCTTTTCAGTGGGCGACACGCTCGAAGTGATTCACCCCGGCGGCAACCGTACCTTGCAGGTAACCGCCATGAAAAACCTCGACGGCGAGGAGATCAGCGTGGCCTCGGGCAGTCCGTTGCGGGTGTGGATTCCGCTGGAGGCGCCAGCCGACGGGGCGCTGCTGGCGCGAATTTTCGAGTAGGCGCTCAAGAGCCCAGGCGTCCAGCGCTGTCAGCCACCACTGACAAGCCATCAGGCCGGCGGCTGATGAGGAAATAGCCTGGACTTGCCTACAGTCTTTCCACGATTGATTACATCAGGAAAAACTGCATGAGGACTACCAGCGATCACGACAAGCTCTGGGACTTGATCAAGGGCATCAAGTTCGGCATGTTCACCCACCGCCATGCCAATGGCCGGTTGCACAGCCAGCCACTGACAACCCTAAACAAATCCCTCGATGAAGGCGCCGTCCTGTATTTCTTCATTTCGCGCCAGAGCGAGATCGCCCGGGTGGTCCAGCAGGAGGACCAGGTCAATGTGAGTTATGCCAGTCCCAGCGATGACAGCTATGTGTCGGTTTCGGGCGAAGCGCTGATCGTGGAGGATCAGGGCAAGAAAGAGGCGCTGTGGTCGCCCATGGTCAAGGCCTGGTTTCCCGGCGGTCCGTCTGACCCCGACCTGGCCCTGCTGGAAGTGCTCATCAGCCACGCCGAATATTGGGATGTCACGGACAACAAGATGGTCCAGCTTGCCAAAATGGCCAGCGCAGCCCTCACCGGCGAGCCGCTGGACACCCTGGGCGAGCACAGGAAATTGAAAATGCCGTGAGGTTTTCCTGCCCGCAGGGCTGCCAGGACAGTGGCTTTTCGACACCTTGCGGCAGCCAGCCTCAAGCAAGGGCGCACAAAAAAAGCCCTGCTGTTTGCACAGCAGGGCTTTTGCCATTCAGTCAGCCACCCTCTCATACAGGGTATAGGTGGCTGGGGTGAGGTGAGCCTTATGCCGGCACGCCGGGCACAGCATCCTTGACGGTGTCGGCCAGATCGGTGTAATCCTGAACCTTGTCAAAGTTCAGGTACTGGTACACCTTGCTGCTGGCGGCCGTCAGCACGGTCATGTCGGCCATGTACTCGGCCTTGGTCGGAATGCGGCCCAGCTTGGAGCAGATCGCGGCCAGTTCGGCCGAACCCAGGTACACATAAGAGTTCTTGCCCAGGCGGTTCGGGAAGTTGCGCGTGGAGGTTGAAAACACGGTCGCGCCTTCCTTGACCTGCGCCTGGTTGCCCATGCACAGCGAGCAGCCGGGCATTTCCATGCGGGCGCCGGCCGAGCCCAGAACGCCGTAATGGCCTTCTTCGCTCAGCTGCTTGGCGTCCATCTTGGTCGGCGGCGCCATCCACAGCTTGACGGGGATGTCGCGCTTGCCTTCGAGCAGCTTGGACGCGGCGCGAAAGTGCCCGATGTTGGTCATGCACGAGCCGATGAACACTTCGTCGATGGCGGCGCCAGCGACATCGCCCAGGGTTTTGACATCATCCGGATCGTTCGGGCAGGCCACGATTGGCTCGTGGATGTCGGCCAGGTCGATTTCGATGACGGCGGCGTATTCAGCATCGGCGTCGCCCTTGAGCAGCTGCGGGTCGGCCAGCCAGGCTTCCATGGCGGCGATGCGGCGCTTGATGGTGCGCACGTCCGAGTAACCCGTGGCAATCATCCATTTCAGCATCGTGATGTTGCTGTTGATGTACTCGATGATCGGCTCTTTGTTCAGATGCACCGTGCAGCCGCCGGCAGAGCGCTCGGCAGACGCGTCGCTCAACTCAAACGCCTGTTCCACTTTCAGGTCTGGCAGGCCTTCGATTTCCAGGATGCGGCCCGAGAAAATGTTGACCTTGCCCTGCTTGGCCACGGTCAGCAAGCCAGCCTTGATGGCGTACAGCGGAATCGCGTTGACCAGGTCGCGCAGCGTGATGCCGGGCTGCATTTCGCCCTTGAAGCGCACCAGCACGGATTCGGGCATGTCCAGCGGCATGACACCGGTGGCCGCGCCGAACGCCACCAGGCCGGAGCCGGCGGGAAAGCTGATGCCGATGGGGAAACGCGTGTGGCTGTCGCCGCCGGTGCCCACGGTGTCAGGCAGCAGCATGCGGTTGAGCCAGCTGTGGATGATGCCGTCGCCCGGACGCAGCGGGATGCCGCCACGGTCGCTCATGAAGTTGGGCAGTTCGTGGTGCATCTTCACATCCACGGGCTTGGGGTAGGCGGCCGTGTGGCAGAAGGACTGCATGACCAGATCAGCGGAAAAACCCAGGCAGGCCAGGTCTTTCAACTCGTCGCGGGTCATCGGGCCGGTGGTGTCCTGCGAGCCGACCGAGGTCATCTTGGGTTCGCAGTAGGTGCCGGGACGCACGCCCTGGCCTTCTGGCAGACCGCAGGCGCGGCCGACCATTTTTTGCGCCAGCGTGAAACCACGGCCGCTGTCTTCGGGGTTTTGCGGCAGGCGAAACAGGGTGGACACTGGCAGGCCCAGCGCAAAGCGCGCCTTGGCGGTCAGGCCGCGGCCGACGATCAGGGGAATGCGGCCGCCGGCGCGCACTTCGTCGAACAGCACATCGCTTTTCAGTTTGAACTCGGCGATGACTTCGCCGTTTTTCAGCGCCTTGCCCTCGTAGGGGCGCAGCTCGATCACGTCGCCCATGGCCATCTGGCTCACGTCGAGCTCAATCGGCAGCGCGCCGGAGTCTTCCATGGTGTTGTAGAAAATCGGGGCGATTTTAGAGCCCAGGCAGACGCCGCCGAAGCGCTTGTTCGGCACAAACGGGATGTCTTCGCCGGTGAACCACAGCACCGAGTTGGTAGCGGACTTGCGGGAAGAGCCCGTGCCGACCACGTCGCCGACGTAGGCCACCAGGTTGCCTTTGGCCTTGAGTTCGTCAAAGAACTTGACCGGGCCGCGCTTGCCGTCTTCCTCGGGCGTGATGCCGGGGCGGGAATTCTTGTGCATCGCCAGCGCGTGCAGCGGAATGTCGGGGCGGCTCCAGGCGTCGGGCGCGGGCGAGAGGTCGTCGGTGTTGATCTCGCCGGCGACCTTGAACACGGTCAGCTGGATGGATTGCGGCACTTCGGGGCGGCTGGTGAACCACTCGGCGTCAGCCCAGCTTTGCAGCACGGCCTTGGCGTATTTGTTGCCTTTTTCGGCTTTTTCCTGGACGTCGTGGAACTGGTCGAACATCAAGAGGGTGTTCTTCAGGCCGCTGGCCGCTTGCGTGGCCACGCTGTCTTCGGCGTCGTCGAGCAGATCGACCATCGGGCTGATGTTGTAGCCGCCGAGCATGGTGCCCAGCAGCTGGGTGGCTTTTTCACGCGAGAGCAAAGAGCACTTTTCCGTGCCGTGGGCCACGGCGGCGAGGTAGCTGGCCTTGACCTTGGCGGCGTCGTCCACACCGGCCGGAACGCGGTGCGTGATCAGGTCGAGCAGGAAGGCCTCTTCGCCAGCGGGCGGGTTCTTCAGCAGTTCGATGACTTCGCCGGTCTGCTTGGCCGTCAGCGGCAGCGGTGGAATGCCCAGGACCGCGCGTTCGGCGACATGGTTGCGGTAGGTTTGCAAAAACTCGGATGACATGGTTTTCTCCTGCATTAAAAATTGATGGGGAATGGCTGAAACTCGTGGGGACTGGGCGCTGAAAAACCGGGGCTTAGCGGGCCGATGGCACGAGTTGCATCAAAGGGTCGGCGGCTGCAGGCGCAACAGGCGCAACAAGTGCGGGCCTGACGGGATCGAGAATGCTGGCCGCCGGGTTGATCTTCAAGGCCTGGGCCACTGTCAGCTGGGCCGGGCTCATGCACTCATCGGCCAGGCGAATGCCCTGCTTCTGGTTCATCAGCATGGATTTGTTGGCCAGTTGCAGCCAGACTGCGCCGGCCTTGGGGTCTTCCAGGCGCACGGCGCCGGTCGAGGTCATCACCGGGAACATGCGGTAGCTGAAATTCTTGCCCTGCATGTTGAAATAGCCCGGCGCCCTGGCGTCGGCTGTCAGGGTGACTGACGCACCGAGTTCGCACGGTAGATAGCCGACATGCACGCGTTCGGCCACCGCCAGCTCGGCAGGCGTGAGCGCCGCTTCAGCCGCGCCAATGCCGGCGGCCACGTTTTTGGTAGCGCTCTTGAGATTGGTGCGCTGGTTGGGATTGATGGCCGGTTTCGCTGACCCGGCAGGCTTGGCCGCTTTGGCATGGAGCCGGGGCTTGGCTTTGGCCTTGACCTTGGGCTTGGCCTCGGTGCTGGCAGCCGCGACAGGCTTGAGCGCCTTCTTGGCCGTTTCTGCGTGCGTCAAGCCGGGCGCCATGCTCAGGGCAGCAATGGACAGCACGGCTGCAAGGGTGGCAATTCGGTGGGTTGTCATACGAATCCTCGTGATGTTGAGGCTCAGGAAAGAGCGGCGTCGAAATAAAGCCGGGCTTCGGCGGGAAGCGTTCGCCCGGTCTGGTGGGCACGCTCGAGCACCTGCCAGAAATAGCGGTAACTGGCACGGTCATGCAATTGGGCGCCAAAACTGATGGGCGCCCAGTCAGCCTGCTCGGCAGCAAGGATTATTTTTGTCGCGTCCTCGATCTCGCCCTCGCTGGGCGCAAAGGCCTCCAGGATGGGGCGGATCTGGTTGGGGTGGATGCTCCACATGCGGGTGTAGCCCAGCTCCCGGGCGGCGCGGCGCGCCGCCATGGTCATGGCGCCAGCGTCATTGAACTCGGTGACGACGCAGTGCGACGGGGTCTTGCCGTAAGCGTGGCAGGCCGAGGCCATTTCGAGCTTGGCGCGCAGCACCAGCGGATGGGTGAACTGGCCCTGGCTGCCCATGGCCTCGGCGGGAATCGCGCCGCCGTGGGAAGAGACAAAATCCATCAGCCCGAAACTGAGCGACTGCACCCGGGGATGCGCGGCAATCTCAAAAGCGTTGTGAATCGCCAGCGGGGACTCGATCAGCACATGCAGCGGCACATCACCGGCGGATGCGGCCAGCAGCGCCTGCTCGGCCTTGAGCACATCGGCCAGGGAGTCCACCTTGGGAATCATGATGTGGGTGAGCCGGCGGGAGAGCTTGCCGGCAATGAGGGCCATGTCGGCCTCGAAAGCGGGGTGGTCCACGGCGTGAACGCGAACGGCGACGCGGGCATTTTCAGCCGCGCCTGTGGCCAGCGCCACCACCATGGCGGCATGCTCGGCTTCTGCGCCGACGGGCGCGCCGTCTTCACAGTCCAGCGTCACGTCAAACACGCAGGCGCCGAACTCTTCCATCATTTCAGCCTGCAACTGCAGGCTTTTGCGCATCCGCGCCTCAACGCCACTGTAATGATCGCAAACCGGCAACAAAGCCGTTGCGGCCTGAGCGCCGAGAAGAACTTCGCGCGGATGTTTCATTCAATAAAACCGGTTTTCAGTCTGTCGTGAGCGGCTCGCGGGCCAGGCGCAGGAGAGGGCCGGCGCCATGCACTTGACTGTAGGTGCAAAGTGCATGGCGATTGTCCGGCTCCCGCAGCAATGCCCAGGGGAGGCCCCCAGGCTGGGAGCGATTACAGCAGGTGGGCGACGCCGGCTTTTTCGCCTTCGAGTTCAGCCAGGGTGAGGTTGATGCGCTCTTGGGAGAAGGCGTCGATTTCCAGGCCTTCGACGATCTTGTACTCGCCGTTTTCGCACGTCACGGGGAAGCCGAACATCGTTTCAGCAGGAATGCCGTACTGTCCTTGCGATGGGATGCCCATCGTGACCCACTTGCCGTTGGTGCCCAGCGCCCAGTCGCGCATGTGGTCGATGGCGGCGTTGGCAGCCGAGGCAGCGGAGGAAGAACCACGCGCTTCGATGATGGCCGCGCCGCGCTTGCCGACGGTGGGCAGGAACACGTTGGCGTTCCATTCCTGGTCGTTGATCATCTGGGCAACGCTCTGGCCGTCGATGGTGGCGAAACGGTAGTCAGCGTACATCGTGGGCGAGTGGTTGCCCCAGACAGTGAGCTTTTCAATCGCGGCCACCGGCTTGCCAGTCTTGGCAGCGATTTGCGACGCAGCGCGGTTGTGGTCCAGGCGCAGCATGGCGGTGAAGTTCTTCGCTGGCAGGTCAGGCGCGCTCTTCATGGCGATGTAGGCGTTGGTGTTGGCGGGGTTGCCGACGACCAGCACCTTCACGTCGCGGCTGGCGACAGCGTTCAGGGCCTTGCCCTGGGCCGTGAAGATGGCGCCGTTGACGGCCAGCAGTTCGGCACGCTCCATGCCGGGGCCGCGTGGGCGCGAACCCACCAGCAGCGCGTAGTCGGCATCCTTGAAAGCGGTCATCGGGTCGCTGTGCGCGGTCATCTCCACCAGCAGCGGGAAGGCGCAGTCGTCGATTTCCATCATCACGCCCTTGAGCGCTTTTTGTGGGCCTTCAACGGGCACTTCGAGCAGTTGAAGAATGACCGGCTGGTCCTTGCCGAGCATCTCGCCAGAGGCAATGCGAAACAGCAGTGCGTAACCAATTTGACCGGCTGCACCAGTGACTGCAACGCGGACGGGTTTTTTGCTCATGACGAAACTCCAGAAGGTTAAAAATCGATTCAAACAGGATGTGAAGTGAGGTAGGCAGGCAGCCCGGGACTTGCAACAGGAACCGGTCGGATTCCTGCGCCTCCTGCAGACAGACTGCGCAATGCGCTCAGCAAAAGATTTTACGCTTGAAAATCGCGTTCGGTCAATTTGTCTTATGTCTTATATAAGATATGATTCGAGCTTGGGTTGCCCGCTGCGCCGCATGCATGGCACTCCCTGTTTTAAATCTGCTGTATGGCAACGCCCTCCTCTTCATTGACCGACCAGCCCCTGACTCCCGGCGAGCCAGAGACCGGTGCTGCTGCGGGCATGACCCCGGCTTTCAGCCCGCTTTATCAGCAGATCAAGACCCTGATCCTGCAAAGCCTGCAGGCGGGCGAATGGAAGCCCGGCGAGCCGATTCCCAGCGAGATGGAACTGGCTGCGCGCTTTCGCGTCAGCCAGGGCACGGTGCGCAAGGCCATTGACGAGCTCGCCGCCGAAAACCTCGTCATTCGCCGCCAGGGCAAGGGGACGTTTGTCGCCACCCATGCCGAGCACCATGTGCAGTACCGCTTTTTGCGCCTGATGCCCGACAACGGCGACCTCAGCAGCGAAGGGCCGGCCGAGCGCCAGATCATCGACTGCAAGCGCCTGCGCGCGCCAGCCGACATCGCCCATCCGCTGGCCCTGCGCACCGGCGACGCGGTGCTGCAGCTGCGCCGCGTGCTGGCCTACCAAGGCACGCCAACCATTCTGGAAGACGTCTGGCTGCCCGGCGGCCCGTTCAAGGGCCTGACCGCCGAGCGGCTGACCAGCTACCGCGGGCCAATGTACGCCCTTTTTGAAACCGAATTTGGCGTGCGCATGGTGCGCGCCGAAGAAAAAATCCGCGCTGTCGCGGCCGATGCGGCCTCGGCCAAGCTGCTGGAAGTGCCGCCCGGCGAGCCGCTTTTGAGCGTGGAACGCATCGCCTACACCTACAACGACGTGCCGATGGAGTTGCGCCGGGGTCTATACCGCACTGATACGCATCACTATAAAAACGAGCTGAACTGAGAAACATTGAGGCGCAGTAAAGTGCGCAAGTAAGTTTGCTGCATTGCAATAGAATTAAAATGTTTGACTGGTAATCACACTCCTTCACAAAGTTACCATTCGGTTACATCCACGAAAGCCCTAAAAAATGACAGAGCTGGCATCTACACAGCGTTCGAAGCGGCCTGAATTCCGCAACATCAACGCTTTCAAAGACCTGACGACCTACCGCATGACCCCTGCGGCCTGGGTTTCCATCCTGCACCGAGGCAGCGGCGTCATCATGTTCATCCTGATGCCCTTTGTCATCTGGATGTTCGACACCTCGATTTCCTCGGAAATCTCGTTTGAAAAATTCAAGGCCGCCTTCAACGTCGGCATGCTGGGCCTGCCCGGCGCGCTGTGGAAACTGGTCGCGCTGGCCCTGATCTGGGGCTATCTGCACCACTTTATCGCCGGACTGCGCCACCTGTGGATGGACCTGAGCCACGATGCCGTCAGCAAGGAGTTTGGCAAATCCTCCGCATTTGTGACGCTGGTCCTGAGCATCGGCCTCACCGTTGTGCTGGGCGCCAAGCTGTTCGGCCTTTACTAATCTTTTCAGGAAAAGCACACCATGTCTGTTAATTACGGCTACAAGCGCAGCGCAGTCGGCGCTCATTACGGTGTTCGCGACTGGCTGGCCCAGCGCGTCACCGCAGTCCTGATGGTTTTGTTCACGCTGCTGGTTCTGGCCCGCGTCATTCTCAGCGCCGGCCCCATCGGCTACGACCAGTGGGCGGGCCTGTTTGCCTCGCAGTGGATGAAAGGCCTGACCTTCGCCGTCATCATCGCCATGCTCTACCACGTGTGGGTCGGCATGCGCAACATCTTCATGGACTACGTCAAACCCGTCCTGCTTCGCCTGACCCTGCAGATATTCACCATCGTCTGGCTGCTCATCTGCGCCGGCTGGGGCATCCAGGTCTTGTGGCGCGTCTAAGCCCGCCTGGCTGCATTTGATCCATCAAGAATTTCTAAAAGAATCATGACCGCTACTTCCAAACTCCCCAAGCGCAAATTTGACGTCGTCATCGTCGGTGCCGGCGGCTCCGGCATGCGCGCTTCGCTGCAGCTGGCCCGTGCCGGCCTGAACGTGGCCGTGCTGTCCAAAGTCTTCCCCACCCGCTCGCACACCGTCGCGGCCCAGGGCGGCATCGGCGCCTCGCTCGGCAACATGTCCGAAGACAACTGGCACTACCATTTCTACGACACCGTCAAGGGCTCCGACTGGCTCGGCGACCAAGACGCGATTGAATTCATGTGCCGCGAAGCGCCCAAGGCCGTGTACGACCTCGAACACATGGGCATGCCGTTCGACCGCAACCCCGATGGCACGATCTACCAGCGCCCCTTCGGCGGCCACACCGCCAACTACGGCGAAAAGCCCGTCCAGCGCGCCTGCGCCGCCGCTGACCGCACCGGCCACGCGATGCTGCACACGCTGTACCAGCAAAACGTCAAGGAAAAAACCAGCTTCTTCGTCGAGTGGATGGCGCTTGACCTGATCCGCGACGCCGCTGGCGACGTGGTCGGCGTCACCGCCCTGGAAATGGAAACCGGCGACGTTCACATTTTCGAAGCCAAGACCACGCTGCTGGCCACCGGCGGCGCAGGCCGCATCTTTGCCGCCTCGACCAACGCCTTCATCAACACCGGCGACGGCTTAGGGATGGCCGCGCGCGCCGGCATTCCGCTGGAAGACATGGAATTCTGGCAGTTCCACCCCACCGGCGTGGCCGGCGCGGGTGTGCTGCTGACCGAAGGCTGCCGTGGCGAAGGCGCGATTTTGCGCAACTGCAACGGCGAGCGCTTCATGGAGCGTTACGCCCCAACCTTGAAAGATCTGGCTCCGCGCGACTTCGTGTCCCGCTCCATGGACCAGGAAATCAAGGAAGGCCGTGGCTGCGGTCCGAACAAGGACTACATTCTGCTGGACATGACCCACCTGGGCGTGGACGCCATCGCCAAGCGCCTGCCCTCGGTGCTGGAAATCGGCCACAACTTCGCCAACGTGGACATCACCAAGGAAGCCATTCCCGTCGTGCCCACCATCCACTACCAGATGGGCGGCATTCCGACCAACATCCACGGCCAGGTCGTCACCCAGGACGCGGACAACAAGAGCGTGGTCGTCAACGGCCTTTACGCCGTGGGCGAATGCTCCTGCGTGAGCGTGCACGGCGCCAACCGCCTAGGCACGAACTCGCTGCTGGACCTGCTGGTCTTCGGCCGCGCCGCCGGCAACCACATCGTCGAGTTCAACAAGACCGCCACCCACAAAGAGCTGCCTGCTGACGCGGCCGACAAGACCCTGGCGCGCATCGCCCGCCTGGACAACGCCAAAGACGGCGAGTACGCCCAGGACGTGGCCAACGACCTGCGTGCTGCCATGCAGCAGCACGCCGGCGTGTTCCGCACCCAGGCCATCATGGACGAAGGCGTGACCAAAATCGCCGCCCTGCGCGAGCGCGTGAAATCTATCGGCCTCAAAGACAAGTCCAAGATTTTCAACACCGCCCGCATCGAGGCGCTGGAAGTCGAAAACCTGATCGAGGCCGCCCAGGCCACCATCGTCTCGGCCGCTGCCCGCCATGAAAGCCGCGGCGCGCACTCGGTGGACGACTACGGCGACACGCCAGCCCACCCGAACGGGCGCAACGACACCGACTGGCACAAGCACACGCTGTGGTACAGCGCCACCAACTCCCTGGCCTACAAGCCGGTGCAGATGAAACCGCTGACGGTGGCCTCTGTCGAACTCAAAACGCGTACGTTCTAAAGACGACCAGCGACCTAAAGAATCGAGAAATCTCATGACCAAACGTACTTTCCAGATTTACCGCTACGACCCGGACACCGACGCCAAGCCGTATATGCAGACCCTCGAGGTTGAACTCGACGGCCATGAGCGCATGCTGCTCGACGCCCTGATGAAGCTCAAAGCTGTCGATCCCACCATCAGCTTCCGCCGCTCCTGCCGCGAAGGCGTGTGCGGCTCGGACGCCATGAACATCAACGGCAAGAACGGTCTGGCCTGCCTGACCAACATGAACACGCTGCCGGGCACCATCGTTCTGAAACCGCTGCCCGGCCTGCCGGTGGTGCGCGATTTGATCGTGGACATGACTGACTTTTTCAAGCAGTACAACTCGATCAAGCCCTACCTGATCAACGACAACGTGCCGCCGGAAAAGGAACGCCTGCAAAGCCCCGAAGAGCGCGAAGAGCTCAACGGCCTGTACGAGTGCATCCTGTGCGCCAGCTGCTCGACGAGCTGCCCGAGCTTCTGGTGGAACCCCGACAAGTTCGTCGGCCCGGCCGGCCTGCTGCAGGCTTACCGCTTCCTGGCCGACAGCCGCGACGAGGCCACCGCCGCGCGCCTGGACAACCTCGAAGACCCGTACCGTCTGTTTCGCTGCCACACCATCATGAACTGCGTCGATGTCTGCCCCAAGGGTCTGAACCCGACGCGCGCCATCGGCAAGATCAAGGAAATGATGGTCCTGCGGACGATCTAAAAGCTGTTGCAGACAATGTCCATGAACACACCAGACGAACTGCTCGACGAGCGGGGTTTGAGCAAGCTCAAGTGGCGCTGCCGCCGGGGCCTGCTGGAGAACGACCTCCTGATTGAAAAGTTTTTTCTTCGCTACGAGACCACCCTCAGCGTCAGGCAGGCTAAAGGCTTGAGTGATTTAATGGACTTGTCCGATAACGACTTGCTGGACCTGCTGCTAAGGCGCAAGGAGTCCGGCCAGCTTTCTGAAGAGAGCGCACGAAGCAGTGCCTCGACCTCGGAAGCTCTTGAGGTTTTGAACATGCTGCGACCTGCAGCACCGGCTCCGTGATTCGTGCCTGTCCCATTTGATTAAAGAAAGATGCAAGAAATGAAGCTCGCTGACAACAAAGCCACCCTATCCTTCAGCAATGGCAGTCCCAATGTCGATCTGCCCGTCTATCAGGGCAACGTCGGCCCGGATGTCATCGACATCCGCAAGCTGTATGCGCAGACCGGCATGTTCACCTATGACCCCGGTTTCCTGTCCACGGCATCGTGCCAGTCGGCCATCACCTATATCGACGGTGACAAGGGCGAGCTGCTGTACCGCGGCTACCCCATCGAGCAGCTGGCCACCAACTGCGACTACCTGGAAACCTGCCACCTGCTGCTCTACGGAGAACTGCCCAACGCCGACCAGAAAAAGGATTTCACCAGCCGAGTGACCAACCACACCATGGTCAACGAGCAGATGCAGTTCTTCCTGCGTGGTTTCCGCCGCGACGCACACCCGATGGCCATCATGACCGGCCTGGTCGGCGCCCTGTCGGCCTTCTACCATGACAGCACCGACATCAACAATCCCGAGCACCGCGACATCACCGCCGTGCGCCTGATTGCCAAGATGCCCACGCTCGTCGCCATGGCCTACAAGTACACCATCGGCCAGCCGTACATGTACCCGCGCAACGACCTGAGCTACGCCGGCAATTTCCTGCACATGATGTTTGCCACGCCGTGCGAAGAGTACAAGGTCAACCCGGTGCTCGAACGCGCGCTGGACCGCATCTTCACGCTGCATGCCGACCACGAGCAAAATGCCTCGACCTCCACCGTTCGCCTGTGCGGCTCGTCGGGCACCAACCCGTTTGCCGCCATTGCTGCTGGCGTGGCCTGCCTGTGGGGCCCCGCCCACGGCGGGGCCAACGAAGCGTGCCTGAACATGCTCGAAGACATCCAGAAGATGGGTGGCATTTCCAAGGTTGGCCAGTTCATGGAGCAGGTCAAGGACAAGAACTCCGGCGTCAAGCTGATGGGCTTTGGCCACCGCGTTTACAAGAACTACGACCCGCGCGCCAAGCTGATGCAGGAAACCTGCAAGGAAGTGCTCAAGGAGATGGGCCTGGAAAACGATCCGCTGTTCAAGCTGGCCATGGCCCTGGAAAAGATCGCGCTGGAAGACGATTATTTTGTCTCGCGCAAGCTCTACCCGAACGTGGACTTCTACTCCGGCATCGTGCAGCGCGCCATCGGCATCCCCGTGCCGCTGTTCACCGCCATCTTCGCCCTGGCCCGCAACGTCGGCTGGATGGCTCAGCTCAACGAAATGATCAGCGACTCCGAGTACAAGATCGGCCGCCCACGCCAGCTGTTCACCGGCTCCGTCCAGCGCGACGTCAAGCCCATGGACCAGCGTTAAGCTGAAATAAGCTGGCAAGGCCTTTCCAAGGCCTTCCAAGCAAGCCCGCCAGATGGCAACGTCTGGCGGGCTTTTTCACGCCTGCCCGACGGCTAAGCTGCATTCGGCTTGCCGCGCCTGAAAGCGGCCATTTCGACAACACAGCCATCGTGCATTGCGATGACGAAGTCAATAATCTTGCTTCAAAATCGCCATGCATCGTGAATGACGATGACCTTACCCATGAACCTCAAAAGCTCCGAACGCAATTTTGCCCGCCGCATCGACCTGACCTCGCTTCAGCTCTTCGTGGCGGTGTGCGAGCTCGGCAGCATCGGCAAGGCGGCCGAGCGCGAATTCATCGCCGCCTCGGCCGTGAGCAAGCGCCTGAGCGATCTGGAAGGCACGCTGGACACGCCGCTGCTCAGCCGCCACAGCCGGGGCGTGGACCTTACGCCGGCCGGCGAGAGCCTGTTGCACCATGCCAGATCGGTGCTGTTCAGCCTGGAAAAAATGCAGGGCGAACTCAGCGAATACGCCAACGGCGTGCGCGGCCATGTGCGCGTTCACGCCAGCATTTCGGCCATTGTGCAGTTTTTGCCGGAAGATCTCGGGGCCTTCATCCGCCGGCACCCCGAGATCAAGATTGACCTGGAAGAACACCTGAGCACCGAGGTGGTCCGCGCCGTGCAGGAAGGCGCGGCCGACCTGGGTATCTGCAACATCGCCCACGGCACCGGCGCGCTGCAGACGCTGCCGTACCGCCACGACCAGCTGGTGCTCATCGTTCCGCGCGGCCATGCGCTGCAGGCGCAGGGCGCGATTCACTTTGAAGCGGCGCTGGACTACGACCAGGTGGGGCTGCATTCGAACAGCTCGATCTACCTGGCCATGCGCCAGGCCGCCGCCGCCGTCGGGCGCACCATCCGGCTGCGCATCCACGTCACCGGACTGGACGCCATGTGCCGCATGATCCACAACGGCCTGGGCGTGGGCGTGATGCCCCGGCGCGCCTTTGAACTCATGCACGGCGTGGGCGAGCTCGAATCCGTCGCGCTGCTCGACAGTTGGGCCATGCGCCAGATCCAGCTGGTGGCGCGCGATTTCTCCACCCTGCCGCTGACCGCCCGGCTACTGGCCGAACACCTCAGCCTGACGCCGCCCGGCCTGCCGCCCTAGTGTTGCGTCAGGCACTCAAAGCCGGCCTTCCCCAGAGGCAGGCACATCGAAAATTTTTTCTTGACACAACACTGACGACGCAGATCCCAACCGTGTCAGCGTCAACCGGCGGATCAACCACCCATCGGCCTAAAATCACCCCGCATCACGCACCGACCACGAAGGAAAATCCATGGGACGCACCCTCTACGACAAAATCTGGGACGAGCATGTCGTTCATACCGAAGAAGACGGCACCGCCATCCTCTACATCGACCGCCACCTGGTTCACGAAGTGACCAGCCCGCAGGCGTTTGAAGGCCTGCGTGAGGCTGGCCGCAAGGTCTGGCGTATCAGCTCCATCGTGGCCACCGCCGACCACAACACGCCCACCACCGGCTGGGAGCTGGGCTACGACGGCATCACCGACCTGGTGAGCAAGGAGCAGATCACCACGCTGGACGCCAACATCAAGGAATACGGCGCGGCCGCCTTTTTTCCCTTCATGTCCAAGCGCCAGGGCATCGTGCATGTGATCGGCCCCGAAAACGGCGCCACGCTCCCCGGCATGACCGTCGTCTGCGGCGACTCGCACACCTCCACGCACGGCGCTTTCGGCGCGCTGGCGCACGGCATCGGCACCAGCGAAGTCGAGCATGTGATGGCCACGCAGACCCTGCTGGCTAAAAAGGCCAAGAACATGCTGGTCAAGGTTGAGGGCAGCGTAGCCAAAGGCGTGACCGCCAAGGACATCGTGCTGGCCATCATCGGCAAGATCGGCACCGCCGGCGGCACCGGCTACACCATCGAATTCGCCGGCTCGGCGATTCGCGAGCTGAGCATGGAAGGCCGCATGACGGTGTGCAACATGGCCATCGAAGGCGGCGCCCGCGCCGGTCTGGTGGCAGTGGACGCCAAGACCATCGAGTACGTCAAAGGCCGCCTGCTCGCGCCCGGCACCGATGCTGCAACCGGCCAGTTCGTCGGTGGCCCCGAATGGGACATGGCCGCGCAGTACTGGGCCACGCTGCATTCGGACGCCGACGCGACATTTGACGCCATCGTCGAGCTCGACGCCAGCCAGATCCTGCCGCAGGTCACCTGGGGCACCTCGCCCGAGATGGTGCTCTCGATCGAGGACCGCGTGCCCGATCCGGAAAAGGAAAAGGACGTCAACAAGCGCGGCGCCATCGAGCGCGCCCTGACCTACATGAACCTCACACCCGGCAAGGCGCTGAACGATATTTACGTGGACAAGGTCTTCATCGGCTCTTGCACCAACAGCCGCATCGAGGACATGCGCGAAGCCGCCGCCGTGGTGAAAAAAATCGGCCAGAAAGTCGCCAAGAACGTCAAGCAGGCGCTGGTCGTTCCCGGCTCCGGCCTGGTGAAAAAGCAGGCCGAGCGCGAAGGCCTGGACAAGATCTTCATCGCCGCCGGCTTCGAGTGGCGCGAGCCCGGCTGCTCGATGTGCCTGGCGATGAACGCCGACCGGCTGGAGCCGGGCGAGCGCTGCGCCTCCACCAGCAACCGCAATTTTGAAGGCCGCCAGGGCGCGGGCGGGCGTACCCACCTGGTCAGCCCGGCGATGGCGGCGGCTGCGGCCGTGCATGGCCACTTCGTCGATATCCGCAAATTTGTCTGACGCTATTGCCCAAGGAACAATCCGATGAAAAAAATCACCGCTGGCTTCATGGTGGCCTTCGCCTTGCTGTCCACCTTCGCGCTGTCCGGCTGCAACACTGTCCGCGGCATTGGCCAGGATGTGCAGCGCGCAGGCTCCGCCGTTTCCAACGCTGCCCGATAACAGGCTGACATTCGCATGCAAAAATTCACCGTACACCAAGGCCTCGTGGCTCCGATGGACCGCGAGAACGTCGATACCGACGCCATCATCCCCAAGCAGTTCCTCAAATCCATCCGCAAGACCGGCTTCGGCCCGAACCTGTTTGACGAGTGGCGCTACCTGGATGCCGGCTTTCCCGGCCAGGATTCGGCCAGCCGCCGGCCCAACCCCGACTTCGTGCTGAACCAGCCGCGGTACGCGGGCGCCTCCATCCTGCTGGCGCGCAAGAATTTCGGTTGCGGCTCGTCGCGCGAGCACGCGCCCTGGGCGCTGGATCAGTTCGGCTTTCGCGCCATCATCGCGCCAAGCTACGCCGACATCTTCTTCAACAACAGTTTTAAAAATGGCCTGCTGCCCATCGTGCTGCCCGAGGCGCAGGTGTCCCAGTTGTTCGACGAAGTGCTGGCCTTTCCCGGCTACCAACTGACGGTTGACCTGGAACGCCAGGTGATCGTCAAGCCGCAGGGCGAGGAACTGCCGTTTGACGTGCAGGCCTTCCGCAAATACTGCCTGCTCAACGGCTTTGACGACATTGGCCTGACCCTGCGCCAGAGCGACAAGATCAAGGCCTTTGAAGCCCAGCGCCTGGCCGCCAAGCCGTGGCTCAATCACACCGTGGCAGGCTGATCAGCGGCGGCAACCTGGAAATTTGCGTAATTCCTGTAGGCCGGTTTAGCGCAGCGTAACCCGACAGAAACCGCCACGAACACAGCTGTCGGGTTACGGCTGCGGCTAACCCGACCTGCCAAGTTACCAATCAGCCCCACCTTTCAATTCATGCTAAAGCTCGTAAAGACGGGCCTATGCAGCCTTAGAAAAGACAATTCACATGAAAATCGCAATTCTCCCTGGTGATGGCATCGGCCCTGAAATCGTCGCCGAAGCTGTCAAGGTTCTGAATGTCCTGGATCTGCCCTTTGAAACCGAAACCGCCTTGGTCGGCGGCGCCGCCTACGAGACCCACGGCCACCCGCTGCCGGAAAGCACGCTCAAGCTTGCCAAGGACGCCGACGCCATCCTGTTCGGCGCTGTGGGCGACTGGAAATACGACAAGCTGGATCGCCCCCTGCGCCCGGAGCAGGCAATTCTGGGCCTGCGCAAGAACCTGGGCCTGTTTGCCAACTTCCGCCCGGCCATCTGCTACGAGCAGCTCACCCACGCCTCCAGCCTCAAGCCCGAACTGGTGGCCGGCCTGGACATCCTCATCATTCGCGAACTCACCGGCGACATCTACTTCGGCCAGCCGCGCGGCCGGCGCATTGCCACCGACGGACATTTTCCCGGCGCAGAAGAGGCTTTCGACACCATGCGCTACTCGCGCCCCGAGATCGAGCGCATCGCGCACGTCGCTTTCCAGGCGGCCCGCAAGCGCGGCAAGCGCGTGACCAGCGTGGACAAGGCCAATGTGCTGGAAACCTTCCAGCTCTGGAAAGACGTGGTGACAGAAATCGGCCTTCAGTACCCCGATGTGGCGCTGGACCACATGTATGTGGACAACGCCGCGATGCAGCTGGTCAAGGCGCCGAAGAAATTCGACGTGGTGGTCACCGGCAACATGTTCGGCGATATTTTGTCGGACGCCGCAGCCATGCTGACCGGCTCCATCGGCATGCTGCCCTCGGCCAGCCTGAACGACAAGAACCAGGGCCTGTACGAGCCCAGCCACGGCAGCGCACCCGACATTGCCGGCAAAGGCGTGGCCAACCCGCTGGCCACCATCCTGAGCGCGGCCATGATGCTGCGCTTCAGCCTGAACCAGCCAGAAGCGGCCGCGCGCATCGAGAAAGCCGTGGATGCCGTGCTCAGCCAGGGCCTGCGCACGCCCGACATCTACAGCGAAGGCACGACCCGTGTCGGCACCGTGGAGATGGGTGATGCTGTGGTCAAGGCCCTGGGCTGAAGCCCGCTGTTTCCCCTGATGCACCAGGCGCCGCTGATTCACCCCCGCAACGCCTCGCCGGCCTGGTGCTGGGTCATGCCTTGTGTTGTTGCCCGCCTTGCCAGTGGCACTTGCCGACCATTGGGTAGCGCGACACTGGCGCATCGCCAGAGCCGGCAGGTCCGTCTTGAAACACCGGCTGGCCTACCCCGGCAGAGATTTGTCAGTCAGCGCAAAGACAAGCTTGGCTACAATAGCACCGATGCACAAAAGCTCCGCGCTCCTCCCCTTTCCCGCCGTACGGCGAGCGGGAAGCGGGGCGCCGGTTTTTTCCCGGATCACCAAGACGACCACCATTAAAGGCTGACAAGCCCGGTTCGTCGTGCCCGCTGGCTCGATGAGCCGGACCAAAAAGCTGAAATTTCTCACACTTTTTGAAGGGCACTCTCATGAAACTCACAGGCAATCTCACAGGTCTCGTCGGCTGGCGCGGCATGGTCGGCTCGGTACTGATCGACCGCATGCAGGCCGAAGGCGATTTCGAACTGATCGAGCCGGTTTTCTTCTCGACCTCCAACGCCGGCGGCAAAGCCCCGGCCCAGGCCAAGAACGAAACCACGCTCAAGGACGCCTACGACATCGAGGCGCTCAAGAAGTGCGACATCATCATTACCGCCCAAGGCGGCGACTACACCTCCGAAGTCTTCCCCAAGCTGCGCGCTACCGGCTGGACCGGCCACTGGATTGACGCCGCTTCCACCCTGCGCATGAACGACGACGCCGTGATCGTGCTCGACCCGGTCAATCTTCCCGTCATCCAGAACGCGCTGGCCAAGGGCGGCAACAACTGGGTGGGCGGCAACTGCACCGTCAGCTGCATGCTGATGGGCGTGGGCGCGCTGTACAAGGCCGGTCTGGTCGAGTGGATGACCAGCATGACCTACCAGGCAGCCTCGGGCGGCGGCGCGCAGCACATGCGCGAACTGCTCAACCAGTACGGCACGCTCAACGCCGAGGTCAAGTCACTGCTGGACGACCCGAAATCGGCCATCCTGGAAATCGACCGCCGCATCCTGGCCAAGCAGCAGTCGCTCAGCCCTCTTGAGACCGCCAACTTCGGCGTCCCGCTGGGCGGCAGCCTGATCCCCTGGATCGACAAGGACCTGGGCGACGGCAGCAGCAAGGAAGAGTGGAAAGGCGGCGCCGAGACCAACAAGATCCTGGGCCAGGGGGCGGGCTTCGGCACCGCGGCTGTTCCCGTTGACGGCTTTTGCGTGCGCATCGGCGCCATGCGCTGCCACAGCCAGGCGCTGACCTTCAAGCTGAAAAAAGACGTGCCGCTGGCCGATATCGAGGCCATGATCGCCACCGACAACGACTGGGTCAAGGTGGTACCGAACACGCGCGAAGCCTCCATCAAAGATCTGACACCGGTCGCCGTCACCGGCACCATGCAGATTCCGGTCGGGCGTCTGCGCAAGCTCGCCATGGGGCCTGAGTACCTGGGCGCCTTCACTGTGGGCGATCAGCTGCTCTGGGGCGCTGCCGAGCCACTGCGCCGCATGCTGCGCATTCTTTTGCAGGCTTAAAGGCTTTCAAACGTGCAAGTTGGCGACGTAACCGCAGACAAGAATACGTAACTGATTGTCACATTACGTTGTCATCGGGCAACGCCGCTAACTTGTAAGTGGATGCTAATTCGCTGTGTCAAAACTTAAGTGATGTCTTAGCTTGTCAGCGTAATGCCTTGATGTTAAGGTTGTTTTTCGAAAATTTGCATCAAGGTTTTTGTGCGCTTAAGCAAAATCAAATTACACGGAGCACTGGAGGCTCAGAACCCCATGAATCATCGTGGTCGTTGGCGTATTGGCGCCCTGGCAAGTGCCATTGCTTTGCTGGGTAGCCTGGCAAGTCTGGAAGTCCATGCGCTGGCGCTGGGACGAATCACTGTTCAATCAGCACTCGGCGAGCCGCTGCGAGGCGAAATTGAAATCACGGACATCAATCCGGAAGAAGCGTCCAGCCTGAAAGTGGGCATTGCTTCTGCTGAAACCTTCAGGGCCGCAGGACTGGATTACCCGTCTGCTGCCTCAGGGCTTGAAGTCAGGCTCCAGCGACGTGCTGACGGCAGGCCTTACTTGCGCCTGAACAGCAACCGGGCCATCACCGAGCCGTTCGTGGATCTGATTCTTGAGGCCAACTGGTCGTCCGGGCGTATCACCCGCGACTACACCATGCTGTTTGATCCGCCCAACCTGCGCCCTGCCAGCACGGTAGCCGTGGCACCTACGGCGCCGGTCCTGCCGCGGCCAACAGCCCCTGCTCCTGCTGTGTCAAGCCGGGAAATGGCACCCACCCCTGAGGAAACAGCCGCTACGCCACTCACCCGCACTGCGCCGGTTGCCAAGGCAGCGGTGCCCCCACCCGCGCCTGTGCAGAAAACCCAGGTTGCCAGAACGCAGGTGATTGTCAAAAGGGGCGACACGGCCACCAGAATCGCAGCCCAGAACAGGCCCGCCGACGTCTCACTGGACCAGATGCTCGTCGCCTTGCTCAGAAGCAATCCGGGCGCCTTTATCGGCGGCAACATCAACGTGATGAAGTCCGGCGCTGTGCTCAACCTCCCCTCGCCCGAGGCTGTCAGCGCCATTCCTCACACCGAGGCAAATCGCGTCATCGTTGCCCAGAGCCGGGACTTCAATGCTTTCCGCCGCAAGCTGGCAGAAAGCGTAGCCGCTACCGAAGTAGCCAGCGCAGATCGCCAAGCCGGCGGCACTTTGCAAGCCAAGGTGGAAGACCGCGCGCTGACCAACGCCACGCCTGACAAGTTGACCCTTTCCAAAGGCGCTGTGCAGGGCAAGCCGGCTCTCACAGCCGAGGACAAGCTTGCCCAGGCCAAAGAAGCCAGGGACAACGCCAGCCGCGTGGCAGAGCTGTCTAAAAACATCAGCGACTTGAACAAGCTCGCGACGGCGCCGGCAGGCGCAGCACCGGCAGCAGCAGCCCCAGCCAGCAAACCGGCCGTTTTGCCTGTGCCGGCGATCACGGTGCCGACCCCTGCAAGCCTGGCCGTTCCCGCCCAGCCGGGAGCCAGTTCGGCAGTTGCTGCCCCAATCGCTGCCCCGGCATTGCCAGGAGCCAGCGCCGCCGACGCTGGCACGGCAGGCGCTGTCATGGCGCCGGCTTCTGCGGCTTCGTCCGTGACACCACCTCTTGAATCGGCTTCGGAACCCAGCCTGGCGGCCAGCGCTGCTGTCGTCACGCCCGAGCCCGTGGCCATTCCCAAGCCGGTGGTAGTCCCTCCGCCCCCGCCCCCGCCTGAGGAGCCCGGCCTGGTTGACCAGTTGCTGGACAATGCCATGCCGCTGGGCGCTATTGCCCTGCTTGCCTTGCTGGGCGGTTTTGGTTTCCGGTTCTACCGCCAGAAAAAGAAGAGCAAGACTGCCCCGGTGGACAGCTCCTTCCTGGAGAGCCGCCTTCAGCCTGACTCATTTTTTGGCGCCAGTGGCGGCAACCGGGTGAACACCAACAGCGAGAACAACATCACCGGCTCGTCCATGGCTTACACCCCCAGCCAGATGGACGCCAGTGGCGATGTCGACCCGGTGGCCGAAGCCGATGTGTACCTGGCTTACGGACGCGACGAGCAGGCCGAAGACATCCTCAAGGAAGCCTTGCATACCTATCCGGCGCGTGTGGCCATCCATGCCAAGCTGCTGGAAATCTATGCCAAACGCCGTGACAGCAAAGCCTTCGAGAAGCTCGCAGGCGAGGCTTTCAAGCTGACCCAAGGGCAAGGACCCGAGTGGGCTTACATCATCGAACTCGGTGCTGAACTGGACCCGGGCAACCCCCTCTACCGCGCCAGCGGCGCTGTCCCCGAACAAGACGTTGCATCGTCCCTGATAACCGCCAGTGCAGTGGCAACGCCGGTTTTATCGGCAAGGCCTGCAGCCAGCGCATCATCGGTGGACATGGACTTCTCGCCTGCGGCTGAAGCGCCGCAGGTGCGCGCCACTCCCGTGGCCACGCCCGCGCCTTTGCTACCCACCGCACCGCCGATGGTCAGCCCAGCCAGCGCGACGCCTCCAGCATCCGCCCTGGACGATCTGGACCTGGGTCTGGATTTTGACATTGCGCCCCCCCCTGCCTCCGCAGCGCCAGCGCCAGCTCCAACACCACCGGTTGCAGCTTCTGCCGCAGTTGAGCCCCCTCCCCTGGAAATGGATTTTCTCTCCAAGGGATTGGACTTCACGCCCGAGCCTTTTACGGCGGCCAAACCTGCCCCAGCGCCAGCGCCGGCCAGCGCACCTGCTGCCGCCCATGACGCGGGCATGATGGAGTTCGACCTGGATGCTTTGTCGCTGGACCTTGCTGCGCCACCGCCGCCCGTGTCGGTTCAAACCGAACAGGAAGAAGACCCGCTTGAAATCAAGTTCCTGCTGGCTGAAGAGTTCCGCTCCCTGGGCGACACCGACGGCGCCAGATCGCTGGCCGATGAGGTGCTGGCCAAAGCCAGGGGTCCGCTGAAAATCAAGGTCCAGTCGTTTCTTAATGCGCTGTCGTGAAGACAGCCTGAAAGCGGTGCCTGTTCCCGTGAGGTGTTCCCCGTGAGGATGGCACTGGGCGTCAGCTACAGCGGCAGCGCCTACGAAGGCTGGCAAAGCCAGCTCTCGGGCAAGACGGTCCAGGACAAGCTCGAACTGGCCCTGAGCCGCTTTGCCACCGTGCCCGTGCGCACCCTGTGCGCCGGGCGCACCGACGCCGGGGTTCACGCCCTGATGCAGGTGGTGCATTTCGATGCCCCGGTGCAGCGCGAAGCCGCCTCCTGGGTGCGCGGCACCAACACCTTCTTACCCCCCGACATCGCGGTGCAGTGGGCGCAGCCAGTGCCCGATGAATTCCATTGCCGCGGCAGTGCGATTGCCCGGCGCTATGCCTATGTGGTGCTCGAATCGGCCGTGCGTCCCAGCGTGGAAGCCGGACGCGTGGGCTGGGTGTACCGCCCCTTGAATGGCGCGGCGATGCGGCAAGCTGCCGAGCATCTGCTGGGCGAGCACGATTTCTCCTCCTTCCGCGCCGCCCAGTGCCAGGCCAAGTCGCCGGTCAAGACCATGAACCGGGTCGCCATTTCCCAGCGCGCTGGCGCTGGCGGCAATTACTGGCGCTTCGAGTTCGAGGCCAACGCTTTTCTGCACCACATGATCCGCAACATCATGGGCTGCCTGCTGGCCATTGGTCAGGGCCAGCACTCGCCTGACTGGCTGACCGGGGTGATGGCCGCGCGCCGGCGCGACGCCGCCGCGCCCACGTTTTCGCCCGACGGGCTGTATTTTCTCGGGCCGGTCTATGAAGAGCGCTATGGTCTGCCCACTCGCACGGCGGCTTATGATTGGCTCCCATGACCACTGCCAGTCCCCTTTTCAACTCAGGCACCGATACGCCTGAAAGCCTGCAGCGCACCCGCATCAAGATCTGCGGCCTGACCCGCGAGGAAGATGTCGATGTGGCTGTTGCTGCCGGGGTCGATGCGCTCGGCTTTGTCATGTACGCACCCAGCCCGCGCTACGTCACGCCAGAGCGCGCCGCCGAGTTGGCTCGCCGCCTGCCGCCCTTTGTCACGCCGGTGCTGCTTTTCGTGAATGCGCCTGCCGCCGACATCGCAGCCGCCTGTGCCCGCATTCCCAACGCCCTGCTGCAGTTTCACGGCGATGAAACGCCGCAAGCCTGCCTGCAGGCGAACAGGCCCTTCCTGCGCGCCGCCCGCATTCCGCTCAATGAAAGCCCCGAGACGGCAAGCCAGCGCTTCGATCTCCTAAAATACGCCCACGATTACTCAGCAGCCCAGGCCATCTTGCTCGACGCCCATGTCGAGGGTTATGGCGGCGGCGGGAAAACATTCAATTGGTCACTCCTTCCTCCAAACGTCAACGCTCACCTCGTCTTGTCTGGTGGGTTGACGCCTGCAAACGTGACCGATGGCATTCTTCAGGTGCGGCCGCGTTGCAAGACTCTGGCCGTTGATGTGAGTTCAGGCGTCGAGATGGCCAAGGGCATCAAGAGCGCCGACAAAATCCGTCAATTCGTCGCCGCCGTGCGCGCGGCCGACGAACAACTTCAAAAATTCTGCGGGACAAACCAAGCCACGTGAGCGTGAGCGCAGCCCGTGCGCTGGCCCGTCCTCCACCGATCAAAGAGAACCATGTACGACTATCACCAGCCTGACCTCAAGGGTCACTTCGGCATCTACGGCGGCAGTTTCATCTCGGAAACGCTCACCCACGCGATCAACGAACTGAAAACCGCTTACGCCAAGTACCAGCACGATCCGGAATTCATCGCCGAATTCCACTACGAGCTGAAACACTTCGTCGGCCGCCCTTCCCCGATCTACCACGCCGCCCGCATGAGCCACGAGCAGGGCGGCGCGCAGATTTATTTAAAACGCGAAGACCTCAACCACACCGGCGCCCACAAGATCAACAACACCATCGGCCAGGCGATGCTCGCGCGCCGCATGGGCAAGAAACGCATCATTGCCGAGACGGGCGCCGGCCAGCACGGCGTGGCCACCGCGACGATCTGCGCCCGCTACGGCCTCGAATGCGTGGTGTACATGGGCAGCGAGGACGTGAAACGCCAGAGCCCCAACGTGTACCGCATGAACCTGCTGGGCGCCACCGTCGTGCCCGTCGAGTCGGGCAGCAAGACGCTGAAAGATGCGCTCAACGAAGCCATGCGCGACTGGGTGGCCAACGTGGACAACACCTTCTACATCATCGGCACCGTGGCCGGGCCGCACCCCTACCCGATGATGGTGCGCGATTTCCAGAGCATCATCGGCACCGAATGCCTGGCGCAGATGCCCGAGATGACTGCGGGCAAGCAGCCCGACGCGGTGATTGCCTGCGTGGGCGGCGGCAGCAATGCGATGGGCATTTTCCACCCCTACATCGCGCATGAAGCCACCCGCCTGATCGGCGTCGAAGCCGCCGGCGAAGGCATGGACAGCGGCAAGCACTCGGCCTCGCTGCAGCGCGGCCTGCCCGGCGTGCTCCACGGCAACCGCACCTATGTGCTGCAAAACGACGACGGCCAGGTCACCGAGACGCACAGCATCAGCGCCGGCCTGGATTACCCTGGCGTCGGCCCCGAGCACGCTTATCTGAAAGACATCGGCCGCGCCGAATACGTCGGCATCACCGACGCCGAGGCGCTGCAGGCGTTTCACTACCTGTGCCGCACCGAAGGCATCATTCCGGCGCTCGAATCCAGCCACGCCGTCGCCTATGCGATGAAGTTGGCCAAGACCATGCATCCTGATCAGAGCATTCTGGTCAACCTCTCGGGCCGGGGCGACAAGGACATCGGCACCGTGGCTGACCTTTCTGGCGCGGATTTCTATGACCGTCCTTCGATGCGCGGCCTGTCCGTCAAGGGCCAGCAGGCCCAGGCGGCCCAGGTGACCTCCCCCGAATCGTTCGACGCCAGCGGCGCCAAAGGCGCAGGAACCCAGTCATGAGCCGTATTGCCTCCACTTTCGCCAAACTCCAGAGCCAGGGCCGCAAGGCGTTGATTCCCTATGTCACGGCAGGCTTCCCGTTTGCCGACGTCACCCCCGAGCTGATGCACGCCATGGTGGCGGGCGGCGCCGACGTGATCGAGTTGGGCGTTCCCTTCTCGGACCCCAGTGCCGATGGCCCGGTGATCCAGAAAGCGGGCGAAAAAGCTCTGTCGCTGGGCATCGGCCTGCTCCAGGTGCTCGACATGGTGCGCCTCTTCCGCCAGCAGGACAGCACCACGCCGGTCGTCCTGATGGGCTACGCCAATCCGGTGGAGCGCTACGACATCAAGCACGGCAGCGACAACACCGAGAGCGCTTTCATCCGCGATGCGGCCCAGGCCGGCGTCGATGGCATGCTGATCGTGGACTATCCACCTGAAGAATGTGTGGAGTTTGCCGCCCGGCTACGTGCGCACGGCATGGACCTGATCTTCCTGCTCGCGCCCACCAGCACCGACGAGCGCATGGCCCAGGTGGCCGAAGTTGCCAGTGGTTACGTCTATTACGTCTCACTCAAGGGCGTGACCGGCGCCGGAACGCTTGACGTGGCGGCGGTCGAGGCGATGCTACCGCGCATCCGCCAGCATGTGAGCGTTCCCGTCGGCGTGGGTTTTGGCATCCGC
Source organism: Pseudomonadota bacterium (assembly GCA_030855235.1). Lineage (GTDB taxonomy): Bacteria > Pseudomonadota > Gammaproteobacteria > Burkholderiales > Burkholderiaceae_C > Polaromonas. Next base: position 34,783 of record JALYRU010000023.1, read on the forward strand.
GATGCCGCCACCGCCCAAGCCATCGGCAAGGTGGCCGACGCGGTCGTCATTGGCAGCAAGATCATTCAGCTGATTGAAAACCAGCCTAGAGATCAGGTCGCCAGCGTGGCGCAGGACTTTTTGAAAGAAATCCGCAGCGCGCTGGACTGATTGCCGCCCGCACAACCCGGCGCATAATTGAAACTTCCCGGCAGGCCCGCGCCGCCTGCCAGCGCGCCCCCGGCGCGTTACTGTTTGATGACGCTTGCGGTTCCCCTGCGCCTGAACACCATGGCCGCATCCGCAAGCCAACAAGGACTCATACCATGTCTTGGCTAGAAAAACTCCTTCCGCCCAAAATCACCCGCAGTAACCCCACCGAGCGCCGCAGCATGCCCGAAGGCCTGTGGATCAAATGCCCGAGCTGCGAAGCCGTGCTCTACAAGACCGACCTGGAAAAGAACCAGAACGTCTGCCCGCAGTGCAGCCACCACCACCGCATCGGCGCGCGCGAGCGGCTCAACGCCTTTCTGGACGCAGAAGGCCGCTACGAACTGGGCCAGGAAGTGCTGCCCGTCGATGCGCTCAAATTCAAGGACAGCCGCAAATACCCCGAGCGCCTGAAGGAAACCATGGACAACACCGGCGAGACCGACGCGCTGGTGGTCATGGGCGGCGCCGTCCACAGCATCGCCGTGGTGGCGGCCTGCTTTGAATTCGACTTCATGGGCGGCAGCATGGGCAGCGTCGTGGGCGAGCGCTTCGTGCGCGGCGTGCATGCGGCCATTGAACAAAAAGTGCCCTTCATCTGCTTCACCGCCACCGGCGGCGCGCGCATGCAGGAAGGCCTGCTGAGCCTGATGCAGATGGCCAAGACCAACGCGGCGCTGACCCGCCTGGCCAAGAAAGGCCTGCCCTACATCAGCGTGCTGACCGACCCGACCATGGGCGGCGTGAGCGCGAGCTTTGCCTTTGTCGGCGACATCGTGATTGCCGAGCCCAAGGCGCTGATCGGCTTTGCCGGCCCGCGCGTGATCGAGTCCACCGTGCGCGTGACGCTGCCCGAGGGCTTCCAGCGCGCCGAGTTCCTGCAGACCAAGGGCGCGGTGGATTTCATCTGCGACCGGCGCGAGCTGCGCAAGACCGTGGCGAGCTCGCTGGCGATGCTGCTCAAGCAGCCGGCTGATGCGGTGAGCTGAGGGTTTTCACAGCGCATCGAACGGGCTCAACACCCCGCGCCCGCCCTTGTTCAGCACATGGGTGTAGATCATGGTGGTGCTCACATCGCTGTGGCCCAGCAGTTCCTGCACCGTCCGAATGTCGTAGCCCGCCTGCAGCAGGTGCGTGGCAAACGAATGGCGCAGCACATGCGGCGTGATGATCTTGGCCGATCCGCTTGTTGCGCCAGCCGCGACGCCCGCGCCCATGCGCCGCGCACCTTCGCGCACGGCCCGCTGCACCGACTCGGGAAACACATGGTGGCGGCGCTCCACGCCATCGCTGCGCGGATCAATCGCCCGCGACGCCGACGGAAAAACATACTGCCAGCCCCACGCCTTGCCGGCATGGGGGTATTTGACGGCCAGCGCATGCGGCAAATACACATCGCCGAAACCGGCCTCCAAATCACGCTCGTGAATAAGTTTAGTTCGCTGCAGTTGCGCCTGTAGCGGAATAATCAGGTTTTCGGGCAAGACGGTTATCCGGTCTTTATTTCCCTTGCCTTCGCGAATAATGATTTCGCGGCGCTCGAACTCCACATCCTTGACCCGCAGCCGCAGCGCTTCGAGCAGGCGCATGCCGGTGCCGTAGAGCAAACTGGCAATCAGCCACATCGGCCCATTGAGCTGCATCAGCAGGTCGCGCACTTCGCGCGTCGTCAATACGACAGGTAAACGTTTTGGTGTTTTGGCTTGAATCACTTCATCAAGCCAGGGCAGATCAATCCCCAGCAGTTGTTTGTACAGATAAAGCAGAGCCGCCTTGGCCTGGTTTTGCGTCGATGCCGACACATTGCGTTCAACAGCCAGATGGCTCAGAAAGGCCTCGACTTCAGCGGCGCCCATGTCACGCGGATGGCGTTTGCCATGAAACAGAATGAAGCGCCGCGCCCAGTCGATATAAGTCTGCTCGGTGCGAATGCTGTAGTGCCGGGTACGCAATTGAATGCGCAGTTGCTCCAGAATTTTTGGAGGCCGCAGGGCCGAGGATTCCAACGATGATGCAGACGGCTGTAGAGGCAGATTCATCCTTTAAATTTTAGGTTTGTCTAAACAGCTTGGCAAGGTTGCAACTCATTGAAAAGAAAAAGAAATTTCAGAATTTTTCTTGTCTTAGGTTGTGAGTACGTGTAACATGAAGTCGTCTAATATACTTTAAAAAAGGAGAATAAATTGGCAATTTCAAAGACTGAATCACAAAAAATGCAGCTTCTTGCTCAAGAAGGTAAGAAAATATCAAAAATCGTCAAAGAGGACTTTCCCTCTCTCACTTACTGGGATGTCTATTTTGAAATTTATGGTTCTGGAGAAAAAAGTTCTCTTGGAATAAAAAGAACAATAACAAACAGAATTAATTCTGTTGTTAATAGTACATCCAAAAAAGAAAGAACTGAAATTGCCGAAGAGATTAATAATTTAGTATGGCATCTTTATAATAATCACAAAGCCAATCAAACGAAAATTGCAGCTATTCGTGGAGCCTTAGGAGAGTAATTATTTAAATAAAAAGTATTTATATTTCATAAATGCTTTTTTTTCCTGCACTAGTGTCGCGTCAAGCCAAAAATGTCGGTAAAGCCTCCAAAGCGCTCATGGTGCCCAAGCCAAGCTGGACAAAAATGGCGGGATGGGAAAATACATCGTCACGCTCCAGGCAGAAGAAATCGACCA
>JALYRU010000006.1 GCA_030855235.1 Pseudomonadota bacterium
TGGTCATGCCAGGCGACAACGTGTCGATCACCGTCAAGCTGATCAACCCGATCGCCATGGAAGAAGGCCTGCGCTTTGCCATCCGCGAAGGCGGCCGTACCGTGGGCGCTGGCGTCGTTGCCAAGATTCTCGCGTAATTCCCAGTTAACTCAAAGGAATTCACATGGCCACCAAGCAAAAAATCCGTATCCGCCTCAAAGCGTTTGACTACAAACTGATTGACCAGTCAGCCGCCGAGATCGTGGACACCGCCAAGCGCACCGGCGCCATTGTCAAGGGCCCCGTGCCCCTGCCAACGCGCATGAAGCGTTTTGACATCCTGCGTTCGCCCCACGTCAACAAGACGAGCCGCGACCAGCTGGAAATCCGCACGCACCAGCGTCTGATGGACATCGTTGACCCGACGGACAAGACCGTTGACGCGTTGATGAAGCTCGATCTGCCCGCCGGCGTGGACGTGGAAATCAAGCTGCAGTAAGGGATAAACGGAAGGTTTTGCCAGCGTTGGGCCAAAATCCAACGCCGCAAACCTTCTGAAATCTCGTTTCAAGCGCAGTCTTGCCATTTCCGGCAGGCTGCGCTATACTTTTGGGCTGTCCCGGATTTGCCATGCAGATTTGGGACAAGCTTTATTAACCCTCTTTCACACCAAAACGCTTGTCACCAATTGAAGTGGCAACGGTGGAAGTAACGGAGAAAACAATGAGTCTGAGCAACGCCCTCGGGTTGCTGGGCCGCAAGGTGGGCATGATGCGTCTGTTCACTGATGATGGGGACACAGTTCCTGTCACAGTGGTGGATGTGTCTAACAACCGCGTGACCCAAGTCAAAACCCAAGCAAACGACGGCTACGATGCCCTCCAAGTGGCATTTGGCGCGCGCAAAGCATCGCGCGTGACCAAGCCTGAAGCCGGCCACCTTGCCAAGGCAGGTGTCGAAGCTGGTGAAATCCTGAAAGAATTCCGCGTGAGCGCTGATGTCGCCGGCAAATATGCTGCTGGCGCTGTCGTGCCTGCCGCTGATATCTTTGCTGTCGGTCAAAAAGTGGACGTGCAGGGCACTTCCATTGGTAAAGGCTTTGCCGGCACCATCAAGCGTCACAAGATGAGTTCGCAGCGCGCCTCGCACGGTAACAGCCGTTCGCACAACGTGCCCGGCTCCATCGGTATGGCGCAGGATCCTGGCCGTGTGTTTCCTGGTAAACGCATGACGGGTCACCTGGGTGATGTCACCAAGACCACACAAAACCTCGACATCGTGCGCATTGACGAAGCCCGTCAACTGCTGATGATCCGTGGCGCCGTGCCTGGTTCCAAAGGTGGTTTTGTGACGGTTCGCGCCGCCATCAAGGCCAAACCAACCGCTGCTAAAGGAGCGAACTGATGCAGGTCGAACTCCTGAATGACCAAGGTCTGGCTGCTTCCACCGTGGATGCTCCTGATACCGTGTTTGGTCGCGAATACAACGAAAGCCTGATTCACCAGGTGGTCGTGGCCTTCCAGGCCAATGCCCGCCAGGGAACCCGCGCCCAGAAGGACCGCGAGCAGGTTCGCCACTCGACCAAGAAGCCTTTTAAACAAAAGGGTACCGGTCGCGCTCGTGCAGGTATGACGTCTTCCCCGCTGTGGCGCGGAGGCGGTCGTATTTTCCCGAACATGCCTGATGAAAACTTCACGCACAAGATCAACAAGAAAATGTATCGCGCCGGCATGGCTTCGATCTTTTCGCAGCTGGCGCGCGAAGGCCGCCTCGCTGTGGTTGATTCCCTGACCGTGGACTCGCCCAAGACCAAGGTTTTGGCCGACAAGTTCAAGGCCATGAACCTCAGCTCGGTGCTGGTGATTGCCGATCAGGTTGACGAAAACCTGTACCTGGCATCGCGCAACCTGGTCAACATCCTGGTTGTCGAGCCCCGCTATGCCGACCCGCTGTCACTGGTTCACTACAAAAAGGTGATCGTGACCAAGGCCGCCATGGACCAACTCAAGGAGATGTTCGCATGAGCGCCGCCTACAAGTTTAATAGTGCCCAAACCAAATATGACGAAGGCCGCCTGATGCAGGTTCTGGTCGCGCCCATCGTGTCTGAAAAGGCCACGATGATCGCCGAGAAATCCAATTCGGTCACCTTCAAGGTCCTGCAGGACGCCACCAAGTACGAGATCAAGGCTGCCGTGCAGCTGATGTTCAAGGTGGATGTCAAGGCAGTGGCTGTCGTGAACATCAAAGGCAAGACCAAGCGCTTTGGCAAGTCTGTCGGCCGCCGCGATAACCTGCGCAAGGCTTACGTGACGCTGCAGCCCGGTCAAGAGCTGAACATCGGTGGGGAGTCCGCATAATGGCCGTCATTAAGATGAAACCCACCTCGCCGGGTATGCGCGGCATGGTGAAGATCTCCCGTGATCACCTGCACAAGGGTGAGCCTTACGCGCCGCTGCTCGAACCCCAGTTCCAGCACTCCGGCCGTAACAACAACGGGCACATCACCGTTCGCCACAAAGGCGGCGGTCACAAGCACCACTACCGTGTGGTCGATTTCAAGCGCAACAAGGATGCCATTCCGGCCAAGGTCGAACGTATCGAGTACGACCCCAACCGCACGGCCCACATTGCGCTGATCTGCTACGCCGACGGCGAGCGCGCTTACATCATCGCCCCGCGCGGTCTGGAAGTCGGCGCCACCATCCTGAGCGGCTCGGAAGCGCCGATTCGCGTTGGCAACACGCTGCCGATCCGCAACATCCCCGTGGGCTCCACCATCCACTGCATCGAGATGCAAATCGGCAAGGGCGCGCAAATTGCCCGCTCCGCCGGCACCTCCGCGACGCTGCTGGCCCGTGAAGGCACCTACGCCCAGGTGCGCATGCGCTCCGGTGAAGTTCGCAAGATCCACATCGAATGCCGCGCCACTTTGGGTGAAGTCGCCAACGAAGAACACAGCCTGCGCCGCCTCGGCAAGGCCGGTGTCAAGCGCTGGATGGGTATTCGCCCAACCGTTCGCGGTGTGGTGATGAACCCGGTTGACCACCCACACGGTGGCGGCGAAGGCAAGACCGGCGAAGGCCGTCATCCAGTCGATCCATGGGGTAACCTGACTAAGGGCTACCGCACCCGCAACAACAAGCGCACGCAAGTGATGATTGTTTCGCGTCGCAAGAAGTAAGGCCAGGAAATGACCCGTTCACTCAAAAAAGGTCCGTTTGTCGACCACCATTTGGTAGCCAAAGCCGACAAGGCCGTTGCCAACAAAGACAAAAAGCCGATCAAGACCTGGTCGCGCCGCTCCATGATCCTGCCCGAGTTCATCGGCCTGACCATCGCCGTTCACAACGGCAAGCAGCACGTCCCCGTCTATATCACCGATCAAATGGTTGGCCACAAGCTGGGCGAGTTCGCACTCACCCGGACTTTCAAAGGTCATCCGGCTGACAAAAAAGTTGTGAGAAAGTAAGGAAAGACCATGGAAACACGTGCAACCCTCCGGGGCGTTCGTCTGTCGGTCGACAAAGGCCGTCTGGTCGCTGACCTGATCCGCGGCAAAAAAGTGGATCAAGCGCTCAATATCCTGAATTTCACGCAGAAAAAAGCTGCTGGAATCATCAAGAAGGTCGTTGAGTCCGCCATCGCCAACGCTGAACACAACGACGGCGCCGACATCGACGAGCTGAAGGTGAAAACCATCTACGTCGAGCAAGGCGCCACGCTCAAGCGTTTCTCCGCGCGCGCCAAAGGCCGCGGCAACAGCATCAGCAAGCCTACGTGCCATGTGTACGTGGTCGTTGGCAACTAAAGGCAGCAGGATATGGGACAAAAAATCAACCCAACCGGGTTTCGCCTTTCCATCAGCCGCAACTGGTCCAGCCGCTGGTATGCCAACAACCGTGATTTCGCCGGCATGCTTGCCGAAGACATCAAGGTGCGCGAATACCTGAAGAAAAAACTGAAAAGCGCTGCGGTTTCGCGCGTTTTGATCGAGCGTCCCGCCAAGAATGCCCGCATCACGATTTTCTCGGCTCGTCCGGGCGTCGTGATCGGCAAAAAAGGCGAAGACATCGAAGCGCTGAAAAAAGAACTGAGCCGCCAGCTGGGCGTGCCGGTCGCTGTGAACATCGAAGAAGTGCGCAAGCCTGAAATCGATGCCAAGCTGATCGCCGACTCGATCACGCAGCAGCTGGAAAAGCGCATCATGTTCCGCCGCGCGATGAAGCGCGCCATGCAAAACGCCATGCGTCTGGGTGCCCTGGGCATCAAGATCATGTCGTCGGGCCGCCTGAACGGCATCGAAATCGCTCGCTGCGAGTGGTACCGCGAAGGCCGCGTGCCCCTTCACACCCTGCGCGCCGACATCGACTACGGCACCTCCGAAGCACAGACCACCTACGGCATCATTGGCGTGAAGGTCTGGGTTTACAAGGGTGACAACCTGGGCCGTGGCGACTCTCCAGGCGCACGCCTGGATGCCGCTCCGTCCGAGGAAGAGCGCAAGCCACGCGGCCCACGCCGCGATGGCCGTCCAGGTGGTGACCGCCCTGACCGTGGCGCGCCTCGCGGCGCTCCGCGCGCGCCCCGTGGCAATGCCGCGCCGGCCGATGGCAGCGACAAACCTTCCGAGGCGTCTGGCGCCGCCGACAACAACACCGTTAAGCGCGTCCGCAAAGCCGCGCCAGCTGCAGCAGCTGACGGTGCCAAGGCCGAGTAATCGGCCTCATAACGGAGAATACACATGCTGCAACCTGCGCGCAGAAAATACCGCAAAGAGCAAAAAGGCCGTAACACCGGCGTCGCCACCCGTGGCAACTCGGTGGCATTCGGTGACTTTGGTCTCAAATGCACCGACCGCGGCCGTCTGACGGCCCGTCAACTCGAAGCCGCACGCCGTGCGATTTCCCGTCACGTCAAGCGTGGCGGCCGTATCTGGATCCGCGTCTTCCCGGACAAGCCGATTTCCCAAAAGCCTGCCGAAGTGCGTATGGGTAACGGTAAAGGTAATCCTGAGTACTACGTGGCTGAAATCCAGCCCGGCAAGATCGTGTTTGAAATCGTCGGCGTGTCTGAAGAACTGGCCCGCGAAGCGTTCCGCCTGGCGTCTGCCAAGCTGCCGCTGCGCACCACGTTCGTGGCCCGCATGATCGGCCAGTAAGGGGAAATGAAATGACCAAATCTACTGAACTGCGCCAAAAAGACGTTGCCGGCCTGCAAGCTGAAGTCAAAGAGCTGCAAAAAGCCCACTTTGGCCTGCGCATGCAAAAAGCCACGCAGCAACTGACCAACGTTGCCACGCTGCGTTCGACGCGCCGTGCCATCGCCCGCGCCAAGACCATCCTGGCCGAAACCATCGTCAAGCAAGGAGCCAAATAATGACGGAAGCTAAAAAATCCCTCAAGCGCACCTTGATTGGCAAGGTGGTGAGCGACAAGCGCGCCAAGACCGTCACGGTTCTGGTCGAGCGCCGCGTCAAGCACGAGCTGTACGGCAAGATCGTCTCGCTGTCGAGCAAGTACCACGCCCATGACGAAAAGGGCGAGTTCAAGATGGGCGACGTGATCGAGATCACCGAAAGCCGTCCGATCTCCAAGACCAAGAACTGGGTTGTGACCCGCTTGGTGCAAAAGGCCGGCATCGTTTAAGTCCCCGAGACTTTGACGTCAGGTCATCCAGAAAAGGCTCACTGCGGTGAGCCTTTTTTGTTTTCGGCCCCTCGCGTGCATCCGGGCTGGCCGGCGCAAAGACCGTGACAGCCCGATGACTTTGGGGCTCGGTCAAAATAGGCTTGCAACGTGATTTTTCGTTGAGATCTAAAAACAGGAGCACCCATGATCAAAGTAGGCGACACCCTTCCCGCAGCCACGCTGATGGAGTATGTCGAAGTCGAAGGTAACGGCTGCAGTCTCGGCCCCAATGCGGTCGATGTGGTGCAGGCCAGCGCTGGCAAGACGATTGGCCTGTTTGCCGTTCCAGGCGCTTTCACGCCCACCTGCTCGGCCAAACACGTGCCCGGTTATGTCGAGAAAGCGGCCGAGTTCAAGGCCGCTGGCGTCGATGAAATCTGGTGCCTGAGCGTGAACGACGCCTTTGTGATGGGCGCCTGGGCGCGCGACCAGAAAACCGCCGGCAAGGTACGCATGCTCGCCGATGGCGACGCCACTTTCGCCAAAGCCACCGGCCTGACGCTGGACCTCAACGGCAAGGGCCTGGGCCTGCGCAGCAACCGCTACTCGATGCTGGTCAAGGATGGCAAGGTGGTGAGCCTGAACAATGAAGGCCCGGGCAAGTTCGAAGTCAGCGATGCCGACACGCTGCTGGCACAAGCCAAGGCGTAAGTCCTGCCTGTTTTTTGTGCAGCCACCGCTCAACAAGAGCGGTGGCTTTTTTTTCTGCCCTCAGTAAATGTGCCGCGCTGACGTGGAGGATTGAAATGCGGGATGCAGATCGACTTTGAGGTAGTGCGCGCCGGGAATCGGGTTGTGGTAGTAGGGCGGAATGTCTACAAAGCCCAGTTCGGCATACAAGGCGCGGGCCGACTCCATGTCGTCCAGCGTGTCCAGCAGCACGCTGTGGTAGCCCGCCATGCGTGCCATGTCCAGCACGGCTTCGGCCAGCTGGCGACCCAGGCCGAAGCGGCGAAAGGCCTTGCGAACAAACAGGCGTTTCATCTCGGCGGCATTCGGGTAGTCCACCGACTCCAGGCTGCGCAGCGCGCAGCAGCCGGCAATTTCCCCGTCCACCAGCGCCAGTAGCAGCGCGCCGGTCGGTGGGCTGTATTCGCCCGGCAAATTGACCAGTTCAGCCTCGAAGTTTTGAAAGCACAGGTCAATTCCCAACTGCGCGGCATACTCGGCAAAGATCTGACGGGTGGCAGCCAGCTGTTCGGGCGAATCAGGGGTGATGAACTGGATGAGGGGGCGTTGCACGAGGGGTCGGTGACGAAAAAACGAAAATCAGTTTAACGCGCTTTGCCGAACGCCGAAGGGCGGGTTTTCCAGCATCGGCAGCCACAGTGTTTCAGAATGTGGACCCTTCAAGCGTTGAAACCCAATAGCTGAGCGCCGCGCAGACCACCAGAATCAGCAGCGCTGCCGTGCGCGAGAGCGCATCGTCACGCGAGGAGGGGGCGTTGAGCGCCATTTCCTTGTCACCGTGCAGCATGGCGTTGACGAGGTTGTTCTTGCGGTGCAGGTAAAACATGATGGCCGCCACATGCAGCACGACCAGGCCCAGCAGCAACCATTTGCCGATCTCCGAGTGGTATTGCGTCGCCAGGCTCACCGTGGCGTTGGGCACCAGGCCCGTAAGCGGCCCGGCAAAGGCAATTTCATCATCGCTGAGCAGGCCAGAGGCCACCTGCGCCAGCAAGACGCCCAGCATGGCAAAGACCGAGAGGGCGCCCAGCGGGCTGTGGCCCACACCGTGCTCGGGGCGGACCTGACCCTTGAGGGAGTTCACAAGGCTTTGCGGCCCATAAAGAAAAGCCCCAAAGCGCGACCAGCGCCCTCCCACCAAGCCCCAGATTCCCCGAAACAGCAGCAGCGCCAGCACCGCATAGCCCAGGCGGAAATGCCAGACCATGGCATTGCCGCCTAGGGTGCCGCTCAGGCCCAGGCCGATCACGCCCGCGACCAGCGCCCAGTGAAAAAAGCGCGTGGGTAAATCCCAGACGTGCACCTTGTGCAGGTGGCTTTTGTTGTGCATGTTCAATTTCTTGCTTTGCGTGGATGTGTGGATGGTTTTTATCGCTGCCATGCAGCCTTGGCGCACTACTGCCTGCCATGTCGCCCCATTGGGGCCGTGTTGGGCGGCACAAGTTCCTGCAGGGCTTGCCAGCGTTCGCTAGACTCCTGCTGTCTGGCAGCAGACCCCCAACGTTCAAAAATTTACGAGAAAAACCATGAAAACTTTTGCCTCTCTCACCGCTGCAGCCGTTCTGCTGGCTCTGGCCGCCTCGGCATCGGCGCAGTTCGCCAAGCCCGAAGACGCCATCAAATACCGCCAAAGTGCATTTTCCGTCATGGGCGCGCATTTTGGCCGCCTGGGCGCCATGGCCAATGGCAAGGTGGCATTTGATGCCAAAGCGGCGGCCGACAATGCGGCCGTGGTGGCCACGATGGCCAAACTTCCTTGGGCCGCGTTCGGTGCCGGCACCGACAAGGGCGGCGAGACCAAATCCAAGCCGGAAATCTGGACCGAACAGGCCAAGTTCAAGGAAGGCGCTGACAAGCTGGTGGCTGAATCCGCCAAGCTGGACGCCGCCGCAAAAACCGGCAACCTCGATGCACTGAAGGCTGCGTTTACCGCCACCGCCGGCACCTGCAAGTCGTGCCACGACAGTTTCCGCAACAAGTAAAGCTGGCGCTGGCGCCTTGAAACGTTGTTGAAGCGGTGGCTGCCTGCGCTGCCTGGGCACGGTTCAAATTCAAAAAGCCAATCTCCAAATGAGATTGGCTTTTTGTTGAAAGGACAGGGCGTGGAGGCGAGGACGCTCAGCTCTCGGCCAGCAGCTTTTCAATCAGCTGATGCAGGGCGGCAAAATCGGGCTCGCCGACAAACTGCTTGACGATCTGGCCGCGCTTGTTGACGAGGAAAGTCGTTGGCGTGAGCTGCACATCGCCCCAGGCCTTGGCCGCCGCGCCGGTGTTGTCGATGGCCACCTTGAAGGGCAACTGGCGCGTTTGCGCAAAATTGACGACATAGCTCGGCGGGTCGTAGCTCATGGCGACGGCCAGCGTGTCGTAGCCCCGGGCCTGGTATTTGCTGTGGGTGGCAACCAGCTTGGGCATTTCCGCCACGCAACTCACGCAACTGGTCGCCCAGAAATTGACCAGGGTGACTTTGCCCTTGAGGTCGGCGGTGGTCTTCTTGCTGCCGTCGAGCAGCACAAAGGTCGATTCGGGCGCGGCCTGCACGCCGCTGCAACCGGACAGGAAGGTCGCCCCTCCCAGCACCAAAGCGCCTGCCAGCAGCATGCGGCATACTGCCACGGGAGAAATTTGTTTCATCAGAAGGCCCTCATCATGCAACGTCGAAATTTTAACCAGGCCGGTGCCAGCGCGCTCGGCCTGCTGATCCTGACCACGCACGCCCAAGCCCATGCGCTCTCGCTGGGCGACCTCAGCGGCATCAGCAACGCCGAAGTCAGCAACGGCCTGAAAACAGCGCTGGAAAAAGGCGCGCTGGCAGCCGTTTCCCTGCTCGGCAGACCTGATGGATTCCTCGGCAACCCGAAAGTTCGCATTCCCCTGCCGGGCTATCTGGAAGATGCCTCCCAACTGCTCAAAACCTTTGGCCAGGGGCGGCGCATCGACGAGCTGGTCACCGCCATCAACCGCGCCGCCGAAGCCGCCGTTCCCATGGGCAAGGACTTGCTGGTGGGCGCGGTCAAGTCGATGAGCGTGACTGACGCGAAAAACATCCTGACCGGCGGCGATACCTCGGTGACCCGGTTTTTTGCCGACAAGACCCGCGCGCCGCTGGGCGTGAGGTTCCTGCCGGTGGTGACGCGGGCAACCGAGAAGGTCGGCCTGGCCCGCAAATACAACGAATTTGCTGGCAAGGCCGCCGGTTTCGGACTGGTCAACAAGGAAAACGCCAACATCGAGCACTATGTCACCGGCAAGTCGCTCGACGGCCTGTACCTGATCATTGGCGAGGAAGAAAAGAAAATCCGCCAGGATCCGGTGGGCAGCGGCAGTGCGATTTTGCAGAAGGTCTTCGGCGCGCTGAAGTAAGGCCGCAGGCACCCGGCCAGCGCATGAGCTTGGAATGATTCGGTATTGGACGGACGCTGGCGGGCCTGTTAGTCTCGTTGTTTTTGCACAGGAAAAACGATGAAAATTGAGACCCTTGCCGTTCACGGCGGCTACACGCCCGACCCGACCACCAAAGCCGTGGCAGTGCCGATCTACCAGACCGTGGCCTATGCGTTTGACAGCACCCAGCATGGCGCGGACCTGTTCGACCTGAAGGTGCCGGGCAACATCTACAGCCGCATCATGAACCCGACCAATGCGGTGCTGGAGGCGCGCATGGCCGCGCTCGAAGGCGGCATCGGCGCGCTGGCCGTGGCCTCGGGCATGGCGGCCATCGCCTACGCCATCCAGACGATTGCCGAGTCGGGCGACAACATTGTCTCGGCCTCCACGCTGTACGGCGGCACGTACAACCTGTTTGCCCACACCTTCCCGCAGATGGGCATCGAGGTGCGCTTTGCCGATCCGCGTGATCCGGCCTCCTTTGCCGCACTGATCGACGAGCGCACCAAGGCGGTGTTTTGCGAGTCCGTCGGCAATCCGCTGGGCAATGTGACCGATATCGCCGCGCTGGCCGACGCGGCCCATGCCGCCGGCGTGCCGCTGATCGTGGACAACACGGTCTCCAGCCCCTACCTGTGCCGCCCGTTCGAGCACGGCGCCGACATCGTGGTCCATGCACTGACCAAGTACCTGGGCGGCCACGGCACGACGCTGGGCGGCGTGATCATCGACAGCGGCAAATTCCCCTGGGCCGAGCACAAGGCGCGTTTCAAGCGCCTGAACGAGCCCGACGTCAGCTACCACGGCGTGGTCTACACCGAGGCGCTCGGGGCCGCTGCCTACATCGGCCGCGCCCGCGTGGTGCCGCTACGCAACATGGGCGCGGCTTTGAGCGCCCTGGCCGCCTTCCAGATTCTGCAGGGCATCGAAACGCTGGCGCTGCGCATGGACCGCATCTGCGACAACGCCCAAGCCATCGCCCAGTACCTGCAAAAGCACCCGAAAGTCGCTTGGGTCAATTACGCCGGCCTGCCCGAACACCGCGACCATGCACTGGCGCAAAAATACATGGGCGGCAAGGCCTCGGGGATTATCAGCTTTGGCTTGCAGTCGGACGACGGGATTGCGGCGGGCTCGCGTTTTCAGGACGCGCTCCAGCTCTTTACCCGGCTGGTCAACATCGGCGACGCCAAGTCGCTGGCCTGTCATCCGGCCTCCACCACGCACCGCCAGCTCAACCCGGCCGAACTGGCCAAGGCTGGCGTGAGCGCCGACATGGTCCGTTTGTCGGTCGGCATCGAGCACATTGACGATTTGCTGCAGGACTTGGGGCAGGCGCTGGCCGCAGTGTAGGCGTGCCCTTGCAGCGTTGCCGTAGCGCAACGATGCAGCCAGTCACGCAGACCTGAAGTTTGATCTGGCGCAAGCTTGTGGCACGACATGGGGAGGGCTGAGCAAACTTTGCGTCAACTCAACCCTGTACTCAAGGGCAACAGCGTCCAATGAGGAGCGGGAATGTTCCCGCTTTTTAATTAGCTGTCCATCATGAAAAAACAAATCATCGCCGCTGCCGTTTTGAGTACCCTGCTGTCGGGTACCGCATTCGCCCAGCAGGTTCAGGAAGGCACCTGGATGGTGCGTGCCCGCGCTGTGCATCTGGACAGCGCCAACGGCGACAGCACGGGCCTGGGCCTGTCGGTGAACAACAAGTGGATGCCCGAAGTGGATGTCAGCTATTTCTACAGCAAGAACTTGGCGGTCGAGCTGGTTTTGACGGTGCCGCAAAAGCACACCCTGAGTTCTTCCGTGCTGGGTGGCAAGATCGGCACGCTCAAGCATCTGCCGCCTACGCTGCTGGCTCAGTACCACTTTGACGTCAGCGGCTTCAAGCCGTATGTGGGCGCCGGCATCAACTACACGCGGTTTTCCAGCGTCAATGTGTTGAACGGCGCTGCCACGGTTGACAAGAACAGCTGGGGTCCGGCGCTGCAAGTGGGCGTGGACATTCCGCTTGGCGGCAACCTGTCCCTCAACTTCGACGTGAAGAAGGTCTATATCCGCACTGATGTGTCTGCTGCCGGCACCAAAGTGGGCACCTTCAAGGTCGATCCCCTCTTGATGGGCGTTGGCTTGGGCTGGCGTTTCTAAGCTCGGAGTTTCCTGACAGAGACAGATAAAAAGACAAGCCCTGCCACGCAAGCGCGTGGCAGGGCTTTTTCATGCTGGCAGTTGCGCCATGGTTCTTCGGTGTCAGCTTGCGGCCTGATGCCGTTGCTTTACACCCGTTCGGGAGACGTTGCCGCCAAGCCCCATGCTGGCTGTTGCGCCGAGGCCGGCAGACAAAAGCAGTTTTTTTATCAATGGCGCCATGAACCGCCAGGTCAACCGGCTTCATCCCCGTAGTGCTGCAAGAGCGCCAAAGCAGGCGCCCAAAGCGGGCTTGCATTCGCTGGAATGACTCTTGCTGAGTGAGCCTGCGAGCGCCAATCTTGCCGCTGCAAGACGCAGCAGCACACAGTAAAATGTTGCTTTTTTCTTTTGAAGAAATTTTTTATTTCATTAAATATGTTACGTAAAGTAAATAAAAGAGCAAACTAAATCAATAAAATAGGCGCTCAACCGTTAAAAAGTAAGACGTATTTAAGGAAATTATTAATAATCCTTACAAGCAATAAATTATCCTTGAGCCTTATGCAAACTTCAGTCAAAGCCGCTTATCCAGCACTCAACCTGCAAACCAGCCAGGTATTGCATTTGGCTTCATGGCCTCCGCTGTCCCTGATCACGTTGGAAACGGGTCCGCACATGACCCGGATTTGTGCTCTGCTCGCGCGCAGGCCATCGGTTGGCATGCTCATTCCGATGATGCTGGACATGACGGTCGGCATGACGTATTCGGTGCTGGAGACCCTTTATGCCAACGGTCATATTTACCCGGCTGCCGCCTCGCCGCCTCATCAAGCTGATTTTCCTCAAACTGAGCCTGTGCAGAGTCAGGAGCCTTCTGGGATTTCCTTTTTTGGCAAGCTTTGGCTGCGCCTGATGGACACAAAGTAGGTGGCTCATGGAATGGGGAATTTTGTTCATGGGGCCTGTGGGGGCCGGCAAGACTCAGGCTATCCAGAGCATTTCGGACATTGAGGTGGTCAACACCGATGTGCTGGCCACCGATGAAGTGCGCCAGACCAAATCCCATACCACCGTCTCGATGGATGTGGGGGTGATGTACCTGCCGGGCAATGACCGGCTGAGGCTGTACGGGGCGCCCGGCCAGGACCGGTTTGACTTCATGTGGGACATCCTCCTGCCGCAAGTCAAGGGGGTGGCCTTGCTGCTCAATCACGCCAGCCCCGATCCACTGCGCGAACTGGAGCATTACCTGCAGGCCATCAGCGAGCGCGTTCCCGGTGACCGCCTGCCCTTGGTCATCGGGGTGACGCATGTTGACGAAAACCGCGAGGTTCCCCTGAGCTTCTACGAAGACTACCTGTACAAGGAAAAAATTGTCTTTTGCGGCGTCACGCCGCCGGTGATCGAGGTGGATGCGCGCCTTCGCGGCCACGTTTTCAACTTGCTGCTGTTCATCGTCGCGCAAATGGAGATGGCGATGCGCTTTCCTGCGATATCTCCCAAGGTTGCGGCACGGTAGCTCACCGCTTGACGCTCGTTTAGCGTCTGGCGCGAAGAGCATGCGCGCCGCCAAGCCTTAACCACTTGAGAAAGTTCAAACACGCCATGCCACGCCTTGTGACTTTTTCAACCGCCGGGCTCGCTGTGCTGCTGGCGCTGTTTGCTTGCAGCCCGGCTTTGAACTGGCGTGAGGTGCGGCCTGAGAACACCCGCCTGAATCTTCTGTTGCCCTGCAAGCCGGACAAGGCGCAAAAACGTGTGCCACTGGGCGGCCAGACCGTGGTGTTGTCAATGCTGGGCTGCGAG
Source organism: Pseudomonadota bacterium (assembly GCA_030855235.1). Classification (GTDB taxonomy): domain Bacteria; phylum Pseudomonadota; class Gammaproteobacteria; order Burkholderiales; family Burkholderiaceae_C; genus Polaromonas. Next base: position 13,682 of record JALYRU010000006.1, read on the forward strand.
GCGGCAGGTGCGACCTTTGCCGTGGCCACGGCGGACCTGGGCGATGCGGCCAGGTCCGGGCCGGTGCTGGCGCTGTGGCTCAACCTGACGCTGACGCACATGAACGCTGCGCCAGCTACCCGTCAGGCATTACCCCTGAAGATTCCCGGTGCAGCCAGCGAGGCACCGGTCATCCGGGTGGCAGCTCAGGGGCAACAGGTCGATGGCACGGCTGTGGCGGGCCAGGCTGCTTATTTTTCCCATGGGACTCAGGTCTTTCAGGTGGTGATGTATGCCCCCCAGATCGAGCCCGAGGTGGCCGAGACGTTTTTTTCAAGCCTGAAATTTGAATGAACTGACGATTTCGATCTATCGGCCTGGTAAGGCAATGGCATCCACTCTATTGCCGCATTTTTATGCTTTCTAGCTATATTTTTTTGTTTCAGTCTAAAAATTAATGATTTTCATAAAATTGAAACAATGAATCAAGATAATCAATGAAGGTTGCAAAAAATAATATTCATCGAAGATGTTTTAAAGATTATCAAAAATTTAAATTGATTCTGGAAAATATGACCAGAAATCTATGCCGTTTACGGGTGGAAAAGATGGCCATTAAGGTAAAAAATAATTTTTGACACGATATGGCACGGCCTTGACAGATGCGCGCCTTTGTGCCTGGCGAAGGCTCAGCTCTTCTCATGGCTGTAGCGGTGCAAGGCCATGAACTGACGATCAGCTTCCTTCCAAAATTTGCAAGCCAGACCATTGGGGCATTGCATGCATTGAAGTGTTTCATGTCCGATAGATTGGTCCAACGGCGACACGCACATTTCATTTTGATCACCACGGTGTAGGAAAGGTGCAGGCCGGCAGTACGTGCGGGCATGAGTGGCTGTAGCTGTCGGGTATGGCGTGCCCAGCCCGATTTGACTTCGGGCAGGCTCCGGCGCAAGTGTGTCAGCGAGGCTTGCTTGATTAGGGCCTCCTGGCTATCACGTCATTTTTTCGCCATTAGATGGCATGAAAACTGCTCTATTTCATGTGTTGTGAGAAAAATTTCTCATATGTTACGTTACAAATATGTCAAATCGTTCGGTTTTAAGCTCTACTAGCAGCAGTTGAGCCAATCAAACATAAGTCAATCCTGGGGAAAATATGCAAACACTTTCTGACAAGTCGTCTTTCCTTGAGCGCAACTTGCAATTCAGCGTCTTGCAATTGGCTTCCTGGCCTTCTTTGCCAGATCTGTTGCTCGAAACCGCGCCCCATGTCACCCGCATCTGTGCTTTGCTGGCGCGCAAGCCCTCGGTCGGCATGCTGATTCCGGTGATGCTGGACATGTCGCCTCAAGTCACTTATTCGCTGCTGGACACCTTGTATGCCAAGGGCCACATCTGTTCTGTTGGCGCTGCAGGAGTAGCCGAGCAGACTGTGCGGCTCAAAGCCGACGAGCCTGGGCAAAGCCCTGAACTTCCTGCGGCGACTGCCTCGTTTCTGGGCAAGGTCTGGTTGCGCCTGATGGACAGAAAGTAGGCCATCCATGGAATGGGACGTTTTATTCATGGGGCCTGTGGGGGCCGGCAAGACTCAGGCCATCCAGAGCATTTCAGACATTGACGTCATCAATACCGACGTAGAGGCCACCGATGCCACGCGCAAGCTCAAAACCCACACCACCGTGTCGATGGATGTGGGCGTGCTGCACTTGTCGGACAGCGACAAGCTGCGGCTGTACGGCGCGCCCGGCCAGGACCGTTTTGACTTCATGTGGGATATCTTGCTGCAGCAAGCCAAAGGGGTGGCGCTGATCCTCAATCACGCCAGTCTCGACCCGCTGGGCGAACTGGAGCATTACCTGCAGGCCATCAGCGAGCGCGTCCCCGGCAATCGACTGCCTCTGGCCATCGGGGTGACACATACGGACGAGAATCCTGGCGTCTCTTTGAGTCTCTATGAGGACTACCTGCGCCAGAAAAAAATCATTTTTTGCGGAGTGGTGCCGCCAGTGATCGAGTTGGATGCGCGCATTGCCAGCCATGTGCGCAGCTTGTTGCTGGTCATGGTGGCGCAGTTCGAGATGGCGGCGCGATTTCCTACGATCTCTCCCCGGCTGGCAACTGTGCGGTGAGGCCGGTTCTTGACCTTGAAGGATTTGGCGTGGCTTTTTCCGCCCGCACCATCCTGCTTGACATGACCTTGTCGATTCCTGCGCAGGGTTGCACGGTGCTGCTCGGCCCTTCGGGTACTGGCAAATCCACGCTGGTGCGCACCCTGGCGGGGTTGAACGATGCCAATCCTTCGATGCGGACCTGGGGGACGCTCACTTACCAGGGCGAACCGTTGTCGCCCACGGACCGGCCGGCTCTGGTGGGGCAAAAAGCGCATTTGCTGATGGCCACCGTGCAGGACAGCATGATTGCCAAGCTGCCCCAGCGCTCCAGCCTCACGCGGGTGCTGCAGATGGCCAGCGTGCAGGCGTTTTTCGAGCAGACCGGGCAAGCCGCGCTGGTGGCCAAACTGGCCATGCCGGTGATCGATCTGCCCCTGCATGAGCAGCGGATGGTTGCCATTCTCAGGCAAGCCCTGCCGGGACCGGCCTTGCTCATGGTCGATGAGCCCACGGTCAATCTGTCGCCCAAAGGGGCGCAGGCCGTTCTGGCCATGCTCGAAATCCTGGCCAGCCAACGGGCGGTGCTGATGGTGTCTCACCATTTGGCCCAGACGCGCCAGATTGCGCACCAAGTGATCCTCATAGCCGATGGCGTCGTCCAGGAAAGCGCGGCCAAGGACGATTTTTTTGGCTGTCCGCAAACCGCTTCAGCGCAACACTACCTGCGCACCGGCTCTTGCCCGGAGTTCGGCATTGCGGGCCAGGCCACGGGCCAGGCCACGGGCCAGGACCTTGCGGTCTGCGAGGCGCCGCCGAGCCAGGGCGAACCCGCCAGGCCATCGAGTCCCACGATGGCTACAATGGCCGGCATTGTCGCGGCGCCAGCGCCAGCCAGGCAAACGGCCTCCCTTACGGTTGTGCAGGATTTGCAGCGTTTGCAACATTTCCAACATTTGCAGCCGGATCCTTCGGCCAAAAGTGTGTTTTGCGGGCCGCGCGGCTTTGTCTGGCTGATCGGCGGCAAGGTCGCCGGAACGCCTTTGCCGGGTATCGTGCGTGACACGCGCCAGGACTTGCAGGCGCTGCGCGACGTGCGCATCACCCGGCTGATTTCACTCACCGAAATTCCTTTCGATGCCACGCTGGCCGCCACCTACGGCATTCAATGCACGGCCGTGCCGATGCCCGACATGCATGCCCCTTCCTTGCGCGAGGCATGGTTTTTGTGCCATGCCATAGATGGCTACCTGCAGGACGGAGAAACGGTGGCGGTGCATTGCAAGGCCGGTCTCGGGCGCACCGGAACGGTGCTGGGCCTCTACTGGATCTGGCTGGGGGGCGGGCAGGTCAGCGCCAAGGCCGCCATGCAGTACGTCAGGCGCCAGGAGGCGGGCATGATCCAGTCGCTCGAACAGGAAAATTTTCTGGAAAAGTTTGCCGGACTGGTGGCTCAACGGCCAGCAGGCACCACAATCCTTTGCTCTCCCCATCTGGCCCTTGAGGCAGATCTTTAAAACAAACCTTCCCAAAGAAAGCTATCTATGAGTACCCTTGACACTGCACTGCAAAAAGCCGTCACCAGCATTCCCGAGTGTGTCGCCGCAGGCTATGTGGACCTGTCTTCAGGCATGATCCTGAGCATGAAGACGGTCGATTCGCACCCCGGCGAAGTATTCGATTTGCTCGCCGCCGCGACGGCCGACTTGTTCCAGGGGCCCAACGTGTCGGCGATTGAAAAAATCTTCCGCAAGGCCCGTGGCCTGCCCGAGAACAATGATGATCACTATTTTCAGGAAATCATCGTCAACAGCAACAACCTGATCCACGTATTCCTGCGCGGCAAGCGCCAGCAGCAGGTGGCCTGTTTTGTCTGCCGCAAGGGCGCCAACCTGGGTATGGTGCTGACCAAGTCGCGCATGGCGATGCCGGAAATCGAAGCGTCTCTTTGAAACAGAGGCAAGGTGCCGCCATGACCTTTTTTAAACAAGGCAGCAGTCCAAGCCGCGTTTGTGCCCTTATGAATGAATCGGTTTTATGAACTTCGAGAATCCTGACAGAAGTCCGGCTGACATCATGGCCAGCAAAAGCCGCTCGCTGCTGCGCGGGCTGTGCGCCTCGTCGGACAAGGTCGAAGCCGCTGCGCTGGTGTCGCACGATGGCCTGATCATCGCCTCCGTCATGTCCAAGGAGGTGGATGCGGATCGTTTCGGCGCCATGTGCGCGTCATTGCTGGCGCTGGCCAATCGCGCTGCCAAGGAGGTCAGCCGGGGCGACTTGCGCCAGATCATCCTGGACGGCAGCCTGGGGCCGATGCTGCTGACCCGGGCCGGCAATGCCGGCGTTCTGGCCGTTGCGGCCACGCCGGCGGCCAAACTGGGGCAACTGATCCTGGACACCCGCAATACGGCGCGGACACTGGCCGAGCTGGTCACGTCAAAGGAAAACTGACATGAGCCCGACGCTGCGCTATGGCCAACGGGCCGTGACGCCTGTGCCGGGGGAAACCGTGCTCAATGCCTTGCTGCGCGCGGGCATTGATGTGCCGTTTTCGTGCAAGGCCGGCGCTTGCCAGAGCTGCCTGTCCCGCTGCCTCGAAGGCGCCATTCCCGAGCGCGCCCAGCGCGGGCTGGCGGCGCACTTGCGGGAAAAATCGTATTTTCTGCCGTGCAAATGCAAGGCCGTCAATGACATGACCATCGCGGCGGCGCTGGCGTCCGATCTGCTGGACCCCGAGGTGGCGCACGCGCCCGTGGCGCCCACCATGTCGGCTGAATTGTCTTATCCGGCCACCGATCCCGGACTCTGGACCGAACTCAAGGAGGGCCAGACCGTGCGCCGGGTGCTGGAGGATTTCTATGACCGGGTCTATGCCGACCCTGTGCTGAGCCCTTTTTTTGGGCGCGTGACCAAAGACCGGGTGACCGACAAGCAGTATTCGTTCATGAAGCAGTGCGTGACGGGCGAAAAAGTCTATTTCGGCGACCGGCCGCGCAATGCCCATCACTGGATGATCATTTCCGAAGCGCTGTTTGACCACCGCCAGTCGCTCATGCTGCAGGCCTTGCAGGCCAGCCAGTTGACGCCCGAGCAGATCAGGCGCTGGGTGCGCATCGAGGAGCACTTTCGCCCCGACATGGTCAAGACCGAGGCCTGGCCGCGCCGGGTGGGCGATGAGGACATCTTTACCGAGGGTTTTGCCAGCGAAACCCTGACCGAGGCCACGGTCTGCGATCACTGCGGCGGCGAAATTGCCGCCGGCACCACGGTGGCTTACCACCGCCGGCTCGGACATGTCAGTTGCCACGTTTGCGCCAGCGGCTTGCCGCAAGCTTCGAGCGCCCAGCGTCATGATGCGGAGCGCGTGGCCTGAATGCCCCGCTACCTGCAGGTCCGGCCCGGCGCTGTGCTGGCCTGGCTGTCCATGAAGCCGGCCAGTCTGGAGCGCCGCCTGTTCGAGCATCTGCTCGGCGCGCCGCAGGCGGTGGCGCTCAATGTGCCCGCGCTGGCGGCGGCCTTGCGCCAGCCGGCCCGCGCCATTGCCCGCGCCCTGTTTGCCCTCAACCGTCAGGCCGGCATTGCGGTGCAGGAGGCTGCGGCACCCCCGTGCGGGGCAGCGAACCCGGCCAGCGGGGCGGCGTGCCGGGGCCTGGCCGGCCTGGAGCAGGATCTGCGCGACATTTCGTGCGGCAATGGCCAGATGATGCTGGCTTGCGAGGACGGTTTTTGCATTGCCCAGGCCGGTCTGTCTCCCGCGCAGGCGCAATCGCTGGCAGCGCAGCTGGCCCTGGGCGATGGCCCGGCAGCGAGCCACTGCCGGGCAGCGCTGTCTTTTGGCGACAGGACGCTGCATTTTTACGCCAGCGCCGGCATCGACCTGAAGCATCCACTCATGCTGCGGCTGGGCGCTCGTCTGCTTCAGGGGTGTCAGTTGCCCAGCGTGACCGGAGGACAGTGAGAATGGAGCAAAGAAGCCAGGCCATTTTGGATGCCCTGCACGAGGAGTGTCCGGGTTTTGGCGGCGCTGTGGTGGCTTCGCCGGAGGGCTTGGTCATGGTGGCTACCTGCCAGTTCGGTGGAGACCTGCCGGCCGCCTGCGCCGCCGCACTGGTGGTGCAGGTACAGGAGTGCCTGTCGGTGCTGACAGCCAGGCAGCAGATGAGCGAATTGATGCTGTGGACCTCGGGCGGTCTGTGGTTCCTGGCGCGCCTGGTTAACAACCATGTGCTGCTGCTCTCGGCCACCGAGCCCCATGGCGCCGGCGCCGTGCGGCTGGCCGCCCAGATGGCGGTACAAAAGCTCAATGCCGTGCTGGGCCAGGCGCCTGCAGGCGCGCAGCATCGCTGAGTGCGCTCAAGCGCCTGCAACGCCCATTTGCCGCCATGGCCGTGTTTTTGTAAGGTGGTCTCGCCGCAGATGACTTTTCACCCGCTTGAGCGCTGATAATTCACCGCAATGAACGGCATTTTCATCATCGCCCATGCGCCGCTGGCCTCGGCTTTCCGAGAGGGCGCCCTGCATGTGTTTCCCGACCATGCCGCCGATGTGGCGGCGCTCGATGTGCAGCCCCACACGCCGCCGGAAGAAACGCTGGCCCAGGCGCGCATCATCCTCGATCAGCTGGGCACCTCGCATGCGCTGATCCTGACCGACATCTTTGGCGCCACGCCTTGCAACGTGGCGCAAAAGCTGGTCGATGGCGTGAGCGTCAAGCTGGTCACCGGCCTGAACCTGCCGATGCTGCTGCGCGCCGTGTCCTACCGCACCGAGCCGCTCGACGCGCTGGTGGCGCGCGCGCTGGTAGGCGCCACCCAGGGCGTGATGCAGGTCGCCATCACCGCACCGCAAAATCAAATCCGTAACAACCATGATCAAGACCAGCACGAGCATCAACAATAAACTCGGCTTGCACGCCAGGGCCTCGGCCAAATTCACCAAGCTCGCCGGCAGCTTTGCCAGCGAAGTCTGGATGAGCAAGGGCGAGCGCCGGGTCAACGCCAAAAGCATCATGGGCGTGATGATGCTGGCCGCCGGCCTGGGCAGCACGGTGGAGATCGAAACCAGCGGGCCGGACGAGCAGGCCGCCATGCAGGCCTTGCTGGCCCTGGTGGCGGACAAGTTCGGCGAAGGGGAGTGAGGCAAGCGGCATGACTTTTTCAGTCCATGGTCTTGCAGTCTCGCGCGGCGTGGCCATTGGCCGGGCGGTGCTGGTGGCGTCCAGCCGGGCCGACGTCGGCCAGTACTTTATCGATGCTGGCAAGACGGAGGCTGAAATCACCCGGGTGCGGGTTTCACGCAACGCGGTGATGGACGAGATCACCCGGCTGCAGCATGACCTGCCCAAAGACGCGCCGCATGAAATCGCCGCCTTGCTCGACGTTCACCTGATGCTGCTGCAGGACGAGCAGCTGATCGGGGGCGTGAAGCACTGGATCACGGACCGGCATTACAACGCCGAGTGGGCGCTCATCACCCAGTACGAGCTGATTGCGCGCCAGTTCGACGAGATGGAGGACCCCTACCTGCGCGAGCGCAAGGCTGACCTGGAGCAGGTGGTCGAGCGCATCCTGCGCCACATGAAGGGCGTGGCCTCGCCGCTGCAGCCCGGCGTGCGCGCCGGCAGCAGTCGCAAACAGTCGCAGGACCTGCTGCTCGACGACACCCAGGATGTGCCGCTGGTGCTGGTGGCCCATGACATTTCCCCGGCCGACATGCTGCAGTTCAAGCAGAGCCTGTTCGCCGGTTTTGCCACCGATGTGGGCGGCAAGACCTCCCACACCGCGATTGTCGCGCGCAGCATGGACATCCCGGCGGTGGTGGGCGCTCGCAGCGCCAGCCAGCTGATCAAGCAGGACGACTGGGTCATCATCGACGGAGAGGCAGGTGTGCTGATTGTGGACCCATCGCCCATCATCCTGGCCGAATACGGCTTCAAGCAGCGCCAGGGCGAGCTCGAGCGCCAGCGACTCAACCGGCTCAGGAATACGTCCGCGCTGACGCTGGATGAACAGCGCATCGAATTGCTGGCCAACATTGAATTGCCCGAGGACACGCTGGGCGCGGTTCAGGCCGGCGCCGTGGGCGTGGGGCTGTTCCGCAGCGAATTCCTGTTCATGGGCCGGGGCGGCAGGCTGCCTGACGAGAACGAGCAGTACCTGGCTTACCGCAAGGCCATCGAGGGCATGCAGGGCCTGCCGGTGACGATTCGCACGGTGGACATCGGCTCGGACAAGCCGCTGGACCGCTTTGCCGGCAAGGCCCAGGACCGCCACCTGAACCCGGCGCTGGGGCTGCGCGCCATTCGCTGGAGCCTGGCCGACCCGCCGATGTTCCTGACGCAGCTGCGCGCCATCCTGCGCGCCGCCTTCCATGGGCGGGTCAATCTGCTGGTGCCGATGCTGGCCCATGCCAGTGAAATCCGCCAGACCCTGGCCCTGATCGCCCAGGCCCGCACGCAGCTGGACAAGCACTGCGTGCCTTACGGCCCGGTGCAGCTGGGCGCCATGATCGAGATTCCGGCGGCCGCGCTCACGGTGCCGCTGTTCCTGAAGTATTTTGATTTCCTGTCCATCGGCACCAACGATTTGACCCAGTACACCCTGGCCATTGACCGGGCCGATGAGTCTGTGGCGCATTTGTACGACCCCTGCCATCCGGCCGTGCTGCGCCTGATTGCCGACACCATTGCCGAATGCCAGCGTCAGGGAAAAGGCATCACCGTGTGCGGCGAAATGGCGGGCGATGTGACCATGACGCGGCTGCTGCTCGGGCTGGGGCTGCGCAGTTTTTCCATGCACCCCTCGCAGATCCTGGCGGTCAAGCAGCAGATTTTGCGTGCCGACACCGCCAAGCTCAAGGTCTGGGCGCAACAGGTGCGCAACAGCGAAGAGCCCGGCCTGCTGCTTTAAGGCAACACGCGCTGGTGCAGACGCACCCGGTGGCGTCTGCGCCGAAAGTCACTGCTGATGGCATTGGCCATCGGCATCACCCAGCATTGCCCGGCTGCATCGTCTTTCATCTCAAGGCACTGCACTGCACTTCACAGCACAGCGTTGCAATGCACCCGTGCCGAGGCATTGCAGTGACTTGCAAATGAAAAAATCACAAAATTCCCTCAACAAAACCAGAGTTGTCTCGATAACTTCTGGTTTTTCTCACTCACTTCTGATCATTCACAGGTGTTGCCAGCACATGGCCGGCCTGCTGGTCAGCGTGGTAGCTGGAGCGCACCATCGCGCCCACGGCGGCGTGGCTGAAGCCCATTTCATAAGCCTTGGCCTCGAACATCTTGAAGGTGTCCGGATGCACATAGCGGCGCACCGGCAGGTGTGACGTCGAAGGCGCGAGGTATTGGCCGATGGTGAGCATGTTGATGCCGTGATCGCGCATGTCCTGCATCACCTGCAGGATTTCCTCGTCGGTCTCGCCCAGGCCGACCATGATGCCGCTCTTGGTTGGCACGTCCGGGTGCAAGGCCTTGAATTTCTTCAGCAGGTTCAATGAAAACTGGTAGTCCGCACCGGGGCGCGCCTCCTTGTACAGGCGCGGCGCGGTTTCCAGGTTGTGGTTCATCACGTCGGGCGGGGAGGCCTTGAAGATGTCGAGCGCCTTGTCGTCGCGGCCGCGGAAATCGGGCACCAGCACCTCGATCTGGGTGGCGGGCGAGAGTTCGCGGATGCGGCTGATGCAGTTGACGAAATGCTGGGCGCCGCCGTCGCGCAGGTCGTCGCGGTCCACGCTGGTGATGACCACGTATTTGAGCTTGAGCGCGGCAATGGTCTTGGCCAGGTTTTCCGGCTCGCTCGCATCCAGCGGGTCCGGCCGGCCGTGGCCGACGTCGCAGAACGGGCAGCGCCGGGTGCACTTGTCGCCCATGATCATGAAGGTGGCCGTGCCCTTGCCGAAGCACTCGCCAATGTTGGGGCAACTCGCCTCCTCGCACACCGTCACCAGTTTATTTTGGCGCAGCACGTCCTTGATCTCGTAAAAGCGCGTGGTCGGGCTGCCGGCCTTGACGCGGATCCAGTCGGGTTTTTTCAGCAGCTCGGCCTTTTCCACCTTGATCGGAATGCGCGAGAGCTTGGCCGCGGCTTTCTGCTTGGCCAGTGGGTTGTAGTCCTGCTGGCTCTGCGCTTCGCGCACAACAGGGTTAGCGGGATTGGCGGCGTTGGCGGCTGGATTGGCTGGCGTGGCGGGTTGGAGGGCGTCTGGATGGCTCATGGTGTGGGGTGTTGTTTGCAAGTGTTTTTTGCCAGGTCATTGTCAGTTCAGGGCGACAGGTAGGTGACGAGTTTGTGGCCCAGCACGTCTGCTGCCTCCTGCCAACTGGCCGATACGCCGATTGTAGAAAGGTCTATGGTTCTGAGCCCGGCATAACCGCAGGGGTTGATGCGCGAGAAGGGTTCGAGGTCCATCGCCACATTCAGCGCGACGCCGTGGTAGGTGCAGTGGCGGCTGACCTTGATGCCCAGCGCGGCGATTTTCCCCAGGCCGCGAAACGGATCGGCCGGGTGCTGCGGGCCGGTCAGCGCGGCGTGCGAAAACGGGTCATCCAGACGCACATAAATCCCCGGCGCGCCGCCGACGCGGTGGCCGGTCACGCCGAAATGCGCCAGGGTGCGGATCACGGCTTCCTCGATCCGATAAACGTATTCCTTGACGAAGTAGCCCGCGCGCTTGAGGTCGATCAGCGGATAAGCCACCACCTGGCCGGGGCCGTGAAACGTCACCTGCCCGCCCCGGTTGGTCTGCACCACGGGGATGCTGCCGGGATTCAAAAGGTGATCGGTTTTGCCCGCCAGCCCTTGCGTGTAGACCGGTGTGTGCTCGCAAATCCATAGCTGGTCAGGGTTGGCAGCAAGGCAATCGGGCGCTGCGCCGCTGGACACCTCGCGGCTGCGCGCCTCGGTGAAGGCCTGCATGGCTTCATAGGTGGACAGGTAATCCACCCGGCCCAGGCGGTGTGTTGCTATGGTCATCAAAGTCTCGGTTCATTCAACAAAGCCGTTCAACTGCCCGGACAGGTCCATGCCATCGACCAACTCGCAGGCGATGGGTCTGGCGAGCCAGAGGCGTTGAGTCGGGCGCTGGCGGCCCGCAGTCCGCTGTGTGTTTATCTGGCGGCGCAGCAAACTTAAGCGCCGCTCAGGCGATGGACACACAGACCCCCGAAGGTTATCTACAGGACGACCTTGACCATCGGATGGGTGGACAGCGTGCGATATAGCTCGTCAAGTTGCTCGCGGCTGGTGGCGGTCACGGTAATGGTCACGCCCAGGTATTTGCCGCCCTTGCTCTCGCGCAACTCGATGGTGCTGGCGTCAAACGCCGGGTCAAACTGATGGGCGATCAGGGTAATGGCGTGGACCAGGCCGTCGACCTTGACGCCCATGACTTTGATGGGAAAAAGCGACGGGTACTCGATCAGCGACTCCTGGCGCGGGGCCGCGTCGCTGGCTAGCTCGGGGGTAGCGCCGGGCTGTGGGCGGTCGGGGGAAGGGTTCATGGGGAATTGCTCCTAAGCGATCAGGCGATTTTTGACAGGCGCTGTTCAGCGCGAGGATGGGAATGAGGCTGCGCGGCTGATTTTCTGCCGGCGCCAGCGTTTGAAGGCAACGCGCAGGCGCCAGACCAGCTTGACGCCGAGGTAGCCGATGGTGGCGCCGCTCACCGCAAAAATGCCCATGCCGAGCAAAGCGGGGCCGCCAAAGGAGGCGAGCCAGGCCATCAGGCCCGCGCCATTGGGCAGCGGGGCCGGCGCTGGCGTATCCAGCACTAAGCTGCCCAGCTGGTAGGCCAGCCAGAGCCAGAAGCCGATGGTGAACGGGTTGGTGGCCAGCGTCATCCCGGCGGCGACCGGAATATTCGCGCGCCACCAGATGCTGTGCGCCGTGGCCACGGCGAATTGCGCGAAAGGAATGGCAAAGGCCCAGAAAATCCCGATGGCCACGCCGCGCGCCACGGCTTCATGCTGCAGGCGCCACAACTGTGGATCGAGCAATCGGTGGGCGACGGGTTTGAGCCAGGGGTGGGCGGCCAGGAATTCGCGCGAGGGCAGGGCTTGCTGGAGATGCTGGAGCAGGCGGGCCATTTTTTGATGTTTCTCAGGCGCTGCCCGGTCATCCTTGTCTGTCATCATAAAGTGGCAAATGATTTCAGATAATGAAAATGACTGCCGCAATCGCCAGCGCGCCCAGTCCCAGATTGACGCCGGCCAGGGTCGCAATCTGTCCGGCACGGCGTCCGCCTTCAGGCCAGTCGGCCGCGCCGACAGCGTGTTTCAGGCGGCGAAAAGGACCGAAATAAAGGTGGCCAAACAGGGCAAACATCACCAGTCCCAGGCCCAGCATGACGTGCCAGCCAACAGGCGCCTGCTTCATTCCGACGCCCAGCAGCATCGCCATTCCGCTCAGCAGCAACAGCGCAATGCTGACCCAGACAAGGCCGAAAAACCGCTGCATGGTCTGCACCATCAGGGGCAGCCGCTGCGGGGGCGCCAGCAATTGAGCCACTGTCGGGCGCAGTGCCAGCAGCATGAAACTGATGCCGCCCAGCCAGGCTACCGCGGCAAGGACATGCAGGAATTTCATCAGGGCGGGCATGGCTCGTCTTTCAATAAAATAGGCGCGATTTGGAAGGTACGCAGATTCAGTCCAAGGCGCAGAAAAAGACTGGCATGCCAGCATGGCGCCATTGTCGCCTGCTTGCCGGATCTGCACCTGTGTTGGACTTCCACCGGGCGCGATTAACAGCCATCAGGAATTTGCCAACAAGCTGGGGTTTCTACGTATAATCATAGGCTTTGCTGATGTTGTCGCCCGTAACCTTCATGTAATTTGTGAGGTCCAAAATGGCAAACGCAGCCACTGAAGCAACAAATGGTGCTTCAGTAGAATTGATTCAAAATGTGACTGCGCCAGATGCTGTGAAAGCATGGGCAGCACCTGATGAAGTGATAGATGAGGCGCAAGATGAAGGGTTCAAGCCCCTGACGCGTGAAGAAGCGCAAAAGATTCGCGAGTCAAGTCCTCCCATCTCTTTGTGGATGGTGCTGGCGGGACAAGCGGGCGTGGGTGTCCTGGTGACAGTGGCAGCCTGGGTTTTGACAGGGCAGTCGCGAATGGCCTGGTCGGCAGGCTACGGTGCGCTGGCAGTGGTGATTCCTGCTGCCCTGTTTGCGCGGGGACTGTCGCGCCAGAAGGCGGTGGGGCAGGGTAATGCCGCGCTGGCTGGATTTTTTGTATGGGAGCTGGTCAAGATTGCCTTGACCGTGGCAATGCTGGTTGCCGCGCCAAGGCTGATTGCGGAATTGAACTGGCTGGCCTTGCTGGCCGGCTTTGTGGTGACGATGAAGGTGTACTGGGCGGCCATGTGGTTTCGTTCGGCGCGCAAGACTCGATCAATAAAAATTTTGAATAATTGACGAATTGGTAACCTATGTCTGCTGAAAACGCTGGAACACATGCCCCAACCGCTGGAGAGTACATCCAGCATCACCTGCATCATTTGCAGAAAGACTTTTCCTTTCAAAATGTCGAACAACACGGCATTGTTGATTTCAGTCTGTTCAATCTTGACTCCCTGATTTACTCCGTCCTGCTGGGCGTCATTGGTTGCTTTTTTCTGTGGCGCGCAGCTTCCAAGGCGACGTCGGGCGTTCCCGGACGCTTCCAGGCGGCCGTTGAAATCCTGTCAGAAATGGTGGACAACCAAGCCAAGGGCGTGATTCACAACGCCACCAGCCGCAAGCTGGTCTCGCCTTTGGCGCTGACCGTGTTCATCTGGATTTTCCTGATGAATGCCATGGACATGCTGCCGGTTGATGCGATTCCCGCGATCTGGCACGGCGTTGGTCCTGCACTGGGCCACAACGACTTCATGCGCGTCGTGCCAACGGCCGACCTCTCCACCACTCTGGGCCTGTCCACCAGCGTGCTGCTGGTGTGCCTGGTGTACAACATCAAGATCAAGGGCATCGGCGGCTGGCTGCACGAACTCGTCGCAGCGCCTTTCGGTGACAAATGGTTTTTGTATCCGGTCAACTTCCTGATGCAAATGATTGAATTTACCGCCAAGACCGTCTCGCACGGCATGCGGCTGTTCGGCAACATGTTTGCCGGCGAACTCGTCTTCATGCTGATCGCCCTGATGGGCGGCGTGTGGGCCTGGCAGTTCAACCCCCTGACGGGCGGTTTCTGGCTGGGATTTGGGCATGTTGTCGCCGGAACCGTGTGGAGCATCTTCCACATCCTGGTGATCACGCTGCAAGCCTTCATCTTCATGATGTTGACGCTGATTTACGTGGGACAGGCCCACGATTCACACTGAGCTTTCTTTTTCTAAGTTAGCTTTTCTCTTCCCTTTTCTTTTTACCTTTCCCTTTTGGAGCAATCATGGAAAACATTCTCGGTCTCGTGGCTTTGGCTTGTGGTTTGATCGTCGGCCTGGGCGCTATCGGCGCCTCTATCGGCATCGCCCTGATGGGCGGCAAGTTTCTCGAAGCCTCGGCCCGCCAGCCTGAACTGATGAACGACCTGCAAACCAAAATGTTCATTTTGGCCGGCCTGATCGACGCTGCTTTCCTGATCGGTGTTGCTATCGCCCTGCTGTTCGCCTTCGCCAATCCGTTTGTCCTGCGTTAATTTCCCGACAACCCTCTGGCACGTTGGATAAGGAATAAGCCGTGAACATTAACTCCACCCTGTTCCTGCAGGCTGTCGTTTTTGCGATCCTGGTTTGGTTCACGATGAAGTTCGTGTGGCCACCGATCACAAAAGCGCTGGACGAGCGGGCACAGAAAATCTCTGACGGCCTTGCCGCTGCCGACAAAGCCAAGTCTGAACTCGCCTCCGCCAACAAGCGCGTCGAGTCCGAACTGGCCACGTCGCGCAACGAAACGGCCGCCCGTCTGGCTGACGCCGACCGTCGGGGCCAAGGCATCGTAGAAGAAGCCAAGGCTCGCGCCGTTGAAGAAGCCAACAAGATCATTGCGGCAGCCCAGGCTGAAGCCGCTCAACAAACGGTCAAGGCTAGAGAGGCACTGCGCGAGCAGGTCGCCCTGCTGGCCGTCAAGGGCGCCGAGCAGATTCTCCGCAAGGAAGTCAATGCCGGGGTTCATGCCGATTTGCTGAGCCGCCTCAAAGCCGAGCTGTAAGCCAAGGCAGACAACACTATGGCTGAACTTGCAACCATTGCCCGTCCCTACGCGGATGCGCTGTTCAAGGCGCAGGGCTCTGACCTGGCCGCAACCTCCGTCTGGCTCGACCGGCTGGCTGCTGTGGCGCAAAACGCCCAGCTGCTCCAGTTTGCCGACAGTCCCAAGGTGGAGGTGGCGCAGGTGTTTGACGTGATGGTGGGTGTGGCCAGCAACGCGGCCAACCCGCTGCCCGAGGCGGCCAGGAATTTCCTGCGCCTCGTGATCGAAAACAACCGCCTGTCCGCGCTGCCCGAAATCGCCAACCAGTTCCGTTCCCTCAAGAACGCAGCCAGTGGCTCGACCGATGCCATCGTGTACAGTGCTTTCCCGCTCGACGAGCAAGCCCTGGCCGATGTCTCGGCTACCCTGCAAAAGCGTTTTGGGCGCAAGCTCAACGTCACGCTTGAACTCGATCCATCCTTGATTGGCGGGATTCGTGCGGTCGTGGGTGACGAGGTGCTCGACACCTCGGTCAAAGCCCGTTTGGAACAAATGAAAGTGGCATTGATTTCATGATCCGGCGCCCTGGGCGCCCCGTCAAGTCTTTGCCAACAACCTAGAAAGAAGGAAAGAGTCATGCAACTCAATCCCGCAGAAATTTCTGAACTGATCAAGAGCCGTATCGAAGGCATCGCCGCCAGCAGCGACATCCGTAACCAGGGCACCGTCGTGTCGGTGGCCGACGGTATCGTGCGCATCCACGGCCTGTCCGATGTGATGCAGGGCGAGATGCTCGAATTTCCCGCCACCGCCGATGGCACGCCAACCTTTGGTCTGGCGCTGAACCTGGAGCGCGACTCGGTCGGCTCCGTGATTCTGGGCGAGTACGAACATATCGCAGAAGGCGACACCGTCAAGTGCACGGGCCGCATTCTGGAAGTGCCTATCGGCCCCGAACTGCTGGGCCGCGTGGTCAATGCGCTCGGCCAGCCGATCGATGGCAAGGGCCCGATCAACGCCAAGCTGACCGACGTGATCGAAAAGGTCGCACCGGGCGTTATCGCCCGTAAATCGGTGGACCAGCCTCTGCAGACCGGCTTGAAGTCAATCGACTCCATGGTGCCCGTCGGCCGCGGCCAGCGCGAGCTGATCATCGGCGACCGCCAGACCGGCAAGACCGCCGTGGCCATCGACGCCATCATCAACCAAAAGGGCAAGGGCGTTTCCTGCGTCTATGTCGCCATCGGTCAGAAGGCTTCTTCCATCAAGAACGTCGTGCGCTCCTTGGAGCAGGCCGGCGCGATGGAGTACACCATTGTCGTGGCCGCCTCGGCTTCTGAATCGGCTGCCATGCAGTACGTCAGCGCCTACTCCGGCTGCACCATGGGCGAGTACTTCCGCGACCGCGGTCAAGACGCGCTGATCGTGTATGACGACCTGTCCAAGCAGGCCGTGGCTTACCGCCAGGTCTCGCTGCTGCTGCGCCGTCCGCCAGGCCGCGAAGCCTATCCTGGCGATGTGTTCTATCTGCACAGCCGTCTGCTCGAGCGCGCTGCTCGCGTGAACGAAAAATACGTCGAAGACTTCACCAAAGGCGAAGTCAAAGGCAAGACCGGTTCGCTGACCGCCCTGCCGATCATCGAAACGCAGGCCGGCGACGTGTCGGCTTTCGTGCCAACCAACGTGATTTCCATCACCGACGGCCAGATCTTCCTGGAAACCAGCCTGTTCAACGCCGGTATCCGCCCCGCCATCAACGCCGGTATCTCGGTGTCGCGCGTCGGTGGTGCTGCCCAGACCAAGCTGATCAAGAACCTGTCCGGCGGTATCCGTACCGATCTGGCCCAGTACCGTGAACTCGCTGCTTTCGCGCAGTTTGCTTCCGACCTGGACGAGGCCACCCGCAAGCAGCTCGACCGCGGTGCCCGCGTGACCGAACTGCTCAAGCAGGCCCAGTACTCGCCGCTGTCCATCTCCAACATGGGTGCCACGCTGTTCGCAGTGAACAAGGGCTTCATGGACGACGTGGAAGTCAAGAAGGTGCTGGCTTTCGAGCAGGGCCTGCACGCCTGGCTCAAGGACAAGAACGCCGCCTTGATGGCCAAGCTCGAAGCCAACAAAGCCATGGACAAGGATGCCGAGGCCGAGTTGACGACGGCCGTGGCTGCGTTCAAGAAGACGTTTGCCTAAGCTTGTCTTTGATTCAAGTTTGGCAACCGTCTAGAACCCATTAGGAACCCATATGGCAGCAGGCAAGGAAATACGGGGCAAGATCAAATCGGTGGAAAACACCAAGAAGATCACCAAGGCCATGGAAATGGTGGCCGCCTCCAAAATGCGCAAGGCGCAGGACCGGATGCGCGCAGCCCGTCCTTACAGCGACAAGATCCGCAACATCGCAGCGAACCTGAGCGAGGCGAACCCCGAGTACACCCATCCGTTCATGGAGTCCAACGACGCCAAGACCGACGGGTTCATCGTGGTGACCACCGACAAGGGCTTGTGCGGTGGCATGAACACCAACGTGCTGCGTATCCTGACGGCCCGGCTCAAGGAAATTCAGGCTGCGGGCAATGACGCTCAAGCTGTTGCCATTGGCAACAAGGGTTTGGGTTTCCTCAATCGCGTGGGCGTCAAGGTCGCGGCGCATGCCACCCAGCTGGGTGACAAGCCGCACCTGGACAAGCTGATCGGCCCGGTCAAGGTCCTGCTCGACGCTTACAGCGAAGGCAAGATCAAGACCGTGTACCTGTGCTACACCCGCTTCATCAACACGATGAAGCAGGAGGCCGTGGTCGAGCAGCTGCTGCCGTTGACGGCAGAGCGCATGCAGGGCGACAAGAACCAGCACGGCTGGGATTACATCTATGAGCCCGATGCTCAGAGCGTGATCGATGACCTGCTGGTGCGCTATGTCGAGGCGCTCGTGTTCCAGGCCGTGGCCGAGAACATGGCCTCCGAGCAGTCCGCCCGCATGGTCGCCATGAAGTCTGCCACCGACAACGCCGGCAGCGTGATTGGCGAGCTCAAACTGATTTACAACAAGACGCGTCAAGCGGCGATCACGAAAGAACTTTCGGAAATCGTTGCCGGTGCCGCAGCGGTTTAAGCCGCGATTCCCAAGATTAAAGAACGAAAAGGATTCAATCATGGCTCAAGCCCTAGGCAAGATTGTTCAGTGTATTGGCGCGGTGGTGGACGTGGAGTTTGCCCGCAACGAGATGCCCAGTATTTATGACGCGCTCAAGATGGAAGGCTCCACCTTGACGCTGGAAGTGCAGCAGCAGCTGGGCGACGGCATTGTGCGCACCATTGCGCTGGGCACGTCCGACGGCCTGCGCCGCGGCAACATCGTGTACAACACCGGCGCCAACATCACGGTTCCCGTGGGCAAGGCCACGCTGGGCCGCATCATGGACGTGCTGGGCGCGCCCATCGACGAGCGCGGTCCGGTTGACCAGACGCTGACGGCGCCGATTCACCGCAAGGCCCCGGCCTATGACGAGTTGAGCCCTTCGCAGGAACTGCTGGAAACCGGCATCAAGGTGATTGACCTGGTGTGCCCGTTCGCCAAAGGCGGCAAGGTCGGTCTGTTCGGCGGCGCCGGTGTCGGCAAGACCGTGAACATGATGGAGCTGATCAACAACATCGCCAAGGCGCACTCGGGCTTGTCCGTGTTTGCCGGTGTGGGCGAGCGTACCCGTGAGGGCAATGACTTCTACCACGAGATGGCCGACTCCGGCGTCGTGAACCTGGAAAAGCTCGAAGACTCCAAAGTCGCCATGGTCTACGGCCAGATGAACGAGCCCCCAGGCAACCGTCTGCGCGTGGCGCTGACCGGCCTGACCATCGCGGAATCCTTCCGTGACGAAGGCCGCGACGTGCTGTTCTTCGTGGACAACATCTACCGCTACACCCTGGCCGGCACCGAAGTGTCCGCACTGCTGGGCCGTATGCCATCCGCCGTGGGCTACCAGCCAACGCTGGCCGAGGAAATGGGCCGCCTGCAAGAGCGCATCACCTCGACCAAGGTCGGTTCCATCACTTCCATCCAGGCCGTTTACGTCCCTGCCGATGACTTGACCGACCCATCGCCTGCCACGACCTTCGCCCACCTGGACTCCACCGTGGTGCTCTCGCGTGACATCGCTTCGCTGGGTATTTACCCCGCTGTCGATCCGCTGGACTCGACCAGCCGCCAGCTCGACCCCAACGTCGTCGGCGAAGAGCATTACGCCACCGCCCGTGCGGTGCAGGGCACGCTGCAGCGCTACAAGGAATTGCGCGACATTATCGCTATTCTGGGTATGGACGAACTGGCGCCTGATGACAAGCTGGCCGTGGCTCGCGCCCGTAAAATCCAGCGTTTCCTGTCGCAGCCCTTCCACGTCGCTGAAGTGTTCACCGGCTCGCCCGGCAAGTACGTCAGCCTGGCCGAGACCATTCGCGGCTTCAAGATGATTGTCGCCGGCGAGTGCGATCACCTGCCAGAGCAGGCTTTCTACATGGTCGGCACCATCGACGAAGCCTTCGAAAAAGCGAAAAAAGTTTAACGGGCGCTTCCTATGACTACCACCATCCACGTCGATGTCGTCAGCGCAGAAGAGTCCATTTTTTCTGGCGAAGCCCGGTTTGTGGCTTTGCCGGGCGAAGCGGGCGAACTGGGTATCTACCCGCGCCACACGCCGCTGATCACGCGCATCCGGCCGGGGGCGGTGCGCATTGAGAAAGCCGATGGCACGGAAGAGTTTGTGTTTGTCGCCGGTGGCCTGCTCGAAGTGCAGCCCAACTGCGTGACCGTGCTGAGCGACACCGCCATTCGCGGCAAGGATCTGGACGAGGCCAAGGCCACGGCCGCCCGCGCCCAGGCCGAGGAAGCGCTCAAGAACGCCAAAAGCGATATTGACATTGCCATGGCCCAGTCCGAGCTCGCTGTCATGGCGGCCCAGATTGCCGCGCTGCGCAAATACCGCCAGAAAAAATAACAGCAATCCCTGCGGACTTCGCTCTGCAGCGGTTCCGGCAACGGAACCTGCCTCCAGCCCCTGCCGCAAGCCAGGGGCTTTTTTACGTCATCAAAAAAATGAAGGCAGCGCACGGCAAAGAAGCTCGCAGGAGCAACGCTGGCTTGCCGTTGACTGGTTTACTGCAGCATGGGCAGGTCGGGCAACTCGTTCGGGTGAATCGGGTTGCCGCCCTGGGTGTCCGGCCGCGCAAAATGAGTCATCAAAACGGCCGAGGTTTCTTCCAGCGCCTGCGTCAGCCCGTCCTCGTAGCGTTTTTCATGGAAGGCGCTGGCCATCCGGGCCACCATGGCCTGCCACTGGGCCGCATTCACATAGCGCGTCAGGCCACGGTCGGCGACGATTTCAATCGCATGCTCGGCCAGCAGGACATAAATCAGCACCCCGTTGTTGTCCTCGGTGTCCCAGACACGCAGCTTGCCGAACATGGTGATGGCGCGCTGGCGGATCAGGCTGCTAAGAGGAGTGCGGCTGTTGAGCCGCCAGAGATAACTGACGGGCAGGGAGGACTCGACGCAGATGCGGATCTGCCCGCTGTGGTGGCGCTCGCTGGCGGCCACCCGTGCGCCTAGGCGTTCGAGCATGTCCAGCGGAATGGCACGCCGGGTGTCGGAGGCGTCCAGCCACAGATGCCTGAGCAGGAGTTCGAGCTTTTTCAACATTCCTACCAGTCCCCCGAAGCGCCGCCGCCGCCGAAATTGCCACCACCACCGCTGCTAAAGCCGCCGCCACCGCCACCAAAACCACCACCACCGCCGCCAAAGCCTCCGGGTCCGCCCCAGCCGGAAGAGCGGCTGCTGCGGCCCAGACTGCCCAGGCTGGTCATGAGCGCAAACACCATTCCCGCCAGCGCGGCGATGCCGCCAATCACCAGGCTGCTGGTGACGACCCAGGCCAGCACGCCCACGGCACCGCCGGTGGCCGCCGAGCCCAGCTTGCGCCCCAGCACCCCCGACAGCACGCGCCCGCCAATCGGCACGGCGATGAACAGAAAGACCGCCAGATCGGTCCAGTTAAAACCCGGCTTGCTGGACGGGTCCGGCTCGGGCAGCGGCAGGTTTTCTCCGGTGATGCGGGCCATGATCTGGTCGGCGGCGGCGTCCAGCCCGCCGGCGAAATCGCCCTGTTTGAAGCGCGGGGTGATGGCCGTCTGGATGATCTGGCTGGCCGCCAGATCAGGAAGGGCGCCTTCGAGCGCCTTGGTGGTTTCAATGCGCACCTTGCGGTCATTTTTGGCCACCACCAGCAGCAGGCCGTCGCCAATGCTCTTGCGGCCGATTTTCCAGCTGTCGCCGATCCGCTGGGCATAGGCGGCAATGTCTTCGGGCTGGGTGCTGGGCACGATCAGAAACACCACCTGCGCGCCGCGCGACTGCTCGAACGCCGTCAGCTTGGCCTCCAGCGCCTGCTGCTGGGCGGGCGTGAGGGTGCTGGTCTGGTCGATGACATGGGCTGTCAGGGCCGGGACGGCCTGCACGCCTTGCGTGTCTTGCGCCCGCGCCGTCAAGCTGGCAAAGGGCAGCCAGGCCAACAGCAGCAGGCCCAGCACCAGCCGGCTGGCTTGCCGGGTCCAGTCATGAAACATCATCGGGTGATAAAAGTGTGTTGCCAGCATCAGCCGGGCGGCTTATTTTTTATTGAAATCAACCACGGGCGGCGCGGAAATCTGCGCTTCGTTGGCCACGGCGAAGTTGGGCTTGACCTTGTAGCCAAATACCATGGCCGTCAGGTTGCTCGGAAAGCTGCGCGCCAGCACGTTGTACTCCTGGACGGTCTGGATGTAGCGGTTGCGTGCCACGGTGATGCGGTTTTCCGTGCCTTCGAGCTGGATGCGCAGATCGCGAAATCCTTGATTGGCCTTCAGGTCCGGGTAGCGCTCGCTCACCACCATCAGGCGGCTCAGGGCGCTGCCCAGCTCGCCTTGGGCGGCCTGGAATTTGCTGAAGGCCGCCGGATCGTTCAGGGTCTCGGGCGTGACCTGGATCGAGGTGGCCTTGGCGCGCGCTTCAATCACCTTGGTCAGCGTTTCCTGCTCGAAAGCGGCCTCGCCCTTGACGGTGGCCACGATGTTGGGCACCAGGTCGGCGCGGCGCTGGTACTGGTTGAGCACTTCCGACCAGGCCGCACGGGTCTGCTCGTCCAAGCTCTGGAAATTGTTGTAGCCGCAGCCTGTGAGCACCAGGCTGAGCAAGGCGGCAAACACGAAGCTAAAAAAACGTGATGTCATGAAGAGGTCTCCCAAATGCAGGCAGTAACACTACCATAGTCAGGTCCCGGCCAGGCTGGACTTGATGCGAAGCACAATCTGAAACAAAATTCAGCCATGAACCCGGTACAGAATTCTATTCTGCGCGGCCTGACCGAACCCCGATGTCAACCCTCATGCTAAAACCCAAATCCTCTTCCAACAGCGGCAGTGCCGACGATATCGAAGCGGCTTTTTATGAAGCCCTGCAAGCTGGCGACATTGACAGGATCATGGCCTGCTGGGGCGATGATG
Source organism: Pseudomonadota bacterium (assembly GCA_030855235.1). Classification (GTDB taxonomy): domain Bacteria; phylum Pseudomonadota; class Gammaproteobacteria; order Burkholderiales; family Burkholderiaceae_C; genus Polaromonas. Next base: position 36,430 of record JALYRU010000006.1, read on the forward strand.
ACGAGATGGTCTGCATCCACCCCGGGGGCACCCGGCTGGTGGGGCTTGCCGCGATCCGAAGCGCGTTTGAGGCGCTGTTCTCGCACGGCCCGGTTCGTGTTCACGCCGTCAAGGTGAACAAGCTCGACGGCTTGGGCGCCAGCGTACACAGTGTGCTCGAGCGCATTGAAGTGCTCAGTGCAGAAGGCTCACGTCACGCCTACGTGATGGCCACCAATGTGTACCACAAGACCGTGCAAGGCTGGCGCATGGTGGCCCACCATGCCAGCCCGGCGAGTGCGGGGACTGTGCACGAGGCGGCGCAAATCCCGCAGCGCGTGCAGCTTCTTCACTAGAGGGCCATCGGCAACCATGGAGTATCTGGCGCCCTGGTGGTTGCCCGGCGGCAATGTGCAGACGATCTGGGCTGCCCTGCGGGCACGTGCTTTTCTGGGTTCTGCGCCGGTGTTTCGGCGCGAACGCTGGACCACGCCTGACAGCGATTTTGTCGATGTGGACTGGATGGTGCCGCCAGGCAGTCCATCGCCCCAGGCGAGCAGCCTCAGGCAGCCGCTGCTGGTGGTTTTCCACGGCCTGGAGGGCTCTTCGGCCAGCCACTATGCCCAGGCCTTTGCCGAGGTGGCAAGCCGGCGCGGCTGGGCCTGCGCCGTGCCGCATTTCCGGGGCTGCTCGGGCGAGATCAACTTGGCACCGCGTGCTTACCATTCGGGCGACTTCGCGGAAATTGACTGGTTCCTGCGGCGTTTTTCCAGTTCGCATGCCGGGCCGGTCGTGGCGGTGGGGATTTCGCTCGGCGGCAATGCCCTGATGCGCTGGGCCGGTGAAATGGGCGAACAGGCCGCTCAGGTGGTGGCGGCTGTGGCCTCGGTCTGCGCGCCGCTGGACCTGGCCGCCAGCGGCCACGCGATTGGCCGGGGTTTCAACCGGCAGGTCTACACGCGCATGTTCCTGCAGTCCATGCGGCCCAAGGCGCTGCGCAAGCTTGCCCAGTACCCCGGCCTGTTTGACCGCCACGCGCTGCTGGGGGCGCGCGACCTGTATGCCTTCGACCAGGTTTTCACCGGGCCGCTCCATGGTTTCCGGGGCGTTGAGGACTATTGGGCGCGCGCCTCGGCCAAGCCCCATCTGGGCCGGATTGCCGTGCCCGCGCTGGTGCTCAATGCGCTCAATGACCCCTTCATTCCCGCTGCCAGCCTGCCCGGGCGCGCCGATGTCAGCCCTCGGGTCACCTTGTGGCAACCGGCCCAGGGCGGCCATGTCGGCTTTCCTTCGGTGCTGGCGCACGGGCCTTCTTTTCCCGGGCATGTGCAGGCCATGCCCGAGGCCGTCGCGGCGTTTCTGGCGGCGCACCTGTAGCAAGTTTGACGTGCTGCCGGGCTGATGCAGGCCAAAGCAGCGCAAAATACTCCTCATGGATGATATTGTTCGCCAGGCCATCGCGAAGTGGCCCCATGTTCCCGACTGCTACGGCTGGCTCGGGCTCGATGCGCGTGGCAACTGGTACATGCGCGATGACCAGGCCCAGGCGGCCGGGCCTTTTGCCGCGCCAGCGGGCGGCGCCAGCCCGGCCGGCAAGGGCTCGCGGCTGGCGCATGACAAGCTGATCGACTTTATTCAGCGCAACTACGAAAGCGACGCCAGCGGCCAGTGGTTTTTCCAGAACGGCCCGCAGCGCGTGTACGTGGAGCTCGAAGCCGCGCCCCTGGTCTGGCGCGTGGCGGCCGCAGACGGCTGGGCCGTTACCGCCCACACCGGCCAGAGCGCCCGCATCCAGCGCTGTGTGCTCGACGAGCAGGGCCGGCTGTACCTGGAGACCGATCTGGGTTTTGGTCTGGTCCACTCGCAGGACATGATTCATGCCGCCGAGGCGGTGGAGCAGGGGCTGTGGGTGCCCGAAACCGTGTTGGCGGCTGATTTGCCGGCCCGGTTCGGCTATGTGCGCAGCCCCCAGGCGGGTCAGAAAAAATAGCCCTCTGCACCCGGGACGCTCCGTATTGGAGCCCTCCCGTCTGGGTGCAATTTCCATGAAAAAAACCGGTCAGTGACCGGCTTTTTTGCTGAAACAGCTGGCGCTGCTTATTTGACTGCGCTGACCATGTACTCGACAGCCGAGCGGATATCGGCATCGGAGGCCGCGGAGCCGCCCTTGGGTGGCATGGCGCCCTTGCCCTTGATGGCGCTGGCGGTCAGGGCATCCAGGCCGGTCTTGATGCGGGGTTCCCAGGCCGCCTTGTCGCCAAACTTGGGCGAGCCGGCCACGCCAGCCGCATGGCAGGCCACGCAAGCTTGCTTGTACAGGGCTTCTCCGGCGCCTGAACCTGCGGCAGCAACCTTGGCTGCAGGTGCTGCGGGTGTTGCCGCTGCAACAGGCGGCGTTGCTGCGGTAGCGGCAGGGGTCGTTGTTTCAGGGGCTGCTGCGGGTGCAGCGGCTTCTGTGGCAGCAGCGCCAGCGCCTGCGGGCACGGCGGGCTCGGGGAATTTGCCACCTGCGGCGGTGGTCATGTAGACCACGGCCCGGGCAACTTCAACATCCTGAAAGTCGCCGCCGCCCTGAGCGGCCATGGCGCCCTTGCCCTTGAGGGCAGAATGCAGCAGCGCGTCAAAACCGGTACCGATGCGCGGTCCCCAAGCGCCAGCATCGCCAAATTTGGGAGAGCCCGCCGCTCCCGTTGCGTGACAGGCAAAGCATTGGGCTTTATAGACTTCTTCGCCGCTTCGCAGGGGGCGGTTGCCATCCTTGATCTGGACCATGCCGACTTTCTGGATGCGACCGGCCACAGCCCGCTCGGAATTGTCGACGCCCGCCATGGGCTTGTTGGCCGAGGAGACGTAATAGACCAGCCCGATGATGGCGAATATGGCGCCCACGAGGGACAGAAAAACTGCCGACAGAAACTGCTTTGGCGTCTTGATCGGGCCGCTGTGGGCCGTGGTGGAGTCGTTTGCGCTCATGGCGTCCTCAAAAAACAGGAGATCAGGGGGCTGCCGCAGTCTGCTGCAGGGTCGCCGCATTATAGCCACGGGGCCTGTAAATCATCCTGACGCCTGCACGGGCTGATAGAATCAGTCTTTCTGTGCGGTGTTCATCATTTGCGCAGGCAAAAATGGCCACTGTCCGCGCTGCCTGCGGACTGAGGCGCAGTTTAATTTCCAGCGTTGCGGCTGTAGCTCAGTGGATAGAGTATTGGCCTCCGAAGCCAAGGGTCGTGGGTTCGATCCCCGCCAGCCGCACCATCAAACATTCCCCGCGCACGCCGCCTGTTCCTGTCCTGAATTTCAGGCTGGCTGGCAGCCGCATCCGTGACCGGTTTGGCTGCCGCAGCCTGCCGTCTGGGATGCCTCGAAAGCGGGAAACAGCACATTGTTTTCCAAGTGAATATGGCTGATCAGGTCGTCGGTGAACTGACTCAGGCCACTGTAGAGCGCGCGCCAGGTGTTGCAGGCCCCTTCTGGCGGCTGCATGTCATGCGCCAAGGCGTGAACCTGGTCCAGCGCCTGGCCGTGGCTGGTGTGCTCCTCGCGCATCATGCCGATCGGTTGCCCCACAAAGGGATGGCCGCCTGACTTGAGCAGGGGAAACAAAATGGTCTCTTCTTTTTGCATGTGGCCCAGCAGTTCTTCATGCATCGCTTCCAGCGCCTCGGCCAGGCCTGCAGGCACCTGCGGGTGGTCGCGGTGGACGGCCTGCACGCGCCGCGCCATGCGGATCAGCTCGGGCAGTTGCTCGCGGTGAACGTCGTGGTAGCGGGTCAGGATGTGGTCGATCAGCGCAGCGGGCGCCACATTTTCCGGCAGCGAATCCGGGCGCTGCAGCGCTGCGAGCTGGCCCACAATCGCCGCCAGATCGAGGTTCTTGTCCTGGGCCGCCTGGCGCAGGCTGATCTGGCCGCCGCAGCAAAAATCAAGCTTGAGTTTTCGAAAGATGGCTGTCGCACCGGGCAACTGCACGGCAAGGCTGCCCAAGGACTGGTCTGCAGGGTCAGTCGCCGTGGCGGATGCTTCCAAATTCTGTCTGGCGTTCATGGGGAATTTCCTTAAACATTGATTTGAGATGCTGATTTTAGAATAAAAAATGTATTTCAAATGAATCTTTTAATCTCTTGCCGTTTTGTCTGGTGTTGACACCGCAAACGCCCTTCGAAAGCGGGGCGTTTGTGCCTGGCACCATGAACCAACGCGTTCAGGGTCGGTCAAAATGTTTTGCTGGACCCCAGGAGTGCCCCATGAATCTTCAAAAAACGGTTTCAAGCCTGATGGCGGCGTTGGCTGTCAGCGCCTGTGCCACGGCGGTGCAGCCGGGCATGTCGCGGCAAGAGGTGGTGGCGCGTTACGGCCTGCCCTCACGGGTGCTGGCGCTGGGCGCGGGCGAGCGGCTGCAGTATTCGCGCCAGCCCGCCGGTCAGAGCGCTGTCATGGTGGATCTGGATGCGGCGGGCCGGGTCGCTGCCGTGCGTGAGGTCATGACGGCGACCGAATTCGCCAGGATAGAGCCGGGAAAATGGACACGCGGGGATGTAGAGCGAGAATTCGGCCGGCCCGCCTCGGTGGATCATGTCGCCTCCTGGTCGGGTGACATCATGACCTACCGCTGGCGCGACAGCACCCACGACATGTATTTCTTTGTCTATCTGGATGCGGCCAACCGGGTCCAGCGCACCGGCCAGGGCATGGAGTTTCGCTGGGACAGGGATGAGCGCTGAGCGCGCTTAACTTGCCGTGCGGCCAATCTCCGGCCAGCGGTGGTGCAGATAAATCCAGGCCACGAGGCCGATGCACAGCATGCCCAGCGAGACGGCGGCCAGCGCGGGCGTCGAGTGCATCACCAGCGGCGCGATCACGCCGGCCACCAGCCCGTTGGCGCTGGAGCCGACAAAGGCCTGCAGCGACGAGGCCATGCCGCGCCGCTCGGGATACAAGTCGAGCACCAGGAGCGTGACCACCGGCACCATCAGCGCCCAGCCAAAGGCAAAGAGGGCAATCGGAAACAGCGCCCACGACACATGGGCATCAAACAGCAAGTTGGCGATCAGGTTCAGCACGGCCGTGAGCAGCATGATGACAAAGCCGTGGCGGATTTGCCGCTTGGGCGCGATCTTGCCGGCCAGGCGCCCGCTGAGCCAGGCGCCCGACATGATGCCGGAAATGGTCAGCAGGAAAAACCAGAAGAACTGCGTTGGCGCCAGGGCCAGGTGTTCGCCCAGGAAGGCTGGTGCCGCCAGCACGTACAAAAACATGCCATTAAAAGGCACGCCGCTGGCCAGCGCCAGCAGCAAAAAGCGCGGGTTCGAGCCCACCAGCTGCCAGTAGCCGCGCATCAGGTGCCGCACCTCGAAGGGCTGGCGCGCTTCGCGCTGCAGGGTTTCAGGCAGAAAACGGTAATTGGTGACCCACAGCGCCAGGCCGATGGCTGTCAGAAACCAGAAGATGCTGTGCCAGCCCAGATGCACAAACAGCCAGCCGCCGATGATGGGCGCCACCGCCGGGGCCAGGCCAAAGTAAATCGTGACCTGGCTCATGACCTGCTGGGCCTGCGCGGGCGGGAACATGTCGCGGATTACCGCGCGCGAGACCACCACGCCGGCGCCGGCCGACAGGCCCTGCATCGCCCGGAACAGCACCAGTTGCCCCACGCTTTGCGACAGGGCGCAGCCGGCCGAGGCCAGCGTGAACATGGCAATGCCCCACAGCACCACCGGGCGGCGGCCAAAGCTGTCGGCCAGCGCGCCATGAAACAGGTTCATGAAGGCAAAGCCGAACAGATAAGCCGACAGCGTCTGCTGCATCTGCACCGGCGTGGCGCCCAGGGATTGGCTCATGCCGGCAAAGGCCGGCAGGTAGGTGTCGATGGAAAACGGCCCGAGCATGCCGAGCACGGCCAGCAGGGCGGCCAGCGCCCAGCGCGGGCCGCGCCAGAGGGTGCTGGCGTTGGGGTTCATTCGTTTTTCAGCTTCAAGGCGGTGTCGTACAGCACATTGCGCGAGGCGCCGGTGATGTCGGCGGCGAGCTTGACGGCGGTTTTCAGCGGCAGCTCGGCCAGCAACAGTTTCAGGATTCGCGTGCTGTCATCGGGGCCTTCAAAAGCGCTGGCCGCGTGCAGCACCAGAGCGAATTCGCCGCGCGTGCGCTGCGGCCCGGCGTCCAGCCAGGCGGCAAAGTCCTGCGCGGGCATGGTGGCGATTTCTTCGAACTGCTTGGTCAGCTCGCGCCCCACGGTGACGAGGCGGCCTTCCAGCACGGCCATGGCACGGGCCAGCGCTTCGATGCGGTGCGGCGCTTCGAGAATGACGACGGCGCGGGTGTCGAGTTGCAAAGCGGCAATCGCCTGGTCGCGCTCGCCGGCCTTGCTCGGCAAAAAGCCGGCAAACACAAAGCTCGTGCCGCTGTCCGAACTGCCTTCGGCGCGGGTCACGCCGGCGGCGCTGAGCACCGTGGTGACGCTGCTGGCGCCGGGCAGCGGCATGATCTTGAGCCCGGCGGCGCGAACGGCGGCCACCAAGCGCGCGCCGGGGTCGCTCACGGCCGGGGTGCCTGCGTCGCTCACATAGGCCACGCGCTCGCCGCGCTGCAGGCGCTCGATGACCAGGCCGGCGGCTTCGGCCTCGTTGTGCTGATGCACCGCCAGCAGGGGCTTTTCAATGCCATACTGGCGCAGCAGCGGCTGGGTGTGGCGCTTGTCCTCGCAGGCAATGGCGTCCACCCGCTGCAGCACGTAAAGCGCGCGCAGGCTGATGTCGGCCAGGTTGCCGATGGGCGTGGCCACGACATACAGCGTGGCTTCGGGGTAATGCTGCATGCCGGCGGCGGCGCGCGCCGCATCCAGTGCCAGGTCGAAAGAGGCGTTCAATGTCGTTTTCCACAAAACAAATGATCCCGCCGCCCGATGGCAGGGGCGCGGGCGTCCCAAAAGGGGTTGTCCAAAATGCAGCCAGGGGCGTGGCCGATGCCACTTCTGCGCTGCCACAGCAGGTTACCACCAAGTCGCGCGGCGATGCGGCGCAAGCGCTGGCGCTGGCCTATCTGGTGCGGCGCGGGCTCAGACTTGTCCAGGCCAATTACCGCACGCCGGGGCGCGGTGGCGGCGAGATCGATCTGATCATGCGCGCCCCCGACGGCACGCTGGTGTTTGTCGAGGTTCGCCAGCGCGCCAGCGCGTCCCACGGCGGCGCCGGCGCCAGCATCACGCCAGCCAAGCAGCGGCGCATCATTTTTGCGGCGCGCTACTACCTGATGCGTCTGGCCAGCCCGCCGCCGTGCCGCTTTGATGCGCTGCTGGTCCACGGAACGCCGGTCAATGGCGCCGCGCCCGAGCAATGCGGCGCCCGCATCGAATGGCTGCAGAGCGCTTTTGACGCCTCCTGAACCGGGTCCGCCACGGCTGCAGCGCCAGGCAAAGCGGCAATTTGTAAGCACACCTTGCCCGCAGGACATTTCGCCCATGGGGCGGGATGCTTTTTTTGAGTCTGACCCGCTATCATCGGCCCATGCTTGAACAACAAATCGAACAGCAGTTTATTGACAGCGCCGACCTGAAATACCAGGCGGCGCAGGTTCTTTCCACCCCCATCGCCGCAGCGATCAACGCCATCCTGGCCAGCGTGACCAGCGGAGGCAAGGTGCTGGCCTGCGGCAACGGCGGCTCGGCGGCCGATGCGCAGCATTTCGCCGCCGAATTCGTCGGGCGCTACGAGCGCGAGCGCCCCGAGCTCGGCGCCATTGCGCTGACCACCGACAGCTCCATCCTCACCGCCATTGCCAACGATTACGACTTCAGCGTGATCTTTTCCAAGCAGGTGCGCGCCCTGGGCAGCGCCGGCGACGTGCTGCTGGCCATCAGCACCAGCGGCAACTCGGCCAATGTGCTGGCGGCCATCGAAGCGGCCCACGAGCGCGACATGAGCGTGGTGGCGCTGACCGGCCGGGGCGGGGGTAAGATCAAGGATGCCTTGCACGAGACCGATGTGCATATCTGCGTGCCGCATGAGCGAACCGCCCGCATCCAGGAGGTGCATCTTCTCGTCATCCATTGCATCTGTGATGGTGTGGATACCCAGTTACTTGGCGATCAGGAGTCTTCTTTATGAAATCTGGCGGGATCAACCGATTGGCCTGCGCCGTGGGCGCAGTTGTTTTAGTGTGCAGTTCGCTCTCGGCCTGCGTGGGGCCGCTGCTCGTGGGCGGCGCCATGGTCGGCGGCACGATGGTGGCGGTTGACCGCCGCACCTCCGGCGCCCAGCTGGACGACGAAGCCATCGAGCTGCGGGCCGCGAACCAGATTCGCAACACCTTCGGCACCCGGGTGCGGGTCAGCGTCATCAGCTACAACCGCCAGGTGCTGCTGATCGGCGAGGTGCCCAGCCTGCAGGACCGGCAGTGGATTGAGCAGCTGGTCTCGCGCATCGACAACGTCTCCTCGGTGGTCAATGAGCTGGCCGTTCTGAACACCCCTTCCCTGGTCGAGCGTTCTTCGGATACCTTGATCACCGGGCGCGTCAAGGCCCGTCTGCTCGATACCCCGGAGCTGCAGTCCAATGCCTTCAAGGTGGTCACCGAGCGCGGTACGACGTACCTGATGGGCCGCGTCACCCAGCGCGAGGCAGACCGCGCCACCGAGGTGGTGCGCACCACCTCGGGCGTGCAGAGAGTCGTGCGGATTCTTGAGATCATCAGCGAGCAGGAACTGTCGGTCATGCAAATGCCCGAGTGCGTGGTCACGCAGTAAAGACCCGGGCGGCAGGCACGAGGCCCGGCCGGCAACGGCCGTCGGCCTATTTCAGCCGCTTGATCAGGCTCGACGTATCCCAGCGCCGGCCACCCATGGCCTGAACATCGCCGTAGAACTGGTCCACCAGCGCCGTCACCGGCAGGCGCGCGCCGTTGCGACTGGCCTCGCCCAGCACCAGCCCGAGGTCCTTGCGCATCCAGTCCACCGCAAAGCCGAAATCGAACTCGTCCGCGGCCATGGTCCTGCCCCGGTTGTCGAGCTGCCAGCTCTGGGCCGCGCCCTGGCCGATCACGTCCAGCACCTGGTTCATGTCCAGCCCGGCCTTCTGGCCAAAGGCCACGGCTTCGCTCAGGGCCTGCACCAGCCCGGCGATGCAGATCTGGTTGACCATCTTGGTGAGCTGGCCGGCGCCGGCCTGGCCCATCAGCGTGAAAGCTTTTGAAAACGCCAGGCCCACCGGTTTGACGGCGTCAAACGCTGCCGTCTCGCCGCCGCACATCACCGTCAGCGCGCCGTTCTGGGCGCCCGCCTGCCCGCCCGAGACCGGCGCGTCGATGAACTGCAGGCCCCTCTGCCGGGCGGCGGCGCCGAGCTCGCGCGCCACGCTGGCCGAGGCGGTGGTGTGATCGGCAAAGATCGCGCCGGGACGCATGCCGGCAAAAGCGCCATCCGCGCCCAGCGTGACCGAGCGCAGGTCGTCGTCATTGCCGACACAGCAAAAAACGATGTCGGCGCCAGCGGCCGCTTCGCGCGGCGTGGCGGCGGCGCTGTGGCCGAATTCGGCGCGCCAGGCCTTCGCCTTGGCCGGGCTGCGGTTGTACACCGTGAGCGCATGGCCGGCGCGGGCCAGGTGGCCAGCCATCGGGTAGCCCATCACGCCCAGGCCCAGGAAGGCGACATGGCGGGGCGCGCAGGCGGCGTAGGTTTTGGCGGCGATAGAGGTCATTTGGGGCTGATGGCCAAGGTGTTTGAAACAGGCGGGGCGTTACTGAAACTGCCCTGCGCCACGCTCTTTAGACAATCGCAAAATGCTCGGTGCCGGCCGACAGGTCGGTTGACTTCACGCGCTGCGAATTGAGCTTGATCTGCAAGCGCAGGTCGTTGACCGAGTCGGCATTGCGCAGCGCGTCTTCGTAGTGGATCTGGTTGGACTCGAAGGCGTCAAACAGCGCCTGGTCAAAGGTCTGCATGCCGAGGTTGCGGCTTTTCTTCATGATCTCCTTGATCTCGGTGACTTCGCCCTTGATGATGAGGTCGGCAATCAGCGGCGAGTTGAGCATGATCTCGACGGCGGCAAAGCGGCCCTTGGCGTCCTGCTTGGGCACCAGGCGCTGCGACACCAGCGCCTTGAGGTTGAGCGAGAGGTCCATCAGCAACTGGGTGCGGCGCTCTTCGGGGAAGAAGTTGATCACCCGGTCCAGCGCCTGGTTGGCGCTGTTGGCGTGCAGCGTGGCCAGGCACAGGTGGCCGGTCTCGGCAAAGGCCAGCGCGTGTTCCATGGTCTCGCGGTCGCGGATTTCGCCCATCAGGATCACGTCGGGCGCCTGGCGCAGGGAGTTTTTCAGGGCCGCTTCCCAGCTGTCGGTGTCCAGCCCCACCTCGCGCTGGGTGATGACGCAATTCTTGTGCAGATGGACAAACTCCACCGGGTCCTCGATCGTGATGATGTGGCCGTGGGACTGCTCGTTGCGCCAGTCCACCATGGCCGCCATGGTGGTCGATTTGCCCGAGCCGGTCGAGCCCACCAGGATCACCAGGCCGCGCTTGGTGAGCACCACGTCCTTAAGCACCGGCGGCATGCCCAGCCCGTCGAGCGTTGGCAGCGTGGCCGGAATGACCCGCATGACCATGCCGACCTTGCCCTGCTGGATGAAGGCGTTGACCCGGAAGCGCCCGATGCCCGGCGGCGAGATGGCAAAGTTGCACTCCTTGGTGCGCTCGAATTCGGCCGCCTGCTTGTCATTCATGATGGCCCGCGCCAGCGTCAGCGTGTGGCCGGCGTTGAGCGCCTGCGATGACAGCTTGGTCATCTTGCCGTCCACCTTGATGGCCGGCGGGAAGTCGCCGGTGATGAACATGTCGCTGCCGCCGCGGCTGATCATCAGCTTGAGGAGGTCGTTGATGAATTTACTGGCCTGGTCGCGTTCCATGAAGATTCCTATGCAATGTTGATCAGCCGAGGCGGTGGTGCAGCACCGCATCGGCCTTTTTTTCACTCAGCCGGGTGCTGACCACCCGCAGCCGCCGCGACAGCTTGCGCGCCAGCACCGCCACCAGACTGGCCGCCAGCGCCGGGTCGCTGGCCATCATCTCGTCGAGCGCCTGGGCGCTGAGCACGGCAATGTCGCACTCGCTCAGCGAGGTGCAGACGGACAGGCGCCTGCCGCTGTCGAGCAGCGACATTTCACCGAGGATATCGCCAGGGCGCGCCTGGCTCAGGCGCAGCCTCTTGCCCGTGGCCTGCTCGCGGTCCACCGCGATGGTGCCGCTCAGCAACACGACCATGAAGTTGCTGTATTCGCCCTGGCGGATCACGTCGCGGCTGGCCGGCAGGCTGGCGAAATCGAAAAACCGCTCCAGCCGGCTGGCGGCCGCGTCGGACGCCAGCCGGGCCATGGTCTTGTCCTGGCGCCACAGCAGTTTGAGCGCCTTGCCCCCACGTGCGGCCGGCAGGCGCCTGGCGCCGACTTCGTTGGCACGCGCCTCCCACGGCACCAGCATCGCTGCTTCCACGCCCTGATCGGCAAAGGCGGTCGAGAACAGCTCCGACTCCGCAGCCTCGCCCTCCACCCGCAGGGCGGGCGATTGCCTGAGAAGTCCGAGCAGGCCTTTCATGGGAAACTCTTGCGCCGCTCCAGCGATCAGCCAGGAAAGTTGTCAGGAATCTTGGCCTTGCTGCGTGCTTCGGCCGGTGAAATCACGTTGCGCTTGACCAGGTCCGACAGGTTCTGGTCCAGCGTCTGCATGCCCACGCTGTTGCCGGTCTGGATGGATGAGTACATCTGCGCGACCTTGGCCTCGCGGATCAGGTTGCGGATGGCGCTGGTGCCCAGCATGATCTCGTGCGCGGCAACGCGGCCCTGGCCGTCCTTGGTCTTGCACAGGGTTTGCGAGATCACCGCCTGCAGCGACTCGGACAGCATCGAGCGGATCATTTCCTTTTCCTCGGCCGGGAACACGTCCACGATCCGGTCGATGGTCTTGGCCGCGCTCGACGTGTGCAGCGTGCCGAACACCAAGTGGCCGGTCTCGGCTGCCGACATCGCCAGGCGGATGGTCTCCAAGTCACGCATCTCGCCCACCAGAATCGCGTCCGGGTCTTCGCGCAGCGCCGACTTCAGCGCGGCGTTGAAGCTCAGGGTGTGCGGTCCCACCTCGCGCTGGTTGATCAGGCATTTTTTCGACTCATGCACGAACTCGATCGGGTCTTCCACCGTCAGGATGTGGCCGTACTCGTTTTCATTCAAATAGTTGACCATGGCGGCCAGCGTGGTCGATTTGCCCGAGCCGGTCGGGCCGGTGACCAGCACCATGCCGCGCGGCTTCATCGCCAGTTCGCCGAAGATCTTGGGTGCGCCCAGTTGTTCGAGCGACAAAATCTTCGAGGGAATGGTCCGCAGCACCGCGCCGGCGCCCCGGTTGTGGTTGAAGGCATTGACCCGAAAGCGCGCCAGGCCCTCGATTTCGAAGGAAAAATCGACCTCCAGGAATTCCTCGTAGTTCTTGCGCTGGGTGTCGTTCATGATGTCGTACACCATGGCGTGAACCTGCTTGTGGTCCAGCGGCTCGATGTTGATGCGCCGCACGTCGCCGTGGACCCGGATCATGGGTGGCAGGCCGGCCGAGAGGTGCAAATCGGATGCCTTGTTTTTGACGCTGAAGGCCAGCAACTGGGTAATGTCCATCCCGCAAATCCTTGGAAGTTAAATCTGAGTTTACAGTTTGGATTATGACCACGATTGCCCACCATCTGCGCCTTGTCCACGACCGAATCCATGCCGCCTGCCGCAGTGCCGGGCGCGCGCCGGCCGGTGTGCGGCTGCTGGCGGTTTCCAAAACCTTCGGTCCCGAGGCCGTGGCCGAGGCCGTGGCGGCGGGCCAGCGCGCCTTTGGCGAAAACTACATCGCCGAAGGCGTAGAAAAAATCGCCGCGCTGCGCCAGTGGCAGGAGGCTGAAACGCTGCGCACCGGCGTGGCCGCGCCGGCGCTGGAGTGGCACTGCATCGGCCCGATCCAGAGCAACAAGACGCGTCTGGTGGCCGAGAATTTCGACTGGGTGCAGTCGCTGGACCGCCTGAAAATCGCCCAGCGCCTGAGCGAGCAGCGCCCGCCCGAGCTGGCGCCGCTGCAGGTGTGCCTGCAGGTCAATATCGACGGCGGCGCGAACAAGTCCGGCCTGGCGCCCGGGGACGCGCTGGCGCTGGCGCAGGAAGTCGCCCGGCTGCCGCGCCTGGTGCTGCGCGGGCTGATGGCGATCCCCGAGCCGGCGGCCGATTTTGCCGCCGCCTGCGCCGTGCATGCCCGCACCCAAGCCCTCTTTGACCAGCTCAACGCCTCGGGTTTGCTGCCGGCACCGCTGGACACGCTGTCCATGGGCATGACGGGCGATCTGGAAGCGGCGATTCAGGCGGGCAGCACGATGGTGCGGGTCGGCACGGCGGTTTTTGGCGGGCGCGGTTGAAGAGGCGGGCTCGGGCCTTGATGGTGGCTTTCATTTGAGGAGTTTTACATGCCTGCCTCTTCGCGCCTTCCCTTTCCCTACCGCCCCGAAGCCCAGATCGTGGCCGGCGCGCTGCTGCAACTGGCCGGCGCGCTCGACTGGCCCGCAGCGGCCCACGCGGCCCGGCCCTGGGTGCAGGCGGTGCGCCGCCACCCGCCGCCGTTCTGGGCCATGGAGAGCCTGCTCAGGGACTACCCGATCTCCAGCGCCGAAGGCTTGGCCCTGATGCGCCTGGCCGAAGCGCTGCTGCGCGTGCCCGACTTTGAGACCGCCATGGCCCTGACGGCCGATCAGCTCGGGCGGGCCGGTTTTGACGGGGCCGGCGATGGCGTGATGGGCCGCCTGTCGGCCTCGGCGCTGGCGCTGTCGAAGAGGTTTTTACCCGCTTCGGCCAGCGCGCAGCCGGCGCAGGAGGCGGGTTTGATCGGCCGGCTCGGCGCCCGCACGGTGGTGGCTGCCACGCTGCGGGCGGTGCAGCTGCTCGGGCGGCAGTTCGTGCTCGGCCAGACCATGGCCGAGGCGCTGAAGCAAGCCGATGCGGCGCGCAACAAGGCCGCGAGCCGGCGCGATGAGCGCGCGGGCACGCAAGGCGCAGACGCGGTAGTTTGCCAACCCCATACCCCGGTCGCCAGCCTGCACGATGGGCGCGCGGGCACGCAAGGCTTGCGGGTGCAAGCATCGTGGGCAGGCGCAGCGCCGCCCGAAAGGCCGGCGCCGCCCGAAATTCCAGCCCCGGCCCTGCGCTTTTCCTACGACATGCTGGGCGAGGGCGCCCGCACCGAGCCGGACGCGCTGCGCTATCTGGCCAGCTATGCCCATGCGATCGAGGCCATCGCCACAAGTGCGCGCCCCGACTGGCCTTGCGAAGCCAACGACGGCATTTCCATCAAATTGAGCGCGCTGCACCCGCGCTACGAAGACGCCCAGCGCGAGCGGGTGATGGCCGAGCTGGTGCCGCGCGTCTGCGGCCTGTGCGAACAGGCGGCCCGCGCCAACATCAGCCTGACCATCGACGCCGAGGAGGTGGAGCGGCTGGAGCTCTCGCTCGATGTGTTCGAGGCGCTGGCCGCGCAGGTGGCGCAGCACTGCCCGCAGTGGCGCGGCCTGGGCCTGGCGCTGCAGGCCTACCAGACCCGCGCGCTCGATTTGACCAGTCACGTCATCGGCATCGCCCGCAAGTACCGATTGCGCCTGATGTGCCGGCTGGTCAAGGGCGCTTACTGGGATTCGGAAATCAAGCGCGCCCAGGAAATGGGCCTGCCGCACTATCCCGTGTTCACGCACAAGCACCACACCGACGTGTCCTACCTGGCCTGCGCCCAGGCGCTGCTGGCTGCCCCGGACGCGGTCTATCCGCAGTTTGCCACCCACAATGCGGGGACGATTGCCGCCGTGGTGCAGATGGCCGCCCATGCGCGCCGTGCCGCGCCGTCCCAGGCAAGCATCGCCCCTTCGGGGGGCAGCGAAGTCCGCGAAGCGACAGGCGTGGGGGCTTCAGTTCGCCGCGCCGGGCCACCCCAGGCCAGCACATCCCCCTCGGGAAGCAGCGAGGAACACACCGTGGCAAGCGCCGGGGCGCAGTTCGAACTGCAGCGCCTGCACGGCATGGGCGAGGGCATTTACCGCGAGGTGCTGAAAGACCCGCAGATCAGCTGCCGCGTCTATGCGCCCGTCGGCGCGCACCGCGACCTGCTGGCCTACCTGGTGCGCCGGCTGCTGGAAAACGGCGCCAATTCCTCCTTTGTTCACCAGCTGGCCGACGCGTCGGTGGACCTGGAGCGGCTGCTAGCCTCGCCGCTGCGGCTGGCGCCCGAACCGGCCCTGCCGCTGCCGCCCCTGCTCTACGGCCCTGGGCGCGCCAACAGCCTGGGGCTGGACCTGACGGTGCCCGAGATGCGCGCGCCGCTGCTGGCCGCGTATGCCGCCACCCCCGTGCCCGTCATTGCCGGCTTCGATGCCTCGCGCGCCGCCAGCGCCGTGCAGACGGCCGCCAGCAGCTTTCACGCATGGCGCAAGGTGACGGTGGCCGAGCGCGCCGCCATCCTGCGCCGCGCCGCCGATGCGCTGCAGCAGCAGATGCCCCGCTTCTGCGCCCTGCTGGTGAAGGAAGCCTTCAAGACCTGGGGCGATGCGGTGGCCGAGGTGCGCGAAGCGGTGGATTTCCTGCGCTACTACGCCAACGACGCCGAGCGCATCATGGCGCCCATCGTCCTGCCCGGCCAGAGCCACGGCGCAGCCCACGGCCTCACGGGCGAGACCAACGAGTTGCGCCTGACGGGGCGCGGCGTCTGGGTCTGCATCAGCCCGTGGAATTTCCCGCTGGCGATTTTTACCGGCCAGATCGCCGCCGCCCTGGTCACCGGCAACGCCGCGCTGGCCAAGCCGGCCGAGCAGACGCCGGCCGTGGCGGGGGAAATGGTGAAATTGCTGCACCAGGCCGGCGTTCCCGAAGGCGTTTTGCAATTGCTGCACGGCCCCGGCGAGACTGTGGGCGCGGCGCTGGTGGCCGCGCCCGGCGTGGCCGGCGTGGTGTTCACCGGCTCGACCGACGTGGCCCGGCGCATCAATCAGGCGCTGGCCGCCAAGGACGGCCCCATCGTCCCCCTGATTGCCGAGACCGGCGGCATCAACGCCATGCTGGTGGACAGCACCGCGCTGCCCGAGCAGGTGGCCGACGCCGTCGTGCAGAGCGCTTTCCGCTCGGCCGGCCAGCGCTGCTCGGCGCTGCGCCTGCTGTGCGTGCATGAGGGCATCGCCGACGCCGTGATCGCCATGCTCCAGGGCGCAGCGCAGGAATTGGTGGTGGGCGATCCGGCCGATCTGACCACCGATGTCGGCCCGGTGATCGACCGCGACGCGTTTGAGGCTATCGGACGCCACCTGCAGCGCCTTCGCTCATCGGCCAGAACGCTTGAAATGCAAAAAAAGCCGGCGCAAGCCCAAAAGGCTTCAGCCGCCGCGCTGCCCCACCTCGTGCCCCCGGCCGCTTTTGAAGTGCGCACGCTGGCCGAGGTGAAGGACGAAATCTTCGGCCCGGTGCTGCAGATCGTGCGCTGGGGCAGCGGCGCGCTGGCCACGCCCGAAGCGGTCATCGCGCAGGTCAACGCGCTGGGCTACGGCCTGACGCTGGGCATCCAGAGCCGCATCGACTCGCGCGCGCAGGCGCTGGCGCGCGCCGCCCATGTCGGCAATGTCTATGTGAACCGCAACATGATCGGCGCGGTGGTGGGCGTGCAGCCCTTCGGCGGCGAAGGGCTTTCGGGCACCGGCCCCAAGGCCGGCGGGCCGCATTACCTCTACCGCTTTTGCGCCGAGCAGACGCTGACCGTCAACACCACGGCGGCGGGCGGCAATGCGGCGCTGCTGGCCGGCGGCTGAGGCGCTGGCGGCGGGGGTGTCTGCGCGCTGGTGCTGCGACCCCGGCAAGTGGCCGGTAGACGCCACCTGCAAAGTGGGCAACGATGGCTGCGTCACGCGGCACTGGCGCTCAATGCCTGCGGTGCGCCGCCTGCGCCATCAGGTAGGCCTCCAGCGCCTGAACCGTCAGCGGCTCGGAAAACAGGTAGCCCTGGAAGTGGTCGCACCCCTCCGTGGTCAGGAAATCGCGCTGGGCCTGCGTCTGCACGCCCTCGGCCACGACTTCGAGGTTCAGGCTGTGGGCCAGCGTGATGATGGCGCGTGAAATCGCCGCGTCGTTGCGGTCGCTCAGCACGTCGCTGACAAAGCTGCGGTCGATCTTGAGCTGGTCCAGCGGCAAGCGCTTGAGCAAGGAGAGCGACGAGTAGCCCATGCCGAAATCGTCCAGCGCCAGCGTCACGCCCAGCGCTTTGAGGATGCCCATCTTGGCCAGGGTGATCTCCATGCCGTCGGCCAGCAGGCTTTCGGTCAGTTCAAGCTTGAGGCGCTGCGGGCGGATGCCGCTGCGCTCGATCTCGGCCATCACGCGGTCCACGAACTCCGGGTGGCGGAACTGGCGCACGCTGACATTGACCGAAATGCTCAGGCTCGACGCCACCGGCCAGCGCGACCAGGCCGCCAGCTGCTCGCAGGCGGTCTTGAGCGCCCACTGGCCCAGCGGCAAAATCAGGCCGGTTTCCTCGGCCATCGGAATGAACGCCTCCGGCCCGAGCAGCCCGCGCACCGGATGCTGCCAGCGCAGCAGCGCCTCGACGCCGATGACGCGGCCCTGGCGGTTGACCTGGGGCTGGTAGTGCAGCTCGAACTGGTGCTCGCGCAGGGCCACGTGCAACTCGGTGCTGACGGCGGCGTTGGCGCTGACCGCTTCCTGCATGTCGGGGTCGAAGAAGCACACCGTGTTGCGCCCGCTGGTCTTGGCCTGGTACATCGCCAGATCGGCCTGCTTGAGCACGTCGCTCACGCTGTCATGCTGGCCGTTGAGCGAGGTCAGGCCGATGCTGGAGGTGGTGTAGTGCTGGTGGCCGCCCAGATCGAACGGCTCGCGCAATTCGTTGAGCACTTTTTCGGCCAGGCTGCGCGCCCTGAGGGCAGCGGCGGCGGGGTCGTCGCCCAGGTCCTTGAGCATGACGACGAACTCGTCGCCGCCCAGGCGCGCCACGGTGTCGCTCTTGCGCACGCAATTGGACAGGCGCTCGGCGACCTGCTGCAGCAGCAGGTCGCCCTTGTGGTGGCCCAGGGTGTCGTTGAGCACCTTGAGCTTGTCCACGTCGATGAACATCAGCGCCCCCTGGCGCCGGCTCTGGGCGCTCTGGGCGAGCAGGTTTCCCAGCCGCTTGAGCAGCAGCAGGCGATTGGGCAGATTGGTCAGCGGGTCGTAGAAAGCCAGGTTGTGGAAGGCGTCGGCGGCGGCCTTGCGCTGGGTGATGTCGCGCCCGACGGCGACCCAGTGGGTCAGCTCGCCGGCCGGCGCAAGCACCCGCACGACTTCGAGCTCCAGCCAGAAACTGCTGGCGTCCTTGCGGTAAATCCTCAGCTCGCGGTGAACCTGGCGCTTGTGCTGCAGCGCCGCTGCCATGCGTTCGAGTTCACCCGGCGTGGCCTCGGGGCCGAGCAGTTGGCCGGGGGTCTGGCCGAGCACTTCCTGGCGGGTGTAGCCGGTGTGGTGTTCAAAGGCCTGGTTGACAAACACGATGCAGGGCACGCTGGGGCGGGCCGGAGAGATTTCGGCGATCAGCACGATGTCGTTGAGCCGGGCAATGCAGGTTTCAAGCAGCATCAGGTGCTCTTGCGACTTGCGCCGCTGGGTGACATCGCGAAAGTACACCGCCAGGCCCTCGGCGAACGGGTAGGCGCGCACTTCGAGCCACAGGCCCAGGCTGGGGTAGAAGTCCTCGAACTCGGTGCGGCGGTTGGTCGCCAGGGCGTTTTGCAGCTGGTGCTTCAGGCGCTGGCCGACGCCATTGATGACGTCCTGCCAGACTTCGCGGCCCAGCAGTTCGCTGGCCGGGCGCTGCAGCAGCCGCTCGCTTTCCTGGTTGAGGTAGGTAAAGCAGCACTGGCGGTCCAGCGTCACGAAGGCCTCGGTGATGCTGGCCAGGGTGGTCGTCAGGCGCATGGCCAGGCGCAGGGTTTCGCTTTGCGCCTGCTTGCGCGCCGAGATGTCCTGCAGCGCGCCTTGCAGGGCGATGATCTGGCCGCTGTCATGGCGCACCGCCTGGCCGACGGCGCGCACCCAGGGGCCGCTGGCGGCCGGGGCGCCCGGGGCGGCGAGCTGCATTTCCACGTCAAAGGGCTGGCCGTCCTGACGGCAGGCGTGCAGCAGCAGGGCGATGCGCTCGCACCATTCGGGCGTGAAGCGGGCCGCCAGCGCTTGCAGCGTCAAGGGGGTTCCCGGCGGCAAGCCGAGGATGGCGGCGCATTCGCTGGAGGGGTGCAGCTGCTGGCCCGGCAACGCCAGGGTCCAGCTGCCGATGCCCCCGATGCGCTCGACCATGGCCAGTGTCAGCGCTTCGATTGTCACGGGGGGCTGGCCAGCAGGGCGGTCGGAGGAGGGCATGGGCGGTCGGCTTTCCAGGCGAAGGGGGGCAGGGCGTGCGCTGGGACGGCGCTGCGGGGCGGACGCGGGAACAGGCGCTTGTCGCCCCGCAGCGCCTGGACAATGCGCTCGCAGGCATGGCCGTCGCCATAGGGGTTGTGCGCAAAGGCCATCGCCTGGTAGGCCCGGTCATCGGTGAGCAAGGTGCTGGCCTGGGTGGCGATTTCGTCGGGATCGGTGCCCACCAGCCGCACGGTGCCTGCACCGATGGCTTCGGGCCGCTCGGTGGTGTCGCGCATCACCAGCACCGGCTTGCCCAGCGAGGGCGCTTCTTCCTGGATGCCGCCCGAGTCGGTGAGGATGAGCGTGCTTTTTCCCATCAGGTAGACAAACGGCAGGTAGTCCAGCGGCGCCAGCAGATGCACATTGGTCAGGCCGGCGAGCAGCCGGTGCACCGGCTCGTGCACCTGCGGGTTGAGGTGGACCGGATAGACCACCTGCACATCGCCATGGCGCCAAGCAATGCGCGCCAGCGCCTGGCAGATATTTTCAAAACCCTGGCCAAAGTTCTCCCGGCGGTGGCCGGTCACCAGCACCAGGCGCTTGCCGGGGTCCAGAAAGCTGAAGTCGCGCTGGAACTGCTGCTGCAGCGATGCACTGCCGAGGATTTTTTTGCGCGCCTGTAACAAGGCGTCAATGACTGTATTGCCAGTTACATGGATCGTGCCTGTGGCCACGCCTTCGAGCAGCAGGTTGTTGCGGGCGGCGGCGGTGGGGGCGAAATGCCAGTGCGCCAGCGCGGTGGTGAGTTTGCGGTTGGCCTCCTCGGGCCAGGGCGAGTACAGGCTGCCGGTGCGCAGCCCCGCCTCCACATGGCCCACCGGAATGCGCTGGTAAAACGCCGCCAGCGCGGCCGCAAAGGTGGTGGAGGTGTCGCCATGCACCAGCATGACGTCGGGCCGCCACTGCGCCAGCACCGGCTGCAGGCCCAGCAGGATCTGGCTGTTGAGCCCGTAGAGGTCCTGCCCGGGCTTCATCAGGTCCAGGTCGAAGTCGGGCCGGATGTCAAACAGCTGCAGCACCTGGTCCAGCATGGCGCGGTGCTGGGCGGTCACGCAGACCTTGACCTCGAAAACTGCCTGCGACTGCAGCAGCCTGACCAGGGGCGCCATCTTGATGGCCTCGGGGCGGGTGCCAAACACCAGCAGGATTCTTTTTGCCATGAAACCGTCCTCGCCTCAAATAAAGCGTTGCAGTGAGTAAGAAAGGCAATGCCCGCTCCGGCGCCCCACAGGGCCGGGTTGTCCCCACGATGAGCTTGCACCGGCACAGTCTATAAGCGCGCCGGGCCGCTCGGGTGCAGCGGGCGCGGCGCAATCGGCCTGCAGTTGTGGAAGATCAAATCGGCGCCATGTTGTGGCGCTGCCGGGCTGGCGGATGGGCTTGCCCCCCGCCTGGGGGGCGCCCGCTGCCGGGCCGGTTGGGGCGCATTCCTGCGGGTCCGCGCTGCCGGGCCGGGGCCGCCCTGGCGCGCTGCCGGGCCGGCTTGCGCACGCGCTGTTTTTCAACCCCTGACGCAGTTGCCGTACATCAAGAGGGGTACCCATGGGTACGGGGTACCTTATGGCGCTAGGGCACCTCAGAAGTGCTGCAAAAACCAGTTTCCACCACACAGGGAATCCCCATGAATCCACTTGACAGGCTCCAGCACTGCCCGGACATCGCGACGTTGAAGCCCGCCTTGCACCGGTTGTGCGCAAAATTCGGCCGGGTCACCCGGCTCGATGTTCTGACCTCCATCCATGAGGGAACCCGGCAGGCGATCTGCTTTCTGCGGCTCGATTCGCCGGAGACGGAGCAGCTCTTCATGCAGACCCTGGGCGTGGGGCGTTTCGGCGGGGAAATCGTGTTTGTCGTCAATCTGGGCGCCACCAGCCCCGGCGAAGCCCAGGGGCCGTCTTCCCAGTGGAGCGCTTTCGACGAGGACACGATGCGCCCGTCCAAGCGCGCCAATGGCTAAAGCGCGCCAACACCCGCCAGCGGTTTTTTCTCCCACCCCTGCCGCACCCAGCAACCCTCCACGAAAGACCTGCCATGTGGTTGATCGATGCCTTTTGCGTTTACCTCGGTGGCCTGCAGGCCTTCAGCGGCGCACTGCTCGGCCAGCGCCGCAGCGCCGTGCTGGGGCCCGATGAGGATGACTGGCCTGCCGGAGCGCCCTTGCGCCTGACCGCCAGGGAGTCGGCAGCGGCGCCAGCCCCGAGGCGCCAAGCGCAGGGCGTGGTGGCCGATGCCGCGCCTTCGGCCCGAGGGCATGCGCCGCAGCGTGCCGCTCAAGGCCTGCTGGCGGGGCTGCGCCACCACCCGGCCAGCAAGGTCGGCCGGCTGCTGCCCCTGTGCCTGGTGATGTCGGGCTGTGCCGTGGCCTGCGACAACCGCCCGAGCACTGCTTTTTTCTATGGCGCTGCCATGCCGGTGGCCGCGCTGGCGCAATTTGACCGGGTCGTGGTGGAGGCCGAGAACGTCAAGGATCTGGCGGGCCTGCGCGTGGCCGGCGCCGACGTGTTTGCCTACGTCAGCGTGGGCGAGGCCGAGGGCTGGCGCGCTTCGGCCAGCGCGCTGGCGCCCGAGCTGTTTGTGGGCACCAACCTCGCCTGGCACAGCCGCATCGCCGATCTGACCCAGCCCGGCTGGCGCAACTACCTGATCGAGCAGCGCATGGCCCTGCTGTGGCAAACCGGTTATCGCGGGTTTTTCCTGGACACGCTCGACAGTTATGAGCGCGTGGTCAACACGCCGGACCAGCAGCTGGCCCAGTCCCGGGCGCTGGTCGAGATCATTCATGCGGTCAGCCAGCGCTTTCCAGGCGTCAAGCTGCTGTTCAACCGGGGCTTTGCCGTGTTGCCCGAGGTCGGGCCGCTGGGCGTCGGGCTGGTGGCCGAATCGCTGTTCCAGAGCTGGAACCCGACCACCCAGCAATACGCGCCGGTGGCCGAAAACGAGCGCAGCTGGCTGCTCCATCGGCTCAACGATGCACGCCTGCGCTACGGCCTGCCGATCACGGTCATCGATTACGTTCCGCCAGAGCAGCCCGCGCTGGTGCAGGAGACGGTGCGCCAGATCAAGGCGCTCGGGTTCACGCCCTGGGTGAGCACGCCCGGCCTGGACATCCTGGGCGCGGGAGTTGAAAAATGAAGAAAAAACCGCTCGCCACTGACAACTATGCCGGCCTGGTACGGCCCCTGACCTCGCTGGCGGCGCTGGCCGGGCTGGTGGCCGCTTTCATCGGGCTGTTTCCCAGCCAGCAGCGGCTCAATGCGCTGTCGCGCCAGCGTGAGTCCGATGCCTTGTCCATCGCCTACTTGCAACTGCTCCTGAGAACCCACCCGGAGGATGAGGCGCTGCGCAGCGCCGTGGCCCACAACCTGGCCGGCGTCGGCAAGTGGGAAGAAGCGCGCGGCACCCTTGCCCCCCTGGTGGGCCAGGCCAGCGAGACCGGGCAGCGCATGCGCATGGAGGCGCTGGAGCTGGAGTTGTTCATCCTGCAGCAGCTGCCCAAGGACAGCCCGCAGCGAAGCACGGTCATGGCCACCCTCACGGCCCAGATTGAAGCCCTGCGCAGGGAGCCCCTCCAGGGCATCGCCCTGGTGCGCCTGGCCGAGATCAGCCTGGCGGTGACGCTGCCGGGAACGGCCGCCCAGATTTACCATCAGCTCGCCGCCCGCGAGCCGGGCAAGCGCCAGGGCTGGCTCGATCTGGCCGCCACGCAGTACCTGGCGAGCAATGCGCCCGAGCGCGCGGCGCCGGTCTATGAGGAAAGCGCCCTCCAGGCGGTGGGCGACAGCGCCGCCTACCGCAAGTACACGCTGCTGGCGCTGGACGCCTACCTGGCGGCCAATCAGGGCAGCCAGGCGCTCAAGCTGGCTCAAGCCGCAGCGCCACGCCTGGACGGCGACGCGGAGTTCATGCGGCGCGCGGTGGCGCTGGCCCTGGCGCAAAACGATGTGGCCTCCGCCCAGCGGCTGGGCCGGCAACTGGTCACGCTGCTGCCCGGCGATGTGGCCGTCCTGTCCAGGCAGCTGGAGCTTGAAGTTGCCCTGCGCGATGCGGCGGCGGCGCTGCGGCTGGCCACTTCCCTGGTGGCGCTTGAGCCCGGCGAGCCTGAGCACCACCTGCGGCTGGCCCGCATGGCCGAGTGGGCCGGCAAGCCGGCGCTGGCGCTTGAGCAATGGCTGCTGCTGGCGCGCGGCGCCCCGGCATCGCCGGCCATGGACAACGCGCTGCGCCTGGCGCTGGGGCTGCAAAACGACGGCCTGTGGCTGGCGCTGGCCACCCAGACGGTTCAAAAGCGCCCGCTGACGGCGCAGGAATCGGCCGCGCTCGTTGCCATCCAGGCGCGCGATGGCGCCGCCGGCCCGCTGATCGCTTTCCTGAGCGAATACCGCAAGCGTTATGCGCTGCAGCCGGCCCAGGGGGAGGCGCTGGCAAACGCGCTGGCGCAGCAGGGCAACGTGCCCGCCGCCCTGGCGGTGTGGCAGGAGATGAGCCCCCGGCTGATCAGCCCGGTGGAGGCGGCGTCGCGCCAGGCCGAGCTGTTGATGCGGCTCAAAAAGCCCGAAGACGCCTGGGCCGTGCTGCTGCAGGCGCGCCCCCAGGCCCGGCCCGCCGACACCGCTTACTGGCAGGTCGTCGGCGATCTGGCCTGGGAGCGCGAACCCCGCTCTGAGGCGCTGCCAGCCTACCTCACGGTGCTGGCGGCAGGCGCTTTCAATGTCCTGGCGCTGGAGCGGCTGATCCAGCTGTACAACGCCAGCGCCGAGCCCCAAAAAGCCATAGCCCTGGGGCGGCAAGCCTACCAGCGCCTAGGCGAGGCGCGCTGGCTGCTGCTGGCGATGGATGCCGCTTCCCAAGCGTCGGCCTGGGACGAGCTGCGCAGCCTGTCGCGGCTGGCCCGAAACGACGAGGAAAAGTTTGCCAAAAGCGAGATGTACTGGCTGCTCGAAGCCCAGCTGGCCAGCCATGACGCCAGCAAGGCGCGCGCCCGCAGCGCCTCCCAGCGCGCCCTGGCCCTGAACCCCGCCTCCGTGGCCACCCGGGTGCAGGTGCTGTGGCTGGAGATCGACGGCGGCAGCCCGCCGCAGCTGGACGGCTACCTGCAGCAATGGCGCGGCGATGCCCAGGCCGAGCCGGCGTACTGGGCCGCTTATGCCGTGGCGCTGCTGCAGCTGAAAAAGCCGCAGGAAGCCCTGGTCTGGTTTGACCGGCAGGCGCGTGCCCAGCCCAATGACGCGCTGTGGGGGCTCAGCCATGCCCAGGCGCTCGAAGCGGCCGGCCAGAAGGACGCCGCCCGGCGCCTGCGCGGCAGTCTGCTGCCGCGCCTGAAGGAAAAGCTCGGTCCCGCCGACCAGCTCACGAAACCGCGCGACAAGGGGCTGATGCTCACCTATGCCTCCATCGTGCGCGAGTTCGAGGGCGCCCCGGCCAGCGACCAGGTGCTGCAGCAGCTGCTCGGGCGCGGGCAGAACGACGCCGACGTCTACCAGCTGCTGGTGGACTCCAGCCTGAGCCAGGAAAAGTTCGACAAGGCGCATGACTGGCTGCAGCGCGCCGAGGCTGCCCACCACCCGCTTCCGGCCTACCAGGCGCTGGCCGTCGCGCTGGCGCAAAACGACCGGCCCGCGCTGGAGCAGCTCTTGCAGCAGCGCGACAAGGAGCTGTCCGCAGCCGATCAGGTGACGGCGCTGCGCCAGCTCGGGCGCCATGTGCTGGCCCTGTCGCTGACCGAAAAAAGCCTACTCAACGCGGACGATGAGTCCACCGAGCGGCTGCGCCAGCACCGCGAGCAACTGCGCGCGCAGCTCTCGCGCCGGATCGAGGCGGGCTACCAGGCCAGAAACCTCACCGACCTGAAGATCAAGCGCGCCGAAGCGGCCGCCAGCTTTGCGTTCGACAGCGGCCGTGCCACGGTGCGCCTGGCGCACAACCGCCTGCGCTCGGACGGCCAGGCCTTGAAAGCGGTCGATGGCCTGAATGAAAACGATGCCTCGGTGCTGGGCGAAGTCGCCTTCGGCCAAGACCCGCTGCGTTTCACTCTGGGGCGCAACCAGCGCGCCGACAAGTCGCTGACCTACGGGCGCTTCGAGTGGACGCATGCACTGGGCAAACGCCTTCAGGCCCATCTTGACATCTCGCTGCATGGCCTGACGGAGGAAACCTCGGCGCTGCGCGCCTTTGGCCGCAAGGACAAGGTGGCCATCGGCCTGAGCGGCAACCCGAGCGAGGCGAGCTATGCGCGGCTGGCGCTGGCGGGGCAGCGCTTTGCCAGCCGCAGCGGGGACAAGCTGGGCGACGGTTACCGGCTCGACGGCGAGTTCGGCGGCACGCCCTTCAAGAGCGCCCCGGCCTGGCAGATGCGCGTGTCGGGAAGCACTGAAAAAAACCGGCTGGTCGATCACCTGCCGCCCGCCCTGGCCGCTTCGCTGCAGTTGCCGGCGCAGGCCGTGCCCAGCGTCCTGTCGCCGCGCTTTAGCACGCTGGGCGTGGGCGCCACCTACCGCTCGGGCCTGCCCGAGGCCGGGGCGCGCCAGGCGCAGACGATTGTCGATGGCTGGGTGGGGCGGCAATGGCCGGCCAACGAGCTCGCCTACAGCCTGCGCGCCGGCATGACGGTGCCCGTGCGCCAGGCCGGCCAGGTCAGGGTTGAGGGGTTCTACACCAACGTTCAGGGCGGGGTGTCCACGCAGGCCAATCGCGGCGTGGCGCTTTGGTACCGGCACGAGTTTTGAGCCTGCCATGGCAGGGGCCAGACAGCACGATGCGTATCCACGGAGGAGGTTTTCATGAAATCGGACTTTTTTTCCAAGGTGCTCCAAAAAGAGCGCTTGCCCCGGTTCGGATGGTTTTCCGACAAACTGGCGTGGGCCGGTGGCACACCGCCAGCACCAGACCTCGGCCGCAGCGAAAGGGTTGCCCTGCAGCCTGACGCGGCCGGTTTCAGCGCCAGGCTACCGGGCGTGGCCTGGCTGGAAATCCTCTTCTTCGGCGGCCTGCTGCCGGCCGCCCTGGTCTGGTTTGGCCAGGCGCAGTCTTTGTCCCTGGTGCTGTCCGCGCTGCTGTTGAGTCCGCTTTTGCTGGGCCTGCATTATGGGTTGACCGCCGGCACCCTGGGCGCCGTCCTGACGGCGGGCGCTCTGGCCTGGCTCGCTTCCCTGCGGCCGGACGTGCTGACGGAGTTTCCCAAGGCGCAGGTGATTGCGCTGCTGCTGGTCGGGATGTGCGCTGGCGAAGCGCGTGACCGCTGGGCGGCGCGCGTGCGCCGGCTCAGCTATCTGACCGACTACCACCAGACGCGGCTGCAGCAATTCACCGGCAACTACCAGTTGCTGCAGGTCTCGCACGCGCAGCTTGAGCGGCGCCTGGCCGGCGGCACCCTCAGTCTGCGCACCGCGCTGCAGCAACTCAAGCTGCGCGAGCCGGTCTTTTCCAGCACCGACAAAGCGCCGCTGGGCGGCATGGGCCCCTGGCTGCTGGACATCATGGTCGAGGCCGGCCACCTGCACACCGCCGCCGTGTATGCGCTCAACGAGCGCGCCGGCCTGCAACTGCCCGCCGTGGCCACGGTCGGCAAGGAGTCCGGGCTCTCGCTGTTCAACCCCCTGCTGCGCGAGGCGCTGCGCACCGGCACCCTCACCAGCGTGCAGGCCGGCAATGAGTCTGTCCACGAGCAGGTCATCGCCATCATTCCCCTGGTTGACGCCAGCGGCCATGTCCACGGCGTCGTCAGCGTCAACGACATGCCGTTCCTGAGCGTGCATCAGGACACGTTTGAGTTGCTCGGCTTGCTGGGCCGCCATATCGGGGACATTCTGGCGCGCCGCATCCGCCCGGCGGCCGACGGCCAGGGTTCAGCGGGCCTGCGGCAAAGCCTGGCGCGCAACCTGGCCGACGCCAGGCAGTATGGCTTGCCCGCAGCCCTGCTGGCCTGCAAGGTCGTCGATGCGGCGCGCCGCGAGGCCTCTGTCATGGACTGCTGCCACAGCAGCCGGGGCCTGGACCAGAGCTGGGTCGCCCTGAACCGCAAAGGCCAGCCGGTGGTGCTCACGCTGTTGCCGCTGACCGATGAGGCGGGCGTCCAGAGCTACCTGGCGCGTCTGGAAGGCAAGGAGGCTGGCGGCACGGCGCGCGCGCGCGCCATCGTCACCCACCTGTGGATGCTCGACAAGCGCCACAGCGCCGATGAGATCCTGGCCGAGATCGCGGTGGTGTGCAACATCGAAGCCCTGGATGCCCCCGGCGATCAGCCGTCACCGCAGCACCTCCATGCCGTCGCGAAGGTGGCGCTATGACCCGTGCATGGCTGCTGTGCGTGCTGGCCCTGCTGATGGATGCCGGCCTGGTCAGTCTCACGCCCGGACTGCATCCCTCACTGGCGCAACTGTCGGCGGTGGTGATGCTTCATGGCGCCGTGTGCCTGCTCTTTTGCATGGCGCTGCCCCGGCTGCTGCCCCAGCTGCTGCGCAGCCCGGCGCTCGACGCCCGGGTGTTTGTGTTCGTGAGCATTTTTTTCATTCCGGTGATGGGGATGGCCGGACTGCTGGCCTGCATTGTTCCTGCCCTGAACCGGCCCGGCCCGAGCGCCCCGCATGGCGCTTGGCGCCATACCAGCACGCCCGGCTTGCCGGGCAAACCGGCGCAGCCGCAAGCCCCGGGCGTTTTGCCCAGGGGGTGCGACCTGGCCGAAGCGCTGCAGCATGCCGCAGATTCCCGGCAACGCATTGCCGCGCTGATCGCCACCCTGTCGCTGTCGGATCAGCAGGCCGTCCCCTTGCTGCGGCTGGCCCTCAAGGACCCGGACGACGAGGTGCGCCTGCTCGCCTATGCGCTGCTCAACCGCAAGGAAAAAGCCGTGGAAGCGCGCATGCGCCAGCAGCAAGGCGCGCCTGCCGGCGATGCGTCCGGGCAGCTTTTCCTGCAGCACAAGGCGCTGGCACACGATTACTGGGAGCTGGCCCATCTGGGCGACCCCCACGGCGATGCGCTGGTCTCGCTGTGCCGCCGCGCGCACGAGCACGTCCAGGCGGCCCTGAAACTGCGCGCCCACGATGGCGGGCTGCATTTCCTCTCGGGCCGCATCCTGCTGCTGCAGCTGCAGCTCGATGCCGCCAGCGATGCGTTCGAGGCGGCCCAGGCGTGCGGCACCGATGCGCGCCAGGTGGCCGGCATGCTGGCCGAAGTGGCCTTTCGCCGCCAGCGCTACGGCGACGTCAGGCACCACCTGAACCAGGCCGGCAGCGGGGCGCGCCAGCTTCAGCTCGGCAAACTGTCCACTTACTGGGCCGGGGAGCATGTATGACAGCGTTGAAAACCAGTGCCGATATCACGCTGCTGCTGGAGGGCTCCTACCCCTTCGTGCGCGGGGGCGTTTCAAGCTGGGTGCATCAGCTGATCGAGGGCTTGCCCGAGTTTCGTTTTGCGCTCGTGTACCTGGGCGCCGAGCGCCCCACCCGTGAGGAGGTTCGCTACGCCCTGCCACCCAACGTCTGCAGCCTGCAGTGCCACTACCTGATGGAGGGCGCCAAGTCGAGCCCGCCGAGTGCGCGCACCGGGGAGCCGGCCTATTTTGCCGCCAGCGCCAAGCTGCACGACTGGTTTCGCAACCCCCAGGGCGCGCCCGACAGCGAGCTGCTGGCGCAGGTGGTGCTGCAAAACGGCCAGAGCGGCACGCAGTGCATGCAGGATTTTTTCCACAGCCAGGCGGCATGGGCGCAAATTACCGACAGCTATAGCCGCCACTGTCCGGATGCCTCGTTCCATTCGTATTTCTGGGCGGTGCGCAACATGCACACGCCGCTGATGAAGCTGGCGGCCATTGCGCGCACGGTGGCACCCTCGCGGATTTTCCATAGCGTCTCGACCGGCTACGCCGGCCTGCTGGGCGCGATGCTCAGGCAGCAGACCGGCCAGCCGCTGCTCCTGACCGAGCACGGCATCTACACCAAAGAGCGCAAGATCGAGCTGCAGTCGCTGTTCCTGCGCGAGCAGCAGGGCTGGTTCAAGTCCCTGCCCGAGGCGGGCATGGAGCACTACGACCTGATGTGGATGCGCCTGTTCGAGGGCATCGGGCGCCTGGTCTATGCCCAGGCCGATCCGATCATCGCCCTGTACGAGCAAAACCGCCAGCGCCAGATCCGCGACGGCGCTGCGGCGGCGCGCACCCGCATCATTCCCAACGGCGTCGATGTGGCGCGCTTTGCGCCCCTGCGCGCCCGGCGCGCCGACAAAACGCCGCTGGTGCTGGGCCTAGTCGGGCGCATTGTCCCGATCAAGGACATCAAGACCTTCATTCGCGCCATCGGCGTGCTGTCGGTGCAGTTGCCGGAGGTGCAGGGCTGGCTCATCGGCCCGGAGGAGGAAGACCCGGCCTATGTCCAGGAGTGCAAGGCGCTGGTGCGCAGCCTGGGGCTGGAAGACCGCATCCGTTTTCTGGGCTTTCAAAAGGTCGAGGACGTGCTGCCGCAGCTGGGCCTGCTGGTGCTGACCTCCATCAGCGAAGCCTTTCCGCTGGCCATCCTTGAAAGCCATGCGAGCGGCCTGCCGGTGCTGGCCACCGACGTGGGCGCCTGCCGCGACCTCATCGAGGGCCGCGAGCCCGCCGACTGGACCCTGGGCCTTGCCGGCGAGGTGGTGCCCATCGTGGACCACGCCGCGCTGGCCCATGCGGCGTTCGGTCTGCTGACCCAGCCGCTGCGCTGGCGCGCCGCGCAGCAGGCGGGCATTGCCCGGGTCGAGCGCTATTACCAGCAGTCGCGCGTGATCGACAGCTACCGCGATATTTACCACAGCATGGGAGAGCGCTGATGGCCGGGATCGGATTCGAGTTGCACCGCATGCTCGGCAAGGACACCCTGAGCGGGCGGCTGCAGGCGTATACCTTTGCCGCCATCATCGGCAGCGGGCCGTGGGTGCTGTCAATCGTGGCGATCCTGGCCATTGGCCTGATCAACACGCGCCAGAGCGACCCCTCCGACGCTGTGGGCCAGTTCCAGGTTTCCATCACCTACCTGATGGCTTTTTCGCTGATCCTGACCAGCCCGCTGCAGCTGATGTTCACCCGCTTCGTGGCCGACCGCCTGTTCGAAAAACGCCAGGGGGTGATCCTGGCCAATCTGTTTGGCGCGCTGATCGTGACGTTTTTCGTCTCCGGTGTGCTGGGTGCGCTGGCGCTGGCGCTGTTGTTTGACGGCTCCCTGTTCTACCGCCAATGCATGCTCACCGGCTTTGTGACCCTGTGCGGCATCTGGATCGTGGTGATCTTTGCCTCGGCCATCCGGGCTTACCGGCAAATCCTGCTGGTGTTCCTGATGGGCTACAGCATCACCGTCGGCGCCGCGCTGGGCCTGCGCGATTTCGGCCTGACGGGCCTGCTGCTGGGTTTTGTCATCGGTCAGGCGTGCCTGCTCTTTGCCCTGCTCGCCCTGGTGGTGCGCCAGTACCCGGGAAAGCTGCTGGTCTCGTTCGCCTTCCTGCAGCGCTCGCAGATCTACCCCGGCCTGATCCTGACCGGGCTCTTCTACAACGTCGGCGCCTGGGCGGACAAGTTCATTTTCTGGGCCGATCCGCTCACCGGCGTCGATGTGGTCGGCCCCTTGCGCGCGTCGCCGATTTACGACCTGCCGATCTTTCTGAGCTACCTCTCGCTCATCCCCGGCATGGCGATTTTCCTGATCCGGATCGAAACCGATTTCGCCGGGAAATGCGAGAACTTTCACCAGACCATCACGCGCGGCGGCACCCTGGAGCACATCCGCCAAGCCAGGAAAGACCTGGTCGAGGCCGTGCGTGGCGGCATGCTCGCCATCGTCAAGGTGCAGGGCGCCACCACCGTCATCTTGCTGCTGATGGGCCAGGAGTTGCTGGCGTGGGTCGGCATTTCCCCGATGTACCGCACCCTGCTCAACATCGACCTGCTGGCCGTGGCCGTGCAGTTGCTGCTGCTGGCGATCTTGAACGTGCTGTTCTACCTGGACCAGCGCCAGGCCGCCTTGCGCTTGTGCCTTCTTTTTCTCGTCTCCAACACCGTTTTTTCCTGGGCCACCCTGAACCTCGGTCCGAGCTTTTTTGGCTATGGCTTTGCGCTGGCCGTGCTGCTCACGGGCAGCGTGGGACTGCTCCTCCTGTCACGAAAACTCGACCAGCTGGAATACGAAACCTTCATGCTGCAGCCGGTCCTTTCCTAAAGGAGGAATTGCCATCCGAACACATGCCACGCCGCTTTTGCCAACCCACTTTTCTACAGGAGCTTTTTTCATGACATCACCCGTCCACACCTCTTTCGCCTGGCGCTCGCCGCCCAAAATCATTCTGGCGCTGGCCTTCGTGGCCAGCCAGATGCCGGTGCACGCGGCCCAGCCGGAGCTGCCCCCCCAGGCCAATCCGAACGCTTCGGATGCCGTCATCGTCACGACCGACAAGGTCAAGAAGCCGCACAAGCACCGCGAGACCAAGCGCGGTCCGGTCAAGCCGGAAAAATTTCCTTCCCTGCCGCAGCAGCAGGTGAAGACGCTGCGCTGATTTTCCCTGACCACCGCCTGACCCATGTTCAAACAACGCTATTTTTTCCAATCGGGAGCCCATGATGAAACGACATTTTTACCTGCCACGTGCCTTGGCCGCTAGCGGCCGAAAACGGCCGCTGCTGCCCAGCGGCACCGTCCGGAAGGCGCCGCCGGCCAGGCCCTTGCACCGGGTCTGTGCCGCCTGGCTGGCGCAGACCCTGCAACGCATCCTGGCGGTCGTTTTTCTGCTCGCCTTCTGGCTGGCGCCGGCCGCCGCCGAAACCCCGCGCTCGATTGACATGAAGCTGCTGGTGATCGCGGCCAGTCCCAACGAGCCCATCCTGGCGGGCATCACGTCCATCCTGAAGCAGACCGGCGTTCCCTACGACACCCTGATCGCCACCCAGACGCCGCTGACGGCGCAGACCCTGTCGGACGGCCTGGGCGCCGGGCGCTACCAGGGCATCTTGCTGACCACCGGCAACCTGGCCTACGACGCGGGCGGGGGCAACTGGCAAAGCGCGCTGACCCAGGCGCAGTGGCAGCTGCTGTGGCAGTACGAGACCGATTTCCGGGTGCGCCAGGCCACGCTCTACACCTATCCGGCAGGCCTGCCCGATAACTACGGCCTGACACCGATCAACGCCGTCGATACCAACTACACGCCGGTCAAGGGCAGCCTGACGGCGGCCGGGCAGCAGGTGTTCAGCTACCTGAACCCGGCCACGCCGATTTCCATCAGCGGCGCCTGGACCTACCTGGTCAAGCCGATCTCGGCTGGCAATCCGGTGCCCCTGCTGAGCACGGCAGACGGCTACACCCTGGCCTCCGTCTACAGCTACCCCGACGGCCGCCAGAACCTGGCCATCACGACGGACGGCAACCCGGAGCTGACGCACACGCTGCTGCTGGGCTACGGCGTGATCAACTGGGTCAGCAAGGGCTTGTTCCTCGGCGAGCGCAAGGTCTACCTGAACGCGCAGCCCGATGACGTGATGATTCCCGATGACATCTGGGATCCGGTCAGGCTGTCCGACCAGACCGGGCTGGAGTACCGGATGACGGGCAATGACTACAACAAGCTGGTCACCTGGCAAAACAATCTGCGCGCCTCCCACCCCAATACGGCGCAGATACGCCTGGAGATGCCTTACAACGGCGTGGGCGTCTCGGGCATCTACCCGAACGACACCTTCACGAGTGCCGTGCGCAACCGGCCCAACCAGTTCAAGTGGATCAGCCATACCTATGAGCATGAGTTGCTGAACGACATCACTTACAGCGCCGCCCTGGCGCAGCTGACCAAAAACCACAGCGTGGCGCAAAACATCGGCTTCAGCCAGTACTTCAGGGACAGCATGATCCAGCCCGAAATCTCGGGGCTGAACAACCCCGAGTTTTTGCGCGCGGCCAAGGATTTCGGCATCCGCTACATCCTGTCGGACACCTCGCAGCCGGGCTGGAAGAACCCCAGCCCCAACACCGGGTTTTACAGCGTCCACCAGCCCAGCATCCTGATCATTCCGCGCTACCCGACCAACCTGTACTACAACGTGTCAACGCCCACCGAATGGCTGTCCGAATACAACCATTTCTATGCGCCGGGCGGCCTGTTCCCCACCTGGGACCGGGCGCTGACCTACGCAGAAGTGCTGGACAAGGAGTCCGAGATGTGGCTGCGCTACCTGCTCAAGTTCGACCTGAACCCGGTGATGTTCCACCAGTCCAACCTGCGCGCCTACGACAACACGAACTCGCTGCTGGGCGACCTGATGAAGGTCACCCTGGGCAAGTACAACAGCATGTACAAGCTGCCGATCCGCAATCCGAGCCAGCATGAAGCGGGCATCCTGATGGCCAACCGAATGGTTTACAACACGTCGGGCGTCACCGGCCGTCTGCTGCTGGGCGCGACCAACAGCATTGCCCTGAAAACCGTCAAGGCGGTCAAAGTGCCCGTGACCGGGATCAGCTACGGCACCACGGAAATCTATGGCGGCCAGCCCATCTCCACCATCTCGCTGGGGGCCAATGGCGCGCTCACCGTTCCTGCGCCTGCCTGGTGATCCAGGCTTGAGCTGAACGGGGGCAATGCCTCCGTGGCGCTCCAAGGTGCGCGCCGGGCTTTGCCCGGCGCGCACTTTTTTTTGGGCCAGCGCCCGGGCGGGCGGCAAGCCTGCAACAACTGCTGAGTTGTGCGGAGTTGCGTTACATCAACAGGGGTAACCACGCGCGCAACTTACCTTCGGCGTACAGAGGACCGCAGCCAGTGCGAAACCAGTCCGTTGCCACTTACACCAGAGGGAGGCAAGCCGCCATGCAACCAATTGACCCGCTCCAACCTTGTCCGGACCCAGCCGCCCTGATGCCAACGGCCAGGGCCGGCATCGCCCAGTTGCCTGTACACGCTGTCACGAAAGGTTTGTCATGTGGCTGATTGATGGCTTTTCCCTTTACCTGTACGGCCTCAAGGCGATGGCCGTGGTGCTGGCCGTGATCATCCTGATCAGCGGGCTCGATGACCTGTTCATCGATGCGGTCTACTGGACGCGGCGCCTGTGGCGATGGCTCACGGTCTACCGCCGCCATGCCCGGTTTGACCTGCGCGACCTTGAAGCGCTGGAAGAAAAACCGCTGGCCATCATGGTGCCGGCCTGGCAGGAGCATGGCGTGATCGGCCGCATGGCCGGGCTGGCAGCGAGCACGCTGGACTACGAGAACTACCATATCTTCGTCGGCACCTACCCCAACGACGCGCAGACCCAGCGCGAGGTCGATGAGGTCCGGGCGCGCTATCCCAATGTCCACAAGGTGGTGTGCGCCCGCCCGGGCCCGACCAGCAAGGCCGATTGCCTGAACACGATTCTGGCGGCGACCCTTCAATTCGAGGAGCGCGCCGGCCTGAAGTTCGAAGGCTTTGTGCTGCACGACGCCGAGGACGTTCTCTCCAAAAACGAGTTGCGGGTGTTCAACTTCCTGGTCGGGCGCAAGGACCTGATCCAGTTACCGGTGTATCCCCTGCCGCGCAAGTGGCATGAGTTCACCGGCGGGCATTACCTGGATGAATTTGCCGAGATGCACGGCAAGGATGTGGTGGTGCGCGAGGCCCTGGCCGGCCAGGTGCCCAGCGCGGGCGTGGGCACCTGTTTCAGCCGCCGCGCCATGCTGGTGCTGCTGCAGGAAGGCGAGGGCGTTGCCTTTGACGTGGACAGCGTGACCGAGGACTACGACATCGGCTTTCGCCTGAAGGCGCATGGCCTGAGCGAAATCTTCGCCCGCATCCCGGACGGCCCGGCCGACAGGCTGGCGGTGCAGCTGGCCGGAAGCAGCCTGCGCCAGGCCAGCACGGTGGCGGTGCGGGAGTATTTCCCGGCGACCTTTTCGGCGGCCATCCGGCAAAAGTCGCGCTGGATCACCGGCATCGTGTATCAGGGCTTTCGCACCCACGGCTGGACCGCCAGCCCGGTGATGAACTATTTTCTCTGGCGTGACCGCAAGGGCATCGTCACCCACTTCGCCAGCTTCATGGCCATGCTGCTGGCGCTGCAGCTGGTGCTGATCTGGGCCTATGGCCAGATCGTGCCTGACAGCTACCGGTTTCTCTCGGTCTTCGAGGGCGATGCCTGGTTCAGCGGCCTGCTGCTGGTCAACCTGGCGCTGATGGCCAACCGTTTCATGCAGCGGCTGATTTTCGTGACCGGCTACTACGGCCTGGCCGAAGGCCTGCTGTCGGCGCCGCGCCTGCTGTGGGGGAACTTCATCAATTTCATGGCGAACTGGCATGCCCTGAAAAAGATGCTTGCCGCTGCCGATTCGCGCCGCATGGCCTGGGACAAGACCAGCCATGAATTTCCCCTGCTCGGCGAGCCCGCCCAGGACCGCAAGGCCCTGGGGCAGATCCTGGTGGCGCAGCAGGCGATCTCCGAAGTCCAGCTCAGGGCGGCGCTGCGCGGCGCTGTTCGCGGCCTGCGCCTGGGCAGCCAGCTGGTGCACCACGGCCTGATCACCACCGAGCAGCTGGCCAGGGCGCTGGCCGCGCAGGGGCAGGTCGGCTGGGAGTCGATAGAGCCGCTGGGCCTGCCCCCGGGCGTGCTGGCCCAGATGCCCGCCAGCATGGCCCTGCATTACGCGGTGCTGCCGCTGCGCGAGGAGGGGTCGGCGCTGGTGCTGGCCAGCGAGTCCACCCTGAACCCGGTGTCGCTGGCGGCCATCGCGCGCAAGCTGGGGCGCCCGGTGCAGTATGTGATCGTGCTCAAGGGCCAGGTGGTGGTGGGCCTGCGCCACTGGTATGCGCGCCACCGCACCCTGTCGGCGCGCGTCCTGCTGGACAAGGTCATTGCCACCGGCCGCCTGAGCGCTGCCGAGGCCGAGCCGATCTGGCAGCAGTATGTGTCCCAGCAATTGCTGATGGGCGAAGTGCTGCAGTCGCTCGGGCGCATCGATGCCGCAGCCTTCAGCGCGGTGCTCCTGCGCCAGGAGCGCAGTGGCTGCAGCCTGGGCAAATTTCTGGTCAAGGACGGGGTGATCAGCCAGGGCGTCCTCGATGAGGTGCTGGCGTTGCAGCAGCAGCACCAGGGCTCGATGCTGGCCTTGCTGGAGCGCACCGGCAAGCACACCGCCATGGCGGAAACCGATTTCAAGAAAGAGTGTGCCGTATGAAACTGAACTCTGTGATGCTGGCGCTGTCGCTCGGCGTGTGGGCTTGTGCGGCCGCTGCGCAAACCATCGACATGGGACCGGACGCCAGCGGCTACCGCCGTTTCCTGCTCTATCCGCACCTGGAGAAAGGCTTTGCTTCCATGGCCCGGGGCGAGCGCGGCCGTGCGCTGGCCGAGTTCGAGCAAGCCCGGGCGCTGGCCCCCGACAATCCGGCCGTGGCCCTGCATCTGGCCGGCGCCTACCGTCATTTCGGAGAGGCTGCGCGTGCCGAAGCCTTGCTGCGCGAGCAGCTCAAGCGCCACCCGGGCCATGCCGGACTGAGTAACGCGCTGGCGGGCATGGCTACCGGCCATTCCGTGGCGCAGCTGCAGCCCAAGGCGCAGGAGCAAAAGCACAAAGAGCCCGTGGTCTCGGTGGCGTTCAGCGCCTCTGCTGCCGCCAGCGCGCCCGCTGCCGCCAGCGCCCCAGCGGCTGCCCCGGTAGTCGGCCCGGCCGGTGTGCCGCAGCACGCCGGGCGCAAGGGGGTGAGCGGGCGCTCGCGCCGGGCCGATGCCATCCCGGCGCTCCCTGCGCTGCCCAAGGCGGATTCGGCCTATGCCTTCGCCGACGAGGCTTACAAGGCCAGCGCCCAGGGCGATCATGCGGCGGCGGTGCATGCCGCCCGTCAGGCCGTCCGACGGGCGCCGCAGAACCGGGCCTACCGCTTGCTGCTCATGTATGAGCTGGCCGAAATCGGCCAGTTCGAAGAGGCCGATGCCGTGGCTTTCCGGAGCGCGCCAGATGACAAGGCGGCCGGGCCTGACGACGAGCTGGCAGCGCGGCACAAGCGGGTGCGCCAGCGCGTGGCCTTCAAGCATTTCGAGACTGCCCGCCAGGCGGCGGCAGCAGGGCAAACCGATGCGGCCATCCCTTGGGCCCGCCAGGCCATCCGCTATGCGCCCGAGGAGCTGGCCTACCGCCTGCAGCTGGTGGGCCTGCTGCTGGCCGCCGGGCAATGGGTCGAGGCCGATCAAAGCGCCAGCGAGGCGATGGCGGCGGTGGGCGCGGCGCCGGCGCTGCTGGTGTTGCGCGCGCATGCCTTGCAGCGCAGCGGCGAGCGCCCGGCCGCGAGCATCTACCTGGAGGCGGCCCTGACCGACCCCACCCTGACGCCCGGCGATCAGCTGCAGTTTCGCCTGATCGCCGCCGATGCCGCCCTGGCGGCCGGGGAGGCGCAAAACGCCCAGGACCTGCTGGCGCCCCTGACCTGGGAGGCGGCTTCCCCCATTGATGAGCAGAGCGTGCTTCACCGTGAGGCGCTGGCCCTGCAGGCCGCCCGGCGCGGCACCGCCCTGCCCGCCACCCCTGCCGCATGGGCGACGCCCCGGGTGGTGTGTGTCGGCAAGGCGTTTTCGCCCTGGTGCGAAGTCTGGCCAGGGGAGACTGTGCCGGACCCGGGCCATGACCTGGCCGAGGCGGCTTACCAGGCCTTTGGCGCCCGCAGCCTTGAAGGCGCCGCCCTCAAGGCGCGTGCGGCGCTGGCGCTTTCCCCCGGCAACCTGGCCTACCGGGCGCTGCTGATTGAGGCGCTGATGGCCGGGGACCAGCTGGCGCAGGCCGATCAGGAGGCCAGCGGCTTTTTGGCCACCTCGGCCGACGATGCGGAAATGCTGGCCCTGCGCAGCACCGTGCGCCAGCGCCTGGGCCAGGTACCGCTGGCCACGCTCGATGCCGAGGCGGCGCTGCGCAGCGGCAACCTGTCGGCGGCCAGCCGCATCGCCATGCTGCAGCAGCTCGGGTGCCGGCGCCAGGCCCGCGAGCATTTTTCGGCAGCCCTGCGCGAGGGCGAGTTTGCCGGCCAGCCGGAGGTCGATGTGGCTTACCTGGCGATTCGCTCGGGCGACGATGCGGCCGCCCTGGAGGCCTTCGGGCAGGCCGCCAGCGCCAAGGCCCTGCCCGATCTGGCGCTTCAGGATGCCGGCTATGCGGCCGGGCGGCTCGGGCGCAACAAGGAGGCGGCGGACTATTTCAGGCGCGCCATCGATGTCGCCGGGGCAGGCCCGGCGGCGCTGGCGCCGCAGGCGCTGTTCAATGCCCGCCGTACGGTGGCCGACCATACCCGCCAGGGCGGCCTGCATGCCGCGCTGACCTACCGGGGCATTGCCGGCTCGCCTCTGTCGCTCACGCCCGGCGCCACCACCGACGACCTGCTGCAGGGCGGCCTGGAAGCCTACTGGCGGCCCTGGGGTTATGGCGATGGCCGCCGGGTCGAGCTGTATGGCGCCCTGGCCGGAACGCTCTACAGCAAGGCTGGCCTGGTCACCGGCGCGCCCACCGTGCAGGCCGCGCTGGGCGCGCGCGTCAAGCCGCTGGTCCAGGCCAATCTGGTGCTGGCGCTGGAGCGGCGCCTGGGCGTGGGCTCGCAGGCGCGCACCGACTGGCTGGCGCGCCTGGGCTACTCCTGGGACAAAGGCCTGGACCTGCGCGTGGATGCGCCGGCCTGGTGGGCCGCGCAGGTCTATGCCGAGGCGGGCCGCTTCATCAAGCTCAAGCAGAGTTACGCCACTTTCGAAGGCCAGGCCGGGCGCAGCTTTCGCCTGGATGCGGTTCACCCCCGGCTGGTGGCATTTCCGCATCTCGTCCTGGGGGCCGAGCACAACACCGGCTACCTGCCGGGCCATGAAAACGCTGTCGGCGCCGGCGTGGGAGGCAGCCTGCGCTACTGGTTCAACGAGGACAGGTACGCCGCCCCGCGCTCGTACGCGGATGTCTCGCTGCAGTACCGGGGCCGCATCAGCGGCGACGAGCGCGCCAAGGGCGTGTTCCTGCGGTTCGCGCTGGCTTACTGAGGCGTGACTTGACACCGCTGCCGCCTCTGCCCGGGCGCCGTTCTGGCCTCAAGCTAGGCTCGGCGGCTGTGGCCTGGCTGGTGCTGAACACCCTGTCCGGCTGCCTGGCCCGTCCGCGCCGGGACGACCGCCTGGCCGAAGGCGTGGTCTGGCAACTCGACCACGACACGCTGGCGCCGCAAGGCCGCTGGGAGCGCCTGGGCGTTCGCACCTTGCTGGTGCAGTGGAGCGCCGTCGATGGCCTGAGCTTCGTCAAGGGCGGCCCCTGGCCCGAGGCCGAGCGCTTGCCCGACTGGCACGGCATTGCGCGCCAGCCCTGGGCCACGGAGGTCATTGTGGGGCTGGCCGGCCGCACCGATGAGGCGGCAGCCCGCGCCGACGTCGCGGGCCTGATTGCGGTGTCGGCGCAACTGGCCCGCCTGCCCACGCCGCTGCAGGTTGCGGGCTGGTATTTTCCGGTGGAAATCGACAGCAGCTGGCAGCAGGCCACCACGCTGGCGCCGCTGCTGTCGCGTCTGCCGCGCCCGCTGTGGCTCAGCGTTTATGACAGCGCCAATGTCGGCGCCGACACCCTGGCCGACTGGTTGGACGGCTGGCTGCCCACCGACATCGGCATTTTTTTCCAGGATGGCGTGGGCGTGCATGCCCGCACTGCCGAGGTGGCGCGCTCGCATGCCGATGTGCTGGCCCGCCGCCTCGGCGCGGCGCGGGTGCGGATGATTGCCGAGGCGTTCCGGCCCCGGCCCGGCGGTGGTTTCCGTCCCGCCACGGCCCGGGAGTTGGGCGCGCAGCTTCAAACCTACGAGGGCTTGGCGGTTTACCTGTTCGACGGCCCCCATTACGTGGCCGACGACCTGGTCAATGAACTGGCGCCGAAGCGGTGAGTCCGAGGTCCAACACCGAACGGCATTTTGCGCAATGTGAAAATTAATTTCGTTACGTCTCTTTCATCAGGCTCAACCTTTTGAGAGGAGGGCAACGTACCATGCGGGTTTTTGGAAGGAAGACTCACATGGCCACACCGTTTTTTGGCAAGCGCGACGATACCTCTTCGGGAGTGCGTCCTGGCGCGGTCAACAGCTATGCAGGCGGTCTGAATTCGGCTTCCCAGCCGGGCGCACAGCCGTCGAGCATGGCCAAGCCCGTGAACGAGGCGGTGAGTCCCTCCGTGACCGGCAGCGGCGGCAGCAAGCTCACCGTCGGCCCCAATATCAAGCTCAAGGGCGTCGAGATCACCGACTGCGACACGCTGGTGGTCGATGGCACGGTCGAGGCGACGATGAATTCGCGGGTGATCCAGATTTCAGAGCAGGGCGCTTTCAGGGGCTCGGCGGAAATTGACCTGGCCGAGATCCGGGGCGAGTTCGACGGCAACCTGACCGTGCGCCAGAAACTGGTGATCTATGCCACCGGCAAGGTGACCGGCACCATTCGCTACGGCAAGCTGGTGGTGGAAGAAGGCGGCCAGCTCTCGGGCGACATCGTGTTTGGCACCCAGGGGCACAGCAGTCCCGCCAGCAAGCCCGCCGTGATGGTCAAGCCCGGTCTGCAGGCTGCGGCCTGACCTTGGCTGGGGCGACAGCAACATAGCCCTTTGAATGGCACGCCAGCGCGAAGTGGCCAAGGGCGTAGGCGTCACCTGACAGGCCCTGACAGGCCCGGCCCTTAAAACACCTTGAATGCCAGTGGCAGCAGCAGCGATGCCAGCACCACCTGCAGCCC
This sequence comes from Pseudomonadota bacterium, assembly GCA_030855235.1. Taxonomy (GTDB): domain Bacteria; phylum Pseudomonadota; class Gammaproteobacteria; order Burkholderiales; family Burkholderiaceae_C; genus Polaromonas. Next base: position 77,588 of record JALYRU010000006.1, read on the forward strand.
CAGCGCGAGACCGGCATAAGCGCCGGCATCGGCATTGACCTGCATGGCCCGCGCCGCGCCAATGCCGTGCGCGGCGGTGCCCAGCGCAAAGCCGCGCGCCGCCCAGCCTTCGCTGTCGGTGGGAATGCGCAGGGCGGAAAACAGGTATTTGCCGCCCAGCGCGCCGATCAGCCCGGTGAGCATGGCAAACATCGCCGAGAGCGCCGGAATGCCGCCGATCTGCTCGGCAATGCCCATGGCCACGGGCGCGGTGACCGACTTGGGCGCCAGCGACAACACTACCTCTTGCGGCAGGCCCAGCAGCCAGCCCAGCGCAAAAGCGCTGCCTGCGGCCACGCTGCCGCCAGCCAGCGCTGCAATTAGTAAACGGCCCCAGCGCTGGCGTAGCTCGGCGCGGCGCAGCCACAGTGGCCAAGCCAGCGCCACCACCGCCGGACCGAGCAGAAAGTGAATGAACTGCGCGCCCGAAAAATAGGTCTGATAAGACACGCCCGTGGCCAGCAGCGTGCCAGCGAGCGTCAGCACTGACCACAGCACCGGATTGGCCAGCGGCGCATAAGCCGAGCGCGCATAGGCCGCATGCGTTGCCAGATAGACCGCCAGCGTGGCGGTCAGGCCAAACAGCGGCGTGGCCGAGAGATAAATCCACAGTTCGACGAATTTAGGCATCGGGCCCGGCCTCTTGTTCAGGGGGCAGGGCGTGCGCGCTGGGGCGCGGGCGCAGCCAGTGCAGCGTCAGCGCCGTCACCGCCAAGCCCGCCAGGGTGGACAGCACCAGCACCACCAGCATGCGCAGGCCGTACTGGCTGAGCAGGGAAAGATGGGTCATGACGCCTACGCCCACCGGGATAAAAAGTAACGAAAGGTGCGAGAGCAGGAATTGCGCGCAGCTGGAGACCGGTTCGCGCACCCGCACCCAGCCCAGCGCCGGCAACAGTAAAACCATGCCGATCACCGGCCCCGGCAGGGGTAGACCCAAGCCGCGCGCCAGCAGTTCGCCCAGAGACTGAAACGCCAGCATCCAGGCCAGGCCAGTCAATCCATTCATTGCATGAAATCCGTCATCAAGGGAAAGAGCCTTTCGCCGGTCAAGGCGTGGAAAAAAAGGAATTAAAAGCGCGGCAGATCCGGGTGCGCGATCTTGCCGCCGCGCACCAGCATTTTCCCGTACTCGGCGCAGCGGTTCAGCGTCGGAATAACCTTGCCGGGGTTGAGCAGGCCCTTGGGATCGAAAGCGCGCTTGAGGCCGAACATCTGCTCGTTTTCCTCGCTTGAAAACTGCACGCACATCGAGTTGAGCTTTTCCACGCCCACGCCGTGCTCGCCGGTGATGGTGCCGCCCATGGCGACGCTGGTCTCCAGGATGTCGGCGCCGAACAGCTCGCAGCGGTGCAACTGGTCCGCGTCGTTGGCATCGAACATGATGAGCGGGTGCAGATTGCCGTCGCCCGCGTGGAAGACGTTGGCGCAGCGCAGGCCGTATTTGATTTCCATGTCGGCAATGGCCAGCAGGATGTCGGCCAGGCGCTTGCGCGGAATGGTCGAGTCCATGCACATGTAGTCCGGGCTGATGCGCCCCGAGGCCGGAAAGGCGTTTTTTCGTCCGCTCCAGAAACGCAGCCGCTCGGCCTCGTTCTGGCTCACGGCAATTGCCGTGGCACCATGGCGCTCCAGCACCGCGCTCATGCGGCCGATTTCTTCTTCCACCTCTTCGGGCGTGCCGTCGCTCTCGCAGAGCAAGATCGCCGCCGCGCTCAGGTCGTAGCCGGCGTGGACGAAATCCTCGACGGCGGCCGTCATCGGCTTGTCCATCATTTCCAGCCCGGCCGGGATGATGCCGGCGGCAATCACGCCGGCCACCGCGTCGCCCGCCTTGCGCAGGTCGTCAAAGCTGGCCATGATGCAGCGCGCCAGCTGCGGCTTGGGGATGAGCTTGACGGTGACCTCGGTGATGACAGCCAGCATGCCTTCGCTGCCGACCAGGACGGTCAGCAGGTCATAGCCCGGCGCGTCCAGCGCGTCGCCACCGAACTCGACCTCGTCGCCCTCGATGGTGAAACCTTTGACTTTCAGCACGTTGTGCACCGTCAGGCCGTATTTCAGGCAGTGCACGCCGCCCGAGTTCTCGGCGACATTGCCGCCGATGGTGCAGGCGATCTGGCTCGACGGGTCCGGCGCGTAGTACAGATTGAAAGGCGCGGCGGCTTCGGAAATCGCCAGGTTGCGCACGCCGCCCTGGACCACGGCGGTGCGCCCGGCCGGATCGAGTTTGAGGATCTTGTTGAACTTGGCCAGCGACAGCGTCACGCCCATCTTGTGCGGCATGGCCCCGCCTGACAGACCCGTGCCCGCGCCGCGCGCCACCACCGGCACATCGAGTGCATGGCAGGTTTTGAGCACCGCCTGCACTTCGGCATAGGTTTCGGGCAGGGCCACCACCAGCGGGCGTTCGCGGTAGGCGGTCAGGCCGTCGCATTCGTAAGGCGTCGTGTCTTCAGCGTTCCAGAGCAGGGCATGTTTGGGCAGGACGGCTTCCAGGGCACGCACCACCTGGGCCTGGCGCCCGGCGCGTTCGAGGGAAGAGAGCTGTGGCGGAGTGGCAGGGGCGTTCATGGTCGGGTGTCCTCGGTGAAAGCAAACTGTAGTCCAAGCGGTTCTTGCTGAGGTGAAGATTTTTAAAGCGGCGTGTGAAATGCAGGCCTGTTGCGTGTCGCGCTTTGGCTTGAAGGGGGCCGTGGAAAGTGGAATCAGCGCGTGAGCCACTTATCGCCGCAAGCGGAGGCCCATGGCCAAGGAGAGGCGCCTATCGGCGGGCTGACTTTTGAAACCGGTTTGTCCCTGCTGTTGAGAGCCAGTGACCTGCGACTTTGTCGCGTCATTCGGGAGCTTGTTTCGTCTTTGTGAAATCTTTGAAAAAAGATAAAATTTTACAATTGTCAATAGAAGTTACCCTTTTCATTTTTATTCTTTTTGGAGGTTTTTCGATGTCTCGTCGCCGTTTTCTGTCACTTGCCCCCAAACTGGCCGCGCTTGCGGCGGCGCCTGCCCTGATCCCCAGTGCGATTGCCCAGGAAGGCGTGAGCGCCAAGACCGTCACCATCGGCTGCTCGGCCGCCCTGAGCGGCCCGCTGAGCGGTCTGGGCTCTTCCATCAAGCTTGGTGCCGATGCGGCGATTGCCCAGCTCAACGCCAAAGGCGGCGTGCAGGGGCGCCAGTTGCAGCTGCAGATGATGGATGACAGCTATGTGGCCCAGCGCACGGCGGACAACGTCAAGAAAATGATCGGCGACGGCAGCGTGTTTGCCCTGATGTCGTGCATGGGAACGCCCAACAATACGGCCATCCTGCCCATGGTCGAGGAGTCCAGCCTGCCCTACCTGGCGCCCTTCACCGGCGCTTCGTCGCTGCGCAGGGCCGGCACGCGCAACGTGTTCCATGTGCGCGCCAGCTACGCCGAAGAAACCCAGCGCCTGGTGCAAAAGCTGCTGACCATGGGCATCAAGGACCTGGGCATTGTGTATCTGGACAATTCCTTCGGCCGCGAAGTGCTGGCCGATGCCAGCGCCGAGCTGCAGGCCAAAGGCGCCAAGCCTTTCGTGCATGCTGCGGCGCTGGCCGCCGATGGCAGGAACCTGGCTGAGGTGGTGTCCCAGGTCATGGCGGCCAAGCCCGCGGCGGTGTTGCTGGGCACGGCCGGCGTCGCCTCCGTGGGCCTGATCGAGGCGCTCAAGAAGGCCTCGCCCATGATGCCGCTGGCCGGCCAGAGCATGACGCTGTCAGGCGCTGAGCTCAAAGTGCTGGGTGCGGCCGGCTCCGGGCTGGCGCTGACCATGGTGTTTCCGGACCCGCACCGCGCCAAGACGCCGGTGGTGCGCGAGTACCAGACGGCCATGCGCGCCATCGGCAAGGAAGACTTCTCGCTGGGCAGCCTGGAGAGCTACATCAATACGCGCGTGCTGGCCGAGGGCTTGGAGCGCGCCGGGCGCGACCTCACGCGCGCCAAGCTGCGCAGCGCCTTGCTCAGCCTGCAGAAGTTTGACCTGGGCGGCTTCAGCGTCGATTATTCAAACGCGGCGGCGCCTTTTGTCGCCTCGCGCTATGTCGATCTGGGCGTGCTGGGCGGCGCCGGACGTTTTCTCGGCTGATTTTTGGGCAGAGGATCAAGGCGCTTGAGTTGTGCGGCTTGGCCGGATTTCAATTGAAGCCGAGACTGGCTCAACCCTCGACAAGCTTGAGCATGTTCACGCTTTGGGACCGGAAGATGGGATTTAGGAATCTTCCCCCTCATTGCTTATGAAATTCCCCAGTGCTTTCAGTGGGGCGGTGCGCTTTGCCAGGGATTGACCAGCGGCAATCCCGCAATATTTTCAAAATCTTTGGCATTGCGAGTGACGATGGCGAGGCCTGTGGTCAGCGCGATGGCGGCTATTTGGGCGTCTTCTGTCGAGATTGGCTGTCCTTGGCTGGTTCGGGCCGCCACGATCAGCGCATAGTGTTTGGCCGCTGCCGAGTCAAACACAAGGCAGTGCCCGGCAAAGTCTTGCTCGAACATTTGTTCGGCGGCCAGCGCCAGTGCCATGCGGCGTTTGCCCGCAGGCAGTAAGGCAATGCCCATGAGAATTTCGGCTTGGGTCACGCTGCTGGTGTACATGGTGACCTGTGCATTCTGGGCAAACCAGTCAAGAACGCCCGCATCAGGACGCTCGCGCATCAGTTCTGACAGCACATTGGTATCGAGCAGAAAACTGCTGCTCATGGCTTGTCGAATACAGGCGGTGTGCGGGTGGTTTTCCGTGCGGGAATGGGGAGGGCGTCGGCGTTCAGCCCCTTGAACCGGTTGTTGATGCGTTCGGCGAAACTGATGGCGTCAACTTGCTCAGGCGCGACGGCTTGCTGAAGAATTTGCCGCACTTCCTGCTCCATCGACCAGCCATGGCGGGCCGCGCGCAGACGCAGGCTGTTTTTGACGGCTTCGTCCAGGTTTCTAACGGTGAGGCTGCTCATTTTTTCAGCTCCAGGTGATTGCAGTGCAATCATTGTAATCAAATGGGCCTTTGGGGCTGGAAGATGGCGTTGAAGCCGTCGCGCACGCTGGTCAGGTTTTGAAGTTCGTTCACCATGCCGAGGCTCTCAAAAATGCTGACAGCGGCCAGGAAAGCGTCACTTCCCTCCGCCTTCACAGTACGGTAAATCTCGCCGGCGTCATTGCGAATGCCGATGAGCATGCGCTTGCCGCCCAGCGAGCGGACGGTGTTTTTTCCAAGGGCGGCCAGTAGGTCGCCATCATTGGCGAGCGGGCTTTTGCCCTTGATGATCTTTGTGTCCATGGTGCCGGAATTTAATGGGAGCTTGATCCCCATTACCGTCAGCACTCATTGCAGCGAATCGCCAGGAGCGCCCAGTGACAAAACCGGGGCTTGTGCGTTAGCATCTTGGTGTTTTAACACCAATGTGGAGCCTGCACATGAGCCGCCTGACCATCACCCTTTCCGAACCCCGCTACCGGGCACTGAAGGAAGCCGCCGCCCAGCGCAACAAGACCATCGGCCAGTTGATCGACGAAAGCCTCGATTTTTATGGCATCAAGTCGCGCGAACAAGCGCTTGACCTGGTCCGCCGGGCCAGGGCGCGCAGCACCTTGAGCGAAGCGCAATCGCTTGCTCTGGCGCAGGAAGAAGTGCAGGCCATGCGCCGCCCATCGTGAGCGGCTTTTTCATCATCGACACCAACGTGGTGGTGGCCGGCCTGCTCACGGGTCATTCCGATTCGCCAGTGGCGCGCATTCTGGATGGCATGCTGTCTGCCGCCTTTGTGTTCGTTGTGTCCGAAGCGCTTCTGGCCGAATACCGCGCCGTGCTGGTGCGGCCCAAGCTGTGCAAGCTGCACGGCCTGTCAAAAGCCGAGGTGGATGCCATCCTGACGGACATGGCCCGCCACGCCATTGAACTGAAGCCCGCCAGCTCCACCATGAATCCCAAGGCGCCGGATGCGGTCGATCAGTTTTTGTGGGATTTACTTGTCAGCCGCGCCGATCTGGTGCTGGTGACTGGAGATAAATTGTTGCTGCAAGACCTGGAAATGCAGCAGCGGGTTATTTTGCCGCAGGTGTTTGCGGGGCAGTTCCTGCACTGAGGTGCGTAGTTTGAAAACCCGGTTCGCGCGCAGGCGATTAAAGTTTTTTAAAGGAAGATCTGAAAAGGGTAGTGCGTTAGGCGTTTGCAGGATGCTTACTGTTCCGGTTGGGGTATTCGGTGGCGTTGTTGCATAAATATTTCGTGAAGATGAGGCTTGCCTCGTCCCCGGCCGCCCAGGTCTTCGTAGTGCAGGCCTTTGACCAATTTTGAGCGACAAGTCTCGGGGTTCAGTGTCAACCGTTCTTCAAACCAGGCTCTTGCGCAGCCAGTCGGCAAAGGCGGCGCATTCCCAGCGGTCCATGGTGCCGGTGCGCCAGCATAAATAATGGGCGTGTGGGCTGGGAATCTTGCGGGTGAACACTTCGTTGGTGCCCAGGCGCACCAGCGAGCCGTCTTCCAGCCAGGGCGCGGCCAGCTTGAGGCGGATCAGCGCAATGCCCATGCCGGCGGCGGCGGCGTCGCACATCAGGCCGACGTCGTTGAACTGCGAGCCTTCGAGCGGCTCGGGCCAGTCCAGGTTGTTGGCGGCAAACCAGATGCGCCAGGGCTCCAGGGGCGAGCGCAGCAGGTTCTCGCCGTCCAGGTCTTCAGGCGCCTCGAACGGTCCGCGCTCGCGCAGGAAAGCGGGCGAGGCCAGCGGCGTGACGTCGTCATTGAGAATGCACACGTGTTCCAGGTCGGCATAGCGCCCGGTGCCAAAGCGCACGATCAGGTCCGAATCCTCGGCCACCACGTCGAGCAGCGGAATCGACACCTGCAGCGTCACGTCGATTTCGGGGTAGGCGTCGGTGAACTGGCGCAGGCGCGGAATCAGCATCGAGCGGGCAAAGGTCGGCGTGACGGCCAGGCGCAGCTTGCGCTTGCCGGGCGTGGCGCTCTGGCCGGCCGTGCCGGGGAATTTCTGCAGCGTGGCCAGGCCTTCGCGCACATGGGCGAGGTATTCGCTGCCTTCGGTGGTCAATGAAAAATCGGAGCGACCAAAGAGCTTGGTGCCGATGATCTGCTCGAGCTGCTTGACCCGGTGGCTGACGGCGCTGGGCGTGACGCACAGCTCTTCGGCTGACTGGGTCACGCTGCGCAAGCGCGCCAGGGCTTCGAAGGTCAGCAGGCACTGGATCGGGGGAATGCGCTTGGCCGCCCCGCTGGGCAGGGCGTAGGGGTCTGCCGAGGCGTTGCTCCTGCTCGTGCGGGGCGTGGGGGGTGCAGCAGGAGGGGGGACGGCAGCGTTCATGGCAGAGGCCTCTATTTGAAAATCACGGTTTTGTGGCCGTTGAGCAGCACGCGGTGCTCGCTGTGCCATTTCACGGCCCGGGCCAGCACCTGGCTTTCGGTGTCGCGGCCCATGGCGGTCAGGTCTTCCACTGTCTTGCTGTGGTCGGCGCGCGCCACGTCCTGCTCGATGATCGGGCCTTCGTCGAGGTCGGCGGTCACGTAGTGGGCGGTGGCGCCGATCAGTTTGACGCCCCGGTCATGCGCCTGGTAGTAGGGCTTGGCGCCCTTGAAGCTGGGCAGGAACGAATGGTGGATGTTGATGGCGCGGCCGGCCAGCTTCTTGCACAGGTCGTTGGAGAGAATTTGCATGTAGCGCGCCAGCACCACCAGTTCGGCGCCTTCGGACTCGATGATTTCCAGCTGGCGCGCTTCGACCTGCGCCTTGGTGGCCGCCGTGACGGGCAGGTGGTGAAACGCGATGTTGTAGCTGGCCGCGAGCTGGTAAAAGTCGCGGTGGTTGGAGATGATGGCGCGCACGTCGAGCGGGAGCAGACCGGACTTGCAGCGAAACAGCAGGTCGTTCAGGCAATGGCCCTCCTTGCTCACCAGGATGACGGTGGGCATGGGCTGCGTCGTGGCGTGCAGCTTCCAGGCCATCTTGTAGGGCTCGGCAAGGGTCTTGATCCGGCTGCAGAGGTCTTCGTGCGTGAGCTGGTCGCAGGCAAACTGCACGCGCATGAAAAACAGGCCCGTGCCCGGATCGTTGTACTGCGCGGCTTCTTCGATGTTGCCGCCATGCTCGAACAGGAAGCCGGAGACGGCATGAACAATGCCCCGGCGGTCGGGGCAGGACAGGGTCAAAACATAAGCGTGGTTCATATCGGCTGAATTGTGGCACCGGTTTGCGCGCTGGCGCTTGATTTTTCCGCTCAGGCGGCGCAGCAGCAGTGCCAGAATGGTGCGTCAGTCCTTGCCTATCCACCGCGCTTTACCTTATTCACGCAGGAGATTTCATGGCTTCTCAAACCTTCAACATGGACCACCAGTGGCTGCCGTTCACACCCAACCGCAGTTTTAAAAAGGACCCGCGCATCTTCGTGGCCGCCGATGGCATGCATTTCACGACGCACGAGGGCCAGCAGGTGATCGACGCCATCTCCAGCCTGTGGTGCGTGGGCGCCGGCCACAACCGGCGCGAAATCAACGAGGCCATCAAGCGCCAGCTCGACAGGCTGGACTACGCCACGGCTTTCCAGGTCGGCAACGACCAGGCCTTCAAGGCGTCGGAGATGATTGCCGCGATGGCGCCGGGCGATCTGAACAAGGTGCTGTTCTGCAATTCCGGCTCGGAGGCGGCCGACACGTCCCTGAAAGTGGCGCTGGCCTACCACCGGGCGCGCGGCGAGGGGCATCGCACCGTCTTCATCGGCCGCGAGCGCGGCTACCACGGCGTGGGTTTTGGCGGCATGAGCGTGGGCGGCATTCCGGCCAATCGCAAGGTGTTTGGCGCGGCGCTGCTGCCGCGCGTGGACCACCTGCGCTTCATCCATGACCCGGTGAACCACGCCTACATCAATGGCGTCGAGCCCGAGTGGAGCGAAGACCTGCTGCTTGAACTCGAAAACCGCATCCTGCCCTTGCATGACCCGAGCAACGTGGCCGCTGTGATCGTCGAGCCGGTGGCCGGCAGCGCGGGCTGGTACCTGCCGCCCAGGGGTTACCTGAAACGCCTGCGCGAGATCTGCGACAGGCACGGCATCTTGCTGATCTTCGACGAGGTGATCACCGGCTTTGGCCGGCTGGGCGTGAACTTTGGCGCCGACTATTACGGCGTCGTGCCCGACATGCTGAACTTCGCCAAATGCGTGACCAACGGCGTGATTCCGCTGGGCGGCGTGATCTGCACCGACCGCATCTACGAGGCGATGATGGCGGCCAATGCCCATAGCCCCGAGCATGCGATTGAGTTCTTCCACGGCTACACCTATTCGGGCCATCCGGTGGCCTGCGCGGCGGCGATTGCCACGCTGGAGTTGTTCCAGCGCGAAAAACTATTCGAGCGCGCCGGCGAAATGGGCAAAGTGCTGGGCGATGCGATGCACGGCGCCTTGAAAGGCCTGCCCAACGTGATCGGCATCCGCAGCCTGGGGCTGGCCGGTGCGGTGGAACTGGCCCCGGCGACCGGCGCGCCGGGCAAGCGCGGTTACGACATCTTCATGGACTGCTACCACCAGGGCGTGCTGGTGCGGGCGGCGGGGGACTGCATCGTGGTCTGCCCGCCCTATATCGTCGAGAAGAAACACATCGAGCGCATCGTCAGCGTGCTGGCCGACGCCATCCGCAAGTGCGCCTGAGCGGGCGCTGCAGCCGGTGCTTTTGGCCTCAAGGTGCGCGCCTGCCCTGCCGCGTGAGCCCCTGCAGGCGCAAACGCGCTAGCTGCCGCGCCGAGAGAGCTGTTCCTGCAGCCTGGCGCAGTGGTCCTTGTCGGGCAGCGCCGGCGTGATCCAGACGCTGTCGAAGGCTGGCGCCAGTTCAGCGCTGCCCTGGCCGGCCTGCAGGCCAACGGCCTTGAACTTTAGATCGCCTTGCAGGTGCTGCGGCACGCCCAGGGTGCGGTTCACATGGCCGCTGCCCGCCAGCAGCACCACCACCTTGCCGGGCAATGCCACCTGCCGGATGGTCTCGGCCATGGTGATGTCCTTGGCGATCTGCAGGCGCGTCATCGGGCTGACCTGGCTCTCGGGCAGCAAACCGCAGTGGCCGCTGCGGATGGCCTGCTGCTGCATCTGCAGGGCCGGCTCGGGCAGGCGCGTGTCGAGCGTGCGGTCGGCCATGCTGCCTGGCATCTGGCTGCGGGGCAGGTTGGCGCCGAGCACCGGCACGCCCGCCCGCACGGCTGTCATCACGGCCGGCTCATAGTGCGCCCAGGGCCAGCTTTTGTTGTCCCATTGCAGCGCTTGGCGGGCTTGCTCTTCGGTGGCGCTGGGTTTGAGTCGGGCGGTGCTGGTGCCGGCATCGGCCATTTCGAGCGCGATGGCCCCCAGCAGGCCGCGTCCGGCCAGAATCGAAATCAGCTCCTGCTCGATTTGGTGGTGCGCCCGGGCGTCATGCTGCTCGCCGATCAGCAGGACATCGGCTGGCAGCAGCGCATCGAGCCGCGCCTTGGTCTGCGCCGCCTCGCTGCCGAGAAATCTTTGAAGGATGGGCGCTTCCGGCCGGCCCGCGCAACCGCTGGCAAGCGCCACGGCCGCAGCGCAGAGCAAGGCGCCCCAAGCGCGTTGAGCGCAAAGCCCGGCGGGAAGCCGAGCGAATCTGAAAGGTGTGAAGAGCGATAAAGGATGAGGCATGGGCTGGATACTACTGCCTTGTGCCTGCACAAGAGAAACGTATCAGCGCTCGGACACAGTCCCGAGAGCCGCCGCAACGCAGGGCGTCCCTTGCGCGCCCCAGCGTAAGCCTTTCAGTGCAGAGATATCGGCGTGGTGGCCAGCCCGCTGTAGCCTTCCAGGGTGTCTTCCACTTCTTCCTGGGTGGGGGTGTTCTTGGCCCAAGCGCTCAGGCGTTGCTGAAACAACTCGGCCCACGAGCCATCCAGATAGACTTCCTTGCCCGAGCGTTTGTCCACGATTTCAAAGCCGTGGCGAGCCAGTTCAGGCAGGGCAGATACGGGAGCAGAGGCCTCAAGCGCATTGGCATGGATCTGCACCACCACAAAAGAATCTGAGTCGTAAAGCAGTTGCATTGATTTCTCCTTTTCAGTTAGATAGCAACGATGATGCCAAGTTCAAGGCAAACGGCCCCGTCGCCGCAAAATCCGCCCTGAAAACCGGCGACCCGGCCACTTTTTCGGCGGCGAATCCCTTGCTGTGCTTGCCGCAAGCCTCAGTCAGCGCCAGTCAGCGTCAGGGCGGGTTCACCGCGCTGAGCTGCTGATCGACAAAATCGCCATTGGCCTGGGTGATTTTGTTGCGAACGGGCAGATAGCCCAGGGACGGCGCATACCAGATTTCGAGTTTCTGATCGTAGTCATGGCGCAGCTGGCGCGACAGCTTGAGCGTGGCCAGCTCGCCAAAAGGCAGGCTGAGCAATTGCGCGCCCTCCACCCGGAACGTCCAGCTGTCCGCACCGCGCGGCCCGACGGTGTAGATTGAAATGCTCGAGCCGTCGGGAAAGCCGGCCGGCTGCGCTGCCAGCATCCCGCCCAGCTGCATGAACACGCTGACCCGGTCCTGCCCGCCCTTGACCCATGGGACGGAGGGCGTGTTGGCGCTGAAGCTGATCTGGCCCTTGTCGGGTTCGAAATGCGCCGCCACTTCGGTGCGCGACTTGTCGGCAAAGCGGTTGGGCGCCAGGCCTTCGGGACTCACCTGCCCCTGGCTGGCCATGCTGCGCGAGCCCAGCAACAGGGCGCTGACCGTCATGCGGGCCTCATAGTGGGCGCCGTTGTGGTGCCACGCCAGTTTGCCTGTGGCCTTGTAGGGCAGGCCCTTGGCGCTACCGCTCATCTTGTAGCCCAGCTGCACGCTGGCGGGCAGAGTGACGGCGACCGGGGTGTGGCTCGGGCCGGCAGGCGGGGCGGCCGGGGTGCTCGCCCCCGGCATGGCCGCCTCGGCAATGCCAGTCGGGGTGACGGAAGGCCTCTCAAGGGTGACTGCCGTTGACGGGCTGGCTGCCGGCAGGCTGCTGTCGTCTTGCGAGGCTGTGTCTGTGTCTGTGTCTGTGTCTGTGCCGGTAGCCGGCGTATCAGGCGCTGGCGCTGGCGCTGCAGCCGCTGCTGCGCTGGGCGCTGCCACGGCCGGTGGCAGCGACGCCTGCGCTGGCGCCCTCTGCTGGCGCCGGGGAAGCGGTTTTTGCACGGGTCTGGCTGGCGGCGTGGCTGCAGGCGGCGCCACGGTTGCCGGGGCGCTGGGCTGCACCGGCGGCGGCAGTGCCAGGCTGCGGGTGATCATGGCCGGGACCTGCTGCGGCGCCGGCACCAGCACCGGGCCGACATGGCGGGGCGATGTGCCCAGCACCAGCGCATGAACCAGCAGCACCAGGGCGGCCAGTTGCGCCAGGGTACGCCACGGTGGCCCGGCCTGCACGAAGGCCGATGTCAGCAGTGGCGGCGCTGAAGACGAAAAAGACGACGAAACAAGCAGTGCCAAAGTCTTCATCCCCGTGTGAATCCGGCCGGTCTTGAAAGTTGCCCGGACGTGGCCGTCTGCAAGCTTAGCAGGCACGCAGGCCGCTAGCCCAGGCATGCTGGCGTTTTTGTAAGGAGGCCAAAAATCGGTTGACGCCTTGTGACGGCGTTGCACAATGCGGGGAGGGTCGCCGGGACATCCGCGCCCGCACCCCCAGGGCCTGAACCCTTTGCCCAGCAGATACAACAGTTCAAACAGTTCATAACCGCCAGGAGACACACATGAGTCAAGCAGCCATTCCTTCCTTCCCCGATTTCGGCAAATTGGTGCCAGGTTTTGACTTCCTGCAAAACCTGGCCAAGCAGGCCGCTGGCGGCGCGACGCAGGCCGTGCCGCAGTTGCCCAACCTGGGAAACTGGATTGCGCCCACACTCAATCTCGAAGAGCTGGACAAGCGCGTTCAGGAGCTCAAGGCCGTGCAGTTCTGGCTCGACCAGAATGCCGCCGCGCTCAAGGCCACCATCCAGGCGCTGGAAGTGCAAAAAATGACCCTGGCCACCCTCAAGGGAATGAATTTCAACATGACCGAGATGGCCAACGCGTTCACGCTCAAGACCAGCGAGAACATGGCCAGCATGAAAGAGGGCATGGAGCGCATGAGCGACAAGGGCAAGACTTTTGCAGGCCTGGAAGTGCCGCCCTCGGCGTTCCAGGCGGCCAAAGCCGAGGCCAAGCCTGAAGCTTCCGGCGACAAAAACGCCGCTACCGACGCCCAGTCCGGCCAGGCGCCTGCCGGTGCCAACAGCATGGTGGACCCGATGCAGTGGTGGGGCGCGCTGACCCAGCAGTTCCAGACCATTGCCACCGAGGCAATGAAGGAAGTGGCCAACAAGACGAACCTCGACGCCACCACCAGCCTGGCCCAGGAAGCTGTCAAGACCGCCACCGACATGGCCAAGGGCATGGCCGAGACGGCCACCCAGACCATCACCGGCGGCGCCCGCGCCGCCATGGACACCGCCCTCAAAAGCAACTGGCCCACGCCGGGCGCTGCCAAGACTTCAAAAGCCGCCCCCAAAGCCGAGGCCCCTGCCAAGGTGAGCGGCTCCAAAACCGCCGCGCCCAAAACCGCAGCCGCTGCCCCCAAGAGCGCCGCCGCCAAAAAGGCCCCCGCCCGCAAGGCCGCCCCAGGCGCTGCCCGCAAGACGACGCGCTGAAAGCGCTGTTTCGAACCGGTCCGCGCAGAGGATGGTTGAGTAAATAATCTCCCAGCGCGGGTAGGGGGATTATCTGGCGTGTATTGGCCTGCAACCGGAGGATATTAATGAGTAATACAGCTTCATTGGATTATCAGATAATCTCCCACCTGAACCAGGCCTCCCGCAAGTCGTGGCTGTTCGATCAGATTGTTGCCTTTGTCTCGGCCAATAATTTGCTCAAGGGCGGCATTTTCATGGCCTTCATCTGGTGGGCCTGGTTCAGGGACGATGGCCGGCGCCCGCAGCAGCGCCCTTTTATCGTTTCAACCCTGCTCGGCTGCGTTGTCGCCCTGGCCCTGGCCAGGATGCTGGCCTTGACGCTGCCCTTTCGGCTGCGGCCATTGCACGAAACCACCCTGGATTTCTTGCTGCCCTATGGCGTGGCGCCGGGTGTGCTGGACGGCTACAGTTCCTTTCCCAGTGACCATGCGGTGCTTTTTTTCAGCCTGGCAACGGGCTTGTTTTTCGTTTCCAAAATAGTGGGGGCCATTGCGCTGGGCTATGCGGTGGTGTGCATTGCCCTGCCCCGCATCTATCTGGGCCTGCATTACCCGACGGATATTGCCGCCGGCGCCTTGCTTGGCATGGCCATCAGCTGGATTGCCAACAGCACTCTGGCCAGGAGCCGGCCGATGGCGTCGGTGGTGAACTGGTCTTATTCCAAACCGAGCTTTTTTTATCCCTTGCTGTTCTTGATCACTTACCAGATTGCCGACATGTTTGACAGCAGCAGGGTCCTGATCAGTGGCGTGGTCAAGGCGCTGCAGCAGGCGCTGGCCTGGGCCTGACTGGCGCGCAGGTGTGCGTCATCCCAGCGGCCCGGCTTGCAGGCAGGTGCGCCAGGGCGCTGGCCTTGATTGCTTCAAGGTTGGTGCCGATGTGTCACATTCGGGTTTGGCCTTATCTTTTTACATTGTCCGGGGCGGCCCCTTATGAAGCTCTTTCCCTACGGTCACGCGACCCATCCGCAATGGCCCATGGCCGCCGCGCTGGTGCTGGCGCAGTTGCGCGGCCACCTGGCGCTGCCCGAGTACGCCAGCGCGCCGACGCTGGCGCTGCTCTACATCACCGACCACTATGCGCCCCATGCGCAGGACATTCTGGACCACCTGAGCGCCGAGCTGCCCGACATCACCGACTGGAGCGGCACCGTGGGCGTGGGCGTGGCGTCCAACAATGTCGAGTATTTCGACGAGCCGGCCATGGCGCTGATGCTGTGCGAGCTGCCGCATGACCAGTACCGGGTGTTTTCCGGCGTCTCGCCGCTGCCGCCGGCGCGCAGCGGCCTGTTCACGGCGCATACCGCGCTGGTCCATGCCGACGCCAGGACGCCGGATGTGGTCGATCTGATCGACGAGATGGCCAGCCGCACCGACAGCGGGTATGTGTTCGGCGGCCTGGCCTCCAGCCGCAGCGCGACCGTGCAGTTCGCGCTCAGCGGCCATGGCAATGTGAAGGGACAGGGCGCGGCCGGCGGTGTCTTCAGCGGCGGCCTGAGCGGCGTGGCTTTTGCCCGCGATCCTACCGGGGCCACGGGGCTGATGTCGCGTGTCACCCAGGGGTGCCAGCCGGTGTCGGCGCACCATGAGATCACCGCCTGCGAAGGCCATGTGGTCACCGGGCTGGACGGCCGGCCGGCCATGGAGGTGATGCTGGCCGATCTGGACATCGGGCTTGAGGCGTCGCGCAAGACACTGCTCAACCTGAGCACGGTGCTGGTGGGGCTGAGCCACCCTGTCGACCGGCGCCAGGACGCCGGTTCTGCCGCGCGGCGCGCCGGCCCGTTCGGCGCCGAGGTGATGGTGCGCCACCTGATCGGGCTGGACCCGGCGCGCCGGGGCATTGCCATTGCCGACCTGCCCAGCGTGGGGATGAGGCTGGCTTTTTGCGAGCGCAATGTCCAGGCGGCACGGGCTGACCTGGTTCGCATCTGCGCTGAAATCCGCGAAGAGCTGGAGCCCGAAGCGCTCAGTCTGGAAGTGGCCAGCGTGCTCAATGCCCCGCAGGCGCAAGCCGCGCCGCATCCGGCCCGGCGCATGGCCGGCGCCATTTATGTCAGTTGCTCCGGGCGCGGCGGGCCGCATTTTGGCGCGCCCAGCGCCGAGTTGCAGATCGTGCGGCGCGCCTTGGGTGATGTGCCTCTGGTGGGCTTTTTTGCCGGCGGCGAGATTGCCCGCAACCACCTGTATGGCTACACCGGCGTGCTGACGGTGTTCACCGGCAGCGATTGACAGAGCGCAGAGGCTAGAGGCAGCGGCAGCGGGCATCTTCAGGAGGAAGCCAGCTTCTCCAATGACAAGCCGTTTTGATGAAGTTCGTTCTTCCTTGAAGAATGCGCACCAAGGTGAGTCACGCCGGCAAGGCCTTTCAATCCGGCGCGGGAATCCTTCAACACTTCAGCGCCGCAAGGCCACGAAAGCTTCGAACTCCCAGCTGCGCATGGCCAGCAGCAGCGTATAGCCTTCCTTGTCTTTGTCGCTGAGCTTCTGGTCGGCCTGGTGCTGCTGGGCAAAGTCCTGCGCCACGCGCTGCATGCGCTCCATGAAGGAGGGCGCCAGGCCCCGGCTGATGGCGCCATGCACCAGCAGCAAGCCTTCGCCGCTGCGATCAAAGCCACCCGAAAAATAGTCCAGCAGCGCGTTGTCCCGAAAGTAATCCATCACCGGGCCGTGCGGGCGCCAGCGGAAGGTCTTGGCCAGCTTGAGCCGGTAGCGATTGAGCGGTTTCAATTCGATGATGCCGATGCGGTCGAGCTGCGCCAGGTAGCCGATGCATTCGGCCTCGGACAGCCGGTAGCTGGCGGTGATCTGCTCCAGCGTCCACTGCGAGAGCACGCAGATGGCGGCGAGCAATAATTTTTTGTCGGCCACCACGGCTTTTTCCTGTGTTTCGGTTAGCTGGGCCAGCAGCGGCTGGGCATCGGCCACGCGCCGGGCCAGCTCGGCAAAGTCGAGTTTTAAAGCGCGGCAGATGGCGTCGATGCGCGACAGCGGCATGTCGCCTTTGGCCAGCATGCGCTTGACGCTGGACTCGGCCATGCCCAGCGCACGGGCCAGGTCGGCATAGGTCATCTGGGCAGTTTTGAGTTCTTTTTTTAAAATCGCAACGAGGTCGGCGGTGGTGCTCATGGGTATCGATTATGGGTACTTGTGGTTTGAAACGAAGCAACTGTACAAAATTTCAGGCCTTTCGGGAGTGACTTGGCGGCAAAGTCTGGCCTCCCTTTCGTCCTTCAAGGAGTTGCCTGCCATGACCTGTCCACGCTATTGCCCTCTGCCGATGCCGCTACGGGTGCGGCGCCTTGAATGCTGGCTGGGGCTGGCCGCCGGGCTGATGGTGTGGCTGGCGCTGGCCGGGCCTGTCGTGGTGCAACCCGATCATTACCATGACTTTGCCGACCAGCGGGTCTGGTGCGCAGTGCCGCATGCCATGGATGTGCTGAGCAATTTTCCTTTTGCGGCCTGGGGCGCGGGCGGCCTGTGGGCGCTGGCGCGGGCGCTGCGGCTGCGCGCCCTCGACAGCATCCCGGCGGGGCTGGCCGCCTTGTTTCTGGCCGGTCTGATCGTCACGGCCGGGGTGTCTGGCTATTACCACTGGCGCCCCGACGATGCCGGGCTGGTCTGGGACCGGGCCAGCATGGTGCTGGCCTTTGCCGGCCTGCTGGGGCTGGCGGCCGCTCAGGCGGTGAGCAGGCGCGCCGGCGTTGCGCTGGCGGCGGCGGTGCTGGTGCTGGGCCTGGCGGCTGTGCGGGTCTGGGCCGTCTCGGGCAATTTGCTGCCATGGGCGGTGCTGCAGGCGGCGGGCATGGTCTTGATTCTGGTGGCGGCCTGCCAGCGCCCACTCCAGCCGGCGCCCGGCTTGCGCATCCGCTGGGCGCTGGTTCTGGCGTTTTACGCGCTGGCCAAGGGGCTGGAACTGGCCGATCACCAGGTGTTTGAACTCACCGGCCAGCTTGTCTCCGGCCACAGCCTCAAGCATGTCGTGGCCAGTCTGGCGGCCTGGCCGGTCGTGCTGGCCGTCAAAGCCGCTGTGGCAGCGGCTGAGCGGTGCCGTGAATCCAGCGCAAAATCGCGTTCACCCTTTACCACGGGGGCCGGCGAACCAGGCGACCCCAGCCAGGGCCAGACGCCGGCCCCGCAACCACTTGAACCCAGGAGTCCGGCATGAGTGTTGAACTGTCCACCCCGGCGGGCGCCGCTGCGCTGCCTGTATCGCCCGCCCAGGCGCATCCCAACCAGTTCGCCCTGCTCGGGCAGCGCCGCTTTGCGCCATTTTTCTGGACGCAGTTTTCCGGCGCGGCCAATGACAACCTGTTCAAGTTCGCTTTTACCGTGATGGTGACGTATCAGCTCAGCGTAGGCTGGCTGCCGCCGGCGCTGGCCGGGCTGGTGATTGGCGCGCTGTTCATCCTGCCGTTCCTGCTGTTTTCGGCCACCAGCGGGCAGCTGACCGACAAGTTTGAAAAAACCCGCATGATCCGCTTCGTCAAGAACCTGGAAATCGTGATCATGCTGATCGCCGCCGTGGGTTTTGTCAGCGGCAATGTGAATGTCCAGGTGCCGCTGCTGCTCGGGTGTACCTTCTTGATGGGCCTGCACTCCACGCTGTTCGGCCCGGTCAAGTTTGCTTATTTACCCCAGGCGCTGAGCGAGCGCGAGCTGACCGGCGGCAACGGCATGGTGGAGATGGGTACGTTTGTCGCGATTTTGCTCGGCCAGGTTGTCGGCGGGCTGATGGTGGCCGTGCCCGGCGTCGGGCCGCAGTACGTGGCCGTGGCCTGCGTGGGGCTGGCGCTGGCCGGCCGGGTTGTGGCGCAGTTCATCCCGAAGGCGCCGGCCACCGATCCGGGGCTGAAAATCAACTGGAACCCGGTCACCGAAACCTGGCGCAACCTGCAGCTGGCCCGCGTGAACGTGGCGGTGTTTCGCTCCATGCTGGGCATCAGCTGGATGTGGTTTTTTGGCGCAGTTTTTTTGAGCCAGTTCCCCAGCTTTGCCAAGGAAGTGCTGCACGGCAACGAGCAGGTGGCATCCCTGCTGCTGGTGGTGTTTTCAATTGGCATTGCGACGGGCTCACTGCTGTGCGAGGTGCTCAGCCGGCGCCATGTCGAGATTGGCCTGGTGCCGCTCGGGGCGATTGGCATGAGCGTGTTCGCGGTGGATATTTATTTCGCTTCGCGTGGCCTGCCGAGCGCGTCCCTCATGGGCGTGGCCGGCTTCCTGGCCCAGCCGGCGCACTGGCGGGTGATGCTGGACCTGGCGCTGCTCAGCCTCTTTGCCGGCCTGTACAGCGTGCCGATGTACGCGCTGATTCAATTGCGCAGCCAGCCCACGCACCGCGCCCGCATCATTGCCGCCAACAACATTCTGAACGCGCTGTTCATGATCGTCAGCGCGGTGCTGGCCGGCGCGCTTTTAAAAGCCCAATTCAGCATTCCGCAGATCTTTTTATTCACCGGGCTGGCCAACGCGGTGGTAGCTTTTTATATCTTCATGCTCGTGCCCGAATACCTGCTGCGCTTTGTCGCCTTGTTGCTGTCGCGCTGCATTTACCGCTTCAGGGTCACGGGCGATGACAACATCCCGGCCCGGGGCGCGGCGATCTTGACCTGTAACCATGTCAGCTTTATCGACCCGGTGCTGCTGATGGCGGCGAGTTCGCGGCCGATTTATTTCCTGATGGACCACCGGATTTTCAAAATGCCGGTGCTGGGCTGGCTGTTCCGGCTGGCAAAAGCGATTCCGGTGGCGCCGCGCGCCGAAGACCCGGCGGCGTATGAAGCGGCTTTTGAGGCCGCCGCCAAGGTGCTGCGCGAAGGCGATTTATTGGCGATTTTCCCCGAGGGCGGTATCACCCAGGATGGCGAACTCCAGCCCTTCAAGGGCGGCGTCATGAAAATCCTGGAAAACGCCCAGCGCGATGGGCTGCAGGTGCCGGTCATTCCCATGGCGTTGACGAACCTGTGGGGATCGTTCTTCAGCCGGGCCGAGCTGGTCAACGGCCAGCGGGTGGCGATGGTGCGGCCCTTCCGGCGCGGCGTGTTCAGCCGGGTGGGTTTGACGGCCGGGGCCGCCATGGCGCCCGCCGAGGTTCAGCCTGAGGTGCTGCAGGCGCGGGTGGCCGCGCTGATGAAGGCCTGAAGTATCGTCAGAAAATACTCATCAGTCATTTTGACGTGACTGTATCGTTATTTGGCTGGATCTGGACGGCGGCGCGGCACATTACAAGCACCTTATCAATCCCTTCAAGGTCTTTTATGAACATGCTGATTCAACGTGACTCCAGGGCCTGGAGCCTTCAGGTTTGGGCTTCCTTTCTGATGGCCGTATTCCTCTGCGGCGTCGGCCTGACCTACCTGCCGGGCAGTGATCTGGACCGCGCCTTCATGGTCATGGGTTATTTTTTCTGCCTGACGGCGGCCTTTGTGCTGGCCAAGTATGTGCGCGACCAGCAAAACGCCACCACCGAAGGCCGGCAGGCGGACATGCCGCTGTTCAAGCTGGTGGTGTGGAGCGGTTTTTTCCTGGCCATGGCGCTGACCGGCTGGGGCCTGTGGCGCATGGCCATCAGTGAAACCTACAAGGCTTTTCTGGGCGTGAGCTGGCTCTACCTGATGACCTGCAGCTTCACCTTGGCCAAAACCCTGCGCGACCGCCATGAAGCCGATCTGAATGAAGCGCCCCTGGCTCCCCGCAAACCGCGCAGCCTGGCCGATAACCAATAAGAAGCACCCAACCCTGCAAGGAACACAACATCATGAAAACCCGATTGGTGACTGGTTTGATCGCTGCCTGTGCCCTTCTGGCAGGCGCTGGCGCTTCCTTCAATGCCCACGCGCAGTCCGAAGTCTCGGCCTTGAGCGCGCTGTCGGCCCTGCCGGTGGCCTCGGTGGTGGTGGGCGGCAGTGCCGTGGCAGGCAGCGTGGCGGCGGTGCCGCTGGTGCTGTCCACGGCCGGCGCGGTGCTGGTGGTGCGAGCGGTTGAAAGCACGGCACGCGGCACGCTGTATGTGCTGGAGCGGGCCTCGGACGGTGCCAGCGCCAGCATTGAAATCATGGGCAAGGGAATTGGCGGCGTGTCGATGGGTGTGGGCGCCTCGGTGGTGGTCAGCGTCGTCGGCGCCGGCGTCGTGCTGTCGGCCGCTGGCGAGGCGATTGCCTTTATCCCGAATGCGCTGGGCCGGGCCTTGCTGCACAACGAGCGGTTGACCTACTGAAACCGGGAGCCTGTCATGACCTTGTTCAAGCCTTTACTTGCGCCTTTACTGACGCCTTTAATGACACGGTTCATCATGCGCTTTCTGGCGCTCCTGCTGCTGGCCGCCAGCCTGGGGCTCTCGCCTACTGCCCATGCCGGGCGCTCCTGCGAAGTGCGCAAACCCACGCTGCAGTCGGTCGAGCGCGGCTTGGCGCTGGCCGAAAAAACCCTGGCCGCGCTCAACGCCAGCGGCGACAAGGTCGTGCTGCTGGCTCGGGCCGGGCAGGATTTGAGCCGCTACGGCCTGCGCTATTCGCACCTCGGGCTGGCGTACCAATTGCCCAATGGTCAGGGCGGCATGACCTGGCGCGTGCTGCACAAGCTCAACGAGTGCGGCACCAGCACCTCGGCTATTTACCGCCAGGGTCTGGGAGAGTTCTTTCTGGATGACCCGTGGCGCTTTGAAGCTGCCTGGCTCGCCCCCACGCCGCAGGTGCAGACGCAACTGCTGGCCTTGTTGCAGGACACGAACCGCGCCATCCACCTGCACCACAAACCCTACAGCCTCGTGAGCTACGTCTGGGGCGGCAAGTATCAGCAATCAAACCAGTGGGCCATCGAGACGCTGGCCGCTGCGATGGAGCCCGGCGTGACCTCGCGCAGCCAGGCCCAGGCCTGGCTGCAGTTCAAGGACTATGAGCCCACGACCCTCAGGCTCGGTCCCTTGACCCGCATGGGCGCCCGGCTGACAGCCGCCAATGTCGCGTTCGATGACCATCCTCATGACAAACGCTTTAGCGACCGGATCGAAACCGTCACGGTCGATTCGGTGTTTAACTGGCTGGCGCGTGCGCAGATCAGCCCGCCCGGCAAGGCGCCGACGCGGATCGGGCTGTAACGCGTCGCCTGTTGCGGGCCACTTGGCGCTGGCGCACTTTACGTCGGTTGAGCCACCCCGCAATCCATAACCAATCATTCAAAAAACGGAGTTCCCCATGAGTAAAACCCTGCGATTGACCGAAAAGTGGATGCAGCGCGGTCTGTGGCTGGTGGCGTTCATCTTTGCCGGTTTCCTGATCGGCCTGGGCGGCACGGTGGTGGGCGACCTGCCCAAGGTGGAAAAGCGCCTGACCCTCGACGACTTCATGGACGCGCCCGCCAGCAGCGCGCTGCACCAAGCCATCAAGCAGGCCGATCAGGCCGGTCAGGAAGCCGACGCCGCCCTCGAACAGGCGCAACTCAAGCGCCGCATCGCCCAGGCCGACACCGCAGCGGCGCGCGAAACTTTCAATAACTGGCTGTCCACCCGCCGCGCCACCCAGCTGTCGGAGCAGGATCCGGAACTGGTGACACGCACCCGGGCGCTCGACGGCCTCAAAGACCGCGAGCGCGCCGCCGGCGCGGCGGTGGAAACCCAGCAGCAGGCTGCGCTGGATGCCCGCCAGAGGGCAGAGCGCACACGCCGCCAACTGGCCGTCATGGAGGAGGCTGCCTACAAACTGCTCACGGCGGAGAACCGCCGGGTCGAGTTGCGTGTCTTTATGTATCGCCTGGCGCTGACCCTGCCGCTGCTGGTGGCGGCCGGCTGGCTGTTCGCCAAAAAGCGCCAAAGCACTTACTGGCCTTTTGTCTGGGGTTTCATCTTTTTTGCCCTCTTTGCCTTTTTCATCGAACTGGTCCCTTACCTGCCCAGTTATGGCGGCTATGTGCGCTATATCGTCGGCATTGTCGTGACGGTGCTGGTTGGGCGCCAAGCCATCATCGCCCTGAACCGCTACCTGGAAAAGCAAAAACTCGCCGAGCAGTTGCCCGATGCGCAGCGCCGCGACGAACTGAGCTACGACACGGCGCTCGCCCGGCTGTCCAAAGGCGTATGCCCCGGCTGCGAGCGGCCGGTGGACCTGAAGAATCCGGAGATCGATTTTTGCCCGCATTGCGGCATTGGCCTGTTTGAGCACTGCCCTGCGTGCCAGACGCGCAAAAGTGCATTTGGCAAGTTCTGCCATGCCTGCGGGGCTACCGGTGAGCGGCACCAGCGCACTGCCTGACCTGGCCGCTGGCCAGGCTTGAGCCTGGACGCTGGTGTGTGAGGGGCGGCGGGCTCTTTTCGTGCCAGGTGGATGAAAGCCGACTTCAATGCCGCACCTGCGCTGCCGATGAGGTTATTCCTGTCGTTCTCTGCCTACCAAGCTGGGCTACATTAGCTTACACTCATTTAGTAAAGAAAATTTACATTGAGTAATCGCTATTACAAGGGCTCCCATCATGACTGCATACCTGCGCCACCGAGTGGCGGCAATTTTCCTGTTGCTGCCCGCCGCTACGGCAATGGTGGCTTTACCCACGGCCGCGATAGCCCAAACCGCCACGCCAGAAGTGCGCTCTTTGCAAATCAGCTCCGATGCCGGGCTGAGTGCCGGCGCTGAGTTGGGCTTCACCGTCGAGGGCACGCCCCGCGCCCAGACCTTTATCCACATTGACGGTGTGAACCGGGAGATTGCGCTCAAAGAAACCTCGCGCGGCGTCTACACCGGCACCTACACCATCATGCGCCAGGATCGCCTCTCGCAGAGCAGCCAGATACGCGCCAACATGCAGGCCGGCAATCGCAACGTCGTTGCCAACTACACCTTCCCGGCCGGCATGGCGACGCTGCCGCAGGCCGATCTGGTCCAGCCCGAGCGCCTGAATATCGAGCGTTTCACCGTGGTTCCCATCGAAAAGGTAGAGCCGGGCGCCGAGTTGCGTTTTTCAATGCACGGCATGCCCGGCGGCAATGCCGAGGTCGAAATTCCCGGCGTCGCCAACCGCGTGGCGCTGCGTGAAGTGCGCTCAGGTGTCTATGAAGGCGCCTATACCATCCGGCGGCAGGACAACCCCACGCCCTCGCGCCCGATTGTGGCGACCCTGTGGCAGGGTGAGCGCTCTGTCAAGTCCAGCTTGACCAAGGCTTGGGTGGTCGACGTCAAGCCTCCGGTGGTGCGCAATATGTTGCCGCGCGAGGGAGCCACCGTGGCCGACCGGGCCAGCATTCCCGTGTTAGCGGCCTTCGATGACAAAGGCGGCCGGGGTGTCAATCCCAAGAGCGTGCGCATCCTGGTGTCGGGCCGCAATGTCACTGCTGGGAGCAAGATCACCTCGCACCTCGTCTCCTACCGCGCCAACTTGCAACCCGGCCGCCACACGGTGGAAGTGACGGCCGAAGATCGGGCCGGCAACGCAGTGCGCAAGACCTGGAGTTTCAACGTGGTGACCCCGGTGCTTGCCGACAAGCGCTCCGCTGAGCGTTGTGAATAGCCTGAGCCACATGGGCCTCGGTCGGTAGGAACCCCTTCACCGGGATTTTTCCACCAGCTCAGACGCCGCGCTGACGGTCGGCCCTGAACTGCACCACGAATTCGCCAAAGCGCCCGGCGTCCAGCGCGTCGCGCACTTCCTGCATCAGGTTCAGGTAATAGTGCAGGTTGTGGATGCTCGCCAGCATGGGGCCGAGCATTTCGCCGCAGCGGTCCAGGTGGTGCATGTAGGCGCGACTGAAATTGCGGCAGGTGTAGCAAGTGCAGGTGGCGTCCACCGGCGCTTCTTCACTCTTGTAGCGGGCGTTGCGGATTTTCAGGTCGCCAAAGCGGGTGAACATGTGGCCGTTGCGCGCGTTACGCGTTGGCATCACGCAGTCGAACATGTCCACGCCCGAGGCCACGCCCTCAATCAGGTCTTCCGGCGTACCCACGCCCATCAGGTAGCGCGGTTTATGCGCCGGCAGGCGGTGCGGCGTGTGCGCCATGATGCGCTGCATTTCCTCCTTGGGCTCGCCCACGCTGACGCCGCCGACGGCGTAGCCGGGGAAATCCATTTCCACTAGCGCGTCCAGCGACTCCTGGCGCAGGTTTTCGAACATGCCGCCCTGCACGATGCCGAACAGCGCGTTCGGATTTTCCAGCTTCGCAAATTCATCCTCGCAGCGCTTGGCCCAGCGGCGGCTCAGTTCCATTGAACTGCGCGCTTCGCTTTCCGTCGTGATGTGGCCCTTGGTGTCGTAAGGCGTGCATTCGTCGAACTGCATCACGATATCGCTGTTGAGCAGCGTCTGGATCTGCATCGAGATTTCGGGCGTCAAAAAGAGCTTGTCGCCGTTGACGGGCGAGGCGAATTTGACGCCTTCTTCGGAAATCTTGCGCATCTCGCCCAGCGACCAGACCTGAAAGCCGCCGCTGTCGGTCAGGATGGGCTTGTGCCAGCTTTCAAATTTGTGCAGGCCGCCGAACTGCTTGACGATGTCCAGGCCGGGGCGCATCCACAGGTGAAAGGTGTTGCCCAGGATGATCTGTGCATTCATCTCAATCAGCGACTGGGGCGTGACGCCCTTGACCGTGCCGTAGGTGCCCACCGGCATGAAGATCGGCGTTTGCACCACGCCGTGGTTCAGGGTGAGTTGGCCGCGCCGGGCGTAGGAGCCGAGGTAGGCGCCGTCGTTGTCAAGGCGGGCGGTGTCGGTTTTGAGGACTTCAAATTCAAGCATCTTGGGATTGTCTCAGGTGTATTTTCAGGTGCGTGTGGCCGGAGTGGCAGGAGCGCAAGGCGTCTGGCGCGCCAGCAGCATCGCGTCGCCATAGCTGAAAAATCGGTAGCGCTGGTCAATCGCGTGCCGGTACAGCGCCATGATGTGCTCGTAGCCGGAAAAGGCGCTGACCAGCATCATCAGCGTGCTTTTGGGCAGGTGAAAGTTCGTCAGCAGCACATCGACGACCTGAAACGCAAAGCCGGGCGTGATGAAGATGTTGGTGTCGTCGCAATCGGGGCCGAACTTGGCGGCGGATTCGAGCGCCCGCACCGTCGTCGTGCCCACGGCCACCACGCGCCCGCCGCGCGCCCGGCAGGCGGCAATCGCCGCGTGCGTGGCTTGCGGCACGTCAAAGCGCTCGAAGTGCATGTGGTGCTCGGCCAGATTGTCGGTTTTCACCGGCTGGAAGGTGCCTGCGCCTACATGCAGCGTGACGCTGGCGCGGGCAATGCCGCGCGCTTCGAGCTTGGCCAGCATGGCTTCGTCAAAGTGCAGCGCGGCGGTCGGCGCGGCCACGGCGCCGGGGTTTTTCGCAAACACCGTCTGGTAACGCTGCTCGTCCTCGGCCGAATCGGTGTGCGTGATGTAGGGCGGCAGCGGCACGTGGCCGAATTTCGCCATCAGCGCGTACGGATCGTCGCTGAGCCTGAAGCGGTACAGCGGCCCCTCTTCATTCGGCCAGCGGCCCAGCAGCGTGGCGGTGAAGCCGCCGTCCATCTGCAGCACCGCGCCGGGCAGCGGTTTCTTGCTGACCTTCATGTGGGCGGCGACCTCACGGCCGGCACCTTCGTGGCCGGCGCCCGTCTGCGGCGAGAGCACGCGCTCGATCAGCAATTCGAGCTTGCCGCCGCTGGCCTTCTGGCCGAACAGGCGCGCCTTGACCACCTGCGTGTCGTTGAACACCAGTAAATCGCCGGACTGCAGCAGCTCGGGCAGTTCGGCAAAGCGCCGGTCCACGATGGCGGTGGCGCGCCCGTCGAGCAGGCGCGAGGCGCTGCGCTCGGTGGCGGGGTGTTGCGCGATCAATTCGTCGGGAAGCGTGAAATCAAAATCACTGAGGCTGAAAGTTGTCTTCATGGAGGGCACAATTGTCCCATGACGCATTCGGCTGCTCCCGCCCCGCCCACGGCCCTGACCAGCGCCGCGCCGAACTCCGCCCCTGAAGCTGCGCCCGAGGCCGCACCCGCCAGCGTGCCAGCCGTCAAGGCGCCACCCAAATCCCCGGCGCAAAAAGCTCTGGAAAAACTCGGCCTGCACCGCGACATTGATCTGGCCCTGCACCTGCCGCTGCGCTACGAGGACGAAACCCGCCTCGTGCCACTGGCCCAGGCGCGCGAGGGCGACATCGTGCAGTTCGAAGGCCAGGTCACGCGCAGCGAAGTGTCGATCCGCTCGCGCCGCCAGCTGCAGGTCACGGTGGATGACGGCAGCGACACCTGCCTGCTGCGCTTTTTGAACTTTTACCCGTCGCACCAGAAAACCCTCAGCGTCGGCGCCTGGGTGCGCGTGCGCGGCGAGCTGCGCGGCGGTTTTCTGGGCCGCGAAATGGTCCACCCCGCTTTCCGGCTGGCCGGCGGCGAGCTGCCCGGCGCGCTGACCCCTGTCTATCCGACTTCCGCCGGCCTGCCGCAAACCTATCTGCGCAAGGCGGTGCTCAGCGGCCTGGAGCGCGCTGATCTTGAAGAGACGATTCCCGCGCCGTTTTTAAACAAGGGGCCATTTTTAAACAATGGGTCGCCTTTAAGCAGCGGGTCGCAGGGTTTGTTCAGCCTGCGCGACGCGCTGCAATTCCTGCACCACCCGACGCCCGATGTCTCGCTGGCCACGCTGGAAAACCACAGCCATCCGGCCTGGCAGCGTCTTAAAGCCGAGGAGTTGCTGGCCCAGCAGCTGTCCCAGTTACAGGCCAGGCGCGTGCGCGCCGCGATGCGTGCCCCGGCCTTGAACGGTCCGGCGATGCGCGGCACCCACTGCACGCTGCAGGAGCAATTGCTGGAGCGCCTGCCGTTTCGCCTGACCGCCGCCCAGCAGCGCGTCGGCGCGGAAATCGAGGCCGACCTGAAAAAAAACGTGCCCATGCACCGCCTTCTGCAGGGCGATGTCGGCGCGGGAAAAACCGTGGTGGCGGCGCTGGCAGCGGCGCGCTGCATCGACGCGGGCTGGCAGTGCGCGCTGATGGCGCCGACGGAAATCCTGGCCGAGCAGCATTTCAGCAAATTAATTAGCTGGCTGGAGCCGCTGGGCATCAAGACCGCCTGGCTCACCGGCAGCCAGAAAACCAAGGAGCGCCGCGAGATGCTGGCGCTGATCGAAAGCGGCGAAGCCGGCCTGGTCATCGGCACCCACGCGGTGATCCAGGCCAAGGTGAAATTCAAGAACCTGGCGCTGGCCATCATCGACGAGCAGCACCGCTTCGGCGTGGCCCAGCGCCTGGCCTTGCGCGGCAAGATGACGCACGAAGGCCAGGAGCCGCACCTCCTGATGATGACTGCCACGCCGATTCCGCGCACCCTGGCCATGAGCTACTACGCCGACCTGGACGTGTCCACGCTCGACGAATTGCCGCCCGGCCGCACGCCCGTGATCACCAAAGTGGTCAGCGAAGCCCGGCGCGATGAAGTCGTCGCCCGCATCCAGTCGCAGATTGCCGAAGGCCGGCAGATTTACTGGGTCTGCCCGCTGATCGAGGAAAGCGAGTCCATCGACCTGGTCAACGCCACCCAGACGCACGAAGACCTGAGCGCGGCCCTGCCCGGCGTGGGCGTGGGCCTGCTGCATTCGCGCATGGCACCGGCCGAAAAAAAGGCCGTGATGGCGCTGTTTACCGAGGGCGTGATGGGCGTGCTGGTCAGCACCACGGTGATCGAAGTCGGCGTCGATGTGCCCAATGCCTCGCTGATGGTGATCGAACACGCCGAGCGCTTCGGCCTGTCGCAGCTGCACCAGCTGCGCGGCCGTGTCGGGCGCGGCGCGGTGGCCTCGGCCTGCGTGCTGCTGTACTCCACCGGCGACGCGCCCCGTCTGGGCGAAGTGGCCAAGGCGCGGCTCAAGGCGATGGTGGAGACGAACGACGGCTTCGAGATTGCCCGGCGCGACCTGGACATCCGCGGGCCGGGCGAGTTTTTAGGCGCGCGCCAGTCGGGCGCGGCGATGCTGCGCTTTGCCGATCTGCAGACCGATTCAGCCCTGCTGGCCTGGGCGCGCGAGGTGGCGCCGCTGATGCTGGACCGCTATCCCGAACTGGCGCAGCGGCATATTCAGCGCTGGCTGGGGGGGAAAGCAGAGTTTTTGAAGGCTTGAGGTAGATTTAGAAGTTTTCCCTCGGCCATTGGCTACTCATTCGTTCATATAGGACGGTAATCTCTTTCGATATGCCAGTGATTGATCGAGGGTGAAACTCCGCATCTATTGCGAGATATTTGGCCAGCGAATTAGTCATGTCGCTTTTTCTGTTGTCCTCGTAGCCTTTCAGGATATTCAATGCAATGCGCATATTTGTACGAAAAGCAAAAGGATTCCAGCAAAATTGATCCTTGCTCTGTGCGATTGCCATCTTGAGTGCATCTAGCGTTGCATTGCTCACTGGCAAAATTGAACGACCAGTTGATCCGAAGTACAACACTAAGGCGGCTCCCATGTTTGGATCGATGCCTGCTCTAGTTGATTCGTAATAAATCGAACGTGCAGGATCGCTTGCCGAGAGATCATTTGATGAATATTGGAAGGTCTTGTTGTCATTGATGTTTTGTTTCCAGACGTTGAAAATCGCTCGATTCGTCTCGGTTGCCCATTTTTTGTAGTTGTCTATCCTCGCTGAATTTTTTGGCGGTAGTTCGGGAGGTTGATCAAATGGGCAGCCACCTTCATTTAAAGAGGTTGCTGTCAGCAATGCTAACGATGTAACTGATTCATCGCGCTCTGGTTTCGACGCTGCCAATGTTCTATTTGTGGAATTACGCTTATTGATGGCTGTTAGTGCTTCAGCTAGCCATTCACTTGGAAGGGCGAAGTTCAGCCCTTCACCATTGTGAATTTTGAATGTAGTAAGGCCCACTAATCGGCCCTGATCGTCAAATAAACCGCCGCCGCTTGATCCTGGTGAAATTTGTGCGGTTGTCTGTACCAACTTGGCCGTATCGTCGCCTCTGAGAGATGAAACGATCCCTTCCGATAACGACAGATTAAGCCCGCGTGGCGCACCAATCGCGTATACACGTTGACCGACGCGTAAGTCGGATGCACTGCTTAGAGTCGCAGGGAGTCCGCCTGCGATGCCAACTGACAGGAGACACACATCACGTTTGCTGTCGGTGTAAATGGTTCTTGCTATGGTTTTTTGTGTACCGCTCATCACTGCGATCGTCGATGCACCTTGAATTACGTGACAGTTCGTTGCGACAACATTGGTGGCAATGATGACTCCACTTCCCTGACTTGATGTTTTGTTTCCAAGGGCCACCACCAAAGCTACTGCTGGAGATGCATGCCTATAAACATCCTCAGGTGATGCCGCCAACAAAGGGGTACATGAAAGAGAGAGGCTAGCGAGCAAGAGTATGTGTTTCATGCGAGTCCTAAAATTTTCTGAGCATAAAGTACCTTTTCAAAGGTAAGTCAACTACCTCCCGAGCCGAAACGCCGACAATCCCCCCATGACGCTGACCGAACTCAAATACATCGTGGCCGTGGCGCGCGAAAGGCACTTTGGCCGGGGCGCCGAGGCCTGCCATGTCTCGCAGCCCACGCTCAGCGTGGCGATCAAGAAGCTCGAAGAGGAACTGCAAGTCAAGCTGTTCGAGCGCAATGCCAACGAAATCACTGTCACCCCGCTGGGCGAGGAAATCGTGCGCCAGGCGCAAAGCGTGCTGGAGCAGGCCGACAGCATCCGCGACATCGCCCGGCGCGGCAAGGATCCGCTGGCCGGCAGCCTGCGCCTGGGCGTGATCTACACCATCGGCCCCTACCTGCTGCCCGACCTGGTGCGCCAGATCATCGAGAAAACGCCGCAGATGCCGCTCATGCTGCAGGAAAATTTCACCGTCAAATTGCTCGAAGAACTGCGCACCGGCGAGATCGACTGCGCCATCCTGGCCGAGCCCTTTCCCGACACCAATCTGGCGATTGCGCCGCTCTATGACGAGCCGTTCATGGCGGCCGTGCCCAGCAGCCACGCGCTGGCCGCGCGCGCCAGCGTTTCGGCCGAGGAGCTGAAAAAGGAAACCATGCTGCTGCTGGGCACCGGCCATTGCTTTCGCGACCATGTGCTGGAAGTCTGTCCCGAGTTCGCGCGGTTTTCCAGCAGCGCCGAGGGCATCAGCAAAAGCTTTGAAGGCTCGTCGCTGGAAACCATCAAATACATGGTGGCCGCCGGCATGGGCATCACGCTGGTGCCGCGCCTGGGCGTGCCCAGGGAAGCGCTGGCTCGTCCGCCAGCCACGGAAAAATCCTCTGCCTGCAAGGTCGAATTGGCGCCAGAGCAGCCTTCGTTCATCAAATATCTGCCCTTCGAGGGCCATGTGCCGACCCGGCGCGTGGTGCTCGCCTGGCGGCGCAGCTTTACCCGCTACGAGGCAATTGCCGCGCTGCGCAACGCCATTTACGCCTGTGAACTGCCGGGGGTGACGCGGCTGTCCTGACTTTTTTGATCGCCTGCGCTGCTGTCGGCTTTCACCTATGGCGTGCATAGTCATTCGCTGTTGCCGCACACGGGGCGATTGCTTAAAGTCTCAGGTCTTCCTCCTTCCCTTGTTTTTGAAAGGAAAAAATTATGGCCAAGTCTCCCGTCAAAACCATTGCCAAAACGCCGGTTCAAGGCGCTCCCGCCATCAACATCGGTATCAATGAGAAGGACCGCGCCGCCATTGCCCAGGGCCTGAGCCGTCTGCTGGCTGACACCTATACGCTCTACCTGACGACGCACAACTTCCACTGGAACGTGACCGGGCCGATGTTCAACACGCTGCACACCATGTTCATGACGCAGTACACCGAGCTGTGGAATGCGGTGGACCCGGTGGCCGAACGCATTCGCTCGCTGGGTCATCCGGCGCCGGGCTCTTACGCCCAGTTCAGCCAGCTGGCGACCGTCCCCGATGTGCCGGTCACGCCCCCGAAGGCCATGGAAATGGTGCGCATTTTGGTGCAGGGCCATGAAGCGGTGGCCCGCACCGCCCGCGAGTTGTTCCCCATGGCCGACAAGGCCAGCGATGAGCCGACCGCCGACCTGCTCACGCAGCGCATGACGGTGCATGAGCAGACCGCCTGGATGCTGCGCTCGCTGCTCGAAGAGTAATTGCCTGGCGGCTGGCTTGGGATAGACTGCTGCCCGGTCTTGCCGTCTTTCGGCATGGTCTGCGGTGGTGCGCCTGATGACGCATACCTATTCGCTCCCGATTTATCAAGATGACCGTCAGCACTCCAAGCAAGCTCTCCCTTTACCTGCAACTGATCCGCTGGAACCGGCCCGCCGGCTGGCTGCTCCTTTTGTGGCCCACCTTGTCGGCGCTGTGGGTGGCCTCGGATGGCTTTCCGGGCTGGCACCTGGTGGCGGTGTTCACGCTGGGGACGTTTTTAATGCGCAGCGCCGGCTGCTGCGTCAACGATGTGGCCGACCGCGATTTTGACCGGCATGTCAAGCGCACGGCGCAGCGGCCAGTTACCAGCGGAGCGCTCTCCATCAGGGAAGCGCTGCTTGTGGGTGCCGTGCTGGCCCTGCTGGCTTTTGCCCTGGTGCTGACCACCAATGCGGCAGCCATCGCTTGGTCATTCGGCGCGCTGGCGGTCACGCTGGTGTACCCGTTTGCCAAGCGCTATGTCTCGATGCCGCAGGCTGTCCTAGGCGTGGCCTTCAGTTTCGGCATTCCAATGGCGTTTGCCGCCGTCCAGTCGCAGGTGCCTGTGCTGGCCTGGGTGCTGCTGCTGGGCAACCTGTTCTGGGTGATTGCCTATGACACCGAATACGCCATGGTGGACCGCGATGATGACCTGAAAATCGGCATGAAGACCTCGGCCATCACGCTCGGGCGCTTTGATGTGGCGGCCATCATGTTTTGTTACCTGGCTTTTTTGCTCATCTGGACGCTGGCGCTCACAGGGCGGGTGCCGTCGGGTATCCCGTCAAGCCTTTATCTGGCTGCGATTGGCCTGGCCCTGCTGCAGGCGCTGTGGCACGGCTGGCTGATCCGCCAGCGCGAGCGCGACGACTGTTTTAGAGCTTTTCGGCTGAACCACTGGTTGGGTTTTACCGTGTTTATGGGCATTGCGCTGTCTTACGCAGCGGCTTGAGGGGGCTCGGCCGGCAAAACCATCAGCCTGCGGTCAGTTCAACTGTTTCACCCAGCAGCGCATGCATTGCTTTGCGCTGCGCCTGAACGCTCAAGCTCTTCAATCACTTCATACGGTGTTTGCGCCGGGGCTGTGCTCAAGCCGCGCCGAATTCATCGCCCAGTTCGCTGGCGCGCTGCCGGGCGGCCTGCATGGCCTGGATGAACTGCGGCTTGATGCCGGCGTTCTCCATGGAGGTGAGCGCTGCATAAGTGGTGCCGCCCTTGGAAGTGACCCGGGCGCGCAGCACTTCGGGCGCTTCTTCGGAGCTTTCGGCGAGTGCCGAGGCGCCGACAAAGGTTTTGACCGCCAGCTGGCGCGCCTGCTCGGCGCTCAGGCCCATGTCGGTGCCGGCCTGCATCATGGCTTCGATGAAATAAAACACATAGGCCGGACCCGAGCCGGAAAGCGCTGTGACCGCGTCGAGCTGCGCTTCCTGCGCCAGCCATAAATAATCGCCGGTGGTCTGGATGACGCCCTCGACGGCCAGCCGGTCGGCGACGGTGACGGCAGGGCGGGCGAAGAGGGCGGTCATGCCCTTGCCCACCAGCGCGGGCGTGTTCGGCATGGCCCGCACTACGCGCTCGCTGCCCAGCCAGCCGGCAATGCTGTCGGAGCGGATGCCGGCGGCTACGCTCAGGTGCAGCGCGGCTGGCGTGTGGGCACGGGTTTGCGCGGCCGCTTCCCGGAAGGTCTGGGGTTTGACTGCCCAGACGATGAGGCTGGCGCGCTCCAGCGAGGCTTCGGCCTGTTCGCTGACCGCCACCTGGAACTGCTGGGCCAGCCGGGCGCGCTGCTCGGCAAAAGGCTCGACCACCTGGATATGGCTGGCCGGCAGGCCGCGCTGGAGCAGCCCGCCGATGATGGCGCTGGCCATGTTGCCGCCGCCGACAAAGGCGATGTGTTCGTTGCTGATGCCTGAATGCTGGGTACTCATGAGGGTGCTGCCTGGTTGTAGAAAAAAGAGATGTGGGCTGAAAAGCAGCCCTGCCCCGGGGAATTGTCACCCAGCCGCTGGTTCCCGGCCAGGCCGCCACCCCGGTCGGCACGCTCATGGCGCCATGCCTCTGCGCAGCGCCATCTGGCGCCGCGTCATGGCAAATGGTCGGCTTGTTGCGTTCTCAGGGGCAGGGAAGAACAGGTTTTTGCCCCCTGCTTGTTCCACGCAGTAGTATTTTTACAAAAGAAGGTTGACAGAGCTTGCTAGTTTGGCAATAATCGTAAGCTTCGCCCTAAAAAGCGGAGACTTCTGCCCAGCGGAAGCATCGCAAGTGGTTTGTGGTGTGGACGACGGGCCCAAGACTGATTGGCTGGCAGCCGGCGATAAGCAGGCTGCTTTTTGCCGGTGCAAGTTGGGACTATATTTAAATGATTCAAACGCAATCCAAACTCGATGTTGCTGACAACACGGGTGCCAAATCCGTGATGTGCATCAAGGTGCTGGGCGGATCCAAGCGCCGGTACGCCAGCGTTGGTGACGTCATCAAGGTGAGCATCAAAGAAGCCGCTCCCCGTGGCCGCGTCAAAAAAGGCGAGGTTTACAGTGCTGTGGTCGTTCGCACCGCCAAAGGCATCCGCCGCGGCGATGGCTCGCTCGTTAAATTTGATGGCAATGCAGCAGTGCTGCTCAACGCCAAGCTGGAGCCTATCGGCACCCGTATCTTTGGACCAGTCACGCGCGAACTGCGCACTGAAAAGTTCATGAAGATCGTGTCCCTGGCTCCTGAAGTTCTGTAAGGACAAGCCATGAACAAGATTCGCAAAGGCGACGAGATCATCGTGATCACCGGTCGCGACAAGGGTAAACGCGGCACGATTTCGCTGCGCGTTGATGACAGCCACGTGCTGGTGGACGGGATCAACTTGGTGAAAAAACACACCAAGCCCAATCCGCTCAAAGGCACGACCGGCGGCATCGTTGAAAAAAGCATGCCGATTCACCAATCCAATGTGGCCATTTTCAATGCCGCATCGGGCAAGGCGGATCGTGTTGGTATCAAGTTGTTGGCTGACGGCAAAAAAGTGCGCGTCTTCAAGTCCAGCGGCGAAGAAATTAAGGCTGCATAAAGATGGCACGCTTGCAAGACCAGTACCGCGAGAAAATCGCGCCAGCCCTGATTGAAAAATTCGGCTACACCACGCCGATGCAGGTTCCACGCATCACCAAGATCACGCTCAACATGGGCGTGAGCGAGGCGGTTGCCGACAAGAAGGTCATGGACAACGCCGTCGGCGACATGACCAAGATCGCCGGCCAAAAGCCTGTCGTGACCAAGGCCAAGAAGGCTATCGCCGGTTTCAAGATTCGCGAAGACCTCCCTATTGGCTGCATGGTCACGCTGCGCGGCGTGCAGATGTATGAGTTCCTGGACCGTTTCGTGACCGTGGCGCTGCCACGCGTTCGTGACTTCCGTGGTATTTCCGGCCGCGCCTTCGATGGCCGTGGCAACTACAACATCGGCGTCAAAGAGCAGATCATTTTCCCTGAAATCGAGTACGACAAGGTTGATGCCTTGCGCGGTCTCAATATCAGCATCACCACAACGGCCAAGACCGATGAAGAGTGCAAAGCCCTCCTCACCGCTTTCCGTTTTCCGTTCAAGAACTGAGGCGGGCATGGCAAAACAAGCATTACTGCAACGTGAACTCAAGCGCGACAAGCTCGCTGCCAAGTTCGCCAAGAAATACACTGCCCTCAAGGCAACGGCCAATGATTTCAAGCGCACCGATGACGAGCGCGCGCTGGCCCGCCTGGAGCTGCAAAAGCTCCCGCGCAACGCCAACCCCACACGCCAGCGTAACCGCTGCGCCATCACGGGCCGCCCACGCGGCACGTTCCGTCAATTCGGCCTGGCTCGCGCCAAGATTCGTGAGTTGGCTTTTGCAGGTGATATCCCCGGTATCACCAAGGCAAGCTGGTAAGCACTAGGAGAACCGCAAATGAGTATGAGTGATCCTATCGCCGACATGCTGACACGCATCCGCAATGCACAAATGGTTGAAAAAGCCGTTGTGCTGGTGCCGTCTTCAAAAGTCAAAGTCGCCATTGCACAGGTTTTGAAGGATGAGGGCTACATTGATGGCTTCTCCGTCAAGGCCAACGATGGCAAGCCCCAACTGGAAATCGCCCTGAAGTACTACGCAGGCAAGCCCGTGATTGAGCGCATCGAGCGCGTCAGCCGCCCTGGCCTGCGCGTGTACAAAGGTCATGGCGCCATCCCTCAGGTCATGAATGGCCTGGGTGTGGCAATTGTCACGACGCCCCAGGGCGTCATGACCGATCGCAAAGCGCGCGCTACCGGCACCGGTGGTGAAGTGCTGTGCTACGTGGCCTAACGGCGGCATTGAGGAGTAACTGAAATGTCTCGTGTAGCAAAAATGCCGGTGGCCATCCCCCAGGGTGTGGACATCGCAATCAATGAAGCCCAGATCAACGTCAAGGGCGCCCTCGGCGCCCTGGCCCAGGCCCAGAATGCCCTCGTCGTCATCAAGAACGAAGACGGCAAGCTGAGCTTCGAGCCGGCCAATGACTCGCGTGAAGCCAATGCCATGAGCGGCACGATGCGCCAGCTCGTGAACAACATGGTGACGGGCGTGACCAAGGGCTTTGAAAAGAAGCTCAGCCTGATCGGCGTGGGTTACAAGGCCCAGGCGCAAGGCGCCAAGCTCAACCTCACGGTGGGCTATTCGCACCCTGTGATCATCGACATGCCTGCGGGCATCACGGTTGCAACCCCAACGCCCACCGAGGTGCTGATCAAGGGTTCTGATCGTCAACGTGTGGGCCAGATTGCCGCCGAAGTGCGCGCCGTCCGTCCTCCCGAGCCTTACAAGGGCAAGGGCATCCGTTATTCGGATGAGAAAATCACGATCAAAGAAACCAAGAAGAAATAAGGAGCTGCATCATGTTGACCAAAAAAGAGCAGCGCCTTCGTCGTTCACGCCAGACCCGTATCCGCATTGCCCAGCAAGGCGTGGTCCGTCTGTCCGTCAATCGTACCAATCTGCATATCTACGCCAGTGTTATTTCTGGCGACGGCACCACGGTTCTGGCCTCTGCTTCCACGGCTGAAGTGGCAGTGCGCGCTGAACTGGGCGGCTCGGGTAAGGGCGGAAATGTTGCTGCTGCGCAAGCCATTGGCAAGCGTATTGCCGAAAAGGCAAAAGCAGCGGGTGTAGAAAAAGTGGCGTTCGATCGCGCCGGTTTTGCGTACCACGGCCGCGTCAAAGCGCTGGCTGATGCGGCTCGCGAAGCTGGTTTGCAGTTCTAAGCAGACTGGAATCAAAGATGGCTAAGTTTCAAGCTAAATCGCAAAACGACGCTCCAGACGATGGTCTGAAGGAAAAAATGATCGCGATCAACCGCGTGACCAAAGTGGTGAAGGGCGGCCGTATTCTCGGTTTCGCCGCACTCACGGTGGTCGGTGACGGTGATGGTCGCGTTGGCATGGGCAAGGGCAAGTCGAAAGAAGTGCCAGCAGCCGTGCAAAAAGCCATGGAAGAAGCGCGTCGCAACATGACCAAGGTCTCGTTGAAGAACGGCACGCTGCACCACAATGTGTTCGGTCACCACGGCGCGGCCAACGTCATGATGGCGCCGGCCCCCAAGGGTACCGGCATCATCGCCGGCGGCCCGATGCGCGCAGTGTTCGAAGTCATGGGCATCACCGACATCGTGGCCAAGAGCCATGGTTCGAGCAACCCGTACAACATGGTGCGCGCCACCATGGACGCACTGAAAAACTCCACCACGGCCGGCGATATCGCCGCCAAGCGTGGCAAATCAGTCGAAGAAATCTTCGGCTAAGGCGGACAGTCAAATGACTCAAGAAACCAAAGTAAAAGTCCAGCTGGTTCGCAGCCCGATTGGCACCCAGGAATCCCATCGCGCCACCGTGCGCGGCCTGGGCCTGCGCGGCGTCAACAGCGTCAGCGAATTGCAGGACACGCCCGCAGTGCGCGGCATGATCAACAAGATCAGTTATCTGGTCAAGATTATCTGAGCGGGAGATTCAAATGGAATTGAACACAATCAAGCCTAGCGAAGGCGCCAAACATGCCAAACGGCGTGTGGGTCGCGGCATCGGCTCTGGCTTGGGTAAAACCGCTGGTCGCGGCCACAAGGGACAAAAGTCCCGCTCTGGCGGCTACCACAAGGTCGGCTTCGAAGGCGGTCAGATGCCTATGCACCGCCGCTTGCCCAAGCGCGGTTTCAAGTCGCATCTGCTGCAGTTCAATGCTGAAGTGACCTTGTCGTCGCTTGAGCAGCTCGGCCTGGCCGAAGTTGATCTGTTGACGCTGAAGTCTGCTGGCCTGGTGGGTCACAAGATCAAGAACGTCAAGGTCATCAACACCGGAACGCTGTCAAAAGCGGTCAAGCTGACCGGCATCGCTGCCACGGCTTCTGCCAAGACCATCATTGAAGCCGCTGGCGGCTCCATCGCTGCTTAATACTTGACGGGACGACTCAGTGGCAACCAACTCGGCTCAAATTGCAAAAACCGGCAAGTACGGTGACTTGCGCAACAGGCTTGTGTTCTTGCTGCTGGCGCTGGTGGTGTATCGCATTGGCGCGCACATTCCGGTCCCCGGCATCGACCCTGGTCAGCTCAAGGAGCTGTTCAAGGGCCAGCAGGGCGGCATACTGAACCTGTTCAATATGTTCTCC
This sequence comes from Pseudomonadota bacterium, assembly GCA_030855235.1. Taxonomy (GTDB): domain Bacteria; phylum Pseudomonadota; class Gammaproteobacteria; order Burkholderiales; family Burkholderiaceae_C; genus Polaromonas. The sequence goes on from JALYRU010000006.1 coordinate 116,067, forward strand.
GGCGGCGCTTTGTCGAGATTCACGGTGTTTGCCCTGGGCATCATGCCGTACATTTCGGCCTCCATCATCATGCAACTGCTCACCTATGTGGTTCCCACATTCGAGCAGATGAAAAAGGAAGGTGAAGGCGGGCGTCGCAAGATCACGCAATACACGCGTTATGGAACGCTGGCCCTGGCCTTGTTCCAGTCGATGGGTATTGCGGTGGCGCTGGAAGGTTCACCCGGCCTGGTGCTCGATCCTGGTTTCGGCTTCCGGATGACAGCGGTGTTCAGCCTGACGGCCGGCACGATGTTCCTGATGTGGCTGGGCGAGCAGATCACCGAGCGCGGTCTGGGCAACGGCATCTCGATCCTGATCTTTGCAGGTATCGCCGCTGGTTTGCCGAGCGCCCTGGGCGGTTTGCTGGAGCTGGTTCGCACCGGCGCCATGAGCATCCTGGTGGCCATCGTGATCGTGATCGTGGTTGCCCTGGTGACCTACTTCGTGGTGTTTGTCGAGCGCGGTCAGCGCAAGATTCTGGTGAACTACGCTCGCCGGCAGGTTGGCAACAAGGTGTATGGCGGACAGTCTTCGCACCTGCCGCTCAAGCTCAATATGGCTGGCGTGATCCCTCCGATCTTCGCTTCGTCGATTATTTTGCTGCCAGCGACGGTGGTGGGATGGTTCAGCACAGGTGAAAGCATGCGCTGGTTGAAAGACATTGCCAGCACGCTGACGCCGGGCCAGCCGATCTATGTGTTGCTGTATGCCAGCGCGATCGTGTTCTTCTGCTTTTTCTATACGGCGCTGGTTTTCAACAGCCGTGAAACGGCGGACAACCTGAAAAAGAGCGGCGCGTTCATTCCAGGCATTCGCCCGGGTGACCAGACTGCCCGGTATATCGACAAAATTCTGGTTCGCCTGACACTGGCCGGCGCGGTGTACATCACCTTCGTCTGCCTATTGCCCGAGTTCCTGATTCTGAAGTACAACGTACCGTTTTATTTCGGTGGCACATCGTTGATGATTATTGTTGTGGTCACTATGGATTTCATGGCCCAGGTTCAGAACTACATGATGTCGCAGCAGTATGAGTCGTTGCTGAAAAAAGCCAACTTCAAGTCGTGATGGCTTGAGCAGACCCGACGATCTATCGCGAGCACGCAGTGTGTTCCGTTCCAAGTAAGCACAGAGTGAAAGATTAGGAGAAAAAAATGAGAGTTTCAGCTTCGGTCAAGAAAATTTGCCGCAACTGCAAAATCATCCGTCGCAAGGGCGTTGTTCGCGTGATCTGCACAGATCCACGCCACAAACAGCGCCAAGGCTGATTTTTAAGAGATTTAGAGGACGCACATGGCTCGTATTGCTGGTATCAACATTCCGCCGCAGAAGCATGCCGAAATCGGCTTGACTGCAATCTTTGGCATTGGTCGCACCCGCGCTCGCAAAATCTGCGAAGCTTGCGAGATCGATTACGCCAAGAAAATCAAGGATCTGACCGACGCTGACCTGGAAAAAATCCGGGACCAGATCGCTCAGTTCACCATCGAAGGCGATCTGCGTCGTGAAACCACGATGAACATCAAACGCCTGATGGACATCGGCTGCTACCGCGGTTTCCGTCATCGTCGTGGTCTGCCCATGCGCGGCCAGCGCACCCGCACGAATGCCCGCACCCGCAAGGGTCCGCGCAAAGCTGCTGCGTCTTTGAAGAAATAATTGAGAGGTCGTCATGGCAAAATCACCCAATAACAGCGCCTCGCAGCGCGTTCGCAAAAAAGTTCGCAAGAACGTCGCCGATGGCATTGCCCACGTCCACGCCTCTTTCAACAACACCATCATCACGATCACCGATCGCCAGGGCAATGCCTTGTCGTGGGCATCGTCTGGTGGCCAGGGTTTCAAGGGTTCGCGCAAATCGACGCCTTTCGCAGCCCAGGTGGCTTCCGAAGTGGCTGGCCGCGCTGCCATCGAGCAAGGCATCAAGAACCTGGATGTCGAGATCAAGGGCCCTGGTCCTGGTCGCGAGTCTTCCGTTCGTGCTCTGGGCGCCCTGGGCATCCGGATCAACTCGATCGCTGATGTGACTCCGGTTCCGCACAACGGCTGCCGCCCGCAAAAGCGCCGCCGTATTTAATCGCGCTGCTCTCGCCCGGCCGCCTGGGGTTTACCTCAAGCGGCCGGGCGTCAGCGTTTTTCACCAAGACCACCGCCGTCGGCTACCCGCCCTCGGCTCCTGCATGAACTGCAGCAGATGACAAAAGGATGCTCACGTGGCACGTTACCTCGGCCCCAAGGCCAAACTCTCCCGCCGTGAAGGCACCGATCTTTTCCTGAAGAGCGCACGCCGCTCGATCAGCGACAAGGCCAAGTTCGACTCCAAGCCCGGCCAGCACGGCCGCACTTCGGGCACCCGCACGTCCGACTACGGTCTGCAGCTGCGCGAAAAGCAGAAGGTCAAGCGCATGTACGGCGTGCTGGAAAAGCAATTCCGCCGCTACTTCGAAGAAGCCGATCGCCGCAAGGGCAACACCGGCGCCAACTTGCTGTCGGTGCTGGAATCCCGTCTGGACAACGTCGTTTACCGCATGGGCTTTGGCTCCACGCGCGCTGAAGCGCGCCAGCTGGTGTCGCACAAGGCGATGACGGTCAATGGTCAGTCGGTGAACATTCCGTCGTACATGGTCAAGGCCGGCGACGTGATTGCCGTGCGCGACAAGTCCAAGAAGCAGACGCGCATCGCCGAGGCGCTGGAACTGGCCAAGCAGGTCGGCCTGCCGGCCTGGGTCGATGTCAACGCTGACAAGGGCGAAGGCGTCTTCAAGAAGGTGCCTGACCGTGACGAGTTCGCGGCTGACGTCAATGAATCCCTGATCGTTGAGTTGTATTCACGCTAATTTCCCGTTCCTGGCGATAAGGGAGCCCTGTATCGCCAGGGTGTGCTTCGCCGGCCTTATCGGTGTAACGAGCCGAGGGTATTGAGAGGAAGACTACATGCAGACTAATTTGTTAAAACCAAAAACTATTAATGTTGAGCAGCTTGGCGCCAACCGCGCCAAGGTGACTCTGGAGCCTTTCGAGCGTGGTTATGGCCATACGCTGGGCAATGCCTTGCGCCGTGTATTGCTGTCATCCATGGTGGGCCATGCCGCGACCGAAGTGACGATTGCCGGTGTCTTGCACGAATACTCCTCCATCGACGGTGTTCAGGAAGACGTCGTCAATATCCTGCTCAACCTCAAGGGCGTGGTCTTCAAGCTGCACAACCGCGATGAAGTCACCCTGAGCCTGCGCAAGGACGGCGACGGCCCGGTGACGGCTGCCGACATCCAGACGCCGCATGACGTCGAGATCATCAACCCTGACCATGTCATCATGAACCTGTCGCACGGCGGCAAGATCGACATGCAGATCAAGGTTGAAAACGGCCGTGGCTATGTGCCCGGCAATGTGCGCCGCTATGGTGACGAGTCGCCAAAGTCGATTGGCCGCATTGTGCTGGACGCGTCTTTTTCGCCGGTCAAGCGCGTGAGCTACACCGTCGAGAGCGCCCGCGTCGAGCAGCGCACCGATCTGGACAAGTTGGTTTTGGAAATCGAGACCAACGGCGCCGTGACGGCAGAAGACGCCGTGCGCGCCTCGGCCAAGATCCTGGTCGAGCAACTGGCCGTGTTTGCCCAGCTCGAAGGTAATGAACTGGCCGCGTTCGACGCGCCGGTGCAGCGCAGCTCGCAGCAGTTTGACCCCATCCTGCTGCGCCCCGTGGACGAGCTCGAACTGACCGTTCGCTCGGCCAACTGCCTGAAAGCGGAAAACATCTACTACATTGGCGACTTGATCCAGCGCACCGAAAATGAGCTGCTCAAGACCCCCAATCTGGGACGTAAATCTCTCAACGAGATCAAGGAAGTGCTGGCCTCTCGCGGCCTGACACTGGGTATGCGCCTCGAAAGCTGGCCACCGGCCGGCCTGGACAAGCGTTGATTTAAAAACTCTCATCTTCGGATGAGAAAGTGCAGGGGCAGTACCTGATACGGCTGCCCTCATATTAGACAAAGGAAGCACTATGCGCCACGGACACGGACTACGTAAACTCAACCGCACCAGCGAGCACCGCCTCGCCATGCTGCGCAACATGATGAACTCGCTGCTGCAGCACGAAGTCATCAAGACCACCCTGCCCAAGGCCAAGGAACTGCGCCGCGTCGTGGAACCCATGATCACGCTGGCCAAGGAACCCACGCTGGCGAACAAGCGCTTGGCGTTTGACCGCCTGCGCGACCGCGACATGGTTGTGAAACTGTTTGCTGAGCTGGGCCCACGCTACAAGGCACGTCCAGGCGGCTACACCCGCATTCTGAAGATGGGCTTCCGCGTTGGCGACAATGCGCCCATGGCTCTGGTTGAACTGGTGGATCGCCCTGATCTGTCGGAAGAAATTAAAGTTGACGAAGCTGCTGCAAAGTAAGCTATAATAATTACATACCGCGCGGTGGAGCAGCCTGGTAGCTCGTTGGGCTCATAACCCAAAGGTCGTAAGTTCAAATCTTGCCCGCGCAACCAACATCCAAGTGTCAAAGCTTGGTACAAAAAGCCTACTTAAAGTAGGCTTTTTGCTTTTTTGGGTAGATCACTGCGGTTACAAAAAATCGTTGTTGTGTTCCCTGTGGAATCAAATCCATTGCTGTTTCGGGAAAACTTGCGGTGCATTTGCTGCCCCGATTTAGTTCCCCGAATTGATCGCAATCTCCAAGCGAGCTTCTCTTGGTCCCATCCGCTGATCAGGACAGATGCGAGAGCACTTGCCTCTACCTGAAAAAATGCATCACTTCGCGCTCTCCGATGCTCGTTTTTTGCGTGCCGCTTTGCGTGCTTCGTAGCGGTTCATCAGCGGTGTGACCGAGATACCGTGCACCACCACGGAAGCCACGACGACTGTCAAGGTGATGGAAAGCAGCTGCTCGGCCAGCGCTGGCGCGATGCCGTGGTTGATGGCGTAGAGCAGGTAATACAGCGAGCCGATGCCGCGTATGCCGAACCATGCCATCAGGCGGCGCTGCACGCCCCGCACCGGCGTGCCGATCAGGCCGAGGTAGACCGCCAGCGGGCGCACCACCAAAAACAGCACCGGCACCAACCACAGGACATCCCGCTCAAACTCCATCGTGGCCAGCAATACCCCGACGGTCAGCACAATGCCGACTTCAACAAAGCTTTCGAGCTGGCTGTTAAAGCGCTGCACCGCTTTCATCATCTGCGCCGGAACTTTGGCGCCCGCAGTTTCCTCCCCCGCCTCGTTGCTCGCCTGCGCCGCAGGTTCTGCGTTGCTGTTATCCGGCAAAGTTCTGGCCTCATCGGTGGGGGGTGTCGAAGGGGTGTCGTCAATCCGGCGCAGCGCCAGCCCGGCGGCGAACACTGCCAGAAAGCCATAGGTGTAGCTCAGCAGTGCCAGACCATAGGTCAGTGCAATCAGGCCTAGGGCAATGAACTCGTCCGAGCCCAGGGCCTCGCGGTGGCGCGTTCGCAGGAACAGGATGGAGCGGCCCACCAGCGTGCCCAGCAGGTAGCCCAGCCCCAGGCCGCCCGCCACCGCCCACAGCACGTCCACCAGCCACCAGCGCCAGCCGCCGCTGCCCAACTTATGCAGGCCCAGCAGACCCAGGCCCAGCATGACAAACGGGAAGGCCGTGCCGTCATTGAGCCCGCCTTCGCCGGTCAGGCCAAAGCGCAGCTGGTCGCGGTCGCCAGGATTGGCCACCTGCACGTCGGAGGCCAGCACCGGATCGGTCGGGGCCAAGATGGCGCCCAGCAGCACCGAAGCGCCCAAGGACAGGCCCAGGCCCCACACGCCCAGCGCGCTGATGGCCGCCACCGTCACCATCATCGACACCGTGGCCAGCTGCACCGGAATGCGCCAGCGCCGGTTGCGCAGCGGCAACTCAAGCTTCATGCCGGCCGTGAACAGGGAAATCAGCACGGCGATTTCGGTCAGTCGCTCCAGCAGCACGCGGTTTTTCAGGGCATCGAGTTGCAGCAGGTCCAGCCCCAGCGGGCCGATGGCCATGCCCACGCCCAAGTACAGCATCGCAGCACTCAGCGGCAGGCGGGACAGGAAGGAGCCGCCCATCGTCATGGCAATGAGCAGCAGGCCGACGATGATGCAGCCCAGGGTGAAATCAGCCGGCCCGCTCACGGCAGGCTGGGCGGTAGCTGCCGCCATTCGGGGCAAAACATGGGCACAGTCATCTCCGAAGCTTAAGACCGTCAGGGCCGGCGTCGCAGCAGCATCGGCCCCGATGCCTTGCAGGACAGCACCCCAGTGCCTCAGCTTGCCTGATGGCTCAAATCATGAGTGATTCCACCAGACACGGGAATAAGCAGCGGTTAAAAGCCCAGCGATGTCACGCTACTGGCCGCCTGCCCGCCTGCCCGCCTGCCCGCCTGCCCGCCTGCCCGCCTGCCCGCCTGCCGCCCTGCCACTTACCAGTCGACCAGGCTCAGGCCCACGCTGAGCACCTGGCGTTTCTGGTTGTAGTCCAGCAAGCTGTCGCCGTAGCCGCTGAACCACTGGACGTGGTAGCGCAGGCCGGTGTAGCTGGGCGAGGCGGCAGGCGCCATCATCCAGTCAATTCGGGTGGAGCCCCGGCCCTCGCTGCGCAGCGAATGGCGCAGCGTCATGCCCAGGGTATGGGTCTTGTTGAGCTGCCAGGTGCCGTTGATCTCGGCCCGGCCGATGTAATCCTCGATGTCGGGGTTGTCGTCCCTGCCTGACGATTCGCGCATCCGGTTCCAGACCCGGGCCAGCAGCCGCACGCTTGATTCCTGCCCCAGCTGTTTTTCAGCCGCCCCCATCAGGTAGGTGCGGTTCCAGCTGCGCGACAGCGGCAGCGATTGCCCGTTCGACTGATGCACGACCCCGATGCCCGACAGCCGGTAGCGCCAGCCGCCGGGCAGGGCGATCTGGTGCGGGTAGATATAGATGGCCTCGGGCTCATGGTCCGTCGCGCGAAAGGGCCGCGACAGGGCTGGGGTGAACAGTTGCCAGTAGCTTTGCTGGGTGTAGGCAAACCACAGCGAATCCTGATCGTCCTCGTCGAGGTCGCCGCGTTTGAGTAGCCCCTTGGCAATCTTGGTGCGCACCGACAGCTGGATCTTGTTTTCGGTCTGCCGGTAAGGGGTGGCGCTCAAGGCGGTGTGGCCGGCTGCGGGCGATGACGGCTGCGGGTTGGTTGTGTTGGCCTGAACCACGGCCAGCGTGATCGGCCGGTAGCCGCGAATGGCAAAGTTGTCGCAGTCGGTGCCGCGCTGCAACTCCCAGAACCGCGACAGCTCCGAATACTGGGTGTTACGGCAGCCGATCGGCTTGCCGTCCGGCGCGTCCGTGTTGAGCGATGGCAGCAGCAGGATCTGGCTGGCGGGCTGGCCCGTGGCCGGATCGGCCGGCACCGACGTGAAGGAGGCCGGCGGCGTGTTGGCCGGCAGTTGCGACTCGGCCCATTGCTGGAAACAGGCCAGCTGGGCCTGGTTGTCGTTCTTCATGGCCTGGCACACCTGCCAGCCCAGGCTGGCAGGCACTTTGGGCGGTGGCGCGGCGTCCGGGGTAATCTGCGCCCGCGCCAGAGCGCCTGCCAGCAGGCCGGTCATGAGCACGCAGCGGCTGGCGGGAGAGAGTTTGAACGTCATGGTTTGGCCCCTTCTCAGGCAATCGGGTCAGGGGAAAGTCTGGTGCGAGGCTCAGGGCGGCTCAGGGTAGGCGGGTCAGCGTGAACGGCACGCCGGGCGCCTCGGGCGCGGCGCCGGCGCTGGTGTCTTTCCAGACACCCTGGTAGGCCTGACCGCAGGAGCCAGCCACCATTTCGCCGTTCCAGGTGCCGGTGATGCTGACCTTGTCAGACGATTCATCGAGCAGCAGCAGGCCCTCGTCGAGATCGCCGGCCAGCGCGGCCTGGGCGGCATGGCCGCTGGCCGGGGCGTTTGCGGTGTTTGGCAGGTCGCGGCTCACCGTGCCTGCCAGGCTGTCTGAAAACTCGGCATGACGCTGCAGCCGCAGCGTGGCGCGCGCAGGCAACCCGGCGGGCGGATCGCTAAAGCGCACCGCCCACAGGCCAAATAATTGCTCGGCTTTCATGCTCTGGGCCGGCGGGCAACTGGCTGGCGGCGGGTTCTGGGCGCTGGCACAGGAGGCCAGGCAGGCGGCCAGCGCGAAAGGGGCGAGTCGAAAAAAGGTCATGGGATTCTCGGGTGGGGCTCGGCGCGATGGTTCCGAGCCGTGTCGGGTCACCAGCAAGTCATCGGTATGGATGGCTTGTAATGTGGACAACTATAGACATGTGACGCGAAACCAGGGCCGGCATTGTCAGTATTTGTTGGCGGCCGCGGCCGCCTGGGCGTCGGCTGATTTCTTGGCGAACTCGGCGCGCAGGGCTTTGAGTTTTTCGCGCGGGTCTTCCTTGATGGTCGCCTTGTCCAGCGCCATCTCGGCAATGAAGCGGCTGGGCACGCCGGCAATCGTGTCACGGCCTTTTTTGCGCCGGCGCAGCCAGTTCACCGCCAGCGTGCGCTGGGCACGGGTGATGCCCACGTACATCAGGCGGCGCTCTTCCTGCAGGCGCAGGGCGATGCTTTCGGTGTTCTGGCCGTCATCGTCTTCGAGCTTGAAAGGCAGCAGCCCTTCGTTGACGCCGGCCAGCACCACATGCGGCCACTCCAGCCCCTTGGAGGCGTGCAGGGTGGAGAGCGTCACCACGTTCTGGTCGCCCTCGCGCTCGCTGATGGTGGACAGCAAGGCAATCGTCTGCACGACTTCGAGCATGGTCTTGGTTTCCCGGGCCACGACGGCGCCGGCGGTGTCGTCGATCTGCCCGCCACAGCGCTGGGCCATCCAGTCGCAAAAATCCATCACGTTGCTCCAGCGGGCGGCGGCGACCTTTTCGCTGTCCTCGCCGTCGTAGAGGTGCTTTTCGTAGTCGATTTCCTTGAGCCAGTCGTTGAGAAAAGCGCGCGCATCCTCGGCGCCGACGCAGCGCTTGGCGCGGTATTCCAGGTCGTTGAGGTAGCGGCCGAACTCCTGCAGCGAGCCGACCGCCTTGGCCGGCAGCGCCGCGCCCAGCGAGTGGCTGAACAGTGCCTCGAACAGGCTGACCCGGTGCGTGTCGGCAAACGTGTTGAGCGCGCCCAGCGTGGTGTGGCCGATGCCGCGCTTGGGCGTCTTGATGGCGCGAATGAACGCCGGGTTGTTGTCGTTGTTGACCATCAGCACCATCCAGCTGCAAAGGTCCTTGATTTCGGTGCGGTCAAAAAAGCTCTGCCCGCCCGAGACCTTGTACGGAATGTTCGCCTTGCGAAAAGCTTTTTCGAACGGCTTGGCCATGTGATTGGCCCGGTACAGCACGCAAAAGTCTTTCCATTCCTTGTACTGCTGGCCCTCGGCCTGCAAGGTTCCTTCGGCGCGCAAGCTCTGGATGCGCGCGACCACGCGCTCGGCCTCGTGCTCCTCGCTGTCGCAATCGACGACGCGCACCGGTTCGCCTTCGCCCAGTTCACTGAACAGGGTCTTGGGAAACAGCTTGGGGTTGGGGCCGATGACGTTGTTGGCAGCGCGCAAAATCGCGCTGGTCGAGCGGTAGTTCTGCTCCAGCTTGACCACTTTGAGGCTGGGGTAGTCTTGCGGCAGTTTTTTCAAGTTGTCCAGCGTCGCGCCGCGCCAGCCGTAGATCGACTGGTCATCGTCGCCCACGGCGGTGAAGCGCCCGCGCTCGCCGACCAGCAGTTTCAGGACTTCGTACTGCGTGGCGTTGGTGTCCTGGTATTCATCGACCAGCACATGGCCCAGCGCTGCCTGCCATTTGCTGCGCACGGCTTCATGCTCTTTCAGCAGCTTGAGCGGCAGGCCGATCAGGTCGTCGAAATCGACGCTCTGGTAGGCAGTCAGGCGCTCTTCATAGTGCGCCATGACGCGCGCCACCAGATGCTCGTCTTCATTGCTCGCCTGGGCCTGGGCCTGGGCGGCATTGAATCCCTGGTTTTTCCAGGCGCTGATGGTCCACTGCCACTGGCGCGCCGTGGCGACATCGGTGCTGCCGCCGGCGTCTTTCAGGATGCTGGTCACGTCATCACTGTCGAGAATGGAAAATTGTTGTTTCAGCCCCAGCGCCGCCCCGTCCTGGCGCAGCATGCGCACGCCCAGCGCGTGAAAAGTGCAGATCAGCACGCCCTTGGCGGATTTGCCGATCAGCCCCTTGGCGCGCTCGCGCATCTCGGCGGCGGCCTTGTTGGTGAAGGTGATGGCGGCGATCTGCTCGGGCTTCATGCCCATCTGGATCAGCCGGGCGATCTTGTGCGTGATCACCCGCGTCTTGCCCGAGCCGGCGCCGGCCAGCACCAGGCAGGGGCCGTGCAGGTAGTTGACGGCTTCCTGCTGGGCGAGGTTCAGGCCGTGGGCGACGGGGGAGGCGGGAGAAGGTGAAGACATGCGGGCAGGGAACCGGGAAAAAGGCGCAGCAGGCAGCGCCGGAACAAAGGCCAGAACAGGGCAGGACCAAGGCTGAACGAAAGTCCAAAGCCCGCCGCAGGGCAATCCAAACAGCGGCCATCATAGCCAGTCGCCGCAAAGCCAAGCCCGGCCGGTGACAATGCGTTTTGTGCTAAATACCCTGGCCGTCACCTTTCCCTTCTTTGCCCTGGTGCTGTGCGGCTATCTCGCCACCCGGTGGGCGCTGCTGCCGCAGGCCGCCATTCCGGGGCTCAACGTCTTTGTGCTGTATTTCGCGCTGCCCTGCATGCTTTACCGTTTCGGCGCAGAAGCGTCGCCGGGATGTCTGGCTTGGCGCGCCAGACAGGTTTTGAGCCTGCGCAGCGTTATCCGGTCCTGTCAGCGCAAGGGAATCTGACAAGCTTGTGGTATTTTTGGGGAGAATGAGCCGCTGTGGACAAGGAGTTTGGGCGGCCAGTCCGAACCCGCCTTTTCCCATCAGCCGATTTTCACCTTGCTGCCCGGCCATAGATGCAAGTTCAGCTTGCCGTGCCCCTGACCATGAGCCTGCCCATGACCGACATCCTCACCATCACCATGAACCCCGCCCTGGACGTGTCCACCTCCACCGAGACCGTCATGGACACGCACAAGCTGCGCTGCACCGCGTCCCACATCCACCCCGGCGGCGGCGGCATCAACGTGGCCCGCGTCGTGCACCGGCTGGGCGGCCACTGCTTTGCGCTTTATCCGGCCGGCGGGCTGGACGGGCAGCAGGTGCAGCAATTGCTGCAGGAGGAGCAGGTGCCCGGCCACTGCATGGCGATTGCCGGCCACACCCGCGAGAGCTTTACCGTCCATGAACTCTCCAGCGGACGCGATTTTCGCTTTGTGCTGCCCGGACCGCTGCTGACGCCGCCCGAGTGGCAGGCCTGCCTGGACTATGTGGGCGCGCTCGATGCGCTGCCGCCTTACCTGGTGCTCAGCGGCAGCCTGCCGCCGGGCGTGCCGGATGATTTTTACGCCCGGCTGGCCCGGCTGGCCAAGGCGCGCGGCAGCCGCGTGGTGCTCGACACCTCGGGGCCGGCGCTGGCCGCCGCGCTGGACGAAGGGGTGTACCTGGTCAAGCCCAGCCTGCGCGAGCTGCATGACCTCACTGGCAGCCCGCTCGGTACCGAGGCGCAGTGGCGCGAGGCGGCGCAGCAGATCATTCAAAAAGGGCAAGCCGAGGTGGTGGCGCTGTCGCTGGGCGAGGAGGGGGCCTTGCTGGTCACGGCCCACCGCGCGCTGCGTGCGCAAAGCCTGGCGGTCAAGGTCAAAAGCACCATTGGCGCGGGCGACAGCTTTGTCGGCGGCCTGATCTGGGCGCTCAACGGCCATGCCGATCTGGAGCAGGCGTTTCGCTATGGCATGGCCGCAGGCGCGGCGGCCCTGCTCTCGGCGGGAACCGCCCTGTGCCAGGCGGCCGATGTGGAGCGGCTGCACAGCGAAGTGGCCGTGACCGTCTCGTCCGCCTGGGACGATGACCGGATGCTCGAAACAGCCTGATTCGCTGCGTTGGATGCCAAGTGGGGCCACAAGGCCCGATGCCGCAGCGCCATGCGGGCTGGCCTTGAGGTTCGCCCGGACGTGACGAGAACGGTTTAAACCGTCAGTTCTTTCTCGATATCGGCCACCTTGCGGCGGGCCAGGGCCAGATTGGACTTGCTCTTGTCCAGCACGAGATAGATGAACAGGCCTTCCTTGCGGGCCATCGGGCGCAGGATGTGGTACTGCTTGCCCAGGGTGATCAGCATGTCTTCGATCACATCGTTCAGGCCCAGCTCGCGCATGGTTTTCATCTTGGCGCGAACGACTTCGGTGTTGCCGGCGGCGGCGATTTCCAGGTCGATGCCAGAGCCAGCCTGTCCCAGGATCATGCCGCTGCCGGCGTCCACCAGCGCGGCGCACATGGCACCGTCGCAGGTCAAGAGTTCATCCATGGATTGTTTGATAGTTGACATTGTTAATTTTCCGTCGTCTGTAGCCATCGCCCAAAAAAATTCAGCGGCCCCGGGCGAAGAGAGGGGTCACTGAGCGCTCACCCAGAAAGCTGGGCAGTTTTTTAAATGATCTTTTTGAGCCAGGTGGCAAATCTTGCGTGAAATTTCAGTGCTCCAGCTGCAGCAGCAGTAAATCGAGCAATTGCAAGACTTGCTGGGGATCGCGCACATCGGTGGCGACCACCGGGTTCAAAAAGCCCCTGGCCTGCATCCTGGCTGCGAAGCCATCCAGGTCAGGATGCGCATGGTGCTCGGTTTTTCCTACGCCCACGACGCAGGCCGTGCGCGAAATAAGACTGGCAAAGCCGTCCAGGTACATGTCCAGATCGTCCAGCGGGTCAGGACGGCTATTGTCCATCAGCATGATCAGGCCCAGCGCGCCCTTGGACAGGATGTCCACATGAAGTCGAATCTTTTCTGGCCGGGTGTGCCGTAGAGCCGGATTTTTTCGCCGCAGTTCGAGTTCGTTGGCGTGGATGGGCAAATGCAAAAACGGTGAGTGATGCTGCTGTGAATGACCCACCCACAGCACGTTGGCAGGTGGCTTGCTCTGCGCCGATTCGGGCGCATCCTCGCCGAGGATCCGCAAGTCCACTGCGCCCGTGGCAAAGACCCAGTTGTGTTGTGTGCGGTAGCTCAGCAGTTGAACCAGTGATTTGAAAAGCACCTCATCATGTGGAGCGACTCCCTCTATGGATAAACTTAAATTGGCCCGATGCCTTGAAGTACTGGAATTTCGCATGACAAAACTACTCCTCTTGCTTAGAAGTTTTCAACGAGTCGCTCGAAGGCTTGGCAGTTTGCACAACAGGAACAGCAGCACCAGAGGTGGCCAATCAGATCAGGCCACGTTCATGACTTTGACCGCACGAAGGTCGGGGCCGCTTTGCCGTCCCAGCCAGCCGTTGGGTTGTCGGGTTTGAACAAGGCGCCGGGTTGACCCACTCAAGCGCTAACGCTTGCCAGGCTCACGGCGCCTGAAATCCTTCGGCGCGGTAGGTGAGCACCAGCGTGTCCCGAAGCCCGTCTTCAGGGGCTTGGGTTTCGGCAGGAAAGAGCGGCGTGGTTTCGTGAATCACGCGCTCATCGTCCATCAGCAGGGCGGTCAGGGGCTCCTGCATCAAAAAGCGCATGCCGTTGGGGCCGTGGGCGTCGAACACCCGGGTCTCGCCGCCCTTGACGCCGCGCCGCGCCACCAGCAGCACGACGACGAAATCCATGCCGTCACGGTGCGCACCCTCGGGCGTGGGCCGGCCTACGCCGCTGGACGTGTCAATGCGGAACTGGTGGGCTTCGATGTACCAGCGCGGCACAGCCGGCTTGACGCGCGCAAACAGCTCGCCCAGCCGAGACAGCAGCAGCGTCCAGGCCGGCGCCTGGGCCACCAGCGGCTCGACCGGGTCGAACCAGCGCTCAAAGCCGCCGTGCAGGGCGTTGTACTCGGTCGGCTGCCAGTGGGCGCGGTGCGGGGTTTGCGCCAGCGCGCCGCTGGACAGATCCTGGATGAAACAGGCGTGGCGCCGGCGCCGGTAGTGGCCGCCGTCGCGCAGGTGCGCATCGGGCGGCAGCCGGTCCCAGGAGGCGCGCAAGGCCTCCCAGTCCTGCGGCCACTGCGGCAGGGGGAGCTGCAAGGTGGTGAGGAAGTCGGCCGGCAGCAGCAGGCTCAGACCGTCCTGGCGAAGGGCCTGGTCGGCGGGTTTTTGAACGGTGGCAATATTGAACATGTCCCGCTATTTTGCTCGATGCGCGATGGCCGCGCCGCCGGCTAGGCGGGGGCGGGCGGGGGCGGTAAAAAGTGATGAACTCCCCTACATACAGGGGGTCAAAAGCTGCTCATAATGACTCGGCCGGATTTAACAAGAGGAGCTTTTCATGCTGTACCGATTCAAATCAAAAAACATGGGTGACATCATCATGCTGGAGGCCAACGGGCGTCAGATACTGGAGATCATCGGCAAGAATCCCGCACGGCAAGGCATCATCCTGCCCGAGGAAATGCCAGCGGCCATCAAGGCGCTGCAGGCAGCCATTGCCCTGGAGGAGTCGCGGGACCATGAAGAGGAAAGCGGCGCGGTGCCCGCCGGGGCCATCACCCTGCACCAGCGCGCCTTGCCTTTCATCGAGATGCTGCGCATGAACCACAAGATTGGCCAGGAGGTGGTCTGGGGCGTGTAGATTTTTCCGCGTTTACAGACAAGCTCTGGTTTTGCGCCAGCAACAAAAAAGCCCCGGCGACGGGGCTTTTTGCATGCAAAGCAGGCCCGGCGGAGAGCGCGGGATGCCTGGGCCGCTGGGCCGCTGAACGGCTGAGCAGTTAAGCAACTGAAGGCAGCGTCCTGCCTGCAAATCGTCCTGGCGCGGTTACTGGTAGCTGCGCGCGTCCTCGATCACCTTGCCGTCGTTGGGCAGGCTGCCCTTTGCCAGCAGTTCGACCGTGCCGCGCAGCTTGGTGACATCGCGGATGGCCTCGCCGATGCGCTGGGCCAGATCGTCGCCGGGCGCGCCGACCGTCTCCACCTGCAGCGCCATGCGGTCGTTGGCCATCTCGCCGCTGACGACGAGCCGGGCCTTGAGCACTTCGGGAAAGCGCCGCGCAATGTCGGCCACCTGGGCCGGATGCACGAACATGCCGCGCACTTTGGTGGTCTGATCGGCCCGGCCCATCCAGCCCTTGATGCGGGTGTTGGTGCGCCCGGTGGGGCAATTTCCGGGCAGCACTGCCGACAGATCGCCGGTGCCGAAGCGGACCAGCGGATAGTCCGGGTTGAGCGTGGTCACGACCAGTTCGCCGACCTCGCCCTCGGCCACCGGGTCGCCCGTGCCGGGGCGCACGATTTCAACAATCACGCCTTCGTCGATCACCAGGCCTTCGCGCGCTTCGGTTTCATAGGCGATCAGGCCCAGATCGGCCGTGGCGTAGCACTGGTAGCCGGCAATGCCGCGCTCGGCGAGCCAGTCGCGCAGCGAGGGCGGAAAAGCCTCGGCCGACACCAGCGCCTTGGTCACGCTGGGCAGGGCGACTTTCATGTCAAAGGCTTTTTCGACGATGATTTTGAGGAAACTCGGCGTGCCGATGTAGCCGGCCGGTTTCAACTCGGCCATCGCCTGCACCTGCTGCTCGGTCTGGCCGGTGCCGCCGGGAAACACGGTGCAGCCCAGCGCGTGGGCGCCGCTTTCCATCATCGAGCCGGCCGGCACGAAGTGGTAACTGAAGCAGTTGTGCGCCAGCTCGCCGGGCCGGAAACCCGCCGCATACAACGCGCGCGCCATGCGCCAGTAGTCGCGCCCCGTGCCCTCGGGCTCGTACATCGGGCCGGGGCTGGAAAAGATGCGCGGCATGGCGGCGCCAAAACCGATGGTGCTGAAGCCGCCGAAGACGTTTTCGGCGCGCCCGGCCTGCTGGCGTTCCAGCAACTCGGACTTGCGCGTGACCGGCAGCGTGGCCAGCGCGGCGCGGCTGGTGATGCTTGCGGGGTCGATGCCCGCCAGGATCTCGGCAAAGGCCGGCGAGGCGCTGCGTGCATGGGCAATCTGCGCCGGCAGGGCGGCCAGGAGTGCGGCTTCGCGTTCGGCGGGGGGGCGCGTTTCCAGCGCATCCAGGTGGGTTGAGGTCATGCGGGGTCTTCGGGTTGTGGCAGAGGGCAAACGACTTGAGGGCAGAAAAAGGGCAGGGCGGGGTAGTTCTCAGGCGAGCCAGCGCTTGCGGCGCTTGTAGCTTTTCACGTCCTTGAAGCTCTTGCGCTCGCCGCCGCCCACGCCGAGGTAGAACTCTTTCACGTCCTCGTTGTTAGCCAGGTCGCTGGCGATGCCGTCCATCACCACCCGGCCGCTTTCCATGATGTAGCCGTAGTCGGCGTATTTCAGCGCCATGTTGGTGTTCTGCTCGGCGAGTAAAAAAGTGACTTTTTCCTTGGCATTCAAATCCTTGACGATGTTGAACACTTCTTCCACGATCTGCGGCGCCAGGCCCATCGAGGGCTCGTCAAGCAGCACCATGTTCGGGTTCGTCATGATGGCCCGGCCGATGGCGCACATCTGCTGCTCGCCGCCCGAGGTGTAGGCCGCCTGCGAGGTGCGGCGCGTTTTCAGGCGCGGAAAGTAGTTGTAGACCTTTTCCAGGTTGGCGGAGATTTCACCCTTGCTGGAGCGGGTGTAGGCGCCGGTCATCAGGTTGTCCTCGATGCTCAGGTGGGCAAAGCAGTGGCGCCCCTCCATCACCTGCACCACGCCGCGCCTGACCAGGTCGGCAGGCGAGAGGTTTTCGATGCGCTCGCCGTGCAGCTCGATCGAGCCCTTGGTGACGGCGCCGCGCTCGCCCTGCAGCAGGTTGGAGATGGCGCGCAGCGTCGTGGTCTTGCCCGCGCCGTTGCCGCCCAGGATGGCGACGATGCCGCCCTCGGGCACCTGCAGCGACACGCCTTTGAGAACGAGGATCACATGGTTGTAGATGACCTCGATGCCGTTGACGTTCAGGACGATTTTTTTCGGTTCCATAGGATGTTTCTCGGTGTGTGCCAGGAGACAGGCCTGCGCGCAGGCCTGTCTCCTGGCGGCTCGCGAAGAGCCGCCGTTTTTCCTGCGCAGCCTTGCGGCTGCGCAGGGGATTCATGCCATCAGGACTGGCAGTCCGCTGCCGCGCGGCGCGTGAGCTTCTTGTCGGCCAGGTACTTGTCAGCGCCGGTCTTGACCAGCGGCTTGATGATCTGCTCGTCCGACTGGTACCAGTCAGAAGTGATGTTCCACTTCTTGCCGTCCCAGGTCTGCACCCGCGCCCAGGTCGAGCCCATGTGGTCGGCACAGCTCGTGGAGATCGGGCGCATCACGCCATTGAAGCCGAGCGCGTCGAGCTTTTTCTGGTCCAGCGCGAGGTTTTCCAGGCCCCAGCGCACCTGCTCGCCGGTCATGACCTTGCCCTTGCCAAAGCGCTCCTGGGCGCGGCGCACGGCCTCGACGCCGAGCATCTGGATGATCACGCCGCGCGTGTAGAGCACCGAGCCGACTTCGTCCTTCGGACCCGTTCCCTGGCCCTTGGCATGCACGTTGTTCAGGATGTCCTGGATCACCTTGGGGCTCTGGCCCGAGCCGTTGAGCGCCAGGGCGTTGTAGCCCTTGGCGCCTTCGCCGACGTCACGCACGTCCGGCTCGGCGCCGGCCCACCACACGCCGTACATCTTCTCGCGTGGGAAACCCGTGGCCTGCGCTTCCTTGAGCGCCGTCGAGTTCATCACGCCCCAGCCCCACAGCATCACGTAGTCGGGCCGGCTCTGGCGCACCTGCAGCCAGGTCGCCTTCTGCTCGACGCCGGGCGCGGTGACCGGCAGCATCTGCAGCTCAAAGCCGTTCATGCGCGCGCGCTCCTGCAGCAGCGGAATCGGCTCCTTGCCGAACGGGCTGTCGTGGTAGACCAGCGCGATCTTCTTGCCCTTGAGCTTGTCCATGCCGCCCGCGCTCTTGCCGATGTGCTGGATCAGGATGTCCGCGCCGGTCCAGTAGCTGCCCATCAGCGGAAAGTTCCACTTGAACGCCATGCCGTCCTGGGCGACCGACAGGCCATAGCCCAGCGTCATCAGCGGGATCTTGTCCACGGGGGCTTTTTCGGTCAGCGCAAAGGTGATGCCGGTGGCCTGCGGGTCAAACAGGGTCACGCCGGGCTTGCCCTTGAGGCGTTCGTAGCATTCCACGCCGCGGTCGGTGGCGTAGCCGGTCTCGCATTCCTCGAACGTAATCTTCACGCCGTTAATGCCGCCGTCGCGCGCATTGACCATCTTGATGTAGTCCTGCTTGCCGTTGGCCCAGGGCGTGCCGTTGGGCGCGTAGGGGCCGGTGCGGTAGGACAGCAGCGGGAAGAACTGCTCCTTGCCCTGGGCAAAGGCGCTGGTGGACAGCGAGGATGCGCCAGCGGCGACCACGGCAGCGGCAATGACGATCTTGGAAAGCTTCATGGATGTCTCCTAGGAATGAAAGTGTTGAAGCACGGAAAAAACTGTTTTGCACCCAGGGCGTTCAAGGGGGCTGGCGTGCTGTACATGGTGGAAAAGTGGATGAAGTTAGCCGGCGCTGCTTTTAGTGCGGGAAGGGCCACAGGCGCATTTTTTGTTTGCCCATGGACCACAGCTTGGCCAGGCCGTGGGGCTCGACGATCAGGAACCACACGATCAGGCCGCCGAAGATCATCAGCTCGGCGTGCGAGACGCCGGCGGTGGAAATCTCGATGCCGAACAGGCTCATGAAGGCGGGCAAAAAGCGGTTCAGCGCAATCGGCAGCACGACGATGAAAGCCGCGCCGAAAAAGCCGCCCATGATGGAGCCCAGGCCGCCGATGATCACCATGAACAGCAGTCGAAACGAAATCTCCACCGAGAACGCTGCCGGCTCCCACGAGCCCAGATGGACGAAAGCCCAGAGCGCGCCGGCCATGCCGATGATGAAGGAGCTGACCGCAAAGGCGCTGAGCTTGGCGTACATCGGGCGGATGCCGATGACGGACGCGGCCACGTCCATGTCGCGGATCGCCATCCACTCGCGCCCGATGGCGCCGCGCACCAGGTTCTTGGCCAGCAGCGCCACGACCACCAGGATGGACAGGCACAGCAGATACTTGGACGTGGCGCTTTGAATCGGCAGGCCGAACACCTGCAACTGGTTCACCGACACCGAGCCCGAGGCCGAGTCGTTGGTCAGCCACTTGATGCGCAAGAACATCCAGTCGCTGAAGAACTGCGCCGCCAGCGTGGCCACGGCCAGGTACAGGCCCTTGACGCGCAGGCTGGGCAGGCCGAACAGGATGCCGAAAACCATGGCGCACAGGCCGCCCAGGATCAGCGCCGGAATCAAAGGCAGGCCCGGCATGCGCACGAAGAAGTTGTAGGCGCCGTAAGCCCCGACCGCCATGAAAGCGCCCGAGCCCAGCGAGATCTGGCCGCAGTAGCCCACGAGGATGTTCACCCCGATGGCCGCCAACGACATGATGACGAAGGGGATGAAGATCGACGAATATAAATAATCGCTGGCCAGCATCGGCACGCCGAGGAAGGCAAAGGCAATCAGCAGGAAGATGGCAACGCGGTCCTGGGTGATCGGGAAAATCTGCTGGTCGGCCCGGTAGGTCGTCTTGAACTGGCCGTTTTCGCGGTAGAGCATGGGGATGGTTTCCTTGTTCTTTTTCTAAAGGTCAGACGCGGTCGATGATTTTTTCGCCGAACAGGCCTTGCGGGCGGAACAGCAGGAACACCAGCGCCAGCACATAGGCAAACCAGATTTCGATGCCGCCGCCGACAAAGGGGCCGAGATAGACCTCGGAGAGCTTTTCACCCACGCCGATGATCAGGCCGCCGATGATGGCGCCGGGCACCGAAGTGAGGCCCCCGAGGATCACGACGGGCAGGGCGCGCAGGGCGATCGTGGTGAGCGAGAACTGCACGCCCAGCTTGGAGCCCCAGATCATCCCGGAGACCAACGCCACGACGCCGGCCACGCACCAGACGATGACCCAGATGCGGTTGAGCGGAATGCCGATCGACTGGGCCGCCTGGTGGTCATCGGCCACGGCGCGCAGGGCGCGGCCGGTGGTGGTTTTCTGAAAGAACACGCTCAGCAGGATGACCAGCGCGGCGGCGATGCCGGCGGCAATCACGTCCTCCTTGTTCACCAGGATGCCGCCCGGAAACACCGTGTCGAGCATGAAGATCGGGTCCTTGGGCATGCCGATGTCGATCTTGTAGATGTCGCTGCCAAAGAGGGTCTGGCCCAGTCCTTCGAGAAAGTAGGCAATCCCGAGCGTTGCCATCAGCAGCGTCGCGCCTTCCTGGTTCACCAGGTGGCGCAGCACCAGGCGCTCGATCAGCCAGCCCACAGCAAACATGCACACGCCGGCCATGGCAAAGGCGATCAGGTTGGCCAGGAACAGGCTCTCGATGCCGGTCCAGGCCGGAATCCACTCCGAAAAGCGCGCCATCGCCAGCGCCGCGAACAGCACCATCGCGCCCTGGGCGAAGTTGAACACGCCCGAGGCCTTGTAGATCAGCACAAAGCCCAGCGCCACCAATGAATACAGCATGCCGGCCATCAGGCCGCCGATCAGGGTTTCCAGAAAAAATGCCATGTTGTTCTTCCGCTGCTTTTAGTGGCTGGTGCCGAGGTAGGCGCTGATCACGTCTTCGTTGGCGCGCACTTCCTCGGGCGCGCCGTCGCCGATCTTCTTGCCGTAGTCGAGCACGACGACGCGGTCGGAGATGTCCATCACCACGCCCATGTCGTGCTCGATCAGCACGATGGTGGTGCCGAACTCCTCGTTCACGTCCAGGATGAAGCGGCACATGTCCTGCTTTTCCTCGACATTCATGCCGGCCATGGGTTCGTCGAGCAGCAGCACCTGCGGCTCCATCGCCAGCGCACGGCCCAGATCGACGCGCTTTTGCAATCCGTAGGGCAACTGGCCCACCGGCGTCTTGCGAAAGGCCTGGATTTCCAGGAAATCGATGATGTGCTCGACGAATTCGCGGTGCCGGATTTCCTCGCGCTCGGCCGGGCCTATGCGCAGCGCCTGCAGCAAGATGTTGCTGCGGATCTTGAGGTTGCGCCCGGTCATGATGTTGTCGATGACGCTCATGCCCTTGAAGAGCGCCAGGTTCTGGAACGTGCGCGCCACGCCCATCTCGGCCACCTGGCGCGAGTTCATGTGGCCGAAGGTCTTGCCCCGGAAGGTGATGGAGCCTTCCTGCGGCGTGTACACGCCGTTGATGCAGTTGAGCATGGAACTTTTGCCAGCGCCGTTGGGGCCGATGATGGAGCGGATCTCGTGCTCCTTCACGTTGAAGGAGATGTCGGTCAGCGCTTTCACGCCGCCAAAGCGCAGGCTGATGTTGTTGACGTCCAAAATGACGTCGCCGATCTTTTTGCCTGCCACGCCGGGCGCCAGCTGGGCTTCGCTGCCGCGCAGGGGTGCTGGACTTGCTGGCCCGGCGCTGCCTTCGGCACCACTCACACGGCTCGCTGCGTGTGCTGCGCTGGCGTCTGGATTGAGGTTCGCTGTGGTCATGCTGCAGCCTTCACGGGAGAAAATGTCTTGGCATCGCCGATCTTGAGCGTGGCGCTGACGCTGCCGGTGCGCCCGTCCTCGAACTTGACCACAGTCTCGATGTACTGCTCGGTGCGCCCGGCGTAGAGCGCCTCGACCAGCACGCCGTACTTGTCGGCAATGAAGCCGCGCTTGACCTTGTTGGTGCGCGTCAGTTCTCCGTCGTCGGCGTCGAGCTCCTTGTGCAGGATCAGGAAACGGCTGACCTGGCTGCCGGCGAGCAGCGCGTCGCTGGCCAGGTCGGCGTTGACCTTCTCGACGCACTCCTTCATCAACTGATAGACCTCGGGCTTTTGCGCCAGATCGGTGTAGCCGGCGTAAGGCAGGTTGCGCCGCTCGGCCCAGTTGCCCACGGCGTCGAAGTCGATGTTGATCATGGCGCAGACGCGCTCGCGCCCGTCGCCCAGGGCCACGACTTCCTTGATGAAGGGGAAGAATTTCAGTTTGTTCTCGACATACTTGGGCGCG
This sequence comes from Pseudomonadota bacterium, assembly GCA_030855235.1. Lineage (GTDB taxonomy): Bacteria > Pseudomonadota > Gammaproteobacteria > Burkholderiales > Burkholderiaceae_C > Polaromonas. The sequence continues at coordinate 138,106 of JALYRU010000006.1, forward strand.
AACATGGCGCCGTCGTTCTCGCCGCCCTTGATGCGGCCCACGTCTTTCACGCGGTCGATGATTTTCAGGTGGCCGTGGGCATCCAGAAAGCCGGCGTCGCTGGTGTGGTACCAGCCGTCGGCCGTCAGCACCTCGGCTGTCGCCTTGGGGTTCTTGTAGTATTCCTTGAGCAGGCCGGCGGACTTGACCATGATCTCGCCGTTGTCTGCCACCCTGATCTGCACGCCGCGAATGGGCACGCCCACAGTGTCGGCGCGCGCCTGGTTGTCCGGCTGCAGGCACACAAAAACGGCGGTCTCGGTCGAGCCGTAGAGTTGCTTCAAATTGATGCCAATCGAGCGGTAGAAGGTAAAGAGGTCCGGGCCGATGGCCTCGCCAGCGGTGTAGGCCACGCGCACCCGGCTGAAACCCAGGTTGTTGCGCAGCGGGCCATAGACCAGCACATTGCCGATGGCGTATTTCAGGCGGTCCAGTGCGCTCACCGGGTCACCGTTCATCAGCGCCGGGCCGACGCGTTTGGCCACGTCCATGCAGGCAGCGAACATCTTGCGTTTCAACATGCCGGCGTCTTCCATGCGGATCATCACGCTGGTGAGCAGGCCTTCAAAAATGCGCGGGGGCGCAAAATAGTAAGTCGGACCGACTTCCTTCAAGTCAATCGTCACGGTGCTGGCCGACTCGGGGCAGTTGACCACGTAGCCGCAGGCCAACCACTGGGCGTAGCTGAAAATGTTCTGGCCGATCCAGGCCGGCGGCAGATAGGCCAGCACTTCCTCGGCACTGGTGAGCTTGTCGAATTCGGCGCCAGCGCTGGCGCGGTCGAGCAGTGTGTTGTGGGTGTGAACGACGCCCTTGGGGTTGCCGGTCGTGCCGGAGGTGAAGAACATCGCCGCCACATCGCCCGGCTGCGCCTTGGCCGCTTCGCTGCGAAACCACTGCGGTTGCTGGCCGACAAAGGTCTTGCCCGTTTCGATCAGCGCGTCCAGGGAATCGAGGCCCGGCTCGTCGTACTTGCGCAGGCCGCGCGGGTCGTCATAGTAGATGTTGGAGATTTGGGGGCAACTCTCTCGGATCTCGATGAGCTTGTCCACCTGCTCCTGGTCCTCGACCATGGCAAAGCGCACTTCGGCATTGTTCAGCGGAAAGACGCATTCGGCGCCGACGGCATCCTGGTACAGCGGCACGGGAATGGCGCCCAGCGACTGCACCGCCAGCATGGTGGCGTACAGGCGCGGACGGTTGGTGCCGATGACCACCATGTGCTCGCCGCGCTGCAGGCCTGCCTGGTGCAGACCGGCGGCCAGTTGCTCCACCAGGGTGGCCAGGGCGGACCAGCTGTGGGCCTGCCAGATGCCGTATTCTTTTTCGCGCATGGCCGGCGCCGCAGGGCGCTCGGCGGCATGCTTGAGCAGCAGTTGTGGGAACGTGGTCTGCATTCCTGTCCTTGTCTCCGTTGTTTTCAGGGCCGCGCTTTCTGGGGAACGCACGGCTGTATGTCACGGATGGTAGGACGGCATCTGACGTCAGGCTGTCATTACAAAGACAATTTAGGGGTAAGTCCTATTCGGGTGTACACGGGGAAGGCGCTTTCAGCGGATAAGGCGCCCGTCGCGTCCCACCATCGTCAGCTCGACAAAGCGCGAGGCGTTCGGCTGGCCTTCGGTAAAGCTCACCTCAAAGCCGCCCAGGTCATAGCGCTTGAGGGCCCAGGCGGCCTCGATGAAGGCGCTGCGCGTCGGGTTGCGTCCGGCGCGGCGCAGGATTTCGGTAAAGACGCGGGCATTGATGTAGCCCTCCAGCGCCATGTGGGACGGCTCCAGCGTCGCGCCCGACGCCTTCCAGGCCTGCTGGAATTCGCGCACCAGCGGCACGACGTTGTTGCTGGGCAGGGGCATCACCTGGGAGACGGTCATGCCCGTGGCGTCGTCGCCCATGGCCTTGAGCGTGGCGGCCGCGCCCATAACGGACAGGGCGTAAAGCGGCAGGCCCTTGCGCTGCTGGCGGATGGCCCTGGCAAATTCAATCGTCGGCTTGCCTGCCAGACCCAGCAGCACGGCTTCGGGGTTGGAGGCGGCCACCTTGGCGGCGGCTGCAGTGGCATCGGAGCCATCGTTTTCAATCGTGGCCGTGGCCGTTTCCGTCAGCTTGTGCTGGGCGATGAACTGCTTGGCCGCTGCGGCCACATCCTTGCCGAAGGCGTTGTTCTGATGCACGACGGCGATGCGCTTGATGCCGATGGTGGCCAGGTGGCGCACCAGGTTTTCGGTTTCGTCGGCATAGCTGGCGCGGATGTTGAACACGCTGCGCACGCCCTTGGGGCGCGCCAGCAAGGCGCCGGTCAGGGGCGCAAAAAACGGCAGGCCCGACTCGAGCACCGAGGGCAGCATGGCCTCGACCATCGGGGTGCCCAGGCAGTTGAAAATGGCAAAGTAGCTGCCGTCTGCGATAAAGCCCTTCACGTTGGCCAGCGAGCGCTTAACCTCATAGCCATCGTCGACAACGGTCAGCTCGATCGAGCGGCCGTTGACGCCGCCTTTGGCGTTGAGGGCTGCAAAATAGGCCTGGGCACCCTGGTGCATGGGCAGGCCCAGATCGACCTGTGGGCCGGTCAGTGCGGTGGACTGGGCAATCTTGATGGGGCCGGTGTCATCTGCGGCGTGCATGGGCGCATGAAAAGCCACAGGCAGGGCCGCCATGGCGCCGAGAAGCGTGCGCCGCGAGAGGGCTTTGGGGGACGTGGCGCAAGAGGCCATGGGCACAGAAGAGGCGAGAGGGTTTGTCATGGTTTGTCTTTGCTTGGAATGAGCCGGCTCGGCTATGCCGATGTTATGCTTCGAATGGCTCCTGAAATGTCCAGAAGACGACAATTCAAGGGTACTCCCTAGCCTCAGACACCCTGCAATTTCTTTGGACTCATGGCCACTGACCTGACCCTTCACCAGCGCCGCAGAAATCCCACGCCGGACGAGTTGCGGGGCATTCCGTGGCTGGCCCTGCTGCGCCCCGACGAGCGCGAGCGCGCCGTGGCAAGCCTGCTGGTGGGCGATGCGCAGGCGGGCGATTACGTCTGCCGCTTGGGCAAGCCGGTGACCTACTGGTTCGGGGTGGTCGAGGGCCTGCTGAAAATGAGTGCCGACAATGCCCAGGGCACGACCATGACCTTCACCGGCGTGCCGCCCGGCGGCTGGTTCGGCGAGGGCACGGCGCTCAAGCGCGAGACCTACCGCTACAACATCCAGGCGCTGCGCAAAAGCGTGGTGGCCGGCTTGCCGATCGACAGCTTTCACTGGTTGCTGGACCACTCGATCGGCTTTAACCGCTTTGTCATGAACCAGCTCAACGAGCGCCTGGGCCAGTTCATCTCGGCGCGCGAGATTGACCGCATGAACAGCCCCGACCTGCGGGTGGCGCGCAACCTGGCGGCGCTGTTCAATCCGGTGCTCTACCCGGGCGTGGGCAAGGTGCTGCGCATCACCCAGCAGGAAATGGCTTACCTGGTGGGCCTGTCGCGCCAGCGTGTCAACGAAGCGCTGCGCACGCTCGAAGCCCAGGGCATGATCCAGGTCGAATACGGTGGCCTGCGGGTGCTCGACATTGACGCCCTGCGCTGCAGCGTGTTCACGGAAAACCGACAGTTGCTCGACGCTGCGGCGTGCAGCGGCCCGCAGCGCAGGTCGCTGCAGGTCAAGAAGCATTCCTGATGCGCTGCCGGCCTATACCCGCATGAGATAAAACTATGAAAAAAAGGCATAGATATTGATGAACCATTTGTGGCGGACGTCGATACCATCAGGAGCCTCTCATCCGAGGCTTTTTTCTTTTTTAAATCGTTACAGGAACACCGCCATGCGAGTCCATCTCACCTTCCGCAAACTCACCGCGGGCAGCGCCCTTGTGGCCCTGTCCGCGCTGGGCTCCCTGGCCTTCGCCCAGACGGCCAAGCCCAACATCGTGGTGCTGGCCACGGGCGGCACCATTGCGGGCGCTGGCGCCTCGGCGCTCAACAGCGCGACCTATGCGGCCGCCAAGGTGCCCGTCGACAAGTTGCTGGCAGGCCTGCCCGAGCTGGCCAATGTGGCCAATGTCAAGGGCGAGCAGGTGTTCCAGATCGCCTCCGAGAGCTTCACCAATGCGCAGCTCATGACGCTGGGCAAACGCGTCTCCGCGCTGGTCAAGCAAGCCGATGTGGATGGCGTGGTCATTACCCACGGCACCGACACGCTGGAGGAAACGGCCTATTTTCTGAATCTGGTGGTCCACACCGACAAGCCCATCGTGGTGGTCGGCTCCATGCGTCCGGGCACGGCGCTGTCGGCCGACGGCACGCTGAACCTGCTCGGTGCCGTGTCGGTGGCTGCCAGCAAGGATGCGTCCGGCAAGGGCGTGCTGGTCACGATGAACGACACCATCCAGAGCGGGCGCGATGCGGTCAAGTCGGTCAACATCAAGGTCGAGTCTTTCCGCAGCCAGTGGGGCGCGCTGGGCATGGTGGTCGAGGGCAAGAATTACTGGTTCCGCGCCCCGGTCAAGCGCCACACCGCGCAGTCCGAGTTCAACATCGACAGCATCGCCGAGCTGGCCCCGGTGGACATCATTTACAGCTATGGCAATGTGCCGCGCACCGGCTTTGACGCGCTGGCCAAGAGCGGCATCAAGGCGGTGATTCATGGCGGTACCGGCAACGGCTCGGTGGCCGACCGCATCGTTCCGGCGCTGCAGGACATGCGCAGCGCGGGCATCCAGGTGATCCGCTCCTCGCGCGTGCCCGAAGGCTTTGTGCTGCGCAACGCCGAGCAACCCGACGACAAGTACGACTGGGTCGTCGCGCACGACCTGAACCCGCAAAAAGCCCGCATCCTGGCGGCCGTGGCCCTGACCAAGACCCAGGACAGCAAAGAGCTGCAGCGCATTTTCTGGGAATATTGATTCCCGCCGGGCGCGCACTGCCTGCCCGGCAAGCCGGTTGGCCGCACGCCAGCCCGGCAGGGCGACCAGCGCTGCAGCACCGCCTGCCGCCGGATGCGCGAAAATGCCTTTTTATCGCGCATTTTCCTGATCGGGCTGGCCTGCGTGGCGTGTACGCAGCGGCCCCAAAAAACCGGCTGGCGCCGACCCGGTTTTCAGGCGCGCGGCTCAGCCTGCAGCGGTGCAGGCCGCTATCAACCGAACCCTCCATTTATGTCACAACCACCTTCTTCAGGCCCAGCGCCCCAACTCCCCGCATCCGGCGCGGTGCGCATCCGCCGCGCCGAGGCGGCGCCCGCCGCTTCCTCGCCGGCATCCGCCGCTGCTTCGGCTCCGGCCACCGTCCGCCTGAACAAGCGCATGGCCGAGCTGGGCATCTGCTCGCGCCGCGAGGCCGACGACTGGATCGCGCGCGGCTGGGTGCGCGTCAACGGGCTGCCTGCCGTGATCGGCCAGCCGGTGCCCGTCGATGCCAGCATCGAGGTGGCCAGAGACGCCGAGCAGCAGCAGCGCCTGCAGGTCACCATCCTGATCAACAAGCCGGTCGGCTATGTCAGCGGCCAGGCCGAGGACGGCCACGAACCGGCCGTGGCGCTGGTTCAGCCCGAAAACCGCTGGCGCGAGTGCAACAGCCGCATGCGCTGGGGCTTTGAACAATTGCGCGGTCTGGCGCCCGCCGGGCGGCTCGACATCGATTCAATTGGCCTGCTGGTGCTAACCCAGGACGGCCGGGTGGCGCGCCAGCTCATCGGCGAGGACTCCGAAATTGAAAAAGAGTATCTGGTGCGCGTGAGCTACGGCCACGAAACCGTCAATGTGCAGGACGCTTTCCCGCGTGAACGGCTCGCCCTGCTGTGCCACGGCCTGAGCCTGGACGGCCAGCCGCTGCGCCCGGCCCAGGTCAGCTGGCAAAACCCCGAGCAACTGCGTTTCGTGCTCAAGGAAGGCAAAAAACGCCAGATCCGCCGCATGTGCGAGCAGGTCGGCCTGTTCGTGACGGGCTTGAAGCGCGTGCGCATCGGCCGGGTCAATCTCGGTCACCTGCCGATTGGCCAGTGGCGCTACCTGATGCCGCACGAGCAGTTCTGAGCCCGTTTATTTTCAGACATTGCTACACAGCAGACACGGGAGGTCTTATGCTCCGAGGCGCAGCAAAGAGCGTCTCGATGGCGAAATCTCACGCGATCAGGCTCGTGCGCTGAATACTTCTCTGTAGTTTTGGCAGCGTTGCCCCGCAGGCTGGTTTGCCAAAAAACCGTGGTCCTAGAGTCTATGACTTGTCTGCCGTTTTACCCGCATGCATGTGGCGCTCGCCAGGAGCTTTGCTCGCCCATCCGGGAATGTCTGAATGCATAGCGACAGGATGCGCCACATTCTCAAAGACATCCGCAGGCCATGGATTCGGGTCTTGCGGCGGATTATTTTTGGTGGCTTTTCCGTGGGCCTGCTGGGCCTTCCCCTGATCTCCACCACCGTCTCCGACGAGGCCAAGCTCATCGTCACCGCAACCATCCTCAAGCGCGCCAGTCTGGAGGTGCTGGCGCAGCCGGGCTCGGTCAGGCTCACGGCCGCTGATATTAGCCGGGGCTATGTCGATGTTCCCGGCCCCTTGCAGGTGGCTGTGCACAACAACAGCGCAGACGGCTACATGCTCACGTTTGAAAACCAGGGCGAGTTCATACGCCAGACCCTGGTGCGGGGTCTGGGCCAGGACGTTCAACTCGACGCACTGGGCGGAAGCGTGGTGATGCAGAGCGCCAGCGGCCGTGGCATGCAAAGGATCACGCTGCATCTGGGGTTTCGCTTTGCGCTGGCAGACTCAGCCCGCCAGGGCGTCTATGCCTGGCCGATGCGGCTGTCCGTCATTGCGCTTTGAGCGCCGGCACCTGAAGACACAAACTGCCTGTTTTCATTAAATTATTAATTTATTTGTCAAATTTATCAATTTGTATAGAATTTGACTCATAAATTAATAGTTTATGGAGTTGGGCCATGTCAACCGTCAAGGCAATCTTTCGTGCTGCCGCTGCGCATCACCGCGCTTTCGGGGTTGAGCGCTCCAGAGTGTTGATGATGGCACTGGCCCTCGGGTTGACGGGCGTGCCGGTCGTGGCAAGTGCCGGCCTGAACGAGGCCAGTCTGCTGGTGGCTGCCACGGTCGCCAGACACGCCAGTGTGCAGGTGCTGGCGCAGCCGCTGTCAGTGCTCGTCACGGCCGCTGACATAGGCCGCGGCTATGTCGATGCCATCGGCCTGACCCGGCTGGTGGTGCACAGCAACACGCACGATGGCTACATGCTGATGTTTGAAAACCAGGGCGACTTCCTGCGCCAGGCGCTGGTCAAGGGCCTGGACAGCGACGTGCAGCTGAGCGCTTCGGGCGGCGGCGTCGCCCAGCGCGCGCCAGGGCGCGGCATGCGCAAGAACGTGCTTGAGCTGGGCTTTCGCTTTGTGCTGTCCGACTCGGCGCGTCAGGGGGTTTATGCCTGGCCGCTGCGCCTGTCGGTCACGCCGCTGTAAGGCCTTGTCAGCGCCTCCTGTTCATCGGCCTGTTTTCTCAGGGGCGCCAGCGGCACATCACCTCGCCCAGGTCCACGAAAGCCTCTTGCGATGACGGGATGTCCAGATCGAACGCGCAGGGCTTGCCCTCGATCTGCACGCTCGCGCCATAGCGGCCGGGCTGAAGGTTTTCAATGTAAAACTCGCCGCCGCGTCCGGTCTGTAGGCTTTGGGGCTTGCCTTCGGCCGTAAAGCTGATCTGCTGGAACTCCACGGGCTTGCTAACCCCGTCCTGCTGCCAGTGGAGCTTTGCGCTGAAGGCCTGGATGCGGGTGACGCCAAAATCGATCACGGCGCCGCCGCGCCAGGACGGCGAGACCTTCTTGAGCGTTGCCGCAAGGGTGTACTCGATCGGAACGCTTTCCGGGGCAATCGACACGTCATTGTCAAAGTACGGGGCCAGTGTCGGAATGAAAACCTTCCCGCTGGCGTCGGTCTGGCCGATGGGCTGGCTGTTGACAAACACCTTCACGCCGGGCAACTGGCCCACCTTGACGATGCCAAAGCTCCCGGTCACGGGCCGGCCGAGCGACGCCTCGCCATCGACATAGGCCAGCCCGCCGGCGACGGCGGCGCGGTAGTCGCTCGTGCTGTGCCCGCCGTCCTGGCGCCGGCTCAGTTCGCCGCGCAGGACGGCGGCTGGCGCGTTGTACTCGACCCGGGCATCGAGGTGCGTGCTCTGTGCGGTGGCAGCGCTGGTGGGGCTGGCAGCGCTGCTGGCATGGTCGGCCGAGACGACATAACCCAGGCCTTCGCCGATGGGCTGGTTTTTGGTGAACTGGAGAGACTCAGTTTGATCGTTCGCGGTGCGGCGGTAATTGGCCGCCGCGGCGTAATCCTTGTCCAGGAAAAAGATCAGGCCGAGGAAAGCCTCGTTGCGGCTGCTCGCGTCCTTGATGTGGCTCAGGCTGGCCTGCAGGGAAACCCGGCCGGACACCAGCGGCACGCTGTAGCTCAGGGCCGTGACGCGGCGGTTTTGAAGAAGGGACACGCTGAAGGGCTGCGCTCCTGTCGCCGACGCTGGCATCAGGCCGGCGCGGGTGGAGAGGAAGGAGTGGCTCAGCGACGCCGTCCCCAGCCCCGGCAGGGCGTAGCCGGCCACGATGCTGCCCTCGTCGCGGCGGTTGCTGAACGTCGGCGGGTCGCCCATGGCCGCGTACTCGCCCCAGTCGCGCCGCAGCGACAGCCCCAGGCTCCAGCGCGCAGCCTGGTAGTTGTACACCAGAGAGCCCGAGGCGCCCTGGTGATGGTCCATGGCGCTGGCGGCCAGCGCCAGATTGACCACGCCCAGGCTGCCCAGCACCACGGTGGCCAGCGGCCCGGCGTTGTAGAAACCGCGCGTGCCCTCGGCGCGCAGGCCCAGCGTCAGGGCGTCGCTGGCGCCGTAGCGGTGAAACAGCGCGAAAGCCGCCGGGCCGTAGCGATTGCTCTGCGCGCCATACCCGCGCCGCAGCGCCCCCAGGCTGTAGCTGTATTCGTGCAGTCCCTGGCGCAGCGCCTGGTCGCTGAAATAAAAGGAATAGCTGAATTGCTGCACGCGCCCGAAAGCGTCGCGCAGCACCATCTGGACGTTGCGCGCCCCGCCATAGGCCAGCAAATCGTGCAATTCGAATTGACCGGGCTGAATCTTCTCGCTGCGAATCCGCTGGCCGTCCAGATAGATTTCCAGATCGCTGGGCAGCGCCGCATTGCCGCTGACGCTGTGCATCGGGAACTGGACCAGATACGGGTTGAGCCCGTAGAGCTTGGAAATGCTGATGCCGCCCAGGTTGATGCCGTTGCTGAAATCGCGCGAAGGGGTGAAAAAGTCTCCGACCACGATGCGCTGCAGCTTGTCGCGGTCATCGTGCGTCACGCTGCTCATCAGGCGCACCAGTCTGCTGTGGCCGCTGGCGTCCGTGATGGTGCTGGCGTCGGACAGCAGCAGGTACTCGCCCAGGCGCCAGCCCAGCTCGCTCGCAAAACTCCAGCGCGTCCCAGGGGCCGAACTGCCTGCCGAGGCCGTGAGTGCGTAGTTGAAAAAGGCGCTGTTGCCTTGCGCAACCGGGCCTCGACGCTGCTGCTGCGATGCTGAGGCCAGGGTGCGGCTGGGCAGCAGCTCGGGTGCGGCGGTGATGTGGAGCACCAATGCCTTTTCATCAAACGAAAAACGCACCCCCGGCATGGACTGCAGCGACAGGTGCGGCTCGCCCTCCAGCAGCACGGGCGTGCCGGCCGGGTCTTTGAAGCCCATGCTTTTGAGGTCTTGCGCCTTGAGCAGAAAGTCAAGCGCCGGGGTGCGCGCGACGAAGATGTCGCCCTTGTCCTGCGTGTTGAGCGTGACTCGAAGAATCATGATGTCTGCCGTGTCTGCCGTGTCTGCCGGCGCGGCGGCGCCAGCGCTGCCGGGCGCCTGGGCGGCCCACGGCGCCGCCGGAGCAGCGCCCAGGCAAAGGAGGAGGACGCCAGCAAGCGTGCGGCAAATCATTGTGGAGCTACTTGGAAACGGGCTTGGCGCAAGGCCTGCGCCGGGTGTTTTTCAGGGGCACATCGCGCGCGTCACGTCGAGCTTGCGCGTCACGCTGAGTTTGTCGGTCTTGAAGTCGAGCGCGAGGGTGGCGATTTTTGCGCACTGATCGGCCGCGATGGTGGTGCTGTAGGACTTGGTCGTTCCAGCCAGCAGGTAGCGGTCGGCCAGGGTGAGCGCATACACCTCGTTGCCCTGCGCATCGGCCCCCTTCAGCTCGATACCCTGGACCATCTGGTGCCCATTGCCGGTATTTTTGGCCCGCAGCGTGACAACGCCCCTGGCCAGCGCAAGGCTCTCGATGTCCAGGCTGTCCTGCGGTGTGAGCGGTTTGATAAAAACCGGTGCGCCAAAACGGATCAGCACATTGATCTGCGCGCCGCTGCCCTCGGCTTTTTTGGCAACGCCCGGCAACTCCTCGATGAACAGGCGATAGGTGCGCTCCGTCGGGACCACGGCATTTTTGCTGCCGACCCGCACCAGCCCTTCTTCGCCCGGCTCGACCGACATGATTTTTGGAAAAAAGATCAAGTCGCTGGTGTCGGCATACTCGTCTTTGCCGCTGGCGTCCTGCGTCCAGGCCATGGCCTGAAGCTGGAAGGTGAGCTTTTCCTTGCCCTCGTTTCTCACCCCGATGACCCCGCTTCTGAGCGCCCCGCCCAGCTCAAGGCGTATCGGGTGGACCGAAAATTCGCCGGCGCTGGCCAGCCCTGACGCCAAGAGCGCGCAACACCAAGCCGCAAGGGCAAATGGCCTGAAAAATTTTGTCATTGGGTTCCATGAGCGCCGCTGCCATGCCGGGCGGCCAGCGCAAAGCCTTCAAGGCGTGACGGAAATCAGCACGGTGTCGGCATAACTGCCTGCCGGTGCATTGGCGTACGCACTTCCAAAAATCATGCCGTTGAAGGTGAAGGTGATGTAGCTGTTGTTGCCGGGGCCGTTGGCACTGCCCGTCGAGCTCGTGGGAAGACCCACCAGCGAGTAGGCGATGAAGTCCGTTCCGGCGGTGTTTTTCAGGCGCCGCGTGCCGTTGTAATGAAGCCCGTTGTCGCCGTCGATCGACATGCGCTGGCCCGGTGCGCAGTCTCCCGCCTTGTCGGCGTTGAGGCTGGCGGCGGCTACCGCCACGCTCACGTCGCTGCCACTGGCCGGATTCAACCCACCAAAGCTCATGCTGAGCCCGCGTGCTTGAAACACGCAGTTGTTGCCATTGGCATGGGCGGGCGAGCCAGCCCCCAGCAGCGCGGCGGCTGCAAAGGGACACAGGAGCAAATGAAGTTTTTTCATGGGTGCGTTCAGGGCGGCGCAGGGTCAGGCCGCCCTGATGCACCTTCTTCCAGCACGGCCAGAAAAGGGCACCGGATCAGGGGCTGATGGTCAGCGAGACGTTCTTGCTGTAAGCGCCTGCCGCTGCATTCTGGAAGTCCGCGACCGCGATGGTGCCGGTGACCACTGCGGTCAGCTCCGTGGTGGCGCCTGGCTCGAAACCCTTGCCCGCCTGGGTATCGCCGGCAATGCTCAGGGTGAACGGCAGGCTATTGGCGCCGGATGTCATGGCCATGGCGCCCGTGGTGCCCGCAATGCCCAGCGATGCCGTATTCTTGGTGCATTTGTAAATCACGTTGGCGGCAAGGACCTTGTCCGTGGTGAGCGAAGGATCGATGTTGCCAAATGCCAGGGTGTTGGTGGCGGCGGAAAACTTGCAGGTGCCGATGACCGTCGCGCTGACAGTGAGGGTCTGGGTATCCGCAGCCGTTGCAAGACCTGCGGTGCAAGCGAGCAGGGCGGCAGCAAGGACATTGACAAGAGTGCGTTGGTTTTTCATGGGGTGGCTTTCAGATAGAAATAGAATTAAAGAAGAAACTTTAAGTCTGAGCAGAATGTAACTAAATCACTTTTAAAGTGCTAGGGTTTACTCTTGTAAAGAATGGAACTTTAGTTAATTTGTCACATTAACTCATTGAATTAAAAGGTTTTTTACATATAAAAACGTAACAACTACATTTGTAACTAATTTTTTAGACCTCACAAATTATTCAAAAATTTTCTCCCCCAACGCTCTATTTGTAAGTAAGTATTTCAAAATCAACCTGTAACGCATGCAAAAACAAACCCACTCCTTCCAGGCCGAAGTCGCCCAGTTACTCAAGCTGGTCACCCACTCGCTCTATTCCAACCCTGAGATTTTTCTGCGTGAGCTGATCTCCAACGCCTCGGACGCCTGCGACAAGCTGCGCTTCGAAGCGCTGAACGACGCCGGCGTGTATGAAAACGACCCGGAACTCAAGGTGCGCGTGAGTTTCGATACGGCCGCCAAGACCATCACCATCACCGACAACGGCATCGGCCTGTCCTTGATCGAGGCGGTGGAACACCTGGGCACGATTGCCAAGAGCGGCACGCGCGACTTCATGGCCAAGCTCTCGGGCGACCAAAAGAACGACGCGCAGTTGATCGGCCAGTTCGGCGTGGGCTTTTACTCCGGCTTTATCGTCGCCGACAAGATCACCGTGGAAAGCCGCCGCGCCGGCCTTCCTGCTTCTCAAGGCGTGCGCTGGGTGAGCGACGGCACGGGCGAGTTCGAAGTCAGCGAGATTGAACGCGCTGAGCGCGGCACCAGCGTCACCCTGCATCTAAAAGAAGAGTCCGGCGAGTACCTCAACGCCTGGAAGCTCAAAAGCATCATCAACAAATACTCTGACCATATTTCTCTGCCCATCCTGATGGAAAAGGAAGAATGGAAAGAGGGCGAAAACGACCAGCCCGGCGAAATGGCCAAAACCGGCGAATGGGAAACCGTCAACCAGGCCGCAGCCCTGTGGACGCGCGCCAAAAAAGACATCACGCAAGAGCACTACGACGAGTTTTATAAACAGATCAGCTACGACCAGGAAGCCCCGCTGGCCACCACGCACAACCGCGTGGAGGGTTCGACTGAATACACCCAACTGCTGTTCATCCCGGCCAAGGCGCCGATGGACATGTTCAATCGCGACAAGGCGGCCGGCGTCAAGCTCTACGTCAAGCGCGTCTTCATCATGGATGACGCCCAGGCGCTGCTGCCGACCTACCTGCGTTTTGTCAAGGGCGTGGTGGATTCGTCCGACCTGCCGCTCAACGTCTCGCGCGAGCTGCTGCAGGAAAGCCGTGCTGTCAAGGCCATCCGCGAAGGCTGCACCAAGCGCGTGCTCTCGATGATCGAGGACATGGCGGCCAATGCGGCGGAAAAATTCACTGCCTTCTACGCCGAATTCGGCGCCGTGCTGAAGGAAGGCCTGGGCGAAGACTTTGCCAACCGCGAGCGTCTGGCCAAGCTGCTGCGCTTTGCCTCGTCCACCACCGACACCACCAGCGTGAGCTTTGCCGATTACAAGGCGCGCATGAAGGAAGGCCAGGACGCGATTTACTACATCACCGCCGACACGCTGGCGGCGGCCAAGAGCAGCCCGCAGCTGGAAATCTTCCGCAAGAAGGGCATTGAGGTGCTCCTGATGGCCGACCGCGTGGACGAGTGGGCGCTGAACTACCTGCACGATTTCGACGGCACGCCGCTGCAGTCGGTGGCCAAGGGCGCGGTCGATCTGGGCAAGCTGCAGGACGAGGACGAGAAAAAAGCCGCCGAGGAAGCGCAGACCCAGTTCAAGCCCATCCTGGATAAATTGAAAGAAGCGCTCAAGGACAAGGCTTCCGATGTGCGCGCCACCTCGCGCCTGGTCGACTCGCCCGCCTGTCTGGTGGTGCAGGACGGCGACATGTCCACGCAGCTGGCCCGCATGCTCAAGCAGGCCGGCCAGGCGGTGCCGCAGGTCAAGCCGATCCTGGAAGTCAATGCCCAGCACCCGCTGGTCAAGAAGCTCGAAGCCAGCGCCGAGCTGGCCAGTTTTGACGACCTGGCCCAGATCCTGTTTGACCAGGCGCTGCTGGCTGAAGGCGGCTTGCCGGAAGACCCGGCCGCTTACGTCAAGCGCGTGAATGCCTTGCTGGCTTCGTAAAGCCGCGTTGCGGGCCTGAACGCCCTGGCACTTGAGAATCCCGCTGGCGCAGGCCTGCGGGATTTTTTCTTTGGGACAGGGCTATTGCCAAACCTTCATAATGGGACGTTGACATCCTCTCCGTCCTCAAGGACAAGGTTTTTCGGGAATTCTGATGAAAATAACCAGCACGCTTTCACGTTGCATGTGCAGTGCGGCCATCGTGCTCTGGCTGTCCTGCGGCAGTTCAATGGCTGCACAGCCGCCATCACAGCCACACGCACAACCACCGGCACCGTCAGTGTCAGCGGCACCCGCACCCGCACCGGCACCCAGCTGGTTCGAGGCTGGCAGGCCCGGTGCCCAGGCCCGTCAGGCCGTCGAATTGCTCGCTTCTGCCGCGACCCACGGCCTGGAGCCGCAGGACTACAACGCCAGCGCGCTGCAGCAGGCGATCGCCAAGGCCGCGCAGGGCCCAGTCCCGCCGGCCGTCACGGTGGCGCGCCTGGAGCAGGCGCTGAGCACGGCGATGGAACGTTACCTGGCAGATGTCCACCAGGGCCGCGTCGATCCGCAAAAAATCCATCACAACTTCAACCCGAAGCGCGAAGCCTTCGATCCTGCCGCTTACCTGCAGGCGGCGCTGACGGCCCGGCGCCTGCCCCAGGCCGCGTCCGAGGCTGCGCCGCGCCTGCCGCAGTACGCGCAGCTGCGCACGGCGCTGGCGCGCTACCGCCAGCTGGGCGATGACCCGGCCTGGAGCCAGCCTTTGCCGTCCCTGCCGGGCGGCAAGGCCGGCAAGCTGGCGCCGGGGCAGGCCTATCCCGGGCTGGCCGTGCTGGCGCAGCGGCTGGCCGCCCTGGGCGACCTGGCGCCTGATGTGGCCCTGCCGGCGCGCTATGAGGGCGCGCTGGTGGAGGCGGTGAAAAGCTTTCAAAAGCGCCATGGCCTGGGCGCCGATGGCGTGATCGGCAAGGCCACGCTGGCGCAGCTCGAAGTCAAGCCAGCAGCCCGCGCGCGCCAGATCGAGCTGGCGCTGGAGCGCCTGCGCTGGACCCCGCTCAAGCAGGGGCCGCGCATGATTGTCATCAACCTGCCCGAATTCGTGCTGCGCGCCTACGAAGTCAAGGGCGACAGCATCACCGTGCTGGAAGAGATGAAGGTCGTCGTCGGCAAGGCGCTGGACACGCGCACGCCTTTGTTCGACGAGGACATGCGCTTTATCGAGTTCAGCCCCTACTGGAACATTCCGCCCTCGATCGCCCGTGCTGAAACCGTTCCCACGCTGCGCCGCGACCCCGGCTACCTGGCGCGCGAGGGCATGGAGTTCGTGCTCGCCGGCGGCGCCGTGAGCACGGCGGTCACGCCCGCGCATCTCGACGCCGTGCTGGCCGGCCAAGCGCGCATTCGCCAGCGGCCGGGGCCGAAAAACGCTCTGGGCGACATCAAGTTCGTGTTCCCCAACCGCGACAACATCTTCCTGCACCACACGCCGTCTCCCGGGCTGTTCGAGCGCGAGCGGCGCGATTTCAGTCACGGCTGCATCCGCGTCGAAGAGCCGGTAGCGCTGGCCAGATTCGTGCTCAAGGGCATGCCGGACTGGACCGAAGAGCGCATCCACCAGGCCATGACCCGGGGTGCGTCCAACACGCTGCGGCTGACCGAGCCCATTCCCGTGCTGATCGCTTACGGAACTACGCTCGTGAAAGACGGTCAGACCTACTTTTTCCAGGATATCTATGGCCTGGACCGCCAGCTTGACGCCGCCCTGCGACAGCGCGCGCAGCCTGCGTCTTCCAACAAGGACTAAACCATGACCCATCGCTTTACCCCGGCCCGGCGCCAGTTCCTGCACCACACGGCGCGACTTGCCGCTGCCGCCGCCCTGCCGGCCCTGGCCGCCTCCTGCGCCGACGTGCCCAAGCTGCAGAGCGCTGCTGCCTCGGCCTCGCCGCCGCTGGACATGGCGCCGCTGGGCACGCCCGCAGCCGCTCCCGTCGCCGTTTCCGCGCCGGCGCCGGCGCCTGCCGCCCAGGTCTCGGTGCGGGTAACGCGTGCTCTGGCGCTGGTTCACACCCACACGCACGAAAAAATTGACCTGGTGTATGCCACCGGCGAGCGCTACGTTCCCGAGGCGCTGGGCGGGCTCAACCGTTTCCTGCGCGACCACTACAGCGGCGAGGTCGGCGTGATGGACCCGCAGATGTTCGACATGCTGCACCGCGTGCAGCAGGCGCTGGGCTGCAAGGGCTCTTTCGAGGTGATTTCCGGCTACCGCTGCCCGGCCACCAACGACAAGCTGCGCAACAAAGGCGGCGGTGGCGTGGCCAAGAAAAGCCTGCACATGGAAGGCCGTGCCATTGACGTGCGCCTGCCCGGCGTGCCGCTGGCCGAGCTGCACGAGGCGGCGCTGTCACTGCGCGCCGGGGGCGTGGGTTTTTACCCGCAAGACCAGTTTGTCCACCTCGATACCGGGCGGGTGCGCAACTGGTGAGGCGCCTGCATCAGGGCTTAGGCTCACGGGCCTCAGGCGGGCCGGGCTTCACGGCCTGGACGGCTGGCTTGCCGCCGAGGTAGCCGAAAGGGTTGAGCGGCTCCCCCTCCCACCATTTTTTTTCTTCACCCAGCCGAAAAATCGCGAAATGCAGGTGCGGCGCGTCCGCTCGGGCGTTGCCGGTGGCGCCGACATAGCCGATCACGCTGCCGCGGCGCACGCGCTGGCCCTCGGCCAGGCCCTCGGCATAACTGTCCAGGTGCGCGTAGTAATAGGCAAACTGCCCGCTGGCATCGAACTGGTAGACGGTCAGGCCGCCGGGCTTGCTGGTGAACAGTTTGACGATGGGGCCGTCATCGACTGCCAGCACCGGCGTGCCCAGCGGCGCGAGGATGTCGATGGCTTCGTGGCCGCGCTCACCGCCGTCGCGGCCGTCGCCAAAGGTGTCGCGTAGCGCGCCGGGGAGGATTCCAGAGACCGGCAACCGCAGTGCAGGCGGCATGGCCAGCGCAGGGGCGTTCGCCACCGCCGCAGGCACGGCATTGGTACGCACCACGGCAGCGACAGACACCACGGCATCAGCGGCAGGCCTGGCAGCGGGCTGGGCCGCCGCCAGGGCCATGGCACAGGTCAGGCCAAGCGCCAGGGCTGCAGCCGATCGGCGCCTTTTCCAGCGCCCCAGGGATAAATCACTCATAAACCTCCACGGCAAAACCGACCTTGACCACCTGGGCCACCCGCAGCACGTTCCAGTTGGTCAGGCGGATGCAGCCATTGGTCTGGGCCGAGCCCACGCGCGCCGGCTCCGGCGTGCCATGAATGCCCCAGTGGGGCTTGCTCAGCCCCAGCCAGTAGACGCCCACCGGATTGTTCGGTCCGGGCGCCATGGTGGTCTTGACATCGGTTGCCTTGGTGCCCCTGAGCAGGGCCGGATCGAAGGTGAACGCCGGGTTCCTGACGGAATTCCTGATTTCCAGCCGGCCAATGGGCAGCGGGTCCGAGGCGCCGCCGATGCTGACCGGGAACGCGGCGACAGGCCAGCCGCCCTGGTCGAGCAGGTAGAGCACCGATTCGGATTTCTGGATGCGGATCGACGCCACCGGGAACGGGGGCTTGTCGCTGCCGATGGCCGGAACCATGAGCTCGTCGCCAGGCTCGAAAGCGCTGTCCGGGTTGGCTTGGCGCAGCCATTTCGGGCTGCAGTGGAATTTCTCTCCCAGCGCCTCCTCGAGCGAGGCGTAATCGAGCGAGTCGAGCTGGGCGCGCGCCATCATGTCGGCCGGCAGCTTGGTGAAGGACGCTGCGGCCTCTTTCTGGCTGATGATGTGGGTGCGCAGCACCGGCGCAGGCGAGCGGCCTTGCAGGGCGCGCCAGGTGCGGCCATCGATCTGGCCGCTCGGCGCCAGCTCGTTGGTTTTCTGGAAGGCGGCCACGATGCGCTGCATGTTCGGGCCGTAGCTGCCGTCAATCTCGCCGGGAGAAAACCAGGCCCGGTCCAGCAGGATTTGCGCCCGCAGCACCGCCTGGCCGCGCATGCCCTGGGCCAGCATCGGCAGGTCGGTGGCAGCGTTGATCTGGTCCGTCACCGCCATGCCGTCCGCAGCGCTGCCTGCCACAGGCGGGATGGCGTCGGAATCGGACTCTGCCGTGGCCGTGACGGGAAAAGCGGCGCTTGCAGCCAGCCAGGCCAGGGCCTGGCGGCGGGCGATCAAAAAAGGAATTGGCATGAAAAAATCTCCATCCGTGGAAGACTCCATGCTGGGCCATACCACCAGGAAATCGTGTCAGTCAATGCCGTATTGTGTCGAGGTGTTGCAGCGCGCGTGGTGGCGCGCGCTGCACCGCTTTGTTACGCCACCAGCGGCGCGGCCTGCATCGCCTCGGTCTGTTCCTCCAGCATATCGACCTGGCCCTTCCAGTAGTCGCTCGAACCGAACCAGGGAAAGTTGATCGGGAAGATCGGGTCATGCCAGCGCCGGGCCAGCCAGGCGCTGTAATGCACCAGGCGCAGGGTGCGCAGCGGCTCGATCAGCGCCAGCTCGCGCCGGTCAAACTGGCCGAACTCGTCGTAGCCGTCCACCAGCGCGCCGAGCTGGCGCAACTGCTGGGCGCGCTCGCCCGACAGCAGCATCCACAGATCCTGCACCGCCGGGCCGCTTCTCGCATCGTCCAGATCGACAAAGTGCGGACCCGCCAGCGGCAGGCCTTCGGGGGTCCACAGGATGTTGCCGGGGTGGCAGTCGCCGTGCAGGCGCAGCTGGCGCACATCGCCCACGCTGTCGAAAACCTGTTCGGTCACCTTCATCGCCTCCTCGAAAGCCTTGAGCCAGCGCGACTCCATGTCCAGCGGCAGGTAGCCGCCGGCGAGCAGGATGTCGCGCGAGTCGTGGCCAAAGGTCTGCGCATTCAGGGCCGGGCGCTGCACGAAAGGCCGGGCCGCGCCGACAGTGTGGATGCGCGCCAGAAAGCGCCCGATCCACTCCAGCACGTCCAGATTCTCCAGCTCGGGCCGGCGCCCGCCCCGGCTGGGCGAGACGCTGAAGCTGAAGCCCTTGAAGTGGTTGAGCGTCGTGCCATTGAGCTCAAGGGCGCCCACCACCGGAATCTCGGCGGCCATCAGTTCGCTGGCAAATTCGTGTTCTTCGAGGATTTGCGCATCGCTCCAGCGGTCGGGCCGGTAGAACTTGACGACCACGATGTCGCCGGCCAGCTCGTCACTGCCCACCGGGCTTTCCAGGTGGACCTGGTAGACGCGGTTTTCATAGCTCGACAGCGCCATCAGCCGGCCGTCGCCCATCAGGCCGACGCTGGCCAGCGCGTCCAGCACCACGTCGGGCGTGAGGTGTTCGTAGGCGTGAAGGGTGTCGCGCGCCGGCGCGGCTTTATTGTGTTCGGTCATGCGCCATTGTCGTTCCACGCAGGGGCGCACTTCAAGGGGGAAAAACCAAAAAAGCCCACCGGCTGAACCGATGGGCCTGGCGCGCAGGGGCGCGGGCTGTGCAATGACCGGGCTTATTTCACCGTCAGCGTCACATCGATATTGCCGCGCGTGGCGTTCGAGTACGGGCACACCTGGTGGGCGGCATCGACCAGTTCCTGCGCAGCGGCTTGGTCCATGCCGGGCAGGGAAATCTCAAGCCGCACGGCGATGCCGTAGCCGTTGGGAATCTTGCCCAGATCGACGCTGGCATTGATGCTGGTGTCTGCGGGCACGGTGATTTTCTTCATGCCGGCCACTGCCTTGAGCGCGCCCATGAAGCAGGCCGAGTAGCCGGCGGCAAACATCTGCTCCGGGTTGGTGCCGGTGCCGGGGCCGCCGGGCGAACTCAGGGTCACGTTCAGGCGGCCGTCATCGGAGGTGGCCTGGCCGTCACGCCCGCCGGTGGTGTGGGTGCGGGCGGTGTACATCACTTTTTCGAGCTGGGTCATGGTGTTTCCTTGGGAAATGGCCCCGCAAAGGGGCAGGTTGAAAAGTCAAAAAATTCTCAGGCGAGCAGTTG
The DNA here is from genome assembly GCA_030855235.1 of Pseudomonadota bacterium. Taxonomy (GTDB): domain Bacteria; phylum Pseudomonadota; class Gammaproteobacteria; order Burkholderiales; family Burkholderiaceae_C; genus Polaromonas. The sequence continues at coordinate 158,101 of JALYRU010000006.1, forward strand.
CTGGCGCAGCGCCTGCATCTGCCGGGTCAGCGCCCCCAGCTCGGCCACCGGGCAGTGCAGGCTGCTCAGGATGCAGCCGGGGATTTTGGCGGCCTTGGCCTTGAGCGCCTGGCCGGCCGGCGTCAGGCTGATGTGGACGCGGCGCTCGTCGTCCACGGCCCGCAGGCGCGAGACCAGGCCCGAGGCTTCCAGGCGCTTGAGCAGGGGCGTGAGCGTGCCGGAGTCGAGGAAAAGCCGCTCGCCCAGTTCAGACACCGTCAGCCCGTCGCGCTCCCACAGCACCAGCAGCGCCAGGTACTGCGGGTAGGTCAGGTCCAGCGCCTTGAGCAGCGGCTTGTACAGCCGGGTCATGGCCAGCGAGGTGGAGTACAGCGCAAAGCACAGCTGCTTGTCCAGTTGGAGCATGGCGTCGGCGTTGTCAGGTGTTGGCAATTTGTCGGGCATGGCTTGAATATAGCGTGCAATTAAATTGTGTGCAATTGAATTGCCAAAGCGTAAGGTCAGTAAGGCTTTTGTAAGGGCGCCAGCCGGTGCCCGCAGACGGCCGCACTAAACTGCAGGCCCATGCCAAAAACCAGCCCCCCTTCCCGCGCAAAATCCTCCCGCCACGCCGCCGCCGGCGCACCTGCCGCCAAGCCCGCCCAGGTCATCGAAGAACTCCGCCCCGGCCAGTCGATTGAATTGCTCAAGGAACTGCACATCCTCACCCGCGAGGGCAAGCTCAACCAGGACACCCGGCGCAAGCTCAAGCAGGTCTACCACCTCTACCAGTTCATCGAGCCGCTGCTCAAGGAAGTGGCCTCGGGCGGCCAGGGCCAGCGCGGAGGCCAAGACCAGGACCAGGGCTTCACGCTGGCCGACCACGGCGCGGGCAAGTCCTACCTCGGCTTTATCTTGTACGACCTGTTTTTCAACGTGGCGCATGCCGGCGAGAAAGTCAACGGCCAGATCTACGGCATTGAAACCCGTGCCGAGCTGGTGGAAAAATCGCGACTGCTGGCCGAGCGGCTGGGCTTTGCGCGCATGTCATTTCTCAATCTGTCGGTGCAGCAGGCGACCGTGTCTGACGAGCTGCCGCCCCAGGTGGACATCGTGACCGCCCTGCATGCCTGCGACACCGCCACCGATGACGCCATTGCCTTCGGCCTGGCCAAGCAGGCGCGCCACATGGTGTTGGTGCCCTGCTGCCAGGCCGAGGTGGCCGGCGTGCTGAAGAAATCGCGCGCCCTGAACCTGGCCAAGACCCCGCTGGCCGAGTTGTGGCGCCATCCGCTGCACACCCGCGAATTCGGCAGCCAGATCACCAACGTGCTGCGCTGCCTGCAACTCGAAGCCAGCGGCTACCAGGTCACCGTGACCGAACTGGTGGGCTGGGAGCATTCGATGAAAAACGAACTCATCCTGGCCAGCCGCCCGGCCACGCAGAACGTGGCGAAAACCCGCGCCGCGTACGAGCGCCTGCAGCAGGTGCTGGCCGAGCTGGGCCTGAGCGAATTGACCACCCGCTTCGGCGCTGCCACCCCCGCCGGCAACGCTGCGTAGGCTGCTGCCTGCAAAGGCGGGACGCTTTCCCGCGCCTTGCGGGAGTGCGACGGCCGTCAGGGCTCTTCTCTGCCGTCTGCCGTCTGCCGTCTGCCGTCTGCCGTCTGCCGTCTGCCGTCTGCCGTCTGCCGTCTGCCGTCTGCCGTCTTCATCATTCAAATAATTTGAACGATTCCGTCAATTTATTTGAATTTCAGACGCGCTGGCGGTTTCTATACTCCGTAGAACCTTGATTGTTTGACGGAAACTTTTTTATTTTGCCTGCGCCATGACCTCTGCCACTTTGCCTGCCGCTTCACCCCGCTATCACGGCGTTGCCATCGCCCTGCACTGGATTCTGGCGCTCGCGCTGGTGCTGATGTTTGGCATGGGCCTGTACATGGCAAGCCTGCCGTTCTCGCCGCTGCGTCTAAAACTCTACAACTGGCACAAGTGGGCCGGCGTGGTGATTCTGGCGCTGTCGCTGGCCCGGCTGCTGTGGCGCCTCACGCACCGCCCGCCGACCCTGCCCAAAGCGGTTGAAGCGGCCATGCCGGCCTGGCAAATGAGCGCTTACCACGCCACCCACGGCCTGCTGTACGCGCTGTTTTTGGCCGTACCGCTGATTGGCTGGGCCTACAGCTCGGCTGCCGGTTTTTCCATCGTGCTGTTTGGCGCGCTGGCGCTGCCCGATTTTGTGCAGCCCGACAAGGCCCTGGCCGCGCTGATCAAGCCCTGGCACGGATGGTCGGCATTTGCGCTGGCCGCTCTGGTAGTGCTGCATGTGGCCGCCGCGCTCAAGCACCACTGGGTGGACCGCGACGGCCTGCTCCAGCGTATGCTGCCGCTGAGCCGCTGAGCCGCTGAGCCGCTGAGCCGCTGAGCCGCTGAGCCGCCTGCACCGTGCCGCTTCTCTTTCACCCTGCCATGCCCTTCAAACTTCGCAAGAAATCTCCATGACTCATTTTTCTTTTTCCCTGCGCACCGCCAGCTTGGCGATGGCCGCCGCGCTGCTGTCCCTCTCGGCCCAGGCCGAGCAAAAACTGGTGCCGGCGCAAAGCGAGATCGCTTTTGCCAGCAAGCAGATGGGCGTCACCGTCGATGGCCATTTCAAGAAATTCGATGCGAAAGTCGCTTTTGATCCGGCCAGGCCTGACGCCAGCAGTATTGCCTTTGCCATCGACACGGCCAGCGCCACGCTGGGCGCGCCCGAGTCCGACGCCGAGTTGCCCAAGGCCAGCTGGTTCAACACGGCGAAATTTCCGCAAGCCACCTTTCAGTCCGGCGGCGTCAAGAAAGTGGCGCCCGGCAAGTACGAGGTGGCCGGCAAGCTGAGCATCAAGGGCAATGTGCGCGATGTCGTCGTGCCCGTGGTCCTGACGCAGGCCGGCGCCCTGACCACCGCCACCGGCGCTTTTGCGATCAAGCGCCTGGCCTTCAAGATTGGCGAGAACGAGTGGGCCGACACCTCCATGGTGGCCGACGACGTGCAAGTCAAATTCAAGCTCGCGCTGACCGGCGTGGGCAAACTCTGAGTCTTTTTTCCATCCTTTTTCGGAGCAACACCCATGCGCAAATCCCTCCTGACCCTGGCCGCGACGGCCACCCTGCTGGCCGGTGCGGCCCAGGCCCAGACCGCAACCTACGCCGTCGACCCGACGCACACCTTTGCGACGTTTGAAATCAGCCACTTCGGCGCCAGCGTCAACCGCGGCCGCTTCGACAAAAAAGAGGGTTCCGTGCAACTGGACCGCGCCGGCAAGACCGGCAAGGTGGACATCACCATCGACGCCGCTTCCATCAACACCGGCACGGCAGCGTTCGACAAGCACCTGCAAAGCGCCGACTTTTTTGACACGGCCAAGCACCCGACCATCAAGTTCGTTTCTGACAAGTTCAGCTTTAACGGCGACAAGGTGGCCGAAGTCACCGGCAACCTGACCCTGCTGGGCAAGACCCAGCCTGTCACGCTCAAGGCCAACCAGTTCGCCTGCTACCAGAGCCCCATGCTCAAGCGCGAAGTGTGCGGTGGCGACTTTGAAACCACGATTGACCGCAGCGCCTTCGGCATGAACTACGGCATCGCCTGGGGCTTTCCGAAAGACGTGCGCCTGGTGGTCCAGGTCGAAGCCGTCAAGCAGTAAATCCGCTGCTTCTTGCAACCCCGCGTTGCCATGAAAAAGCCCCGCAAGTCAGCTGACTTGCGGGGCTTTTTTTCGGCTCAGGCAGCCGTTTTTTTTATTGCTTGCGCTGCGCAAACACATTGCGCTTGATGTCAACCGGATAGGCGTAGGTCACGACACCGCCCTTGACCTGGCCCAGCAGCAGCATGTTGGCGGTGAAAGCGTCCTTGTCATTGGCGCTGAAGGGATGGTCATAGGTGGCGACAGCGCCGTAATACACCCTTTCGAGATTTTCCAGCGATGCCTTGATGGCCGGGCCGGTGAACGAGCCGTCGCGCACGCCAAACAGGCTGTAGAGCAGCAGGTAGGTGCTGTCATAGGCCTGCGCCGCAGGGATCGCGGCGGGTACGCTCTTGAGGTTGTACTTGGCCATGTAGCCGTTCAGAAACGCGGCCCGGCGTTCGTTGCCGCGCTGCTCGACAATGAAGGTCTGCGCCATCAGCGTGTCTTCGGCCGCTTCCTTGGCGCCGTCCAGATAGGCTGGAAAGCTCAGGCTCCAGGCGCCCACCTGGGGCACTTTCCAGGCCAGCTCCTTGCGCCCCTTGGCAATCACCACGCTCTCGGGGCCCAGGCTGTAGCTGAACACAGCATTGGCCCCGGCGTCGCGGGCGGCCTTGAGCTCGGCCGTCACATCCTTGACGCCGATGGGAAAACGCGCCACATGGACCGGGGTGAGCTTGTTCCTGGCCAGGGCGGCTGTCACGTCCTTGAGGCCCGAGTCGCCATAGGCGGTGCTGTCGGCAAAGATGGCCACCTTGGTCCAGCCGCGCTTGACAAGATCGTCCACCACAAAGTTGGCCTGGATGGCGTCCTTGGCGGAGGTGTGAAAAATGTAGCTCTCCGGCGCGCGGTAGGCAGCCGTGAGATGGGTGCCGGTTGCGCAGGGGATGATCAGGGGATGATCAGGGGAATTTTGTGGGTCTGGAACACCTCCAGCGACTTGGCGGCCACGCCGGTGTTGCAAAAGCCCAGGGTCGCCAGGACTTTCTGGGCGGCCAGTTCCTCGGAAACCTTGCGGCCCTTGTCTGGGTTGGCTTCGTCATCCCTGACCAGCAATTCGATTTTGCGGCCCAGGTAGCCGCCGGCCGTGTTGATCTCGTCCACCGCCAGCTTGATGCCGTTGAGCATGGGAACGCCGAAGTCGGCCGACGGTCCGCTCAAGGGGGCAATCACGCCGATGCGAATGGCCGATGAGGCCGGCGCCGTCTGCGCCAGCGCTGCCGCTGCCGTGCAGCTCAGCAGGCTCGCTGCCAGGAGCCGCAGGCCACGTTGAAGCGATGAAGTTGAAAGCATCACAAAATCCTTTTTGTTTGAACCGACTGTCTGCGCACCTGATCCGATTTTTTTCAAACCGAGAGGCGCTCCCTTGCACAGGCGCCGGCCAGGTGGACCCTGGCACTGGCTGGTGCTGCACTGCCTTGCTGCCGATGCGCGCCCGGGAGTCCGGCGTCTGCCGGGCTTGGGGCGACTGGCCTCATTACAGGTTTTCCGAATCCATCTGCTCCTTGATCAGCACCCAGGAGTCGGCGCGCTCCTCCGGCAGCACGGCGCCCGAGGGAAAGAAGACCATGCCGATCTGGTCATCCAGCACGGTTAGCCCGAGCACGTTGGCGGTGTCGACCACCAGCCGCAGCAGCTCGACCCGGTTGGCCGGAGGCAGGCTGAGGCAAAAAAGGCTTTCCTTGTCGGTGAGCGCATCCTTGAACGGGTCGCCGCCCCAGGCCGAATGCGGGCAGCCCGGGTCGCTGGCCTGGCTCGGGTGGTGCTTGAGCAGTTGCTGCACCAGTTCGACAAACTTGGGGTTGGCCGCTGCCTTGGTGCCCTGCAGGGCCAGCATGGCCTGGCCGGCTGCCTCGAACGTGGCGGGTTCTGGCAGCGAGACAGATTGTTGCCAAATGTAAATTTTATAGCTGTAGGTCATGGTTTCAGGGTGTTGGAGAAAAAGGCCTGACCCGGTCTGACGCCTGGGCGACCCTTTTCTCGGCTTTTTCAGGGGTATTGGACCATCCGATTGTCCTATGGTGCTTACAAATTAACACAGAATATTGCGATCGTGTTGAGCAGTGGAGCAAGCATGAAACGCGCCAGTCAGATGCGGATGTCGCCAACCCCCAGGCGCAGCGCCTGGCCGGCGCTCTCAGTTGCGAAAGCGCCTGCGCGTGAGCGCCAGCGCCAGCCAGAAAGCGCCCACTGCATAGGCCATCAGCACGGCCAGGTGCTGCGCGGCCTGCGCCGGCCACTGGCCCATGAACAGCGGGCGGATCAGTTCGACGGCGGCGGTCAGCGGCAGCCAGTCGGAGATCACGCGCATCACGCCGGGCAACTGCTCGCGCGGGAAGAACACGCCGCTCAAAAACATCGTCGGCGTCAGAAACAGCGAAAAGTAATAGGTGAAAAAGTCGTAGCCCTTGGCCAGGGCGTTGAAGATCAGCGCGATGCTGGCAAAGACGACGCCCACCAGGCCCAGGAGCGGCAGGGCCAGCAGCAGCAGCGGGCTGTGGCTGATGCCCAGGGCCAGCATCACGCCAAGGATCACCACGCTGGTGAACAGCGATTTGAAGGCGGCCCAGAGCATCTCGGCCAGCACCACGTCGTCCAGCCGCACGGGCGCGTTCATGATGCCGTCCCAGGTGCGCTGCACCTGCATGCGCGAGAAAGCCGAGTACAGCGCCTCGAACGACGCCGCATTCATCGCGCTCATGCAGATGGAGCCGCTGGCTAAAAACAAAATGTAGGGCACGGCCGCGCCATTCAATTGCACCTGCCCGACCAGCGCGCCCAGCCCGTAGCCAAAGGCCACCAGCGTGATCAGCGGCTCGGCGATGTTGCCGACCAGGCTGGGCACGGCCAGCTTGCGCCACACCAACAGGTTGCGCCGGAACACCGGAAACCAGCGCCAGCTGATTTGCGGCGGGCGAAACAGGTTGGACTGGAAGGCTGGGTTGGCGCTGGCGGCAGTGGCGGGAGCCGGAGCCGGCGTTGGCCTTGGCGTTGGCGTTGGCGCTGGCGTTGCCGGGGTCGTCGGTGAAGGGGTGGGGTTTTCGGTCATCAAGCGGTCTCTTTGATCCAGGCGCCAGGAAGGCGACAACGAGCGTTTTTGGGAGTGAAGTTTTTAGTCATCAAGCGGCCTCCCTGATCTGGCGCCCGGTCAGTTTAAGAAATAGATCTTCCAGGTTGGCCGGGCGGTGCAAGGTGCGCAGCTCCGGGTAGTCGCTCAGCGCGGCCAGCAGCCTTCTGGCGTCGCTGGTGTAGAAGAACAACGTTTCGCCGCTGACCTCGACCCGGGCGGCCAGCGCTTTGAGGGGCGAGTCCATCAGGCCCAGGGCGCCGGCGCCATAGACTTCCACCACGTCGGGCTCCAGGTTCTGCGCGATCAGTGCGCGCGGCGTGCCCTCGGTCATTTTCTGGCCGTGGTCGAGCACCAGCAGGCGGTTGCACAGGCGCTCGGCCTCGTCCATGAAGTGCGTCGTCAGCAGGATGGACTTGCCCTGCTGCACCAGGCGTTGCAGCCGCTCCCACATCAGGTGCCGCGCCTGCGGGTCCAGCCCCGTCGTGGGCTCGTCGAGCAGCAGCAGTTGCGGGTTGTTGACCAGCGCTCTGGCCAGGCTCAGGCGCCGCTTCATGCCGCCCGAGAGCTCGCTCAGCTTGGCGTCAGCCTTGTGGGTCAGCGCCGCGAACTCCAGCAACTGCGGGATCCGCTCCTTGATCACGGCGTCTTTCAGGCCGAAATAGCGCCCGAACACCAGCAGGTTCTCGGCGCAAGAAAAATCTGGGTCCAGGCTGTCGAACTGGCTGACGATGCCCAGCCGCTCCTTGATGGCCAGCGCGTCGCGCGGCATGGACAGGCTGGCGCCATCTCCACCGGCCGTGCCGCCCGGAAAATAGCGGATGCTGCCGGCGTCGGGGCTTGTCAGGCCCAGGCACATGCGGATGGTGGTGGTCTTGCCCGCGCCGTTGGGGCCGATCACGCCCAGGCATTCGCCCGGCGCAATCGAAAACGACAGGTCATTGACGACGATGTTGCTGCCGTAGTGCTTGGTCAGGTTGCTGACTTCAAAGAGGGGCTGGATCATGGGCGTCTATTGTGCCCATCAGGCGCAAGGCGTGCCGGGCTTGGCTGTGCGTGCTGCCTGCGGCCCTGCGGAGAAAAACAGGCGATGCAAGGCGCGCTCGCCCGAGCGGAAATCGGGCGTGGCCCTTGGGGCTGGCATCCAGCGGGGAACTTGAAATAGCCGGCTGAAAGATGCCTCAGCATTTCTACCCAGTGAAGCCTGGCATGGCGGGCACGCTTGTCGGCTTCCTGGCTGCACCAGTTCAGTGAAGTAAAGTAGCAGCCAGCGAGGCGGCCTGCGCTCAGCCGCAGCCGCGCAGCCAGGCAACCTGTCGCGCTTTTGACCGGGGATGATTTTTCTGCCAGCATGCCTGTTTTTTCACTCTTATCCTTCAGCACCCATGACCACCTTCGGAACCCCTTTGTCCCCCCATGCCACCAAAGTCATGCTGCTCGGCTCGGGCGAGCTGGGCAAGGAAGTGCTGATCGCGCTGCAGCGCCTGGGCGTGGAAACCATCGCCGTGGACCGCTACGACAACGCGCCCGGCCAGCAGGTGGCGCACCATGCGCGCACCATCACCATGAGCGATCCGGCCCAGCTCAAGGCATTGATCGAGGCGGAAAAGCCGCACCTGGTGGTGCCGGAAATCGAGGCGATTGCCACGCCCATGCTCGAAGAGCTCGAAGCGGCGGGCACCGTGCGCGTCATTCCCACGGCCCGGGCCGCCAGATTGACCATGGACCGCGAAGGCATCCGCCGCCTGGCCGCCGAAACCTTGAATTTGCCCACCAGCCCCTATGTGTTCTGCGATTCGCTGGAAGAATTGCAGGCCGCGATTGATTCAAAAATCGGCTACCCCTGCATCGTCAAGCCGGTGATGAGTTCTTCCGGCAAGGGCCAGAGCAAGATTGCCGGGCCGGATGATGTGAAAACCGCCTGGGACTACGCCATGGCCGGCGGGCGCGTGAGCCACGGCCGGGTCATCGTCGAGGGTTTCATCGATTTCGATTACGAGATCACCCAGCTCACGGTGCGCGCCGTGGGCGCCGGCAGCCAGATCGAAACTCATTTTTGCGAGCCCATCGGCCACATCCAGGTCAGCGGCGACTATGTGGAAAGCTGGCAGCCGCACCCGATGCGCCCGGCCGCGCTGCAAAAAAGCCGCGACATCGCCAAGGCCGTGACCGACAACCTGGGCGGCCAGGGCGTCTTTGGCGTCGAGCTGTTCGTCAAGGGCGACGAGGTCTGGTTCAGCGAAGTCAGCCCGCGCCCGCACGACACCGGCATGGTGACCATGATCAGCCAGTGGCAAAGCCAGTTCGAGCTGCACGCCCGCGCCATCCTGGGCCTGCCGGTGAACACGGCTTTGAAAAGCGCCGGCGCCAGCGCCGTGATCTATGGCGGCGTGGAAGCGGCCGGCATCGTGTTCGAGGGCGTGGCCGAGGCGCTGCAGGTGCCTCAGACCGATGTGCGCCTGTTTGGCAAGCCCGAGAGTTTTATGAAACGCCGCATGGGCGTGGCGCTGGCTTTCGATGCCGATGTGGAAGTGGCGCGCACGCGGGCCAAGCTGGCAGCCTCCAAAGTCAGGCCACGGCTGGCTTAAAGCGGCTGAAAGGACTGACGCGGATGAGTTGGATGAACCGGATGAATTCGATGAACTGGATGAGCCGGATGAGCCAGCCAGACTGGCTGAACGCAGGCGGGCCATGGATTTCTCCGCGCTAACCGCCTGGGCTGACGACTCGTCACTGCATGTGCTGCTGGCCGCCGGGGTGGCGGTGCTGCTGGCCCTGCTGGTGCATCGCATCAGCGCCAGCGTCGTGCTGCGCCTGACCCGCTCCCTGCCGGTGTCGCACACGACCGCGCAGCACTGCCGGGCGCCGGCCCAGGTGCTGCTGCCCTTGATTGCGCTGCAGGCCGTCTGGCATGCCGCGCCCGACACCTTTCCGTTGATTGGCGCGGTCCGCCATGTCAACGGCCTGCTGCTGCTCACCGCCCTGACCTGGCTGGGCCTGCGCGCCGCGCGCGGCGTGGGCCAGGGCGTCATCAGCCTGTACCCGGTCAATGTCGAGGACAACCTGCAGGCGCGGCGCATCCACACCCAGACGCGGATGCTGGCGCGCACGGCCATGTTCATCATCCTGCTGGCCGGACTGGCCTTGATGCTGATGACGTTTCCGGGCGCGCGCCAGTTCGGCGCCAGCCTGCTGGCCTCGGCTGGCGTCGTCGGCCTGGTGGCCGGCATTGCGGCGCGGCCGATCTTCAGCAACCTGATCGCCGGGCTGCAGATCGCGCTGGCCCAGCCGTTTCGCATCGACGATGTCTTGATCATCCAGGGCGAGTGGGGCCGGGTCGAGGAAATCACCGGCACCTACGTGGTGCTCAAGATCTGGGACGAGCGCCGCCTGATCATTCCGCTGCAGTGGTTCATTGAAAACCCGTTCCAGAACTGGACGCGCCACAGCGCCCAGATTATCGGCACGGTCTTTCTCTGGGTGGACTACCGCATGCCGCTGGCGCCGCTGCGCGAAGCAGCCCAGCGCGCCTGCGAGCTGGCTCCCGAGTGGGATAAAAGGCTGTGCCTGCTGCAGGTGGTGGAGGCGGGCGAGCGCAGCGTGCAGCTGCGCGTGCTGGTGACCTCGGCCAGCTCCAGCCTGAACTGGGACCTGCGCTGCAAGGTGCGCGAGGCGCTGGTCGATTTCATGCAGCGCGAGTACCCGCAGCACCTGCCGCTGATGCGTGCCGAGCTGGCCGAGCCGGCGCGCGCTGACTGCCACCCGGCCGGGCCGCCGCCGCCGGATATCAGTCCGCCCGCCGTGTGAGGCGCGCTATCCCGGCAGGAAGCGCTCGCTGAAGACGCGCTCCATCGGCAGGCCGAAAGCGACAGCGGTTTTTTCCACCGCATTGACCAGCGGCGCGGGGCCGCACAGGTAAATGTCGGGCTGGGCCGGCGCTTCGGTCAATGCCTGCTGCAGCGCATCGGCCGGGGTGCCCCTAAAACCCTGCCAGTCGCCCTCGGGCTTCCAGACGCACACATCCACTTTCAGCTGCGGCAGTTCGATTTTCAGGCGCGCCAACTCGTCCAGACTGAAAAGCTCGCTCTCGCGGTTGACGCCGAAGAACAGGCGCGCTTCGTGCATTTCCTGGAATTCGGCCATGCGGCGCAGCATGGACAGCACCGGCGCCAGCCCCGTGCCGCCGGCGACAAACCAGCGCGGGCGCATGCTTGCGGGCTCAATGCCGAAAGCGCCCAGCGGCCCGCGCACGGCCAGTTTGATTCCCGGCTGGGCGTGCTCGCGCAGGAAGGCGGAAAACACGCCGCCGGGCTGCAGGCGGATCAAAAATTCCAGGCTGCCATCCCAGTTGCCGGTGTTGGCGAGTGAATAAGCGCGGCGCTCCTGGCTGCCCGGAATTTCGATTTCCATGAACTGGCCGGGCTCGAACTCGGCCGCGCTGCCGCAGTCAGCATCGGCATCCAAGCGCAGTTTTAACAGCACGGTGTTCTCGGCCACGGTTTCGAGCGCGACGATCTCGGCGCTGCGCCGGGGCACCGTCTGGAACAGCACTTTCGAATGATCGTAAGGCAGATTGATGCGCAGGTCGCTTTGCGGCGTGGTGCAGCACATCAGGATGGCGCCCGGCTGGCCGCTGGGAAGCGCATCGGGATTGTGTGCGCCCAGCGCGTACTCGCCCGCGCTGACGCTGGCGTGGCAGGCGCCGCAATTGCCCTGGCGGCACTGGGCCTGCAGGATGATGCTGACGGCGGCGGCCGCGTCGATCAGGTTTTGCTCGGGCGCGCAGTCAAAGCTCAGTTGCTGGCCGTCGCGGGTGTGAAGGTCGATGTGGTAAGTCATGGTCTCAAGCGTGATTCAGGCGTAAAAAAGCCGGGAGGCGAGCTGCCTCCCGGCGGATACCGCGTCATGCGCGAATTTTCAAAGCCTTGCGCTGGAGTGGGCAGACTTTGGACGACGCTTGGCGCGGCACGGTTTTTTTAAAAGATCAGGCCGCTTGGCGCAGCAGCGAGGCGTTGATGTCGGCCTGGGCTTCGCCAATGGGCATGAGACCGAACTTTTCTTCCAGGATAGCCAGAATATTGGGCGTGAGGAAGGCGGGCAGCGTGGGGCCGAGGCGGATGTTCTTGATGTCCAGCGCCAGTAGCGTGAGCAGCACTGCGGCCGCTTTCTGCTCGAACCAAGACACCACCAAGGACAGCGGCAGTTCGTTAACGCCGCACTTGAACGCGTCAGCCAGCGCCGTGGCGATCTTGATGGCGGAGTACGAGTCGTTGCACTGGCCCAGGTCCAGCAGGCGCGGGATGCCGCCGATGTCGCCGAACTCGTGCTGATTGAAACGGTATTTGGCGCAGCCCAGCGTCATCACCACGGTGTCGTTGGGCGCCTGTTCGGCAAACTCGGTGTAGTAATTGCGGCCGGGCACGGCGCCGTCGCAGCCGCCGATCAGGAAGAAGTGGCGGATGGCGCCGGATTTCACCGCGTCGATCACCTGGTCGGCCACGCCCAGCACCGCGTGGCGCCCGAAGCCGACGGTGACGGTTTTTTCAAGCCCGTCTTCCTTGTAGCCGGGCAGCGCCTGGGCGGCCTGGATCAGCACGGAGAAATCGTGGTTTTCGATATGGCGCACGCCGGGCCAGCCCACCGGGCCGGCGGTGAAGATGCGCTGGCGGTACATGGGCTTGGGCTCGATGAGGCAGTTCGATGTCATCAGGATCGGGCCGGGAAAGTTGGCAAAATCGAGCTGCTGGTCCTGCCAGGCGCCGCCGTAGTTGCCGGCCAGGTGCGGGTAAGCCTTGAGCTTGGGATAGGCATGCGCGGGCAGCATCTCGCCGTGGGTGTAGATGTTGATGCCTTTGCCCTGGGTCTGCTCCAGCAGCGCCTGCAGGTCGCCCAGGTCGTGGCCGGAGATCAAAATGGCCTTGCCCTTGACGGGCGTGAGGCGCACGGCGGTGGGCTGCTGGGCGCCGAAGGTGCCGGTGTTGGCGCCGTCAAGCATCTCCATCACTTTGAGGTTGACCTGGCCCAGCGCCAGGGACTGGCCGAGCAGGGCGTTGAGGTCGGTCGGCTCGCTGGCCAGGAAGTCCAGGGCGTCTTCGATGCCGGCATAGACCTCGTCGCTGCTCTGGCCCAGCACAAAGGCGTGATGGGCATAGGCGCACACGCCTTTGAGGCCATAGATGATGAGCGCGCGCAGGCCGATCACGTCGGCGCCCACGGTCTCGATGCCGGCGTTGATGCCCACGCTCTGCGCTTGCAGCAGCAGGCCGCTCAGGTCGGAGGCGGGGAGCCAGGTGGCCGGGCCGGTCAGCAATTGAACCGGTTTGTTCTGGGCCAGGGCGGCGATTTCATAAGCGGCCTTGGCCTGGTCGCGCACGTCGGCGGCTTCCTTGAGCAGGGAAACAAAACGCGCGGCATTGAAGTTGACATTGGTCAGCGTCGTGAACATGCCGTAGAGGATGAACTCGCCGGCCGCGTTGCTCGGCGCGCCCAGGCTGCGGGCGCGGCGGCTGTACTGCGCAATGCCTTCGATGGCATAGACCAATAAATCCTGCAGGTCGGCGGTGGTGGCGTCCTTGCCGCAGTTGCCTTTGGCTGTCGAGCAGCCGGGCTGGTCGCTGGTACGGTCGGTTTGTTCACACTGGTAGCAAAACATGTGTTGTCTCTTGATGGGTAATACGGGTCACGGAGCCTCGATGGCGCTTTTTTGCAAGGCACCAGAGGCGACGGTTCAAACGGGGGTGGCGCAGGGATTGGTTTTCTAAAAGATATTTTTAGAATGCATCAATCGGCGTAACAAGATGCTACCGGGCACGTCCGGCTACTGCAAACGTCATTGGGGTTTTATTGTTGTAGATCAAGCATTGCAATGCCGCTCTGGACCGGGCCTTGCGCTTGGGGCCTGGGTAAATTTTTTTGGAGTTGGAGTTGGAGTTGGAGCCGGGGCCGGGGTCAGGGTTGACAGTGGCGAAGAGCTTAATGTCGCGCTGGGCAGCCTATCTGGCGCACCAAAAAAAGCTGGCGCCCGCACCCGCACGCCAGCGGCAGGGGCTGGTCACGGCACCAGCACATAGCGCCCGGGCGCGTCGCAGAGTACCGGATAGCCGGCGGCCTTGTTGCCCAGCGGGGGCGGCGCCACTTGCTCGTCGCTGGCATGGCGCCGCAGCCAGTGCGCCAGCGCCGGCCACCAGGAGCCGTCATGCTCGCCATGACTTTCCTGCCAGGTCTTGGGGTCGGTGTAGTGCCCGCCGGCCTTGCGCGTGGCGATCTGGTAGCTGCGCTTGACGCCGGGGCCGGGCGGGTTGACCACGCCCACGTTGTGCCCGCCGCTGCTCAGGCAGAAGGTGACTTCGGCGGGGGTGAGCAGGTGGATCTTGTACACCGAATGCCAGGGCGAGACGGTGTCGCGCTGCGTGCCCAGCGCAAAGAGGGGCACCCGGATGTCGGACAGCGCCACGGGCCGGCCATCGACATGGTAGTTGCCGTGGGCCAGGTCGTTGCGCAGGTACAGGCTGTTGAGGTATTCGCGGTGCTGGCGGTAGGGCATGCGGGTGGCATCCACATTCCAGGCGCTCAGGTCCGTGACCGGGTGCTGGCGCCCCATCAGGTAGTTGTGCACCATGCGCGACCACACCAGGTCGCGCGAGTTGAGCAGGGTGAAGGCGCCGGCCATGTGCTTGCCGTCCAGGTAGCCCTTGCGCGCCATGGCGTCGTTCAGGAAGGACAGCTGGCTCTCGTCGATGAACATGCCCAGCTCGCCGGGCTCCTCGAAGTCCAGTTCGGAGGCCAGCAGCGCCAGGCATTTGAGGCGCTCGTCGTGCTCGCGCGCCATGTAGGCCGCGGCAATGCCCAGCAGCGTGCCGCCCAGGCAGTAGCCGATGGCCTGGATTTTCTGCTCCGGCACGATGGCGCAGACCGCGTCGATGGCGGCCATCACGCCGGCCTTGAGGTAGTCGTCCATGCCAAGGTTGCGGTCGCGCGAGCCGGGATTTTTCCACGAGACGATGAAGACGGTATGGCCTTTTTCGACCAGGTAGCGCACCAGGGAGTTCTCGGGCGACAGGTCAAGAATGTAGAACTTCATGATCCAGGAGGGCACGATCAGCACCGGCTCGGCAAACACCGTCTGGGTCTGCGGGGTGTACTGGATCAGCTCGATCAGCTGGTTGCGCAGCACCACCTTGCCCGGCGTGAGGGCGACCTCCTTGCCGGGGCGAAATTTCTCGGTGCCGGGCTGGGGCTTGCCGGTCATTTGCCGCAGCATTTCCTGGTACAGGTTCTGCGCGCCCTGCACCAGGTTCATGCCGCCGCTCTTGAGCGTCTCGGCCTGGACCTCCGGATTCGTCAGCAGATAGTTCGACGGTGAGAACATGTCGAGCATCTGGCGCGCGGCAAAGGTGACCAGCTTTTCGTGGTGGGCCGTGACGCCCGGAACGCCGTTGGTGGCGTTGTGCCACCACTGCTGGTTCAGCAGGAAGGATTGGTACATCAGGTTGAAGGGCCACTTCTTCCACTCGGGCGCGGCAAAGCGCCGGTCCTGCGGCAGCGGCTCGATACAGGGTTGGCAATGGTCGAGGGGGCCGCGCAGGGCATGCTCGGTGATGCGCATCGACTTGAGGAGAGCCTTTTCAAGCAATTCGTACTGCTTGCCGGGCGAGAGCGCCAGATGGGTCAGCCAGTCCAGCCAGGCGCTGCCCAGCGTGGCGGGCGAGATGCCCTGCGTGAAGCGCGCCAGCTGGGTATGCACGGTGCGGTCGAGCTCCAGCGGGGACGACTGCTCGATGGTTTGAATCTCGTTCATGGCGTTTTCTCCCTGAAAGTCTCAAAATGGTAGCGGCGCCGGCAATGTCAAGCGCTTATCAGATTGAGTTGATTGACGCAGCGCAAGCCTGGCCGTTTGCCGGCCTGTTGATCCCCGCAGGGGCTGCGCGCTGGGTCTGGACACGCTGCCGGGCTGAAGATTTTGGCCGCCAGCAGTCAGCAGTCAGCAGTCAGCAGTCAGCAGTCAGCAGTCAGCAGTCAGCAGTCAGCAGTCAGCAGTCAGCAGTCAAAGGTCAAAGGTCAAAGGTCAAAGGTCAGCCGGCGGGCGGCTTGCGGTGGAGCACATGCAGTTCGGTTTTCCGGCTGTCGATCAGCGCAAACTGCTCGGCTCGGGGCAACTGGTAATGCCACCATTCGCGCGGATGGTGCACAAAACCGGCTTCGAGCATGACGGTCAGCAGCTTCATGCGGTTGACCTGGATGGCCGGCGGGTGCGCTTCATGAAAATGGTGCGACGCCGCGCTCATGGTGTCCACCGGCGTGCCCATGTCCAGCGCCTGGCCGCTGGCATCGATCAGCGTCAGGTCAATGGCCACGCCGCGCGTGTGATTCGAGCCCTTGGCCGGGTCGGCGATGTAGTCGGGATTGGGCGCGACGGCCCACAGGGTTTCCTGCGCTTCCTGGGGCCGGAAGGCGTCGAGAAGCTTGAGCCGCAGGCCGAACAGGTCCCGCGCCGCGGTGATGGCCTGTCGCAAGCCGCTTTCAGCCTGCGGATGCAAAAAACACAGCGGATGGTCATAGATGACCTGGCCGGTGAAGTTGTTGTCAGTCGCATACATCAGGTCGATGGCGACGTCGTGGGTCTGCTCGGTGATGTGAACGAGGTGGGGCTGGAGTGGCATAAATCCTGGGGGCGGGAAAATTCGCATCCCCGATTTCACCACGGGGCGCTTTCGGGCGCGCCCTTGGCCGCTGGCATCCATCAGCCATCACGATCTGGCCAGTGCCGCGGCATGCCCAAATTGTCGGTATGCCTGACCTTGGACAGAAAAGGCGTTGGATGCGTGACACGGCACGGGTTCTGCCACCTGTCGAGGACTAGGCGCAAAGCCAGCTTGCAGCAGGGCAGGAAACCAACCGCGCCACCTGGAGTGGCGCAGTTCAGCCAACTGCGCCACAATCGTGCCAGAACTGCGCCAGAACTGCGCCATATTTTCATGAAACTGCGCCATTTGCCATCATGACTGCCTCCGCCTCCACCACTCTGCTTGAAAGCATTCGATTCTCCGCTACCGGGCTGACGCTCGCCGAGTTGCTGGCGCGGCACCCCAACCTGGCCCGCCGCACCGTCCAGCGCTGGATTCGCCAGTGGATTGCGCAAGGGCTGATTGCCGCCAGCGGCGAAGGGCGCGCCCGGCGTTATGGGCCGCCCGTGCTGTTCGAGCCGGACGGCGCCGCTAAGCTCCAGGACCGTTTTCCGTCCCACATTTCCTTGTCCGCAGACAGCCAGGACATCCTCGCCTATGTCGATCAGCCGCTGCAGGCGCGCAGGCCGGTGGGCTACCAGCGCGATTTTCTCGACGCTTACCAGCCCAACGTCAGCGCTTATCTGCCCGAGCCGCTGCGCCGCCAACTGCACAAGATGGGTCGGACTGCACAAGCCCATGAACCGGCTGGAACGTACAGCCGGGCGATTCTGAACCGGCTGCTGATCGACCTGTCATGGGCGTCGAGCCATCTGGAGGGCAACACCTATTCGCGCCTGGACACGGTGGCACTGATCGAGCATGGCCGGGCGGCGCGCGGCAAGGCGGCCATCGAAACGCAGATGATCCTGAACCACAAGAGCGCCATCGAGCTGCTGGTGGACAATGCCGGCAGCACCGAGCTGAACCGCTACCTGCTGATGAACCTGCACAGCGCGCTGGCCGAGAACTTGTTGCCCAATCCGTCCGACGAAGGGCGCATCCGCCAGCATGCGGTGGACATTGGCCAGAGCGTGTACCGGCCCCTGTCAACGTCGCAGCAGATCGACGAAACATTGGGAGTCCTGCTGGATAAACTGAACGCCATCGCCGACCCGTTCGAGCAGTCGTTTTTTGCGATGGTGCATCTGCCTTATTTACAACCGTTTGCCGACATCAACAAGCGCACTTCGCGGCTGGCGGCCAACCTGCCGCTGTTCCGGGCCAACCTGTGCCCGCTGACTTTTCTCGATGTGCCCGAACAGGCCTACAGCCGCGCCACGCTGGGGGTGTACGAGCTGACGCGGGTGGAGTTGCTGCGCGATCTGTATGTCTGGGCCTACGAGCGCTCCACGCAGGAGTACCTGGCCATCAAACAGGAACTGGCCGAGCCGGACCCGATGCGTCTGGCTTACCGCGAGGTGATCAAGCAGACGGTTCGAGAGGTGGTTCAACGCCTTGATGCCGACACGCTGGGCGCCATTGCGCAGGCCATTGCGCAGGCCATGGGGCAGGTGCCGCAGGCGGACCGCGACGAGGTGCAGGCCCTGGTGGTGCAGGAACTGCGCCGCTTGCATGAAGGGGTGCTGGCCCGTTACGGGCTGCGTCCTTCTGAATTGGCTGCATGGAAAGCGGCGCAGCAGTTGTTGTGAAGCCAGGCGCTGCTGATTTTTCGTACTGGAGCTTTCATTCAGGTTCAGTTGTTAAAGTAAATCAGCCAATACAGTTACTCACGGCTCAAATCGCTGCTCACGCCGATCAGCAATTTGGTTGATGCGGCTTTCTTGGGCTATCCGCTCAGCCATTGATGCGAGCTGGACCTTTGCCCATGCCGCCACTGTTGCATCCGTGTCGTTCGTGAGCCGCGTGGCCAATTCCTGATAGGGGGCAAGGGCGCTTGAGATGCTTCCGCTCCAGCTGAGGGGCTCAAAATGCCTAGAAAACTCATCGAGTACTTCCTGCTTGTTTGGGGCCATTTTCAACAGACTGGCGGCAACGAGAGACCAGCAGGAAAGACCCTCAGCGTCTTTGTCGTGAATCTCGATTTCGGCGGCCAGACGTGGCGCATGTACAACTGGTTCTACTTTGGCCCAAGCAATGCTCCAGCATCGGCAAAGTTCACAACGCTTTTTTCATACACAGTCAACTGTCTAACAAGCACTTGTGGCGCTCCAAGAAATGCATCAAGAGCAGCAACAGGCTGATATTTGAACAAAATTTCCACAAGGAGGCCAAATGAGTACACGCTGCTCTGGTAGCTTTGTAGTGCTTTGGTGAGTCGCTGACACAGGGCAGTTGCAACGGGGGCGGCATCGGTGCCTCAGTCCGGCTCACTCATGCCGCAGCGCCTCAATCGGGTCCATGCGCGCCGCGCGCCGGGCCGGAAAGTAGCCAAACAGCACGCCAATCCCCGCTGAAAAGACAAACGACATCACGTTCACGCCGGGGTTGAAGATGTAAGGCACATCCATCAAGGCCGACAGCCCCAGCGACGCGCCCGTCGCCAGCACGATGCCGATGACGCCGCCCAGCGAGGACAGCACCACCGCCTCGATCAAAAACTGCAGCAGCACCTCGCGCTCCAGGGCGCCGATGGCCAGGCGCAATCCGATCTCGCGGGTGCGCTCGGTCACGCTCACCAGCATGATGTTCATGATGCCGATGCCGCCCACCAGCAGGCTCACGGCGGCCACCGCGCCGAGCAGCATGGTCATCACCTTGGTTGTGCCGGACAAAGTTTCGGCCAGCTGCTTGGTGTCCAGCACATTGAAATTGTCCTCGTCGGTGGGCGCGAGCTTGCGCCGCTCGCGCAGCAACTGGGTCAGGCTGGCCTTGACGCGGCTGGCGTCGCTGCCTTCCTGCATCGAGACCAGCAGCGTATTGACGCGGGTGTTGCCGGTGATGCGGCGCTGCAGCGTCTTGATGGGCACCAAGACCATGTCGTCCTGGTCGTTGCCGAAAGCGCCCTGGCCCTTGGAGGCGAGCAGGCCGACGATCTCGCAGGAAATCTGCTTGACGCGCAGCTGCTCGCCCAGCGCCGGGCGGCTGCCGTAGAGTTCGCGGCGCACGGTCTCGCCGATCAGGCACACGGCTGCGCCGGCGCGCAGCTCGTCATTGGAAAACGCCCGGCCGTCCTTGAGCTTCCAGTTGCCGGTGTCCAGCCAGGCATTGGTGCTGCCGATGACGCTGCTGGTCCAGTTGCGCCCGTTGGCCACGACGGTGGCGCCGGTGCGCGCCTCGGGCGCGACGGCCATGATGCCGCCGATCTGGCTGGCGATGGCCTCGGCATCGCCTTCGCTGAACGCCGATCCGCCGCCACCGCCGCCCGGCCCCATGCGCTGGCCGGGGCGCACTTGCAGCAGGTTGGTGCCCAGGCCGGAGATCTGGTTTTGCACCGCCATGGTGGCGCCGTTGCCCAGCGTCACCATGGTGATGACGGCGCTCACGCCGATCACGATGCCCAGGATGGTCAGAAACGAGCGCATCAGGTTGCGCCGTATCGAGCGCAGCGCCAGCAAAAGCGTGTTGAGCAGCATCAGCGGGCCTCCTGTCCGGCAGGTGGCTGGACGGACGCTGGCACGGGCGGCGCTGCCGGCGTGATGGTCCCGGACGGCTGCGGGCCAGCCACGGCGCGCTGCGTGTCGGCGTGGGCAGGCACCGCTGGCGGCGTGGCAGCGGCGGGGCGTGGCCCGCCGATGGGATGTTCGTTGCGGATATCGCTTTCCACCACGCCATCGACGAAATGCACGATGCGCTTGGCGTAGGCGGCCATGTCGGGCTCGTGGGTGACCATCAGCACGGTGATGCCGTGGTCGGCGTTCAGGCGCCAGAGCAGCTCCATGATTTCCTGGCTGCGTTTGGTGTCGAGGTTGCCGGTGGGCTCGTCGGCCAGCAGAACGGCCGGCTCGGTGACGATGGCCCGCGCAATGGCCACGCGCTGCTGCTGCCCGCCCGAGAGTTCGGCGGGGGTGTGGTGCTCCCAGCCTTTCAAGCCGACGGCTTCGAGCGCCTTGGCGGCGGCGGCGTGGCGGTTGGCGGCCGACTCGCCCCGGTAGAGCAGCGGCAGCTCGACATTCTCCTGCGCCGAGGTGCGTGCCAGCAGATTGAAACCCTGGAAAACAAATCCTAAAAAGCGCCGGCGCAGGCGCGCGCGCTGGTCGCGCGTGAGCGTCTCGACGTGGACGCCCTGGAACAGGTAGTGGCCGGTGGTTGGCGTGTCCAGCCCGCCCAGCGTGTTCATGGCGGTGGATTTGCCCGAGCCGCTCGGGCCCATGATGGCAACGAAATCGCCCGCCTCGATGTCCAGGTCCACGCCCTTGAGCGCCTGCAGCAGCGTGGCGCCTTGGCCATAGGTCTTGGTGATGCCGCGCAGGCGGATCAGCGGGAGATGGCTGGCGGACGTGGGCGTTGATGCCGCCGGGTCTGGTGTCGCTGGCGCTGGCATGGCTGGGGCTGGCGTTGTCGGGGTTGGCCTCGCGTCACGCGTCTCAAGCCGGTTCTGTTCAGGGGCAGGTAGACCGAAACTTTGCGGTTGACGTGATAGTGGCATTGCCGGAACTCGCGTTGTCGGGGCTGGCAGGATCGGGGCCGAGGCGGACATGGACGCTGCGCTGGTCGGGTCCGGCTTCACGACGCGGCTCCGGCGCTGCGCTGGTCGGTGATGACTTCGACGCCTTCCTGCAGGCCCTCGCCGCTGACTTCCGTGTTGCGCCCGTCGCTGATGCCGGTGGTGACCGGCACGGCTTGCGCCTGGCCGTCCTTCAGAATCCAGACCTGCTTGGCGCCGCCTGCCTTGTCATTGGCGCCGGCCGGGCGGCGGGTGCCGGTGCGGGGCGGGCGGGGCATCAGCTTGGACACCAGGCTGCCCCCGGAAGCGGCGGCGGCCGGGCCGGCGGCATTGGCCTGCGCAGGCGTGAAGCGCAGCGCGGTGTTGGGCACCAGCAGCACGCCGCTGCGCTCGGTGGCGACGATGGTGGCGGCGGCCGTCATGCCGGGGCGCAGGCTCAGGTCGGTGTTGTCCACCTCCAGCCAGGTGACGTAGGTCACCACGTTGTCGGTCTTGGTCGAGCCGAAGGCGACGCGGGTGGTCTGCGCCGGGTAGGGGCGCGACGGGTAGGCGCTGACGGTGAAACTGGCTTTCTGGCCGACCTTGACCGAGCCCACGTCAGCCTCATCGACGCTGACTTCCAGGCGCAGTTTGCTCAGATCTTCGGCGATGGTGAACAGCGTGACGGCCTGCAGCGAAGCGGCCACCGCATTGCCCGGGTCCACCGTGCGGGTCAGCACCACGCCATCAATCGGCGAGCGGATGGACGCCTTGGATAAATTGGTCTCGTCGGTGGAGACGGTGGCGCGGGCCTCGGCCACGTTGGCGCGGGCGCTGGCCTCGGCCGCCGCAGCGCGCTCCAGCGCGGCGCGGGCGGTGTCGAGCTCGGCGGCCGAAGGCACCTTGCCGCCCGACAGGCGCGCCACTTCCTCGAACCGGGCCAGGCTGGCGCGCGCTTCCTTGACGGTGGCCGCGCTCTGGGCGAGCTGCGCCTGGGTGGCGGCCAGCGACGCGCGCGAGCGCAGCACCTGGTCCGAGAGCTTGGCCGTGTCCAGCTCCACCAGCACCTGGCCCTTCTTGATGCGGTCGTTCACATCCACCAGCACCCGCTTGACCGTGCCGGAAAGCTCGCTGCCGATGTTCACCGAGCGCGTGGGCTGCAGCGTGCCGTTGGCCGAGACGTTCAGTGTCAGCCGGCCCTTGCGGATCGGCTCGGTGACATACACCGGCGCGGCACTGGTGTTTTTCTGCGCCTGCCAGTAGGCCAGGCCGCCCAGCAGCGCGGCGACGGCAATGGCGATGATCCACGGCAGGGGCCGCTTCCACAGCGGGCGCGGCGCCTCCTCGCCCAGCAGGGCCTGGATGTCGGCGGTGGAAGGCGGGGCGGCGGTTGGGGTGGCAGTGTTCATAGTGGGCAGACAGTCGGTAATAGGGCCTTGCGGGTCATCGCCGGGAAAGCGCGGGAAGGGATGGCTCGAAAAATGCGTGATCTGGAAGCGTAAAACTTGGCGGGCAACGATGTGTTTTCAAGCAGGCTGAAAAAGGGCGCTTGAGTCTCCCAGCGTTCTGACTTGCTGACTTGCTGACTTGCTGACTTGTGTAATGAACTGCGCAGCGTTGGGTTTACAAGCTGGCAGCCAAGGAAAGAAACTTTCATCTTGCAGCGAATTGAAAAAGGCCATCCGGGCGCAGGACAAATGCCATCAGGGCGCTCCGGCCTGGGTTGGCGCCTCGGGCGTCCAGCCGCCGCCCAGCGCTTTGTAGAGACGCACATGGTCGGCGCTCAGGCTGGCGCGAGTGCTGGCCACGCTGTCCTGCGTCGAGAGCAGGGTGCGCTGGGTGTCGAGCACCGAGCGAAAGTCGATCAGCCCGCTGCTGTAGCGCTGGCGCGCCAGCAGCTCGGCATTGGCAGCGGCGGTGGACGCAGCCTGCAGCCGGGCCAGGCGCTCGCGGTCGTTGCGCAGCGCCACGAGAGCGTCTTCCACTTCTTTCAGCGCCGTGAGCACCACGCCCTGGTAGCTCAGCCGGGCCTGCTCCAGCCCGGCTTCCTGGGCGCGCACCTGGGCTCTGGCCGCGCCGCCATCGAACAGCGGCGCCGAAATACTGGCCAGCAGCGCACTGGCCACCGAGGCGCCGCCGGTGAGGCCGCCCAGCGTCAGGGCGCGCAGCCCCAGCGAGCCGCTGAGTTGAAAGCTGGGGTAGCGCGCCGCGTCCGCCTGCGCCACACGCGCCAGGGCCGCGCTGATGCGGTGTTCGGCGGTGCGCACATCGGGGCGCTGGCGCAGCGTCTCGGCCGGAAACGCCAGCGCCAGATCGCCCGCGGGCTGCGGCACGGCGCTGGCGACAGCGGCGGGACTGGCAGGGTTGGCGACAGCGGCAGAATCAGTGGAATTGGCGTCAAGGCTGGCCTGCAGTGTGCCGGGCGCTTGGCCGGTCAGCACGGCCAGGCTGCTGATTGTCTGGGCCAGGCTGGTTTCCAGCGCCGGAATCTGGGCGCTGGTCTGCTCGCTGGCGGCCACCGCCTGCTCCACGTCGAGCGAGGACGCCAGCCCCGCCTGGGCCCGCCAGCGGGTGATTTGAAGGGTTTCAAGTTGGGCGGCGAGGTTGCGGCGGGCAATCACAAGCCGCGCCTGCAGGCCGCGCAACTCGATGTAGGTGACGGCGGCTTCGGCGGCCAGCGAGACCTGCAGCGTGGCCAGACTGGTTCCGGCGGCGCTGACATCGGCCTGGGCTGCGTTCAGGGCACTGCGGTTGCGGCCGAACACATCGGGCTCCCAACTGGCATCAAAGCCGGCCTGGAAACTGTTGCCCGCGTCATTGCCGCCGGATTTGCTGCGCTGTCCCAAGCCCGAGACGCCCACAGACGGGCCGAGGCCGGCCGCGCTCACATCACGCAGGGCTCTGGCTTGCTGCAGGGCGGACTGGGCGCTGCGCAAATCGGTGTTGGCCTGCAGGGTTTGCGTGACCAGCGCGGTGAGCTGCGGGTCGTTGAAGCGCTGCCACCAGTCGCTTGGCATGGTGGCAGTGGCTGGCGCTGGCGGCACGGGCGCGGAGAGAGCGCTGGCGGCTTGCGCGGACCAGGCGGCGGGCGCGGCGGTGTCGGGCAGGGCGCTGGCAGTGTGATTGCCGGGCGAAGACAGTGCGGCACAGCCCGACAGGGCGATTGCCGCCAGCGTGCTCAAGGCCCAGAAGGCGGGGCGCGGTGCGGGCCGGTGGCGGGGGGACGAAAGCGGGGTGGTCATGGCGTGGCGCGGTGCAGGGGCGCAGGTTGTTTTGGTCCATTGTGCCTACCGCGTGTTTTCTTCCGGACTGCGTGGGCGTGAAGTTTTGTAAAGCGGACCTCCTGCAAGAGCGCGCAGGATTTGCGCCGTCCATTCAGGCAAGACGCCAGCATTGCATAGGGGGGTGGTTTAATCCTGAGTGGCATCCGGCAAGGTATTCAGGGTCTGCAGGAAGGTTCCTTCCCAATAAGACGCCTATTTTTTGAAAATAATTTCTCTTATCCGGAAGTGGCATCAGTTCCATAAAGTCACGATCAAATGCTTATGAATAAACCTGAAAATTCAGCCGTGAACCCGGCGATTCCAGCCGACATCCACGCCGAGATCATGCGCCGCCTGGCACGCACCGAACGCGAGGAGGGCGTGCGCATTGTGCTGGCGATTGAATCGGGCAGCCGGGCCTGGGGCTTTGCCTCGCCAAATAGCGACTTTGATGTTCGGTTCATCTATGCGCGCCCGGCCGAGTGGTATCTGGCCGTTGACCTGGAGGAGCAGCGCGATGTCATCGAATACGCGATCACCGATGACATTGACCTGAACGGCTGGGACATCCGCAAGGCGCTTCGCCTGTTCTGGAAATCCAATCCGGCTTTTATCGAGTGGATTCAGTCGCCCATCCGCTACATCGAGTCCGGCGCCTTTGCCGCTGGCGCGCGCGAACTGTTGCCACAGGTGTATGCCGGCGAGAGCGGTATTTATCACTACCGCAGCATGGCCAAGACCAACTATCGCGGCTACCTGCGCGCGCAGCAGGTGCCGCTGAAGAAGTATTTTTACGCGCTGCGCCCGCTGCTGTCGGTGCGCTGGATAGAGCGCTACGGCACGGCCGCGCCGATTGAGTTCGGCAAGCTGCTGCATCTGGTGGCCGATCAGCCCCGGTTGACCCAGGCCATTGACGAGCTTCTTGCCAAGAAGCGCCTGGCGCCCGAGATGGGCCTGTCCGAGCCGGTGAGCATCATCAACGAGTTCATCGAGGCAGAACTGGCGCGCCTGGAAATCATCAACCCCCAGCGCATCCAGAAGTCCGAGGTCATCTCGCGCCTGAATGCGCTGTTTCACGCCACGCTGGACGAGCGCTACTGAAACGCCACCTCCGAAAAACTCCGCAGCTTGCGGCTGTGCAACTGGCTGATCCCTTCAGCCCTCAATAATTCCACTGCCCGCATGCCGATGCGCAAATGCTGATCCACCCGCTCGCGGTAGAACTGATTGGCCATGCCGGGCAATTTAATCTCGCCGTGCAGCGGCTTGTCGCTCACGCACAAAAGCGTGCCGTAGGGCACGCGAAAGCGAAAACCGTTGGCCGCAATGGTGGCGCTTTCCATGTCCAGGGCGACGGCCCGGCTCTGGCTGAAGCGGCGCTGGGGCTGGTTGCCGGGCAGCAACTCCCAGTTGCGGTTGTCGGTCGAGGCCACGGTGCCGGTGCGCATGATGCGCTTCAGGTCTGGCCCGACGGCCTGCGTCACGTCTTCCACGGCCTGTTCGAGCGCTTTCTGGATTTCGGCCAGCGCCGGAATCGGCACCCACAGCGGCAGCTCCTCGTCGAGCACGTGGTCTTCGCGCACATAGCCGTGGGCCAGCACGTAGTCGCCCAGCTGCTGGCTGTTGCGCAGGCCCGCGCAGTGGCCCAGCATGATCCAGGCGTGCGGGCGCAGCACGGCGACGTGGTCGGTGATGTTCTTGGCATTGGCCGGGCCGACGCCGATGTTGACCATGGTGGTGCCGCTGCGGTCGGCGCGCAGCAGGTGGTAGGCGGGCATCTGCGGCAGGCGCGGCGGCGGCTGGCCCAACTCGTCGCCGGCCTCTGCGCCCAAGCCGACGCGGCGCGTGACCACGTTGCCCGGCTCGACGAAGGCGATGTATTCGCTGTCCGGGTCGGCCATTTCGGCGTGGCCCAGGCGCACGAATTCGTCAATATAAAACTGGTAGTTGGTGAACAGCACGAAATTCTGGAACCAGTGCGGCGAGGTGCCGGTGTAGTGGCGCAGGCGCTGCAGCGAGTAGTCCACCCGCGCGGCGGTGAACAGCGACAGCGGCTGCGGCTCGCCGGGGCGCGCCTCGTAGGTGCCGTTGGCAATGCCGTCATCCATCGCGGCGAGGTCCGGCAGGTCGAACACGTCGCGCATGAGCATGCGCCGCTCGGCGCTCATCGTGCCTTCGACATGGTTGTTTTCGGCAAATGAAAAGTGGATCGGAATCGGCTGGCGGCTCAGGCCGATTTCCAGCGCCACGCCGTGGTTTTGCATGAGCAGCTTGAACTGCTCCAGGTAATAGTCGCTGTACAGGTCGGGCCGGGTCAGCGTGGTCTCAAAGCGGCCCGGTCCCGCCACAAAGCCGTAGCTGAGCTGGGCGATGTCGGGGGCTTCCAGCGTGGCACGCGCCACCGTGTCGGTGTGGATGCGCACGAACGGGTAGCAGGCGCGCACATGGCCGGGCGGGGTGTCGCCGGCCACGTAGCGCTGCATCGCCAGGCGCAGGTGGGCGATCTGCTGGTCGTAGATCAGGCGCACCTGCGCCAGCGCGGCCAGCGGGTCGGTGTAGCGCAGGGGCTCGATGGTTAGCGGCTGGTGGGGCATGGAAGTGGGCCTTTATGTGGACAAAATTCTTTGCTGAAACTCGGAAATTTAGCAAGGCGTAGTCAAGAAAGCTGTCCTGAGTTTTCGATTTGGATAACTGCTATTTTTTAAAAATATTGACGCCGTAAAAGGGCTGAACCACGGATGGGGCTGTTGCCTCACCCGTGTCGGTGTTCAGCGCTTGACCGGCTCGCGCATCGTCACAAACTCTTCGGCCATGGTCGGGTGGATGCCGATGGTGCTGTCAAACACCGCCTTGGTCGCGCCGGCCTTCATGGCCACGGCAAAGCCCTGGACGATCTCGCCGGCGTCCGCGCCCACCATGTGCAGGCCGACGACACGGTCGGTGGCGTCTTCGACGATCAATTTCATCAGCGTGCGCTCGGTGCTGCCGCTCAGGGTGTGCTTGAGGGCCTTGAAGTCGCTTTTGTAGGTGCTGACTTTGCCGAACCTCTCGCTGGCCTCGGCCTCGGTGTAGCCGACGGTGCCGATGTTGGGATGGGTGAAGACTGCCGTCGGGATGAAGTCGTAGCTCATGCTGCGCGGCGCCTTGCCGGCAGGTGGGCCGAGCAATTCATCCACCACCACCATGGCTTCGGCCAGCGCCACCGGCGTGAGCTGCACCCGCGCCGTCACGTCGCCGACGGCATAGA
The DNA here is from genome assembly GCA_030855235.1 of Pseudomonadota bacterium. Taxonomy (GTDB): domain Bacteria; phylum Pseudomonadota; class Gammaproteobacteria; order Burkholderiales; family Burkholderiaceae_C; genus Polaromonas. The sequence continues at coordinate 185,650 of JALYRU010000006.1, forward strand.
TCGACGGCACGGAGGTCTGGTATTGGGTGTTCACCTGGATCGCCCCGGCCGCGTTCTGTTCGACCCCGGCCGCTTCCAGCCCCAGGCCGCTCGCCAGCGGCGCCCGGCCGGTGGCATACAGCACGGTATCGACGGTGATGTGGCTGCCATCGAGCAGCTGCACCTGCAGGCCGTCACCCGTGCGTTCGATGGCGGACACGTCGGTGTTGAGGTGCAGCGCCACGCCGGTCTTGACCATCTCGCCGGCAATGAAAGTCCTGACATCCTCGTCGAAGCCGCGCAGCACCTGCTCGCCCCGGTAGAGTTGCGTGACCTTGGCGCCCAGGCCGTTGAAGATGGAGGCGAATTCGCAGGCGATGTAGCCCCCGCCCACCACCAGCAGGCGCTTGGGGAAGGGCGACAGATCAAACATCTCGTTGGAGGTGACGACGTGCTCGCCGCCCGCTATTTTTGGCACGCTGGGCTTGCCGCCGGTGGCGATCAAGATGTTCCTGGCGCGGTAGTGCTGCCCGCCGACATCGACCGTGTGTGCATCCACCAGCTTGGCCCAGCCGCTCACGATCTGCACGCCGGCGCTTTTGAGCAACTGCACATAGATGCCGTTGAGCCGCGAGATTTCGCGGGCGCGGTTGGCCTTGAGGGTGTCCCAGTTCAGCACGGGCGCCTCGCCCACCCAGCCGAAACCGTGCGATTCCTCAAAACTTTCGGCGAAATGGGCTGCGTAGCTGTAGAGTTTTTTCGGGATGCAGCCGAGGTTGACGCAGGTGCCGCCCATCTCCGCCACCTCGGCCAGCGCCACGCAGGCGCCGCGCTGCGCGGCCATGCGGGCCGCTCGCACGCCGCCGCTGCCCCCGCCGATGACGAACAGGTCGAAATCAAAAGTCTGCATGAGTGTTTTTTCCTTCTTTCGGGGCTGAGAGTCTGGATGAATTTTCCAGATTAACACCGAGCCTGGGCCGCAGCCATGGCCCATCTGGATGGGATGGCGCGCATCGGGGATACCGGCGCAGGGACTTGGCATGGCCGGCCAAATCGCGCAGGCACCGATAATCGGGGGATGACCTCTTCTTCCGCCTCCGTGGCTTCCCCGCTTGACTTCAGTAACCTGTCCCTGCCGGCGCATGTGCTGGCCAATTTACAGCAACTCGGTTACCTCTCGATGACGCCGATCCAGGCCGCCGCCCTGCCCGTGGCGCTGCTCGGCAAAGACCTGATTGCCCAGGCCAAGACCGGCAGCGGCAAGACCGCCGCTTTTGCGCTGGCGCTGCTGGCCAATCTGAATGCCCGCCATTTTGCGGTGCAGGCGATGGTGCTGTGCCCGACGCGCGAACTCGCCGACCAGGTCACCACCGAAATCCGCCGCCTGGCCAGAGCCGAGGAAAACATCAAGGTCGTCACGCTGTGCGGCGGCGTCGCCCTGCGCGGCCAGAGCGCCAGCCTGGAGCACGGCGCGCACATCGTCGTCGGCACGCCGGGCCGCATCATGGACCATCTGGCGCGCGGCAACCTGGACCTGGCTGCCATGAACACGCTGGTGCTCGACGAAGCGGACCGCATGCTGGACATGGGCTTTTTCGACGACATCGCCACCGTGGCCAAGCAGTGCCCGAAAGAGCGCCAGACCCTGCTGTTCTCGGCGACTTACCCCGAAGGCATTGCCAAAATCAGTCAGCAGTTCATGAAAACGCCGCAAACCATCACGGTGCAGGCCCAGCATGAAAAAAGCAAGATCCGCCAGCGCTGGTACGAGGTGCCCGACAGCGACCACGACGAGGCGCGCCTGAACGCCGTCGGCATGGTGCTGAACCACTACCGCCCGGCCAGCACGCTGGCGTTTTGCAACACCAAGTCGCAGTGCCGCGCGCTGGTGCAGCAATTGAAAGACCAGGGCTTCAGCGCGCTGGCGCTGTATGGCGAGCTGGAGCAGCGCGAGCGCGATCAGGTGCTGGTGCAGTTTTCCAACCGCAGCTGCTCGGTGCTGGTGGCGACTGACGTGGCCGCGCGCGGGCTGGACATTTCGCAGCTGGAAATGGTGATCAATGTCGATGTGACGCCGGACTCCGAAGTCCACATTCACCGCATCGGCCGCACCGGCCGCGCCGACGAGGAAGGCTGGGCCATCAGCCTGGCGAGCATGGACGAGATGGGCTCGGTGGGCAAGATCGAGCAGCTGCAAAAGACCGTCTCCGAATGGCACAAGCTCGACGAACTCACGCCCGCCAGCAGCGAGCCGCTGCTGCCGCCGATGGCCACGCTGCAGATCGTGGGCGGGCGCAAGGAAAAGATCCGCGCCGGCGACGTGCTGGGCGCGCTGACCGGCGAGGCCGGTTTCACCAGAGAGCAGGTGGGGAAAATCAATGTGAACGAGTTCTCCACCTATGTGGCGGTGGACCGCAGGATTGCCTTTGACGCGCTGCGCAAGCTGACCCAGGGCCGGGTCAAGGGCAAGACCGTGAAGGTGCGGCTGCTCGACGACGAATCCTGAGTGGCCGGGCGTGTATCGGCGGCCTTTTGAGCGATTCGCAGCCGGATTACCATGCTGACGGTGCCGATCCCTGGGCCAGCGGCGCGCTACCTGCGGGGTGAAAGGGGGGCTTGAACCGCAGAGTTCATTCGAGAAAGGTGCGGCTTGACGACGTGATCCAGTCGAGTTCAAAGCCCGTGCGTCAGGGCGGGCGTGGACAGCTTGAGCGGCAGTGCCTACTCAGCCACGGGCCTTGATGAGCGGCAGTGCCTACTCAGCCACGGGCCTTGAAAGCGCGGCGACTAAGGGCATTGGCTGACGCAAGGCCCGTAAACCCGCTAGCATAATGACTGCTGCCTTCAATCAGACGGTAGCCTGCTCTTAGGCACGGCCAGGTCTGCCACCTACCCGCTCACGAAAGTACCCATGGTCAGGCTCCAGTTTTCTGTCGAACTCAACTACGACATTTCGCCTCCGGGCGGTGACTTCATTTTCAACATCCACGCGGCCCACACGGCGCAGCAGACAGTGGTGCAGGAAAACCTGCGCGTCAGCCAGGATGTGCCTTATGACATTGCCACCGATCCGGTCAGCCGCAACCGCTACCTGCGGCTGCAGGCCGGCGCGGGCCACCTGCAGGTGCTTTACGAGGCGACGGTGGAAATTGACCACCACCGCGCCAACCCCAGTGAGCTGAGCGAGGTGCCGGTGTGGCAGTTGCCCGGCGCCGTGCTGCCCTATATCTACCCCAGCCGCTACTGCCAGTCGGACCGGTTGAGCAAGCTCGCTTTCAAGGAGTTTGGCCATCTGCAGCAGGGCTACAGCCGGGTGCAGGCAATTTGCGAATGGGTGCAGCAGCGCGTGAGTTTCGAGTCCAACAGCTCGCACGGCAGCACCTCGGCGCTGGACACCTTGATTGACCGCGCTGGTGTCTGCCGCGATTTTGCGCACCTGATGATTGCGCTGTGCCGGGCGCTGAACCTGCCGGCGCGCTTTGCCACCGGCACCGACTATGGCGCTGACCCGGTGCTCGGGCCGCCCGATTTTCACGCCTATGTCGAGGTGTACCTGAGCCACCGCTGGTACCTGTTCGACCCGTCGGGAACGGCGATTCCCATGGGTTTCGTGCGCTTTGCCACCGGCCGGGATGCCGCCGATTCGGCTTTTGCCACGCTGTTTGGCGGCATCACCTCAGGCTCGCCCACCATCCAGATGCACCCGGTGGCCAACAGCCGGGGCGAGGTGCTCATGCCCCAGCGCGTGAGCCATGCACTGTCCACCGACGCGGGGTAAAGCGCGAACGGCTTGGCGCAGCTCAAGCCGTTTGGCTTGTTGAGCCGAGCAGAGCCATCACCCGCTTAGGCGCCGATAGCTTTTCAGCGCATGTCTTTTTCAGTTCAGGCGGCATTTCTGATGATTTTGGTAGCCGCCTGCTGGCGGCGCTCCCGAAAGGCGTGCAGCTCGCCCACGATGCCCTTGCGGAAAGCGAGCACGCACACCACGAAGATCACGCCGATGATGACGGTGACCCAGGAGCCCACCTTGTCGGCCAGCAGGTTCTGCAGCGCAATCACGATGCCCGAGCCCAGCACCGGGCCGAAGAAAGTGCCCACGCCGCCGAGCAGCGTCATCAAAATCACCTCGCCCGACATGGACCAGTGGACATCGGACAGCGTGGCAAAGCCCATCACCAGCGTCTTGAGCGCGCCGGCGAGCCCGGCCAGTGCGGCCGAGAGCACAAAGGCCAGCAGCTTGTAGCGGTCCACCTCGTAGCCCAGCGAGATGGCGCGCGGCTCGTTCTCGCGGATCATCTTGAGCACCTGGCCGAAGGGCGAATTGACGATGCGCGAGATGAACAAAAAGCACAGCACGAAAATCAGCGCCACGAGGTAGTACATGGCGGTGTCGGAGGCCAGCGAGATGATGCCGAACAGGCTGCCGCGCGGCACGCCCTGCAAGCCGTCCTCGCCGCCAGTGAACGGCGCCTGCAGGCAGACGAAAAACACCATCTGGGCAATGGCCAGCGTGATCATCGCAAAGTAAATGCCCTGGCGCCGGATGGCCACCAGGCCCACGACCAGGCCGATCAAGCCAGCGCCCAGCGTGCCGGCCAGCAGGCCCAGCTCCGGCGTCCAGTTCTGCGCCTTGATGAACCAGCCGGTGATGTAGGCCGCCGAGCCGAAAAACGCGGCGTGGCCGAAAGACAGCAGCCCGGTAAAGCCCAGCAGCAAATTAAAGGCGCAGGCAAACAGCGCAAAGCACAGCAGCTTCATGACAAACACCGGGTACAGCCCGAGCACCGGCGCGAGCAGCAGCAGCACCAGCAGGGCGAGATAGGTCAGGCGCGTCAGGTTCATGAAGGGGGCCGCTTGGGGGGCTGAAGGTCGTTGAGGCATGGCGGGTTGTTGCGTGGCTGCGGTCAGGGTTTTGGACATGGCTCAAGCCTCCTTGCCGAACAGGCCCGCCGGGCGAACCATCAGCACCAGCACCATGATGACAAACACCACGATGTTGGACGCTTCCGGGTAAAACACCCGCGTCAGCCCTTCGACCAGCCCCAGCCCCAGGCCGCTGATGACGGAGCCGAAAATCGAGCCCATGCCGCCAATCACCACCACCGCGAATACCACGATGATGAGGTTGGAGCCCATCAGCGGGTTGACCTGGATGATGGGCGCCGCCAGCACGCCGGCCAGGGCGGCCAGCGCGGCGCCGGCGCCATAGGTCAGCATGACCATCATCGGCACGTTGATGCCGAAGGCCTGCACCAGCGGGGCGTTTTCGGTGCCGGCGCGCAGGTAGGCGCCCAGGCGGGTGCGCTCGATCACGAACCAGGTGCCCAGGCAGACCACCAGCGAGACCAGCACCACCCAGGCGCGGTAGTTGGGCAGCACCATGAAGCCCAGGTTGGTGGCGCCCGACAGCTGCTCGGGCACGTTATAGTTCTGGCCCGAGACGCCATACATCTCGCGAAACAGCCCTTCGGCAATCAGGGCCAGACCGAAAGTCAGCAGCAATCCGTAGAGCGGATCGAGCTTGTACAGATGCTTGAGAAACAGGCGCTCGATCACCACGCCGAGCAGGCCCACGAGCAGCGGCGCCAGGAACAGCGCATACCAGTAACCAATCTCAAATTTGTCGAGCATGATCCAGGCGGCAAAAGCGCCCAGCATGTAGAGCGCGCCGTGGGCAAAGTTGACGATGCCCAGCAGCCCGAAGATGACCGCCAGCCCCAGGCTGAGCAGGGCATAGAAAGCGCCGTTGACCAAGCCCAGCAGCAACTGGCCCATGAAGGCTTGAAGGGGAATGCCAAAAATTTCCATGGAAACCCGTCAGGTCATGCGTTGAAAGGATGAGGCGCTTGAAACAGGAAAAGCGTCCGGCGGCCAGGCGCAGCCGGCCGCCGGACTGTCAGCCTATTTCTTGATCAGGGGGCACTTGGAGTCAGCCAGGCTGGTGAACGCCTGCTCGCCCGGCACCGTGGCCACGGTCTTGTAGTAATCCCAGGGCTTGCCGGACTCCTTGGCGCCCTTGACCTGGTACAGGTACATGTCGTGGACCATGCGCCCATCGGCGCGGATCTGGCCCTTGTTATAAAAATCATCGATCTTCATCGCCTTGAAAGCGCTCATCACCTTGTCGCCATCGGTGGTGCCGGCGGCCTGCACCGCTTTCAAATAATTCATGGCGGCCGAGTAGTCGGCGGCCTGCAGGCTCGACGGCATGCGCTTGTACTTGTCAAAGAAGCGCGTGGCGAACTTGCGCGACGCATCGCTCTGGTTCCAGTACCAGCTGTCAGCCAGTTGCAGGCCCTCGGTGTTGGCCAGGCCCAGGCTGTGCACATCGTTGATGAAGACCAAGAGGCCCGCCACCTTCATGGTCTTGTTGATGCCGAACTCGCGCGCCGCCTTCATCGCATTGGTGAAGTCGCCGCCGGCATTGGCCAGCGCCAGGATCTGCGCCTTGGACGACTGGGCCTGCAGCAGGAAGGACGAGAAGTCCGAGGCATTGAGCGGATGGCGCACCGCGCCGGCCACGGTGCCCCCGTTGGCCTTGACCACATTGGCGGTGTCGTTTTCGAGCGAGTGGCCGAAGGCGTAGTCGGCGGTCAGGAAGAACCAGCTCTTGTTGCCGGCCTTGACCAACGCCGTGCCGGCCACCTTGGCCAGCGCCACCGTGTCATAGGCATAGTGGACCGTGTAGGGCGTGCAGTCTTCATTGGTCAGGCGGGCCGAGCCCGCGCCGATGGAAATGAAAGGACGTTTTTTCTCGGCCGCCACCTTGGCCATGGCCAGCGACGTGCCCGAGTTGGTGCCGCCGATCAGCATCGCCACGCCGTCCTTGTCCATCCATTCTCTAGCCTTGGAGCTGGCCACGTCGGCCTTGTTCTGGTGGTCGGCTGAGAGCACTTCAATCGGGCGACCCAGCACCTTGCCGCCGAAGTCCTGCGCGGCCCACCGGACCATTTCGGCGCCGGCCGGCCCGTCCAGGTCGGCGTACAGGCTGGACATGTCGGTGATCATGCCGATCCTGACCGGGCCGGTGCCCTGGGCATGGGCGCCGGCGCCAAAGCCGATGGCCAGTAGTGCGAAGGAAAGTGCTCTGAGTTTCATGGTGTCTCCTCTTTTAAGGTCATTGAAATACTTGCAAAAACGGGCGTCACCGCCAGCGGGCTAGACCCCCAGGTACTCCTGCAGCATGGCCATGTTGTCGGCCAGTTCAGCCTGCGCAAACTGCTTGACGATGCGCCCGTGCTCCATCACATAGAACCGGTCGGCCAGCGGCGCGGCAAAGCGAAAGTTCTGCTCGACCAGCACGATGGTGTAGCCCTTGGCTTTGAGGGTGCGGATCATCTCGGCGAGCTTTTGCACGATGACAGGCGCCAGGCCTTCGGAGATCTCGTCGAGCAGCAGCAGCCGCGCGCCGGTGCGCAGGATGCGGGCGACGGCCAGCATCTGCTGCTCGCCGCCCGACAGGCGCGTGCCGGGGCTGTGGGCGCGCTCCTTGAGGTTGGGGAACATGGCATAAATCTCGGCCACGCTCATGCCGCCGGGCGCAATCGTGGGCGGCAGCATCAGGTTTTCCTCGGTCGAGAGGCTGGCAAAGATGCCGCGCTCTTCCGGGCAGTAGCCCACGCCCAGGCGCGCCACCTTGTGCGGCGCCAGCCTCATCGCCTCTTCGCCGTTGATCTGGATCGAGCCCTTGCGCGCGCCCGTCAGGCCGACGATGGCGCGCAGCGTGGTGGTGCGGCCCGCGCCGTTGCGCCCCAGCAGCGTGACCACCTCGCCCTCGTTCACATGCAGGTTCACGCCGTGCAGGATGTGCGACTCGCCATACCAGGCGTGCAGGTCTTGCAGGCGCAGCAGCTCTTTGGACATCAGTGGGCTCCCTGCAGGGCTGTTTCAGTCGTGCCCATGTAGGCCTCGATGACCAGCGGGTTTTTCGACACCTCGGCGTAGGGGCCATCGGCCAGAATGGCGCCGCGCTGCAGCACCGTGATGCGGTCGGCAATCGAGGAGACGACGTTCATGTTGTGCTCGACCATCAAAATGGTGCGCCCAGTCGAGACTTTCTTGATCAGCTGCGTGACACGGTCCACGTCTTCATGGCCCATGCCCTGGGTGGGCTCGTCCAGCAGCATCAGCTCGGGCTCCAGCGCCAGCGTGGTGGCCAGCTCCAGGGCGCGCTTGCGGCCATAGGGCAGGTTGACCGTGAGCATGCCGGCAAACTGGCCCAGGTCCACCTCGTCGAGCAGTTGCCGGGCGCGCTCATGCAGGCAGTGCAGGCTGTCCTCGGCCTTCCAGAAATGAAACGAGGTGCCCAGGTTGCGCTGCAGCGCCGCGCGCACATTTTCCAGCACCGTCATGTGCGGGAACACGGCCGAAATCTGGAACGAGCGCACGATGCCACGCCGCGCCGTCTGGGCCGGTTTTTCATGGGTGATGTCGTGGCCGTTGAAGGTGATGCTTCCCCGCGTGGGCGTGAGGAACTTGGTCAGCAGGTTAAAGAACGTCGTTTTGCCCGCGCCGTTGGGACCGATCAGCGCGTGGATGTGTCCGCGCTGGACCTTCAGGTCCACCTGGTTGACGGCGACAAAGCCCTTGAATTCCTTGGTCAACCCCTGCGTTTCAAGAATGAACTCTGTTGTCAAAGGACTCTCCGTGGGTTGGTTTTACGGCTCAACGGGCTGAGCCATGGTGGTCATGGACAAGGCTCCTGGCAATCACACAACTCATCCTAGCCGCGTGAAAGACAGGGCGATACCGGGGCAGACCCTTAGGTAGTTTTGCGCAACAGGTACCCGCTCGGGTTTACCCTCTGGCCTGAACCGCCACGGCTGGCCGGTTTGACGCCCGCTTGGCGGCTTTGTCCCGGTATGCACGCGCCGTCAAATAGCGATGGTTCCCCGATTGCGCCGCTGTGGCTTAAAATCATTTGTTCAGCCATTTTTAACCCGGAGCCTTCCATGTCCAAAAAAATCAGAGTCGAAGCCGACATCTGCGCCCCCAAGCCTGTTTGCCCCAAGGGCTACACCATCACCACCGGCAACGGCCAGAAGCGCAGCCTTGAGCGCGGTTCGCACACCCGCAGCAAGAAAAACCCTGGCAAGCGTCCCCACCAGGGCTAAGCCAGCCAATGGCCGGCGCCTTGCGTGCTCCCGGCCAAAAAGAAACCCGAATCACCGCAGGCGTCATCCGCCTGAGGTCTTCGGGTTTTTTTCAGTCTGCGCCTGTCGGGCGGCGCCGGCGCGCTTATTTCATGGACGAGACATAGGCCACGACGGCCGCGATATCCTCGTCCGACATCAGCCGGGTGTTGGCCGCCATCAGCGAGTTCTTGCGCACGCTGGAGCCATCGCGGTAGCGCTTGAGCGTCAGGGTCAGGTAATCGGCTTGCTGCCCGGCAATGCGCGCGAAGCCTTCATTGCCGCGTCCCTGCTCGCCGTGACAGCGAAAGCAGGTCTTGCTGTAGTACTCCTGGCCCTTGCTGACCAGCGCGGCATGGGTGGCCGGCTTGTGGGTGACTTCCTGGCCGGAGTAAAAAATCACCATGCCGATCTTTTCTTCGGGCTTGAGCGCCTTGATCAGGCCCTGCATGAACTCGTTGCGGCGCTCGCCGGTGGTGAACTGGTGCATTTGCTTGAGCAGATAAGCCGGGTTTTGTCCCGCCAGGTTGGGAATGTCGGGTTTCAAGCTGTTGCCGCCATCGCCATGGCAGTAAGCACAGACGGCCGCCACCTTGCGCCCGATCTTGTGCATCGCTTCGGTCTGGGCGGGGTTGCCTTCGAGCTCCTTGAGGTGCGCGGCCAGATCCGTGTCCGCCGGCAGGTGGATCGCGGCGGGCTGGCTCATGGCTGGGGACGCCAGGAACATTGAAACCAGCACCGTGGCGATTGCCAATTTGATTCGTTTTGCCATGGCAGTTGCTTTTCGTTACTTGGAAAGCATTTTAGGCCCAGGCCGTGGTTCTTGAACCCTGGGCCTGTGTGGGCGTGCTGCCAGACCTTATTTCATCGACGCGACGTAGGCGACGACGGCGGCAATGTCTGTGTTGCTCATCTGCTGGGTGCTGGCTGCCATCAGCGGATCCCTGCGCGCGGTGGAGCCGTCGCGGTAGCGCTTGAGGGCCAGGTTCAGGTAGTTGGTCTGCTGCCCGGCGATGCGCGCCATTTTTTCATTGCCGCGCCCCTGCTCGCCGTGGCAGCTCACACAGTTTTTGGCGTAATAAGCCTGGCCCTTGGAGGCCAGAACGGTGTTGTCGGCCGGCTTGTGAACGACTTCCTGATTGGCAACATACACCACCATGCCGATCTTTTCCTCCGGCTTGAGCACCTTGATCAGGCCCTGCATGAATTCGTTGCGGCGCTCTCCGGTGGTGAACTGGCGCATCTGTTCGAGCAGATAGGCCGGGTTCTGCCCGGCCAGGTTGGGAATGTCGGGTTTGATGCTGTTGCCGCCCTGGCCATGGCAGTTGGCGCACACGGCCACGACCTTGCTGCCGGTCTTGTAGGCGGCCTCGAACTGGCGCGGGTTGTTTTGTACTTCCTTGATGCGCTCGGCCAAGTCTGCCTTGGCCGGCGCAACAGCGTCTTTGGCGGGCTGGCCAAGGACAGGGAAGGCCACAAACATTGAAACCAGCACCGTGGCCAGTGCCACCGAAATCCGCTTTGCCATGGTAATTACCCTGTTACAAAAAGGGAAATTTTAGGCCATGGCAACGCGATTGCTTACATATTTCGCCGGTACTGCCCGCCCACCTCGAACAGGGCGTTGGTAATTTGCCCCAGCGAGCAAACGCGCACCGCGTCCATCAGCACCTCGAACACGTTCTTGTTCTCGATCACCGCCTGCTGCAGGCGCTTGAGCTGGGCCGGGGCTTCATTCGCGTGGCGGGTGTGGAAATCGGCCAGGCGCTGCAGTTGCGACTGCTTTTCCTCGTCGGTCGAGCGGGCGAGTTCCAGCTTGTCATGCACCGCGTCGCCGTGCGGGTTGCGGAAGGTGTTCACGCCGATGATGGGCAGCTCGCCCGTGTGTTTCAGCATTTCATAATGCATCGACTCGTCCTGGATGCGCCCGCGCTGGTAACCGGTTTCCATCGCACCGAGCACGCCGCCCCGGTCGGCGATGTTCTGGAACTCGGCCAGCACGGCTTCTTCCACCAATTCGGTGAGTTCCTCGATGATGAAGGCGCCCTGGCTCGGGTTTTCGTTCTTGGCCAGGCCCCATTCGCGGTTGATGATCAATTGAATAGCCATGGCGCGGCGCACCGAGTCTTCGGTCGGCGTGGTGATGGCCTCGTCAAACGCATTGGTGTGCAGCGAGTTGCAGTTGTCGTAGATCGCGATCAGGGCTTGGAGCGTGGTGCGGATGTCGTTGAACTGGATTTCCTGCGCGTGCAGGCTGCGGCCCGAGGTCTGGATGTGGTATTTCAGCTTCTGGCTGCGCTCGTTGGCGCCATACTTTTCCTTCATCGCCACGGCCCAGATGCGACGAGCGACGCGGCCCATCACGGTGTACTCGGGGTCCATGCCGTTGGAGAAGAAGAACGACAGGTTGGGCGCGAAGTCGTCGATGTGCATGCCGCGCGCGAGATACGCTTCGACGAAGGTGAAGCCGTTCGAGAGTGTGAACGCCAGCTGGCTGATCGGGTTGGCCCCGGCCTCGGCGATGTGGTAGCCGCTGATGGAGACGCTGTAGAAATTGCGCACGTTGTGGTGGACAAAATATTCGGCGATGTCGCCCATCACCTTCAGGCTGAACTCGGTGGAGAAGATGCAGGTGTTCTGGCCCTGGTCTTCCTTCAGGATGTCGGCCTGCACCGTGCCGCGCACGTTGGCTTGCACCCATTCGCGGATCTTGGCGGTTTCGGTTTCGGTGGGCTCGCGGCCGTTTTCCGCCTTGAACTTTTCCAGGTTCTGGTCGATGGCCGCATTCATGAACATCGCCAGGATGCTGGGCGCCGGGCCGTTGATGGTCATGGACACGCTGGTGGACGGGCTGCACAGGTCAAAACCGCTGTAGAGCACTTTCAAATCGTCCAGCGTGGCAATCGACACGCCGGAGTTGCCCACCTTGCCATAGATGTCCGGGCGCGGATCGGGGTCGTTGCCGTAGAGTGTGACCGAGTCGAATGCGGTGGACAGGCGCTTGGCTTCCATGCCGTCGGACAGAAGCTTGAAGCGGCGGTTGGTGCGGAACGGGTCACCTTCTCCGGCGAACATGCGGGTCGGATCTTCCCCCTCGCGTTTGAAGGCAAAAGTGCCGGCGGTGTAGGGGTAGCTGCCGGGCACGTTGTCCAGGATCAGCCATTTCAGGATTTCGCCGTGGTCTTCGTACTGCGGCAGGCAGACCTTGCGGATCACGGTACCGCTCAGGGATTTGCTGGTCAGCTGGGTGCGAATTTCCTTGTCGCGCATTTTGACCACGTACTCGTCGCCGGCGTAGGCTTTCTGCATCTCGGGCCACTGGACCAGCAGCTTTTTGGCTGACGGGTCTTGCGTCTGTTCGCGCTCGGTGGCCAGGCCGATCAGGGCCTCGGTGCCATTGGCCTGGTCGCGCTTGCTGGCTGTGAGCATGGCGGCGCTGGCGCGCAGCTGCTGGATTTCACGCGCCAGCCTGGCCTGCTCGCGGCCGCGCTGCTTGTAGCCGCGCACGGTGTCGGTGATCTCGGCCAGGTAGCGGGTGCGGGCGGCGGGCACGACGGGGGTCTGGTTGGTGCTGTGGCGCACGTTGACCAGCGGCAATACGCCGCTCTCCAGCGGCAGGCCGAGCGCGCCCAGGCGGACCTTGAGCGCCTGGTAGAGCGCGGTCACGCCGTCGTCGTTGAAGCGCGCGGCCATGGTGCCGAACACCGGCATCTGGTCGGCGGGCGTGTTCCAGGCTTCCTGGTTGCGCTGGACCTGCTTGGAGACATCGCGCAGCGCGTCGAGCGCGCCCTTGCGGTCGAACTTGTTGATGGCCACGAACTCGGCAAAGTCAAGCATGTCGATCTTTTCGAGCTGGCTGGCCGCGCCGAACTCGGGCGTCATCACGTACATCGGAATATCGACATGCGGCACGATGGCCGCGTCGCCCTGGCCGATGCCGGAGGTTTCCACAATAATCAAATCAAAATCGGCGGCCTTGCAGGCGGCAATCACGTCGGGCAGGGCTTGGCTGATCTCGCTGCCAAAGTCGCGCGTGGCCAGAGAGCGCATGAAGACGCGCTGGCCCTGGCTCCATGGGTTGATGGCGTTCATGCGGATGCGGTCGCCAAGCAGCGCGCCGCCGCTCTTGCGCCGCGACGGGTCGATGCTGATGAGCGCCACGCGCAGCTGGTCGCCCTGGTCGAGGCGCAGGCGGCGGATCAGCTCGTCGGTGAGCGACGATTTGCCCGCGCCGCCGGTGCCGGTGATGCCGAGAACGGGAATGGTTTTGGTGGCGGCCTGGGCGCGCACGGCGTCCACCAGCGCGGCATCGGCCTTTTCGCCTTCGAGCGCGGTGATCAGCTGGGCGAGTGAGCGCCACGCCATTTCGCTGTGGCCTTCTATGGCGGCGAGGCTGGTGGGTGCAAAGCCGCTTAAATCCTTGTCGCAGCGCATCACCATCTCGCCGATCATCCCTTGCAGGCCCATGCGCTGGCCGTCTTCGGGGCTGAAGATGTGGGCCACGCCGTAGGCGTGCAGCTCGCGGATTTCCGGCCCGACGATCACGCCGCCGCCGCCGCCGAAGACCTGGATGTGCTCGCCGCCCCGGCTTTTGAGCAGATCGACCATGTACTTGAAATACTCCACATGCCCGCCCTGGTAGGAGCTGATGGCGATGCCTTGTGCGTCTTCCTGCAGCGCGGCGGTCACGACCTCATCGACGCTGCGGTTGTGGCCCAGGTGAATGACCTCGGCGCCCATGCCCTGCAGGATGCGCCGCATGATGTTGATCGCCGCGTCGTGACCGTCGAACAGGCTGGCGGCGGTGATGAAGCGCACCTTGTTCGCCGGGCGGTAGCTGGCAAGGGCTTTGTAGTCGGTGGACAGATCGGTCATGGGTTTGTGTCTCCTGGGCAGTGGTAGATGGGCAGCAAAGTGCCAACACGGCATGATATTACGTTTACGTAAACGTCAACTTACAATGCTGCAAAATTCCCCCTTTTAAACGCGCAATCGCGGGGGTGTCGGCTTACGGCCAAGGGTTAACCCACGGCTTGGACGGGGGCCGGCTGTACCCGCCGGAAAGGTGTCGCGGGTCAGCCTGTTCGCGCATCACGCCACCTTGATGCCCTGAAGCGCCGGGTCCGACGCCGGGTAGCGCAGGTCGAGCTGCTCCAGCGTGTGGCGCACCAGGGTGGCAATCATCAGGTTGCGGTGGGTCTTGGAGTCGGCCGGCACCACGGTCCAGGGCGCCCAGGGGGTGCTGGTGGCTTGCAGCAACTCGTCATAGGCCTGCTGGTAGCGCGGCCACTGCTTGCGCGCCTCCAGATCGCCCAGGCTGAATTTCCAGTGTTTACTCGGGTCATCGAGCCGCTCCTGCAGCCGCTGGCCCTGCTCCTTGAAGCTGATGTGCAGCATGAACTTCAGGATGACCGTGCCGGTTTCGCTCAGCAGGCGCTCGAAGTCGTTGATGTGCCGGTAGCGCTGGACGGTCTGCGCCGGCGTGATCCAGCCGTTGACCGGCGGCACCAGCACGTCTTCATAGTGGCTGCGGTTGAAAATCATCAACTCGCCCGCGCCAGGCATGGCTTGGTGAATGCGCCACAGGTAGTCATGCGCCCGTTCTTCCTCGCTGGGCGCGCGCCAGCCCACGGTGCGCACCCCCAGCGGGCTGATGCGCCCGAACACGCCGCGCAGCGTGCCGTCCTTGCCCGAGGTGTCGCTGCCTTGCAGAATCACCAGCAGCTTGTGGCGCTTGTCCGCATAAAACAGATTCTGCAGCGCATCGAGTTCGCTCGCCAGGGTGTCAACCGCTTCCTTGTCGCGTGCTTTTTCTCCGGTGGAAAAAGGCTTGGCGGCCGGGTCCAGCGCGGCCAATGTCCAGGCCTTGCCTTTTTTGCGTTCATCGCCGCCAGCTGTATCGGCCAGCGGCGGCTGCCACGGGGCCAGCCTGTCGGCCAGCGCCTGGCGCTCGTTCCGGCTGGCGGACGGATTGGGCGGCGAAGAGGGGAGGTCAAGGGATTTGGACGGCATCGAGGGCTCCGAGTGGGGGTGGAATACTTGATTTTGCATCCCGGCCGTGACCAGCAGCCGTGGTCAGCAGGGCGCGCGGCCTGAAAGGCAAGAGCCCAGGGGCTGTTCACGCCGGGCACAGCGGCGGACTACACTCTTTTCAGGCGCCTGCGTCCCACACCCTACGTTGGGGGCGGGCATTTTTATCCTTTGAAATACGACAGGTTCTGACATGACAAGCGATGCCTCTCTTCAGATTCAACCCGCTTCAGGCTACGCGGGCGACGTTCCGGCGGAACTGGCCTGGCAATGGCTGCAGTCCGGCCAGGCCGTGCTGGTCGATGTGCGCACCGACGCCGAGCGCGAATGGGTGGGCGCTGTGCCTGGTGCCATTCCTCTGGCCTGGAAGCAGTGGCCGGGCATGGCGATGAACCCGGATTTTGATGCTGGCTTGCAAGCTGCCGTGCCTGCGGGCGGCAAAGTGGTGCTGCTGTGCCGCAGCGGGGTGCGCTCGGTGGCGGCGGCCAAACGGGCAAGCGAGCTGGGCATCGAGGCCTACAACATCCTCGAAGGCTTTGAGGGCGATGCCGATGAGCACGGCCAGCGCGGCCGCCGGGGCGGCTGGCGTCTGCGCGGCTTGCCGTGGAAACAGGACTGAGCGCGGATGCCGCAGGCACGGCATCCGGTGCTGGCAAGGCACCGCTTCAAAGCGCCTGGGCGTTGATGGCTTACTAGAGCGTGTTATGAACTCTCCCCCGAAGCCAGGAGCATGGCGGCCTTGGGCAGCATGAGCATTGCAAAGACGACAAAATGCAGCGCGGCCAGCACCTCGGGCATGCGCTCGAAATCGCGGCTCAGCCGCCTGAAGCGAGCCAGCCAAGCAAAGCTGCGCTCGACCACCCAGCGCCGGGGCAGCAGCACAA
>JALYRU010000024.1 GCA_030855235.1 Pseudomonadota bacterium
GCGCCGCCCCGGCCAGCGCCAGCGCGGCCGTGCCTGCGACCAGCGCGCCCCTGGCCGCGCCGCCAGCCGACGGCGTGGAGCGCCTGCTGGCCTACGCCGACCGGGTGCGCGGCCTGTCGGCGGCGGAGCTGGCCCAGGAAATCGCCCGGCTGGGCAACCCGCCAACGCCGGCCGAGCAGTTGCAGCTCGCCCTGGCGCTCAGCCAGCTGCACCAGGCGCCGGAGCTGGGACGGGCGCAGGAACTGCTCAGCCGCGTGATCAGCAATGCCGCGCCCCAGGCCCAGCCGCTGCACGCGCTGGCCCGCCTGCTCGCTGCCCGCTACGGCGAGCAGCGCCGCCTCGAAGAGCAGCTGGAAAAGCAGACCCAGCAGGTGCGCGAGGTGCAGCGCCGGCTGGACCAGACCCATGAGCGGCTCGAAGCGCTCAAGGCGATCGAGCGCAGCCTGACCAGCCGCCCGCCGGCCCCCGCCGCGTCAAGCCCGGCCAGCCGCCCCCGCCGCCCCACCCCGCCCGCCCCATGAGCACCCCAGCCCCGCCTTTGGCCCCGCACCTGCTGGTGGTCGATGACGACCCGGACATGCTGCGCCTGCTGACCATGCGGCTGACGGCCGCCGGCTACCGCGTCAGCGCCGTCACCTCGGCCGAAGCGGCGCTGACGCAGTTGCAGCTCGAGCGCCCGCAACTGGTGCTGAGCGACGTGCGGCTGCCCGGCAAGGACGGCCTGGCGCTGTTTGACGACATCCGGCGCCAGCACCCGTCCCTGCCGGTGATTCTGCTGACGGCGCACGGCACCATTCCCGACGCGGTGCAGGCCACCGAGCGCGGCGTCTTCACCTACCTGACCAAGCCGTTCGACGGCAAGGCGCTGGAGGCCAAGATCGTCCAGGCCCTGGCGCTCAGCGCACCCAGCACGCCGGCCCAGCGCGGCAGCCCCGAGGCCTGGCAGACGCGCATCATCAGCCGCTCCAGCCGCATGGCCGAGGCCTTGGCCGAAGCGCAGATGGTGGCCCACTCCGACGCCAGCGTGCTGCTGCGCGGCGAAAGCGGCACCGGCAAGGAGATGCTGGCCCAGGCGATCCACCAGGCCAGCGCCCGGGCCAACAAACCCTTCATCGCGGTGAACTGCGGCGCCATCCCCGAGGCCCTCTTGGAGTCCGAGCTGTTCGGCCACGTCAAGGGCGCCTTCACCGACGCCGTGGCCAACCACAAGGGGCTGTTTCAGGCGGCCGACGGCGGCACGCTGCTGCTCGACGAGATCGGCGACATGCCGCCGGCCCTGCAGGTCAAGCTGCTGCGCGTGCTGCAGGAGCGCGTGGTGCGGCCGGTGGGTTCGAGCCAGTCGATTCCGGTGGATGTGCGCATTTTGTCGGCCACGCACCGCGACCTGGACGCGGCCATGGCCAGCGGCGACTTTCGCGCCGACCTGTACTACCGGCTCAATGTTGTGACACTGACCTTGCCGCCGCTGTCCGAGCGGCGCGAGGACATCCCGCTGCTGGCCAACCACTTCCTCGTCACGCTGGCGGCCAAGTACAACAAGCGCCTGAGCGGCTTTGCCCCCGAAGCGCTCAAGGCCCTGAGCACCGCCGCCTGGCCGGGCAATGTGCGCCAGCTCTACAACGTGGTGGAGCAGGTCTGCGCGCTGTCCACCACGCCCTTGGTGCCGCTGGCGCTGGTGCAGCGCGCCCTGCGCTCGCCCAGCGTGCCGGTGCTGACTTTTGCCGAGGCCAAGCAGCGCTTCGAGCGCGACTACCTCGTCGGCCTCTTGAAACTGACCGACGGGAACGTCGCCGACGCGGCCCGGCTGGCTGACCGCAACCGCACCGAGTTTTACCGTTTGATGCAAAAGCACGGCCTGACGCCGGGCCACTTCAAGGCCGATAGCGCGCCGCCGCCCGCCGTTTGAAGCGGCCGCAGTCGCTTTCCGGCGACAAGACAAGCCCTTGATTTGAAAGACTTTTTTAAATCACGAAGAAATACTGTCGCTGCCTAGCGACAAAAAACACGACTGGGGCGGAATTTTTCTGCGCCAGAGCGTGAAATTTCTCCTCAAATATCAAATATATTTTTCAAGCCATTGATTTAAAAAGGATTTTTCAAGCTGGCACAGGGTTTGCCCTAGTGATGCCATGCAAGCTTTTTTTCGTCGTTTTCCACCCGCCAGCAGGCCGGCCTTGCGCACGTCTGTTGCGGCGCTCGCCTGCGGCGCGGCGCTGGCGCTGGGTGCGACGCAGGCGCAGGCCTGGGGCCTGGACGATGTCACCAGCCTGGCCCGCCAGCGCGCCCAGACCGCCTTCCAGGAAGCCTCGCACGCCGTGCCGGCGGAACTGGCCACGCTGGGCTATGACGCCTACCGCGACATCCGCTACAACCCGGCGCTGAACCTGTGGCGCGCCGACAAACTGCCCTACGAAGTCAACTTCTTCCATGTCGGGGCGCAGGGCGATTCGGTCCGTCTCCATGAGGTCAGCGCCCAGGGCGTCAAGCCGCTGCCCTATGAGCCGGCCAGCTTCAACTTTGGCAAGAACTCGCTCAATCCCCAAAAATGGGGCGATCTGGGCCACGGCGGCCTGCGCGCTTTCAGCCACCTCAACTCGCCCGACTACAAGGACGAGCTGATCGTTTTTTCCGGCGCCAGCTACTTCCGGGCGCTGGGCGCGGGCCAGCGCTACGGCCTGTCGGCGCGCGGCCTGGCGGTGGACACGGCCGGCGCGGCCAAGGAAGAGTTCCCGCGCTTCACCGAGTTCTGGCTGGAAAAACCCGCCACGCCCGATGGCGCGCTGACAATCCTTGCCCTGATGGACTCACAGCGCATGACCGGCGCCTACCGCTTCGAGGTCAGGCCGGGTGAGGAAACCGTCACCGACGTGCAGGCCCGCATTTTCATGCGCGAAGGCGGCCAGCCGGTCGCCACGCTGGGCCTGGCGCCGCTGACGAGCATGTTCTTCTTTGGCGAAAACCAGCCCCGGCCGGGCGATTTTCGCCCCGAGGTGCATGACTCGGACGGCCTGATGATCGCCACCGATGACGGCCAGGGCGGCGGCGAATGGCTCTGGCGCCCGCTGCAAAACCCCACGTCGCCGCTGGTGACCTCGTTCAGCATGAAAAGCCTCAAGGGCTTTGGCCTGATGCAGCGCGACCGCGCTTTTGCCAGCTTCGAAGACACCGAGGCGCGCTACGAGCTGCGCCCCAGCGCCTGGGTCACGCCCCTTAGCGGCTTTGGCGCCGGGCGCGTCGAGCTGCTGCAATTTGCCACGCCCGACGAAACCCACGACAACGTGGCCGCCTACTGGGTGCCCGAGCAGTTGCCCAAGCCCGGCGAGCCGCTGGCGCTGGCCTACCGGATCGCCTGGCAGGGCAAGAAGCAGCAGCTCCCGCCCAACGGCTGGGTTACCCAGTCGCGCCGGGGCATCGGCTACAGCCAGCTCGGCGCCGAGGCGCTGGCCCAGCAGGTCCAGTTCGTCATCGACTTCGCCGGCCCGGCCCTGGAAGCCTTGCCGCAAGACGCCAATGTGCAAGCCATCACGACCGCCAGCGCCAATGCCCGCGTGCTCGAAAGCCTGGCCTACCGCAACCCGGCCACCGGCGCTTGGCGCATGACTTTGCGCGTGCAGCGCCTGCCCCCGGCCGATCCGGCCCAGCCCGCCCAGCCGATAGAACTGCGCGCCTTCCTCCAACACAACAACCACACCCTGAGCGAAACATGGACCAACCTGATCACACACTGAATCGGCGCAGCCTGCTGCGCGAAGAACGCCACCCCAACGCCGTGACCGCGCCGCCGGTGCATCGCGGCTCCATGGCGCCGCGTCCGTGGCGCGGTTTCTGGAACAGCCTGGCCACCGCCGCGCTGCTGCCGTTTGTCAAGCGCCCGCACGCCGCGGCCCTGCAGCAAGCGCCGGCTGAAGCCCTGGCGCCCTGGCAGCACGTTGCCAAGAACCGCCGCGCCGTGTTCGTGGTGCTGACCGTGATCAGCACCGTGCTGGCCACGACGCTCTTTGCCGACATGCAGCCCGACTACGACAACGCCTGGCTGGAATACGGCCAGCTGGCGCTGTTTGCACTGCTCTCGGCCTGGGTGGTGAGCGGCTTCATGACGGCGATGATGGGTTTTTACGTCACGCTCTTCGGCGACGCGCACACCCTGTCGGCCAAGAAGGTGCAGCACCATACGCTCGACAAATCCACGCGCACGGCCATCATCATGCCGATCTGCAACGAGGATGTGCGCACCGTGTTTGCCGGCTTGAGGGCCACCTGCGAGTCCGTCGCGGTGACCGGCCACGCGCCGGCTTTTGACGTATTCGTGCTCTCGGACAGCAACAACCCGGCCATCATCGCCGCCGAGCGCGCCGCCTGGGAAGACCTGCGCGCCCAGCTGGCCAGAGCGCCCGAGCAGCCGCAAATCGAGGTGTACTACCGCCTGCGCAAGCGCCGCACCGACCGCAAGGCCGGCAACGTCGCCGATTTCTGCCGCCGCTGGGGCAAGGACTACCGCTACATGGTGGTGCTGGACGCCGACAGCGTGATGAGCGGTGACTGCCTGGTCTCCATGGTCAAGCTGATGGAAGCCAACCCCAAGGCCGGCATCATCCAGACCGCCACCC
The DNA here is from genome assembly GCA_030855235.1 of Pseudomonadota bacterium. GTDB lineage: Bacteria > Pseudomonadota > Gammaproteobacteria > Burkholderiales > Burkholderiaceae_C > Polaromonas. Next base: position 4,608 of record JALYRU010000024.1, read on the forward strand.
AGGCCATCGGCCATGTCACCCTGCATGCGCGCGCCCAGCAGTTCGCCTCGCGCGTGACCGGTCGCCTCTTTACGCTCGGGATGCAGTTCTGGCAGATGGGCGAGTCCCACTACTGGGGGCACAACGCCATCATCCGCATCAAACCCTTCATGGAACACTGCGCGCTGGACCGCATCAAGGGCACGGGCGGCATGGCCGGCAGCATCATGTCGCACGATTTCGTCGAGGCCGCGCTGATGCGCCGCGCCGGTTACCACGTCTGGCTGGTGGCCGACCTAGTGGGCAGCTACGAGCAGCAGCCGCCTGATTTACTGGCCGAGCTGCAGCGTGACCGCCGCTGGTGCCAGGGCAACCTGCAGAATTCGCGCCTGATCGCCGAGCCCGGCATCCACGCGGTGCATCGCTCGATGTTTGCCACCGGCGCCATGGCTTACCTGTCCGCGCCGATCTGGTTGTGCTTCATGACGCTGGGCACCGCCCTGTGGCTGTCGGGCTCGCCCATGGTGGCTGACTGGGCCGTGCTGCCCGGCGAGCTGATGATGCTGTGGGCCTGGACGCTGTGCATGCTGTTTTTGCCGCGCATCCTGGGCTTGGCCGCCGTGCTCTTGAAAGGCCAGCAACAGGCCTACGGCGGCACCGCCAGCCTGCTGCGCAGCGCCCTGCTGGAAACCCTGATTGCCCTGCTGCAGGCGCCGATCCGCATGCTGGCGCATTCGCTGTTCGTGGTGATTGCGCTGACTGGCCTCAAGCTCGAATGGAAATCGCCCCCGCGCGAAGCCGCCGCCGTGCCCTGGGCGCATGCGCTGGGCCAGCTCGCCCCGATGAGCGGCGTGATCGTGCTGCTGGCCATCGGTGTCGCCATGATCGACGCCAGCGCGCTGGTGTGGCTGCTGCCCGTGGGCCTGCCGCTGCTGCTGGCCATTCCGATGACGGTGCTCACCAGCAAGGTCGGCGTCGGCACTGCCATGCGGGCCAACAACTACCTCCTGATCCCCGAGGAAACCCGCTCGCCCGCCGTGCTGCGCCGCGCCTGGCTGCACGCCAGCCAGCTCGTCAAGCCTCGCCTGAAAGCGGCTTGAGCTTGAGGCGCACAACAGCACACTTCGCAGACTGCTATATTTTTTTATAGCTATAGCTATAGACCGGATTTGCGGAAGAGCCTGCTTTTTTGTAAAACAGGCTCTTTTTGCTTTTTGGTAGTTTTAAGAAACCCTGGAAAACATCAGAAACAAAAAAACTGAAAAAATGTAACTTTTGAACACTTTTTTCAGCAAGACAATGCACATAAAATCAACCCGCCCTTCCTTGATGGGTTTACGAAATGGCCCATGAAACTCTCGACATTCATCACCACCCATCGTGAGAAAATTCTTTGCGAGTGGGACACCTTTGCCCGATCACTGTTTCCTGCATCACCTGCCCCGCCGCCTCACATCCTGAGGGACCATGCCGGGGAAATCCTGCAGGAAATCGCCATTGACCTTGACACGCACCAGACGGCAGCGCAGCAGGCTGAAAAGTCAAAAGGCCAGACCCATGAAAACGTCAACAAGAAAAGCGCAGCCTCGATTCACGGCACACTGCGCCAGGCCAGCGGCTTCACGCTGATCCAGCTCACCTCTGAATACCGGGCCTTGCGCGCCACCGTGTTTCGGCTGTGGCTGCCGCACATGGAACTGGGCACGCAGGAAAGCGCGACCGACATGATGCGCTTCAACGAAGCCATGGACCAGGCGCTGGCCGAATCGGTGGTGACGTATTCTGAAAACGCCGACCGCACGCGCGACACCTTCCTGGCCATTTTGGGGCACGACCTGCGCAGCCCGCTGTTCACGATGAGGCTGGCAGGAAGCTACCTGATGCGCCCCACCATTGGCACGGAGGGCACCCGCGAGATGGGCGCGCGCGTGGCCCGAAGCGCCGCCAACATGACCGCCATGATCCGGGACTTGCTCGAATACGCGCGCACGCAGCTGGGGGGCGAAATCCCGCTCACCCGGCTTCCTGAGAACATGGCCGACATCTGCCAGGCGGCGCTGGACGACGCCCAGGCCGGCTACCCCGATTGCCCCTTTGAGCTGGAGGCAGCGGGTGATTTATCGGGCTCTTTCGACAGTGCGCGCCTGCAGCAGCTATTTTCCAACCTGCTCAACAATGCCGCGCAGTACCGCGACAACACGCGCGCCGTCACGATCAGCGCGCTGGGCGAGGCCGATTCGATCACGGTCCAGGTGTGCAATCACGGCCCGGTGATTCCCGCCGCATCGCTGCAAGCCATTTTCGATCCCCTGGTTCAGCTCTCGGTGGAGCAAGGGCTGCAGGAAGGCGCGCCGTCCAGCAGCCTGGGCCTGGGGCTTTTCATTGCGCGGGAAATCACCATGGCCCATGGCGGCACGATCACGGCGGCATCCAACGAGCATTCCGGCACGGTATTTAGCGTCAAACTCCCGCGCACGCCGATGGCGGAACAGGCCGGGAAATAAAAAAGAGACCCCCGCATCCCAATGCTGGACAGGCTTTCAGCGGGAATTCAGGCGGGGGTTTCAGGGCTTCAGAACTTGGGCATGCCCTTCATGCCGCCCATGCGCTTCATCATCTTCATCATCCCGCTGCCCTTCATCTTCTTCATCATGCCCTGCATCTGTTCGAACTCGTTGAGCAGGCGGTTGACCTCCTGAACATGCACGCCCGAGCCGCCGGCAATGCGCCGCTTGCGCGTTGCCTTGATGAGGTCGGGCTTGCGGCGCTCCAGCGGCGTCATGCTCAGGATGATGGCTTCCTTGCGTTTCATGTCCTTTTCAGCCTTGTCCATGTCGATGGCGCCAGCCTTGGAGGCCATCTGCGTGGGCAACTTGTCCATCAGGCTCGACAGCCCGCCCATCTTCTTCATCTGCTGGAGCTGCTCCAGAAAGTCGTTCAGGTCAAACCCGTCGCCCGACTTGATCTTGGCCGCGAGCTTTTGCGCCGAGGCCATGTCCACCCCGGCCGCGACCTGCTCGACCAGCGCGACGATGTCACCCATGCCCAGGATGCGCCCGGCATGGCGCTCGGCGTCGAACACTTCCAGGCCGTCGAGCTTTTCGCTGGTGCCGGAGAACTTGATTGGCGCGCCGGTGATCTGGCGCACCGACAGCGCCGCGCCGCCGCGCGAGTCGCCGTCGGTCTTGGTCAGGATGATGCCGGTCAGCGGCAGCGCTTCCTTGAAGGCCTTGGCAGTGTTGACCGCATCCTGGCCCTGCATCGCATCGACCACGAACAGTGTCTCCACCGGCTTGAGGATAGCGTGCAGTTCCTTGATTTCAGCCATCAGCGCTTCATCAATGGCCAGCCGGCCGGCCGTATCGACCAGCAGCACATCGAAAAAATGCCGCTTGGCGTAATCGATGGCGGCGCGGGCAATGTCGGCGGGCTTTTGGTCCGGCGTGCTCGGGAACCATTCGGCGCCGGCCTGCTGGGTCACGACCTTGAGCTGCTCGATGGCGGCCGGGCGGTACACGTCGCCCGAGACGGTCAGCACTTTTTTCTTGCGCTTTTCGATCAGGTGCTTGGCCAGCTTGGCCGTCGTCGTGGTCTTGCCCGCGCCCTGCAGGCCGGCCATCAGGATGACGGCGGGCGGCTGGGCCGCCAGGTTGATGTCGCTCACGCCCTCGCCCATGGTGGCGGCGAGCTCCTTGCTCACGATGCCGACCAGCGCCTGCCCCGGCGAGAGCGAGCCCATGACCTCCTGGCCGAGGGCTTTTTCCTTGACGCGGGCGATGAAGTCGCGCACCACCGGCAGGGCCACGTCGGCCTCCAGCAGTGCCATGCGCACTTCGCGCAGCATGTCCTGCACATTGGATTCGGTGATGCGGGCCTGACCGCGCATCTCCTTGACGAGGCGGGATAACTTGTCGGTAAGGGCTGTAGCCATGAATGGATCCTGAAAAACGGGGGCGCGGCAAGGTGCCAGAGGCCAGGAAAGACCTGGTCAGGCGCTAAACTGTCGCCATGATTTTAGCTTTCAGCGGTGGATGGGGTTTGATGGTGGCGGCCGGTGCGGCGGCGGCTTATGCCGTGCTGGCGCTGGCCCTGCCGCGCTGGACCGCCAGCGCCCTGCGCGCCCTGCTCCTGGCGGCCTGGCTGCTGCACGGCCTGACCCTGGCCGAAGGCCTGCTGGGCAGCCCGCCGCGCTTTGGTTTCGCCCCGGCCCTGTCGATGACGGTCTGGCTGGTGCTCACAGTCTATGCGCTGGAGCGGCGCCTGTTTCCCCAGCTCAAAGCCCACTGGTCGCTGGCCGGACTGGGCAGCCTGGCGGTGATTTTGTCACTACTGTTTCCAGGCAGCAGTTACCACCGCATCGCCTCGCCCTGGCTGCCGCTGCACTGGGCGCTGGGCATTGCCTCTTACGGCCTGTTTGCCGCGGCGGTGGTGCACGGCTGGCTGATGCTGCGCGCCGAGCGCGCCATGCGCCAGGCCGAGCAGACCGACACCGGCGTGCCCCTGCTTACGCTCGAGCGCCTGACGTTCCGCTTTGTCGAGGCCGGTTTTGTGCTGCTCTCGGCCACCCTGCTGGTGGGCTGGCTGTTTGCCGAAACCCTGTACGGCCCGGGCATGGCCTGGAAATGGGACCATAAAACCGTCTTTTCCATGCTGGCCTGGGTGGCGTTTGCGGGCTTGCTGGCCGGGCGCGCCCGCCTGGGCTGGCGCGGGCGCCAGGCGGTGCGGGTGCTGTACTTGGGCGCGGGGCTGCTGCTGCTGGGTTACGCCGGCTCGCGCTTTGTGCTCGAAGTCATCCTCAGGCGCGCATGAAGTACCTGCTGATCCTTGCCCTCGCCCTGGTGGTGGTCTGGCTCTGGCGGCATAACCGGCAGGCCGAAAAAGACGCCGCCGTCCCACCGCCGCGCCGTCCCGCCGGCCCCGGCCAGGTCCCCGCCGTGACCGAAATGGTGGCCTGCAGCGTCTGCCAGATGCACCTGCCCCGCTCCGAGGCGCTGATCGGGCGCGAAGGCGGCGTGTACTGCAGCGAAGCCCACCGCCGCGAGGCCGGAGGCTAGATGGCCTCGCGCGCCTCCTTGTGGCAGGAAACTGCAGAAAAAATAGCGGGCGCCTGGGAGTCGGAGTCCACCATGAACTCCTTTGGCCGGCTCTGGCATGTGTTCATGACCGGGCGCATTGCGATTGCCGCCGTCCTGGTGGTCCTGCAGACGGCCCTGCACGCCCTGGGCAAAACCCCCAGCCAGAATTCCATGGCCGTGTGCGTGCTCTACCTGTGCGCCACCCTGGCCGTGCGCTACTGGGCCAGCCCGCGGCCACCGCGCAGCACGTTTGATGCGCAGTGGGTGTCCACCATCGGGGTGGACGTGCTGGCCTTTTCGCTGCTCAACTTCCTGCAACCCACGGGCATCAATTACACCCCGCTGTTTGCCCTGCCGGTGCTGCTGTCCTCGGTGCTGGGGCCGATTCTGCTGGCCTTTGGCACCGCCGCCAGCGTCACGCTGCTGCTGCTGGCCGATGCCTGGTCCAGCTCCCTGCAGGAAACGGCCGAATTCAACAGCCGCTTCCTGCAGGCCGGCCTGAGCGGTTCGGGGTTTTTCCTAGTCGCCCTGCTGGCCAACCAGCTGGCCCTGCGGCTGGCGCGCGAGGAAATGCTGGCCAGGAAAAGCCAGTCCGCCGCCCGGATGCAGGTCCAGGTCAACGAGCTGGTCATTGCCAGCCTGACCGACGGCATCCTGGTGGCGGACATCAACGCCATGGTGCATTCAGCCAACCCGGCCGCCCGGCGCCTGCTGGCCGCGCAGGACGCCGTTGGCCCGGCCCCCTTCAGCCTGAGCGCTCAAGCCGCCTGGCAACCGCTGACGGAACTGCTGCAGCGCAGCTTTGCCACCCTGTCGCCGCAAAAAGCCGACCTCAGCCTGGCCTACCCCGGCAGCAATGCCCGGCGGCTGCAGGTGCGCTCGCATCTGGCCGCCGTGCAGGACGGCGCCCATGAAAGCCTGTGCGTGATCTTTCTGGAAGACCTGCGCGAGATGGAGGCGCGCCTGCGCCTTGAAAAACTCGCCGCCATGGGGCGCATGTCGGCCGCGGTGGCGCACGAGATCCGCAACCCGCTGGCCGCCATTGCCCAGGCCAATGCCCTGCTCGAAGAGGACCTGCAGGACGCCGGCCAGCGCCAGCTCACCGCCATGATCGCCCAGAACGCCCAGCGGCTGGCCAAGATCGTCGATGAGGTGCTCGACATCTCGCGCGCCCAGGCGCAGATTCCGGCGCCCCAGACCACCCGGCTGCTGCTCGACGAGGCCGCCCGCAGCATCGCCAGCGACTGGTCCCGGCAAAATGGCGCCTGCGCCCGGCTGCAGATTCGCACCGATGCCAGCGAGGCGGCGGTGTACTTTGACACCGAGCACCTGCGCCGCCTGATGATCAACCTGCTCGACAATGCCCTGCGCTACGCCAGCGCATCCGCCCAGGCCATTGAAGTGAGCACCCAGCTGGTGGCGCCCAGCCAGGCCCGCCTGGCGGTCTGGAGCGACGGGCCGCCGCTGGAAAAAACCGTCCAGACGCACCTGTTCGAGCCTTTCTTCTCCTCCGAAAGCCGCTCCAGCGGGCTGGGCCTGTATATTTGCCGGGAGCTGTGCGAGCGCTACGGCGCCCTCATCGGCTACCAGCGCGTGGCCAGCGGCGCTGCCGAGGGCAACGAATTCTTCATCCTGTTCCGGGCCGCTTCCCAGCCCCTGAGCACGGAGCTGTCCCATTTCGACACCGTCCTGGTCTGACCTCATGAGCCTGCAAGCCCCCGCCCGCATCCTGATCATCGACGATGAGCCGGACCTGCGCACCCTCTACGAGCTCACGCTGCTGCGCCAGGGCTATCGGGTGGAGGCGGCCGGCGACCTGCAGCAGGCCCGCGAACTGCTCAAGGGCCATCACTTCGATGCCATCATCACCGACATGCGCCTGCCCGATGGGCTGGGGCTGGAGTTGCTGCGCGACCTGGCCAGCCAGCAGCGGCCCGAGCGCTGCGTGGTCATCACCGCCCACGGCTCGGCCGAAAACGCGGTCGAGTCGCTCAAGGCCGGCGCTTTTGACTACCTGACCAAGCCGGTGGACTTGAAGCAGTTCCGCAGCGTCGTCGCCTCGGCCATCCAGGGCACGCAGGCGCTGGGCCTGCCGCTGGTCAAGGCCGAGCCCCGGCTGGGCGCAGGCGCCGCGCCGCTGTCCAGGCCGGCCGATGCCTCGGCCGTCCTGCAAAAGCTGGTCGGCGACTCGGCCGCCATGACGGCGGTCAAGTCGCGCATCGTCAAGGTCGCCGGCAGCATGGCCCCCGTCTTGATCCGGGGCGAGTCGGGCACCGGCAAGGAGCTCGTCGCCCGCGCCGTGCATGGCTGCAGCCACCGCGCCAACCGCCCGTTTGTGGCCGTCAACTGCAGTGCGATTCCCGAAAACCTGTTGGAGGCCGAATTCTTCGGCGCGCGCAAGGGCGCCTACACCGGCTCGACGCAGGACCGGCTCGGCCTGTTCCAGGCGGCCAAGGGCGGCACGCTGTTTCTCGACGAGATCGGCGATCTGCCGCTGTCGATGCAATCGAAACTGCTGCGCGCGATCCAGGAGCGCACCGTGCGCCCGCTGGGCTCGACGCAGGAGGACACGGTCGATGTGCGCATCGTCAGCGCCACGCACAAGGACCTGGCCGCCGGGGTGGAAGCGGGCGTCTTTCGCCAGGACCTGTATTACCGGCTCAACGTGATCGAGATCCGGGTGCCGGCGCTGCGCGAGCGGCTCGACGATCTGCCGGTGCTGTGCCATGCGCTGCTGTCGCGCATTTGCCAGGAGTCGGGGCTGGAGCAGCCCGCGCTGAGCGGCGCCATGATGGAGCGCCTGCGCTCGCGCCCCTTCAACGGCAATGTGCGCGAACTGGAAAACATCCTGCACCGGGCGGTGGCCCTGGGCGAGGACAGCGACCTGCAGTTCGACCCGCCGGCCGAGGAGTACCTGGCCATTCCCGAGAACCTGCAGGATTTCCTGGACCAGCAGGAGCGCAACATCCTGGTCAAGGTGCTGCAGGAAACCAGTTTCAACCGCACGGCAGCCGCCGCCAAGCTCGGCCTGAGCCTGCGCCAGATCCGCTACCGCATTGCCCGCCTGGGCATCGCCATGCCGGGCGACGACGACAGCGCCGAAGCCGGCGATGACCCGGCCTGAACGCCCGATGAGCAGCCCTGCCGCCAAAACTCCCCTGTGGACCAACGGCTGGTACCGACCGGCGCGCGCGCTGGTCTCGCCCAACTTCGGCCCGCGCCCGACCGGCGCGCTGATCGACCTCCTCGTCATCCACTCGATCAGCCTGCCGCCGGGGGAGTTCGGCAACGGCAACGTGCAGCGTCTGTTCACCAATGAACTCGACTGGGACGCCCATCCGTACTTCCAGGGCATCCGCGGCCTGCAGGTGTCGGCGCATTTTTTCATCAGCCGCACCGGCGAGTTGTGGCAGTTTGTCGGCTGCGGCGAGCGCGCCTGGCATGCCGGGGAGTCGCGCTACCGGGGCCGGGGCAACTGCAACGACGACTCCATCGGCATTGAACTCGAAGGCCTGGAAGGCGCCCACTTCGAGGCGCGCCAGTACGAAACCCTGGCCAGCCTGTGCGCCGCCCTGCTTGAGGCTTACCCGGTTTCGCATATTGCCGGTCATGAACACATTGCCCCAGGGCGCAAGCAGGACCCCGGCGCCGGTTTTGACTGGCCCCGGCTGCAAGCCTGGCTGGCGCGGCCCGAGGTGGTGTTTCCGCAAGCCTTCGGTGAAGATAGCGCAGCGCCATAAGTGCGCAAGCCGCCTGCCCGCGCCTTGAAACAAGCCACAAAAAAACGCTTGATTCAAGCGCCGCCGGACTTTGTGCGAAAAATTTTTCATCAGTTCCATGAATTGTTGTTTTTGCTGCAAAAGCCCGGTGGCATCGCCGTTTGAGGCCGGTTCAGGCTGATAATTCAACGCCCCGCAGCGCAAAAACACAGGCGCAAATCCCCCGGAACGCCGCCCGGACTCCAGTCAGCGATACACTATAGGTAGTGGTTTTACAAACAAAAAACCCTATCTATAGTGTTTTAGGCCAAAAATCAGGGCATGTCATCCGGCGGCGGATGACCAGGAAAATCAGGTCAGGGCCAGCGCAAACCATCCCTGGCGCCCCCTCTGCCCTGATTCCTGCCCTGGCGGCCACCCAATACAGAAACAGAGGAAAAATCATGCCAACAGCACACTATGCCGTGCCCGCGCCGTCCGGCGTTGTGGACGCCAGCGAAGACACCGCAGCCGCTCACCCGCTCACCGATTACCAGATCATCCGCCGCAACGGCGCCGTGGTGGCGTTCGAGCCCAGCAAGATCGCCGTGGCCATGATGAAAGCCTTCCTGGCGGTTCACGGCACGCAGGGCGCGGCCTCGGCCAGCGTGCGCGAGACGGTGGACAGCCTGACCCAGGGCGTCGTGCGCGCCCTGATGCGCTCGCGCCCGGCCGGCGGCACTTTTCACATCGAGGACGTGCAGGACCAGGTCGAGCTCGGCCTGATGCGCGGCGGCCACCACGAGATCGCTAGAGCCTATGTGCTGTACCGTGAAAAGCACAGCCAGGAACGCGCCCAGCAACTGCAGGCCCAGGCGCCCGCCGCTCCGGTGCTGCACGTGATTGACGGCGGCAAACGCGTGGCGCTGGACATGGCCAACTTGCAGGCGCTGATCGAAGCATCCTGCGCCCACCTCGGCGCCGACGTCAAACCCGACCCCATCGTGTCGGAGACGCTGCGCAACCTGTACGACGGCGTTCCCATCGAAGAGGTGTACAAGGCCGCCATCCTGGCCGCCCGCACGCTGATCGAAAAAGACCCCGACTACAGCTACGCCACGGCTAGATTGCTGCTGCACACCATCCGCAAGGAAGTGCTGGGCCAGGAAGTCAGCCACGAGGCCATGACGACGCGCTATGTCACTTATTTCCCCGAGTTCATCGCCAAGGGCGTCAAGCATGAGCTGCTCGACGAAAAGCTGCAGCAGTTCGACCTGGCCCGCCTGGGCGCGGCGCTCAAACCCGAGCGCGACCTCAAGTTCGACTACCTGGGCCTGCAGACGCTGTTCGACCGCTACTTCCTGCACGTGCGCAAGCAGCGCATCGAGCTGCCGCAGGCTTTCTTCATGCGCGTGGCCATGGGCCTGGCGCTGAACGAAACCAACCGCGAAGCGCGCGCCATCGAGTTCTACGAGGTGCTGTCCTCGTTCGACTTCATGTCGAGCACGCCCACGCTGTTCAACGCCGGCACGCTGCGCTCGCAGCTGTCGTCGTGCTACCTGACGACCGTGGCCGATGACCTCGGCGGCATCTACGACGCGATCAAGGAAAACGCGCTGCTGAGCAAATTTGCCGGCGGCCTGGGCAACGACTGGACGCCGGTGCGCGCCATGGGCTCGCACATCAAGGGCACCAACGGCGAGTCTCAGGGCGTGGTGCCCTTCCTCAAGGTCGTCAACGACACCGCCGTGGCGGTCAACCAGGGCGGCAAGCGCAAGGGCGCCGTCTGCGCCTACCTGGAAACCTGGCACCTGGACATCGAGGAATTCCTGGAGCTGCGCAAGAACACCGGCGACGACCGCCGCCGCACCCACGACATGAACACGTCAAACTGGATTCCGGACCTGTTCATGCGCCGCGTGATGGAAAAAGGCAGCTGGACGCTGTTCTCGCCGTCCGACACGCCGGACCTGCACGACAAGTTCGGCAAGGAGTTCGAAAAGGCCTATGTCGCCTACGAAGCGCGCGCCGAGCGCGGCGAACTCAAACCATCGCGCAAACTGCAGGCCACCGACATGTGGCGCAAGATGCTCTCGATGCTGTTCGAGACCGGCCACCCCTGGATCACGTTCAAGGACGCCTGCAACATCCGCTCGCCCCAGCAGCATGCCGGCGTCGTGCATTCGTCCAACCTGTGCACCGAGATCACGCTCAACACCAGCGCCACCGAAACGGCGGTATGCAACCTCGGCTCGATCAACCTCGCCCGGCACCTGAAAGACGGCGCGCTCGACCACGACAAGCTGAAAAAGACCATCACCACGGCCATGCGCATGCTGGACAACGTGATCGACATCAACTACTACGCGGTGGAAAAGGCCCGCCACGCCAACATGCAGCATCGCCCGGTGGGCCTGGGCCTGATGGGTTTCCAGGACTGCCTATACGAACTGCGCGTGCCTTACGCCTCGCAAGCGGCGGTGGAATTTGCCGACACCTCGATGGAAGCGATCTGCTACCACGCCTACTGGGCCTCGACCGAGCTGGCCAGGGAGCGCGGCCAGTACGCCAGCTACAAAGGCTCGCTCTGGGAAAAGGGAGTTTTGCCGCTGGACACGCTGGACATGCTGGCCGCCGAGCGCGGCGGCTTTGTCGAGGTGGACCGCTCGGCCACGCTCGACTGGGAAGCGCTGCGCCAAAAGATTGCAAAAGACGGCATGCGCAACTCCAACTGCGTGGCCATTGCCCCGACCGCGACGATTTCCAACATCATCGGCGTGGACGCCTGCATCGAGCCGTGTTTCGGCAACCTGTCGGTCAAGTCCAACCTCTCGGGCGAATTCACCATCATCAACCACGCCCTGGTGCACGACCTCAAAAAGCTCGGCCTGTGGGATGACGTGATGGTGGTGGACCTGAAACATTTTGATGGCTCGCTGCGACCCATCGATCGGGTGCCTGCCGAGATCAAGGCGCTGTACGCCACGGCGTTTGAAATCGAAACTTCGTGGTTAGTTGAAGCCGGCGCACGGCGCCAGAAGTGGATTGACCAGGCCCAGTCGCTCAACATCTACATGGCCGGCGCCTCGGGCAAGAAACTCGACGAGACTTACAAGCTGGCCTGGCTGCGCGGCCTGAAAACCACCTACTACCTGCGCACCATGAGCGCCACCCACGCCGAGAAATCGACCGTGCAGGCCGGCAAGATGAATTCGGTGTCGTCCGGCCCGGCCGCTGCCGTGACGGCCATGAGCGCGATTGACAAGGCTGCCGCTTCGGCCCACGCCCAGATGAGCGCCGCCCCTGCGACCGACATCAAGTTCTGCGCGATTGACGATCCCGGCTGCGAGGCCTGCCAGTAAAAAAGAAGGTGAACCACGCGAAAAAACCCCGCATGGTTCACGGCAGACTCACTACACCACCCGATTGCATCACCTGATGTAATTGAGCAACAAAGCTTGCAGCGAGGTCAATGACAACTGTTCATTTGCTATCGCTGCTTTCATAATCCCAACCTATTGGAAACCTCTATGTTGACCTGGGACGAAGAAGTCACACCATCGTTGCAGAGCCCCCTCTCCAGCGACCTGCCCGCCAGCCGCTCGGATACTCCGCCCCCCACTTTCACCCCTTGCGAGTCCAGTGCAGCGCCCGCTGCCAAGGCCAAGCGCGTGCGCGCCGATGACAAGCGCATCATCAACGGCCAGACCGACGTCAACCAACTGGTGCCTTTCAAATACAAGTGGGCCTGGGAAAAATACCTCGCTTCCTGCGCCAACCACTGGATGCCGCAGGAAGTGAACATGACGCGCGACATCGCCCTGTGGAAAGACCCCAACGGCCTGACAGACGACGAGCGCCGCCTGGTGATGCGCAACCTGGGCTTTTTCACGACCGCCGATTCGCTCGCCGCCAACAACATCGTGCTGGGCACCTACCGCCACATCACCGCGCCCGAATGCCGCCAGTTCCTGCTGCGCCAAGCGTTCGAGGAAGCCATTCATACGCACGCCTACCAGTACATCACCGAGTCGCTCGGCCTGGACGAGGGCGAAATCTTCAACGCCTACAACGAGGTGCAGTCGATCCGCGACAAGGACCAGTTCCTGATCCCCTTCATCGACGCCATTTCCGACCCCGCGTTCAAGACCGGCACGCTGGAGAGCGACCAGACCCTGCTCAAGTCGCTGATCGTGTTTGCCTGCCTGATGGAAGGGCTGTTCTTCTACGTCGGCTTCACCCAGATCCTGGCGCTGGGCCGGCAGAACAAGATGACCGGTGCGGCCGAGCAGTACCAGTACATCCTGCGCGACGAGTCCATGCACTGCAATTTCGGCATCGACCTGATCAACCAGCTGAAACTGGAAAACCCGCAGCTGTGGACGCCCGAATTCAAGGCCGAGATCAAGGCTTTGTTCCTGCAGGCCGTCGAGCTCGAATACCGCTACGCCGAAGACACCATGCCGCGCGGCGTGCTCGGCCTGAACGCCTCGATGTTCAAGGGCTACCTGCGCTACATCGCCAACCGCCGCGCCACGCAGATCGGTCTTGAAACGCTGTTTCCCAACGAGGAAAATCCGTTTCCCTGGATGAGCGAGATGATCGACCTGAAGAAAGAGCGCAACTTTTTTGAAACCCGCGTGATTGAATACCAGTCCGGCGGTGCGCTTTCCTGGGATTGAGCCACGCTTGGCCCAAAAAGACGCGCGACAGACCTGATAATGATTTCTACAATGGCAATGCCCTATGCCAACATCCAAAAATATGCATGGGCATTGTTTATGTGTTCGCGGCATTGAACCCGGTGATTTACTATCCGAAGGCTCAAGGCTGCGAATCCCTTTGCGCGCCTGCGGCGTGAAGTGCTTTTTGCAACATGATCGAGGAGAAAATTAATGGCAACTGCGAAAAAAGAACCTGCGGCTAAAAAATCCGCTCCCGCGAAAGCACCGGCTGAAAAAGTAGTGGCTGAAAAATTGCCGGCTAAAAAAGCACCGGCCAAAAAGGCAGCTGCTGAAAAACCAGCCGTCAAGCCGCCTATCGCCAAGGCCGCGAGCGCTGAAAAGGCACCAGCTGAAAAAGCGTCAGTGACAAACACCGCCGCCAAAAAAGCACCGGCCAAAAAGGCAGCCGCTGAAAAACCAGCCACCAAGCCGCCTGTCGCCAAGTCAGTGAGCGCTGAAAAGGCGCCGGCTCAAAAAGCTGCTGGCACAAAAGCACCGGCCAAAAAAGCCTCCGCCACCAAAGCACCCGCTAAAAAAGCCGAAGCACCAGTTGCACAAGCGCCCAAAGCAGGCAAAAAATCCCCTGCCAAAAAAGCAGAAAAAAAGCCCTCAACCAGCCCTGCCGCCACCCCTTCAGCACAGACCACTCTCAATCCCCTGGCATCCTGGCCATTCCCAAAGGGCAGCAAGCCCTGAGTCCTTGCCAAATGCGTCTGCATCAAGCCCGGTACCGCAAGCTGCCGGGCTTTTTCAATGGGATGACGCCTGGCGCAAGGCCTGCCGGCGCCCGGCAGAACCAGGGATTCAGGCGCTGAGTTGCGTCGCCTCGACGCGGTAGTTCTGTCCGCCCCGGCTGGCAATCTTCAGCGCGCCGAGCCGGTTGCCCAGCGCGGCGCAGCGCGCCAGCGACCAGCCCTGCTCCAGCCCGAACAGCAGCGCGCCGCGAAACGCATCGCCGCAGCCCGTCGGATCGAGCACCGCCTCGGCCTGCACCGGCGGCACCACGGTTTTCTCGCCATCCACCCAGACTTCGCAGCCCTGCGCGCCCAGCGTCACCACCAGGCCCTGAACGCGCCTGGACAGATCGGCCAGCGACAGGCCGGTGCGCTCGCACAGCATGCGGCCTTCGTAGTCGTTGACGCTCACCCAGGTGGCGAGTTCGACAAAATGCGCAAGTTCTTGCCCGTCAAACATCGGCAGGCCCTGGCCCGGATCGAACACAAACGGAATGCCAGCCGCCTTGAACTGCTCGGCGTGCTGGAGCATGGCGTCGCGCCCGTCGGGCGAGATCATGCCCAGCTTGATGTCGCCGCGCGCCTCGATTTTGGTGACATGCGCCTGCATCATCGCGCCGGGGTGAAAGGCGGTGATCTGGTTGTTGTCGCGGTCGGTCATGATCATGGCTTGGGCCGTGTAGGCGTCAGCCACTTCGCGCACGAACTCGGTGCTGATGCCCTGGGCCTGCATGCGCGCGAGGTAATCGGCGCCGTCGCTGCCGACCGTGGCCATGGGCAGCGGCGTGCCGCCGAGCTGCTTCAAGCTGTAGGCGATGTTGCCGGCGCAGCCGCCGAACTCGCGGCGCAGCGCCGGCACCAGGAAGGATACGTTGAGGATGTGCAGCTGGTCCGGCAGGATCTGCTCGGCAAAGCGCCCCTCGAAGGTCATGATGGTGTCAAAGGCCAGGGAGCCACAAATTACAGCAGACATTGATTTCTCGGGTTTCAGGGATAAAAAGCCAGGATGCGGTAGCCGGTCACCGGCAAGGGCTGGGAAGGCGAAGCGCCAGAAGCACGCTCCACGGACACTTTGAGGGTCACGCTGGCGGCCAGTTCTGCATGCGCCGCCAGCGCGACCGCGCCAGCGCCAAACTGTGCGGGCGCCAGCACACGGCGCACCAGCGCCTGCTCCTGGATGTCGGTCAGGGTCACCTCCAGGGAGGGAATTTCCAGCACGGCGGCGCTGGTGTTTTTCAGGACAAAACTGAGGTGGT
Organism: Pseudomonadota bacterium; assembly: GCA_030855235.1. Lineage (GTDB taxonomy): Bacteria > Pseudomonadota > Gammaproteobacteria > Burkholderiales > Burkholderiaceae_C > Polaromonas. Next base: position 20,074 of record JALYRU010000024.1, read on the forward strand.
AGACATCGGGGCCAGCCTTGCTGAAGCTCGAACTGTCAATCAGCAGCGACTCGATATGGCGCGGCGGGCGGATGTCGCAGTTCAGCGGCACGCACAGCGCCTGAAGAAAAGGCGCCAGCCGGGGGTCTATCGCGGCCAGGTTGTCTTTTTGCTGCAACACCCACTGCAGCAGCAAGGCCAGCAGCAGCACCAGCGCCAGCAAGCCGAGCAAGCCGCGCACCAGCGGCTGGTGCCAGAAAGCCTTGCGCCGCGCATCGCGCACAAAGGAAACCTCGGGGGCCGCTTCTGCCGGTGTTTTGGCGGGGATCTGTGCGCTCGTTGGCGCCTCTGCGCTGGCAGCGGGCGCCGCTGGAGCGTCCACGGCCTGAACAGCGGTCAGGCTGGCGGAACCAGCGGCATTGCTGGTGGCGCTGGCTGCACTGTTGGCGCTGTTCGCGCTGGTAGCACCAGGGTCAGGCTGATCGCTGTCGCGATCTGCCGGTACCGCTGCAACGAACTCTGACAAGGCCGCAGGGGGCAGCACGGCCGTGGGAACGGTCTCTGCCAGGGATGCCGGGGCCGCTGGCTGGTCACGGTCTGTTTGCGCGGGATCCTCCTGCAAGGCTGGCGCCTGGTCACCCGACGCCAGCACCGGCGGGTCTTTTTGCGCCGGCTCACCCTGTGACGGCGGCACAGGCACAGGCACAGGCACAGGCACAGGCACAGGCACAGGCACAGGCACAGGCACAGGCAGTTCAGTTTCAGGCGTCTCATCAGAAATTTCGGCGCCTGCATTCAGAGCGGGGGCTTGCGCCACCGCCATGGCCGCAGACGGCACGCCGGCATCCTCCAGCGCTTGGCTAGGCGGCTCCAGCGAGGGCTGCGGCCCAGCACTTGCCAGCGTCTGGACAGGCTCGCTGGACGGGCCATCGGGCTGCTCCGGCGGTTCCGGGGGAAGCGCCATGTACTGCGCGGCCGTTTCAGCCGAGACCAGATGGCGCGCGGCATCAAACACTTCGCCGCAATAGCCGCAGCGCACCCAGCCTTGCGCGACCTTGAATTGGTCGGCCACGACCTTGAACATCGTCTCGCAGACAGGACAGCGCGTAATCAGGCTCATTTAGCGCCGTATTGTAGGAGTCACTGCTGCTGGCAAAACCCTGACGCCCGGCGTGCGCTCAGAGCCGCGCAGTCATCAGGATCCAGCCCTCTTGCGCGTCGTGGACCTCAAGCTGGCAGTAAGGCGCATAAGCCGCCTTGAGTTCATCTTCCTGCCGGTCCAGGATGCCGGCGAGCACCAAGTGGCCGCCCGGCTGCACATGCGCGCACAGCAGCGGCGCCAGCACCTTCAGAGGCGTGGCCAGGATGTTGGCCAGCACGGTCTGGTAATGCCCTTTGGCCTTGTCGGGCAGGCCGGTCTGCAGTTGAACATGGTTGGCCTCGGCGTTGGCGCGGGTGGATTCGACCGCCGCCTCGTCGATATCGACCGCGTCAATGTCCAGCGCGCCAAACTTGGCCGCGCCGATGGCCAGAATGCCCGAGCCGCAGCCGTAGTCGAGCACCCGCCCGAGCGGCTCGCCGGCTGCGCCCCGCCCGGCAATCCAGCGCAGGCACATGCGCGTGGTCGGGTGGGTTCCGGTGCCAAAGGCCAGGCCCGGATCGAGCCGGATCACCTGTTTGGCCTGCGCCGGCGGCTCGTGCCAGGTCGGCACGATCCAGAACTCCGGCGTGATGTCCACCGGCGTGAACTGCGACTGCGTCAGCCGCACCCAGTCCTGATCAGGCACGGGTTGAATCGCCACGACCTGGCAACCGGCAAAGAAATCCTGCGCCGCCAGCACCGCCGCCGCATCCCGCGCCAGCGCTTCGGTGGGAAACAGCGAGACGATGCGCGAGCGCTCCCAGCCAGCCTTGGGCGGGGGCATGCCGGGCTCGCCAAACAGCGCCTGCTCGGCCGGCGTGTGCGCGTCGGCGTCTTCCACCGACACGCTGAGTGCGTCCAGCGCATCGAGCGCGTCGCTCAGGGTTTCAACCTCGTGCACGGGCGCGAGCAAAATCAGTTCAAACAGGCTCATGGGCAGTCTCTGGCGTGCTCAGCGTTCCCGCTTGGACAGCCATTCTTCAAGGTAGTGGATGTTGGTGCCGCCGTCCATGAACTTGGCGTCCACCATCAGTTCGCGGTGCAGCGCGATGTTCGTGTTGATGCCTTCGACCACGGTCTCGGCCAGGGCCGTGCGCATGCGCGCCAGCGCCTGCTCGCGCGTGTCGCCGTGCACGATGATCTTGCCGATCATCGAGTCGTAGTTGGGCGGCACAAAGTAATTGGCGTAGATGTGCGAGTCCACCCGCACGCCCGGACCGCCCGGCGCGTGCCAGGTCGTGATGCGCCCCGGCGAGGGAATGAATTTATAGGGGTCTTCGGCATTGATGCGGCACTCGATCGCATGGCCCTTGATCTGGATGTCGCGCTGGACAAAGGGCAGGCGCTCGCCGGCGGCCACCATGATCTGGGTGCGCACGACATCGACGCCGGTGATCCACTCGGTCACCGGATGCTCGACCTGCACGCGGGTGTTCATCTCGATGAAATAGAACTCGCCGTCCTCATACAGGAACTCGAACGTGCCCGCACCCCGGTAGCCGAACTTCTTCACGGCCGTCACGCAGCGCGCGCCGATGCGCTCAATGAGCTTGCGCGGGATGCCCGGCGCCGGGCCTTCCTCGATGACCTTCTGGTGGCGCCGCTGCATGGAGCAGTCGCGCTCGCCGAGCCAGACCGCGTTCTTGTACTGGTCGGCCAGGATCTGGATTTCGATGTGCCGGGGGTTCTGCAGGAATTTCTCCATGTAGACCTCCGGGTTGCCAAAAGCCGCGCCCGCCTCGGCCTTGGTGGTCTGCACCGCGTTCAAGAGGGCCGCTTCGGTGTGCACCACGCGCATGCCGCGCCCGCCGCCGCCGCCGGCCGCCTTGATGATGACCGGGTAGCCGATCTGCCGGGCAATGCGCTTGATGATGGCCGCATCCGCCGGCAGCGCGCCCTCGGAGCCGGGCACGCAGGGCACGCCCGCCCGCAGCATGGTCTGCTTGGCCGAGACCTTGTCGCCCATGAGCCGGATCGACTCGGGCGAAGGGCCGATGAACTTGAAGCCGCTTTTCTCGACACGCTCGGCAAAATCGGCGTTTTCGCTCAGAAAACCATAACCGGGGTGAATCGCCTCTGCGTCCGTGACCTCGGCGGCCGAGATGATGGCCGGCATGTTGAGGTAGCTCAGCGCCGGGGGCGCTGGCCCGATGCACACCGCCTCGTCGGCCAGCTTGATGTATTTGGCGTCGCGGTCGGCTTCGGAGTACACCATCACGGCCTTGATGCCGAGCTCGCGGCAGGCGCGCTGGATGCGCAGGGCAATCTCGCCGCGGTTGGCGATCAGTATTTTTTTGAACATGCGTCGAAGTACCTGGTCTGGCCGCTAGCGGCCGCTCTGGTCAAGGAAAGAAAGGGCAGGCCCGCTTACTCGATGATGAAAAGAGGCTGGCCGTATTCCACGGCCTGGCCGTTTTCCGCAAGCATCTTGGTGACGGTGCCGGACTTGTCGGCCTCGATCTCGTTGAGGATTTTCATCGCCTCGATGATGCAGATCGTCTCGCCTTCCTTGATCACGCTGCCGATTTCGACAAACGCCTTGGCACCCGGCGCCGAGGCGCGGTAGAACGTGCCCACCATGGGCGACTTGACGGCATGGCCTGCGGGCGCTGCGGCGGCAGGCTCGGGCGCGGCAGCCACCACGGCGGCGTTCACCGCGGGCGCGGCCATCATGGCCACGGCCGGCTGGTGCATCACCATCGGCGCGCCGCTGGACTTGACAATGCGCACCTTGCCTTCGGCCTCGGTAATTTCCAGCTCAGACACATTGGACTCTGAAACAAGGTCAATCAGGGTTTTGAGTTTTCTTAGATCCATGGATTTTCTCCAACGACGGTGGGCGCTGGCGTGGCCATTGCGGCACGCAGCTTTGAATTGACCTGGAAGCCGGTGAGATCACCGAACTTCTTTCTTTTTTTGCTTATTCTCTGCTTTTCCGCCTTAAAACATCTATTTGCCAATTAATGTTATCAACGTCTTCAAGGGGCTGGCGCAGAAGAGCGCAGAGTGTACCTCATGCGAACCCCGGGCAAGAGCGGCAGCAGCGCCCTGCCCGGCCTTGATTTTCTTTCATCCCGGAGTTGCCGTCAGCGTCACACAAATTTGCAATTTCCGAAACAGCCCAGCATAAACCAGCCACGCTGAAAAAAGCAGACTATTTCAGTTGGGCCCAGACGCCGAGATCTTCTGGCGGCACCTTGCCGACCCGGCGGTGAAGCACTTCCCCGGAGCGGTCAAAGACCACCGAAAAAGGCAGGCTGCCCGCCGCGTTGCCCAGGGCCTTGCTCAGCCCGGTGCCACTCAGGCCCGCCATGCCGACCGGAAAATGGAGCGGCCGGGTGCTCAGCCAGGTGCGCACCGCGCCGGGCTGATCGACCGCCAGCCCGAGCAGCTGCCAGTTCCTGTCCCTGTTTTCCTGGTAAAAATAGTCCAGCAGCGGCAGTTCCTCCACGCACGGCGGGCACCAGGTGGCCCAGAAATTGACCAGCAGCCGCTTGCCGCGAAAACTGCTCATCGGCAGCATTTTTCCGTCCGGGGTTTCAAAGCTCAGGCGCCAGAAGGATTCGGCTGCCTCTGCGGAAGAAACTGGCGACACGGGGTCACCGCCACGCTGGCGGGCGTCCCACCAGGCCGAACCCAGGCCGCTCAAACTCGCTGCGGCGGCAACGCCGCCATAGAGAAAATGCCTGCGCGTCACTTGTCAAGCTCCAAAGGGGTCAAAAGCAGTTTTTGCACCGCCGCCAGGTCGCCGCGCGGCGCGCGCCCCCTGGCATCAAGCCGCAAGGCGCCGCGCAGGTCGTCATGGTCATAGACCATCAGATGCACGCCGACGGTCTCGTTCAGCGGCTTGCACAGGCTGCGCAGGCTCAGCGCCTCGACCTTGCCGCCGGTAAAGCCGGTGACGGTGCGCGGCTCGTAATCGACGTTGTGCTCGATCAGGGCGATCTCAGCCGATTTCGGGTCGTCGCAAAACAGCTGGATGTAGAGGTCCGACAGCCGGGTCGCCGTGCCGTGCCAGACCGCGCCGGTCAGGTAAGGCCGGAACTGCGGCAGGCGCGCCATCCACACCAGCGCCAGCTCGCGCAGGGCCAGCAACTCGGCCGGCTGAGTGTCGGCGCAGAACAGCGCGATGTACTCGCGCACGGCTTCTTCGAGCGCGTCGTTGTCGGGCAGCGGGGTGCGGGCAGGAAGGGCCAGCTGTTTGACAGCGCGGCGTTTGGCCGGACCGTATTCCAGCCCTTCTTCGACCACCAGCGCGGCAGCGGTGGCGGCAATTTCAGAGGTAAGGGTATTCGATTTCAAGGTCAGCAGGCAGTCAAGCCAGAAATGAACAGAAGTCAAGGCCCGGCAGGAGCCCTGAAGGAGGATTGTGCCCCTGTTGGTGCCGCGCCAGCGGCTGAAGTTCACAAGTCCATGGATGAGCCAAGGAATCGGTCTGCTGCAGAGCTGCCTAAAATACCGCCGATGCACATACATATTCTGGGAATCTGCGGGACGTTCATGGGCGGCCTGGCCGCGTTGGCGCGGGAGGCGGGACACAAGGTGACGGGCTGCGACACGGGCGTTTATCCGCCAATGAGCGACCAGTTGCGCGCCCTGGGCATTGAGTTGATCGAGGGCTACAGCGCCGACCAGATGGCGCTGGCGCCCGACGTGTTCGTGATCGGCAACGTGGTCTCGCGCGCACGCCTAGGCGACGGCAGCGCCAGATACCCGCTGATGGAAGCCATCCTCAATAGCGGCCAGCCCTACACCAGCGGGCCGCAGTGGCTGTCCGGCCATGTGCTGCACCACCCGACGCACCACGCCACCGGGCCGCGCCATGTGCTGGCCGTGGCCGGCACCCACGGCAAGACCACGACGACGGCCATGCTGGCCTGGATCCTGGAGTGCGCCGGCTTGAACCCCGGTTTCCTGATCGGCGGCGTGCCGCTGAATTTTGGCGTCTCGGCGCGCCTGGGCAAAGGCAACACCTTCGTCATCGAGGCCGACGAATACGACACGGCTTTTTTCGACAAGCGCAGCAAGTTCGTCCACTACCGCCCGCGCACGGCGATCCTGAACAACCTCGAATTCGACCATGCCGACATCTTTGACGATCTGGCGGCCATCGAGCGGCAGTTTCACCACCTGATCCGCACCGTGCCCTCGCAGGGCCGCGTGGTCGTCAACGCCACCGAAGACAGCCTCCAGCGCGTGCTGGCCCAGGGCTGCTGGAGCGAAGAAGTCTTTTTTGGCGCCAGCGCACCCAGCCACAGGGGTTTTACCGCCGAGGGCGAGCCGGACGATTTTCAAGTGCTCAAAGCCGGCCAGGTCGTGGCGCGGGTGCAATGGGGCGTCAGCGGCGTTCACAACCAGCGCAACGCCCTGGCGGCCATCGCGGCGGCGGAACACGTGGGCGTGGCGCCCGCGCTGGCGGCCGAGGCGCTGGGCAGCTTTCAAAACGTCAAGCGCCGCATGGAAGTGCGCGGCGTGGTGCATCCTGAAGGAGAAAGCGCGGGCGGCGGCGTCATCACGGTGTATGACGACTTTGCCCATCACCCGACGGCGATTCAGACCACCATTGACGGCCTGCGCCGCCAGCTCGACAGCGCCGGCAAAAGCGCCCAGCGCATCCTGGCCATTTTCGAGCCGCGCAGCAACACCATGAAGCTGGGCACCATGACGGCGCAACTGCCGGCAAGCCTCAGCCAGGCCGATCTGGCTTTTTGCCATGCGGGCGGGCTGGACTGGGACGCCCGGGCCGCGCTGGCGCCGATGGGCGAGCGCGCCCAGGTGGCCGACAACCTCGACCAGTTGCTGGCGCAGGTCCAGGCCGCCGCCCGCCCCGGCGACCATCTTTTGTGCATGAGCAACGGCGGCTTTGGCGGGATTCACGCCCGGCTGCTGGCAGCGCTCAAGGCCTGAGGGCGTGGGCGGCGGGCGCTAGAAATAATCCGGTGGCTGCCGGCTCAGCTTCTTTTGCAGCTTGAGCCAGCGCTTGAAGCCCGCCTCGTCCTGCACCAGCGCCATGTCCTCTTCCATCTGCGCCAGCGCTTCTTTCAAGTCCGCCTCCTGCAGCTCCAGTTCGTGCCGCAGCGTGACGGCCGTCGGCTGCTGGTAGAAGGCCAGCGCGAACTCCTGCTGAAGCTGCTGCCGGCGGGCCTGCAGTTCGCTTTCCAGCTCGTCCGCCTGCTGCTTGAGCAGCAGCGTCATGGCGGCGATTCTTTCCTCGGGCTGCTGCAGCAGGGCCTGCGCGTCGGCCTGGGCAATGCGCAGTTGCAGGTGCAGCAGGGCCACCAGGTCTTGTTTGGCGTAGGCGGCGTTGGCCTGGCTCATCAGGGCGGTTTTTCGCTGGTGCTCGGCCGGGTCGCGCTCGCGATCCGGGTGCAGCGCGCTGGCCAGCTGGCGGTAGACCTGGCGCAGGACGGTGTCGGCATCCTCCTGCTGCTGGCCGGCCTTGCGCTGGGCCGGCGTGGGGTTTTTCTTTTTCCGCGCCTGGGCCGCCTCGCGCTGCGCCGCTTCGGCCTGCATCGCCTCGTGCAGGCGCTCATGGCTGGCGCGCATCACGGCTTCCAGCGGGTCCAGCGAGTCATCCTGCGCGTCCATGTCCAGCGGCTGGCCCAGGGCGTCTTCCATCATGGCGCGCATCATGACCGCCTCGTCGTGCTCCTTCTGGCGCAGCGTGCGCGGGCTGCGCTGGTCGTGCAGCGCAGCCATCTCCGCGTCGCCCTGAAGGGCCAGCGTCTGGCACAGGCTGCACAGGATGTCGAGGCCATCGCGCTTTTGGGCCGGCGTCAGGCCCTTGCGCTGCAGCCGCTCGTCCAGATACAGCGCCATGCGGCGCATCAAGCCGTTTTGCTGCGCGCGCAGCGGCGCCAGCGTGTTCTGGTAGAGCGGGCGGTAGGCATCGGCCAGCGCCTGCATCTGCGTGACCTGGCTTTCGAGCTTGTCGATCTTGGCCAGCAGGCGGTTGAAACGCTGCTGTGCAGCAGAAAGCTTCGGCGCGCCCTTGCCGCCCTCCAGCCGGAGCGCATTGCCGGGCGTTGCCGGCGCCGACTCGGAGACAAGATCGGCGTTGGGTCTGGATTTGGGGATTTTCATGGCGTCGGCAGCAGCAGGCTTAAAAAGCCAAGCATAGCGCCCTGGGCACGCTAGCGCCCAAAAGCCTGTTGATCCGGCGCATGCACGATGGGGAAAAATGCCCGGCATACAGGCGGCTGCGTGCAGCCCGAACCCCTACGACGCAAAGAGTTACCTGAGGGGTGGCGGCCACAGACAGGCCAATCTCAACGTTCTGCGCTCGCGGCTGACGGGCAGCCTCTTGCGCGAAGCTTCAGTAACTGATGCTCAGCGCCGGCACGTCGATCGTCACCAGCGGCTTGGCCAGGGCGGCGCTGGCGGCGCGGGCAAAGGTGTGCGCCCACGCGGCATCGGCAAATTTTTCCGGACCAGCCGCTTCGGCCACCACCACCACCTTGTCGGCCATCAGCAGTTTGCCCGTCGGGCGCAGCGGCTCGCAGCCCATCTGGGTGAACTGCGCATCGAGCCACTGGCGCGCCTCATCATTGGGCATCGGCGGCGCATCGTGGATGTCGATCTGCACCGGGAGACTGTCTTTAAAGGTCACGCTGACTTCGCTACGCATAGGGGTTCCTGAAAATGGAGGATAAAACTGCGCCACCATCTTCGGCGATTTGCGGCGTTGCGGCCATTCGCGAAAACCCGTGCGAGCGCGCAGGTTTCTTGGCGCAACGGCAATCGCAACGGCAATCTTTGGGCAACGGCAGCCTTTGCGCAGCCGCGCCTTCCCCGCTTTTAAGCGCTTGAGACGCTTTTAGGCGACAGCCGCTGCGGCGACGCGGCGCGCCGCGACGGCCGAGGACAGCGTCTGCAGCATCGCCAGCGAGTCGTTCCAGTCGATGCAGGCGTCGGTGATGCTCTTGCCGTATTCGAGCGCGCCGGCGTCATCCTTGCCGGGGGTGAACTTCTGCGCGCCGGCGCTCAGGTGGCTTTCCACCATCAGGCCGAACACCTGGCGCGAGCCGCCTTCGATCTGGCCGGCGATCTCCGCTGCCACGTCGAGTTGCTTCTGATGCTGCTTGGAACTGTTGGCGTGGCTGCAGTCCACCATCAGCGTGGCCGGCAGTTTGGACGCTTCGAGTTCCTTGCAGGCCGCCGCGACGCTGGCCGCGTCGTAGTTGGGCGCCTTGCCGCCGCGCAGGATGACGTGGCAGTCCTTGTTGCCCTTGGTCTGGACAATGGCGACCTGGCCGTTCTTGTGGACGGACAGGAAATGGTGGCCGCGCGCCGCCGCCTGAATCGCGTCGGTGGCGATGCGGATGTTGCCGTCGGTGCCGTTCTTGAAGCCGATGGGCGCCGACAGGCCGGAGGCCAGTTCGCGGTGCACCTGGCTTTCGGTGGTGCGCGCGCCAATCGCCCCCCAGGCGATCAGGTCGCCGATGTACTGCGGCGAGATCACGTCCAGGAACTCGCTGCCCGCGGGCAGCCCCAGGCGGTTGATGTCGATGAGCAACTGGCGCGCAATGCGCAGGCCCTCGTCGATGCGGAAGGTCTCGTCCAGGTACGGATCGTTGATCAGGCCCTTCCAGCCCACGGTGGTGCGCGGCTTTTCGAAGTACACGCGCATCACGATTTCGAGCGTGCCGGCGTATTTCTTGCGCTGTTCGGCCAGGCGGCGCGCGTAGTCCAGCGCGGCGGCAGGGTCGTGGATGGAGCACGGGCCGATAACCACGAGCAGGCGGTCATCGCTGCCGGCGATGATGTTGTGGATGGACTGGCGCGTCTCGGTGATGAGCGACTCGACGGCGGTGCCCTGAATCGGGAAGAAGCGGATGAGGTGCTCGGGAGGAGGTAACACGGTGATGCCCTTGATGCGTTTGTCGTCGGTGTCGCTGGTTTTATCGACGCTCGCATACCAATTTTCAGCGGGGTGATTGGCAGGGGTGGCTTTGGCAGTCATCACGGGTTTCCTTGTTAAATTCACACAATTTCAGGCAATTTCACGAATCAATCGGCAGGGTCAAAATCAGGACAGGCAAAAAAAAACCGCCGGGGTCCGGCGGTTTCTTGAAAGACTGGCTGCGTTTTTTTGGGTTACGCGAATGTCTCTCTACCGCCGCAGGCGCTTGAGAACCAAAAGTAACCGAAATAAAATTTCGCCGGAGTCATGGTGTGCAATGTAGCACAGTCATCACGAATCCTTGCTGACAGGAACTTGACCATCAAGCCGTCCCGCCCACGGTCAGCCCGTCGATGCGCAGCGTCGGCTGGCCCACGCCGACGGGCACGCTCTGGCCTTCCTTGCCGCAGGTGCCCACGCCGCTGTCGAGCTTCATGTCGTTGCCGATCATCGTCACGCGGGTCAGCGCGTCCGGGCCGTTGCCGACAATCGTCGCGCCCTTGACCGGATAAAGAATCTTGCCGTTTTCCACCCAGAACGCCTGGCTGGCCGAGAACACGAACTTGCCCGAGGTGATATCGACCTGGCCGCCGGCAAAGTTGCTGGCGTACAGGCCTTTCTTGATGCTGGCGATGATTTCCTCGGGCGCCTTGTCGCCGCCCAGCATGTAGGTGTTGGTCATGCGCGGCATGGGCACATGGGCGTAGCTCTCGCGCCGGCCGTTGCCGGTGGGCGCCACGCCCATCAGGCGCGCGTTCATGGCGTCCTGGATGTAGCCCTTCAGAATGCCGTCCTCGATCAGCACGTTGCGCTGGCTGACGTTGCCCTCGTCATCGACATTGAGCGAGCCGCGCCGGTCGGCGATCGTGCCGTCGTCGAGCACGGTCACGCCCTTGGCGGCCACGCGCTCGCCGATGCGCCCGGAAAAGGCGCTCGAACCCTTGCGGTTGAAATCGCCCTCCAAGCCGTGGCCGATGGCTTCGTGCAGCAGGATGCCGGGCCAGCCGGGGCCGAGCACCACCGTCATCTGGCCGGCCGGCGCGGGGCGCGCTTCCAGGTTGGTCAGCGCCGCCGTCACCGCGTCATCGACATAGCAGGCAATCTGGGTCTCGTCAAAATAAGCCAGGCCAAAGCGTCCGCCGCCGCCGCCGGAGCCGGTTTCGCGCCGGCCCTTGTGCTCGGCAATCACCGTCACGCTCAGGCGCACCAGCGGTCGCACGTCGGCCGCCAGCGTGCCGTCGGCGCGCGCCACCATCACCACGTCGTACTCGCTGGCGAGACCTGCCATCACCTGCACGATGCGCGGATCCCTGGCCTTGGCGAGCTTTTCGACCTTTTCCAGCAGCTTGACCTTGGCCGTGCTGTCCAGCGTGGCAATCGGGTCCAGGTCGCGGTACAGCGAGCGGCTGGGCGCCACCCTGCGCGCCGGCGTCTTGACGCGAGCGGCGCTGCTCGCGGCCGAGATGCTGCGCACGGTGCGCGCCGCATCCAGCAGCGACGCTTCGGAGATGTCGTCCGAATAGGCAAACGCAGTCTTTTCGCCGCTGACGGCGCGCACGCCCACGCCCTGGCCGATGCTGAAGGAGCCGCTCTTGACGATGCCTTCTTCCAGGCTCCAGCCTTCGCTGCGGGTGTACTGGAAATACAGGTCGGCGTCATCCACGCCGTGGGAAGTGATCTCGCCCAACGCGCGGTTCAGGCTGGCGGGCGTCAGGCCAAAGGGCTCTAACAGGAGCTTTTGGGCAATCACCAGACGCGCGCTAGTGGCGTCCTTGTTGGGCCGCGCTGGCGGGCGCCCGGCGACGTTGGTTTGGCGGACGGAAGCGGCGGCAGAATTGAGTGAAGTCATCCGGTCATTGTAGGCAGTCTGCCCCGCTCAGGTGCGCAGCAGGGCCGGCGCCAAGGCCCGGCCTCAGGTCTGCATCAGGCGCCTGGACTTGGCAATCGACATCAGCATGCCGATGGCCAGGCCCAGCGTCACCATGGCCGTGCCGCCGTAGCTGATGAAGGGCAAGGGGACGCCCACTACCGGCAGGATGCCGCTGACCATGCCCATATTGACAAAGGCGTAGGTGAAGAAAATCATCGTCAGCGCGCCGGCCAGCAGCCGCGTGAACAGGGTAGGCGCCTCCAGCGCGATCATCAGCCCGCGAAAGATGAGGAAGATGAAACCGGCAATCAAGAGCAGGTTGCCCACCAGGCCGAACTCCTCGGAGTAGGCGGCAAAGATGAAGTCGGTGGTGCGCTCGGGAATGAATTCCAGGTGCGTCTGGGTGCCGGCCATGAAGCCCTTGCCGAACACGCCGCCCGAGCCGATGGCAATCATGCCCTGGATGATGTGAAAGCCCTTGCCCAGCGGGTCGCGCGAGGGGTCCAGCAGGGTGCAGATGCGCTGCTGCTGGTAGTCGTGCAGCACCGGCCAGCGGTTGCCGTCGGCGCACAGCTGCGGCTCGAACCACACCAGCAGGCTCATGCCCACCAGCCCCAGCACGACGGGCGGCAGGATCAGCTTCCAGCTCAGGCCGGCAAAGAAGATCACCGCCAGGCCGGCGGCCATGACCAGCAGGGACGTGCCCAGGTCGGGCTGCTTCATGATGAGTCCCACCGGCAGCGCCAGCAGCACCACGGCGACGGCGAAATCGAGCGGGCGCAGCTGGCCTTCGCGCTTCTGGAACCACCAGGCGAGCATCAGCGGCATGGCGATTTTCAGGATCTCGCTGGGCTGGATCACCACCCCGAGGTTGATCCAGCGCCTGGCCCCCTTCTTGGTGATGCCAAACAGCAGCACCGCCACCAGCAGGGTCACGCCGGCCACATACAGCGGCACGGCAAACAGCATCAGGCGCTGGGGCGGAAGCTGCGCCACCACGAACATGATGGCCCCGGCGATCAGCATGTTGCGCCCATGGTCGGCAAAGCGGCTGCCATGGTCATAGCCCGACGAGTACATGATGAGCAAGCCGGCGCACACCAGCAGGAAAACGGCAAAGGCCAGCAGCCCGTCGAAACCCTGCACCAGGGGCAAGGCTCGGCGGTAAAGCGAAGGTTTGTTGAAAGAAGCGGTGGCCATGGGATGAATTATCGGTCAGCCCTGGCCATGCGCTTACCATGGCGTCATGCCCACCACCCACCTGCTCTACCTCCACGGCTTTCGCTCCTCGCCCCAGTCGGCCAAGGCCACAAGGATGGCCGCTCTCGTGCAGCAAGCCCACCCGGACGTCGTCTGGTGGTGCCCGCAGCTGCCGCCCTCGCCCCGTCAAGCGCTGGCGCTGCTGCACCAGGGCGTGGCCAGCTGGCCGCGTGAAACAATGGCCGTCATGGGCTCGTCGCTCGGCGGCTTTTACGCCACCGCCGTGGCCGAGCGCTACGGCTGCAAGGCCGTGCTACTCAACCCGGCGGTCGATCCGGCGCATGATCTGGCGGCCTACATCGGCGAGCAGCACGCCTGGCAAAACCCTGAAGAGCGCTTTTTCTTTGAACCCCGTTTCATCGACGAGTTGCGCGAGTTGCAGGCCGGACCGCTCAAAGTCCCGGCCAATTACCTGGCCCTCATCGCCAAGGGCGACGAGGTGCTCGACTGGCGCGAGATGGCCGCGCGCTACGCCGGCGCCCGGCAATGCCTGCTCGAAGGCGGCGACCACGCGCTGAGCGATTTTGAAGACCACCTGCCCTTGATCCTGGACTTCCTGGCACTGCTCTGAAATACCCGCAGCCCGGCCAGGACATCAGGGCCGCCTGATTACACTAGCCGCACGCCGCTCAAGGCAAATGACCCCAGGTAAAAGGATTTCGTTGTGTTTGTATTGTTTGAAGAAACCGGCAAGTTTCTGGCCGGCCGGATCTTGTCGGAAGCCGATGCGTCGATGCAGGTCGAGCTGGACTCGGGCAAGCGCGTCAAGGTCAAGTCGGCCAACGCGCTGCTGAAGTTCGAGAAACCCGCGCCCGCCGCCCTGATCGCCGCCGGCCAGCAGCTCGGCCCGGAGATCGAGCTGGACCTGGCCTGGGAATTCGCCAGTGACGAGGAATTCAGCTTTTCAGACCTGGCACGCGACTATTTCAGCGCCGACGCCAGCAAACCGGCCTCGGTCGAGCAGCAGGCCGCCGCGCTCTTTCGCCTGTACGACGCGCCGCATTACTTCCGCCGCGCCGGCAAGGGAAAATTCAAGAAGGCCCCGCCCGAAATCCTGCAGCAGGCGCTCGCGGCGATTGAAAAGAAAAAGCAGCTCGCCGCCCAGATCGCCGGCTGGGCCGAGGAGCTGGGACGGGGCCAGTGCCCCGAGCCGATCCGCGAGCAGCTCTACAAGATCCTGTTCAAGCCGGACAAGAACAGCGCCGAGTACAAGGCCGTGGTGGACGCCTCGCGCGCCACCCAGACCGCACCGCTGGCGCTGCTGCAGCAAGCCGGCGCCATCACCTCGCCCTACCAGTTCCACTGGAAGCGCTTTCTGTTCGAGAATTTTCCCAAGGGCACCGGCTTCCCGGCCCTGCAGGCATCGCCGGTCAAGGACGAGTTGCCGCTGGCCGACGTGAAAGCGTTTTCCATCGACGACTCCAGCACCACCGAGATCGACGATGCGCTCTCGGTCAGCGGCCTGGGCAGCGGCACGGTCACGCTGGGCATCCATATTGCCGCGCCAGGCCTGGCCGTGCAGCCGGGCAGCGCCATCGACGCCGTGGGGCGCGCGCGCATGTCCACCGTCTACATGCCCGGCTACAAGCTGACCATGCTGCCCGACGACATCGTGCAGAGCTACACCCTGCTAGAAGGGCGCAACTGCCCGGCGCTCTCGCTCTACCTGACGCTGGACGAAGCCACTTTCGAGATCAAGGAAACGCTCACCAAACTGGAGCAGGTGCCCATCGTCAGCAACCTGCGCCACGACCAGCTCGACGGCGTTTTCACTGAAGCCTTTTTTGAAGCGGCACAGGCCACGCCGCCAGTAGATGTCCAATGGGGCGTGGAGCTGAGCTTCCTGCACCGCCTGGCCAAGCACTTGAAAGCCCAGCGCGAAGTGGTGCGCGGCAAGCCGGAGAACTTCAACCGGCCCGACTACAACTTCAAGCTCGACAACCCCACCGGCGGCGAGCCGCAGGGCCACGAGACCGTGAGCATCAGCGTGCGCCAGCGCGGCGCGCCGCTCGATCTGATCGTCGCCGAGGCGATGATCCTGGCCAACAGCACCTGGGGCCAGTGGCTGGCCGAGCATGGCGTGCCCGGCATCTACCGCAGCCAGGCGAGCCTGGCGCCCGGCGTGAAGGTGCGCATGGGCACCAAGGCCCTGCCGCACGCCGGCATCGGCGTCAAAAGCTATGCCTGGGCGACTTCGCCGCTGCGCCGCTACACCGACCTGGTCAACCAGTGGCAGATCATCGCCTGCACCAAACACGGCCGCACCGCCGCGCTGGCCGCGCCCTTCAAGCCCAAGGATGTGGACCTGTTTTCGGTGATTTCCTGTTTTGACGGCGCTTACAGCGCTTACAACAGTTTCCAGTCCGGCATCGAGCGCTACTGGACACTCAAATACCTGGAGCAGCAAGGCATCACCGAGCTGACGGCCACCAGCTTCAAGGACAACCTGGTGCGCGCCGACGATCTGCCCCTCGTGCTGGGCGCCATGGGCGCGCAAGGCCTGCCGCGCGGCGCGCGGGTGCGCGTCAAGCTCGGCGCGATCGACGAGATCACGCTGGATGTGTTCGGCACCGTCATCGAGCGGCTCGATGACCCCGCACAGACCGGCGACGCCGCGTCCGCCGAAGAGGGCGACGAAGGCGAAGAGGAGATTGCCGGTCCGATCTCGATTGCCGTCGATGTCAGCGAGCCCGCGCCCGAGGCGCTCCCGGCCGGCGCGGTGGCCGACTGAGACCGACCTGGCCAGGCCCGAGCCGCATGCCTGAGGGCAAAAACCCAAGCCCTGCCGGAAAAAAGCCAGCGCCTCAAGCGCCACGGTTTTGCGGCCGGGCCGGATTTTGACGGCCAGAGCGCTTGCGCCGTGAAATTTGCGGGCCCTGGCCTGCGCCAACACCCCAACCCCGATAATCGTTGTTGTGAAAAAACTCAGCACTTTGCAAATTGCCCTGGGCGTCTCGATTGCCGTGCATGCGGTGCTGCTGACGGTGCGCTTTGTCGACCCGCAGCGCTTTAACCGCGTGTTTGAGGACACGCCGCTCGAAGTCATCCTGGTCAACGCCAGCGCCAAGGAAAAACCGGTCAAGGCCCAGGCCATTGCGCAGTCCTCGCTGGCCGGCGGCGGCGAGCTGGAAAAAGGCCGCGCCACCTCGCCCCTGCCGCCCTCGGCGCTGATGAAGCTGGGCGATACCACCGAAGACGCCCAGCGCAAGATCGAATCGCTGCAGGACCAGCAGGTCCAGTTGCTGGCCCAGGTCAAAAAAGCGCTGGCCGCCCTGCCCCCGCCCGATCTGAAGCAGCCGGCCAACAGCCCGGCCAAGGCCGAACAGGAAGAAAAACGCAAGCAGCTGAGCAAGATACTGGCCGAGATTGAAAAGCGCATCAATGAAGAAAATGCGCGGCCCAAAAAGCGCTACATCAGCCCGGCCACCCGCGAAGCGGTGTATGCGGTGTACTACGACGAGCTGCGCCGCAAGATCGAGCAAAAGGGCACGGCCAACTTCCCCCAGCTGGCCGGCAAGAAGCTCTATGGCGAGCTGACCATGACGCTGACGGTCAATTTTGACGGCCGGGTGCTCGACACCCAGATCGATCAGACCTCGGGCAGTCTGCTGCTGGACCGGCGCGCCCAGACCATTGTGCGCAGCAGCGGCCCTTTTGCCCGCTTCAACAAGGCCATGCGTGGCCAGGCCGACCAGATCGTGGTGGTCTCGCGCTTTAACTTCACGCGCGATGACAACCTTGAAACCAAGCTCATCGGTCGCTGAGCCCCAGGGCTGCGGCGCGTCAAAAACCGTTCTTCAACCATGACTTCAATTTCCAGCCAGCAGCCCCCCATGGACAGGTATTTCGTCCTCGGCAACCCCATCGGCCACAGCAAATCGCCGCTGATCCATGCGCGCTTTGCCGAACTGACGGGCCAGACGCTCGACTACCAGCCCTGGCTGACGCCGCTGGACGGCTTTGCGGCCACCCTGGCGCAGCTGAGTCACGACGGCGCGCGCGGCTGCAACGTCACGGTGCCGTTCAAGTTCGAGGCCTTCGAGGCGGCCCACACCCGGACCGACCGGGCGCAGCTGGCCCAGGCGGCCAACACGCTGGCCTTTGACAACAGCCGGATTCACGCCGACAACACCGATGGCGTCGGGCTGGTCAACGACATCCAGAACAACGCGGGCGTTCTGCTGGCCGGGCGCGATGTGCTGCTGATCGGCGCGGGCGGCGCGGGCGCGGGCGCGCTGGGCGCGCTGCTGGCGGC
>JALYRU010000007.1 GCA_030855235.1 Pseudomonadota bacterium
GTTGCTGCCGGGCAGACCGCCGGCGCCGCCTGAGCCGGCCACGCCCGAGCTGCCGCCACTGGCTGCCGCGTTGCCATCACCGCCTGCGCCGCCGCTTGCGAAGCTGCCGCTACCGCCATTGGCCGTGTTGGTGGCGCCGCCGCCATTGGCCGGGCCGCTGGAGCCGCCCGCGCCGCTGGTGGCGGTGGCCGGGCCGCCGGTATTGGCGCCACTGGCGCTGCCGCCATAGCCGGCCGTGCCTGTGCCCGCTGTGGCCGGGCCGCTGTAGGCGCTGCCGTGGTCGATGGCGCCGTTGGAGGCTGTGCCGCCCAGGCCACCGGCAGCGCCCGCGCCGCCTGTGCCCGATCCGCCGCGCGCGCCGTTGCCCACACCGGTGCTGGAGCCGCCATAGCCCGTGCCGCCGGTGCCGCCGTAGGCGCTGCCGCCCGTGGCCGCTCCGGTGTTATAGGCGCTGTTGCCAAGGCCCTGCACCGAGTTGTAGGACACCGTGCCGCTCAGGTTGCTGGTGGCGGTCGCCGACGACTGGTTGAAAGCGTTGGTGAAGGTGCCGGTGGAGCCGTTGTTCAGCGCCGCCGAGCGCGCCGCCGTGGTCAGCGCCGCGCCCGAGCCCTTGTTCACGCTGCTGTCGGGCTGGTTGATGCTGCTGGTATAGGTGCTGGTGTTGGTGTCCGTAGCGGTGTTGGTGTTGGTGCTGGTATTGGTGTTGGTCGCTGTACTGGCGTCGGTATTGGTGTTGGTGCTGGTGTTGTCCCCAGTGAGAGACAACTGGACCTGATCATTGACCGCAAAAGCAGCCCCTGAAAAACCGAAAACCATTGCCATGGCCGAAGCCAAAAGTGTCTTTTTCATTGTCATGGGACCTTCCTCGAATTGATTGAAGTTGATTGAACAAACCGTCCGTCCTGGGTGAATTGCGTGGCCGCAAATCGACGCTCAAAGAGCAACTTCGATGCCATGGCGACCGCAGCCGCTGCCGCGTGCGCCTTCTTCATTGGAGAAACCGGAAAAATCGCTGCCAAAAAGCGCGCCCGGCGTCCGGGCCAGGGCGCTCGGTGCGGGGCTGACTGTCACGCTTTCTTGACACTGCGCCGCGTGCCTTTTGGCCTGCGCGGCCGGGTATTTTTTCCCCTGCAGGGCTGGCTCGACAGTGGCTCAGGCGTGCCAGTGCAAGCGCGACAGCGGTGTGTCAAAGGTACTGTCTCAACGCTGTGACGGCTGGCGCTGAAAAGCCGTTCTCTGGCGGTCGGGCCGGCGCCAGAAAAAACATCTCTGTTCGAAGGATGCACGCTATTTCAGGCGCTTTCCAGCGCATGAGTTGAGCCTGTCACAGGCGTGTGACAGCACCGCGCTGCAGTGGCTTCCTGTAGGCCGAATTACCTTTTTTTGCAACTTTTTTCTGGCTTCCAAGCACAACAATGCCCTACGCTAGAGGCAGGTAAAACGCAGGTCCACACCGTGCGACCGCACCACCAAGGGAGCGTCATGACTACATCTCGTCCGGGCCGGCCGATGGCCATCCTTGCCTGTTCCGCGCTGGCGATGACGGCTGCAGCCGCGCATGCGCAGGGCGCTGGCGCAGGGGGCGAAGAGGGCGCGGGCATGCGCATCGAGCAGTTGCAGCAGCAACTCAGCGAGCAGGCCCGCCAGATCGAAACCCTGCGCCAGGCTGTCGGCGAGCAGCAGGCGCGCCAGCAGGAGCTCCAGCGCCTGCTGGGCCAGCAGACGCGCCCGGTGGCCGGGCCGGCCGAGGGCCTGCCCGCCCCGGACAGTGCCAGCGCCGCCGATACCACCCAGCGGGCGGTGCGCGTCGGCGCCGCGCCCAGCGCGGACGCTTCGCCGCCAGCGGTGGCGCCGCTGTTCGACCAGCCCGGCATTCTCACCCCCAAGGGCAAATTCGTGCTGGAGCCGTCGCTGCAGTATGTCTATTCGTCAAGCAACCGGGTGGCGCTGGTGGGCTACACCATCATTCCGTCGCTGCTGATCGGTCTGGTCGATGTGCGCGAAGTCAAGCGCAACACGGTCACGGCCGCCCTGACCACGCGCTACGGCCTGAGCAACCGGC
Source organism: Pseudomonadota bacterium (assembly GCA_030855235.1). GTDB lineage: Bacteria > Pseudomonadota > Gammaproteobacteria > Burkholderiales > Burkholderiaceae_C > Polaromonas. The sequence goes on from JALYRU010000007.1 coordinate 2,063, forward strand.
TCGAACTCGAAGCGCGCCTGCCCTATGTGTACCGCTCCGACGCCACCATCAGCCGCGAAATCTTCACCGGCTCCGCCTCGGACAATGCCTTCAACAGCAGCGGCCGGGCCATCGGCGACGTCGAGCTGGCAGCGCGCTACCAGCTCAACGAGGGCGGCCCCAGGATGCCTTATTTCCTCGGCTCGCTGCGCTTCAAGTCGCGCACCGGCAAGGACCCGTTCGAGGTCGTCACCGACTGCGTGACGCGTTGCATCGGCAACACCACCGGCACCGGCCTGCCGCTCGATCTGCCCACGGGCTCGGGGTTTTATTCCCTGCAGCCGGGGCTGACCTGGCTGTTCCCGTCGGATCCGGCCGTGTTCTTCGGCGGCATCAGCTACACCCACAACTTCAAGCGCAGCGACGTCAGCCGGCTGGTGCTCAATGGCGAGCGTGAAAACATCGGCACGGTGGCGCCGGGCGGGATTGTGGGCCTGAATTTCGGCATGGGCCTGTCGCTCAACGACAGGTCTTCACTGAGCATGGGCGTGGACCTGAACTCGGTCGCGCGCACCCGCCAGAACGGCGCGCCGGTGCAGGGCTCGGTACGCACCCAGCTGGCCAGCCTGCTGCTGGGCTACTCCTACCGCTACAGCGACAAGACCGCTTTCAGCGTCACGGTTGGCGCCGGCCTGACGCGCGACACGCCGGATCTCACGCTCAACCTGAAGATCCCGATGTCGTTCTGACGGGCCGCGATGACGTTGTTGCGCAAAATCCTGTGTGTCAGCCTGGGCGAGCAGGCCCCCGATGTCGCCGCTCTTTTGCGGCTGGGCGGCTGGGAGGTGCTGCAAGCCGCTGAGCTGGCGGGCATCCAGCGCCTGCAGGCGCAGCCGTCGCTGCAGGTCGGATTGCTGCTGCTCGGAAATTTTCCGCCCGAGCGCCTCGGTGCGCTGGAGGACTACCTGCGGCTGTCGCGCGGCATCGAATGGGTCGGCCTGTTTCCTGCGGCGGCGCTGGACGCGCCAGCCCTGCGCGAACTGGTGCTGGGCTATTTATTTGATTACCACACCCTGCCGGTGGACTGGCCGGTGCTGGCGCTGACCCTGGGCCATGCCTTGCGCCGCGCCCACCTGCGCGGGCGCGACAAGGCGCCGACGCCGGCCCCAGACAGCCTGGGCATGATCGGGCACAGCCCGGCGCTGGCCCATTTGAAAAAGCAGATCCGCAAGGTCGCCGCCACCGAGGCGCCGGTGCTCATCGGTGGAGAAAGCGGTAGCGGCAAGGAACTGGCCGCCCATGCGATTCACCAGTGTTCCGCGCGCGCCGGCGGTCCCTTCGTGGCTGTCAATTGCGGCGCGATTGCGCCCTCGCTGATTCACTCCGAGCTGTTCGGCTATGAGCGCGGCGCTTTCACCGGCGCGACGGCAGCCAAGCAGGGGCTGATCGAGTCGGCCAATGGCGGCACGCTGTTTCTGGACGAAATCACCGATCTGCCGCTGGCGCTGCAGACCAACCTGTTGCGTTTTCTGCAGGAGCGCACCATCCAGCGCGTGGGCTCGACACGCACGCTGCAGGCCAATGTCCGCGTGGTGGCCGCCTCCCATGTGGAGCTGGCGCAGGCGGTGGCGGCGGGGCGGTTTCGCGAAGACCTGTTTTACCGTCTCAATGTGCTGCCCATCGTGGTGCCGCCGCTGCGTGAGCGCCTGGGCGATGTGCCGGTGCTGGCGCAGTATTTCCTGCAGCGCTGCCGGGGCGACAGGCAGGCCTGCCGGGTCGAAGGCTTCAGCCGGCCGGCCCTGGCCGCCATGATGGCTTACAACTGGCCCGGCAATGTGCGCGAGCTGTTCAACCGCGTGCAGCGTGCCGCGGTGATGACGGAGCAGCGCCTGATCACGCCCGCCGATCTGGGCCTGGCGGTGACGAACGCGCCCACCGGCATCGGGCTGGAGGCCGTGCGCACCCTGGCCGAGCGCGATGCGATTGCGCTGACCCTGGGGCGGGTGGACAGCAACGTCACCCATGCGGCGCGCGAGCTGGGCGTCTCGCGCATGACGCTGTACCGCCTGATGGGCAAGCACGGCCTGGCGCCGCGCGTGCATTGAATCGCGTCAGGCGGCGACTCCAACAAAAAAGCCCCGCAAGTGCTTGACTTGCGGGGCTTTTTGAAAATTTGGTGGTGATAGGTGGACTTGAACCACCGACATCAGCATTATGAATGCTGCGCTCTAACCAACTGAGCTATATCACCGTGCGACGGGAATTATAGCGGGTGTTTGGCCGATTTTCAGCGGTGGGTAAAAGACGGCTTGCGTTTGTTGACAAAAGCGTCCATGCCTTCCTTCTGGTCCTGGGTGGCGAACAGCGCGTGAAAGAGGCGCCGCTCGAACATCACGCCGTCGCTCAGGCCGCTTTCAAAGGCGCGGTTGATGGCTTCCTTGGCGGCAAACACGCTGGGCTGGCCGTAGCTGCAGATCATCAAGGCCGCGCCGAGGGCCTCGTCCATCAATTTATCCAGCGGCACGACGCGGCTGACCAGGCCGGCGCGCTCGGCTTCCGTCGCGTCCATCATGCGGCCCGTGAGCGCCAGGTCCATCGCCTTGGCCTTGCCCACGGCGCGCGGCAGGCGCTGCGTGCCGCCGGCGCCGGGAATGATGCCCAGCTTGATCTCGGGCTGGCCGAACTTGGCGTTGTCGGCGGCGATGATGAAGTCGCACATCATCGCCAGCTCGCAGCCGCCGCCCAGGGCAAAGCCGCTCACGGCGGCAATCACCGGCTTGCGAATGGCGCGGATCTGCTCCCAGTTGCGCGTGATGTAGTCGCCGTTGTACACGTCGGCAAAGGTGTAGGTGGCCATGGCGCCGATGTCGGCGCCGGCGGCAAAGGCCTTTTCGCTGCCCGTCAGGATGATGCAGCCGATGCTGTCGTCGGCATCAAAAGCCTTGAGGGCGGCGCCCAGCTCGTCCATCAGCTGGTTGTTCAGGGCATTGAGCTGCTTGGGACGGTTGAGCGTCACGATGCCCACCTGGCGTGAATCCGGGCCCTGGGTAGACGTCACAATCGTTTCATAGGTCATGGAAAAATCCTTGTCGAAAAAATGAATCATGCCACGTTCGAGGGCGGTTTTCAGTCCTGCACGGTCCTTGAAAGCGGCTTGCGCCGGCAGGGTTTCCCGGCCGGCAGGCAGGCAAAAACCGCGGCAGTCCGGCGCCATGTCATTCAATTCCCTTCAATTCAATGAGGCATGTCCCAGCTCAGCGGGCCGGCTCCAGCCACTCATTGAGCAGGGCCGCATCCTGAACCGCCAGGCGCCAGGTGGTCTGCTCGGGCGGCACGGTGAGTTCCAGCCGCATCAGCCGCTTGTCGCGTGACACGAGGGCCAGCACCTTGTCGGCCGTGCCGGCATACAGCAGCAGGTCGTCGAGCCGGCTCATGCGCCAGCCGCCCTCAAGGGGCGAGGCCGTTTTTGCCGAGGCGCTGGCCGCTGCCCTGGCGCGGCGGCTGGCTGGGGCGGCCGTCTCCACGCCCAGCCACTCGTCGCCCGCTGAAAAACCGGCGCGCTCGGCCGCGCCGCCGCGCAGCACGGTGGTGATTCTCAAGCCCTGGGTTTCGCTCACGCGCAGGCCCAGGCGCTGGGCCAGCTGGGCGGGTTCTTCCAGCACCGCGACGCCGTGCTGGCGCAGCAATTCCTTCAGCGGCAATTCGTCCCGGCCATGCACCCAGTCCTGCAGCTCGGGCGCGAATGAGCGCCCGCCCGCCGCCTGCAGCGCCTGGGCCACGTCGCTCTCGCGCATCGGCCCGGCCTTGCAGCGCTTCCACAGGCTGCGCATCACCTCGTCGAGCGTGGCGCCGTCGCCGCCCCGGCCTTCGGCGCGTAGCGTCAGGTCCAGGCACAGGGCCACCAGCGCGCCCTTGGCGTAGTAGCTGACGGTGGCGTTGGGCGTGTTTTCATCGGGCCGGTAGAACTTGACCCACGCGTCCAGGCTGGCCTGGGCCACCGACTGCACCAGCCTGCCGGGGGCCTGCAGCACCTGGTTGACGGTCTTGGTCAGCAGCTTGAGGTAGGCCGCGTTGTCCAGCAGGCCGGCGCGGCGCAGCAGCAGGTCGTCGTAGTAGCTGGTGAAGCCTTCGAAGAACCACAGCAGTTCGGTGTAGTTTTCCCGCTCGTACTGATAGCTTTCAAACTCGGCCGGGCGCAGGCGCTTGACGTTCCAGGTGTGGAAATACTCGTGGCTGATGAGGCCGCGCAGCGTGGTGTAGCCCTCGGAGGTTTTGGTCTCGCCCAGGCGCGGCAGGTCCTTGCGGGTGCAGATCAGCGCGGTGGAGTTGCGGTGCTCCAGCCCGCCGTAGCCGTCGTCCACCACGTTGAGCATGAACAGGTAGCTGGCATAAGGCGGTTTCTTGGCGCCATGCCAGAAGCGAATTTCCGTCTCGCAGATTTTCTGCGTGTCGGCCAGCAGCCGCTCGCCGTCGAAAGAGGCCGAAGCGCCGGCCACCACGAAGCGGTGCGGCACGCCGCGCGCCTTGAATGTGCCGCTCCAGAATTGCCCCATTTCCACCGGGCAATCGACCAGCTCGTCGTAGCCGGCCGCCAGGTAGCGGCCAAAACCCTGGGCGTTGATTTTCTGCGGCGCCAGGCCGGTGGCCACCAACCAGCCCTTGACGGCCTTGGGCGCAGGCAGCTCCAGCAGGTGGGCCAAGGCTTCCTGCCCATGCACTTTCAGGCACAGGCTGGTGCCGTTGAAAAAGCCCCGGTTGGCATCCAGCCAGGCGGTGCGCACCGAGTTGTCGTGGGCATAGACCTGGTAGCGCAGCACCAGCGGCTGGCCGGGCGTGCAGGCGATGCGCCAGCTGCATTTGTCCAGCTGCTCGACCGCCAGCGGCGCATCGGCGCCCTGGTGGGCCTGCAGGCCCTGCAGGTTCTTGGAAAACTCGCGCACCAGGTAGCTGCCCGGTATCCACACCGGCAGGGATACGCGCTGCAGCGCCGCAGGCCGGGCAATCGTCAGGGTGACGCCAAACAGGTGGGCGTGCAGCTCGCCGATGTTGATGCGGTAGTGAAGCGGGGCGGGCAGGGAGCGGGCAGAAGCGGCCATGGTGGAAAGGGTACGCCAGCTTGGGCTTGCCCCATGCCGCTCATGCCGGCCGACGGGGCAAACCATGCTGGCTTTTGCTATGGAAAAAAGAACTGATCAGCCCGCTGGCGGGCTACGCAGGCATCAGCAGGACTCAGGGGGCTTTGGCCGTTGCCAGCGTTTTCTCGATCTGCTGCGCACTGATGGCGCCGGGTACGCGCGAGCCATCGGCAAAAAACACCGTCGGCGTGCCGGTGATCTTGTGCTTGCGGCTGAATTCGAGGTTGCGCTCCAGCGCGGCGGTGTCGCAGCTGGCCTTGGCGGGCAGTTGGTCGCGCACCATCCAGTCGAGCCAGGCCTTGCCCTTGTCCTTGGCGCACCAGATGTTTTTTGATTTTTCCGACGAGTCCGCGCCCAGAATGGGAATCAGGAAGGTGTGAATCGTCACATCGTTGATTTTCTGCAGGTCGCGCTCAAAGCGCTTGCAGTAGCCGCAATTCGGGTCTTCAAAAACGGCCAGCTTGCGCTTGCCGTTGCCGCGTACCTGGACCATGGCGTCTTTCAGGGGCAGGTCGCTGAAGTCGATGGCGCTGAGTTTTTCGACGCGCTCTTCGGTCAGGTTGCGTTTGGCCTTGGTGTCGATCAGGTGGCCCTGGATCAGAAAATTGCCTTCGGCGTCGGTGTAGAAGATGTCGCTTTCGTTGACCCGGATTTCATACAGGCCATTCATAGGCGTCTTGCTGACCTCATCAATCTTGGCAAAGGCCGGCAGCCGCTCGGCCAGGTTCTTGCGAATGCTGGCCTCCTGGGCGAAGGCGCTGGCGAGGCTGCAGGCCAGCAGGCCGGCGAGTCCGGCCAGCTTGAGGCTGGCAGTCAGAGGGAATGGTTTCATGAGGCTCCTGATGTGTCTGATCGGTTAACAAAATTTCGCTGGTTCCGTGCGCCTGAGACGCTTTACAGGCCGGCCGCTTGCCGCGCCATCCAGCGCTTGAGCAGGCTGCTCTGGGCAAAGCCCTTCATGCCCCAGTTGCGCGCCATCTGCCACGGGCCGGCGCTCTGGGCGAACAGGCCGTGCAGTCCGTCGGTGACGGCATCCATGGCCAGCACATTGCCCTTGCGCGCCCTTTCGTAGCGGCGCAGCAGTTTTTCATCGCCCAGCGCGCGCCAGTATTCACGTTTGCCGAGCACCTCGGCCAGGCAGGCCGCATCGGCCAGGCCCAGATTCAAACCCTGGCCGGACAGGGGATGGACCGTGTGCGCCGCATCCCCGGCCAGCGCCCAGCCTGTGCCCACCCAGTGCGCGGCGTTGGACAGCGCCAGTGGCCAACTGGCGCGCTCGCTGCTCAAGTGCAGGGCGCCCAGTGCCTGCTCGATTTCCTCGCCATAGACAGCCTGCAGGGCGGCGCAAAAATCCTGCGGCGAGAGTTTTTCCAGGCTGTCGGCACGCTCCAGAGAGACAGACCACACCAGCGCCACAGAGTTCCCGTCCGGGCCGCCCAAAGGCAGCAGCGCCAGGATGTCGCCGCCGGCAAACCACTGGCGGGCAATGCCGCCGTGCGGCTTTTCGGCGTCCAGCCGGGCAGCAATGGCTTTTTGCGGGTAGGGCTTGACGGTCCACTGGGCGCCGAATTCATCGCGGCTGGCGCTGTGCTTGCCTTCGCAGATGACCGTCAGGGCGGCCTGGACGGGGGCCTGCACCAGCTCGATCTGGGGCTGGTAGCGCACCGCCTGGATCAGCTGCTGCTCCAGCGCGGGCACGTCCACGATCCAGGCCAGCGCGTCCTTGCCCAGGCTGTCGGCGCTGAAGTCGATCTGGCCGCCGTCGTCGCCCCAGACCTGCATCTCGCGCACCGGTGTGGCAAAGGGCAGATCGGGCCAGACCCGCAGGGTTTCGAGCACATGGCGCGAGGCGCTGTTCAGGGCGTAGGCCCGGACATCGGCGGCGGGCGGCGCGGCCGGCGCAGGCTGGGGCCGCGTTACCAGCGCCACCCGCAGGCGCTCGCGCGCCAGCAGCAGGGCCAGGGTGCGGCCCACCACGCCGTCGCCGCGAATACAAACATCAAAGGTCTTGGACATGACGCATTTTAGGAGGCAGTGCAGAATTGGCGTTTTCAGGGGACAACCAAGCTTGTGCAAGGGCGGGTTCTGGCTGAGGCATGGGGTCTGGTGTCACGTCAAAAGCAACAGTGGCGCTCTGTCCACCTCGGGAGAGCGCCGGCTTTGGGCACGTGACGCAACACCGGCTTGACTGGCTTGGCCGCCGCCGCTGTCCCCGCTTTCTTTGCATTTTTGACGACAAGACAGGACAAACCGTGAGCAACTCCCTGACCCACTCTGTTCCCGGCGCGGCTTCTGGCGCGCTGGCCGATCTCTCCTTTGACCTGAGCGCGGTCATTTCACGCCTGTATGTCTATCCGGTCAAGTCCTGCGCCGGCGTTCAGGTGCCAGAGGCTGTCCTGACCGAGACCGGTCTGGAGTTTGATCGCGCCTGGATGGTGGTGGACGCGCAAGGGCGCTTTCTCACCCAGCGCGAACTGCCGCGCATGGCGCTGGTCAAGCCGCAACTCAAGCGCTATGAAATGGTGCTGCGCGCGCCCGGCATGCTGGCGCTGCACGTCGCGCTGGATCAGGTGGAGGCGCCGGTTCGCGTGCGCGTCTGGGACGACGAGGTGGCGGCCTATGACATGGGGCCGGTCGCTGCCCAGTGGTTCAGCGATTTTCTCGGCACCCCGGCGCGGCTGGTGCGCTTTGACCCCGAACACCGGCGCTTCAGCAGCCTGCAATGGACCGGCGGCGCCCTGGCGCTGAACCAGTTCAGCGACGGCTACCCGGTGCTGGTCCTGAGCGAAGCCTCGCTGGCGCAGTTCAACGACAAGCTGGCGGCGCGCGGCGTGGCAGCGGTCGGCATGGAGCGCTTTCGGCCCAACATCGTGCTGGGAAACCCCGCCGATGGCCTGGAACTCGCCCCGCACGACGAAGACCGGCTGGAGATACTGCACATCGCCACCGAACAGGGCGCGGTGCAATTGAAACCCGTGAAACCCTGCCCGCGCTGCCCGATTCCCAATATCGAACCGGCCACGGCCCTGAGTAGCCCGGAAGTGGGCGACCTGCTGCAAAGCTACCGCCAGGATGCGCGCGTCAATGGCGCCGTGACTTTCGGCATGAACGCCATCGTTTTGCAGGGCATTGACCAGCTGCTCAAGGTGAGCCAGGCGGTGGGCGCGAACTACCGGTTTGAGTGATCCGGCGCGTATCGAATACACTTCCATCCCTGTTTTTGAAGGTTTGTCATGAGTTTGAAGTGCGGCATCGTTGGCTTGCCTAACGTCGGAAAATCCACCCTGTTCAATGCGTTGACCAACGCGGGCATCGCGGCGGAAAACTACCCTTTTTGCACCATCGAGCCCAATGTGGGTATCGTGGAAGTGCCCGATGCGCGCCTGGACGCGCTCTCGGCCATCGTGAACCCGCAAAAGGTCCAGCGCGCGATTGTCGAGTTCGTCGATATCGCCGGCCTGGTGGCGGGCGCGAGCACGGGCGAGGGCTTGGGCAACAAGTTTTTGGCCCACATCCGCGAGACCGACGCCATCGTCAACGTGGTGCGCTGCTTTGAAGACGACAACGTGATCCACGTCTCCGGCAAGGTCGATCCGATCGACGACATCGAAGTCATCCAGACCGAACTGTGCCTGGCTGACCTGACGGCCGTTGAAAAAGCCCTGCACCGCGTGACCAAGCTGGCGCGCTCGGGTGACAAGGAGTCGATCAAATTGGTGGCCATCCTGGAAAAATGCCAGGCCGCACTGAATGAAGCCAAGCCGGTGCGCACGCTGGACTTCAGCAAGGAAGAAAAGCCGCTGCTGCAGCAATTTTTCCTGATCACCGCCAAGCCGGCGATGTTCGTCGCCAACGTGGCCGAGGACGGTTTCGAGAACAACCCCTTCCTGGACCGCCTGAAGGCTTTCGCTGAGTCGCAAAATGCGCCGGTGGTGGCCATCAGCGCCAAGATGGAAGCGGAAATGGCCGAAATGAGCGCTGAGGACCGTCAGATGTTCCTCGAAGAACTCGGCCAGAGCGAGCCGGGTCTTAATCGCCTGATCCGCGCTGCGTACAAATTGCTCGGGCTGCAGACCTACTTCACCGCCGGCGTGAAGGAAGTGCGCGCCTGGACGATTCACGTCGGCGACACTGGCCCGCAAGCGGCCGGCGTGATCCACACCGATTTTGAAAAGGGCTACATCCGCGCCCAGACGATTGCCTATGACGACTTCATCGCCTTCAAGGGCGAGCAGGGCGCCAAGGATGCGGGCAAGATGCGCGCCGAAGGCAAAGAGTATGTCGTCAAGGATGGCGACGTGATGAATTTCCTGTTCAGCTCTTGATCGCTGCCCGATGACCGAACCGGTACGCCTTGCCAAACGCCTGGCCGACATGCTGGCCTGCTCACGCCGCGAGGCCGAGCAGTACATCGAGGGCGGCTGGGTCAGCGTCGATGGCGTGGTGGTGGAAGAACCCCAGTTTCGCGTGCTGAACCAGGAAGTTGTGCTTTCGCCCGACGCCAGCCTGCTGGCGCTCACGCCGGTGACGCTGCTGCTGCACAAGCCCGCAGGCTATGAAGCCGCTGAAGCTGCGGAGGCGGCTGCTGGCGCTGGCGGTGCCCGCGCTGGTGCTGCCGGTCCTGCCGGTGCCCGTGCTGGCGTTCAAACCGCTGCCCAGTTGCTGACCGCCGCCAACCACTCGCCAACTGACCGCTCGGGCATCCGGCCGCTGAAAAAGCATTTTTCCAGCGCCGAACTGGTCACGCCGCTGGCCACGCCGGCCAGCGGGCTGGTGGTCTTCACCAGCGACTGGCGCGTGGCGCGCAAGCTGCGCGAAGATGCCCGGTTGCTGGAGCATGAAGTGGTGGTCGAAGTGGCCGGCGAAATAAAACCCGGCGGCCTGGAGCGGCTCAACCGCGTTGACCACGGCTTTACCTACCGGGGCGCGCTGCTGCCGCCGGCCAAGGTCAGCTGGCAGAGCGAGACGCGGCTGCGCTTTGCGCTCAAGGGCGAGGTGCCGGGGCAGATCGCCTACATGTGCGAGAGCGTGGGCTTGCAGATCACGGCGATGAAACGCCTGCGCGTGGGCCGCATGTCCCTGAGCCAGTTGCCGCCGGGGCAGTGGCGCTACCTGATGCCCTACGAGCGTTTTTAAAGCCCGATGACGCCCGGAAAGGCCCAGATCAGGCTGCCGGTCATCAGAAAGTAGCGCATGAACTTGCCGATGGCCATATAGGCCAGGCAGGGCCAGAAGGAAAATTTCAGCCAGCCCGCCACGGCGCACAGCGGATCGCCCACGACGGGCAGCCAGGCCAGCAGGCAGGCCTTGGGGCCGAGTTTTTCCAGCCAGCGGATGGCGCGGCCGTGGTGCGAGGAGTGGGTGTACTTGTCGGCCACCTTGTGCGCGCCGTAGCCCAGCCACCAGTCCAGCGCGCCGCCCAGGGTGTTGCCGGCGGTGGCCACCAGCACGGCGGGCCAGAACAGGTCCGGATTGAGCTTGACGAGGCCGAACACCACGGGCTCGGAGCCCAGCGGAATCAGGGTGGCGGAAATAAAAGACACCACAAACACTGTGCTCAGGCCCAGTTCAGGCAGCGCCAGCAGTTCTATGAGGTGTTGAATCCAGGCTTGCATAGGGGCTTGAGTATAGGCAGGCGGGCCGATCCCGCATTGCGCGCAAGGCGCTGAACCAATTCTCTCTTTCATTTCAATTGCTGAAAATTTGGGCAGCTACAATCATGCCTCCTTTTTCGGCAACCCCACAGTTTCATCTCCCCCTTCCCATGAACATCGGCCCCTATGCTTTGGCCAACAACTTGTTTGTCGCGCCCATGGCCGGTGTGACGGACCGGCCGTTTCGCCAGTTGTGCAAGACGCTGGGCGCGGGCTATGCGGTGAGTGAAATGGTGACCTCGCGTCCCGACCTGTGGGACACGCTCAAGACCTCGCGCCGCGCCAACCATGCCGGCGAGCCGGGGCCGATCGCAGTCCAGATTGCCGGCACCGACGCGCCCATGATGGCGGCCGCCGCCGCCTACAACATCGAGCGCGGCGCGCAGATCATCGACATCAACATGGGCTGCCCGGCCAAGAAGGTCTGCAGCAAATGGGCCGGCTCGGCACTGATGCAGGACGAGCCGCTGGCGCTGCAGATCATCGAGGCCGTGGTCGCCGCTTGCGCACCGCACGGCGTTCCGGTCACGCTCAAGATGCGCACCGGCTGGGCGCAGACCCATAAGAATGCCCTGGCGATTGCCCGCGCGGCTGAAAGCGCCGGCGTGCAGATGGTCACGGTCCATGGCCGCACGCGCGAGCAGGGCTACAAGGGCCTGGCCGAATACGACACGATCGCCGAGGTGAAAGCCGCCCTGCGCATCCCGGTGGTGGCCAACGGCGACATCGACAGCCCCGAAAAGGCGCGCGATGTGCTGGCCTACACCGGCGCCGACGCGGTCATGATCGGCCGCGCCGCCCAGGGGCGGCCCTGGATTTTCCGCGAAATCGCGCATTTCCTGGCGACGGGAAAACACCTGGCGCCCCCGCTGGTGGCCGATGTCCGGCGTCTGCTGCTCGACCATCTGGCCGACCACTACGCCCTGTACGGCGACTTCACCGGCGTGCGCACGGCGCGCAAGCACATCGGCTGGTATGTCAGGACGCTGCCCGGCGGCGAGGCGTTTCGCGGGCAGATGAATGGGCTGCAAGAGTGCCGGGCGCAGCTCGATGCCGTGGGCGCTTTCTTTGACGCCCTGGGTGAACAGATGGACCGTATCGCGGCCTTTGCCGACAGCCAGGCTGGCGCGGCAGGGTTGAAAACCAACAACGATAAAAATCAGGAGGAAGCCGCCCTATGAGCAAAATGAACCTAGAAGAATGTGTCCGCGCCAGTCTGGAAAGTTATTTTCAGGACCTGGACGGCATCGCGCCCGATGGCATGTACAGCATGATGGTCCGGGTGGTTGAAAAGCCGCTGCTCGAAGTGGTCATGCACCATGCCGCGCACAACCAGTCGCGCGCTGCCGAATGGCTGGGCCTGAACCGCAACACGCTGCGCAAGAAGCTGGTTGAACACAAGCTCATCAAATAAACAACCTTTTCCCCTCTCCGGGACGGACTCACCGGCCCTTATTACAGAAAAAATCCACGATGAACGCACTGATTTCCGTTTCCGACAAAACCGGCATCCTTGAGTTTGCCCAGGCGCTGCACGCGCTGGGCATCAAGCTGCTCTCGACCGGCGGCACCGCCAAGCTGCTGGCCAATGCGGGCCTGCCCGTGACCGAGGTGGCCGATCACACCGGTTTCCCCGAAATGCTCGACGGCCGCGTCAAGACGCTGCACCCGAAAATCCACGGCGGCCTGCTGGCCCGGCGCGACCTGCCCGAGCACATGGCCGCGCTAAGCACGCACGGCATCGACACCATCGACCTGCTGGTGGTCAACCTGTATCCGTTCGAAGCGACGGTGGCCAAGCCCGGCTGCACGCTGGAAGACGCGATTGAAAACATCGACATCGGCGGCCCGGCCATGGTGCGCTCTGCCGCCAAGAACTGGAAGGATGTCGGCGTGCTGACCGACGCGTCGCAATACGCCAATGTGCTGGCCGAGCTCCAGGCCGATGGCAAGCTGACCGACACCACCAAGTTCGCCCTGTCGGTGTCCGCTTTCAACCGCATCAGCCAGTACGACGGCGCGATCAGCGACTACCTGTCGTCGGTCACCTTCGAGGCGGACAAGCTTTCGGCCGCCTATGTGCCCGAGCGCGCGCTCTTTCCCGGCCAGTCCAACGGCCAGTTCACCAAGCTGCAGGATCTGCGCTACGGCGAGAACTCGCACCAGCAGGCTGCACTCTACCGCGACCTGTACCCCGCGCCCGGCTCGCTGGTGACGGCCAAGCAACTCCAGGGCAAGGAGCTGTCATACAACAATATCGCCGACGCCGACGCCGCCTGGGAATGCGTCAAGAGCTTCACCGAAGCGGCCTGCGTGATCGTCAAGCATGCCAACCCCTGCGGCGTGGCTGTCGGCGCCGACGCGCTCGAAGCCTACAGCAAGGCTTTCAAGACCGACCCGACCTCGGCCTTCGGCGGCATCATCGCGCTGAACTGCACGCTCGACGAGCGTGCGGCGCAGCAGATTTCCAAGCAGTTCGTCGAAGTGCTGATGGCGCCCGCCTTCACGCCCGAGGCGCTGGAAGTGTTCAAGAGCAAGGTCAATGTGCGGATTCTGCAAATCGACCTGCCGCTCGGCGGCGACACCGCCTGGAAGCAGGGCCGCAACCTGATCGACGTCAAACGCGTGGGTTCGGGTCTGCTGATGCAGACCGCCGACAACCACGAGCTGGCCCTGGCCGATCTGAAGGTGGTGAGCAAGCTGCTGCCGACGCCTGAGCAATTGCAAGACCTGCTGTTCGCCTGGAAAGTGGCGAAATATGTGAAATCCAACGCCATCGTGTTCTGCGCCGGCGGCATGACCATGGGCGTGGGCGCCGGCCAGATGAGCCGGCTCGATTCGGCCCGTATTGCCAGTATCAAGGCCGAACACGCTGGTCTGTCGCTCAAGGGCACGGCCGTGGCCAGCGACGCCTTCTTCCCGTTCCGCGACGGCCTCGATGTGGTGGTGGATGCGGGCGCGAGCTGCGTGATCCAGCCCGGCGGCTCGATGCGCGACCAGGAAGTCATTGATGCCGCCGACGAGCGCGGCGTGGTCATGGTGCTGAGCGGCGTGCGCCACTTCAGGCATTGAGTTGACATCAGCCGGGCCTTCGGGCCTGGAAAGCAAAAAAGCGGCTGAGGCCGCTTTTTTGATGGAATGCTTCCTCTTCAAGGGTGAAGCTTCGAGGTTTCAAGTTCATCATCTTGAGCCGCTTCATTTGCCAACCAAGCATCCAAGTTGGTCCGTTGCTCGGCATCGAACTGTCCAACACGCAGCACAACGTCTGCCAGCCAGTCATCTTCACAGTAAAAGTAGGTGACGCAAACGCCCAGCACCTGCGCCAAATTCCGTGCTATTTCAAATGCCGGTTGATGAACGCCAGTTTCATATCGGCTGATGCGTGCGCTGCTGCATCCCTCATCCAATCCAATCAGAACCCCCAGTTTGTCCTGCGGCAACCCCATACGCTCACGCGCTTGGCGCAAGCGAACGCCAAAGCAGCAAGACGGTGGAGAGGCTTTTTTGACCATCGGGGGATGGTTCCGACAAGCCCTTGCCCTGTCTCTACGAAAAACGTAGAATTGCTGATGAAATCAATTAATTAGTTGTAAAAATTAAATTCTTATGAAAATTAAAGTTGCGTTGCTGTCATCACTTGCTGTTCTTTTTGCTGGTTGCGGTGGAGGTTCAGACGAAACTGGATCAAACTTAACTGAATCGGTTGTCGTCAAACAGTCAAAAGTTCTCCCAGAAGGAGCTTCCGTTAGTTACCCCTTGGCTGCCGGTACCTACACCGCCGAAATCACATCCAGCAACAATGGCGTCAAAATTGAATGGATTGGTAACGCAAGTTGTGCTGCCTCTACAGAAGTAAAGTCGTACAGCAATAGCTGCACATTGGGCCAACAAGGCCAATTGAACATTTCAAATCCAACGCTTCTCGGCTTGGGTGGCGATGAAATCGTCACCGTCAAAGTAACATCAAGCCGTTAACTTCGATGCTGTCCTAAGGGGTAGTTGGTTGATATGTAACAGTTTGATGGGCTTGGATTTCAGCCGAGGTCAGATGTCGCTTCAGCAGGCTTTGAAAAACCGTGCTGCCGCGTCCACTGTGGCGGCAATGTCTTCATTCTTGTGCGCCGCGCTGACAAAGCCGGCCTCATACAGTGCCGGGGCGTAGTACACGCCGCTGTCGAGCATGGCGTGAAAGAAGCGATTGAACGCCGGGCTGTCTGTCTTCATGACTTGCGGGTAGTTTTGCGGCAGCGCATCCAGCAGGAAAAAGCCGAACATGCCGCCTTCGCTGTCGGCGCAAAACGGCACGCCGGCCTGATTCGCGGCCCGCGTCAGGCCTTCAGTCAAGCTGCGGGTACGCTCGCCCAGCGCCTCATAAAAACCGGGTTTCTGGATTTCGCGCAGGGTTGCCAGGCCGCAGGCGGTGGCGACCGGGTTGCCCGAGAGCGTGCCGGCCTGATAAACCCCGCCGATGGGCGCCAGGTTTTCCATCACGGCCCGGGTGCCGCCAAAAGCGGCCATCGGCATGCCGCCGCCAATGACCTTGCCCAGGGCAGTCATGTCGGGCTTGAAGCCGGGAATGCTCTGCGCATAGACGCTTTGCGCGCCGCCGAGGGCCACCCGGAAACCCGTCATCACCTCGTCAAACACCAGCAGCGCGCCGTATTGTGTACACAGCTCGCGGCAGCGCTTCATGAAGGGCACGCTGGCGCGCACGAAATTCATGTTGCCGGCAATGGGCTCGATCATCAGGCAGGCGATGTCCTTGCCGTGCAGCGAGAAAGCCTCTTCGAGCTGGGCGATGTGGTTGTATTCGAGCACCAGGGTGTCCTTGACCACCTCGGGAGGAACGCCCGCGCTGGTCGGGCTGCCGAAAGTGGCCAGGCCTGAGCCGGCTTTTACCAGCAGCGCGTCCGAGTGGCCGTGGTAGCAGCCTTCGAACTTGATGATCTTGCTGCGCCCGGTGGCGCCGCGCGCGAGGCGGATCACGCTCATCGTCGCCTCGGTGCCCGAGCTGACGAGGCGCACCATTTCAATCGACGGCACGAGCTTGACGATTTCCTCGGCCATCTCCACTTCACGCTCGGTCGGCGCGCCGTAGGAAAAACCTTCGAGCACAGCTTGCTGCACGGCCTCGACGACCGCCGGGTGGCCGTGGCCCAGGATCATCGGCCCCCACGAGCCAATGTAGTCGATGTAGCGCTGGCCGTCGGCGTCCCAGAAGTAAGCGCCCTGGGCGCGCTGAATAAAACGCGGCGTGCCGCCCACTGCCTTGAAGGCGCGCACCGGCGAATTGACGCCGCCGGGAATCAATTGTTTGGCGCGCTCGAACAGGGCGTCGTTACGGGAAGTGGCGGATTTAATGTTTTGTTCCATTGGGAGGCAGCTCGAAAGGGGATTTGGAAATCAGGTTGGCATCGTTGCCGGGTGGCTCGGCACCGGCCGCTTCATCGTCGTCAGCGGCCTCATCGTCCTCGGTCTGCGCCCAGAACAGGCGGTCCGGCACGATGTTGCCCATGCCGGGATGAAAACCGGCCTCCAGGCTGTTGTCCAGATAGGTCAGGGCCTCTGCGGTGGCCATCTGCAGGTCGTGGCCATTGGCCAGCAGGGCGCACAGCGCGGCCGAGAGGGTTTCGCCGGCGCCTTCAAAAACCGCTTCGAAACGCTCGAACTTCTCGCTGTACAGCACGGCCTGCGGCGTGGCCAGCACGTTGTCGATGAACTGGTCGGGCAGCGGGATGCCGGTGACCAGCGTGTAGGGCACGCCCAGGCTGGAGGCAGCCTTGGCAATGTCGCGGGCCGACGGGTTGCGCTCGGCCGGCCAGTCGGGCAGCAGCCAGCGCCACAGGGTGCTGTGGTTGCCGATCAGGAGCGTGGTCTGCGGCAGCATCAGCTCGCGAAAGGCGTCCAGGTAGCTGTCGATCTCGCTGTCTTCCCACCAGGCCAGGCTGGGCATGTAGGCGATCAGCGGCACCTCGGCATAGTCCGAGGCGAGTTCGGCAATCGTGCTGATGTTTTCCGGGCTGCCGACAAAGCCGACCTTGATGGCGCCCACCGGCATGTCTTCGAGCGCAGAGCGTGCCTGCTCGGCCACAGCTTCTTCGTCAAAGGCGAAATGGTCAAAAATCTCGGCCGTGTCACGCACATAGGCGCCCGTGACGATGGCCAGCGGGTGCGCGCCGGCCGAGGCGATGGCCGTGATGTCAGCCGTCAGGCCGCCAGCACCGCTCGGGTCATTGGCATTGAAGGTCATGACGCAGGCCGGCGAGGTGTCATCGTCTTCGGCCTGGAGTTGCCGGCTTTCCAGTAGCGGGGTGTTGGGGTTTGCCATAAGCTGCAATTTTTTCCTTATAAGCGAATAAGCAACACGGCCTCGATACAATTGTTGCATTCTATGCGAAGGCAATTTAAGCTGTGACTGGATCAATGACCTGGATGTGTTTGATTTGTGGGTGGATTTACGATGAAGCCACGGGTGCGCCCGAGCATGGGATTCCTGCCGGAACGCCCTGGGCTCAGGTGCCGATGAACTGGACTTGCCCGGAGTGCGGCGCACGCAAAGATGATTTCGAAATGGTTCAAATGTGAGCTTTCACGCAGGGGTCTGAACAGGTTCAGCCCGGCAACCGACCGCTTCGGGGTCTGCAAAAAGAGGAGTAGAGACAGTGAGCATTCCCAGTTCCGGACTCAAGGTGTTGGTCATTGATGACAGCAACACCATCAGGCGCAGTGCCGAAATATTTCTGAAACAAGGCGGCCATGAGGTATTGCTGGCCGAGGATGGGTTTGACGCCTTGTCCAAGGTCAACGATTACGAGCCACATTTGATTTTTTGCGATATTTTGATGCCGCGTCTGGATGGCTATCAGACTTGTGCGATTATCAAGCGCAACATCAGGTTTTCAGGCGTTCCCATTGTCATGCTGTCCTCCAAGGATGGTGTTTTTGACAAGGCGCGTGGCCGCATGGCCGGTTCACAAGACTACCTGACCAAACCTTTTACCAAAGATCAATTGTTACAAACCGTTCAGGCCTTAGGTAGCCTCAAACAAAGGGAAGAGTGATGTCAATCAAGAAAGTATTGGTCGTGGATGACTCCAAAACCGAATTGATGTTCTTGACCGATTTACTGGTCAAGAATGGTTTTACCGTCAAGACGGCAGAAAATGCGGAAGATGCCTTTCGTCGCCTGGCAGAAGACAAGCCCGAACTGATCCTGATGGACGTGGTCATGCCGGGACAGAACGGTTTCCAGCTGACCCGCGCCATCGCGCGAGATCCGCTGTACTCCGACATTCCCATCATGATGTGCACCAGCAAGAATCAGGAAACCGACCGGGTATGGGGCATGCGCCAGGGCGCGCGCGACTACATCACCAAGCCGGTGGATGCGGGCGAGCTGATGGCCAAAATCAAGGCTCTTGGTTAAGTCACGGCATAAAACCACAGCATGGCGAACAGACAAGCCCTTAGAGAACTACAAACCCGGCTGGCCGAACGACTGCAGGTTGCCCGTACCGAAGGCGTTGCTGCCTTGTGGCTCGCCGTGGAGGCCGGAGGGAAAAAGTATCTGTTTCCCTTGGCCCAGTCAGGCGAAATCTTTCCATGGGTGAACACCCATCCGGTTTCTTATACCCAGGCCTGGTTTGTGGGCGTGGCCAACTTGCGCGGCGGTCTTTTTGGCGTCGTGGATCTGGCCAGTTATGTGAGCGGGCAGCCGCCGCCCCCGACCAATGAACTGATGCGCTCGGACTCCCGGCTCGTCTCGCTCAACAGTGCGCTTGATGTCAATTGTGTCTTGCTGATCGACAAGCTGGCCGGTCTGCGCAAACAGGATGCCTTCATCGAATTTTCCGAAAAGGCGCCTGACAGCCCCGAGTTTTTCGGAAACCAGTATGTCGACCTCAGTGGCGCGACCTGGCAGGAAATCAACCTCCAGTTGCTTGCACGGCAAGCTCATTTTTTGACAATAGGTGCCTAGCGCGCTCTGTCCTTCCGACTCTGTTTTCCCCGAAGGCTCACCATGTCTGTTATTGAAAATATCCAGAAATTATTTAAAACCAAGCCGGTGCAGTCCGAAGACAGCATGAACATGGCGTCCTCTTTGAGCATATCGGGTGATTCGCTGCTGGGCACTTCTTTGACTGATACCGCCCGTGCCAGGCTGACCGCGAGCCATGAAGACTATCCTTCGAGCAGCATGGAGTTGGGTGAAGATGGGTCGCTCGGCACCTCGGACCTGCTCAAGCTTCCTTTGCTCGGTCGCCGTACCCTCAGCCAGCATCAGCGCATTCTGGTTCCCTTGATGGCCACATCGGTGGTCGTGCTGGGCGCCGTGACGTTTTTCGCGCTCAACCAGGCGGACCGCGTTGGTCAGCAGGTGGCCGCCACCGGACAGTCGCTGATGCAGTCACAGCGCTTGGCCAAATCCGTGTCGCAGGCGCTGGTGGGCAGCCCCCAGGCTTTTCCCGATGTGCGTGAAAGCGCTGACGTGCTGGCCAGAACGGTGAAGGGCCTGAAGTCTGGCGAGGAAAGCCTGAAGCTGACCGCCGTCAGCCAGACTCTGCAGCCGGATGTGGAGAAGATCATTCCTTTGATGGAGCGGGCTGAGAAGAACGCCAAGACGGTGATGGACCAGCAACCCATCTTGATGCAGGTGGGCAATGCCTTGCGCAGCATTAACCGCCAGTCTTCGGATCTGCTGGAAATCGCGGAAACCGTCGCTTCGCTCAAGCTTCAGCAAAATGCGGCGCCGGCAGAAATTTCGGCATCGGGTCAGCTGGTCATGTTGACCCAGCGAATCGGCAAGTCGGCCAACGAGTTCCTGACCATGGAGGGCGTGAGCCCCGAGGCGGTGTTCATGCTGGGCAAGGACTTGAATTCCTTCAAGGAAATTGCCCAGGGCCTGCAGGACGGCAGCCCCGAGCTGCGCCTGAGCCAGACCACAGACACACAGACGCGCGAGCGCCTGGAAGCGCTGATCGCCCTGTACGAGAAAACCCGTGTTCAGGCCGGCGCTATTCTGGGTAACTTGCAGGGCCTGGTGTCCGCCCGTGAAGCACAGGCCTCGATCATTGCGGACAGCGAGACATTGCGGCGTGATCTTGAAACCCTGCAGGGCAAGCTGTCTTCGCAGACCGGTTTGAGTCTGGCGGCACTGGCCGCACTCGGTGCGGCTGCGCTGGTGGCGCTGCTGTGCGCGGCAGGCCTGGCGCGTTTGCAGGTCAAGGACTCTCAGCAGCGTCAGGCCGTGGCTGAAAGCCAGCGCCAGGATGCGAAAAGCCAGGAGCAGGACGCCAAGCGCGTCAACGATGCCAACCAGGCTGCCATTTTGCGTTTGATGAATGAATTGCAAAGCGTTGCCGAAGGCGATCTGACCCAGGAAGCGACGGTGACGGAGGACATCACCGGCGCTATTGCCGACTCGGTGAACTACACGGTGGAGGAGTTGCGCCAGCTGGTGGGCAACGTGCAAAACACGGTCACGCGGGTGGCGCAGACGACGGCGCAGGTGGAAAACACGTCCACCGAACTGCTGGCCGCTTCTACCGAACAGCTGCGCGAGATTCGCGAGACCGGCCAGTCGGTGCTTGAAATGGCTTCCCGGATTAACGAAGTGTCCAGCCAGGCGCAGGAATCGTCCATGGTGGCGCGTCAGTCGCTGACGGCCGCTGAGACCGGCTTGCAGGCGGTGCAAAACGCCATTGGCGGTATGAACTCCATCCGCGACCAGATTCAGGAAACCTCCAAGCGAATCAAGCGGCTGGGCGAGTCGTCCCAGGAGATTGGCGAAATCACCGAGCTGATCTCGGACATTACCGAGCAGACCAACGTGCTGGCGCTCAATGCCGCCATTCAGGCCGCGTCAGCTGGTGAAGCCGGACGAGGCTTCTCGGTGGTGGCCGAAGAGGTGCAGCGCCTGGCTGAACGCTCCGCCGATGCAACGCGGCAGATTTCGGCACTGGTCAAGGCGATTCAGACCGACACCCAGGATGCGGTCGCCGCCATGGAGCGCTCGACCCAGGGTGTGGTGGAAGGTGCCAAGCTGTCCGACGGCGCCGGTACGGCCCTGACTGAAATTGACCAGGTGTCGCGCCACCTTGCTGAGCTGATTGAGCAGATTTCTGACTCTGCCTCCAAAGAGGCTACATCGGCCAAAGTGCTGGCAGGTAACATGCAGCACATTTTTGCGGTGACAGAGCAAACCGGAGAGGGCACGCGATCCACGGCCCAGCAGGTGCGTGACCTTTCCCATATGGCCGAAGAGCTGCGACAGTCGGTGTCACGATTCAAGATCGCGTGATGTCCCTTCGGCATGCGCTGCGTGCGCATGCCAATTCCTGAACCTGCCTGTTACCTATCCAATCCATGGTCACGAATTCAACAATAGCCAAGCCCGATTTCGCCATGAATGACCTGGGCCCGCTGGCTTGGGTGCTCGACGAGCTTCGCAAGTCGCTGAACAGCGCGACCAAGGCCCTCAAGCGCTTTGCCTGGGACGCTGAGGCGGCACGTGGCTCTGATCTGGCCGCCATCGATGCCAGTCAGCTGCGCATCGCCCGGCAGCAACTCCATCAGGCCGTGGGTGCGCTTGAAATGGTGGGCCTGGCAGGGCCGGTGCTCATGCTGCGGGCCATGGAGACGGCTGTGCAAAAGTTTGTGCAGCAACCCGAGCATTGCAGCCAGGATGCCGTGGCCAAGATCGAGTACGCCAGTTTTGCCCTGACCGAATACCTCGAAGGTGTGCTGGCTGACAAACCGGTGTCTCCCGTTTCCCTGTTTCCCCAGTACCGCGATGTCCAGGAACTGGTGCGTGCCGACCGGATTCATCCGGCCGACCTGTGGCCGCTGGAGTGGCGCTGGACAGAGCCGCAACTGGCTGTGACGGCACAGCCCCGGCAGTACGGCAGTGATGCCCGGGCGGTGATGGATCAATCGGTCCTTCAAATGATGAAGGGCAAGGCGCCGGAAGCCGCGCGCAGCCTCGGGCAGTTAAGCCTGGGTTTTTCGGCGCAGCAGACGGAGCGGCGGCTGAAGATTTTCTGGATCATTGCGGCGGGCTATTTTGAGGCGGTTGCGCATGATCTGCTGGGTACGGACCTGCATGTCAGGCGTGTGGCTTCGAGAATCTTGCTGCAGTACGCCTCTTTGGCCAAAGGCGAGACGACAGTTTCCGAACGCCTGGCACATGACCTGCTTTTTTTCTGCGCCCAGGCTGCCCCCAGTCAGGCCAGTGATACACCGGTCCTGGCGGCAGTGCGTTCTGCCTATGGACTGTCCCGGTTCAAGCCGGTCAATTATGAAGTGGTGCAGTTTGGCCGCTTTGACCCGGCCCTGCTGGCCCAGGCGCGCAAGCGCATTGTCTCTGCCAAGGAAGCCTGGTCTTCGCTATGTGCCGGCGATCTGACCAAGGCCAAGACAGTGGCTGACCAGTTCAGCCTGGTGACCGATTCGCTGATCAAGCTTCATCCGCCGAGTGAACCCCTTGCGCAGGTGCTGACCCGGGCGATTGACACCACGGTTCGCAGCGCTCAGACCCCGGGGATCGAACTGGCCATGGAAGTGGCCACCTGCGTGCTTTATCTGGAAGCGGTCTTTGAAGACCTGGACCCCAATGATCCGCAATTGGCGGTGCGAACCGCCAGCCTGGCCCAGCGCCTGGAAAGCGTCCGGGCAGGCGGCAACCCGCAGCCGCTGGAGAGCTGGATGGAGGAGTTGTACAGCCGCGTCAGTGATAAACAGACCATGGGCAGCGTGGTGGGTGAGTTGCGGGTGTCTCTGGGCGAGCTTGAGAAATCGCTGGATGCCTTCTTTCGCAATCCAAAGGACAAGGCGATTTTGCAGACGGTGCCCGGACAGTTGTCACAGATGCGCGGTGTGTTGTCAGTACTGGGGCTGGATCAGGCCTGCAAGGCTGTTTTGCGGATGAAGAGCAGTGTCCAGCAAATGCTTGACACAGAAATTGACGAGCAACTGGCACGGGCCGCAGGAACCTTTGATCACCTGGGCAACAACCTGGGTGCGCTGAGCTTCATGATCGACATGCTCAATTACCAGCCCGCTCTGGCAAAAAAACTGTTTGTCTATGACGAAGAAAAGGGTGAGCTCAAACCTGTGATGGGGCGCGCACCCAGCGTTTCAGACCCTGCTGAAATCGTGCAGATCGAAAGCGCTCCGTTGCCTGCACCGGTGCTTGCCGTGGCGGTGCCCGAAGAAGCGGCCAAAGCGCCGGCGCCTGCCGGAGATATTGGCGGGCTTGATTTTGAAATGGATTTCGTGAACGTGGCAGAGCCTGCTGCAGCTGTGCCGGCCGAAGCCGCGCCGTTGTCCCTGGACGTGCCCGCTGTGGCGGTGTCCGAGGAAGCGACCAACGCATTGGCGCCTGCCGCAGACCTGGGCGGGCTTGATTTCACAATGGATTTCATGGACGTGGCGGAGTCTGTTGCCGCCGTGCCGGCCGAAGCCGCGCCGTTGTCCCTGGACGTGCCCGCTGTGGCGGTGTCCGAGGAAGCGGCCAAAGCGCTGGCGCCTGCTGCAGACCTGGGCGGGCTTGATTTCACAATGGATTTCGTGGACGTGGCAGAGCCTGCCGCAGCCGTGCCGGCCGAAGCCGCGCCGTTGTCCCTGGACGTGCCCGCTGTGGCGGTGTCCGAGGAAGCGGCCAAAGTGCCGGCGCCTGCCGCAGACCTGGGCGGGCTTGATTTCACAATGGATTTCGTGGACGTGGCAGAGCCTGCTGCAGCTGTGCCGGCCGAAGCCGCGCCGTTGTCCCTGGACGTGCCCGCTGTGGCGGTGCCCGGGGAAGAGACTGTCAAGCCCGATATCTTGCCAGAAGCGATTGCCCCGCTGGAGATGCCGCCAACGCCAGCCGCTGTCGTTGAGCAGCCTGTCCTTGCTGAAATGACGCACGAGGTGGTCGCCGAGGTGCCTGATCGCAAGGCTGACGTTGCCGTCAGTGCCCAGGCTGCCACGCCGCCGGTCGCCTTGGTGCCTCCTCCGGTTGTGCCAGTCGCTCCGCCGCCAGCAGCGGTGGATGTCGAAGAAGATGATGATTTTGATTTGCGGGAAATTTTCCTTGAGGAAGCCTGCGAAGTGATCGGCAATGCCACGCAAGCGATTGACGCGCTGGCAAGAGAGCCTGTCGATGTCGAGCATTTGACGGTATTGCGGCGTGCTTTTCATACGCTCAAGGGCAGTGCGCGAATGGTCGGATTGAACGAGTTCGGCGAAGCCGGCTGGGCACTGGAACAGATGCTCAACAGCTGGCTGGCTGATCAGAAGCCCGCCAGCAAAGAGTTCAGAACCTTGTGTTCCGAGGTGATTGCCGGTTTCGAATCCTGGGTTGTTGCTATTGCGGCGAACCAGGACGCTTCCTGGTCGGCCATTCCATTTCGCAACAGTGCAGAAGCCATGCGCGTTGAAGGGCGCTACAGTGCCCTGGACCTGTCGGCTCAGACTGGCGCTGCCGCCACGCCGCCGCCTGTGGTTGAAGTGGTGACGGTGACGCCAGAGGCACTTCCACAGCCAAGCGTCCATGAGCTGCCAGAATCGCTGCAGGCTGAACACGTTGAACAGGCTGAACCAGTTCATGCAGCAGACCCTGCTGACTCTGGGTTGCCTGAACAGGCCGAGCTTGCTCCGGTTCTGGTGTTCGACCTCGTGCCTGATGCCGAGCCGACACCCACCATGGAAGCAGCAGCGCCTGCTGAGGCAGTTGAAGCGCCTGCAGCGATAGCGGTGGAGCAGCAGGCTGATACGCTCGTGACTGAGCTGGCTGATCTTGATTTCGACAGTTTCTTTACGCTCGCAGCACAAGAAAAAGCCCCGCAGCCTGTGCCGGCACCCTTGGCGCCAGAGGCGCCCTCCGAACAGATCTCTGTGGAGGCGATTGAATTGTCGGCAGATGATTTTGCACGTCAGTTCGAGATCGCGCCTGAGGCTTTCGAGATGCTGCCTGCTGCCGAGATCGAGTTGCCTGTCACGGCAGAGCCAGAGCCTGCGGTGACGCAGGAGGTGAGTATTTCCGAACTGGCCACGCCTGAGACTACCCTTGCGGTGGATGATGAGCCTGTGCTGACTTTCAGTGCTGAAGCGCTGCAAGAGGCGCCTGTCAGCGCCTTGCCGCCAAGTGCCAAAGCGGAAGAGAACATCACAGTCATAGATGGATTGCGGATAGGTACGCCTCTTTACAACGTCTATCTGGGTGAAGCCGATGAGTGGTCGAGCCGTTTGGTGAGTGAAGTGGCCGAATGGTCGCTTGAAAGCCACCAAATGGTAAGTTCTTCCACGGTGTCGCTTGCCCATTCCCTGGCGGGCAGTTCTGCCACCGTTGGTTTCCATGCGCTGTCTGAAATGGCCCGCGCCTTGGAGCATGCCCTGCAGAATTCACGCGATCATCGCAGCTATAGCGCCAGCGCCTATGGCCAGTTATTTGTCGATGCCGCGGAAGATATACGCCGTTTGCTGCACCAGTTCGCTGCTGGTTTCCTCAAGCAACCCCAAGCTGACATTCTTGAGCGCCTGAAGCATCTGGAATTTCCTGATCCGGTGTTGCCAAAAGTGGATGAAGTGGGTGAGTACGAAACGTACAGCAACTTTACCGATGCCGATCGGCTGAGCACTGACAGGCTGGAGCCAGTCTCCATTCCATTGACTGAACTCAAAGTAGCGCTTGAAGCCGAGCCTGTGGCTGTGCCTCACATCGCAGAGCCTGCACTCGCAGCCGAGCCTGTGCTTGAAGCCGAGCCTGTGGTCGAACCTGAGCCTGTGGTTGAAGCCGAGCCTGTGGTCGAACCTGAGCCTGTGGTTGAAGCCGAGCCTGTGGTCGAACCTGAGCCTGTGGTCGAACCTGAGCCTGTGGTCGAGCCTGAGCCTGTGGTTGAACCTGAGCCTGTGGTCGAACCTGAACCTGTGGTCGAACCTGAACCTGTGGTCGAACCTGAACCTGTGGTCGAACCTGAACCTGTGCTTGAAGTCAAGCCTGTGGCTCAAGCCGAGCCTGTGGTCGAACCTGAGCCTGTGGTTGAACCTGAGCTTGTGGTTGCAGTCGAGCCTGAGTCTGCAGTATTAACAAAAGCTGAATTCCATTTCATTCAAGCCGAGCGTCAGATCCCAGCCCCGGCCCCGGTTGCACCTCCAGCCCCGGCTCCAGTCGCTGTGGCGTCTTTGGACGATCACATCCATGTCGATGATGATATTGATGCCGTCGATGCGATTGACCCGGACCTGTTCCCGATTTTCGAAGAAGAGTGCATCGAACTGATGCCCCGTCTGAGCGGTGCGTTGCGCCAGTGGGCCGAGCAGCCCGACCATCAGGGCGCGCGCCTGGAAGTGCTGCGCGTGCTTCACACGCTCAAAGGCAGCGCCCGTCTGGCCGGGGCTTTGCGGCTGGGTGAAATGGCGCACCGGATCGAGTCGGAAATCGAGCATGTCGGCTCCGATGCGGCGCAAAGCCAGGAGTTCGAGCCTTTGTTGAGCCGCCTTGATGGGATGCAGGCTACTTTTGATGTCTTGCGCCACCTCGATGCTGCAGAAGCTGAAGAGCCCGTCCGTCTTGTTGAGACGGCGCCAGCGCCTTTGCGCCAGCCCGAACCGCAGGTTTCCGAAAGCCCGGTTGTTCAGGATGCGCAGGATGCACAGGACGCGCCGGTAATTCCTAGCGCCATCAGCAGCGTCGTCAACAAGTCCATCATTCCTGCCCCGCAGGCCATGGTCATGCAGGCGGTGCGCCAAGCCGCGTCGGCTTCGATCCGCGTGCGCTCCCAGTTGCTCGAGCGCATGGTCAACCAGGCGGGCGAGGTGATGATCACCCGCTCCCGCCTGGAAGCCGAAATCGGCCAGTTGCGCGATTCGCTCAACGACATGAGCGGTAACTTGACCCGTTTGCGCCAGCAGTTGCGCGACATCGAGTTGCAGGCCGAAAGCCAGATGCAGTCGCGCCTGGCCCTGGCCAAGGAAGCCCAGGCAGGCTTTGATCCACTGGAGTTTGACCGCTTTACCCGGGTGCAGGAGCTGACCCGCATGATGGCCGAGTCGGTCAATGACGTGGCCACCGTGCAGCGCACCTTGCAGCGCACGATTGAGGCGACCGAGGACGATTTGATCGCCCAGGGCCGCCAGACGCGTGAGTTGCAGCGCGACCTGCTCCGCACCCGGATGGTCGAGTTTGAAAGCATTTCCGAGCGCCTGTACCGTGTGGTGCGCCAGACCTCCAAGGAGATTGGCAAACAGGTGCGGCTGGATCTGCTGGGCGGCACCCTCGAAATGGACCGGGGCATGCTCGACCGCATGGTGCCCGCCTTTGAGCATTTGCTGCGCAACTGCGTGAGCCACGGCATTGAAATGCCGGAAATTCGCAGCGCCGCCGGAAAAGATCCTGTGGGCCTGATCAGCATCCATGTGCGTCAGGACGGCAACGATGTGTCGGTGGATTTCAGCGACGATGGCGCCGGATTGAACCTCAAGCGTATTCGCGAGATGGCCATCCAGCGCGGCCTGATCACGCCTGATCAGGTGCTTGATGACTCGGCGGCGTCCAACCTGATCTTTTTGCCAGGTTTTTCAACGGCCACCCAAGTGACCGAACTGGCAGGACGCGGCATCGGCATGGAAGTGGTGCGCTCTGAAGTCAATGCGCTTGGCGGCAGGATTGAAACCACCACGGTGGCCGGCCAGGGGTCGCACTTCAAGCTGGTGCTGCCGCTGACCACGGCCGTGACGCAGGTGGTGATGATCCGCGCCGACAAGCTGTCGGTGGGCGTGCCGGCCAATGTGGTGGAAACCGTGCGGCGCATCTCCATCAAGGAACTGCAGCAAGCCTACAACACCGGCACGCTCGACGTGGCTGGCGAGGCGGTGCCGTTCTTCTGGGCGGGTGCCCTGCTGCAGGCTTCGCACCACAGCAGTGAACCGCAGACCAAGACCACGCCGGTGGTGATCTTCCGAAGTGCTGCCCAGCGCATTGCCCTGCATGTGGATGAAGTCTTGGGCAACCGAGAGGTGGTGGTGAAGAACCTGGGCCCGCAGCTCTCGCGTTTGCCGGGCATGGCCGGGATGTCGGTGCTGCCCTCGGGCGCCGTGGTGCTGATCTACAACCCGGTGGCTCTGGCTGCGGTGTATGGCCAGCAGGCGCGCGCATGGAGCGCCGACCGGGCCGAGCCGCATATGCTCGAAGGTGGCGATGGCGTGAGAGTGCCTTCGCTGATGCCGGTCGCGCCGAAAATCCCGCTCATCCTGGTGGTCGATGACTCCATCACGGTGCGCCGCGTGACCCAGCGCATGCTGCTGCGCGATGGCTACCGCGTGGCGCTGGCAGCCGACGGGCTGCAGGCGCTGGAGCGCCTGCAGGACGAGCTGCCGGTGGTGGTGCTGTCCGACATTGAAATGCCGCGCATGGACGGCTTTGACCTGGCGCGCAACATCCGGGGCGATGAGCGCCTCAAGCGCCTGCCCATCATCATGATCACGTCGCGGATTGCCGAAAAGCACCACGAACACGCCAAGGAACTCGGTGTTGACCATTACTTGGGCAAGCCATACTCCGAAGATGAGTTGATGCAGCTGGTGCGTCATTACTGCGCCCTGGAAGCGGCGACCGTGTCGGCCTGAAGCGCCCATGGCCCACGCGGGCCAGCCAGCGCGAGTCGTTAAAAAATGCCGGATTCATCCGGCATTTTTTATGACCGCGTAGCGCTGCAGGGTCAATGCACGGGCTTGCTCATGCTGCACGATGGGCAGGGGGTAGTCCTGGCCCAATACCACGCCCGCTGCTAGAAGTTCCATCGGCCGGGCCAGCCAGGGGCTGTGCAAGGCCGGAGCGGGAAGCCTGGCCAGCACCGGCAGGTAGCGGCGGATGAATTTACCGTCCCGGTCGAACTTTTCGCTCTGGCTGACCGGGTTGAAAATGCGGAAATAGGGCTGCGCATCGCAGCCCGTGCTGGCGGCCCACTGCCAGCCGCCGTTGTTCGAGGCCAGGTCAAAATCATTGAGCCTGTCGGCAAAATAGCGCTCGCCCCGGCGCCAGTCGATGCCCAGGTCCTTCACCAGAAAGCTGGCCGTCACCATGCGCAGGCGGTTGTGCATGTAGCCGGTCTGGTTGAGCTGGATCATGGCCGCATCGACCAGCGGATAGCCGGTCCGCCCCTCGCACCAGGCCTGGAACAGCGCATCGGCGCGTTCGCCTTGCTCCCACGTGATGGCCTCATAGTCCGGCTTGAAGGCGCTGTGGACGACATGGGGAAAATTGCTCAGGATCTGCACGTAAAAATCGCGCCAGATCAACTCGCTCAGCCAGGTGGCCGCGCCCTCGCTGCCGCTTTGCTGCTGCGCCAGCGCGCTGGCCGCCAGCTTGCGGATCGATATCGTGCCAAAGCGCAGATGCACGCTCAGGTAGCTCGGGCCTTTGAGGGCCGGAAAATCGCGGCGGTTCTGGTAGTGCGCCATGCGCTCCAGGAAATCATCAAAAAGTGCCGCTGCGCCCCGGCTGCCGGTTGGAATTCTGAGCGTGGACAGGTTGGTGCTTTCAAACCCCAGATCGGCCAGCGAAGGCACCGGCTGGCGCTCATCTGCCGGCCGGCTGGCCAGGGCGGCGGCGTATTTCTCCACCGGATAGGCCTTGACGTAGAAGGCATCGACTTTTTTCAGCCAGGCATTCTTGTAAGGCGTGAACACGCTGTAGGGCTTGCCCGCCTGTGTCAGCACTTCCTGGCGCTCAAAAATGACATGGTCCTTGACGCTGTGAAAAGCCACGCCCTGAACTTCCAGCAAGGCCTGCACGGCGGCGTCTCGTGCCAGCGCCTGCGGCTCGTCGTCGTGGCTGGCAAACACCGCATCGACCGAGAGCCGGGCCGCGAGCGCGGGCAGGGCGCTGGCCGCCGTGTCATGGCGCACCAGCAGGCCGGCATGAGCAATGCCGTGCGCCAGCCCGAACTGCTGCAGCTGCGCGTCCAGTTCCACCAGGGAGTCCCGGATGAACTCCATCCGCCGGTCGGCGCGGGGCAGGGCGTCCAGAATGTCGCGGTCAAAGACGAACACGCAAAACACGCGCTGGCACGATTTCAGCGCATGGTAGAGCGCGGCATTGTCCTCGGTGCGCAAATCTCGCCTGAACCACATCAGGCCGGTGGGGTATTTCTTGTCCATGGGCGCATGGTAGTGAAAACCCGGCGGCGCGGCAGGGTTCAGGCCTTTTTGAAATAGGGCGCCGGGGGCTCGGACCTTGGTAACAACCCCCCCCATGGGCTGGCCTGCTGCAACGCGTAAAATCGCCTCCATGGCCCTGGATATTTCTTCTTCGATCAACCTCACACACCATTTCCTGATCGCAATGCCCGGTCTGGAAGATGAGGCTTTCGCCAAAAGCGTGGTGTACATGTGCGAGCACAGCGAGCGCGGCGCCCTCGGGCTGGTCATCAACAAGCCCAGCGACATCAATGTCAAGGGTCTGTTTGACAAGGTCGATCTGCCGCTGCGCCGCGATGACCTGACTGAAACCCCGGTGTTCCAGGGCGGGCCGGTGCAGACCGAGCGCGGCTTTGTGCTGCACGAGTCCATGCTCCCCGGCAACGAATCCATCTATGCCTCGACCATGTCGATTCCCGGCGGCCTGGAGATGACCACTTCGCGCGATGTACTCGAAGCGCTGTCCACCGGCGCCGGCCCGCGCCGGGTGTTTGTCTCGCTGGGCTACTCGGCCTGGGGCGAAGGCCAGCTCGAATCGGAGCTGCTGGACAACAGCTGGCTCACCGTGGCGGCCGATCTGAGCGTGATTTTCGACACGCCGGTCGAAGAGCGCTATGACAAGGCCTTGATGCTGCTCGGCCTGCAAAGCTGGATGCTCTCGCCCGTTGCCGGTCATGCATGAGCCCGAAGTTGCGTTGCCGCCGGATGACAACCTGCCCGGCCAGCCGCTGACTGCCGCCGCGCCCCGGCCGATTCGCCTGCAGACCTTTCTGGCGTTTGACTACGGTTTCAAGCGCACCGGCGTCGCCTCGGGCAACAGCCTGACGCGCACCGCCAGCCCCCAGGCCACCATTGCCGCCGAAGGAAGCGCTCGTTTCCCCATCATCGAGGCGCGCATCAAGCTGTGGCAACCCGACGCGCTGGTCGTCGGCATTCCCTTTCACCCCGATGGCGCGAGCCACGAGAACACCGTGCGCGCGCAGAAATTTGCCCGCCAGCTGCGCGGGCGCTTTGGCTTGACGGTGTTCGAGGTCGATGAGCGCTACAGCACCACCGAAGCCCTGGCCAGCGGCGCGCGCGATGCCGATGCCGCTTCGGCCTGCATCATTCTCGAACAGTTTTTAAGGAGCCTTCCCCATGAGTAGTCTGGTTCTTGATGCCGAGGCGCTGTACGCCGACCTGCTGCGCGGCATGCGCCAGCATCTGGCTGGCTGCGATCAGCCGCCGCGCCTGGTGGGCGTGGCCTCGGGCGGGGCCTGGCTGGCCCAGCGCCTGCAGCAGGACCTGGGTCTTGTTGGCGCGTGCGGCGTGTTGTCGTCTGCCATGCACCGCGACGATTTCTCCCAGCGCGGCCTGGCTGCCAGCGGCCAGACCCTGCTGCCTTTTGACGTCAACGGCGCCCACCTGATCGTGATCGACGATGTGCTCTACACCGGGCGCACCATCCGCGCGGTGCTCAACGAACTGTTTGATTACGGCCGCCCCGCCAGCGTCAAGCTGATGGTGCTGGTGGACCGGGGCGGGCGCGAGTTGCCGGTGCAGCCCGACCTGGCTGTGGCGCGGGTGACATTGCCCGCGACCCAGACGCTGGAGCTGGCGCGAACCGACGATGGGCGCTTGAGCTTTAGATTGCAGGGCCAGCCGGGCTAGGGCGGGTCAGGAAATGAATCAGAACACCAAGCCGGCGCGCCCATAGCGATCGCCAGCGGAATAAAAAGGAAAAAGGAACCTCCAGCGTGCTGTACCGACGAAACCCCCAACTCAACAAGAATGGTGAACTCATTCACCTGCTGTCCACCGAAGGCCTGCCCAAGGCCATCCTGACGCAGATTCTGGACACCGCCGAAAACTTTGTCTCCGTGAGCAGCCGCGAGGTCAAGAAAGTCCCGCTGCTGCGCGGCAAGAGCGTTTTCAATTTGTTTTTTGAAAACTCCACCCGCACCCGCACCACGTTCGAGATTGCCGCCACGCGCCTGTCGGCCGATGTCATCAACCTGGACATCGCGCGCTCCTCGGCCTCCAAGGGCGAGTCGCTGCTCGACACCATTGCCAACCTGAGCGCCATGGCCGCCGACCTGTTCGTGGTGCGCCACAGCGAGTCGGGTGCGCCTTATCTGATTGCCCAGCATGTGGCGCCGCACGTCCACGTCATCAACGCTGGCGACGGGCGCCACGCGCACCCGACGCAGGGCCTGCTGGACATGTTCACCATCCGGCACTACAAGAAGGATTTCACGAATCTGACGGTCGCCATCGTCGGCGACGTGCTGCATTCGCGCGTGGCGCGCTCGGACATTCACGCCCTGACCACGCTGGGCTGCGCCGAGGTGCGCGTCGTCGGCCCCAAGACCCTCGTGCCGGGCGACATGGCGCAGATGGGCGTGCGCGTGTGCAACACGCTCGAAGAAGGCATCAAGGGCGCCGATGTCATCATCATGCTGCGGCTGCAGAACGAGCGCATGAGCGGCGCGCTGCTGCCCAGCAGCCAGGAATTCTTCAAGAGCTTTGGCCTGACGCCTGAAAAGCTCCAGCTGGCCAAGCCCGACGCCATCGTGATGCATCCCGGCCCGATCAACCGGGGTGTGGAGATCGACTCGGCCGTGGTCGATGGCGCGCAAAGCGTCATCCTGCCCCAGGTCACCTTTGGCATTGCCGTACGCATGGCCGTGATGAGCATCGTTGCAGGAAATGAAGCATGAAGTTACTGATTAAAAATGGCCGCATCATTGACCCGGCCAGCGGATTGGACGAAGTGGGCGACCTGGCGATTGCTGCCGGCCGCATTGTCTCCGTCAATGGCCCGCTGGCCGATTTCACGCCCAACAAGACGATCGACGCCACCGGCTGCATCGTCGCGCCCGGCCTGATCGATCTGTCGGTGCGGCTGCGCGAGCCCGGCCATGAACACGAAGGCATGCTGGAGAGCGAACTGGCCGCTGCCGTGGCCGGGGGCGTGACCAGCCTGGTGTGCCCGCCTGACACCGACCCGGTGCTCGATGAGCCGGGCCTGGTGGAAATGCTCAAGTTCCGCGCTGAGAAAATGCACCAGTCGCGCGTCTTTCCGCTCGGCGCGCTGACCCGCGCCTTGAAAGGCGAAGCGCTGACCGAGATGATCCAGCTGACCGAGTCCGGTTGCGTCGGTTTCAGCCAGGCCGAGGTGCCGCTGGCCAACACGCAAGTGCTGATGCGGGCGATGCAGTACGCGGCGACGTTTGGCTACAGCGTGTGGCTGCGCCCGCAGGAAGTTCATCTGGGCAAGGGCGTGGCCGCCAGTGGCGCCCTGGCCACGCGCCTGGGCCTGAGCGGCGTGCCGGTGTTGGCTGAAACCATTGCGCTGCACACGATTTTCGACCTGGTGCGCGCCACGGGCGCCCGCGTCCACCTGTGCCGCCTCAGCAGCGCCGCCGGCGTGGCGCTGGTGGCCCAGGCCAAGGCCGAGGGTCTGGCTGTGACCTGCGACGTCAGCATCAACAGCCTGCACCTGACCGATGTGGACATCGGCTACTTCGACAGCCGCATGCGCCTGGACCCGCCGCTGCGCCAGCAGCGCGACCGCGATGCGCTGCGGCGCGGCCTGCTCGATGGCACGATCGACGCGCTGGTCTCGGACCACAACCCGGTCGATGAAGACGCCAAGACCCTGCCGTTTGCCCAGGCCGAGCCGGGCGCCACCGGCCTGGAACTGCTGCTGGGCCTGGCCTGCCAGTGGGGCGAGGACAGCCAGGCGGGCTTAAGCCGCGCCCTGGCGGTGCTCACCAGCGAGCCGGCGCGCGTGCTGGGCAATGCGCTGGGCACGCTGCAGGCCAGCGCGGGCCGCCTGGTCAAGGGCGGGGTGGCCGACATCTGCGTGTTTGACCCGGACATGCGCTGGACCGTGGAGCCCGCTGCCTTGCGCAGCCAGGGCAAGCACACGCCGTTTGCGGGCTACGAGTTGCCCGGCCAGGTGCGCTACACGCTGGTGGGCGGGCAAGTCGCTTTCGAGCGCGCCTGACGGATGTGGCTCTGTCATGATCGCCGGCCAGCCGGCGGTGGGCCGGCGCGCAAGGCGCTGGCATGAGGCGCCTCAAGGGCTTGTGGCGCCTGCTGCGGGTGCTGGGTCATATCGTGGCCGGCCTGTGGATTGTGGCGGTGCGCTTGCCGCGCCTGCCGCAGGAGCAGCAAAATAACCGGGTCCAGGTCTGGGCCGTCGAGTTGCTGGGCCATGTCGGCATCACGCTGCAAGTGCTCGGCCAGCCGCCCGTGACCGGGCCGGTGCTGCTGGTGTCCAACCACATCTCCTGGCTCGACATTCCGGTGATGCACGCGGCGCGTCACTGCCGTTTTGTCTCCAAAGCCGATGTGCAGGACTGGCCGCTGGTGGGCACGCTGGCCACGGCGGCGGGCACGCTTTACATCGAGCGCAGTTCGCGCCGCGATGCCGTTCGCATGGTGGGCCTGATGGAAGAGGCCTTGCGCCAGAACGAAGTGCTCGCGGTGTTCCCCGAAGGCACCACCGGCGACGGGCGCACGCTGCTGCCCTTTCATGCCAATTTGCTGCAGGCCGCCGTGTCCGTCAATGTGCCGGCGCAGCCGGTCGGCCTGCGCTTTGTGGACCAGGCCAGCGGCACGCCCAGCCATGCGCCCAGCTATATCGGCGATGAAACCCTGATCGGCTCGATCTGGCGCACCGTCTGCGCCCCGCCGGTGGTGGCGGTCGTGCATTACGGCCAGCCCGAACTGGCCAGGGGCCGCGAGCGCCGCGCCTGGATCCAGCATCTGCGCCACACGGTGGACGGCTTGCGCCAGAGCTGAAGCCGGGGGCCGCGCGGCCACAGGAACTGCGGTGGGAAAGTCGTTGAGATCAACCGCTGGGAAGCGGCGCTGTCAGGGGCGCGCTGCCACACCCAGCGCTCTTTCCCCGGCAAGGGGCAGAGGGGCCGGACGGCCGGGGATGCCGGGCGCCGGTTGTGCGCGCACAGGCTCAGGGCTGGCGGCGTCACGGGGAAAGGTCACCACGTGCTCGACCTGCGGCCGGATGCCGATCCATTCGCCCAGCGCATGGTCGTGGTGGCTGGGCACATGGGCCAGCAGGGTGGCGCCGCTGGCCAGCTGCAGGGTGTAGAGGAACTCTGCGCCGCGAAAGGCCTTGCGCACGATCTGGGCCTTCACCGGCGCGGCGTCGTCATGCACGATGTCGTCGGCGCGCAGCAGCACGTCGCACTCGCCGCCGGGGTAGCTCGACGGCAGGGGGCATTCGGCCAGATCGGTCAACTCGCCCAGCGGGGTGCAGGCCACCACATTGGCGCCGCGATGCACCAGCGTGGCCGGCACAAACACGCCGTGGCCGATGAAATCGGCCACAAAGCGCGTGGCCGGGCGGTGGTAGAGCGCATAGGCGTCTTCCCACTGGTGCAGATGGCCCTGGTGCATCACGCCGATGCGGTCGCCGATGGCAAAGGCCTCCAGTTGATCGTGGGTGACGAACAGGGCCGTGGCGCCGGCGGCCTTGAGGATGGCGCGCACTTCATGCGCGAGCCGCTCGCGCAGCTCCACGTCCAGATTCGAAAACGGCTCGTCGAGCAGTAAGAGGCGCGGCGCCGGCGCCAGCGCGCGCGCCAGCGCGATGCGCTGCTGCTGGCCGCCCGAGAGCTCGTGCGGGAAGTGTTTGTGCGCGCTGCCCATGCCGACCAGTTCGAGCACTTCCGTGACCCGCTTGTCGCGCTGGGCCGGCTTGAGGTGCGTGAGCCCGAAAGCCACGTTGTTCGCCACGTTCAGGTGCGGGAACAGCGCGTAGTCCTGAAACACCATGCCGATCTTGCGCAACTCGGCCGGCAGATGCAGCGCCGGACTGCTCACGAGCTGTTTGGCCAGCTGGATGGTTCCCGCCTGCGCCCGCTCTAGGCCGGCCACGGCGCGCAGCAAGGTGGTCTTGCCGCAGCCCGAGGGGCCGATCAGGACCCCGATCTCACCGGCCTGCAGGTTGAAGGACACCCCATCGACAGCCGCTTGCGAACGGCCTGCATAGTGGACACCGAGCTGGGAGACTTCAAGAAACATAGCGCAAATTGTAGATGATTACAATTCGTATTTACAGTAACTTGTCGCAAACGATATGGCGCATGCGGGCACGGCGGGGCACCTCCCGGCCATCGCGTCTTTTTTTGGGTTGCCATGCTCCGCTCTACCGTTTTTCGCTTTCTTCCCTTGGCGCTGCTGGTGCTGGTGGTGAGTCTTTTGATGCTGCCGGTGGTGGCGGTGGCCCTGTCCTGGGTGGCCTTCGACGGCGAAGCCCGCGCCATCTTGGGGGAGATGGCGCAGACGGTGCTGCCCGACTACACCTGGACCTCGCTGCTGCTGTGCCTGTGCGTGGGAGCGGGCGTGGCCGTTGTCGGCATGGCCACGGCCAGCGCCGTGACCCTGTTTGAATTTCCGGGCCGGCGAATTTTTGAGTGGGCTTTATTGCTGCCGCTGGCCATGCCGGCTTATGTGGTGGCCTATGCCTACACCGATTTCCTGCAGTATGGCGGGCCGCTGCAGACGGGGCTCAGGACGGCCTTGGGGCTGCAGGGCCGGCTGTTGCCCGAGGTGCGCAGCCTGGGCGGGGCGGTGCTGGTCTTCACGGTGGCGCTGTACCCCTATGTCTATTTGCTGGCGCGCACGGCGCTCTCGGAGCGCGCGTCGCACCTGATGGAGGCGGCCCGCCTGCTGGGCGCGCCGCTGTCGCGGCGCATCCGCGAAGTCGCCCTGCCGCTGGCGCGCCCGGCCGTGGCCGCCGGCGTTGCGCTGGCGCTGATGGAAACGCTGGCCGATTTCGGCGTGTCCAGCTACTTTGGCATCCAGACCTTCACTGCCGGCATCTACAAGGCCTGGCTGTCGATGGACAACCGCATGGCCGCCGCCCAGCTGGCAACCATCCTGCTGGTCGTGGTGGCGCTGCTGCTGCGCATCGAGCACGGCGCGCAGAAACGCATGCGCTTTGCTGCCGGGCGCGGCGCGCGCGCCGGTTCGGCCGATGCCGCGCCGGTGCAACTGCGCGGCGGACGGGCGGCGCTGGCCTGGGGGGTCTGCGCGCTGCCGATCGGCCTGGGTTTTATCCTGCCGGTGCTTTTCATGCTGCGCCCGCTGATCCAGGGCTGGGAGAACCTGCTCTGGAGCCAGTTTGTCAACTGGACGCTCAGCAGCCTGTGGCTGGCCGGCCTGAGCGCCGCGCTGGCCACCGCGCTGGCCATGGGGCTGGCGTTTGCCGTGCGGCGCCAGCCGGGGCCGCTGACGCGCTCGGCGGTGCAACTGGCTGGCCTGGGCTATGCGGTGCCGGGCGCGGTCATCGTCGTCGGCCTGCTGCTCCCGGTGGGCTGGCTGCAGGCGGCCGCGCCCGAGACCGGCGCCGGCTACTGGATCACCGCCACCGTGCTCGGCGTGGTCTGGGCCTACCTGGTGCGTTTCAGTGCCGTGGCGCTGCAAAGCATCCAGAGCGGCTACTCGCGCATTCCGGCCAGTCTCGATGACAGCGCCCGCATGCTGGGCACCAGCGGCGCCGGCGTCTTGGCGCGGGTGCACTGGCCGCTGCTGAAGCGCTCGGTGGCCGCCGCTGGCCTGCTGGTGTTTGTCGATGTGATGAAGGAGCTGCCCGCCACGCTGGTGCTGCGGCCCTTCAACAGCGACACCCTGGCCGTCGTCACCTATCAACTGGCGCGCGACGAGCGCCTGGGCGAAGCGGCCTTGCCAGCACTGGCCCTGGTGCTGGTGGGCCTGCTGCCGGTGGCGCTGCTCAGCCGCACCCTGCGTTCCAAGTAGCACCAGGCCGCCGCATCGCCTGCACGCGCCTGCTTGCGCCATGGCCTGCTGCGTCACCGGGGAAGCGGCGCTCTGAAAAATTTTGAAATCTTTTGATGTATTTTGAATGATTTTGAAACATATTGACGTTATTTGTAGGCATAAGCCTACGCCTTTCAAACCCGGATACTTACCCCGAGCCAAAGGCTTCACGGCTAGCATGTGACCCTCTCCCGCAGAGTTTGCCGCCTTGATAAAAGCAGGCTTTCTGTCTGAGTTGCGAGTGGTGCAGGGTTAAGCAGATGGCTGCCGAAACCTCATCCGCTCTTGTCCAAAATGATCCAAGGAGTAGCTATGAAAAACAAATTCGTCATGCTGAGCGTTGTCCTGTCGTGTGCCTTTGCCGGCAACGCCATGGCCCTGACCAAAGCCGAATACAACGCCCACAAGGATCGGATCAGCGCCGACTACAAAGCCAGCCGCGACAAATGCGCCGCCCTGAGCGCCAATGCCAAGGATGTCTGCGTGTCCGAAGCCAAGGGCGCTCAAAAAGTCGCCAAGGCCGAGCTGGAAGCCCAGTACCAGCCCAGCGCCAAGCACAGCCGGGATGCGGCCATGGCCAAGGCCGATGCGGCCTACGACACGGCCAAGGAAAAGTGCGATGACCTGGCCGGCAATGCCAAGGATGTCTGCGTCAAGGACGCCAAGGCCGCTCATGTGAAGGCCAAGGAAGACGCCAAGGTCGTCAAGGCCGTTGTGGACAGCAACATGGACAAGGCCACCAACGTGAATGAGGCCAAAAGGGAAGCCAATGCCGAAACCCGTGAAGCCGACTACAAGGCCGCCGTGGAGCGCTGCGACAGTCTGGCCGGCGCAGCCAAAGACAGCTGCGTGAGCAGCGCCAAAACCAAGTACGGCATGTGATGCTGACATGAGCGCCTGCCCTGCGCGGGCAGCAGGGCCAGCTGATCCGTCAAGCTTCATCCCGGTCCTGCCGCAGGCAGACCGGGATTTATGCTTTCAAAGAACGCTTGCGTAGCCATGTGGCATGCGCGCTTCACGTCCGAGCGAGTGCCAGCGGCGGAGATTTTTTAAAAATCGAATAAAGTTCATGCTCCACCCGCTTGCCAGGCGCGCCCTTTCACCTTTACCGAATTGTTTCCCATGCCACAACTTACCCCCGCAGGCCAGCAGGCCATCCAGGACGTGGCCCAGCGCCACGGTTTCAGCGTTGACGCCGTGCAGTCCATGCTGCAGTCGGTCATCAACGGCAATGGCAGCATGGCCCAGTTCAGCCACCCCGAGTTCGGCGGCTCCGGCCAGTGGATGCAGGGCGGCATGACGATGATCGGTGACATGTTCAACAGCCACCTCAAGGGCCGGGTGGACAACCTGTGCGCCGAACTCGCCCGCCTGGTGGCCAGCCAGCCGGAGCTGGTGCGCAGCGGCAGCTTCCAGAGCCAGAGCCAGAACGGCAACACGGCCGTCAACAGCTGGGGCGCCAGCGCCTCATCGGGCGACATGAACAACCCGAACAGCCTGTTCGTCAGCACGCCGGCGCAGCCCGACTGGTGGGGGCCGGAACTCAAATGGCCCAACAGCACCGGCGGGCAAAACGGCCTGCGCTACGCCTGGTTCTCGCAGGCGCAGCGGCTGGCGATTGAGTCGAACGGACAGGTCACGATTTACGACACGCTGGACCACCAGATCGGCGGCGTGTCACAGCAAAGCGGCAGCCAGGCCCCGGCGTTTTCCAGCCAGTACGGCTATGTGGACTTGTCGCGCCTGCCGGTGGTCAGCGTCAATGGCGTGGCGCCTGCCAAGCCAGCGCCGGCCTTCACGCCCGCCAGCCACCACAACGGCCATGGCAACCAGGGCGGCTCCAGCCACGGCGCCCCGGCGTGCAACCCGGCGCCATCGAACCCGGCGCCCGCCAGTTCCGGCCCGGACGGCGATATCTTTGCGAGCCTTGAAAAGCTCGCCGCCCTGCAGAGCCGGGGAATTTTGACCGAGCAGGAATATGCCGCCAAGAAAGCCGAGCTGCTGAGCCGCCTGTAAAGTGGTTTCGATGGGCAGGCTTGTATCTTGAAGCTCCCCGTGTGGCGGGATGTGACATGGCGGTATTTCGAGATATTGGTAAAAATCCCGCCAAAGTGGCAGCCTGTCATGGGACGCCGTGAGAGTGCATGACACAACAAAAAAAACCCGCTGCAGCTATAAGCTACGCGGGTTTTGAGGGGTAATGACACGAATTGATTGCATCAACTGGTGCCGCCAACAGGAATCGAACCTGTATTTAGCGCTTAGGAGGCACTCGTTCTGTCCATTGAACTATGGCGACTTGTCTTGGCGTGGTGCGAAGACACGAATTGTATGCGCTGCAAGCGTGTTGTCGAGTGCCTGGAGACCTGGCCCACGTCGGATGGTGGCCGATTCAGTCATAAGGGATGGTAAAGATCAGATCCACCGCGCTTTGCTCGCCGGCCTGGGCGCGCACCGTGAAACGCCGCGATAAATCATAGAACACATACAGCGTGCCCAGCGCCCCTGACATGCTGCGCTCGTATGCCGCGTAAAAGTTGCGCGAGAACCGCTTGCCCAGGGTGACGGCGCCGCCGCTGGTGGTGCCGTCGGCGTTGCTGGAGGCGCCGCGAAACGACAATTCATCGAGCCCCAGCGAGGCAGCCAGGCCGCCCGACATGCCGCCCGCCTTGCTGCCGAGCAGGGCCAGCGCGGCCTGCTGCAGCAGGGCCGCTTCCGCGCCGCCGGCGGCCGAGGCCCGGCCCACCACCAGCCAGGAGAGTTTTTCCGCATCGGCCAGCTCGGGCTGGGCGTACAGCCGCACGCTGGGCAGCAGGGCGGTGCCGGTGATCTGCACGCCCACGCGCTGGGTCAGGTTCGGGCGGATCGCCAGGATGTCGAGCGTCGGGTTGTCGATGGCGCCGGTAAAGCGCAGCAGGCCTTGCTCGACATTCAGGCGCTGGCCGTAAGCCCGGTACTGGCCGCCAGAGGTGCGGATGGTGCCGTTGAGCCGTGGGTTGTTCAGCGACGTGCCGCTGAGCGCCAGGGTCCCGCGCACCCGGGTGTCAATGCCCTTGCCCTGGATCTGGAAGTCGCGGCCCAGGTCCAGTTGCACCGCCAGCTTGACCGGCCGGGCGGCCTTGTCAGCCACTTCGCCGCTGGTTTGCGCCGGCGCCTTCTGGCCGACAGCCGCGCCGCTGGCAGTGCGCACCACCACATCGGTGCCCAATTTGGGCGTGCCCTCGTCGGGCAGGATGATGCGCGCCTGGTCGATGACCAGCTTGCCGGTGAGTTCGGTCTGATCCCCCTGCAGGCTGGCCTGCACGTCGCCGGAGACGGTGAGCTGGCGGTCGGTGCGGATGCTGGCGCGCAGGCGCTGCAGGCTGGCGCTCAGCTGCACCTGCGGCTTGCCGGCGATCCAGCCGGCTTCGCCCTGGGCGGTGAGGCTTCCCCCGGTGCCCTTGTCGCCTGCGCCCTGCAGCGTGAACTCGCTGATGCGCATGCGCGTGCCCTCCAGGCTGGCGCGCAGGCGCCCGTTGCCGAACTCGATGCCATCGACCACCGAGCGCAGCGCCATGTCGTTGGCCTGCAGGGCGCCGGTCAGGCTGGGTGCGGCGCGGGTGCCGTTGATGGCCACATCGGCCCCGAGCGAGCCGCGCAGTCGCCAGCCGGGCGGCGCCAGCAGGGACCACACGCCGATGCGCGGCAGCTGGGCGCGCAACTGGCCGTTGAGCGGCGCGTTCAGCGGCCAGACCCAGCCGCCCCCTTGTGCGTCGGGGGCGCGGGCCAGGCGCGTCTTGAGCTGGCCGTCTGC
Source organism: Pseudomonadota bacterium (assembly GCA_030855235.1). Classification (GTDB taxonomy): domain Bacteria; phylum Pseudomonadota; class Gammaproteobacteria; order Burkholderiales; family Burkholderiaceae_C; genus Polaromonas. The sequence continues at coordinate 43,594 of JALYRU010000007.1, forward strand.
GCTGCCGGCGCGCTCGCTGTCCCAGAGCATGGCCAGGCTCAGGGCCTCGCCGGCATTTTCCAGCGTGAGGCGGGCCTGCCTGACGCCGGCGGCCACGCGCGCCGAGTTGCCCTGCACGCCTTGGGCCTGCACCGTGATGTCGCCGCTGCTGCGTGCCAGGCTGGCCTTGAGTTTCAGGGTGTTGCTCAGCACGGCATCCCATTGGCCGTCGAACACCAGGTTGCCGCCCAGGCCGGCGCTGGCCAGCTGCGGGCCGGCGAGCAATTCGATCCAGGCCATCGGCAGGCCGGTGAGCTTGCCGGCGGTGATGAGTTCGCCCGGCCGCCAGCGCACCGGCTGCCAGGCCAGCGTGGCCTGCGACGGCGCTGCGGCCGAGGCGTTGCCGGGCGGCGCGCTCAGCAGCGCCTGGCCGGCGCCGCTTTCAAAAGCGCCGCCCTTGGACGTCGGCGTCCATCTGAGCGGCACGCTGCCCTGCGTGGCCAGCCGCCAGGCACCCGCGCCGAGCGCAGGGTCTTCCACGCTCACGCTCAGTTGCTGGAGCAGGCCTTGCCAGGCGGAGGTGCTGAGCGCTGCGTTAGCGGTAGCTGGCTTGAGGCGCCCGCCGCTGGCAGCGAGCTGCAGGCTCAAGCGGCGCTGGTCCATCTCCACCCGGCCCTGGGTGTTGAGCTGGGCCTGGCTCAGGCGGCCCGAGAGTGTGGCTTGCAGGGCGCGGATTTTGATTAAACCTGGACGACCGGTTTGGGCGGGCGTGGAGGGCGCGGCGGATTCGGCGGAGGCTGGCGCTGGCGCTGGCGCTGGCGCTGGAGCTGGAGCTGGAGCTGGAGCTGGAGCTGGAGCTGGAGCTGAGGCTGAGGCTGAGGCTGAGGCTCTTGTGCCTGCCGCCGGGAGTTTGGCAGGCGCTGCGGCTTTGGCCGGGGCGGCAAGCCAGTCCAGCGAAGGCACATCCAGCCGCGCCTGCAGCGTCGGGTCTTGCCAGCCGCCGTTCCAGTTCGCCTGCAATTGCGCCTGGCCGCTGGCCGATGCGTTCAAGACCGCCGCCGGCATGCCGGGGAGCTTTTGCAGCCAGCGCAGGGCCTGGGCGGCATCGCGCCCGCGCACGCTCAATTCGCCGCCGCCACTTGTTTTGCGCAATTGGCCGTTGACGCTGGCGTCCAGCCCGGGCGCGTTCAGGGCGAGTTTTCCCTGGCCGCTCTGGGCGGCGGGTTGAATGTCGAGCTGGCCGCTGAGTTCGGCGTCATCGGTGCGTACCCGCAGGGCCGACAGCGCCAGGGTGCCGCCCGCTTGTTGCGGGTTCCACTGGCCGGTGGCATTGGCGTCGCGCAGGCGCAGTTGCGCCAGGAGCTTGTTTTTGCCGGAAAGGGCAGGGCGCGCGGGGCGCTTGCTGGCGCGTTTCGAGGGAGCCGCTGATGCCTGCAGGCTGGCGTCAAACTGCGTGGCGGCACCCTGGCCGCTCACTGCGGCCCGGCCGTCAAGCGGCAGGGGCGCGAACTGGGTGTGCAGTTGGGCCGGGTTGATGTCTTTCAGGGTGGCTTTCAGTGTCCAGGCAGGCACAGGCACAGGCACAGGCGCTGGCGCTGGCGCTGGCGCTGGCGCTGGCGCTGGAACTGGTGCTGGTGCTGGTGCTGGTGCTGGTGCTGCTGGAACTGGCGCTGGTGTTGCCTGCGCGCTAGGGGCGGGCGGGCTGTTGGCTGGTGCCGGGGTGCTCCAGTTGCCGCTGGCCAGCAGTTCGCCGCCGCCGAGCTGGGCCTTGAGGCTGCGCATCAGGGCCGTGCCGTCGCGCCATTCGCCTTGCGTGTCCAGCCGCTCCAGCGGCAGGCGTTTCTGGTCCCATGGGCCGGGCAGGGCGTTGGCCAGTTGCAGGTCCAGCGCCCAGGCCGGGCTGGCAGGTGCGGGGGTGTTGTCGGCGGGGGCGGGGCGCACGGTGGCGCTGCCCGTCAGCAGGGTTTGCGGCGCATCGGGCCACAGGGCGGCGATGTCCAGGTTCCGAAACTCGGCATCGGCCTGCGGCAGGGGCTGCGCAGCCCAGGGCATGACTCGCGCCGTGGCGCTGGCATGGGGCGACTGGGCTATCTTTCCAGCACCAGCACCAGCACCAGCACCGGCACCGGCACCGGCACCGGGCGTGGGGGGCGTCGTAGGGGATGTGGCAGGAGGCGCTGGCATGGCGACCATCTGCAAGTCGGCCTTGACCGCCAGTTCGGTCAGCGGCCCGTTGGCCGTCGCCTGAAAGCGCAGCGGCACAGGAGTTGGGCGGTTTGGCAAAGTCACTGCCAGTGCGCCCGACAGGCTGGCCTCCAGCATGAGCGATCCGCTGGACGCCAGGGAAGCGCGTCCGCTGTACGAGCCGCTGGCCACCTGGGCGCTTTGTAGGTCCAATTGGTGCTGCAGACCATTGAAGGCATAGCGTCCTGCGATGCCGGAGGCCGAGACTACGCTTTTGCCGCTCCAGCGCAGCTGGCCGACCGAAAAATCATCGAGCAGAACCGGCACGGGCAGCCTGAGCGCCGTGGGCGGCGTGCTGGGCGTGGGCGGGCGCTGGTCATCGGCCTCCACGCTGGCGGCGCTCAGGCGGTTGAGCTGGAGCTTGCCTTGCAGCAGCGCCCAGGGCTGCCAGGCCAGGCTGACATCGCGGGCGACCACGCTCAGGCCGTTTTTTTGCCACTGCAACTGGTCGATATGTCCGCCCGCCCGCACGGAGCCGCTCACGCCTTGAACGCTCAGGGGCTGGGACTGGCGCACCCAGGCCAGCGCGGTGGCCAGCGAGCCATCGGTGCCGGACCACCACCACAGCACGCCCGTCGCGCCGATGGCCAGCGCCACGATGGCGCCCACGGCACTGGCGGTGCCCTGGAGCCAGCGGTGCGCCAGTTTGGGCTTGGATTTGGGCTTGGGCCGGGCCGCTCTGGACGGCTTGCTGGCCGGGGTGTTTGCGTCACTCATCAGAAAATAAACCCCACGCTCACATGCAGGCGCACCTTCTGCACCTTGACGCCATAGGCCAGGTCGATCTGCAGCGGGCCAATCGGGCTTCTCCAGCGCAGGCCGGTGCCGATGCCCACGGACGGGCTCAGGTCTTGCGGCTTGTCGGCCACGGCGCCGGCGTCGATAAAGAAAGTGTTTTCAAACTCGCTGGGACGGCCCTTGATCGTCAGGGGGCGCTGCCATTCCACACTGCCCGTGGCCATGTAGCGGCCCGGGCCGATCACCCCGTTGGCCAGTTCAATTCCGATGTCGCGGTAGGCGTAGCCGCGCACCGTGGTGTCCCCGCCGGTGCGAAACAGCTGGGTGCTCGGGATGGGGGCCGAGTTCTTGGCCAGCACGGCGCCGGCTTCTGCGCGCATCGCAATGCGTCCGCGCGCCAGTGGCCGGATGCCCAGCCAGCGGCCCACCGTGCGGCTGAAGGGCTGGCGGTCCTGGCCCAGCGTGGTGCCCGCGCCCAGCTCGAAGCCCAGGCCGTAGCCCCGGCTGGGAAAGGGCAGGCTGTCGAAGTAGCGCCCGGTCCAGACATAGTTGGCCGTCAGCGCCGAGCCGTCGCCGGTGTCGGCGGCCGTGGCGCCCTGCAGCCCGCTACCCCGCACGCTGGCGCGGTCGTACTGCACGTAGATGTTGCGGTCAATGCGCTCGCCGGACTGGATGCGGCCAAAGCGCAGGCGCTGCGCCTGGGTGATGAGTTCGTTGTCGTTGAGCCGCTCGGCGCGGGCCAGGGCCACCCAGCGCCAACTCGATTCGTTGGGGATGGACATCCATTCGGTCTGGGCAAAAGGCGCTTTCTTTTCTAGCTGCAGCTTGGTGGCGGCGCGCCAGCCAGCGCCGGGCACGCGCAGGTGGGTATGCTCGACCGAGGCGCGCGGCCCGCTGTCGGTGGTCAGACCCACGCCCAGAATGATTTTTTGCAGCTTGGCTTCGCGCACCTGGACCTGCACCGGAACGGCCTGCGGATCGCCCTCGGGGTTGATGAATACATAGGCCGAATCGAAATAGCCGCTGGCCGCCAGGCGTTGCTGGGCCTGCACCAGCTGGTTCTGGTCATAGACCGCGCCTTGGCTCAGGCGCGCCAGGCGCGGCACCAGCACCGGGTCATAGCGCTGCACGCCGCTGACCTGCAGCGCTCCGAGGCGGTAGAGCGGGCCGGAGTCGAGGTGGACATTGAGCTTGGCGGTGTGCGTCGGCGCGTCGATGTCGGCCAGGCTGCCGGCGAGCTTGCCGGCCGGGTAGCGGCGCGCCACCAGCTGGCGCAGCGCCTGGGTCTTGGCGCCATCCCAGGCGTCCTGGGTGAAGCGCTCGCCTTCGGGCAGGCGCCAGTCGCGCTGGATACCGGTGCGCTGGGCAATGGCGTCCTCGTCGGTCGAGTCGGAAATATCGCCGGAAAAGTTGACCCCCACCGGGCCGATGCGGGTGACCTGGCCGGGCTCGACCGCCACCACGATGGTGGGCCGCTGGTTCAGGCCGCCTTCGCGGGTGATGCGGATGTCGGGGCTGAAGTAGCCCAGCGTACCGACCAGGTTGCGCGCATCGCGCTCGGCCAGCACCATCAGCCGGGCCAGTTCCACCTCGTCCAGATCGGTCACGGCGCGGTAGCGCTGCAACTCCAGGTGCCTTTCAAGCAGATCGCTCACCTCGGGCGGCGCCTGCACGGTGATGTCAAAGGCGGTGACCTCGGGCGCGGCGCTGGTGGGGCCGACAGCGCCTTCGGGCGTCGGCGCCGGGGCGATGCTTTCGGGCGGGGCTGCAGGTGCCGGCGCGGTCTGGGTCACGCCAGAAGGCGGCGTGGAGACGGCTGAGGTGGAGGGATCGGCGGGCGTTGCGGGCGCGGCCGTTTGCGCTCTGGCGGCAGGCGCCAGCGCGGCGGCCGTCAGGGCGATAAAGGCGAAGGCCAGACTGGTGCAGGTCAATCCTGCCCCGGCGGGCACTCGCAGGCAGGGGGTGCGGGAATGGGTCACGGTGCGCAGTTTACTTGGGAAGCCTATTTGGACAGCAGCCGCATGGCCTCTTCAAGGCCCTTGATCGTCAAGGGGTACATGCGCTGGCCCATGAGCTGCTGGATCACCGCGATGCTCTGGCGGTATTGCCAGATGCCTTCGGGCTCCGGGTTGATCCAGGCGAACTTGGGGAAAGCATTGGTCAGGCGCCCCAGCCACTCAGCCCCGGCTTCCTCATTGTTGTATTCCACGCTGCCGCCGGGCTGCAGTATCTCGTACGGGCTCATGGTGGCGTCGCCGACGAAGATCAGTTTGTAGTCCTTGTTGTACTTGCGGATGATGTCCCAGGTGGAAAACTTCTCGGCAAAGCGCCGGCGGTTGTTCTTCCACATGAAGTCATAGACGCAGTTGTGGAAGTAATAGAACTCCAGGTGCTTGAATTCGGCCTTCACGGCGGAGAACATTTCTTCGACGCGGTGGATGTGGTCGTCCATGGTGCCGCCCACGTCCATCAGCAGCAGGACTTTCACATTGTTGTGGCGCTCGGGCACCATCTTGATGTCCAGCCAGCCGGCATTGGCCGCCGTGGCACGGATGGTGTCGGGCAGGTCCAGCTCTTCCTGGTTGCCCAGGCGGGCGAACTTGCGCAGGCGGCGCAGCGCGACTTTGATGTTGCGTGTGCCCAGCTCCTGGGTGTCGTCGTAATCTTTATAAGCGCGCTGGTCCCAGACTTTCACGGCGCTTCGGTTGCGGCTTTTTTCCTGGCCGATGCGGATGCCCTGCGGGTTGTAGCCGTTGGCGCCAAAGGGCGAGGTGCCGCCGGTGCCGATCCACTTGCTGCCGCCTTCGTGGCGCTCCTTTTGTTCCTCGAAACGCTTTTTCAGCGTTTCCATCAGCTCGTCCCAGCCCATCTTTTCAATTTTTGCCTTGTCCTCGGGGCTGAGTTCGAGTTCCAGGTTCTTGCGCAGCCATTCGAGCGGAATTTCTTTCGTGAAATCGGCCAGCATCTCCACGCCTTTGAAATAGGCCGCAAAGGCGCGGTCGAACTTGTCGTAGTGCTTTTCGTCCTTGACCAGGATGGTGCGGCTGAGGTAGTAGAAATCGTCGATGCTGTAGGCAGCATCGGTTTCCTCGCCATCCGGGCCGGGTTGGCCGCTGTTGGGTCCGACGACGCCGGCCTGCAGCGCTTCGAGCAGCATCAGGTATTCCTTGACCGACACCGGTAGCTTGGCCGCGCGGAGGGTGTAGAAAAAATCGATCAGCATGGCAGTTCCTCGCGCGGTGTAATGGCTTTTTGAGCATCTGCCCAAGCCAAACCGAAGGATTTTGGATCAAGCTCAACGATGGCGTGATCGCGCAATTTGGTCTTGGCAAGGTGCTTAAGCAGCCCGTACTTGGCAACAAGCGGGCGCATTTTTTCACCCTCCGCATCAAACAGGAGGTTGAAGGCCAAAAGGGTGAGTTCGTCGCGGCTGAGTTGTGCGCGAAAAAGTTTGGCGTAGCGCCAGTGGTCGCTTCCCAATAGCTTTTCCAGTTCTCCGAGAATGGAAAAAATGGTGCGGAAATAATGATCGAGCTGTGGGCTGAAAGCGTCCCAAGAGTTAGTTATTTGCTTTTTAGTCAACTGAATCATCTCGGGGTTCTGCATCCGGCGCACCATTTCTTCAAGAGGTACATTAAACAACGGAATTTCTTTCTGAAACTCGTCCCAGCCGTGACAGATAAAGGTTTCGCAGTTTTTGGTTTTGTGTGAAAGTTTGGGCCAATTGTTTAATGCAGCTTTTCCTGCAGCGCCTTCGACAACAAAAGTTTTTAGCGTTTCCTGATAAAGGTTGAGCAAGTCAAAAAACCGCTGTTCCCGTCGCTGCTGCTCGGCAGTCGTGGCTTGTTCCTTTATGGCTTCGCGAGAGGTTTTTAATTCTTCTCGGGTTGCTGCCAATTCTGCTTTTTGAAGTCGAATGCTGACCACGAGAGCCATCAAGGCGAATCCAGCTACCAATGGATTGAGTAAGCCTCCGATGTAATCTCCGAGTTGGCCCCAAGCGTCGGGGTTCTTGGACCAGCCGTTCTGCAAGAAAGCTATTGCATAAGCAGCGATGAGGAGGACTAAAACACTTGCGGCTATTTTTGGTGTCAAGTTAACAAATTTGATCCAGCCCGCCAATGCCTTTTGCTCTTCGTCTGATGTCTCTAAAGTATGTTGACTCACGGCGTGATCCAGTTTTCCAATTTCAACCCCTTGACCCGCGCAAACTCCCGCGTGTTGTCGGTTACCAGCACCAGCTTGTGGTGCAGCGCTTCGGCGGCAATCCAGGTGTCGTTCGGGCCTATGGGTGTGCCGGCTTGCTCCAGTTCGGCGCGAAGCTGGGCGTAGGCGGCCGAGACGCCGCCGTCCAGCGGCAGCAGTTGCGCATTGGCACTGATGTGCTCGATCACCTGCCAGCGCTTGGGCGTGCGGTCGCCTTTGTAGTAGCCCACCTGCAACTCGCCCAGCACGATGGGCGAGAGGAACACCTGGCTGAACTGCAAATTGCCAAAGCGCTCAAGCAGTGCCGGGCTGGCGCGGCGTATCAGGGCGCTCCAGATATTGGTGTCGATCAGGTAGCGTGGGGGCGTGTTCGGCATGGGCGGCTTACCAGGCTTGAATAGGTTCGGCCGGGCCTTCATCGGCCGCGTCCGGCCAGTCGGTGATGACGGGCAGCTTGGCGATGAATTCGGCCATCGTCTGCGGCAACTCGCGCAAGACGATCTCATCGCCGCGCCGCTCGATGTGGACGCGCTTGGAGTGCAGCTGAAACTGCTTGGGCAGGCGCACGGCCTGGCTGTTGCCTGACATGAATACGGCGGCTGTGGTCATGATGCTCTCCTTGGCTAGCAATATACGAAGTGTATATTGCTGTGCGCGGTTTGTGAAAGTCAGCGCGCTTTGTCCAGCAGATACAGCAATTGCGCCTTGACTTCCGGCCACTCGCCTCGGTGCAGGCTGTACATCACAGTGTCGCGGATGGTGCCGTCGCGGCGCAGCGCATGGCCGCGAATCACGCCGTCTTTCCTCGCGCCCAGCCGCTCGATGGCGCGCTGCGACGCAAAATTGAAATTGTCGGTGCGCCAGCCCACCACGTTGCAGTGCAGGTCTTCAAACGCGTGGGTGAGCAGCAGCAGTTTGCAGGCGGTGTTGACATGGCTGCGTTGGCGGCTTTGCGCGTACCAGGTGTAGCCGATCTCCACGCGCCGCACCGCCGGCACGATGTCGTGGTAGCTGGTGCAGCCCAGCACCTGGCCGCTGCTTTCCTCCAGCACGGCAAAGGCGATGCGGTTACCGGCTTCGCGCATGGCGAGCGCCGTGTCGATGTAGGCGTGGGTCTGCTCGGGCTCGGGCACCGAGGTGACCCGCAGCTTCCAGAGTTCGCCATCGGCGGCAGCGGCGCGCAGTCCGCCCTCGTGCGCCAGGGCCAGCGGCACCAGCCGCACGCCGTGGCCGCTCAGTTCGATGGGCGCGACAAAATCATTGCTATTGCTCATGGCCGGCCCTTCAGCGGTTGTTGCGCTGCATGAAGACCAGTTTTTCGAACAGTGTCACGTCCTGCTCGTTCTTGAGCAGCGCGCCCACCAGCGGCGGCACGGCGACTTTGTGGTCGGTGCTTTGCAGCGCTTCGAGCGGGATGTCCTCGGCCACCAGGAGTTTGAGCCAGTCGAGCAGCTCGCTGGTGGAGGGTTTCTTTTTCAGGCCGGGCAGGTTGCGCACGTCGTAAAAAGTCTTCATCGCCGCCGTCAGCAGCTCTGCCTTCAGGCCGGGGAAGTGCACATCGATGATGCTCTTCATGGTGTCGGCGTCAGGAAACTTGATGTAGTGAAAAAAGCACCGGCGCAGGAAAGCGTCGGGCAGTTCCTTTTCATTGTTCGAGGTGATGAAGACCAGCGGGCGGTGCTTGGCCTTGACGAGTTCGCGGGTTTCGTAGCAGTAGAACTCCATGCGGTCGATTTCGCGCAATAAATCGTTCGGGAACTCGATGTCGGCCTTGTCGATCTCGTCGATCAAGAGGGCCACCGGTTGCTCGGCGGTGAAGGCCTCCCACAGCACGCCCTTGACGATGTAGTTGTGGATGTCCTTGACCTTTTCGTCGCCCAGCTGCGAGTCGCGCAGGCGCGAGACGGCATCGTATTCGTACAGGCCCTGCTGCGCCTTGGTGGTCGATTTGATGTGCCACTGCAGCAGCGGCAGGCTCAGGGCTTGCGCCACTTCCTCGGCCAGCATGGTCTTGCCGGTGCCGGGCTCGCCCTTGACCAGCAGCGGTTTTTTCAGGCTGGCGGCCGCGTTGACCGCGAGCATCAAATCCGGGGTGGCGACGTAGTTTTCTGAACCGTGGAATTTCATGGTGTCGATGGCCTTGGAGGGTTGAAGGAGAGTCAGAAAAGGAACCAGCCGCTGCCCCTTATCGGGGCGGGCCATATATACTGCATTGGCACTTTATACGATGACTTCTCACCTGATTGTGATCGCAAAAATGAACAAGCTGTTGACCACGTTATTTGCACTGGCTGTCTCATCCGTCACGGCCGCCAGCCTGGCGCAGGACCTCAAGGGCGACGCCAAGGCCGGCCAGACCAAGAATGCCATGTGCATCGGCTGCCACGGCATCAAGGGTTACCAGTCGTCGTTCCCCGAGGTGTACAAGGTGCCGATGATCTCCGGCCAGAGCGCGGCTTACATGTCGGCAGCGCTCCATGCGTACAAGAAGGGCGAGCGCAAGCATCCCACCATGCGCAGCATCGCCGCGACGCTGACGGAGCAGGACATTGCCGACCTGACAGCGTATTACAGCGGCCATGGCGTGGCTGCTGACGCCCCGCCGCCCGATCAGCCCGTCAAAGTGCCAGGCGCCGACGTGCAGGCCCTGCTCAACAAGGCCAATTGCGCCTCCTGCCACGGCGCCAATTTCAGCAAGCCGATTGACCCGAGTTACCCCAAGATTGGCGGCCAGCACGCCGACTATCTGTTCGTGGCCCTGAAGGCCTACAAGATGGACACGAACCCGACGGCGGGCCGCGCGCACCCCATCATGGGCGCCATGGCCAAGCAGTACACGAATGCCGAACTCAAGCTGATGGCCAACTACATTGCCTCGCTTGAGGGCGATCTGAAGGTGATGCCGCAAAGCCGCTTTCGCTAATAAGGCGGCGCTCCGGAAACAAAAAAACCGCTGTTGTCAGCGGTTTTTTTAATGGGCGCATGGGCGCATGGGATCAGATCGGGCGGTGGCGGGCCGTCAGTCCCGCGTGGCGTGGCGCTGCACGCACTCGATATAGGCCGCGCCGTCGGGCGGGCGGCCGGCGCGCTGGCTTTCCCAGACCATCTGGCCCAGGCATTCCATGGCCGCATGGTGGGCTTCGTGCAGCGAGTCGCGCCTGGCAGTCAGCAACTCCACGGCCTGGCGAATGCCGCGCGGCTGGTCAATCGAACACTGCTCGCTGATCGACAGGTGCATCGACAGGTGCAGGAAAGGATTGGTCTTGCCGCCCTCGACGTCGTACATCTTTTCCAGCGCCGCGTCGGCGTCGGTGAAATCGGCATGGTATTCGGGGTGTTCCTCCATCCACTGGCTGGCGAGGATTTCCAGCGCTTCGAGCGGCTGGCCGGCGCGCGATTTTGAATAGACGGAACAGAAAAAACGCCGGACATCGGCTTGGGAAGGCGTGAACATTCCAAGAGCGTATCACGCAGCCCATGCCCCCGAATGGCAGGGTGCTTGCACGGCTGAAAAGCGGCCGGACAGCGCATCGCTGCGTCGCCCAGGCGAGCGCCGATGGCGTCCTACAGACAAGCCTGGAACAAGTCCTTACATTATCGGCAGGGCGGCGCAATTTCCGGGGCCAGCCGCCCAAGCACTGAAAAGCCCGGCGAGGAGATTTTGATGAATGCAGCACGTATCGCCGGGATTGTGATGATCGTTTTCGGTCTGGCCGGGTTTTTTACCGGCGGTTTCAGTTTCACCAAGGACACCACCGCCGCCAAGATCGGTCCGATTGAGCTGACGGTGACCGAAAAGGAATCGGTGAACATTCCGCAGTGGCTGAGTCTGGGCGCCATCGCCCTGGGCGCGGTGGTGCTGGTGATGGGCTCGCGCAAGTCCTGATGCGCTGATCTTTGTCACGCTGCCCGGTTTGACGGGCGTGCTTTCTGTCAGCTGCGCTGCAGGCTCAGCATCCGCGAGATCGACTGGGCGGCGGCGAGCAAGGGCGGCAGCATGGTTTCCTGCATGACGCGGGCGCTGGTCCGGTTGGCCTGGCCGCTGATGTTGAGCGCAGCCACCATCTGGCCGGTGCGGTCGGTGACGGGCGCGGCCATGGAAATTAACCCTTCTTCGAGTTCCTGGTCCACCAGCGCCCAGCCCTGCCGGCGGATCTGCGCCATCGTTTCCGCCAGCGCCTTCACGTCGGTCACTGTGTAACGGGTGCGCGCCGGGCGCTCGCACGCCTGCAGCCGCTGCAGCAGTTCGGCCTCGGGCAGGGCTGACAGCAGCATGCGGCCCATCGAGGTGCAGCAGGCCGGCAGGCGCGAGCCCACGCCCAGGGTGATGCTCATGATCTTGTGCGTCGGCACGCGCAGCACATAGACGATGTCGCAGCCGTCGAGCACGGCGGCCGAGCACGACTCCTTCACCTGCTGGACCAGCGCTTCCATGACGGGCTCAGCCAGGTTCCACAAGGGCAGGGATGACAGGTAGGCAAAGCCCAGGTCCAGCATGCGCGGCGTCAGCCGGAACAATTTGCCGTCGCTCTCCACATAGCCCAGCGTCTGCAGCGTCAGCAGGATGCGCCGTGCCCCGGCGCGCGTCAGGCCGGTGCGCGTGGCCACTTCGGTCAGCGTCTGCCGGGGCGCGCTGGCGCTGAAGGAGCGGATGACTTCGAGCCCGCGCGCGAACGACTGCACATAGCTGTCGCCCGGCGCGATCCTGGTGCCAGGCGAATCCGGCTGCGCATGCACAGACGACTTCGCATCAGGCCCACGCCTGGGGCGCGATGCGACAGACGGGGAGGATGTCCCGGAGAGCGCGGGCACCGGGTCAGAAGGCGAGTGGCTTGCCATGGATGGGTAAATCTCCTAAAATTCATTATACGAACATTTGTTCTTTAGATGAACAAATCGGAGGGGTGCCGGGAATTGTCCAAATTTGAGATCAATCAAGGTTTACTTTTGAACTTGCTGTCTGTCCTGTCCCCAAGCCGCCCGGAACCACTGAGAAACTGACTGCTGTAGCGTCAAGTCAAGAGCAAATTGTCGGTATGGATGGCTCTGCAGGGGGCCGGCTTTGGCTGCATGCCGCGACACGGCAACTGCAAGCGCCATTGAGAAACCTTCCGATTCAGCCCTGACTTGCCTGACGTACGCCCTTATCGCATTGCCTGCTTTTCCCCTAACAACCGGAGACTTTTCTTGAACCAAGCCTTTATCTGCGACGCCATCCGCACTCCTTTCGGCCGCTACGGCGGGGCGCTGTCCAGCGTGCGCGCTGACGACCTGGGCGCCATTCCCCTCAAGGCGCTGATGGCGCGCAATCCCAACGTGGACTGGCTGGCAGTCAGCGACGTGATCTACGGCTGCGCCAACCAGGCCGGCGAGGACAACCGCAACGTCGCACGCATGTCGGCCCTGCTGGCCGGCCTGCCGCTGGAAGTGCCAGGCTCCACCGTCAACCGGCTGTGCGGCTCGGGCCTGGACGCGCTGGGAACGGCCGCGCGCGCCATCAAGTCGGGCGAGGCCGGCCTGATGATCGCTGGCGGCGTCGAGAGCATGAGCCGCGCGCCCTTTGTCATGCCCAAGGCCGAGAGCGCTTTCAGCCGCGCCAATGCGATTCATGACACCACCATCGGCTGGCGCTTCATCAACCAGCTGATGAAGGCGCAGTATGGCGTGGACGCCATGCCCGAGACCGCCGAGAACGTCGCCACCGATTACGCCATCAACCGCGAGGACCAGGACAAGATGGCGCTGGCCAGCCAGCTCAAGGCCGTGGCCGCGCAGCAGGCCGGCCACTTCGATGCCGAAATCATTGCCGTCAGCATTGCGCAGAAAAAGGGCGATCCTGTGATCGTCAGCCAGGACGAGCATCCCCGTGAAACCTCGATGGAATCCCTGGCCAAGCTCAAAGGCGTGGTGCGGCCTGACGGCAGCGTGACGGCGGGCAATGCCAGCGGCGTCAACGACGGCGCCTGCGCGCTGCTGCTGGCCGACGAGGCCAGCGCCGCCCGGCACGGCCTCACGCCCAAAGCCCGCGTGGTCGGCATGGCCACGGCCGGCGTGGCGCCGCGCATCATGGGCATCGGCCCGGCCCCGGCGACGCAAAAGGTGCTGGCGCTGACCGGCTTGACCATCGACCAGATGGACGTGATCGAACTCAACGAAGCCTTTGCCGCGCAGGGGCTGGCGGTGCTGCGCCTGCTGGGCTTGAGTGACGATGACCCGCGCGTCAATGCCTGGGGCGGGGCGATTGCGCTGGGCCATCCGCTGGGCGCCAGCGGCGCGCGCCTGGCCACCACGGCCGTGAACCAGTTGCACAAGAGCGGCGGGCGCTATGCGCTGTGCACCATGTGCATCGGCGTCGGCCAGGGTATCGCGGTGATTCTGGAGCGCGTTTGAAGTTTCAGGCAGCCGCCTGCAGCGTCAGCGGCACCAGCCCCAACCAGCCCCGCCTTGATGCCGGGCAGACTGTCCGGCAGGGCACGGACCGTATGTAGAAAAAGAGGCCAGGATCAGGGCTGGGTTGATGAGGCGCCTTCACACCCGCCAGGCGGGCAGCTCCCAGTTGCGCCACAGGGCCAGGCCGCGCAGGCCGGCCGTGACAATCACGCAGGCGAGCAGCGCCAGCCAGCCGGGCGCTTGGAACTGCGCCAGGGCGACATAGGCCCAGCCGCCGGAAAAGGCGCAGACGGCGTAGGGCCGATGGTCGCGAAACACCGTCGGCACTTCGTTGCACACCATGTCGCGCAGCACGCCGCCGAACACGCCGGTGATCAAGCCCATCATCACCGCCACGAGCAGCGGCATGTGCTCGTTGAGCGCCAGATGCACGCCCGAGGCGGCGAACAGGCCCAGCCCCAGCGCGTCGGGCCATTGGATGGCTTTTTCGGTCAGTTGGAAATGGTGCTGGCGCATGAACAGCATGGCCAGCACGCACAGCGCCAGCACGCCCCACAGCACCTCGACATGCTGCACCCAGAAAAATGGCCGCCGGTCCAGCAGCAGGTCACGCAGCGTGCCCCCGCCAAACGCGGCCAGGAACGCCACCACGCACACGCCCACGGCGTCCAGCCGCTTGCGCGCGGCCTCCATCAGGCCCGAGAGGGCAAAAGCGGCGGTGGCGGCCAGCTCCACCAGCAGCCTCAGGGTTTCTCCCCAGGATTCAATAGCAGTCATGCCTTGATTGTCCCCGCACTGCCGGGGTGTCTACCCGCAGTTACCGCAGTGTTGTCCAGACCGGCTTTATCCGTGATGCAGTTGCAATGTCTGCCATCCAACCCAGAGGCAGGAGCGCTCAAAACGGGAGCGTCAGCGTGAAAACGCTCTAACATGGCGCACCTTTTTCCGCCCTGCCCATCGGCCTGCCTCAGCGCAGCGTTGCTCCAGCGCCGCCGACTCGAAAGAAACCTGACGCCATGCCTTTTCCCCTGATCACCGACCCGTTTTTCTACGCCGTGGCGATTCCGGCGGTGCTACTGCTGGGGATCAGCAAGAGCGGTTTTGGCACCGGTTTCGGCTCGCTCGCCGTGCCGGTGATGGCGCTGGCCGTCACGGTGCCCCAGGCCGCCGCGATCCTGATGCCGCTGCTGCTGCTCATGGATTTGCTGGGAATCGCCGCTTTCCGCAAGGATTTCGACTGGAAATTTTTGAAATTCCTCGTGCCTTTCGGCCTGATGGGAACGGTGATTGGCGCGCTGCTGTTCCGGCTGCTCGACGCCCGGATGGTGGCCGGCATCGTCGGCGGTTTCACCTTGCTGTTTCTGGCCCAGCGCCTCCTCTTTCCACCCACGCCCGACAGCCCACCGCCGCCGAAATGGCTAGGTGCGCTGCTGACCATCACCTCGGGCTTCACCAGCTTTGTCGCCCACGCCGGCGGCCCGCCGATCAGCGCTTACGTCATTCCGCTGCGCCTGAGTCCGCTCAAGTTCACCGCCACCATGGCGTTTTTCTTCTTTGTCATCAACCTGTCCAAATGGCTTCCCTATGCCTGGCTGGGGCTGCTCGACTGGCGCAACATGGCGACCTCGCTGGTGCTGCTGCCGCTGGCGCCGGTGGGCGTGTGGATCGGCGTGCGCCTGGCACGGACCATCAGCCCGCTGTGGTTTTACCGTTTTCTCTATGCCGGGATGCTGCTCACGGGCGTGAAACTGCTCTGGGATGGCTTTGCCTGAGCCAGTTCACCGGGCCTTGCCGTGCATGGCGTTGCGCGGCAAGGCCTAACCTGAAAAAGCTTATTTCCAGGCGGACCGGTCATCCCTCTGAAGCGAGTACAGCTCGCTGATCTTGCTGGCGATGGTGCCCGGACTGGCCACGACGCTGGCGCCGCAGGCGGCCGTGGCGGTCTTTAAGATTTGCCACAGCATCGCGCCATCGCGCGCATTGGACGTCGCTCTCTGCACGGTGGGTGCCTTGGCATAGCGCTCCACTGAATAGGGCAGGTTTAGGGCGGTGCCGAATTGATCCTGCAAAATCCTGGAGCCTGCGCACTGCGCATCGGCATCGCTCACCACCAATACGCCGCCGGCCCAGCCTTCGGGGGAGGTTTCCAGCCCGATGTTGACGATGGTGGAGGCGGGGAACAGATCGCGGTAGAGCGCCCAGGCTTTGGAGCCGTCGAAGTGCTCATAGCGTGCGTCATAGGACATGACATTGACCATGTCGATCTTCTGCGCCATGCCCGATTGGGTAAACGTCAGGCGCTCGCGCCCGGCGGTGCCGCCCCAGTACGAGACCTTGCTGCCGCACGCCGCCGCGCTGCTTCCCGTGGCCATGGTGCAGTCGGCGCCAATGGACCAGCCCGCCAGCGCCAGGATGCGCTGGCCGCCGGCCAGGTCCACCGCCTTGCGCATGGCGTTGATGGCGCCGGTGTATTCGGCCACGCGCGCGGCGCTGGTGCCCTCGACTTCATAGTCCACATCCAGGCCGTCGAAACCCACGTCAAGCATGATCTGCTTCAGGGCGCTCGTGATCGGGCCGCCGTTGGCGCCTTCTGCCGCCAGCGCGGCCCACTCGTTGTAGGTGGCCCCGCCCACGGCCAGCAGCACCTTGATGCCGCGCGCATGCAGCACATCGATGGCGCGCTTGATGTCCTTGGGGCCGGCATTGAAGTTCAGCCCGGTGCCCGTCCAGTGGTTGCTGGCGAAATTGGCGGCGCTGGAGTAGCTGAAATTGGGCTGCGCAAAAGCGGCCACCACATGGGTGTAAACCGCCGGAATGCGCGCCATCTGGCTGCTTTTCAAGATAGCATCGTTGGTGAGCGCAGACCCGTCCCAGGCGACTCCGCTGAACCAGTTGTCGCTCCAGCTGGGGTAGTAGCCTACATAGACGCGCCCGGTGGTGAGGGCCACTTTGGCCTCTGCCATCGTCTGGGGTTCATCCGTCAGGAAGACGGGCGTTGGCGTCGGCGTTGGCGTTGGCGTCGGTGTCGGTGTCGGTGTCGGAACAGGCTCAACAGGCGCTACCGGCGGTGGTGCCGTGCCACCTTCAGCGCTGCAGGCTGAAAAAGCCCCGCCGTTGTAAGTGATTTCACACGACAGCGGTGCCCCGTTGAGCGTGCCTTCACCGCCAAAACCCAGCGACAGCGAGGCGCCCGGCGCCAGATTGCCGTTCCAGGACTCGTTGCTGAAAGTGGCCAGAGACCCGCTGGTGCTGAGCTTGTAATTGCCCCAGGACGACACGCGGGTCACGCCGCTGGGCATCATGAGGCGCAGGCTCCAGCCGGTCCATGGCGTCGTGCTGGCGTTCTTGAGCACAATCTGGCCGTTGAAGCCGCCCACCCAGCTCGCCGAAGCGGTGGTCACCACCGTGGCATGGGCCGTCGTCGGGGTGCTGCCGGCCGGCGTCGGCGCCGTGCCGCCGGTCGTGCCGTTCGGCGCCGTCGCTGGTGGAGGAACCGTCTCGGCGGGTTTGTTATCGGTCAGCTGCACCGGCAGCGTGGCCAGAAAGTTGACCCAGGAGCGCACTTTGATCGCAGCGTCCGCGCTGCTCAGGCCCGTCAATTTGCCGTCATCCACCAGGATCAGGCATTTCTGGCCGTTGATGTTGCAGCCGTGCAGGTCCGTGACGGCTTCGGGCACGCCCTGGCCGGTAAAGCCGAAGACATAGGGCGCCGGCGCGGTTTGCGCGGAAAGGGGCGCCAGGCTTGCCCAGCCCGGCAGCTCGAACAGGAATTTTCCGCTCTGGGCCGTGGCCGTCACGTTCCAGAAACCCGTTGCCTTGAGCGTAGAGCCTTCCAGGTAAAGCCGGGAGCCGCTGTTGATCGGCGCATCGCTGAAGTTGTAGATGGCGAATTTTCCGGTGTAGCCCGCCCAGCTGTCGCTGGCCGTGCCCCAGGCGCCCGCCGAACTGAACACCACCACGACGGGCGCGGAGGCCGACATGCTGGTTTTGACGGTGGCGAGCTGGCCGGCCACCTGGGTGGCGCTGGTGGTGGCGCTGGCCACGCTTGACACATCGAGCGCTAGGCTGGCGGCGCCAAGTTTGCTTTTGGCCAGCTCGCTCAGCGGCGTGATGGTGCAGGACTGGGCTGCGCAGGACACCGTGAAGGTGTCGAGCACCTTGTCCAGCGGGTCTTGCGTCGGGACAAACTGGCGCGTGAGCAACTGCTCGGCCGTGTCTGTCACCTTCATCTCATCAAGCAAAGGCTGAATGGCTTTTTTCACCTGTTCAGCCGCCTGGGTGCGCAGCGCTTTCATTTCGCTGGCGGTTTTGCCGCTCAAGCCTTCATTGAGCACGATGCGCGCAGCTATCGTGGAAATAGGGGTGATGTTGAGATTGGCGCCCGAGGCGGAAATGTCGCTGGCCAGCACCAGGGCCTGGTAGGTCTTGGCCGGCGAGACGGAGGCGTCCGTCGCCTCCAGAATGTAGGGCGCATTGGCAGGGTCCAGGGTGACTTCAAAAAACGCCGCGCTGTTGGTCTGTGTCGAAGCGAGGACGGCGCCCGTCAGGGATTTGACCACCACCGCAGCCCCGCTCAGGGGCGCACCGCTTGCCGCGATGCCGCCCAGGTTGTTGCCGCCGCCGGGCGAGCCGAGGGGCGTCTCCTGGCCACCGCCGCTGCCGCTGCTGCCGCCACAGCCGGCAAGCAGCATCGAAATTGCTACCGCAATGGCATAGCTGTTTTTTGAAAATGACATGCAAAACCCTCTGAAAAGTATTGTTTTTGTTAATGGCGCGCCCGGTTGCACTTGACCCCATGCATGGCGACTTCCGGGATTGTAACGGATGGTAACTGGTGGGTAAAAATTACCTCAAGGACTTGGGATGCGATGGTCCTGGGCGCTACAGCAGTTGCCCCTGCAGCGATGCCTCGGCCAGCAGCACGTCATGCCATGGCAGGCCGCCGCGCCAATCCGCCGGCAAATCGTTGAGGCGCTGGCACCAGGCGGTGGCCGCCTTGAGCTTGCGCTGCACGTTGGGGTTCATCACCTGCTGCGTGGCCTTGGTTTCCACCACATAAACGGCCTGGGCCGTGCTCGCTGGGACAGCGGCATCGGCTGCCAGGATCGGGATGTTTTTGAGGCGTTTCTCAAGCTGCCGGTTACTTAGCGCAAGATCATCCGGGAGGTAATCCTGACGTTTGCAAAGGTCCATGCCGAGAGACTGGTGAACAGCCGGGCAAGCCGCAGGCCTGAGTCCTCAGCCGTTTGAAAGGCAGGGTGCTTGTCCGGTTCGGCCAAGCTCCAGACGCCGGAGCGCAACTCTGGCGCCGACCTTGTTGTCTTATCGCGGCGCGGTTTCCGCCGCCAGCGCGGCCTGGGCGGGTGGGTAGCTCTGGGCGGCCGAGCGTTTCAGCCAGGCCAGGCTCCTGTCGAGGTCTCGCACTTGCCCCTTGCCGGTGCGGTACATCACGGCCAGGGCGTACTGCGCCTCGGCGTCGCCGTCTTCGGCCGAGCGTTCAAAAAGCCGGGCTGCTTCGTCGAGGCTGCGCTCCACGCCCCGGCCGGCCTCGTGCATCCAGGCCAGCCGGGTGCGCGCGCGGCTGTTACCCGCATCGGCCGCGCGTCTGAAAAGCGCTGCGGCTTCGGCTTGCCGGCCGCTGCTGTCGAGGATTTCGGCCTGCTCCAGCTCGGTGGGCGCGCGCCCCGGCTGGTCGAGCGAGGCGAGCCGGGCGGCCGCGTCCTTGTCGCCGTGGGCGGCGGCCAAGCTCAGGAAATGGCGCGCCTTGGTGACATCCTTGGCCAGGGTGCCGCCGGTGCTGTAGAGCATGCCGAGCCGGTACTGCGCCTTGAAGCCGCCTGCCTGGGCCGCTGCGGTGTAGAGCGACTCGGCTTTTTTCATATCACGAAGCTCGCCCAGGCCGTCCTCGGCGAGGATGGCCAGGTTGAACAGGGCGTCTGCATTGCCCAGGCCGGCCAGCACTTCCCAGATATGGCGGGCCGCTTCGTAGTGCGCCATCTTGAACTCGGCATAGGCTTGGTAGTTGCCCATGGCCGGATTTCTGATCCAGTCGCTGGCATTGCTTTCCTGGGCGTGTACGGCACTGAGCATCGACCACAGAGCGGCAGCACAGACGAGTTGATGCTTGGGTTTCATGGAAAAACTTTCACGGGTTGCGGCAAGGCGTGGGGCATGGGCCGGGCGCTTCTGGCTTGAGGGCGGCCGCATGCGGACCAGTGTCGCGTCATGTGTCTCAAGCCCTTTCTCTGCAGAGGCAGGTATCCCGACAACTTGCGCATGAGGTGACACTGGCGCGAGAGTTCCGAATGGTATCTGCGCGACGGGATGCGTGACGCCAGGCAGGGCTTATCCGTTGCTGCCCTGGGGTCGGCGCTGCGCCTGTTGCTCGCGCTCCAGCGCCATCTGCGCTTCGAGCTGCAAGCGCCCCTGCCGCGCCACGGCGATGAATTTTTCCCGGTCCTTGCGGTGCGGGTACATCTTTTCAAACAGGTCCAGGTTGTGCTGGCGAAAGCGCTCGGCGGCCTGCGCGGCGGCGTCCGGCGGCTGGCCCAGCAGTTCGAGCACGCTGCGCGCGCTGCGCAGGCTGGACTCGAACAGCTCGCGCTCGACCCGCATCACGCCCCGGTCGCGCAGGGCGTTCCAGTGCGTCACGTCCCGGGCGCGGGCGACGATCTGCAGTTGCGGGAAATGCTGCTTCACGAGGTCCACGATCTTGAGCGACTGCTCCACGTCGTCCACCGCCAGCACCAGGATGCTGGCGCTGGCCGCGCCTGCGGTGCGCAGCAGGTCCAGGCGCGTGGCGTCACCGTAAAACACGCGGTAGCCGAAGGTGCGCACAGCTTCGATCATCTCGGCGTCATGGTCCAGCACGGTGGCCGACAGGCCCTGCGCCAGCAGCAGGCGCCCGACGATCTGGCCGTAGCGGCCAAAACCCACGATGATGATGGGCGCATCCTGCGGCTCGGACATTTCTTCCAGGGCCGGTTTTTTGCCCCTGGCATAGCGCGGCAGCAGCAGCCGGTCCACGGCCACCAGCAGCAGCGGGCTGATGAGCATGGACAGCGCCACCGCGCCGATCAGCAGCGAGGCGGTCTGCGCGGAAAACACCTGGGCGCCGGCGGCCGCCTGGAACACCACGAAGGCAAATTCACCGCCCTGGGCCAGCAGCAGCGCAAACACCGGGCGCTCCTGGTAGGGAATCTTCATGCGCCAGGCCAGGGCGTAAATGGCCAGCAGTTTGAGGCCCAGAAAACCGGCCAGGATGGCCAGCATCTGGCCGGGAAATGCACGCAGCACGCCAAAGTCGATGCTCATGCCAACGGCCATGAAAAACAGCCCCAGCAGCAGCGCCTTGAAAGGCTCGATGTCGGTTTCCAGGGCGCGGCGGTATTCGCTGTCGGCCAGCAGCACGCCGGCCAGAAAAGCGCCCAGCGCCATCGACAGGCCCACCAGCTGCATCAGCGCGGCAATGCCGACGACCAGCAGCAGCGCGGCGGCGGTGAAGATTTCGGGCGCGCCGCTGTTGGCGATCCAGCGCAGCAAGGGGCGCAGCAGCAAGCGCCCGCCCAGGATGATGCCAACGATGGCAGCCACGACGCGCAGCGCTTCGAGCACCCGGTTCGGATGGGCGAGGGCTTCGTTGTCCCCGCTAGCCGCGGCCAGCAGCGGCACCAGCGCCAGGATCGGAATGGCCGCCACGTCCTGGAACAGCAAGATCGAAAAACCGGCCTGCCCGCTGGAGGTGCGCATCAGGTTGCGCTCGCCCAGGGACTGCAGGGCAATGGCGGTCGAGGACAGCGCCAGCCCCAGCGCCGCCGTCAGTGCGGTCGGCCAGGCCACGCCAAAGGCCATGGCCGCGCCCGTGAGCAGGGCCGCGCAGCTGAGCATCTGCACGCTGCCCCAGCCGAAGATGGGCCGGCGCAGGCTCCACAGCCGCTTGGGTTCGAGTTCCATGCCGATGAGGAACAGCATCAGCACCACACCGAATTCGGCGAAGTGAAGGATGTCCTGCACCTCGCTCACCAGTTTCAAGCCCCAGGGGCCGATGGCGATGCCGGCGGCCAGGTAGCCGATGATGGCGCCCAGGCCGAGTTTCTTGGCCAGCGGTACGACAATGACGGCGGCGGCCAGGTAGATAAAACTGTTGACGAGCCAGACGGGAACGTGGGTCATGCAGGCGCTTTCGGGCGGAAGGTGAGTGGCGGCTTGAAGCGGGCAGGCTTCATGGCAGTTGCAGCGCCCCGCCAAAACCATTTTGCCGCCACGCCTCGAACACCGTGACGGCGACGGTGTTGGACAGGTTCAGGCTGCGCTGGCCGGGCAGCATGGGCACTTTCAATCGCTGGGCGTTGGGAAAGGATTCGCGCACCTGTGCCGACAGGCCCTTGGTTTCGGAGCCGAACACCAGCCAGTCGCCGGGGGCAAAGCGCGCTTCGTACATGCTGCCCGAGCCCTGCGTCGTCAGGGCAAACAGCCGATCGGGCGGCGGCTGCTCGCTGGCCAGAAAAGCCTGCCAACTGGCGTGGCGCAGCACCTGGGCGTATTCGTGGTAATCGAGTCCGGCGCGGCGCATGTGCTTGTCGTCCATCGAAAAGCCCAGCGGCTCGACCAGGTGCAGGCGGCAACCGGTGTTGGCCGCCAGGCGGATCACGTTGCCGGTGTTGGGCGGAATTTCGGGCTCGACGAGGACGATGTTGAACATGGGTAAAAAGTGCAAGAGGGGAAAGCGGGACAGGGAAAGATGAGCGCCGTGTGCGAGTCTGGCCACCTGCGGCTCATGCGGGGCACAGGCGCCACATGTACCACATGCGGCATATGCAGCACAGGCGCCACATGCGGGTCGAGGCACAGCCGCAGCCGATTTTAGGCGGGAGCGGTGCGCGCCAGCACCACGGCGGTGACGGTCGCGGCGCCGGCATCGCGCAGCACCTGGGCCGCCTCGAACAGCGAGGCGCCGCTGGTCATCACGTCATCGACCAGCACCACTGAGCGGCCTTCGAGCCCGGCCACCCGCAGCGGATCGACCTGGAAAGCGCCCTTGACATTGGTCAGCCGGTCCTGGCGCCTGAGTTCGCTTTGCGCGCGGGTGTGGCGCACGCGCAGCAGCAGGCGCGCATCGGCCTGGGCTTGCGTGCGAGTTTGCCGGGCCAGGGCGCTGGCCAGTTCCCAGGCCTGGTTGAAGCCGCGCGTTTGCAGGCGCTGGTCCGACAACGGCAGGGGAAGCACCCAGTCCTGCGGCGCCAGATGCTCAAAAAGGTGCGCAACGCCCGGCGCCTGCAGCAGCAGGCTGGCGAAAAATCCGGCCCAGCCGTGCTGCTCGCCGAACTTGTAGCGCGTGATCAAGGTGGACCAGGGATAGGCGTAGGACAGCGCTGCCAGCGCGCCGTCCAGCGCTGGCAGCTCGCTGGCGCAGGCCACGCACAGCGGGTCGTCCGTGCTGTGCCGCCCACCGAACAGAGCAGTACCTTCGGACAGACCGGCCCCTCCAGAAGGCGCTGCACCTCGGGACAAACCGGCCCCTGCGGGCGGGCCGGCCGGCAAGGCCAGCGCGCAGCGGGCGCAGCGCAGCAAGGCGGGCGTGAAGCGGCTCACGCAGGGCGCGCACACCTGCTGCGCTGGCCAGCTGTGGCAGACGGCGCACTGGCTGGCCAGGCCGGGCAGGCGCAGCAGGGATAAACCGGGGGAGAGCAGGCGGGTGAACACCGTGTCAATATACTTGTGTGCTCTGGCACTGCGGTGCTTTTTTCTTTTTTCTCGCTTGGCGCTCCACGCGTTTTTGGCGCCCAACCCGACACGGCTTTCATGACCTCCACTTCGCGCCCGCCCACGCTTGATCCCAATGCCGTCAGCCGCTGGCAGCGCACGGCGCCGCTGGCCTCGCCCTGGCTGCATGAGGAAGTCGCTTCGCGCATGCAGGACCGGCTGCAGTGGATCAAGCTGCAGCCCCAGGCCTGGGGCCACTGGGGCGCCCTGCGCGGCGGCCTGCAGGCCCATGCCAAATTGGCCGGCCTGTACCCGGCGGCGGCCTGCTTCGTGGCTGAAGCCAGTCCAGAGCGGGCGCAGGCCGCAGCCAAAGCCCTGGCCAAACCCTGGTGGAGCCCCAGCCAGTGGCGCACCGCGTCAACCCGCTTTGAGACGCCGCCGCCGGACAGCGTCGAGATGCTCTGGGCCAACATGGCGCTGCACGAGGCGGCCGACCCGCAAGCGCTGCTGGCCGACTGGCACCGGGCTTTGAAGGTCAACGGCTTTTTGATGTTTTCCTGCCTGGGGCCGGACACGGCGCGGGAGTTGCGCGAGTTGTACGCCCGACTCGGCTGGCCGCCGGCCGGCCACGAGCTGACCGACATGCACGACTGGGGCGACATGCTGGTGCAAAGCGGCTTTGCCGAGCCGGTGATGGACATGGAGCGCATCACGCTGACCTATGAAACCCCGGCGCGCCTGCTGCAGGAACTCGCCGAGCTGGGCCGCAACTTTCACCCGGCGCGCTTTGCCGGCCTGCGCGGGCGGGGCTGGAAAGCGCAGCTGGAGCAGGCGCTGACGCAGCACCTCAAGGGCGACGATGGCCGCCTGTCCCTGACCTTTGAAGTGATCTACGGCCATGCCCTGAAGGCGCCGCCCAAATTCAAGGTCAGCCCGCACAGCGCCGTGTCGGTCGAAGACATGCGTCGCATGCTGCAGGGCAGCGGCGGACCTTCACGCTAAGGATTTTTTCCGAAAACAAATGTAAGAGTCTGCTGAATTCTTTTTATAAAGCAGTGATGTGCGGGTTTTCCCGACCGGGCGGCGATGTGTTTAAACCTATAGTGGTTCAAGCAAGTCAGAAAATTGACTGATTTTTCTTGCCTTGTCTGTCCGGGGGACTGTTTCTATGGACTCTGTGCGGCCGGGCTGAATGCCGTTTTTCAAGGTCGTCACGTGCAGCAATCACCACCGGCATTTCTTTTTACCACCTTGCCCGCGCAGGGCACGCACACCACCAAGCAGGGCGCGGTGGTGTTGTGGCTGCTCAAGCGTCACTGCTCGCTCGCGCCCGCCCAACTGGCCTGGTTTTACCTGTCGCTGTGCGTGGTGTCCCTGGGCATCGCCGGTTTTTTCTGGTGGCAGGGCACGCCCATGGTGATGACCTTTGCCCTGATGGAGTTGCTCGCCGTTGCCGTGGCCTTTCTTTTTTATGCGCGCCATGCGGGGGACGCTGAAAAAATCCTGCTGCAGGACGGCCAGCTGGTCATTGAGCTGGAAACTGCCGGGCGCACCGAGCGGGCCGAATTCAGGCGCGAATGGGTCCGGGTCGAGCCCCGCCATGGCGATGGGTCGCTGATTGAAGTGTCCGGCCAGGGCCGCTCGGTGCGCGTCGGGCGCCATATGCGCCCTGAATTGCGGCCGATGCTGGCCCGCGAAATTCGCTGGGCGCTGCGCGTCTGTTAATTAAACTTCCAGCAAGTCCAGCCTCATTTATGGAGTTGGTGTTTTGACTTGGCGCAAAATTTATAGTAATTCGGATCGATTTCATCGGTAAATTCAAGCAGAATAAAGCGACGATGATGAATCAGGGCAACACCATGAGAAAAATCACACGGCCTGGCTGGCGGCATTCGGGCGCACTTCTGGCTTGTCTGGCCGCCTGGATCAGCACCGCTGCCCATGCCGTGAACGATTTGCCCGGCGGCCCGGCGGTCAACCAGCTCAATTTGCCGCCTCCGGCGACCCGCATTGCCGAGGAGCAAATCTGGCTGCACTGGTTCATGATGGGCATTTGCGTCGTGATTTTCCTGGCGGTCTTCAGCGTGATGTTTTATTCCATCCTGAAGCACCGCAAGTCGGTGGGCCACAAGGCGGCCAATTTCCACGAATCGACCCTGGTGGAAATCGCCTGGACCATCGTGCCCTTCCTGATCGTCATTGCCATGGCCCTGCCGGCCACCAAGGTGCTGGTGGCGCAAAAGGACACCACCGGCGCCGATCTCACCATCAAGGCCACCGGCATCCAGTGGAAATGGGGCTATGACTACCTCAAGGGCGAGGGCGAGGGCATCGGTTTTGTCTCCACGCTCGACAGCGCCCACCGCCAGATGTCCGACAACGGCGGCGCCCAGACCGGCCAGGTTGCGCCGGACGACTACCTGTTCAAGGTCGATAACCCGCTGGTCGTTCCAGTGAACCGAAAAATCCGCATCATCACCACGGCCAATGACGTGATTCACTCTTTTGGCGTGCCCTCCCTGGGCATCAAGCAGGATGCGATTCCCGGCTTTGTGCGCGATACCTGGTTCCGGTCCGAAAGGGTCGGCGATTTTTATGGCCAGTGCTATGAGCTTTGCGGCAAGGAGCACGCCTACATGCCGATTCACGTCAAGGTGGTTTCGGCCCAGGACTACACCGCCTGGGTCGCGCTCAAGACGCAGGAAGCGGCTGCCCGGGCCGATGATCCGTCCAAGGTCTGGACGCTGGCCGATCTGAAAGTGCGCGGCGAAAAAGTCTATGCCGCCAACTGCGCCGCCTGCCACCAGTCCAACGGCAAGGGCGCCGGCGCCATCAAGCCGCTCGACGGCTCGGCCATCGTGCGCGATGCCGACCATGCCAGGCAAATCCAGGTGGTGCTCCATGGCGCCGCCGGCGGCGCCATGCCGCCCTGGAAAGGGTTGAGCGACACCGATGTGGCCGCCGTTGTCAGCTACACCAAGAACAACTGGTCCAACCAGACCGGCCAGATTGTCCAGCCGGCCGAGATTCAGGCCTTGCGTTGAGCCGGCCCGGACTCCTTTCTGAAGCGCAAAGCGCCAGAAAATCCCAGCCGCCGGCCCCGCACCCGTTGCTCGCCCCGAAGACACAAGCTACAGGCACCCGCCAGCAAAGGAAGCCAAGATGAGTGCAGTTCTAGACCATCCCGATCATGCGCACGACGCCCACGATCACCATGCCCCGACGGGCTGGCGCCGCTGGGTGTTTGCCACCAACCACAAGGACATCGGAACGCTCTACCTGCTGTTCAGCTTTTTCATGCTGATGTTTGGCGGGGTGCTGGCGCTCTTGATTCGCGCCGAGCTCTTCCAGCCGGGTCTGCAACTGGTCAACCCCGAGCTGTTCAACCAGCTCACCACCATGCACGGCCTGATCATGGTGTTCGGCGCCATCATGCCGGCCTTCGTGGGCTTTGCGAACTGGATGATTCCGCTGCAGATCGGCGCTTCCGACATGGCGTTTGCGCGCATGAACAACTTCAGCTTCTGGCTGATGATTCCGGCCGCGCTGATGCTGGGCACCTCCTTCCTCCTCGAAGGCGGCGCCATGGCCGGGGGCTGGACGATGTACGCGCCGCTGTCGCTGCAGATGGGGCCATCGATGGATGCCGGCATCTTTGCCATGCACATCCTGGGCGCGAGTTCCATCATGGGCTCGATCAACATCATCGTGACCATCCTGAACATGCGCGCCCCGGGCATGACGCTCATGAAAATGCCGATGTTCTGCTGGACCTGGCTGATCACCGCCTACCTGCTGATTGCCGTGATGCCGGTGCTGGCCGGCGCCATCACCATGACGCTGACGGATCGGCATTTCGGCACGAGCTTTTTCAATCCCGCCGGCGGGGGCGACCCGGTGATGTTCCAGCACATCTTCTGGTTCTTCGGCCATCCGGAGGTTTACATCATGATCCTGCCGGCTTTCGGCATCATCAGCCAGATCATTCCGGCCTTCTCGCGCAAGCGCCTGTTCGGGTATGCGTCGATGGTGTACGCGACAGGCTCGATTGCGATTTTGAGCTTCGTCGTCTGGGCGCACCACATGTTCACCACCGGCATGCCGGTGACCGGCCAGCTGTTCTTCATGTACTCGACCATGCTGATCGCGGTGCCCACGGGCGTGAAGGTGTTCAACTGGATCGCCACCATGTGGAAGGGCTCGATGACGTTCGAGACGCCGATGCTGTTTGCCGTGGGCTTCATCTTCGTCTTCACCATTGGCGGGCTGACCGGCGTGATCCTGGCCGTCTCGCCGATCGACATCCAGCTGCAGGACACCTATTACGTCGTGGCCCATTTCCACTATGTGCTGGTGGCCGGCTCGCTCTACGCCATGTTTGCCGGTTATTACTACTGGAGCCCGAAGTGGACCGGCGTGATGTACAACGAAACCCGGGGCCAGATCCACTTCTGGTGGTCGCTGATCTCCTTCAACGTGACCTTCTTCCCGATGCACTTCCTCGGCCTGGCCGGCATGCCGCGCCGCTACGCCGACTACCCGATGCAGTTTGCCGATTTCAACATGGTGGCCAGCGTGGGCGCTTTCTTCTTCGGTTTTGCGCAGGTGTATTTTTTCCTGTTCGTCGTGCTGCCCACCATGCGCGGGCAGGGCGCACCAGCCAAGCAGAACCCCTGGTTGGACGAGGGCGGCAAGGGCGCAGAAGGCCTGGAGTGGGAAGTGCCCTCGCCCGCGCCTTTCCATACCTTTGAAACGCCGCCCCGGCTCGACAGCACCGCCACCCGCATCATCGGCTGAGCAGCAAAGGCACCGACATGACCAGCTCTGACCAAAAGAAAAACAACCTGCGCCTGGCCTTGATCCTGGCGTCGGTCGCTTTCGTCTTTTTTGCCGGCTTCATCGCCAAGATGGTTTTTCTGGGCGGTTGAGCCCGGAAACTCTCCATACCCCGGCCTGATTTCACCCATGCAGCTCAAGCGCGAAAACTTCCAGATGTTCGGCAAGCTCGGCGTGATCGTGCTCGGCATGTTCTGCTTTGGCTACGCGCTGGTGCCGATCTACAAGGCCATTTGCGAGATGACCGGCATCAATGTGCTGGCGCTGGGCGACCGGCAGATTCCGGGCGCCACGGCCACGCTGCCGGCCAACACGCAGGTCGATCCGAGCCGTACCATCACGGTCGAGTTTGATGCCAACGCGCGCGGCCCCTGGCATTTCAAGCCGGCCCAGCGTTCGCTGCAGGTGCATCCGGGCGAACTGATCACGGTGATGTATGAGTTCCAGAACCTGCAAAACCGCACCATGTCGGCCCAGGCCATTCCCAGCTATGCGCCGGTGCAGGCCGGGGCGCACTTCAACAAGCTCGAATGCTTTTGCTTCAGCCAGTACACGCTGGCGCCCGGCGAGAAAAAGCAGTGGCCGGTGGCTTTCGTGATCGACCCCAAGCTGTCCAAGGACGTCAAGACGATCACGCTGTCCTATACCTTCTTTGAAGTCGGCGGCAAGACACCCGCCGCGCCGGGCGCTTCCAATGCGCCCAAGGCCGCCGCCGTGGCGCAGGTCAGACAGGCGGGCGCATGAACCCGCCCGAGCCCCGGCCCCCCAGTTCGCTCTGGCGCACCGTCAAGGCCGTGGCCTGGTCGTTTGTCGGCCTGCGTGCGCGCGGGGATTTCGAGGAAGACATCAAGCATTTGAGCCTGCTGCACATCATTGCAGTCGGGCTGGTGGGCATTTTTGTCCTGGTGGGGGCCTTGATCCTGCTGGTGAAGTGGATGGTGGCGCGCTAGCCGCTGCTGGTGGCGGGCCGCATCCTCACGCCAGTTCAGGCGCATAGTGGAAATTCGAGATAAAAACAGGAGTCGAGCGATGTCATCAGCAACCCACGGGGCAACCCCCTACTATTTTGTGCCCGGCCCCTCGCGCCATCCGGTCATGGCGGCCATTGGCCTGTTCTTCGTCATTCTGGGAGCCAGCCAGTGGATCAATGGCGCCGGCTGGGGCGCCTGGTCCCTGGCCTTTGGCATGCTGTTCTGGCTCGCCACGCTGTTCCAGTGGTTCCGCGATGCGGTGACCGAGAGCGAAGGCGGGCTGTACGGGCGCAAGATCGACCTGTCTTACCGCTGGAGCATGAGCTGGTTCATTTTCTCGGAAGTGATGTTTTTCGGCGCCTTCTTCACGGCGCTGTGGTGGGCGCGCTCGCATTCGGTGCCGGACCTGGGAAGCCTGGAAAATGCGCTGCTCTGGCCCGACTTCAAGGCGGTCTGGCCCAGCGCGGCGCCCGGCACGACCGCCTCGCCGGCCGGCATCATCGAGCCCTTCACGACCATGACGCCGTTCTGGCTGCCGACCATCAACACGGCGCTGCTGCTGAGCTCCGGCGTGACCCTGACCATTGCCCACCACGCGCTGCGTGAAAATCACCGGGGCCGCACCATTGCCTTCATGTGGCTGACGGTGCTGCTGGGAACGGTGTTCCTGGCAGTGCAGGGCTATGAATACTTCCATGCCTATGCCGAACTGAACTTGAAGCTGAGTTCCGGCGTGTATGGCTCGACCTTTTACATGCTCACGGGTTTTCACGGCTTTCATGTGCTGGTGGGCATGCTGATGCTGCTGTTCATCACGCTGCGCCTGCAAAAAGGCCACTTCACGGCGGACAAGCATTTCGGCTTTGAGGGCGCCGCCTGGTACTGGCACTTCGTGGACGTGGTGTGGCTGGGCCTGTACGTCGTGGTCTACTGGTTGTAAGTGGCCACGGTGCTCCCAAAAGGCCGCTTGATGCGGCCTTTTTTCAGTTATTTGCCCACGGGAATGCCGGTGGGCTGGATATATCCCATCTTCCAGGCCAGCAGAATGCAGACAAACAGCACAATCGAAAACCCGACCCGAAACGCCAGCGCGCGCGCCATGTGGGCGCTCTGGCGCTTGCTGTCGTCGCCTCGCTTGAGCATGAAGAAAAGCGCTGCGCCCAAGCTGGCCAGGATGGCGAGAAATCCCAGTGCGACAAGGTAAGTCATGAGGCGCATTATCTTCCGATGACCCCGCGTTTGCACTCGATCCGTTTCTGGCTGTTGACCGCTGCGGCCCTGCTGGTGGCGGGCGCCACCTTCTCGCTGGGCCAGTGGCAGCTGCGCCGCGCCGGCGAGAAAGAAGCGGTGCAGGCAGCGATTGACGCGAAAACAGCGCTCGCGCCCCTGGATGCGCGCTCGCTGGCTGCGCTGGCCACCACCGGCGCCGAGCTGCATCGTCCCGTGCTGCTGCACGGCGTCTGGCAGCCGGCGCACACCGTCTACCTGGACAACCGGCCCATGAACGGGCGCAGCGGCTTTTGGGTGCTCACGCCGCTGGCGCTGCAGGGCAGCGGTCGGGTTGTGCTAGTCCAGCGCGGCTGGGTGCCGCGCGATTTTATGGAGCGCACCCGCCTGCCCGACGTCGCCACGCCCGCCGGCGTGGTGAGCGTCAAGGGCCGCATTGCCCCGCCGCCGTCTAGGCTGTATGCCTTCAGCGGGGTGGACACCGGGCCTATCCGGCAAAATCTCGACATCCACGCCTTTGCCCAGGAGACCGGTTTGCCCCTGCTGGACGGCTCGGTGCTGCAGACCGGGCCTCCCAGCGAAGGGTTGCTGCGAGACTGGCCGGCGCCTGTGCTGGGCGTGCAAAAGCATTACGGCTATGCAGTGCAGTGGTTTGCGCTGTGCGCGCTGGTCGTGTTTCTGTATGGCTGGTTTCAGCTGATCCTTCCCTTTCGTGCTTCCTCACGCGCCCCGCGCCCCGATTAACTGCCTGAAGTACCGTGACAAACCCTCCGCCCCATGCTTCTTCCCCCGCGCAGGACCAGCCGCTGGGCCTGACCATTCACGCCCTGCCGAGTCTGGACCCGCCGCACACCAAAGCGCCCGATACCCAGGCGGGACGCTGGAAAATGCTCGCCGTGCTGCTGGTGTGCGCCAGCCCGGTCATTGCGTCTTATTTCACCTATTACGTGGTCCGGCCGGAAGGGCGGCGCAATTTTGGCGAACTGATCGAGCCCCAGCGCCCCTTGCCGGCGCTGGCCACCCGCACGCTGGACGGGCAGGCGGGCCAGCTGACGGCACTCAAAGACCAGTGGCTGCTGCTGAGCGTGGCCGGCGGCGGCTGCGATGCGCGCTGCGAGCAGAACCTGTATTTCCAGCGCCAGTTGCGCGAGTCGCTGGGCAGGGAAAAGCAGCGCCTGGAGCGCGTCTGGCTGGTCAGCGACGAGGCGCCGGTGCGCGAGGCGCTGCGGCCGGCCCTGGCCTCGGCCACGGTGCTGCGCGTGCCGCTGGCTGAACTGGCCCAGTGGCTGGCGCCGGCCGCTGGCCAGAGCTTGCAGGACCACCTCTACCTGGTCGATCCACTGGGCAACCTGATGATGCGCTTTCCGGCCGATATGGACGTGGCCAGCGCGGCCAGGGCCAAGCGTGACCTGGACCGCCTGCTGCGTGCGTCCAGCAGCTGGGACAAGGAAGGCCGGGAGCGTTAAGCCATGGCCTCGACCGAACTGTACAACCTGAGTCCGGCCCTGCGCCTGATGGTGATGGGGCTGGCCGTGGCGCTGGGGCCGCTGGCCTGGGTCTGGGTGCGCCACAAGCAGGCCCCGCTGGCCGGGCGCCTGCAGGCGCTGACGCTGCTCACCTTGTTTCTGACCTTTGACCTGGTGGTGTTTGGCGCCTTCACCCGGCTGAGCGATTCCGGCCTGGGCTGTCCTGACTGGCCGGGCTGCTATGGCAGCGCCAGCCCGCTGGGCGCGCAGTCGCACATCCAGGCCGCCCAGAGCGCCATGCCCGGCGGCCCAGTCACTCCTTCAAAGGCCTGGATTGAGATGATCCATCGCTACTTGGCCACCGGCGTGGGCGTGCTGATCCTGACGCTGACGCTGATGACCTGGCTCGCCTGCCGCCACCAGAAGGCCGGCAGCAGCACCCGCATGGCGTGCAGGAAGTGTCTGCTCTCACCCTGGTGGCCCACGCTGAGCCTGCTGTGGGTCTGCCTGCAGGGCGCTTTCGGGGCGCTGACGGTCACCATGAAGCTGTTTCCGCTCATCGTGACGCTGCATTTGCTGGGCGGCCTGGTGTTGCTGGCGCTGCTGCGCGCGCAGTCGGTGCGCTATGCGCAGCTGCTCGGCCAGGCCCGGACGACGGTGTTGAGCACCGGCATCCGGCGCTTTGCCATCGCCGCCTTTGCCTTGCTGTGGCTGCAGATTGCCCTGGGCGGCTGGGTCAGCACCAATTACGCCGTGCTCGCCTGCAGCGATTTTCCGGCCTGCCAGAACTCGCTGTGGCCGCCGATGGATTTCTCGCAGGGCTTTACGCTGTGGCGCGAGCTGGGCGCTGGCACGGGTGGGGCCAACATCAGTCTGGCGGCACTGACGGCGATCCATTACGCGCACCGGCTGGCCGCGTACGGCGTGGCGGGCGCGCTGCTGCTGCTGGCGGCAGGCCTGCACCGCCGGCCTGCTTTTCGCCCGCAGGCCCGCTGGCTGGCGGGCCTGACCGTGCTGCAGATCGCCACCGGCCTGGGCAATGTCGTGCTGGGCTGGCCGCTGGCGGCCGCCCTGATGCACACCGGCGGCGCGGCGGCGCTGGTGCTGGTGCTCACCGGGATTGTGTTTTCAAGCCGCAGCGTCCCCGAACTGGTGCGTGCCTCCTCCTTCACTTCCTCCAGGTTGTCCGCATGAACGCTCCCCAGCCCTCCGCCGCCGTCGTGCCACGCCCGGCCGCGTCATCGCGCCTGGCGCAGTTTTATGTGCTGACCAAGCCGCGCGTGGTGCAGCTGATCGTGTTTTGCGCTCTGATCGGCATGGTGCTGGCGGTCCCCGGCGTGCCGGGCTGGCTGGACGTGCGGCTCGCGCTGATCGCCTGCGCCGGCATCTGGCTGGTGGCCGGGGCGGCGGCGGCTTTCAATTGCCTGGTCGAGCAGCACATCGACGCCCGGATGCGGCGCACCGCCTGGCGTCCCACGGCGCGGGGACAGCTGAGCAATCCGCTGACGCTGGCGTTTTCGGCCGGCCTGTGCGCGCTGGGCTCGTGGATTTTGTATGTCTGGGTCAACCCGCTGACCATGTGGCTGACCTTTGCCACCTTTATCGGTTATGCCGTGGTCTACACCGTGATCCTCAAACCCTTGACGCCGCAGAACATCGTCATCGGCGGCGCCTCGGGCGCCATGCCGCCGGTGCTGGGCTGGGCTGCGATGACCGGCGAGGTCAGCCCGCAGGCGCTGATCCTGTTCTTGATCATTTTCCTGTGGACGCCGCCGCACTTCTGGGCGCTGGCGCTGTACCGCGTGGAGGACTACCGCAAGGCCGGATTGCCGATGCTGCCGGTCACGCACGGCAACGAGTTCACCCGGCTGCAGGTGTTTTTGTACACCCTGGTGCTGTTTGCCGCCTGCCTCATGCCCTTTGTGTTCCAGATGAGCGGCTGGCTCTACCTGGTGGCTGCCGTGGGGCTGAGCATCGGCTTTAGCGCTTACGCCTGGCGGCTGTGGCGCCATTACTCCGATGCGCTGGCGCGCAAGACCTTCCGGTTTTCACTGATCCACCTGTCGGGCCTGTTTGCCGCGCTGCTGCTGGACCATTACCTTGTTTGACGTCTTCCCCGGTCTGAGGCCGGGGGATTTTCGGGAGTTCTGATGACATTTACCTTGCCGATGCGCCTTGAGCGCAGGCGCGCTGTCAAGGCCCTGACGGGCGCCGTGGCGCTGTCCGTCGCGGCCGGCCTCCTGGCGGCCTGCTCGCCCGACAAGCCGGCCTTCAAGAGCATTGACCTGACCGGCGCCGACTATGCGCAGGGCTTTTCCCTGACGGACCACAATGGCCAGTTGCGCACCCTCCAGGACTTCAAGGGCAAGATCGTCGTGGTGTTCTTTGGCTTCACCCAGTGCCCCGAGGTGTGTCCCACCTCGATGGCCGAGCTGGCGCAGGTCAAGCAGCTGCTCGGCAAGGACGGCGACAAGCTGCAGGCGATCTTCATCACGGTGGACCCCGAGCGCGACACGCCGGAACTGCTCAAGGCGTACATGGCCAACTTTGACCCCGGCTTTCTGGCGCTGCGGCCCACGCCCGATCAGCTTGTCCAGGTGGCCAGGGACTTCAAGGTCTATTACAAGAAGGTCGAGGGCAAGACGCCGGGCAGCTACACCATGGACCATCTGGCAGGCAGCTACATCTATGACACCGCCGGCCGTATCCGGCTGTACAGCCGCTACGGCGCCGGGGCCGAGGCGATGGCTTCGGATATTGCCCTGCTGCTCAACATGGGCTGAAAAAAGCCTGCCCCTTGTCGGGGGCAGGCTTTCGGAACCCTTGCCGCTCGCCCGGCCAGCCGGGTGGCAGCGGGCGAAGGCTCAAGGCTCAGGCGTAGCTGGCCAGCACCTTTTTCATCTTCTTCATGGCCGCCACCTCGATCTGGCGAATGCGCTCGGCGCTGACCTTGTATTCGGCCGCCAGGTCATGCAGCGTCATGCCGCCCGAGCCGTCGTCGTTCACGTTGAGCCAGCGCTCTTCCACGATGCGCCGGGCGCGTGGATCGAGTTCCTGCAGCGCCGTGCTCAGCCCGTCGCTGGCCAGGCTGTCATGCTGGCGCGACTCCAGCAGGGCGGTCGGCTCCTGCGTGGCGTCGGCCAGATAGGCGATCGGACCAAACGCATCCTCGCCGTCGTCTCCCGGACTCGGGTCCAGCAACACGTCGCCGCCGGACATGCGTTGCTCCATCTCGATGACCTCCTCGCGCTTGACGTTCAGCGTCTTGGCCATGGCGTCAATCTGGCCGTCGGTCAGGCTGTCGCGGTGCGTGGCCGCATCGGCATCGCCCTTATAGCCCTGTTTCATCGAGCGCAGGTTGAAAAACAGCTTGCGCTGGGCCTTGGTCGTGGCGACCTTGACCATGCGCCAGTTCTTCAGGATGTACTCGTGGATCTCGGCCTTGATCCAGTGCATGGCGTAGCTCACCAGGCGCACGTTCTGGTCCGGGTCGAAGCGCTTGACCGCCTTCATCAGGCCGATGTTGCCCTCCTGGATCAGGTCGCCGTGGGGCAGGCCATAGCCCAGGTATTTGCGCGAGATCGACACCACCAGGCGCAGGTGCGACAGCACCAGCTTGCCGGCGGCATCCAGGTCGTTGTTTTCCTTGAGCTTTCTGGAGAACTCCTGCTCCTGCTCCAGGGTGAGCATGGGCATGCGGTTGACGGCCGAAATATAGGCGTCCAGGTTGCCCAGCGGCGGCACCATGGCCCAGGGATTGAGGGCGGCGAGCGCCGTCGTGGACGCCACCGGCGCAATCAGGGCGGACTTCATGGTGTCAGGGGAAAAAGCGTGTGACATGGCAGAACTCCTTGTTCTCTAATCCCAAATATTAGCACTCCCTCCGAGAGAGTGCTAAGCAATAGGTTCAATGGGGTGGATAGCGTCAGGCTAATTGGCATTCATCCTGAAGGAATGGAGCCTGCTGCCAGGGCTTTAGTTCAGCCCTTGGGCATATGGGCAGGTAAAGAGTCTGTGAAGCGCCGGGTCAAAAAGTTACAGCCCGCCAAAGTGCCAGGGAGTTAAAAATCCCCGCATCGAAAAAACTTGCACAAGTTTCATATCGATCTGAAAAAAACTTGCCGCGAGAAAACCGGTTAGAGGTTTGAGGCACACTTGCGCCCTTTCAAAGTCATTCTGCCAGTTGTCTACATGCTTCGTACTCTTGCTTTTTCCCTGACCGTTTTTTGCAGCGCCTCAGCCCTGTCCGGCACGGCCTGCCCCCAGCACTTTGTCGCTGGTCAGTCGCCTGTCATCACCAATACCAAATTTCAGGCGCGCACCCAGGAAATCTGCTTTCTGGCTTTTGCCGTGCTGCATTCGGGCGTGAGCCGCACGCCGCTGTATGCGGCCGAGCACCTGACCCGCGAGAATCTGAAAAAAGCCAAAGCGCTCTCGCGCAAGGATTCCTTTCACGCCGAGGACGCCCTGCCCAAAAGGGACCGGGCCGAACTCGATGACTATGCGCGCTCGGGCTACGACCGTGGCCACATGGCGCCGAACGCCGATTTTGCGAACCGCAAAGCCCAGGCGGAATCGTTTTCCCTGGCTAACATGGTGCCCCAGGTTCACGCGAACAATGCGGGCGTGTGGGCCGGTATCGAGGGGGCGGCCCGGGGACTGGCGACGGGCGAAGGCGAACTGTACGTCATCACCGGACCGGCCTTCATTGGCAGCAAGCTCAAGAAAATCGGCAACGTGCTGGTGCCCACGCATCTGTGGAAAGTGATTTATAGCCCGGCGCAGAAGCGGGCGGGCGCCTACCTGGTCAAAAACGAGGACACGCAGGACTACGAGGCGCTTACGGTGGCGCAGTTGGAAAAAAAGATTGGCGTCAGCCTGCTGCCCGGAATGCCGCAAAAAATCCGCGATGCCGGCATGGCCCTGCCCGAGCCAGCCGCTTCGTCGGGCCCAAGAC
The DNA here is from genome assembly GCA_030855235.1 of Pseudomonadota bacterium. Classification (GTDB taxonomy): domain Bacteria; phylum Pseudomonadota; class Gammaproteobacteria; order Burkholderiales; family Burkholderiaceae_C; genus Polaromonas. The sequence continues at coordinate 80,310 of JALYRU010000007.1, forward strand.
CCAAAAGCCAGAAAACTGATGAAGTTACCCCCAAACAGGACGAAACTATGCTGAACGCCTTGCTTCGCTTTGTCAGGCAAGTCATTGAAGAATTGATCGGTCGAAGCCTCAAAAATTAAGGATACGTCATGGACAACGATTTCAAACCCTACGCCAACGAGAGCGAGGTCATCCGCATCGGCGATCTGGAGATCGAGAACCGGGTCGATCGGGTGTCGATGACGGGTGATGTGGTGCTCACCAAGGACAAGGCGGGCTTGGTGCTGGCCAAAGAACTGCGCACGCTGGTGGGGCGCGTGATCAGGGCGCTAGAAGCCGAGAAGCAACTCCCTGAAACGGTTGAACTCAAGCCCACTCAGGAAGTTAGTAATCCTTTTGAGGGACCTTGAGCGAGGCAGGGGGCTTGAGCAGATTTGCCGCCGGGTTCAGGACAGGCGTTTTTCCTCGCGGATTTCGCGCACCTCGACATCCACAATCTGGCTGCCCTGGCCGGTGGGCGAAACCGGGCGCGGCTTGGTGTCGGGCCACATGCGCTGGGATCTGAACTGCCGAAACCCCTCAAACAGCATCACAGGCGCGGGTTTGCGCCCGGTGATCAAGCCCTTGAGCAGGCTCAGGGCCAGCGCCAGCAGCGTGATCACCAGCAGGCTCAGTGCAAAAATGGCAGCAAACAAACCCAGCACCAGTTTCAACATGAAACGAAAAATCTGATTCACAACATCGGACATCAGGGCAATCCTTTTAAAGAACAAAGATGGCGCCGATCAAGGCTTTTTCAAGCTGAAGCGGCCACCTCCAAGCCTTCACCTTAGCAGGCCATGCGCCAACGCGTTCCCATGGGCTGTCGAATTCCCGCTTCTTGATATGTGATTGTCAGCCCAGCAAGGCCTGGGCAAACTCACGCGCATTGAAGGTTTCGAGGTCTTCGAGCTGCTCGCCCACGCCGATGAAGTACACCGCCACCGGGCGCAACTGCGGCGCAGCCTTGGCCCGCTCGCGCGCCCACAGCGCAATGGCCGCCAGCACGCCGCCCTTGGCTGTGCCGTCGAGTTTTGTCACGACCAGGCCGGTCAGCCCCAGCGTGTCGTCAAAGGCCTTGACCTGGGCCAGGGCGTTCTGGCCGGTGTTGCCGTCGATGACCAGCAGCACTTCATGCGGCGCCGTGGCGTCGGCCTTTTGCACCACGCGTTTGATTTTGCGCAGCTCTTCCATCAAATGCAGCTGCGTCGGCAATCGCCCGGCGGTGTCCACCAGCACGACATCCTTGCCGCGCGCCTTGCCTGCAGTGACCGCATCAAAGCTGACGGCCGCCGGGTCGCCCCCGGCCTGGCTGACGATCTCGACCGTATTGCGGTCGGCCCAGACGCTGAGCTGCTCGCGCGCCGCCGCCCGGAAGGTGTCGGCGGCGGCCAGCAGCACCGAGGCGCCCTCATTGGCCAGATGGCGCGTGAGCTTGCCGATCGACGTCGTCTTGCCCGCGCCGTTGACGCCGGTGACCATGATCACGGTGGGCGTGAATTCGCCGATGACCAGCGGCCTTTCCAGCGGTTTCAGCAGCACCGTGATGGCCTCGACCAGCGCGTTCTTGACGGCCACCGGATGGGTCATGCCGCCGTCTTTCACCCGGCGGCGCACGTCGTCGAGCAGGTGCTCGGTCGCCTTGACGCCGGTGTCGGCCAGCAGCAGGGCGGTTTCCAGGTCTTCGTAGAGCTGCTCGTCGATCTTGCTGCCGGTAAACACGCCGGAAATGCTGGAGCCGGTCTTGCGCAAACCTTCCTGCAGCTTGCTGAACCAGGGCCGGCGCTCGGGCGCGATGGTGGCGGCAATGGCTTTGTCGATGTCGATGGGCGTGACCAGCGCGCTGCCGATGAGCGAGCCGCCGTTGCCGGCGGGCGCTTTGGGTGCGGGGTAGGGCGCTGGCGCCGTTTCAGGCGCGGGCTTGACGGGCGTTATGGACGACGTGGGCGGCGGCAGGGTATCTGCCGCGTTTTCAGGCTGTGCGGGCGTGTCGGCCGGGGTGGACGACAGGACGGAGCGTAATTTTTTTTTGAAGAAACTGAACATTGAATAAGCTTGTAGAGTCCATCATTCTATAAAACACCCCCAGCGAGTTGTCCTGATGCCTTCTGTATTTGTTTCCCGGCTTTCTGGTGTCCGGTTGTCGGTGTGCTTGTTGCCCGCTGCAGTGGCCCTTGGTTTGAGTGTATCGGCCCTGGCGCAGACGCCTGCAACGCCTGTAACGTCCGCGCCGCTCGTGGCGCAGTTCACGCTGGCCAACGGCCTCACCGTCATTGTCAAGCCCGATCACCGCGCGCCCACCGTCGCCCACATGCTGTGGGTGCGCGCCGGCTCGATGGACGAGGTGGACGGCACCTCGGGCGTGGCCCATGTGCTCGAACACATGATGTTCAAGGGAACGCCCGCGGTCAAGGCGGGCGAGTTTTCCCGGCAGGTGGCGGCCCTGGGTGGGCAGGAAAACGCCTTCACCAGCCTAGACAGCACCGGCTACTACCAGCAGATTCCGGCCAGCCGGCTCGAAGCGGTGATGCGCCTCGAAGCCGACCGCTTTGCCAGCAGCCAGTGGGCCGACGAGGAATTCAAGCGCGAGATCGAGGTGGTCAAGGAAGAGCGCCGGCTGCGCACCGACGATTCGCCCCACGCCCGGCTGCATGAGCAGGCCAGCGCCGTCACCTTTCTGGCCTCGCCCTACCGCCGCCCGATCGTGGGCTGGATGAGCGACCTCAACGCGATGACGCCGGACGATGTGCGCAGCTTTTACCAGCGCTGGTACGTGCCGGCCAATGCCGCCGTGGTCGTGGCCGGCGATGTCGAGGTGGCCCAGGTCAGGCAACTGGCCGAGAAATACTATGGCCCTATAGCCGCCCGCCTGGTGCCCGAGCGCAAACCGCGCACCGAGCCCGAGCAGGCAGGGCTGCGGCAACTCGATTTGAAAGCGCCGGCCAGCCAGTCCTACCTCTCCATGGCCTTCAAGGTGCCCAAGGTGGAGGCGGCGGACCTGACGCCAACCCCAACCCCAACCTCAGCCCCGAATGCTGTCTCGCCGAATGCCCCATCCCTGAACGCTACGATTCCGAACGTCAGTTCTCCGACGGCCGCCGCCAGCCGCGAAGCCCTGGCCCTGACCGTGCTGTCGGCCGTGCTCGACGGCTACAGCGGCGCCCGGCTGGAGCGCGCTCTGGTGCAGGGCCAAAACGGGAAAGGCCGCGTGGCCGACAGCGCCGGCGCCTCCAACGGCCTGATGGGGCGCGGGCCGCAACTGTTCACGCTCGACGGCGTCCCGGCCCAAGGCAAGACCACCCGGCAGGTGGCCGACGCCCTGCGCCAGCAGGTCAGCCTGATTGCCCGCGAAGGCGTGAGCGAAGCCGAACTCCAGCGCGTCAAGACCCAATGGGCGGCGAGCGAAACCTACAAGCTCGACTCGGTGTTCAGCCAGGCGCGCGAACTGGGCTCCAACTGGGTGCAGGGCCTGCCGCTGGACACCAGCACCCGCCTGATTGCCCAACTGCGCACTATCACCGCCGGCGAGGTGCAGGCCGTGGCCGCCAAGTATTTCGGGAGCGATCAGATGACCATGGCGACGCTGATTCCCCAGGCGCTGGCGCCTGGACAAAAGCCGCGCACACCCAGCGTTCCCCCGGTCACCGGTGAATTGCATTGAGCCCTGCATGCTTGACATCTTCTCCGTCATCAATGACAGGGATTCGCTCTGCAGGACGGCCATGCCCGGCCGCATCGGTTTGCGCCGACTCATTCGGCAAAGCGCCTAGCTTTGGGGCTCCCATAAGGACAGCGAATGACCGGAAATTTCTGTGCATCCCCTGAACTGAACGATTCGAGACTTTTTCATGACAACTGTTGCTAAAAAAAGAGCTGCGCGCGCCCTGGTGGCGGGTGTGGTCGGTATTTTTGTTCACTCCTTTGCGGTGGCGACGATCCCGGTCCAGCACTGGCGCCAAGCCAGCGGCGCGCAGGTCTATCTGGTCGAGAGCCCGGCCATCGCCATGCTCGATGTGCAGATCGACTTTGACGCCGGCAGCCGGCGCGACCCGCCCGCTCAGGCCGGGCTGGCCAGCATGACGGCGGCCCTGCTGGAAAAAGGCGTGCGGGCCAGGGGCGATGCGCCGGCGCTGGACGAAAACGCGCTCGGCGAAGCCTGGGCCGATCTGGGCGCGCAATTCGGCGCGGGCGCCAGCGCCGATCGCATGAGTTTTTCACTGCGTTCGCTGACCGAGCCCGGTTTGCTGGCGCGCGCCGTGGCGCTGGCGGCGCGCCAGATCGCCGAGCCGGCCTACCCGGACGCCGTCTGGCAGCGCGAGCGCCAGCGCCTGCAGGCCGCGCTCAAGGAGTCCTATACCCGCCCCGGCACTGTGATTGGCCGGGCCTACAGCCAGATGGTCTATGGCGGCCATCCGTATGGCTATGAGATGACCGAGGCCACGCTGGCGCGCATCGGCGTGGCCGACATGCGCGCCGCGCACAGCACTGGCGTGGTCGCCTGCCGCGCCCGCATCAGCATGGTGGGGGCAGTGACGCGGGCGCAGGCCGACGCCCTGGCTGCGCGCCTGCTGTCGCGCCTGCCGCAAGTGCCTTGTGCCAGCCTGGTGCCGTTGCCAGCGGTTCCCGAGGTGCCGCCGCTGGCGCAGGCGCAGGAAAAGATCATTCCGTTTGACTCGGCCCAGGCGCATGTGCTGATCGGCCAGCCCGGCTTCAAGCGGGCCGATCCCGACTATTTCCCGTTGATCGTGGGCAACTACATTCTGGGCGGCGGCGGTTTTGTCTCGCGTCTGACTAACGAAGTGCGCGAAAAGCGCGGCCTGACCTACGGCGTTTCCAGCGCGTTCTCGCCGGGCCTGCATGCTGGCAGCTTCACCGTCGGCCTGCAGACCCGGCCCGACCAGGCGGCGCAGGCAGTTGAGCTCGTGCGCCAGGTGGTGAAAGCGTTCGTGGACAAGGGACCGACTGACACAGAGCTGCAGGCCGCCAAGGACAACCTGATCGGTGGTTTTGCGCTGCGCATCGACAGCAACCGCAAGCTGTTGGGCAACCTGGCGAGCATCGCCTGGAACGACCTGCCGCTGGACTATCTCGACACTTGGACCCGGCAGGTGGAAAAAGTCAGCGTCGCCGACATTCAGGGCGCTTTTGCGCGCAAGCTGCAGCCCGAAAAAATGCTCACTGTTATTCTCGGAGCCGAAAAATGAAATACACACCCAGCAAACCCACCGTCGAGGCCGCTGCCAAGCCGTCTGCGATCAAAACCACCGTCAAGCCCAAGGGCACCGCCCACCTCAAGCCGCCGGGCGAAATCCGCATCATTGGCGGGCAATACAAGCGCACGAAACTCCCGGTGCCCGACAAACCCGGCCTGCGCCCCACGCCCGACCGGGTGCGCGAAACGCTGTTCAACTGGCTCGGCCAGGATTTGACCGGCTGGCGCTGCGCTGACGTGTTCGCCGGCACCGGCGTGCTCGGCTTTGAAGCTGCCTCGCGCGGCGCCGCCGACGTGCTGCTGTGCGAGCAGGAGCCGGCCCTGGTGCAGCAGCTCAAGGCCGTGCAGACGCGTCTGAAAGCCGACAGCGTGCGCATTGAACGCGGCGACGGCGTGAGCGCGCTACGCCGCCTGTCGCCCGGCAGCCTGCAGTTGGTGCTGCTGGATCCGCCGTTTGATTCCAACCTGTTTGAGTCCTCCCTGGCCGCCGCCGCGCAGGCGATCAGCCCCACGGGCCTGATCTACCTGGAAGCGCCGCGTGCCTGGACCGATGAGGAACTGTTGCCGCTGGGCCTGCAGATTCACCGCAGCGGCAAGGCTGGCGCGGTGCATTTTCACCTGCTGACGCGCAGCCAGACGCAGCAAGAGCAGCAAGAACAGCAAAAACAGCAAGAACAGCAAGAACAGCAAGAGCCGTCGGCCGCCGCCTGAGTTGCGCGGCATGGGGGCGTAGCATGGACGCATAGCATGGGCGCGGCCCGCCGCCAGCGCCACTTGCAAGTTTGTAAGGTGTCGCCGTGAGCGAAGTGCCCGCTAGGCGCGGTCCCCAGCGCCCGTGCCGCTTGCAGGGTCACGCCGCCGGGCGGGCTGCGATGCGAGCGGGCCGGGGCATAATTCTTTCCCATGTCCGCTTCGCCCACGCCCACTTCCCGCCTCGCTGTTTACTCCGGCACCTTTGATCCCTTCACGCTGGGCCATGACGATGTTGTGCGCCGCGCCGCCGGGCTGTTTGACCAGGTGGTGATTGCCGTTGCCGTGGCCCATCATAAGAAAACCCTGTTTTCACTCGATGAGCGCGTGGCGCAGGTGCGGCAGGCGACTGAACACTTGGCGGGTGTGACCGTGCTGCCGTTTGACGGTTTAATCATGGATTTTTGCGCCGCGCACAAGGCCTGCGCCGTGGTGCGCGGCATCCGCAACCTGACCGATTTCGATTACGAAGCGCAGATGGCTGCGATGAACCGCAAGCTGCGCCCACAGGTCGAAACCGTTTTTTTGCTGCCCGACGCCCCCCTGGCCTGCATCAGCAGCACGCTGGTGCGCGAAATTAGTAAGCTCGGCGGCAGTGTCACCCAGATGGTCACTCCGCCCATCGCGGCGGCGCTGGCCACCATTCATGCCCCGCAAGGAGTCTGACCATGGCCCTGATGATCACCTATGAATGCATCAATTGCGACGTGTGCGAGCCCGAGTGCCCGAACGAGGCGATTTACCTCGGCGCCGAGATCTACGAGATCGACCCGGACAAATGCACCGAATGCGTCGGCCATTTTGATGAGCCGCAGTGCATGCAGGTCTGTCCTGTGTCGTGCATTCCGGTCAATCCGGCGCATATCGAGAGCCGCGAAACCCTCTGGCAGAAATACCAGCGGCTGCAGTCGCTGATTCCGGTGGTGGTGGCGCGCTGATCGCGCCGCCAGCCCGCGTCAGCAGGCCGATGGGGAGTGAAAAAACAGCCTCAGGCCTTCGCTGCCACAGCGCAGCAAGCTGTCAAGGCAATGAGCTTCAGGCTGTCTTGGGTGCGCTTGCCGGCTCGGAGGAGGGGGAGGGAGCACCAGGGGGCGCCACTGTTGCGTTGGGCACTGTCGCAGCCGGGCGCGGCGGCTTGGGTCGGGGCGGCTGGCTGGTGTGGATCTTCAGGGTGGCCTTGTCCATCTCGCCCTTGAGCAACTCGGGAACGGCCTTGAGGCTGCGGTCAATGCACTCTTCAATGGCTGCCCGGTGCTCCTGCGAGGGCTTTTTTAACACCCAGTTGATGACTTCGGCCTTGACGCCCGGATGGCCCACGCCAATGCGCAGGCGCCAGTAGCCGGGCGAGCCCAGTTGCGCGTGGATGTCGCGCAGGCCATTGTGGCCGGCGTGACTGCCGCCCAACTTGAGCTTGACCTGGCCCGGAAGCACGTCCAGCTCATCATGGGCCACCAGCACCTCGTCGGGCGACACCTTGAAAAACCGCGCCAGCGCGGCCACGGATTTGCCCGACAGGTTCATGAAGGTCAGGGGCTTGAGCAACCACACGGTCTGGCCGTTGAACGTGGTGCGGGCCACTTGGCCATGGTAGTTCTTGTCCAGGCTGAGCGGCGCCTTGAGTTCGCGCGAGAGCGCGTCGATCCACCAGAAGCCCGCATTGTGGCGCGTGGCTTCGTACTCCGGGCCGGGGTTTCCCAGGCCGACAAACAGTTTGATCATGTCGTGCAATGGCGTTTTTTAATGGCGCAGGCCGGGCGCTGGCGCCTTCATTGAAGGGGGAAATGATATGAGAAAAAGAGGCCGCCCGTGAAAACGGCTCTTACCCCCGTGAGGAGATAAGAGCCGTTGAGGTTTTTTCAAACCCGGCCTGCACCTTGTTCAGGTCCAGGCCGCAAATTGAAAAATTACTTCTTGGCAGCGGGCTTGGCGGCCGGCTTGGCGCCTGCCTTGCCCTTGCCCTTGGCGTCCTTGGGATCGACCACTGCGGCGACTTCGACGATTTCCTCGACGATAGGCGTGACCGATGCCAGCACCGGGTTGACCTGGCCTTTGGTGACGAACTTCACGTTCTTGGGCAGGGTGATGTCCTTGACGTGCAGCGAGGTGCCTTTCTTCAGGCCGCTCAGATCGACGGCGATGAATTCAGGAATGTCGGCCGGGAAGCACGACAGGGTCAACTCGGTCACCACATGGTTGACCAGGCAGTTCTCGGCCTTGACGGCCGGGGAGTTTTCCTCGCCGCTGTAGTGCACAGGCACCTTGACGGTCATGCGGGTGCGGGCATCGACGCGCTGGAAGTCGATGTGCTGGACCTGCTGCTTGTACGGGTGCATCTGCAGATCGCGCAGCAGAACCTTGTGTTCAGCGCCGCCGAGTTCCATCGTCAGGATGGCGCCGTGAAAGGCTTCTTTCTTGATGGCGTGCCACAGGGCGTTGTGATCGATTTCGATCAGCGTGGTCTCGGCGGAGCCACCATAAACGATGCCGGGCGTGCGGCCGGTGATGCGGAGACGGCGGCTCGCACCCGTGCCCTGCTGTGCGCGCTCAAAAGCGACGAATTTCATAATCTTCTCCAAAACGGGCGGGCCGCGACCAGCTCACCCCGGTATTTAAAAGGCTGCCCAGGCTTAAAAAACGTCGTGGCGTCTTTGCGCTGTGCAGCCGGCTTTTTGCTTCAGCTTAGAACAGGTCCTGTTCCTGGTCCGAAAACAAACTCATGACCGACTCACCCTTGGCGATGCGCTGCATGGTTTCAGCGATCAGCGGGGCCACGGAGAGCTGGCGAATCTTCTTGCAACCCAGTGCATTGGCGTTCAGCGGAATGGTGTTGGTGACCACCACCTCATCGAGTGCATCGCCGTGGCTCAGGCGCTCGATGGCGGGGCCGGAAAAAATCGGGTGGGTGCAGTAGGCGTAGACCTTCTTGGCGCCGCGCTCCTTGAGCACCTCGGCGGCCTTGACCAGCGTGCCGGCGGTGTCGATCATGTCGTCCATGATGACGCAGTTGCGCCCGTCGATGTCGCCGATCACGTGCATGACTTCAGAGACATTGGCCTTGGGGCGGCGCTTGTCGATGATGGCCATGTCGCAGCCGAGCTGCTTGGCCAGCGCACGCGCACGCACCACGCCGCCGACATCGGGCGAAACCACCATCAGGTCGGTGTAGTTGCGCTGGCGCAAATCGCCCAGCAGCACCGGTGAGGCGTAGATGTTGTCCACTGGAATATCAAAGAAGCCCTGGATCTGGTCGGCATGCAGGTCCATGGTCAGCACGCTGGTCACGCCGACGGCCTGCAGCATGTTGGCCACCACCTTGGCGGTGATGGGCACGCGCGCCGAACGCGGACGGCGGTCCTGGCGGGCATAGCCGAAGTAGGGGATCACGGCGGTGATGCGCTCGGCCGAGGCGCGCTTGAGAGCGTCGACCATCACCAGGAGCTCCATCAGGTTGTCGTTGGTGGGCGCGCAGGTGGACTGCACCACGAACACGTCGCGGGTACGCACGTTCTGCTGAATTTCGACGGTGACTTCACCGTCTGAAAAACGCCCGACATGGGCCGCGCCCAGTGTCGTGCCGAGGTGTTGGGCAATCTCAAGGGCCATGCTCTGGTTGGCATTGCCGGTGAAAACGAGGAAGTCGGGTTGGTGCGTTTGCATGTGGAGGCCCAGCTGCTATCGGATTTGAAAGGTGGCTGAAATTTTTAGGGAAGCAAAATACGCACGGGGAAACACGTTGCAACAAGAACTTGGCAGTGAGCACCTGTTGCCTGGGCGTTTCCCAAACAGACAGACCCGCCACAGCGGGTCTGAAAGCCCCGCAGACACACATCATGCGGGTTGAGAGTCCAGACAGATCCGCACCGGGCGGATCTGAAAAATTTGGCAGGGGTGGAAGGATTCGAACCTGCGAATGCCGGAATCAAAATCCGGTGCCTTAACCAACTTGGCGACACCCCTACACAGGACAATTGTTGTTGCCAACAACCGACCTATTAATCGTCGCTTGGAGCCTTATTCCAAAGCGCGGCTATCTTACCAGCCGGCCAGAGGATGGGCCTCCAAATTTCTGCATTTTCTGACTTCCCAGTCGCCAGGGGCGGCGGGTAGCTCAGCGTCATGCAATATTTGCGCAAATACAGAACTTCCTGAACCGGTCATGCGCCCCTGAAGCTGCTGCGTTTTCAGCCAGTCCAGTGACTGGGTGATTGGCGGGCAAATGGCCTGGGCGACCGGCTGCAAGTCGTTGCGACCAAATTTGAAAACCTGATCATCAGCATGTGCAGCAAAGTCTAGCATTGTAGCAGTATCTGTATCGCGTTTTAGCGCGGGCGCGCCAAAAATACTTTGGGTTGACACGCCGACGCCCGGTTTGGTCACCACAAAGCGCGCTGCAGGCAGGCGCAGCGGGGTGATTTTCTCGCCAATGCCTTCCACCCAGGCGTGGCTGCCGCAGAGGAAAAAAGGCACATCCGCGCCCAGCGACAGGGCCAGGGCGCGCAGCTGGTGCGGCGGCAGGCGCACACCCCAGAGACGCTGCAGCGCCAGCAGGCAACTGGCCGCATCGGACGAGCCCCCGCCCATGCCCGCTTGCGAGGGAATGCGTTTTTCCAGGCCGATGTGAACGCCCAGGGAAGTGCCGCAAGCGGCCTGCAGGGCGCGGGCCGCGCGCACTGCCAGGTCTTCGGCGGGCAGCGGTTCGTCATGGCTCCCGGCGGGACCCGCCAGGTCAGTGCGGCTGATCTGGCCGTCGGTTCGCACCTCGAAATGCAGCGTGTCGCACCAGTCGATCAGCATGAAGACGGATTGCAGCAGATGGTAGCCGTCCGGCCTGCGCCCGGTGATGTGCAAGAACAGGTTCAGTTTCGCCGGGGCGGGAACGTCGTACAGGGCCTTGAGCGGCCGGCAGGAAAGGGCGGTAGGTGTCACGCTCGGAGTATTCAGAAAAAAACAGTGAAATCCGCCAGGTGGACAGCTTACTGGTCCAGCACGACCCGCAGATCGGTTTGCGGCAGCGGGTCGGCTCTTTTGGCCAGAATGCGGCCTTCGCTGTGGCGCGACAGATCGGCCGACCAGCCGCTGACGCTGGCATGGTTGCCCTGCAGCCAGGCAAACAGCGCGCTCAGCGGCACAGCCGCGCCGGTGGCCTGGGCCATCAGGGCATCGACCGAGGCAAAACGCTGGATTTTGTGGTTGCCCGAGTCCAGCACGGCCTCGGACGGGGACCAGCGCAGCACGCCGAGCACATTGCCCAGCGGGCTGATCAAGGTCAGCTCGCCGCGCTCGGGTTTGCCCTTGAGTTCAAAGCCGGCCGAAAACGACTGGGCCGGCTCGCTTTGCACCTGCAGGCTGATGCGCCCGGTCCAGAAATCAGGGCGGGCATCGCTCAGGGCGGATGCTGGCGGGCGGGCGCAGCCCGTGAGCACCAAAGCGGCCAGCAAGGAGGCGGCGGCAGCGGTGCGGCGCAAGCGGGCAACCCGGCCCAAGGCGGCTCCTGCGCTCACAGCTTGACCTGCAGGCGTTTGAGCGTTTCCCGCAGGGTTTCATTGTCGGGATTGAGTTGCCAGCCTTCTTTCCAGATGGCCAGCGCGCGCTCACGCTGGCCCAAGCGCCAGAGCGCTTCGCCGTAATGGGCGGCAATTTCCGCATCCGGCCTGGCCTGGTAGGCGGCCTCGAAAATCTGCACGGCCTCGCTGGTGCGGCCCATGCGGAATTCAACCCAGCCCAGGCTGTCCTTGATGAAGGGGTCGGCCGGCGCGTAGCTGAGCGCTTTCTGGATCAACTCGCGCGCTTCGGGAAGGCGGATGCTGCGATCGGCCAGGGAATAGCCCAGCGCGTTGTAGGCATGGTGGTAGTCGGGCTTGAGCGCGATGATCTGGCGCAGCAGGCGCTCCATGTCGGCCAGCAAATTGAGCTTTTCGGCCACCATGGCCTGCTCGTACAGCAGGTCCGTGTCCTCGGGCGTTTGGGCCAGGGCCTGGGCGAGCAGCGCATGAGCGGGCTGGTACTGCTTGAACTCGCGCAGCAGGCCCACTTCGGCGTTGAGCTTGAGCCGGGCCTCCTCGGGATTGCGCTCGGGCAATTGGCGGATCAGCTGGCGACCTTCTTCGAGCTTGCCCTGGCTGGCCAGGATGGAGGCGCGCCGGGCTTGCGCGGGAACCAGGACGGCGGCGTTTTCAATCTTCTTGAGCCAGTTTTCCGCCGCCGCGTAGTCCTTGCGCTTTTCGGCCAGTTGCGCCAGGGACAGGTAAGCCTGGTCCAGGCCAAGATTGGCCTCAGCCTGGGGAGCTTGCTGCCGGGCCAGTGCAATGAAGCGCTCCAGTGAAGTTTGCGCCTCGGCCAGTTGGTTGTCCTGCAGCTGCAGCGAGCCCAGGACCAGCCAGCCTTCGGCAAGCTCGGGTTTTTCGCGGGTCAGCAGCTTGAGCTGGGCGCTGGCTTCGGGGTAGCGCTGGGCGTCGATCAGGAGACGGGCATAGGCCAGGCGGATGGCTGGCTGGGCTGTGCCTTTCGGGTCTTGAAGATAGGCCTGGACCAGTTTTTCTGCGGCGGGGAGTTTGGGGTTGAGCAATTCAAGCGCCACGATCACCGGCCCTTCGGCGCGCGCATCGGCGGCCTGGCCGCGCTGGGCGGCATCGAGCGCGCCCGCCTGGTCGCCTGCGGCCCCGCGCATGCGCCCCACGCTGGTCCAGGCGGCGCTGGCCGTGGCGGGCTGCTTCAGGTAATCGCTCAGGGCGTTTTCCACCACGCTGGCGGCCAGCTGCTTGTCGCTGGCGCGGGCGTAGGCCTGCGGCACGGCGTGGATCACGGCCGCGCGCTCGGCATTGGGGGCCATGCGCAGTTCGGTTTTCAGCGCTTCTGGCGTTTCGGCAATGCGGTTCAAGGCAATCAGGATCTGCAGCAGGTAGCGGTTGGCCTCGCGCGAGGCCGGCAGCGCCTGCTTCCAGGCGCGCGCTGCCTGCAGGGCCGAATCGCCCGAGCGTGCCTGCAGGGCGATGTCGGTGGCGCGCTGGTAGAGCTGGGCGTCGCCGGTTTTGCGCGCCGCATCGAGCATCAGCGAAAAGCCTGCGGCGGGCTCTCCCTCCTGGGCGGTCATTTCTCCGAGCAGCAGTTCGTAAAACAGGCTGCTGTCGAGCAATGACACCGGCGCCGCTTCCTGGGCTGCCTGCGCCTGGGCCAGTCCCGAAGGTGCGGGAGGTGTGGCAGGCTGGGGAGGTGCGGCAGGTTGGGGCGGCGTGGCTTGTGCCCACACCGGCGGAGCGGCAAGCCACAGGCACACCACTGCAAGGCCAAGTTTTTTCTTCATCGGGCCATGATAATGGATGCGTCCGGGCGCCGCTTTCGCCTTGCGTCTAGCCTTGTCTTTGCGGGGCGCACCTGGCGCGCTGCGGGTGGTGCCGTGTGTTGGTCTGAAACAGAGGGTTCGCCCATGCCTGAGTTGCCTGAAGTCGAAGTCACCCGCCTGAGTTTTGCCGGTCGCATTGCCGGCGCGCGCATCGAAGCCGTGTCCCTGGGAAAGCCCCTGCGCTGGCCGCTGGGCTGCGAGCCGCAGCTCTTGCACGGCCAGCAGGTGCTGGGCGTGCGCCGCCGGGGCAAATACCTGCTGCTCGACCTGAGCGAGGGCCTGCTCTTGATGCACCTGGGCATGTCGGGCAGCGTGAGCTTTGGCGCCGGCCTGGCCCCGGCCGGCAAGCATGACCATTTCGATCTGGTCACCAGCCAGGGCACCTTGCGCCTGCATGACCCGAGGCGCTTCGGCGCCGTGGTGTACGCCTGCAGCGAGAGCGATGCGGCCGCGCACAAGCTGCTGGGCCGCCTGGGCGTGGAGCCGCTGGGCGAGGCCTTTGATGCCGCGCTGTTTCATCAGGCGCTCAAGGTGCGCAAGAGCGCCATCAAGCAGGTCCTGCTGGCCGGCCAGGCGGTGGTGGGCGTGGGAAACATCTATGCCAGCGAAGTGCTGTTTCTGGCCGGCATCCGGCCGACGACAAAAGCGGCCAGCATCAGCAAGCCGCGCGCGGCCTTGCTGCATCGGGCGATCCGGCAGGTCCTGACCCAGGCCGTTGCCCAGGGGGGAAGCACCCTGAGGGATTTTTCCAACGCCCAGGGCGAGGCGGGCCACTTCCAGCAAGACGCCATGGTGTACGGGCGGGCCGGTTTGCCCTGCCGGGTGTGCGCCGCGCCGGTCAAAACCATCCGCCAGGGCCAGCGTTCGACTTTTTATTGCCTCACCTGCCAGAAACCATGAGCACTTTGCTTTCGCGACATTGGTGATTGTGGTGGCCGGTGCTATATTGCCTTGATACTATTTTTACGGCAGAGCATGTCTTTCAACGAACAATTTGATCAGCACGGTGCCTGGCGCCGTGAATTTGCATTCAACCTGAAAATGCTCGCTGAATGGATGAGGGACCATGACCTGATGAATGCGGCCGTGGAAGAGCGGCTGCTGCTGCTGGAGTCGCAGGTGCGCGCCGACAAGGTGATGGTGGCTTTTGTCGCGGAATTCTCGCGTGGCAAATCCGAGCTGATCAATGCCATCTTTTTCGCCGGCTACGGCCGGCGCATCATGCCGGCGACGGCCGGGCGCACCACCATGTGCCCGACCGAGCTGGGCTATGACGCCGATGTGCCGCCCTGCCTGCGCCTGCTGCCCATCGAGAGCCGGCTGGAAGCGCAGGCGCTCATGGAGTGGCGCAAGGCGCCTGAAAAATGGGTCCAGGTCGATCTGGACGTGAACGACCCGGCGCAACTGGCGCAGATGATGGAAAAAGTCGCCGAAGTGCGCTACGTCACCGAGGACGAAGCCCGCGCGCTGGGGTTCTGGAACGACACCCACCCCGAGGACAACCCGCCCGTCGGTGCCGACGGGCTGGTGGAGGTGCCCAAGTGGCGCCATGCGCTGATCAACATCGCGCACCCGCTGCTCAAGCAGGGGCTGGTCATCCTGGACACGCCGGGCCTGAACGCCATTGGCGCCGAACCCGAGTTGACGGTCAGCCTGATTCCCCAGGCCCATGCGATTGTCTTCATCCTGGGCGCCGATACCGGCGTGACCAAGTCCGACCTGACCATCTGGCGCGAACACCTGGCCACCGCACCCGAGGGCAGCGACACCCGCCTGGTGGTGCTCAACAAGATCGACAGCCTGTGGGACGCGCTGAGCACGCCCGAGCAGGTGCAGGCGCAAATCAACAACCAGCGCGTCACCTCGGCCGAGATCCTGGGCCTGCCGGTCTCCCAGGTGATTCCGGTGTCGGCCCAGAAAGGGCTGGTGGCCAAGGTCACCGGCGACGAGGCGCTGCTGCAGGCCAGCCAGTTGCCGGCGCTTGAGCTAGCACTGGCCCAGGGCGTGATGGGGCAGCGCCAGAAAATCCTGCAGATGGCGGTCAGCGCCGGCATTGGCGAGCTCAAAAGCGAGGCGGCGCGCTCCATGCATGTGCGTCGGCGCGATCTGTCCGAGCAGATGATGGAGCTGCGCGGCCTGCGCGGCAAGAACGTCTCGGTCATCAAGCAGATGCGCCTGCGCATCGAGCACGAGCAGGCCGAATTCGACGCCAGCGGCGCCAAGATCTATGCGGTGCGCTCAGTCCATCTCAAGCTGTTGCGCGAAGTGGTCACCCTGCTCAGCACGCCCACGCTCAAGACCGAGTTGACCGAACTGGTCACCGCGCTCAAACAGCCCGGCATCAAGCTGCGCGTGAAGAAAACCTACGGGGACACCTTTGCGCGGCTGCGCGAGGGGCTCAAAACCGTCCAGGTGCTGACCGGCGAAATACAGACCATGCTGAACTCGTCTTTCCGGCAGATCAATGCCGAGTTCAACTTTTCGCTGCAGGCGCCCAAAGCGCCGGACGTGACCCGGCATGCCGAAGACCTGGACCTGATCGAGCGCAGCCACCTGCAGTACCTCGGGCTGGGCAATGTGATCAAGCTGTCCCAGGCCGCTTTTTCGGAGCGGCTGGTGCGCGCACTGGGCACGCGTCTGCGGGTGGTGTACGAGTCGGCGCTCAACGAGGTGGAGCTGTGGAACAAGTCGGCTTCGTCGCAGCTCGATGCCCAACTGCGTGAGCGGCGGCGCAATTTTGCGCGCCGCCTGGAGGCCATCGAGCGCATCCAGCAGGCGGCCTCGGGCCTGGATGAGCGCATTGCTGAAATTGAGGAGCAGGAGACCGCCCTGAGCGAGCTTGAAGCCAAGTTGACGGAGCTGACCCTGCCTTTCCTGCGCATGTCGCCCCAGCCCTGCACCGCCCCGAGTGCGGTGGCCGTGGATGTGCTGTTGACTGAAGAGGTTACCTGAGATTGACTGTTGCGAAACTGCCCCCGTGTCAAGCGCCAGCGACTGATCCGACTGCCTCTGCCCGGCGCGCAAGCCGCACGCCCGCGCCACATCCGGCCGTGGTGGCGGCGTTTTCCACGGAAATCGTGCGCTGGCAGCAAAGCCATGGGCGCAACAGCCTGCCGTGGCAGAACACCCGCGATCCTTACCGGGTCTGGCTCTCGGAGATCATGCTCCAGCAGACCCAGGTCACGACGGTGCTGGACTATTACGAGCGCTTCCTGCAGCGCTTTCCCACGGTGGGCGAGCTGGCCGCTGCGGCGCAGGACGAGGTGCTGGCGCTGTGGAGCGGCCTGGGCTACTACAGCCGCGCGCGCAACCTGCACCGCTGCGCCCAGGACGTCATGGCGCTGCATGGCGGGCAGTTTCCGCGCTCGGCCCTGCAGTTGCAGACCCTGCCCGGCATCGGACGCTCGACAGCGGCGGCGATTGCCTCGTTCTGCTTTGAAGAGCGCGTGGCCATCCTGGACGGCAACGTCAAGCGGGTGCTGACCCGGGTGCTGGGCTTTTCGGCCGATCTGGCTGAAAGCGCGAACGAAAAAGCGCTGTGGAGCCTGGCGACCGACCTGCTGCCCGCGCAGGATGTATCCGAGGCGATGCCGCGCTACACGCAGGGGCTGATGGACCTGGGCGCCACGGTCTGCACCAGCCGCCAGCCGCAGTGCCTGCTGTGCCCGGTGCAGGCACTGTGCGCAGGCCGCGCCAGCGGGGAGCCGGAAAAATACCCGGTCAAGACGAAAAAGCTCAAGCGCAGCGCCCAGGCGCTGAGCCTGCTGTGGGCGCAAAAGCCCGATGGCTCGGTGTGGCTGGAAAAGCGCCCCAGCGCGGGCATCTGGGGCGGGCTGTATTGCCTGCCTGTGTTTGACAGCGACGAGGCGCTGCAGGCAGTGCTGCCCGGCAATCTGGACGGGCGGTTGCAGGCCCTGCCGCATTTTGTCCATGTGCTGACGCACAAGGATCTGCACCTGGCGCCCTGGCTCGTTGGCTTTGCGGCGGACCAGCGCCTGCCTGTGGCGCTGGCTCCGGAATCCTGTTCGGGCGCCTGGTTCAGCCCGGCCGCCTGGCCTGGCCTGGGTCTGCCGGCGCCGATCCGCAAGCTGCTGATGCAGGACGTTCGGGCATAGATTGGCGCGCCTGGATCCCTGAATCCGCAAAATCCTGCCGTCAAGCCGTCAAGCCGTCAAGCCGTCAAGCTCGCGGTGGCGCTTGAGTGTCGGCCAGTGCTGGCTGAAAGCCGCTGCCAGGATTTCAACCAGATAGACCGAGCGGTGCTGCCCGCCTGTGCAGCCCACGGCCACCGTGACATAACTGCGGTGGTCGCGCGCCAGCGCCTGCAGCCAGTGGCTGAGGAATTGTTCAATCTGCCGGAACATGTCGTTTACTTCCGGGTGCGCTTTGAGGTACTCGGCCACCGGCTGATCCCGCCCGGTCAGGTGGCGCAGGCCCGCTTCGTAATGCGGGTTGGGCAGCATGCGCACATCAAACACATAGTCGGCATCGAGCGGCACGCCGCGCTTGAAGGCAAAGGATTCAAACACCAGCGTCAGCTGGCGCCGAGGGGTCTGGACCAGCGACTTCACGTAGCCCTGCAACTGCGAGGAGCGGATCATGCTCGTGTCGATCACATGGGCCTGCTCGCGTATCTCGGCCAGCAGGTCGCGCTCCAGCTCAATCGCATCGACCAGCGCCCGGTGCTGGTCGGTGGCATCCATCCTGGACAGCGGATGAAGCCGCCGTGTTTCCGAAAAGCGCCGCACCAGGGTTTCGGTGTTGGACTCCAGGAACAGCGCTTGCACGGCCACGCCCTGCGCGCGCAATTGCTTGAGTTGCTGCGGCACCAGCGGCAGCGAGGTGGCGCTTCTCACATCGATGGCAATGGCCACCTTGGGCGCGTGATCCGGGCGTTTGAGGGCGACAAAGGGCGAGAGCAACTCCGGCGGAAGATTGTCCACGCAGTAGTAACCGGCATCCTCCAGCGCATGCAGGGCCACCGATTTGCCGGAACCGGACATGCCGGTGATGAGGATCATTTCCATGTCAGCTGCCTTTGGTGAGGTGACATCGGCCGTGATTGAGTGGCGTAGTCACTTGAAAGGTCTCTGTTTGCAAAAGTTGAAAAGCAAATGCTCGTGACCTGTATCGTACCCAAAGAGGGCTCTGAAAGACGGGCTCAAGGGCATTGCGCCAGCATTTCTTTGGCATGCGCGAGCGTGGTGCCCGAGAGCCGCTCGCCGCCCAGCATGCGGGCAATTTCAGCCACACGCTGCTCGCCGCCGACTGGCTCGACGGTGCTGAGCGGCTGGTGATTGGCAATGCGCTTGGCCACGACCAGGTGGTGGTCGGCAAAAGCGGCGACCTGGGGCAGATGGGTCACGGCCAGCACCTGGCGATCCCGGCCGAGCTGGCGCATCAGCCGGCCGACGGTTTGCGCCACCGCGCCGCCCACGCCGGCGTCCACCTCGTCAAAAATCAGGGTTTGCGCCTGCCCGAGCTGGCTGGTGGTCACGGCGATGGCCAGGGCAATGCGGGACAACTCGCCCCCCGACGCGACCTTGCCCACCGGCCGGGGCGTGCTGCCGCTGTGGCCGGCGACCAGGAATTCGGCCTGCTCCAGGCCCTGCTGGGCCGGCTGCTCCAGCGCGCTCAGCACCACCTCAAACCGGCCCCCCTGCATGCCCAGGCCCTGCATGGCCTGCGTGATCGCCTGGGCCAGCAGCGGCGCGGCCTTGGCGCGCAAGTGCGAAATCTGGCGTGCCTCGTCCCGGTATGCCGACTGGGCACAGGCTTCGTTTTTTTCAAGCTGGACCAGATCGGCGGCTTCTTCAAGCTTTTGCAGTTCGGCCTGCCAGGCGGTGAGCAGCGGGTATAAATCGGCCGGCGCGCGCTTGTAGCGCCGTGCCAGGCTGATCCATTGGGCCAGGCGCTCGTCGAGCTCGGCCAGCCGCTGGGGCTCCAGCTCGGCATGCCGGGCGTAGCCGCGCAGCGAATGCACGGCGTCCTCCATCTGGGCCTGGGCGGCATGCAGCACCTCCAGCGTTTCCTTGAATTCGGGCTCGATATGCGCCTGGTTCTGCAGCGCTGAAATGGCGCGGCCCAGCAAGCTGCCGGCATTGTCGTCGGCTTCCTGCAGGGCATCGACAGCGGTCTGCACGGCTTCGCGCAGGGCCTGGATGTTGGACAGGCGGCTGTGCTGGGCGTTGAGTTCTTCCCATTCGTGCTCACCCGGTGCGAGCTTGCCCAACTCGCCGATTTGCCAGCTCAGGCGTTCATGCTCGCGCTGCGCGCTGTCCTGCGCCTCACGCGCCTGGGCCAGGGTTTTTTGCGCCTGGCGCCACTGCTGCCAGCGCTGCGACAGTTCTGTGGTGGACACGCCCGCATACGAGTCGAGCAGGCCGCGCACCGCCTCCGGGCGGGTCAGGCTTTGCCAGGCGTGCTGGCCGTGGATGTCCACCAACTGCTCGGCAATGATCTTCAGCTGGGTCGCGGTGGCCGCGCTGCCATTGATCCAGGCCCGGCTCTTGCCTTGCGTGTCTACCGTGCGGCGCAGCAGCAGCGTCTCGCCGGTTTCAAAGCCGGCCTGCTCCAGCCACTCGGCCAGGGCGGCGGGGCGCTCGAATTCCACGCTGATCTCGCAGCGCAGCGCGCCCTCGCGCACCACGCCGGCATCGGCGCGCGCGCCCAGCGCCAGTTGCAGCGCATCGATCAGGATGGATTTGCCGGCGCCGGTCTCGCCCGTCAGCACCGTGAACCCGCCCTGCAACTCCAGGTCCATTTCGCGAACGATGACGAAGTCGCGCAGGGAAATGCTTTTCAGGCCCATGGCTCAGGCGACGCCTTCATTCCAGTGCAGTTTTTTTCGCAGAGTGTCAAAGTAACTCCAGCCCGTGGGATGCAAAAAGCGCATCTGGTGCTCCGAGCGCCGCACGGTGATACGGTCGCCGTGCAGCAAGCTGGCCAGCGACTGCTGGTCAAAGCTGGCACTGGCATCGCGCCCGGCGACGATTTCAATCGTGATTTCGCCCGTGTCCGGCAGCACGATGGGGCGGTTCGACAAGGTGTGCGGGGCAATCGGCACCAGCACCCAGCCGCCAATCGAGGGGTGCAGCATGGGGCCGCCGGCCGAGAGCGCATAGGCCGTCGAGCCGGTGGGAGAGGCAATGATCAGGCCGTCGGCGCGCTGGTTGGCCACAAAGCGGCCATCGACCTCGACGCGCAGCTCGACCATGCCCGAGGTTGCGCCCCGGTTCACCACCACATCGTTCATGGCGGTGGCGCTGAAGACGCAGTGGCCGCCGCGCATGACCTGGGCCTTCATCATGAAGCGCCGGTCTTCCTGGTAGTTGCCTTGCAGCATGGGCGTAAGGGTGTTCTGGTAGTGTTCAAAAGCGATGTCGGTGATGAAGCCCAGGCGCCCCTGGTTGATGCCCACCACCGGCACGCCGAATTCAGCCAGCCGGCGGCCAATGCCCAGCATGGTGCCGTCGCCGCCGACCACCAGCGCCAGGTCGCACTGGGCGCCGATGCCGTGCACATCGAGCGTCGGGTAGTGGGCGAGGCCGGTATTGCGGGCGGTGTCGTGCTCCAGGGCGACTTCGCAGCCCTGGCTTGCCAGGAAACATGCAATGTCCTCCAGCACCGAGCGCGAACCTTGGGCCTGGTATTTGCCGATCAGGGCAACATGGTGAAATTGCGATTGCATCGTCAAATTACATCACAACCGACCAGCCAAGCTTCGTAGAATGCAGGCATGCTTGATGACCGTGCCCGTTTGTTGTTGAAAGCGCTGGTCGAGCGCTATATCGCCGATGGCCAGCCGGTGGGCTCGCGCACGCTGTCCAAGGCGTCGGGGCTGGAGCTCTCGCCGGCCACCATCCGCAACGTGATGAGCGATCTGGAAGATATGGGCCTGATAGTCAGCCCGCACACCTCGGCCGGGCGCATTCCCACGGCCCGGGGTTACCGGCTGTTTGTCGATACCATGCTGACGGCGCAGCGCGACATGCACCCGTTTTCCCACCCCATCAGCGCGCCCCGGCTGGCGCCCGACCAGCCGCAAAAAGTCATCAGCAACGCGGCCCACATGCTGTCGAGCCTGTCGCAGTTTGTTGGCGTGGTAATGGCGCCGCGCCGCACCTCGGTGTTCCGGCACATCGAATTTTTGCGCCTGTCGGAAAAGCGTTTTCTGGTCATCATCGTCTCGCCCGACGGCGACGTGCAAAACCGCGTCATCTTCACCGAGACCGACTACACCGCTTCGCAGCTGATCGAGGCGTCGAATTTCCTGAACTCGCACTACGCCGGCCTGGCGATGGAAGAAGTGCGCGAGCGGCTGAAAAACGAGGTCGAAGCGCTGCGCGGCGAGATCGCCACCTTGATGCAGGAGGCCGTCGTGGTCAGCTCCGAAGCCATCGAGTCGCGCGACGAGGTGGTGGTTTCGGGCGAGCGCAACCTGCTGGCCGTGAGCGACTTTTCCAGCGACATGGGCAATCTGCGCAAATTGTTCGATCTGTTCGAGCAGAAGGCCCAGCTGATGCGCCTGCTCGACGTCTCCAGCCGCGCCGAGGGCGTGCGCATCTACATCGGCGGCGAGAGCCACGTCATTCCCTACCAGGAGCTGTCGGTGGTGACGGCGCCCTACGAGGTCGATGGCCAGGTGGTGGGCACGCTGGGCGTGATCGGCCCGATGCGCATGCCCTACGAAAAAATGATCCAGATTGTCGATATCACCTCCAAACTGGTCAGCACGGCGCTGAGCCACAGCAAATAGACCCCTTACAATCAGCGCCGGAGGGGGCGTTAGCTCAGTTGGTTAGAGCAGAGGACTCATAATCCTTTGGTCCACGGTTCAAGTCCGTGACGCCCTACCAAGCCAGACAAGGAAACCTTGCTACTTAAAAAATAGCAGGGTTTTTTCATTTGCGGGGCTTGCAGGCAATCGGTAGGCACCAAGGCCTGCCAAGGCCGGCGCCCGCAATGCCGCTTTCGCGCAGGGCAGCCGCCAGCGCGTCGGTATCGAGCAGGCTGCTCCGGCCGATGTTGACCAGGAAGCCTTGCGGCTCCAACGCCTTGCGCATCCGGGCATTGACCAGGTGTTGGACCGGAAGTGCCGGGGCCTGACGCTTCCCGCCGAGCCGCTCATGCGGTCCTTGGGTCACTCAAGGCCGACTCAGGAGGCTGAACCGGGCGTAGGCGTTGGCCGTGCGTGCCTTCAAACACTGGCAACCGGAGTGTTGTACGACGTCTAATGAGAATATTGAAAATTTACAATTGATAGGGTTTGGGCGCTAGGAAAGTTCAGACGTATTGGCAATAATGGCCGAGTCGCTATGGTAGGACAACTGATGTCTTATGACATTTGACCATTACGGCCCGAAGCCTTCGGACATTCAACCAACACAAGGACTCTCATGAAACGCAGGAATTTTGCAATTTCGCTTCTTTCCCCACTCGCCCTGGCTGCCTGCGGTGGCAGTGACGATGTGGTCGAACCCGCGCCCGGCCCCGCGCCGCTGACACCCCAGGCCAGCGCTGCCGATGCGCTCAAGCGAGCCACCGTTTACATGGATGAAGTCGTGTCCTACCGGGGAGGCTATGTCTGGTCTTATTCGCCCGACCTCACCCAGACCTTCGGCGAGATGGAGGCCAAGCGCACCATGCTCTGGCTGCAACCACCCGGCACGTCTTCCATCGGCCACACCTACCTCGATGCCTATCACGCCACGGCCGATGAGCGTTTTTACCAAGCCAGCGACCGCACCGCCAAGGCCGTCGCAACCGCCCAGCACAGCTCGGGCGGCTGGAACTACATCCATGACTTTGCCGGCGAGGCATCGCTCAAGCACTGGTACGACACGGTCGGCATGAATGGCTGGCGCCTGGAAGAATTCCAGCACTACTATGGCAACGCCACCTTCGACGACGCCACCACCGCCGTGGCCGCGCAGCTAATGCTGCGCATGTACCTGGAAAAGAAGGATCCGGTCTATCTGGCGGCCACCGAGCAGGTGATCAAGTTCATGGTGGACGCGCAGTTCGGGCCCCAGTTCGGCATAGCCGACGGTGGCTGGCCGCAGCGCTTTCCGCACAACCCGAACTCGGTCACCGCCATGCCGCTTCCCAATGCCGGGCAGCTTCCGGCGGGCGCCCGCGCGGGCATGGAGGACGGCGACTACACGCTGCATGTGACCTTCAACGACGACGTGATGGGCGAGAACATCAAGTTCCTGACCATGTGCGTCATGACGCTGGGACGCAAGGACCTGGTACCTAACATCATCCGGGCCATGGACTGCATGCAGCGCATGCAGTGGACCTCATCTAGCAACCCGCTCCAGTCCGGCTGGAGCCTTCAGCACCTCTCGCGTGACACCAATGGCCGCCCCGCTGGCGCGCCCGCTGGCGCGCGCTCCTACGAGCCCCGCTCGCTGGCCACCCACACGACGCAGACCAATATCCAGCAACTGCTGGGCTACTTCACCCTGACCGGGGACAGGAAATACCTGTCGCAGCTGCAAAAGGCCATCGACTGGCTGAAGTCTTCGTCCATCCAGCTGCCCGCCGATGTGGCGAGCATCAACCCCCTGCTGGCCGGGCGCAACGTGGCAACCTTCATTGAACTGGACACCAACGAACCGCTCTATATTCACCGCTACGGCTCGAACGTCCACAACGGCGCCTACTTTTTTGACAAGGACATCACCAACACGATCAGCCACTATTCCTCGGGACGCTCGGTCAACACCGCAGCGCTGCAAAAGCGCCTGGACGAACTCAACGTCATGACGCAGCCGCAGATCGATGCCATGGTGGCCAAGTCACCGCTGCGGGCCACCACGCCCCGCGCCTTGCCAAAGTACTTCATCGCGGTGCGCGAAGTGGATTTCCCGGACCTGTTCGAAGGCGCCGTGATGAAGACGCCGGTGGTGCCAGAGGCCGAGGCCAAGACCATCGTCGACGCGCTGGTGGACGGCAAATACTGGACCGCCCCGGTGCCCGAGATCGTCAACCCCTACCGGGGCAACGGCCCGACTTTGCCCTACACCGGCACGGCCTACCGCAGCCGCCATGTCGGCGACGTGTATGACACATCGCCCTACCCGGCCGATGTACCGCCCGACATCGCACCCTACGTCAAGCGCGAGAAGCCACAGTTCATCACCACGTCGAACTTCATGGCCCGCATGGGCCGCCTGATCTCGTTTGTGTCTCCGGTGGTCTAGGGCCTCCTCGCGCTATCGCAGAGCCTCGGCGATGAGCGCCGAGGTGATGAAGGCGGCGAACAGGGCATCGGTCAGGCCGCATGCATGGCCTGGGCGCCACCCATGTCTGACGCCTCTTCTGAGCCGCCAGGCCAGAACATGCACAGGCCGGGGTGCTGTGGCTTTAAAAGTTGCCTGATTTTTTCTGACAGGCGGCCACTTTGCGCGCCGTCATCCGGAAACAAAGTCCCATGTAGGACAAAACGTACCATGGCTTGCGGCTTATGCTGATAGTGTCGGGGTGTGCGCCTATCTATGGTTGACTTTCCTCAATTTGGAAAAAGGACTGATGTATGAACTCCGATCAAGTCAAAGGCGCCGTCAAGGATGCCGCCGGCAAGGTTCAGTCAAAGGCGGGAAAACTCGCCGGCAGTACGGATCAGCAGGCCAGAGGCATGGCCAAGCAAGCCGAAGGCAAGGCCCAGAAAAAGATGGGTGATGCCAAGGAAATCGTGAAAGATTCCCGCAAGAGCATTGATTAACTCAGTCAACCTTTAACTCTGGATTGAATGGCCGGTCAACAACCGGCCATTTTTATTTTGTGTTGGCATCATCCGGGAACAAAACTGACTGTAGGAAAAGCCTCACGTCCAGTCGCGCTTTGACCCGCTAGCCCTGATGAGCAGGGCTGCTTACTCTTGACTCATCACCAACCAGACGCAAAAGGAATACTCATGAACACCGATCAAATCAAAGGCGCCCTCAAGGAAGCTGCTGGCAAGGTTCAGTCCAAGACGGGCGACCTCATCGACAGTCCTGAGCAGGAAGCCAAGGGTCTGGCCAAGCAGGTCGAAGGCCGCGCTCAGAAAAACCTGGGCGACGCCAAGGAAATCGTGAAAGACGCTGTCGATAAAATCTGATCAGGTTTTTTAAACCTGAACAAAAAATGGCCGGTCATGTACCGGCCATTTTGCTTTTTGGCTGCGCTGGAGCCTTTCGGGCTGAGTCTCTTGTGTGTCCGATTGACCCGATGGCGCTTGATGCCGGATACGCTGGCCGTATGGCGCGTAAAGCCGGCCTGAACAAGACCGCGGCTAAGCCCTCATGAGCCTGCCGCCCCATGGGCCGACTGTCGGGCCGGTTCAATCAGTTCTGGGCTGCGTCGGCCGGCGCGAAGAATTTCAGCACCGCGTCCAGTTCGTCAGCGCCAATGCCGGGCGCCATTTCCAGCCGGTCCTGCAGCGCGGCGAGTGTGGCTGAACCTTCTTTTTGCAGGCTTGCAATCATCAGCGCCGCCTCCTTGGGGGACTCGAAACCTCGGCTTTGCAGCAGCAGTTTGCCCTCGGCATCGAGCAGCTTGAAATAAAACCGGCCGTCTTTTTCGCGGTACTGCTTGAAGGTGGGGGCTGCGACTTTGGCGGCCTTGGCTTTTGGGGCTGGCGCGGCGATGGAAGCCAAGCTGCGCAGTCCGACGGCGTGGCGCAATTCGCGCATGAAGGGCGTGGCCACCTGGCGGGCTTTGTCGGCGCCAGCTTGCAAAATTTCTTCGATCTTGGCCGGGTTGGCAAGAAGCGCCTGGTACTGCTCGCGCATCGGCGCGACTTCGCGGTCGATGCGCTCGAAGAGGGTTTGCTTGGCCTCGCCCCAGGCGATGCCCTCGGCGTAGGCTTGGCGCAGCGCGGCGGTCTCCAACTCGCTGGCAAAAGCCTGGTAAATCTGGAACAGGGCCGAGCCTTCGGTGTCCTTGGCTTCGCCCGGCGCGCGCGAGTCGGTCAGGATGCCGGCAATGAGCTTGCGCAACTGCTCGCGCGGCGTGAACAGCGGAATGGTGTTGTCGTAGCTTTTGCTCATCTTGCGCCCGTCCAGGCCGGGCAGCAGGGCGACGGATTCTTCGACCGCCGCTTCGGGCAGCACCAGGTGCTCGCCATACAGATGGTTGAAACGCTGGGCCATGTCGCGCGCCATCTCGATGTGCTGGATCTGGTCGCGGCCCACGGGCACCTTGTGGCTCTTGAACAGCAGGATGTCGGCGCCCATGAGCACCGGGTACATGAACAGGCCGGCGGTGACATCGGTGTCCGGGTCGTTGCCGGCGGCTTCGTTCTTGTCGAGCGCAGCCTTGTAGGCGTGGGCGCGGTTCAAAACGCCCTTGCCGGTCACGCAGGTCAGCAGCCAGGTCAGTTCGGTGATTTCCGGGATGTCGGACTGGCGGTAGAACACGACGCGCTCGGGGTCCAGGCCGGCGGCGAGCCAGCTGGCGGCGATTTCCAGGGTGGAGCGCTGGATGCGCGCCGGGTCATCGCACTTGATCAGCGCGTGGTAGTCGGCCAGGAAGTAAAAACTCTGCACGCCGGGCAAGCGGCTGGCGGCCACCGACGGGCGGATCGAGCCGACAAAGTTGCCCAGGTGCGGCGTGCCGGTGGTGGTGATGCCGGTCAGGAATCGCTGGGGGGAGACGGGTGTTGCAGTGGTCATACGGGCAATGAGAAAAAGGGGCAGCAAAAAGGATGAAAAAGGCGTGCCGGCCGATGCGCCGCAGTCAGCCCAGCAGGTAAGTCAGCGGCGAGATCAGCAGGGAAATGAGCCCGTAGCCCAGCGTCATGAGGGGGCGCAGCCACAAGGTGCCCACCACGCCGGCAAGCACCAGGCCCATGACGATGAAAAAGCCCCAGGGCTCGATGCGCGAGACCGCCTGGGCCTGCTTCCACGGCAGCAGCCCCACCAGAATGCGCCCGCCGTCCAGCGGCGGCAGGGGAAAGAGGTTGAACGCCCACATCACCAGGTTGACCAGGATGCCGGCCTGCGCCATTTTGAGAAAGAAGGGCTCCTGCACGCCCAAGCCGGCGAGCACGGTCAGCATCAGCGCCCAAAGAGTGGCCTGGGCAAAGTTCGAAGCCGGACCGGCCAGCGCCACCCAGACCATGTCGCGCTTGGGGTTGCGCAGGGCGCGAAAATCCACCGGCACCGGCTTGGCGTAACCAAACAAAAACGCACCGGAGGTGGCGAAATACAGCAGCAGCGGCATGGCGATGGTGCCGAACGGGTCGATGTGCTTGAGCGGGTTGAGCGTCATGCGGCCCTGCAGGTAGGCCGTGCTGTCGCCGAAATGGCGCGCTGCGTAGCCGTGGGCGGCTTCATGCACCGTGATGGCGAACAGCACGGGCAGCGCATACAGCGCAACGGTTTGAATCAGGTTGGCAATGTCCATGCCCGGATTGTCTCAGACCGGCCTGCCGGGCGTGAGGGATGCATCACGGCGACGTCATGGCGCCTCGATCACGGCAGCTGGGCCGCATCAAGCACAAACGCCAGTTCTTGCCCGGTCAGCGGCTCGGTCGTGCCGCTGAGCGTTTCAAGAACGGCCGCGTTGGCCTCGGAGGCATCGCCCTGGCGCGCCAGCAGGCGCTCGCGCAGCACCTGCGGCGGCGCCTTGCAGTCCACGATGAAGAACGCCACGCCCAGCTCGCCGGCCAGCGCCAGCGCTGCATGGCGCTCGGCGCTGTGCAAAAAAGCCGCGTCGAGGATCACCGGGTAGCCCGCCTGCAGCGCCAGCCGTGCTGTCTGGAACAACTGCGCGTAGGTGCGTGCGGTGGCGTCACGGGTGTAGAGGTCCATCCCTTTGGCCCCGGAGTTTTCGAGCATGGCCAGCCCGAACAGGCGCTTGCGTTCGACGTCCGAGCGCAGCCGGATCGCGCCCTCGCGCTCGAGCACGCGCTGCGATGCAAAGGTCTTGCCCGAGCCGGGCAGGCCGTGGGTGATGAACAGCCTGGGCTGCAAGGGCTGCGTCCAGGCGAGCGCCGTTTCCAGGTAGCAGCGGGCCACGGCATCCTGCCCGGCGCCACGCAGTTGCGCCACCTGCGCGCGCACCAGGGCGCGGTAAACGACAGAAAAGCGCAGTGCCGGCAGGGCCGCATGGTCGCCGGTGTGGTCCAGCCACTGGTTGAGCAGCCGAAAGGCCAGGTCGCGCCGGCCACGGGCATCGAAATCCATCACGGCAAAGGCGATGTCGTCGAGCACGTCGATCCAGCGCAGCGCCGGGTCGAACTCGATGCCGTCAAAAGCGGCGACGCCTGGGTCCAGGCTGATGATGTTGTCCAGGTGCAGGTCGCCGTGGCATTCGCGCACCAAGCCGCCTTGCTGGCGCTGCGCCCAAAGCGGCGCCAGCGCGGCGGCTTCGGTGTCCAGCCAGGTTTGCAACTGCGCCTGCTCGGCCGGACTGGCTACAGGCCGGGCGCCTTCGAGCGCGGCCAGCGCGGCGGCGTGGCGGTGCTCGGGGCTGGCAAAGCCACTTGCAACGTTTGCCGGGCTGGCCGGGCCAGTCGAGGCAGTCGAACCGGTCGAACCGGTCGGACCGGTCGGACTGGTCGGACTGGTCGAGCCAGTTGGGACAGTTGCGCCAGCCAGGCCCGCTGGAACCGCCTGGGGCGTGTGCGCATGAAAATTGGCCAGCAGCGCGGCCAGCCGGTCCACGTCGGCGTCGGCCAGGGTGGCCGTTTCAATTTGTCGGCTGAACAGCGCTTCCTGCGGGAAACGGCGCATCTGCACCGCGTATTCCACGGCCGCTCCGGCGCCATCCAGCACGGGCGCCTCGGGCGTGCCGGTGATGGGCGCGACATCAAGATAGAGCGAAGGCGCCAGTCGGCGGTTCAGCCGCAGCTCTTCCTCGCAGAAATGCCGGCGCGTCTGCAGCGCGGCGTAATCGACAAAGGGCAGACGCACGGGTTTTTTGATTTTCCAGGCGTCGTTGCCGGCCAGCAGCACCCAGGATAGATGGGTTTCGATCAGCTCGGCCTGCAGGGCGCGGGCCAGGGCGGTGACCCGCGTGCGGGCCTGGGTCAGTTCAGCGGAATCGGCAGTGTCCATGGCTGGCAGGGTAACGGCTGCGGCACAGAGTTCATTTGTCCAGCCTCAAGGCCGGGTGGACTTTTTTCCGATGAAGCCGGCAGTGATTTCGCATCGGCTTTTTTCGCTCTGAACTGGACGCCGCGCCTACAGCCCCAGCATGGCCAACTCGCCCCGGCCCTGGCGGATCACCACCGGCTCGTCGCCGTTGCCCATGGGCGTGAGGTCGATCACGGTGGTGGGCTCCTTGTGGCAGGCGCCGGCGTCGATCACGGCGGCCAGCTCACGCTCGAGCGGGCCGGTGATGTCCTGCGGGTCGCTGATGGCCTCGGTCTCGCCACGGGGAATCAAGGTGGTGGCCAGCAGCGGCGCGCCGTGCAGTTCAAGCAGCGCCTGCAGGGTTTTGTGCTCGGGCACGCGCAGGCCGATGGTCTTGCGTGACGGATGGCTCAGGCGGCGCGGCACTTCCTTGCTCGCCTCCAGGATGAAGGTGTAGGGGCCGGGCGTTCCCGCTTTCAACAGGCGGAACTGCTTGTTGTCCACTCTGGCGTAATTGGCCAGCTCGCTCAAATCGCGGCACAAGAGCGTCAGGTGGTGCTTGCCATCCACGCCCCGGATGCGGCGCAGGCTGTCGGCGGCGGCCTTGTCGTCGAGCTGGCAGACCAGCGCGTAGCTCGAATCGGTGGGAACGGCCGCAATGCCGCCGCGCGCGAGCAGGGCGGCGGCCTGTTTCAACAGCCGGGCGGGCGGATTGTCGGGATGAACTTCAAAAAACTGGGCCATGATGAAAGCTTTTTTTCAGGATTCGGTGGCTTCGATCATGACACGGCTGTCGCGCACCGCCAGCCACGCGCCGGCCGCGCCGCACACCGCGATCATGCCGATGCCCAGCATGGAGAGCTGATCGGGCACATGCGAAAACGCCAGCCAGCCGCCCAGCATGGCAAAGCCGATCTGCGCATACAAAAAAGGCGTGAGCGTGGAGACCGGCGCCCGCGCATAGGCCAGGATCATGAAGAAGTGGCCGACCGTGCCCATCAGGCCCATCAGCCCCAGGCCGGCCCACAGCGTCCACGAATCGAGCGAGGTCCAGACAAAGGGCAGCGCCAGCGAGGCCAGCAGTGTGCCCACCCAGCCGGTATAAAAATGCATGGTGATCGGGTCTTCGGTGCGCGCCATGCGGCTGGTCAGAATCTGGAACCAGGCGTGCGAGACCACCAGGCCCAGCGGCAGCAGCATGGCCCAACTGAAATGCTCGCCGCCGGGGCGGATGATGATCATCGTGCCGGCAAAGCCGCCCGTCACCAGCAGCCAGCGCAGGCTTGACACACGCTCGCCCAGCGCGAACGAGGCCAGCAGCGTCATCGCCAGCGGCGTGACCATGACGATGGCGGTGAACTCACCCACCGGCATGTACTTGAGGCTCAGGAACGCCAGCAGGCTGGTCGTCAGCAGCAGCACGCCGCGCAGGCCCTGGAATTTGGGATGCGCCGTCGGCGGCAGCGACCAGCCGCGTTTGGGCAGCACGGCCAGCGTGGTGGCGATGGCCTGGAAGGCGTAGCGGCACCACAGCGCCATCAGCAGCGGAACGCTCAGCGTGACGACCTTGGTGGTGGTATCTAACACCGCAAAGCAGGCCACGGCCGCCACCAGCAACGCAATGCCCGCCATCGCATGGGGCGGGGTTCTCGGCGGGCCTGACATCAGCGGATACGCTCGGCCAGCAACTCCCAGACCGGCGTCAATTCGCCCGGCAAGAAGGGCAGGGCGCCCAGATCGGTGTGACTCTCGTCGGGACTGTGAAAATCGCTGCCGCGCGAGGCGGCCAGGCCGAATTCCTTGGCGGTTTCGGCGTATTTCAAAAATTCCTGCTTGGTGTGGCTGCCGGTGATCACTTCGACCGCCTGGCCGCCATGGGCCTTGAACTCGGTGAAGAGGGCGTATTCTTCATTGGGCGTGAAGTTGTAGCGCCCCGGATGGGCAATGACGGCAATGCCTTGCGCCTGGGTGATCCAGCTCACGGCGTCGCGCAACGTGGCCCAGCGGTGCGGCACATAGCCGGGTTTGCCTTCGGTCAGGTATTTGCGAAAAACCTCGTTGGTTTCCCGGCACACGCCCGATTCCACCAGAAAGCGGGCAAAGTGGGTGCGCGAGATTAACTCCGGGTTGCCGACAAATTTGAGCGCGCCTTCGTAGGCTCCTGCAATGCCCACCTGCGCCAGCGAGGCCGACATTTCGCGGGCGCGCTGCTCGCGGCCGTTGCGGGTGTTGTACAGGCCTTGCTTCAAGTCGGCATCGTCAGCGTCAAAGCCCAGGCCGACAATGTGGACGGTTTCACTGGCAAAGGTGACGGAAATTTCGGTGCCGGTGAGGTAGGGCAGGCCCAGCGCCTGCGCGGCGGCGGCAGCGCGGTGCTGGCCGCCGATTTCATCATGATCGGTCAGCGCCCAGAGTTCAACGCCGTTGGCTTTGGCGCGTTGGGCCAAGGTTTCAGGTGTGAGGGTGCCGTCAGAAATGACGGAGTGGCAATGAAGATCGGCGTTGAGGATGTTTTGAGGCTGCACCAAATCATTTTAGGCGTTCCCTCATGGCGGCGCTTGGGGTGGGCCTGATGCCCCTGATGGGTTCAGCGCGAGAAAATTGCGCTGATCTACCGTCCGTTTGCCGGTAAAAATTTGCGGCACGGTGTTTCTGGCCCCTTCAAGCAGGCATTTTTCCTGATCTCAACGGAAACCGAAGTAAGACAGAATGACGCCGATGATGACGACAAGGCCGACGATGTAGATGATGGTGTTCATGAGTTTCTCCTGGTGAATCGGGCAGTCCCCAAGCGGGGTGCTGAATAGGATTCATCATGCCGGCTTGCCCAGGGTTTTTCTGTAGGCAAGCTGAATCATTGATCGTCGGACGAGTGCTTACATCGCAGTACCTTGGGTTTCAGCCGCCTCGATCAGGAACTGCACTCGGCGCACGCCTTTCCACTCATTGGTGTCGAGCTGGAAAGCCAGCTTGACGCGCGCGGGTAGGGCTTCGGTGCGGCCGAACCAGATGCCGTCCACCGGCTGGCCCTGGTGCTTGAGTTTCAAGGACAGGTGCTTGTCGCCGCCCACCAGCCGCTGGGAGATGACCTCGACTTCCTCGCTGAAGGTCGGCGCGGCAAAGCCCTGGCCCCAGACTTCGCGCTGCAGCGTGTCCACCACGTCGGCGCGCAGGTATTCGGGCGCCAGCGGGCCGTCGGTGTCCAGGCAGCGCATCAGCGTGGCGGCGTCCAGCCATTCGTGGGCGACTTGCTGCAGCGCGTGCTCGAAGACCTCGAAATTTTCCTCGGCAATCGTGCAGCCCGCCGCCATCGAGTGCCCGCCAAAACGCAGCAGCACGTCGGGATGGCGCTTGGCGACCAGATCGAGCGCATCGCGCAGGTGAAAACCGGGAATCGAGCGGCCCGAGCCTTTGAGTTCGTGCTCCTTGCCCGGCGCGGCGCTGGCGGCAAACACGAAGGTCGGGCGGTGCAATTTATCCTTGATGCGCGAGGCGACGATGCCGACCACGCCTTCGTGGAAATCCGGGTCGAAAATGGCCATCGCCGGCGGCGGCTCTTCGTCTTCGTCAATCATCGCGTCGGCCGCCAACTGGGCCTGCTCGCGCATGCCCGTCTCGATCTGGCGGCGCTCGCGGTTGATGGCGTCGAGCATCTGGGCCAACTCGTCGGCGCGGGTGGGGTCTTCGGTCAAGAGGCATTCAATGCCCAGCGTCATGTCGGCCAGGCGCCCGGCGGCATTGATGCGCGGGCCGAGTCCGAAACCGAAGTCGAAGGTCGTCGCCATGGGCGCCGAGCGCCCGGCCGCCTTGAACAGGCTCAAAAGCCCCGGCTGCATCGCGCCGGCCCGGATGCGCTTGAGGCCCTGCGCGACCAGGCGGCGGTTGTTGGCATCCAGCTTGACCACGTCGGCCACCGTGCCCAGCGCCACCAGCGGCAGCAGCGTGTCGAGCTTGGGCTGGTTGGCCGCATCAAACACGCCGCGCGCGCGTAGCTCGGCGCGCAGCGCCAGCAGCACGTAAAACATCACGCCCACGCCGGCCATGGCCTTGCTCTCGAACGGGCAGCCGGGCTGGTTCGGGTTGACGATGACGTCGGCCTCGGGCAGGGCGATCTGGCCGTCAAAGAGCGCGGGCAGGTGGTGGTCGGTGACCAGCACCTGCATGCCCAGCGCGCGCGCGCGGGCCACGCCCTCGACGCTGGCAATGCCGTTGTCCACGGTGACGAGCACATCGGCGCCGCCGGCTTTGACGCGCTCGGCAATCGGCGCGGTCAGGCCGTAGCCGTCCACGATGCGGTCGGGCACGAGGTAGCTGACGTTGTGAGCGCCCAGCAGGCGCAGGCCGCGCAGGGCGACCGCGCAGGCGGTGGCGCCGTCGCAGTCGTAATCGGCCACGACGCAGATGCGTTTATTAGCAGCCATGGCATCGGCCAGCAGCCGGGCGGCGTCAAGCGCGCCTTGCAAGGTGGATGGCGGCAGCAATTTGGCCAGTCCGTCGTCGAGTTCTGCGGCGCCGTTGACGCCGCGCGCGGCATAGAGCTGCGCCAGCAAAGGGTGGATGCCGGCCTGCTGCAGCGCCCAGAGGCTGCGCGGAGGCACGTCGCGTACCTGGATCTTCATGGTGTGAGGCTTGGGTTGTTGGGTGTTGATCGGGGTGGCGGGTTTGGAGGCTTCAAAGCTGGGCGGTTTCAAAGCTGCTGGAGAATGTCCAGCGGGCGCAGGGGGCTGAATAGGCGTGAAAGCCGGGTGCCCAGGCTGGGGCTGCGGCTTTCGAAAGTCTGGGCACTGCGCTCGCCGCACAGCGTCAGGCGCACCGTCTCGCCGGCGCGCTGGCGGGTCAGCAATGGGGCCAGTTCATTGGCATCGAGCGCTTGCCAGGCCTGCGCATAGGCCGTCCAGTCTTCCTTGAAAACTGCCTGTGCCAAGCTGCGCGGAGCGCTGACCTGCGCCGCCGTCGCTGTCAGCGCCGGGGCTGTGGGCCGAGCATCGGTTGCTGGCAGGGCATGGGCGTCGCCGGCTGGCTCTGTCTGTCCCTGGGGGCTTGCAGGGCTGGGGGCCTCTTTGCTTTCTAAAGGCAAATCTCCGGTGCCGCTGATCCAGAACGAATTCACTGGCAACTGGCGCTTCAACTCCCGCGCATCGTTGAACGGGTGGATGTAGAGCAACATCTGCATCTCGTTTTGCAGCCGGCGCAGCGGCGCGGCCTGTGGCGCATCGGGTAGCCAGGCGTCCACATTGCGGGCCAGAACCCGGTCCAGCGAGGCGGTGGGCAGCTTGCGCAACAGCTCGCCCTCGGCCAGCCAGCGGCCGGGGCCAAGGGCGCCGGCGTAGTGCAGCGTGATGCCGTCGGTTTCAAAGTAGGGCTGCAGGATCGCCAGCAGGGCGCGCGATTCGTCTTCCTGCAGGGCCAGCGCCGCCGGATCGCTCAGCGTGGCGTGCAGGTGGCCCATGGCCCAGTGGCAGGGCGTGATCCAGGCCCAGGCCTTGCCGCCCGCGCCGCCCGGCAGATGCTGCGCGGCGTCCCGTGCGGCCCAGGGCAGCAGGCCGTCGGGCGTCTTTTCACTCGCCAGGCCAAGCGCGCGTGCCAGCGCCCGCTCATGCGGCGGCGAGAGTGATTCGGCTTGTTGATCGTCAGTGTGCATCAGCTGCATGCCCTGCAGCAGCTGGCCGAGGTGGCGGCTGGCCTCGGGCGCCAGCGCCTGCACGGTGGGCAGCCAGTTTTCGGCGTTGCAGGCGGCAAAAGGAAGGATCAGGTGGCGCGGCGAGGCGGGCAAAAGGGAAGAAGGGGCAAAGGCTGACATGGCCTGTATTGTCCGGCCAGTCCGGGATGCCACAATCCCTGCTTATGCAAATCCCCTATGAGCTGATTTTGGGCTGGCGCTACACCCGCGCCGGCCGCGCCACGCGGCGCAATGGTTTTATTTCCTTTATCTCGGGCGTGTCCATGCTGGGCATCGCGCTGGGCGTGGCCGCCTTGATCATCGTGCTCAGCGTGATGAACGGCTTTCAAAAGGAAGTGCGCGACCGCATGCTGGGCGTGATTTCGCACATCGAGGTGTTTGCGCCGGGCGGCGGCGCACTGGCCGATCCACAGCAAACCCTGCGGGAAATAAAGGCCAATCCCAACGTCGCCGGCGCGGCCACCTTCATCGCTGCCCAGGCGCTGCTGGCGCGCGGCGAGGACATGAAGGGCACGATGGTGCGCGGCATCGACCCGGCGCTTGAAGGCCAGGTGACGGACCTGGCGGTGGCGCTGGAGAAAACCGCTTTCCCCAAGCTCGTCAGCGGCGAGTTCGGCGTGGTGCTGGGCGGCGAGCTCGCCCGCGCCATGGGCGTGGTCGAGGGCGACAGCGTCACGCTGATTGCGCCCAGCGGCCAGGTCACGCCGGCCGGCGTCGTGCCGCGCCTGAAGCAGATGACGGTGGTCGGCACCTTCGACTCGGGCCATTTCGAGTACGACTCGGCGCTGGTGATGATGCACCAGGACGACGCGGCGCGCATTTTCCGGCTCGAAGGGCCGACGGGCATCCGCATCAAGCTCAAGGACCTGCACCAGGCGCGCGAAGTGGCACAGGAACTCTCCCAGAGCCTGAGCGGCGACCTCCTGATCCGCGACTGGACGCGGCAAAATAAAACCTGGTTTGCCGCCGTGCAGCTGGAAAAACGCATGATGTTCATCATCCTGACGCTGATCGTGGCCGTGGCCGCTTTCAACCTGGTCAGCACGCTGGTGATGACGGTGACCGACAAGCGCGCCGACATTGCGATCCTGCGCACCCTGGGCGCCAGCCCGAAAAGCATCATGGGCGTGTTCATGGTGCAAGGCGCGATGGTGGGCGTGATCGGCACTTTTTCCGGGCTGCTGCTGGGGCTGGGCGTGGCTTTCAACATCGACGTGATCGTGCCGGCGCTGGAGCGCTTGTTGAACGCCAGCTTCCTGCCCAAGGACATTTATCTGATCAGTAGCATGCCCAGCGAGCCGCAGTACAGCGACATCATGCCCATTGCCGTGATCTCGCTGGTGCTGGCTTTTCTGGCAACCATCTATCCGAGCTGGCGCGCCAGCCGCGTGAACCCGGCCGAGGCCCTGCGCTATGAATAACAACAAGCTGATTTTTCCTGTGTCAACCTCTCTGGAAATGGGCATGGATCACAGCGCACCGAGCGGTTTGCCTGCTGCCTCCCTGTCCCCGCTGGGGCAAGGCCGCGAAGGCGGCGCCCCGGCGGCGGCGCTGCAAGATGAAATTGTGCTGCGCGCCAGCGGCCTGACCAAGCGCTTCACCGAAGGGCGGCTCGACGTGACGGTGCTGCAGGGCGTGGACCTGCAGGTCCATCGCGGCGAAACGCTGGCCATCGTCGGCACCTCGGGCTCGGGCAAGAGCACGCTGCTGCACCTGATGGGCGGGCTGGACGCGCCCACCAGCGGCCAGGTCGAACTCAAGGGCCAGACCCTGTCAGCGCTCTCGCCGGCCCAGCAGGGCGAACTGCGCAACCAGCATCTCGGGTTTGTCTACCAGTTCCACCACCTGCTGCCCGAGTTCAGCGCGCTGGACAACGTGGCCATGCCGCTGTGGATACGGCGCCTGCCGCGCGAGGAATGTTCGCGCATTGCGACCAAAATGCTGGCCGATGTGGGGCTGAAGGACCGGATTCACCACCGCCCGGCCGAGCTCTCCGGCGGCGAGCGCCAGCGCGTGGCCATTGCCCGCGCTTTGGTGACGCAGCCGGCCTGCGTGCTGGCCGACGAGCCCACCGGCAACCTGGATCGTGTCACGGCCGACGGCGTGTTTCAGCTGATGATGCAACTGGCCCGTGAGCATGGCACGGCCTTTGTAATGGTCACGCACGACGAGGCGCTGGCGGCGCGCTGCGGGCGGCAGTTGCGGCTGGTGCTGGGCAAGCTGTCGCAAGCGGGTAAAACAGCTGCTGAGCCCTGAACCTTCAATCCGACCACGCATAAAAAAGACAGGCTAAGCCTGTCTTTTTTTTGGAAAGCGCAAGAAGCGATTACTTGGCGGCCGAAGCTTTGGCAGCTGGGGCGTCAGCCTTGGCATCGGTAGCGGCTGGCGTCATGGCTGCCTTGGGAGCGGCTTTGGACTTGGCCTTGGCCTTGGCTTTGTGCTTGTAAACTTTGGTCTTGGTCTTGGCCTTGGTCGCTGCCTTGGCAGGAGCGGAAGCCGCTGGAGCAGCTGGAGCAGCTGCAGTTGCTGGCGTAGCAGGGGTAGCTGGAGCAGCAGGGGCTTGTGCGAATGCACCGGAGACAAACAGACCGGCGATCAGGGTAGCGAGCAACTTGTTCATGGTAAACCTTTAGGTTGAAAAATTAGGTGATACAGCGATTTCGCTTTAATCCCGTTCACAACGAGGCGCGTGCTGAGTCAGTTGACCTTTGTTTCATTTTGTTGCAAGTTGGATGCTGGGTTGCAGGGCTGCTGCCCATGCAAACCCTGTTGCTATTGGCGCCTCAAGCATAATCACCGCCTCACTTCCTGGCCCTGTTGACGGGCCACTGCAGCCCACGGAGAAGCTTTTCAGGCATTGCGTGCCCTCATGCGCAACTGCGCCAGCCCATCGCTTCGAGTTCAAGGACACAGTCACTCCACGCATGACAGATCACTACACCGCCCTTGGCCTGAGCAGCGCCGCGACGCTGGCCGATATCAAAAAAGCCTTTCGCCAGAAAGCATCCTTCTGGCACCCCGACAAGAACCCGGCGCCGGACGCGCCCGCGCGCTTTCGAGCGGTGCAGCAGGCTTATGAAATCCTCTCGGATGCGGACAAGCGCCAGGCCTATGACGACAACCGCCGCCGCAACCTGCTCGACAACCCGCTGGAGACGGCGCAGGGCATCTGGACCAATTATTTCAGGCAGCTGCTGTAAGGCCTTAAGCCCTTAAGGGCTTGCAGGCAGCCACAAACCACGACATGAAGAAAAACCCGGCCGTATGAACATTTCCCCTTTTTTCCTGAACCTGCGCTCGGCCTACCGCGCCGAAATGGATGACCTGACGTTTGACTCCGACGGGCGCGACGTGCTGCGCCAGCGGCTGGCCGAAAAACGCAAGGAAATCAGTTTTCTGCTCCAGATGATGGAGCTCAGCCCCGAGATGGTGGCCGTCATCTTCCACCAGGGTTTGAGTTTCAAGCATCCCGCCGTGATGGACCACTTGCTCAGCCATGAAGCCGACGAGTTGCCCGAGTGGAGCACCCTGGCCGACGGTGTCGCTCTGGCGCCGTGGGCGCGCGAGCCGGCGCAAACCATCCTGAGCGCACCCGGCGGCGAATGGTTCATGACGGTCGCGGCCGGTCTGCACTACATGGCCGGCAAGCCCGATGCCGCGTTCAGCGCGCTGGACGGGCTCGATGCCGCCGAGGACGGGGATGAAGACGGCGATGAAAATGGCGACGAAGACGAGACCAGTGTTCAGGACGATTTCGACGACCACGAAAGCGACGAGGTGCGCGGCAATGCCCGCACCCGCAACGAAGCCGGTGCCGACTGGCTGGCCGGCCAGGGTTTTGACCGCAAGGACTGAGCCACAGACAGTTAGAAGAGACGAAAAGCCCGTATGAACCACCTAGCCCTGATTGAAAAAACCCAGACCCTGATCGCCGCCGGTGACATCGTCGGCGCCGAGTCCGCGCTGGTCGAGCTGGCCGATGCCGAGGGCGATGCCGCCCTGATGGTGGTGCTGGACATGCTGCCGCCCAAGGACATCCTGGCCGTCATCCGCGAGTACGACAATTCGAAAGAGTCGGTGGTCAATTTGCTGGTCACGCCGGAGCAGTTCGCTAGAGCCGTGGTGATCGAAAAGCAATACAAAGACCTCACGCGCACGCATCTGCGCGGCATGATGAACGCCATCATCTTTCGCGAGGACGCCGAGCCGCTGGAGTTTTTGATGGCCATCGGCGACCTCGAAGGCGGCAGCGAGGCGCTGGCTGACTACTTCACCGAGAAATGGGACCGCATCGAGGCTTTTGCCTGCAACGGCACCTTTGATGCGATGAAGGATACCGGCGAGCTGGTGTCCAAGGCCGAGCTGCAGGCCAGGGCCTACGAAAAACCGCGCGTCGAGCAGGACGAGATCTCCGACCACGACTGGATGGAGATGGCCTGGCTGCTGCGCCATGAAATGCCGGACCTGTTCATCGAAATGCTCACCGTTCTGCGCGCCAAGGCCCGCGCCCACGATCTTCTGGGCCGCGAAGAGGGCGAGGACGAGAGCGAGGAAGAGGACGACGACCGCGTCGAGACGGGCGACACCGACCGGGGTAAGGCCACGCCGGCGGCGCGCGAGTCGGACGAGGAATCGGCGATTTAACCGCCCGGTGTCACGTCAACCGCAACGTGTCGCTCAAGCTGTTCCTCAAGAGAGCCGGCTTCAGCGGCATGGCCCGGCACTGCACCGGCTTGCAATTTTCCTGTTTCACGATGCCCATGCACTCTTTCGCTTCCGCCCCGCCCGCTGCCGTCTCGCTCTACGATGCGCGCCCGTTTTTTGAAAAAGCGCTGCAGTTCGGCGTGCAAAACGGCATCCTCGACCGCGACAGGTTAGAGGCCATTTGCACCGACGCGCCCAAGGGCATGGTGCAGATTGCGCGCTATTTCGGCAACGAGTTTCTGCGCCCCGACATTGAAAAGGCGCGCGAGCGCATCGTGAATCTGGTCAGCCTGTACCTGGAAAGCACCAGCGGCGGCGACCTGCGCCTGGCCGCCCAGGCGCTGCGGGACAACTCGTTTTTATCGCGCTCCAAGGGCGGCTCGGACATGCTGCGGGCGCTGCTGGCCCTGCCCGAGAGCACGGTGTTTCATGAGGATATGGCCAGCAGCGCCGAGGCCAGCGGCCCGCCGAAAGGGCTGGCCGAGTGGTCGCTCAAAAGCTTTGCCGACTACCAGGCCGAGCTGGCCCGGCGCCGCCCGATCCAACAGGAAAAGGATGCCGCCGTCTGGCTCGCCGGCCAGCTGGGCGTGGACGCGGACGAGCTTGAAGAGGCGCACACCCATGCCGAAGCGGTGATCCGCACGGCACTGCTGGCGCTGTCGGCCCGACGCACCGAATTTCCCGACTGGCCCGGCTTTGAAAAAATGGTGACGGCGCTGCGCAAGAAATACCGCACCGCCAGAACCCGCACCAGCGCGCAGGCCGAAAAATCCGTTAAAGCGAAAAAACCGGCCGAAGCCGCCAGCGCCAGCCCTGCCGCCAGTGCAAGTGCCAGCCCCAGTGCCAGCGCCAGCTCTGCCGCCAGTGCGAGCGCGAGTGCGAGTGCGAGTGTCAAAGTCCCAGCCTTCTCCATCGTCATTCCCTCTGATCTGCCGGAGGATTTCCGCGATGTGGTGCAGGCGATGGCGGAGTCGGTGCAGGCCGATTTGCCGCAGATCATTGACGGAGCCCTGTCGGTGCGGGCGCTGTGTGTCGCTGCCAGCGATCACGACCATCCGCCGCTGCTGGGGCGCTACTTCTGGCTCGAAGACATGGCCAGCGAGATGCACCACCATGAGCGCGCCGTCTCCAGGGCCTGGGACCAGGCCACCGGCGGCAATTGTGACGACGGCTCGCTGCTGACGCTGTTCGTCTGCGTGGCCAGCGGCGCGGCGCCCAAAACCATCCTGACCGAAAAAGCCGCCACCGCGCTGGTGCGCAAGTTGCAAAAGCCGGGCGCCCAAGCCGCTTTCAAGCCCGAGCTGGCGCGCCAGTACATCCTGGACCACGCCCCGGCGCAGCACCAGGAGGGCTATCTGCACCTGTGGGCGGACTTTGCCGAGGAGGCCCAGCCGGTGCTGCAAAGCGATTCAACCTACGCGCAGTCCGATGCGCTGGCATTGCTGCGGCGCGAATGCCATGTGGTCAAGTCATGACGCTGTGACATTTTGAAAAGCGCTTGGCTGAGTTGTTACCTTTCGCCCGCTGGGGCTGATGTCTGACAGGGCTGTTGACGCTTTGAATGTTATGCTGCACTGCAACAATTCATTGCGGCCTGGCCCGCCCTCAGGAAGCAGCCCTCTGCGAGGTGACGCCTGACGTCCTGCCAGGCCAACAGGAGAGTAGTTTGTGCTTTTTGGAAGACGCAGCCACCACACGATGAACCTCGCCCTGCAAGGCGGCGGTGCCCACGGCGCCTTCACCTGGGGCGTTCTTGACGGTCTGCTCGAAGACGGCCGCATGGAATTTGAAGGCGTCAGCGGCACCAGCGCCGGCGCCATGAACGCGGTCATTCTGGCCCAGGGTTTGATGACCGGCGGGCGCGAGGGCGCCCGCACTGCGCTGACCCGGTTCTGGACCCAGGTGGCAGGCAGCCTGCCCTTTGAGGTGGCCATTCCGTCCCTGGACGGCCAAAGCGTGAGCCTGCTGCCGGGGCTGAAGATGATGCTGCAATGGGCGCATTACTTCTCGCCGCACCAGCTCAACCCGCTCGACCTGAACCCGCTGCGCGACATCTTGCTGGCGCAGGTCGATTTCGAGCGCCTGCGCAGCGACAGCCCGGTCAAGCTCTTCATTGCCGCCACCAATGCCAACTCGGGCAAGGTGCGCCTGTTTCGCACGCCCGAGATCAGCGCCGAGGCCATCCTGGCCTCGGCCTGCCTGCCGACCATGGCCCGGCCAGTCGAGATTGACGGAGAGCCTTACTGGGACGGGGGTTACGCAGCCAACCCGGCCATCTATCCGTTGTTCTACGAATGCAGCAGCACTGACATCCTGATGGTGCTGCTCACACCGCTCAAGCACAAGGGCACGCCGCACAGCGCCCAGGAGATCAAGGACCGGATCCTGGAGCTGGCCTTCAATTCCACCTTCCTGCGGGAAATGCGCATGTTTGCCCATGCGCGCGAGTATGCCAAGGCGTCGCTTTTTCAGCTCGGGCGCTTCGAGCGGCGCCTGGCCCGCGTGAATTTTCATGTGATTGATGCCCAGGAGCAGATGCACCTGCTCAAGACCGAAACCAAACTGGCGGCCAACATGCGGTTTTTTGACATGCTTTGCACTCTGGGCCGTGCCCGCGCCAAGCTGTGGCTGCAAACGCACCACGGCCAGATCGGCAAGCGCTCGACGGTGGACCTGGCCGAGCTGTTTTACTGAAAACCCATTGCGTTGCCACCGCCAGGCGCCTTGTGTAGCATGTCAAGGCTCACTGTCAGAAAAAGGATCAAGGATGAAAAATCCCTTCATGAGCATGTTTCTCAGCGGTGCCAACCGCATCGCCGGCGCGGCGCGAGCCCAGGCCACGGCCGCCGTCAAGCGCGAAGCGACCAAGAACACCCGGCAGATAACCAAGGCCTGGACCGACGCGCTGCTGCCAGGCGCTGCCGCGCCGCGCAAAAAGAAAACCAGCCGCAAATAAGCAGGCGGGCGTCATCCGGCCAATGCGCCGGTTTCGGATGCAGCGACCGGGCTGTGAGGTGTTCCGTGAAGTGTTAATTGGGCTGCGGATTTGTTACTGACGTAATAACTGGTTCGCGCCGTTACCATTGGGTTCATGTCCTTATGAGGAGAAACCCATGAATCCGCTCGAACCCAGCCAGCCCGGTTTTGCCAACCCGTTTGCCAAATACCTGGCGGCGACGCGGCCCGCGTTTCTCAGCGTCACGCTGGTGGGCGCCTTGATCGGCCTGGGCAGCGTGAGCGCCGACGGGCTGAGCATTGAGGTGGCCAAGGCCTTGCTAACGGTGTTTTTTGCCCTCGTGGCCCATGCCGGGGCGAATGTGCTCAATGACTATTACGACGCCCTCAACGGTTCGGATGCGGGCAACCAGGCGCGGCTCTTTCCCTTCACCGGCGGCAGCCGATTCATCCAGAACGGGGTGCTGAGCCTGCGCCAGACCTGGCTCTTCGGTTATGGCCTGCTGGCCGCCGTAATTCCGGCCGGCCTGTGGCTGACGCTGCATTCGGCCGACGGGCTGATCTGGATTGGCCTGGCCGGGCTGATGATCGCCTGGGCCTATTCAGCGCCGCCGCTGGAGTTGATGGCGCGCGGCGTGGGCGAAGCGGCCATTGTGGGCGGCTGGCTGCTGGTGGTGCTGGGCACCGATTTTGTCCAGCGCGGCGCTTTCGTTGCCCTGCCGCTGGTGGCCGGGGTGCCGTTTGCGCTGCTGGTGGCCGCTATTCTTTACCTGAACCAGTTCCCGGATGTGCAGGCCGACCAGGCCGCTGGCAAGCGCACGCTGATCGTGCGCCTTGGCCCGGACAAGGCCCGCTGGGGCTATCCGCTTCTGGTCCTCGTCGCTTATCTCTGGCTGGCGCTGGCCGTTTTGCTGGGCGCCTTGCCCGCCGTGTGCGCCCTGGGGCTGGCGCCCGCCGTGCTGTCTTTCAAGGCTTGCAGGCAACTGCTGGAGAATGCGGACCAACCAAGCCGCCTCACCCCGGCGATCGAGGCGACGATTGCGGCAGCCAACTTCAGCGGCCTGCTGCTGGCGCTGGCCCTGGCACTGGCGCGCTGGCTGTAGCGCCAAGCCTTAAAGAATCCGGTTGAACCACAGCAGCGACAGGCTGGCCGACAGCACCGCCAGCGCGGCCGCGGCCAAGGCGAGGAGGGCGGAAATTTCGGTTTCCTTTTTCTCCACCGTCAGGCG
This sequence comes from Pseudomonadota bacterium, assembly GCA_030855235.1. GTDB lineage: Bacteria > Pseudomonadota > Gammaproteobacteria > Burkholderiales > Burkholderiaceae_C > Polaromonas. The sequence goes on from JALYRU010000007.1 coordinate 124,267, forward strand.
CGAGCTGAGGGTTTCATAGACCTTTTTCAAATCGCCCGCCGTCCCGGCGTAAAAATAATCGGCCTGGGTGGTGCGGGCAATGTCCTTGAGCGTGGCCTCGTCGAGCTTGACGCGCATCGACCAGCCCTCAAAGCCGATGGTTTCGCCCTCGATCGTGCCGACACCGACGGTGTACACCCGCACGCCCCGGTCGGCCGCCGCCTTGGCCGCTTCCAGGGAATCGACGCCGGTGGTGCGCTGGCCGTCGGTCAGCAGGATGATCGCGCCCGAGGTGTAGGAGCCGGGGGCGGCGGGCGTGAAATCCTTTTGGGTGCCCTCCTTGCGCTCGCGCAGCGTCTGGTCCAGCGAGACGCCGCCGCGCTGGCGCTCGGCGCCGTTTTCCATCGCCTCCAGGTCAATCCCCGCATTCGGGAGCAGTTCGGCCAGCGAGACCACGATGCCGTTGCCAATGGCCGTGCCGCGCTGGAGCTGGAACTTGTCGATGGCCGTGGTCAGGTCTGCTCGGCTCAGGGTGGGCGACTGCACCACGGCGGCGGTGCCGGCAAAGGCCACCACGCCGACGCGCACATGGCGCGGCAACTCGGCCAGAAAAGCCTTGGCGGCGTTTTGCGAGGCCACCAGCCGGTTGGGCTCGACATCGGTGGCGCGCATGCTGCCCGACACATCCATGGCCAGCATGATGGTTTCATGCTGCGAGGGCAGGGTGACGACGGCAAACGGGCGCGCGGCGGCCAGCAGCATCGCCGCCAGCGAGAGCAGGAACAGCAGCGGCGGCACATGCCGGCGAACGCTCTGGCCGGCGCCCATGGCTTCCTTGACCAGGGACAGGCTGGCGTAGCGCAGGACGAGCTTTTTCTTGCGCCGCAGCAGCCAGACATAGGCCGCGACCAGCAGCGGAAGGGCCAGCAGCAGCCACAGGAATTGGGGCCATAAAAAGGTCATGACAGTGCCTGGTGCGTGGTGGAGGCGGCCCGCCCCAGGTGCGCGGGCCATCTTGCGGCTGCCTGGTCCGAGGCCCGGCTGCGGCGCTTGCGCAGCTCGGTAAAGCGCAGCAGGGCGTCGGCCAGATCGTCATCGGTGGACAGCTCCAGCGTGTCCACGCCGGCGCTTCCCAAGGCTTGGCGCAGCTCGGCTTCGCGCTGGGCGGCCAGGCGGGCAAAGCGCCTGCGAAAGCCGGCGTCGTGGGTATCGACCAGCAACTGCTGGCCGGTTTCGGCGTCCGTGATCGGAATCAGGCCCAGGTCGGGCAGTTCGAGTTCCAGCGGATCGAGCAGGCGCACCGCCACCACCTCATGGCGCTGCACCAGCTGGCCCAGCGGCTTTTCCCAGCCGGGCTCGCTGATGAAGTCGGACACGACGAACACGGTGGAGCGCCGGCGCAGCAGCCGGGCGGCCGAGTCGAGCAGTTCGTGCAGACGCGTCGGGCCAGCGTCGGCATCGCCGGCCAGGGGGCGCGACTGCAGGCGGTGCAGCAGGTGCAGCACATGGTGGCGGCTGGCGCACGCCGGAATCATCGCCTCGACGCCCGCGCCGTAGAGCAGGGCGCCGACGCGGTTGCCGTGGCGCGTGAGCAGGCGCGCCAGCACGGCAACCAAATCGGCCAGGACATGGCGCTTGCGCTGCTCGCTGGAGCCGAAATCCATCGATGCGCTCAGGTCGAGCAGGAACCAGGCGCTCATTTCCCGGTCTTCGGTGAAGACGCGCACATGGGGCTGCTGCAGCCGGGCGGTGACATTCCAGTCGATGTGGCGCACGTCGTCGTGGTACTGGTACTCGCGCAGGTCCGCCAGGTCCATGCCGGCGCCGCGCAGCAGCGTGCGGTAGTCGCCCTGCAGCAGGCCGTCCAGGCGGCGCAGCACGGTCCACTCCAGCCGGCGCAGCAACTGGTCTGCGCTTTCGGGAGCGGCAGGCGTGGGGGGCAGGGGCCGCAGTGCCGGGCCGCCCGCAGCCCGGCCAGCGCCCTGGGCGGGCAGCGCAGCACGCGAAGCGGCAAGCGTCGGGGCCATGTTGTCAGGCAGCAAGTTTTTCATGGGCAAGCGGCTTGGCCGGCGGCGGGATCTTGGCCATGATCTTGCTGATCAACTGTTCGGCCGAGAAGCCTTCGGAGAGGGCTTCATACGACAGCATCAGGCGGTGGCGCAGCACGTCGGGCACCAGATCGGTCATGTCCTCGGGCAGCGCGTAGCTGCGCCCGCGCAGCAGGGCCAGCGCCCGGGCGCCTTCGGTCAGGTTGATGGTGGCGCGCGGGCTGGCGCCAAAAGTGATGAAGCGCGCCAGGTCCTTCAGGCCGTGCCGTGCCGGGTTGCGCGTGGCCGAGACCAGCCGCACGGCGTACTGCACCAGCGACGGATCGACATAGATGCGCCGGCATTCGGCCTGCAGGGCCAACAGCTGCTCGGTCGTTGCCACCGCCGACACCGCCACGGCCGGGCCGGTGACGCGCTGGACGATGACGAATTCCTCCTCGTCGCTGGGGTAGTCCACCAGCACCTTCATCATGAAACGGTCCACCTGCGCCTCGGGCAGCGGATAGGTGCCCTCGGTCTCGATCGGGTTCTGCGTGGCCATGACCAGGAAAGGCGCGGGCACCTTGTGGCTCACGCCGGCAATCGTCACCTGGCGCTCCTGCATCACTTCGAGCAGGGCGCTTTGCACCTTGGCCGGCGCGCGGTTGATCTCGTCGGCCAGCAGCAAGTTGGTGAACACCGGCCCGAGCGCGGTGCTGAAGTCGCCGGTTTTCTGGTTGTAGATGCGCGTGCCCACCAGGTCGGCGGGCACCAGGTCGGGCGTGAACTGGATGCGCTTGAAGTCCCCGTGCAGGGTCGTGGCCAGAGTCTTGACGGTCAGCGTCTTGGCCAGGCCGGGAACGCCCTCGACGAGCAGATGGCCTTGCGCCAGCATGGCAACCATGACGCGCTCCAGAAATCGGTCCTGGCCGACCACCACGCGCTTGACCTCGTAGAGGATCTGCTCCATCAGCTGCGCGGTGTCCTGGCTGTCCGAAGGAAAGGCGGCGGGATGGAGCGCTTGCATAAAAATCTTTCTAAAAGGGAGACATGCCGGCGGCCGCGGCGGCGTTTTCAATCGGCACGGCAAAGCCGATGCCGACAAAGGTGCGCTGCTCGTTGGGGTTGTAGATGGCGGTGACGATGCCGATCACCTCGCCGTCCATGGTGACCAGCGGGCCGCCCGAGTTGCCGGGGTTGGCGGCGGCGTCGAACTGGATCAGGTTGTCCATCTGCTGCTTGCCCTCGGGCGAGCGAAAGGTGCGCCTGAGCCCGGAAATGACGCCGGCCGAGGTGGACGGGCCGATGCCGAACGGATAGCCCACCGCCACCACCTGATCGCCCGGCAGCAGGCCGGCGGTCGAGCGCAGGGTGGCCGCTGCCAGGTCATCGGGAATCTTGTGCGCCTGCAGCACCGCCAGGTCGTTTTCCGGCTGCACGCCGGTGATGGAGGCGGTCGATTCCAGCCCGTCGGCAAACCGCACCTTGATGGTGTCGGCGCCCTGCACCACATGCAGATTGGTCAGGATGACGCCCTTGTCCATGATGACCACGCCGGTGCCCACGCTGCGCTCGGAAGCCTCGGTGCCGTCGGCCTCGGTGGTGCTTTTCCCCTGGCCCACCACCCGCACCACGGACGGGGCGATGGCGGCCTGGGCTTTGGCGGCGGGCGAGGGCAGCTGGACGGTCTGCAGGGTTTTGAGGACCGCCGCGTTGATGTCTTTCTGGGTCAGGGGCCGGGGCGCAGGCCGCAGAGACAGCGAGACACTGAGGGCCAGCAGCAGCGCCAGCACAGCGATGACCCACCACAGCCGCACGGCAAGGCGGGCGGGCGGCGAGCGCTGCTGGACAGCGCCGGTCTCCAGGGCGCTTGCCGGAGGGGACGCTGCGGGCAGCGGCGGCGCCGATGGACCTTGGGTTTCTGGCGCGCCTGCACCATCCGTGCCGCCAGAGGGCGGGCGGGGACGGCTGGAACTACTGTAAAGGGCAGGCCTTCGCATCCATTCACCTGTAAGGTCAATAAGCGTGAGTCAGAGATGCCACCGTAGCACGATTTTTCGCGCGCTGCACGTCATTCAAAGGACTGGGCAGGCAGTCTGTAACAGATGTTTTTCGGGTTTTCTTTCGCGCCGCTGCGTGCGGCCGCGCCTGTCACCGGACGGCGTATCAGACCGCGCACTGGACGGCGTGCTGTGGCGCCGGGCGTGGCCGCTTCAGGCGCGCGCGCTCCCTGCGCCCACCAAGTGGACTGGCCGTCCGCCAGCGCGCCTTGTCCTTCAAACAAACCGTTACCTCCTGCAGCGCTGGCGCGCCGCTAAAAACCATGCGCCCCGTACAGGCCTGGGCCGCCAAAGCTGCGAGCATTGCCCGAGCCGGTTTCTGTGTCACCATGCTGGAACAACGCAGCACCTGTTTCCTTTTTTCCGATGACCTTCTGGATCGACACCCATTGCCACCTGGACGCGGCCGAGTTTGCCCCGGACGTGGCCGCCGTGCGCGCGCGCGCCGCTGCCCGGCAGGTGGCCCACTGCGTGCTGCCGGCGGTGGCGGTGGGCAATTTCGAGGCGGTGCGCCGGCTGGCGCATGGCTTTTCGGACAGCTACGCGCTGGGCATCCACCCGCTGTGCGTGCCGCAGGCGCAGGACGCCGACCTGCAGGCGCTGGATGCCGAACTGGCCCGCCACGGCGCGGACCCGCGCCTGGTGGCCGTGGGGGAGATCGGGCTGGACTACTTCGTGCCCGATCTCAAAACAAGCCCGATGCGCGAGCGCCAGGAGTATTTTTACCGCGAGCAGCTCAAGCTGGCGCGCCAGCACGGCCTGCCGGTCATGCTGCATGTGCGGCGCTCGGCCGACAAGCTGCTCAAGCACCTGCGCGCGCTGCAGCCCGAGGGCGGCTGGCGCGGCATCGCCCACGCCTTCAACGGCAGCGAGCAGCAGGCGATGGCTTTCATCGGGCTGGGTTTCAAGCTCGGCTTTGGCGGCACCGTGACGTTTGAAACGTCCCGGCAGATCCGGCGCCTGGCGGCAACGCTGCCGCTGGAGGCTCTGGTCATGGAAACCGATTCGCCCGACATCGCGCCGCACTGGCTCTACACCACCGCCGGCCAGCGTGCGGCCGGCCAGCCGCAGGGCCGCAACGAGCCGGGCGAGCTGCCGCGCATCGCCGCCGTGGTGGCCGAGTTGCGCGGCCTGTCGCCCGAGGCGCTCGCCGCCGCCACCACCGAAAATGCCCTGCAGGCTTTTCCCCGGCTGCGCGCTTTGCTGGCATGCTGAGCCGCCCTTTCTTTTTAGGCCGGCCCGGCTGGCTGGCGCCTAGCCGATTTTGCGGACGCCCGGCTGCGCCAGGGCGCCCCGTTTTTGCACAACATGGATGGATTGAACGCAATGAGCGACCTACCGGCTCCCCCGAATTCTGAAGCGCTCTTCAAGGCCTGGGCCCTGGCGCGCGCCAGCCAGCGCACAGGCGCCCTGTCGCCGCGCTCGCTGGCCTCCTACCATTCGCTGTGGGCCGGCTGGACCGAGCACCTGCTGGCCCAGCAGGCCCTGGACTGGCGCGAGGCCCGCTCGGGCGATGTGCGCGCTTATCTGGAGTCGCTCAGCCCGCGCGCGCAGCTGCGCGGCCTGCTGCATGTCAGCACCGTGACGCAGCGCCGGTATTACCGCGTGCTCAAGAAGATTTATGACTTTGCGCTGGCGCAGGGCTGGGTGGCGGCCAATCCGGTGGATGTCAGCGCCTCGGTGTCGCCGACCGAGCAGATGGACTCGCTGGTCTTTCACGCCCTGGACTGGGATGTGCTGGTGCAGGCCGTGGCGCCGCCGCTGGACCCGCCGCCGGCCGATCAGCCCTGGCTGGAAGTGCGCGACCAGGCCATCTTGCGCCTGATGATGCAGGCGGCCCTGACGGTGGGAGAGCTGGCCGGGCTGGACCTGGGCGATGTGCAACACCCCCGGCTGGGTTCGGAAAAAGGCGTGGGCGAACTCTGGCCCGCCCAGGCCGCCACGCCCGGCTCGGCGATGCCGGGCGTCTGGCTGGACCTGAGCGGCGCCAGAGCGGCGCAGACGCGGCGCATTCTGCTCGAACCCGAGGCCAGCGCCGCCGTGCTGGCCTGGCTGACGCTGCGCGCCACGCTGCCCCTGCCGCAGAGCGCCGACAGTCCCTTGTTCGTGTCGCGCAAGAAAGCCGGGCGGCTCACGCCGCGCGCCTTGTTCCACCTGGCCAACCGCCATGTCAGCACCACCCTGGGGCCGCATTATCCGCACACGCTCTTTGCCCATGCCGGGCCGATGACCCTGCGCAATTCGTGCATCGTGCGCTGGCTCGATGCCGGGCTGGCCGATGACGACATTTTGCTGCGCGCCGGCCTGCAGGAGCCGCAAGCGCTGCTACGCCTGCGCAAGCATGTCAATCCCCCCTAAGAACTATTCCCAAAAATAAGGCGCGGTATTCTACCCAAATTAATTTTTAATTTCGTGATGTTTCTCAGGTCAACGAGAAATTAATTGGTTTTTAAGAGTATCTACGCGTAAAATGAGTGAATTAATACACTAAAAATATTAAGACACGGCCGTCTGGCTCGCTGTTATTACCAAAAGGACACGCAAATTGCGCACTGACATGTTTCAGCAAGCGCTCGGGGAACTCAACGGCTCTACGGCCGACATCGAGGCCTCCGCGCTGATTTCCACCGACGGCCTGATGATTGCGTCGGCCCTTCCCCACGGCATGGACGAGGACCGCATCGGCGCCATGTCGGCGGCCTTGCTGGCCCTGGGCGACCGGACCGCCCGCGAACTGACCCGCGGCGGCCTGCAGCGCGTGCTGATCCAGGGCGAGCGCGGCTACGTCATCATGAGCTCGGCCGGCCCGGAAGCCGTGCTCACCGTGCTGGCCAAGCCCAACGCCAAGCTCGGACTGATTTTCCTGGACATCAAGAGAGCCGCAGAGACGCTTTCGCAGCTGGTTTAAAAAAGGAATTCCATGGGACTCCCCGACATGATCAGCCCGTCGCCGCAGGCGCGCCAAGCCCGGCTGACCTACACCGACGCCAGCGCGCGCACCGTGTACTGCACCGACGTCGAGGTCCCCTTTCCCGAAGGCCGCCTCATCGTCTCGCGCACCGATCTGCAGGGCATCATCACCCATGCCAACGACGCCTTCATCGAGATGAGCGGCTACGAGCGCCAAGACCTGATCGGCGCGCCGCAGCACATCCTGCGCCACCCCGACATGCCCAAGGCCGCTTTCAAGGACCTGTGGGACACCGTGGTGCGCGGCGAGAAATGGCACGGCTACGTCAAGAACCTGCGCAAGGACGGCAGCTATTACTGGGTGTACGCCAGCGTCGTGCCCAATGTGCGCGGCGGCGTCATCACCGGCTACACCTCGGTGCGCCGCAAGCCGTCCCGCACCCGCGTGGCCGAGGCCGCAGCGCTCTACGAACAGTGGATTCAGCAGGAAGCTGCCCCGTCATGACCCTCAATTTTCTGATCGCTCCCGATTTTTCCCCCGAGCGTTTTGCCGGCTGGCACATGCTCAACACGGCGCTGCAAAAGCGCTCGGGCATCCATTTGCACCTGCTCACGCCCACCAGCGCCGCCGAGCAGGCCGCTTTCCTGGCCGAGGACAAGGCCGACATCGTCTACGCCAACCCCTTTGACGCCGCCCACATGGTGCGCACGCTGGGCTATGTCCCGTTTGCCCGGCCGACCAATCGCTACGATGAAATGGTCATTGCCTGCGCCGCCGAGTCGCCGGTGCAGCAGGTCGAGGACCTCAAACCCGGCTGCCGCATCGCCGTGACCGACAACCAGGACATCAAGCTCATCGGCCAGCGGCTGCTCGAGCCCGCCGACATCGGCCCGTCCGACATCCAGTGGGTCATCGTTGACACCTACCAGGCGGCGGCCCGCCTGGCGATCAAGCAGGAGGTGGATGCCGCTTTTTTCCTGGCCGCTTCCTTCGCCTCGCTCTCGCGCATGACGCGCAGCCAGATCCGTTCGCTGGTGGAAAGCGCCATCGGCGACATCAGCCATGTCGTGCTGGCCCATCCGCGCGTGGCCGCGCAACTGCCGGCCCTGAGCGCGGCCCTGCTGGCGCTGCAGGCGGACGAGGCCGGCCAGTCGGTGCTTGGCGCGCTGGGCATGTCCGACGGCTTTGAGGCGATTACCCAGGAAGACGCGGAGTTCATGATTGACCTGATGGATACCCTGCTCGACTGAGCCATGTCCAGCGTTCCTCTTTCTGCCCGCCGGGACGTGCGCCGGCATGCCCGCACGCTGATCCGGCGCCGCGACGACGTCGGCGTGCATCTGGCGCGCATCCACGCCTCGCTGCAGCTCGACGGTATCGAGCCGGTGCAGGGTGCGTTGGCCGACCTGTTCGGCAGCCTGGGCAAGGATCACGCCGCGCTCAAGGCGGCCGCGCTGCAACTGGCCGCGCCGCGCCTGGGCAGCCGGCTGGCGCGCCGTTTCCAGGTCTGGGTGGGCGCGCAGGCGCTGCCGCGCATCACGCCGCTGGCCACCCGCTGGAGCCTGCTTGTCAGCGCTTCGGCCGACACGCCGACGCGCTCGCGCCGCTGCAGCGCCGATGACTCGCGCCGCCTTGCCGCGCAGTTCGTGACCGCTTTCCAGGCGCAGGAGGCCAACGCGCAAGCGCACTTTCTGCACCATTGTCTGACTTGCCAGGATCGCCTGGCATTCATGATCGCTCGGCGTGAAATTCTGAAACGGCAGGACCACCTGCCCGACGGATGGGCCGATGTACAGAATGAGTTGCAAGGTGAAGGAATCTTGGTATGACGATGAACATGACTATTGCGCTGGTGGGCATGCCCGTGCGCGAAGCGGCTGCGCTGACGATTTTTATCGGCGTGGCCGTCAAGGGCGCGAGCTGCAAGAGCGTTGCGTTCCAGCCGGGCCTGGCATTGCCATCGGCCAGCCTGTGCATCATCGACATGGCCGGCATCGGCCTGGCCCAGTGGTCGGCCAAGGCCGAAGCCGATCTTTTGACGCTGCTGGGCGGGCAGAACGCCTTGCTGCTGCTGGTCTCGACCAACACCTCCTGGCTGGACAAGGCCCAGGGCCACGGCCGCCAGATGCTGCACTGCCTGACCAAGCCCTATGGCAGCGAGGACATGCGCGCCGCGCTGTCGCGTCTGGGCGCGGGCAGCGCTGCGCCAAGCCGCTCCGAGCCGGTGGCTGCCGTCATGCGGCTTGCCCCGGCGCTGGCGGCCGTGCGCACCGCTGCCGCCCCCGTGGTGTCACAGCTGCCGTTGCTGCAGAGCCTGCAGGCCCTTCGCACCATGTTTCCCGATCTGGGCCGGCATCTGCTGCTGGCCCGGCTGCTCGATCTGGTGGCCACTGACAAGCCGCAAGAGCTGCGCCTGACGCTGCACCACTCGATCGTGCTGCATCCGGCGCAGGGCTGGGTCGCCGACAATGCGGCGCCCGGCATGATAGAGCGGCTGGCGCTCGACGGCAGTGCCGTCGCCACGATGAGCGCGCGCGAACTCGACAGCGATCAGGCGCTGCAGCGCGCCAGGCACCTTCAACTGACCCGCTGCGGTCTGGACGCTTTCCTGTGGATGCTGGCCGAGTCGTCCTTTGGCCAGCAGACGCCCTCGGCCCTGCGCGACGCCGAACTCAAGCTGCGCAGCATGCCCGGCTTCACCCGCATTCCGGGCGTGGGCAACCTGTCGCTGCAGCTGGCGGCCATCTGCGTGCGGCTGCCGCAAACCCTGTCGAGCCTGCGGGCCGCTTTTCCCGAGTACGATCCTCTGGAAATTTCTCGCTTCATGCTGCTGTCCACCGTGTCCGGTCTCGGAAGTCTGAGCCTGGTCACGGCCGCTGCAGGCGTTGCCCCCCGTTCCAGCCCCGTGCCCCGGCCCGCCCGCCGGGAGTCCGGCGGCTTTTTTCGAGCCATGCTTCAAAAACTTTTTTAAACGCGATGAGCACCCAATACAAGATCGTATTTGCCGGCCCGGTGGGCGCCGGAAAAACCACCGCCATCCAGGCCTTGTCCGACATCAAAGTGGTCAGCACCGAGGCCAATGCTTCCGACGAGGTGCGCAACATCAAAAAAACCACGACGGTGGCCATGGACTACGGCCTCATGAAGCTGGGCAACGGCGATCAGGTCCGGCTCTACGGCGCGCCCGGCCAGAAGCGCTTTGATTTCATGTGGGACATCCTCACCGAAAACGCCCTTGGCCTGGTGGTGATGATCAATGCCGCCGCACCCGATCCGGTGGCCGACCTGCGCGTCTACCTGGACGCCTTTCGGGCGCTGATCGACCGCACGGCGGCCATCGTGGGCGTGAGCCACACCGATAAAAGCACGGTTCCGGTGCGCCACCTGCTGATCGAGGAAATGCACCGCCAGGGCATTCCGGCTTGCGTGATGGAGGCCGACGCCAGGAGCCGCACGGATGTGGCCATGTTGGTCAAGACCCTGCTGTTCAGCATTGACCCGTTTGCCGGCACCGCCGAGCCGATGGCCGCCAGCGCAGCGGCGCGACCGCGCGCGTGAAGGCGCTGACGACAGCGGCTCAGGACGCCCCGGCCTGGCTGGCCCTGACACCGGCAGGCGCGCTGCATGCCTTTGCCGATCGAAAGCCCGACGAGATGGCCCGCGCGCTGCAGGCCTTGCTGGGCAGCACCGGCACCCTGACGCAGGCGGCCTGGCTGGCCGACGTGCCCGGCGCTGCGGCGCTGCTGGCGCCGGCGCTGGCCCAGGGCTGGATCGAATCCCTGCCCCGGCGCATCGAAGGGCCTGATGTGCGGCTCGATGATTTTGTCCAGCACGTCATCGCTTCGCTCTCGGGCGAGCGGCGCGCCGTGCTGGCCTCGGAGAGCGGCTTTTGCCTGGGGCGCGCCGGCGTGCCGCAGGAAGAGGCCGACGTGCTCAGCGGCGCCGCCGCCGATTACTCCGACTTTGCGCTGCGCCAGGCGCGGCGCGGCTGGGCGGGCGCGCAGCGCTACGTCGCTTTTCACGGCGATGCGGAAATGCTGCTGCCGGCCGTGGCCTTTGTCCCGCTGTGGGTCCAGGGCGTGGGCTACTGGCTGATCCTGTGCGGCGAGCCGCTGCTCAACAACCCGGCCCTGGTCGAGCTGATCTGGGGCATCCAGGAAGCGGGCAGCCGCTTCCTGCTGCCCGCCGCTGCCTGAGCCCGCTAGCGAGAGCCTGCAGCTGGGCCTGCTGCCTGGGCGTTCCGCGCGGGCTTGGTGCCGCGGACCTTGCTGTCAGTGAACGTACCTTTATGGCTGGGCGTTCCGCGCTCGCTTGGTGCTGCGTCAGGCGGTGGTAAACCCTGTTCTCTCAAGCGCCAAGGCCTGCCGCCATCTGCGCATGATGCGGCACCAGCGGGCCAGCGGGCCAGCGGGGCGGCTGTTTTTGCAACGGCCCCCGCGTTTCATCCGCCTTGCCCCAGGCTGGCCGGCGACCCGCTTCGCCTGCAGCGAAAATAGCGGGTCTGCCTGCGGGCTCATGAAAAAACCAGGGACACCTCTTTCACGCCATGTCAAAAAAAGATACGCCAACGCCTCGCCCGGACCTGCCCGAAGTCAACTTTTCCGACTATGGCGATGTGCGCTTCCTGCACCTGGGCACCGAATGGGTGCAGGGCTCGATGCTGCGCGACGCGCCCTACGACATCGAACTCGAATACGTCCAGCGCATGATGGCCGGACTGCTGTTCATGGACGCCGAATCGGTCGCGAAGAGGCATGCGATGCAGCTCGGCCTGGGCTCGGCGGCACTGACCAAGTTCTGCTACAAGAAGCTGCGCATGAAGACCACCGCCATCGAGATCAACCCGCAGGTCATTGCCGCCTGCCGGCTGTGGTTCAAGCTGCCGCGCGACGATTTGCGCCTGCACGTCATCGAGGCCGATGCGGGGGAAGAGATTCAAAAGCCCATGCACCAGGGCACGGTCGATCTGCTGCATGTCGATCTGTACGACCATGAGGCGGCCGCGCCGGTGCTCGACGATGAGGATTTCTACGCCCACTGCCGCGATTTGCTGACCGAGGACGGCGTGATGACGGTCAACCTCTTTGGCCGCGATTCGAGCTACGAGCAGTCGCTCGTCAAGATGGCCGAGGCCTTCGGCCCGGAGTGCATCTGGGCCTTCCGGCCGACGCGCGAGGGCAACACCGTGGTGCTGGCCCAGCGCGACCCGAGCCGCCCCGAGCGCGCCGAGCTGCTGGCGCGCGCCGGCGCGATCGAGTCGCGCTGGGATTTGCCGGCCAGGAAGTGGCTGCGGCTTTTCAAGCCGGCGCTGTGAGGCAGCTTTTTTCCGCTTTGGCCGGTGGAGTAAAGTGGCCGGCATGAGCGCCGTCCTGCCCCCTTCTTCCCCGTTGAACCCCCCGGCCTCCAGGCTGCATGCCGGCCCGCTGGACTGGCGTAAGCTGCTCGAATGGCTCAGCGCGGATGGCCTCGTCAGCGTTGCGGAGGCGCAGCGCACCACCGCCCGCTGCGCGCAGGTGCAAAGCGCCCAGCCCCCGCTGGTGCGCCTGGCCAGCATCGGCATGACGCGGCTGGCCGACGGCAAGCCGCTGGACATCGAGACCCTCACCCAGTGGCTGGCCGGCCGCGCGGGACTGCAGTACCTGCGCATTGACCCGCTGAAAGTCGAGGTGGGCAAGGTGGCCGACAGCATGTCCAGCGTGTACGCCGAGCGCCACAAGATCTTGCCGGTGCAGGTCACGCCGCACGAACTGGTCATTGCCACGTCCGAGCCTTTCGTCACCGACTGGGTGCCGGAAATTGAGCGCCAGTCGCGGCGCAGCGTGCGCCTGGTGCTGGCCAATCCGCAGGACATCGCCAAGTACACGGCCGAGTTCTTTGCGCTGGCCAAATCGGTCAAGGCTGCCGTCAAGTCCACCAGCAGCGCCGGCACGGCCAGTTTCGAGCAACTGGTGGAACTCAACAAGAGCAACAAGCAGCTGGATGCCAACGACCAGGGCGTCGTGCAGGTGGTGGACTGGCTGTGGCAATACGCCTTTGACCAGCGCGCCAGCGACATCCATCTGGAGCCCAGGCGCGAGCAGGGCGTGATCCGCTTTCGCATCGACGGCGTGCTGCACCCGGTCTATCAATTGCCCATGGGCGTGCATAACGCCATGACGGCGCGCATCAAGTTGCTCGGGCGCATGGACGTGGTGGAAAAGCGCCGCCCGCAGGACGGGCGCATCAAGACGCGCAACCCGCGCGGCGACGAGATTGAAATGCGCCTGGCCACGCTCCCGACCGCGTTTGGCGAAAAAATGGTGATGCGCATTTTCGACCCCGACACCACCGTCAAGAACCTGGACGCGCTGGGCTTTTCGGCGCATGACGCCGGGCGCTGGGAAGAGCTGGTCAAGAAACCCCACGGCATCGTGCTGGTGACCGGCCCGACCGGCTCGGGCAAGACCACCACGCTGTACTCCACCTTGAAACGCCTGGCCACCGAGGCGGTCAACGTCAACACGATTGAAGACCCGATTGAAATGATCGAGCCGGCGTTCAACCAGACGCAGGTGCAGCCGCTGCTCGATTTCGGTTTTCCCGAAGGCCTGCGCGCCCTGATGCGCCAGGACCCGGACATCATCATGGTGGGCGAGATCCGCGACCTCAAAACGGCGGAAATGGCGGTGCAGGCGGCCCTCACCGGCCACCTGGTGTTCAGCACGCTGCACACCAACGACGCGCCCTCGGCCGTCTCGCGCTTGATGGAACTCGGCGTGCCGCCCTACCTGATCAATGCCACCCTGATCGGCGTGCTGGCCCAGCGCCTGGTGCGCACGCTGTGCAGCCAGTGCCGCCAGCCGGACGAGGCCGCCCAGCGCGAGACCCTGGCCGATCTGGTCAAGCCCTGGCAGCTGGGCGGCGGCTACCAGCCCTACAGGCCGGTGGGCTGCGTCGATTGCCGCATGACCGGTTTTCGCGGCCGCATGGGCCTCTATGAACTGCTGACGATGAGCGAGGCCCTGAAGGAAAAGATCGCCAAGGAGCCGAATATGGACGCACTGCGCCGCCAAGCCATCAAGGAGGGCATGCGCCCGCTGCGCCTGGCCGGCGCGCTCAAGGTGGCCGAGGGCCTGACGACCATCGAGGAAATCCTGGCCGCCACGCCGCCCATGGGTTGAGCTTTCCTGGCGCTCTCGGGCCAGCCGCCGCCTTGGCCCGCACGCTTGAATGCACAATCCACCGATTCGATCTTTCACAGAGGAGACAAACCTTGAATATCAAGAGTCAAAAAGACTTTTTTTCCGGTCTCATGTTCATGGGCATCGGGGTGGCGTTTGCCGGGGGGGCGACCGATTACCACATTGGCCAGGCCAGCAGCATGGGGCCGGGCTATTTCCCGCTCTGCCTGGGCATCCTGATGACGTTGCTGGGCGTGATCATCACCTTCAAGGCGCTGGTGCTGGAGTCCTTCGGCGGCGACAAGATCGGCCCCTGGGCCTGGAAACCGCTGTTTTTCGTCATTGCCGCCAACCTGGTCTTCGGCGTGCTGCTCGGCGGACTGCCCTCGATAGGCTTGCCGCCCATGGGCCTGATCGTTGCCATCTACGCGGTGACCTTCATTGCCAGCATGGCCAAGTCGGGCTGGACGCTCAAGGCCACCGCGCTCCTGGCTACCGTGCTGGCCATCGGCAGCTATGGCGCTTTTGTGCTGGCGCTCAAGCTGCAGTTCACGGTCTGGCCGGCTTTCATCACCGGCTGAGGATGCACATTCATGGAGTTATTTGAACATCTGGCGCTGGGGTTTGGCGTCGCTTTCACGCCGGTCAACCTGCTGTATTGCCTGGCCGGCTGCATCCTGGGCACCCTGATCGGCGTGCTGCCCGGCATCGGGCCGCTGGCCACGATTGCCATGCTGCTGCCGGCCACCTACGCGCTGCCGCCCGAGTCGGCGCTGATCATGCTGGCCGGCATTTACTACGGCGCCCAGTACGGCGGCTCGACCACCGCCATTCTGGTCAACCTGCCGGGCGAGGCGTCCTCGGTGGTGACGTGCATCGACGGCTACCAGATGGCCCGCCAGGGCAGGGCCGGGCCGGCCCTGGCCGCTGCCGGCCTGGGCTCGTTCTTTGCCGGCTGCGTCGGCACCTTGATCCTGGCCGCTTTTGCGCCGCCGCTGACCGAGCTGGCTTTCAAGTTCGGCGCGGCCGAGTATTTTTCGCTGATGAGCCTGGGCCTGATCGGCGCCGTGGTGCTGGCCTCGGGCTCGCTGCTCAAGGCCATCGCCATGATCGTGCTGGGCCTGCTGCTGGGCCTGGTGGGCACCGATGTGAACTCGGGGGTGGCGCGCTTTAGCTTTGGCATTCCCGAGCTCACCGACGGCATCGGCTTTGTCGCCATTGCCATGGGCGTTTTCGGCTATGGCGAAATCATCAGCAACCTGGCCCGGCCCGAACACGAGCGCGAAGTGTTCACCGCCAAAGTCAGCGGCCTGTTTCCCACCCGGCAGGATTTCAGGGACATGACGCCGGCCGTGCTGCGCGGCACGGCGCTGGGCTCTTTTCTGGGCATTCTTCCTGGCGGGGGCGCCTTGCTGGCCGCCTTTGCCGCCTATGCGATGGAGAAGAAAATCAACCCCCGGCCGGGCGAAGTGCCTTTCGGCCAGGGCAACATCCGCGGCGTGGCCGCGCCCGAGTCGGCCAACAACGCCGGCTCGCAGACCTCCTTCATCCCGCTGCTCACCCTGGGCATTCCGCCCAACGCGGTGATGGCCCTGATGGTGGGCGCGATGACGATTCACAACATCCAGCCCGGCCCGCAGGTCATGACCAGCAACCCGGAGCTGTTCTGGGGGCTGATCGCCTCGATGTGGATCGGCAACGCCATGCTGGTCATCCTGAACCTGCCGCTGATCGGCGTGTGGATCAAGCTCCTGAGCGTGCCTTACCGCTACCTCTTTCCGGCGATCGTGCTGTTTTGCGCCATCGGCGTGTACTCCACCAACAACAACACGTTTGACGTCTGGATGGTGGGCCTGTTTGGCGTGATCGGCTACATCTTCGTCAAGCTGGGGGCCGAGCCTGCACCCTTGCTGCTGGGCTTCATCCTGGGGCCGATGATGGAAGAACACCTGCGCCGTGCGCTGCTGCTCTCGCGCGGTGACTGGAGCGTGTTCGTGACGCGCCCGATTTCGGCCAGCCTGCTGGCGCTGGCGCTCCTGATGCTGGTGATCGTGCTGCTGCCGGCCATCAAGCAGCGGCGCGCGCAAGCCTTTGTGGAAGACTGATGCCGCATGCCCGCCAGCCCGGCATGTGCCCTCAAGGAAGCCGCATGAGTGTTGACGCCGAGTCCGGCCAGCCAGCCATCGAGCAGGCGCAGCAGACGCGGCAGACGCAGCAGGCAGCGCCCGTGGGCATCGCCTCGGGCCTGCTGCTGGCCACCTTCGGCGCCATTGCCTTCAGCGGCAAGGCCATCATTGTCAAGCTCGCCTACCGCCACGGCGTCGATGCGATCACCCTGATCATGTACCGCATGCTGTTTGCGCTGCCGATTTTTGCGCTCATGGCCTGGTGGGCCAGCCTGGGCAAGCCGGCGCTCACGCGCCGGGACTGGCTGGGCGTCGTCTGGCTGGGCTTTACCGGCTACTACCTGGCCAGTTTCCTGGACTTTGCCGGGCTGGCGCACATCAGCGCCTCGCTGGAGCGCCTCATTTTGTACCTGAACCCGACGCTGGTGATGCTGCTCGGGCTGGTGCTCTACCAGCGCCGCATCACGGCCCGCCAGCTCACCGGCATGGCCATCAGCTACGCCGGCGTGGTGCTGGTGTTCGGCCATGAAATCACGCTGCAGGGCAGCGAGGCCGCGCTCGGCGCGCTGCTGGTTTTCCTCAGCGCCGTCAGCTACGCGCTCTACCTGGTCTACAGCGGCGAGATGGTCAAGCGCCTGGGCTCGCTGCGCCTGGTGGGCCTGGCCACCACGGTGGCGTGCCTGCTGTGCCTGCTGCAGTTCGTATTGCTCAAACCCCTGAGCGCGGCGGCGGTGGCGCCCGAGGTGCTGTGGCTGTCGCTGCTCAATGCCACCTTGTGTACCGCCGTGCCGGTGCTGATGGTGATGATGGCGATCGAGCGCGTCGGCGCCAGCGTGACCGCCCAGACCGGCATGGTGGGGCCGATTTCCACCATCCTGATGGGTGTGGTGATCCTGGGTGAGCCGTTCACTGCCTGGGTGGCGGGCGGCACGGTGCTGGTGATCGCCGGGATTTTCGTGTTTACCCAGACGGGGTGCCAGGCCGGCGCTTCCCGCTAGCGCTGCGGCTGCTGTCGTGGAGGACCGGCCAGCGTCTGTGCCTGTCCGCCGTTGATTTTCTGAGTGACGGTGCGGGCTTTCGGCAAACCGATTGAAAGGCAAAAAATGTCCAACATGCTGAACTATCTCAATTTCGACTATGCGGAAGATGCCGAGGGCGTTGGCACTTTCGAGGCCGTGGCCTCCACCTGGCCCGAGCAGGTGAGCGCCGTGCAGCGTGAAATCGCCCTGGTGCTGGACTGGGCCTATCAGGCCTTTGCCGGCCAGCTTGGCCCGGTGGGCGAGGGCGGCGAGTGGGACTACGACCTGCACGGCCTGCGCGAATTCACCGCGCCCGAGACCATGGCCTACAACCCGGCCACGCGCCAGTTCGCGGTGCAGGCCGCAGCGCCGGGCAAGCCGCGCCACACGGTGACGCTGACGCTCAGTGGAACGGACGGGTTTTGTGCGGCTTTCAGGCGGGAATTCGGCCTGGCGTGATTTGAAAGCCCTCGCTCTCGGGGCGTAACGCCCTCGTGCTGCCTGCGACGGGAAGCAGGCAGTCGGCACGCGGCCCTAATGTCGCGTCACCAGCAAGTTGTTGGTCTGCGCCATTTGCAAGGTCGGTAACGAGAGACGCCTGACGCAACCCTAGCGCCGCGACGACACCACGATGCCGCCGACGATCAGCCCGAACGCCAGCGCGTGGTACAGGTGTGGCAGCTCGCCCAGAAAGGCCGCCGACAGCAGGGCCGCAAACAGCGGCGTCAGATTCGAGAAAAAGCCGGCAATGGCCGGGCCGACGCGCTGCACGCCCATGCCCCAGCAGCGGTAGGCCATCACTGCCGGGCCAATGGCGATGTACAGCAAGGCCGCAATCAGCGGCCAGCCCCAGATGATGCGCGCGTCGGTCACGGCCCACTCGCCGGCTGCAAACAGGCCCGACCAGCCCAGGCCGAAGACGATTTGCGCCATCAAAAAAGCCGCCCAGTCGCGCCGCAGCTCGGGCGCCTCCTTGGGCTGGGACAGCAGCCAGCTGTAAAACGCCCAGGCCAGCGTGGCCAGCAGCACATACAGGTCGCCCGGCACCAGCCGCACCTGCACCAGCAGCGCCCACTGCCCGCGCGAGAGCACCACCAGCACGCCGGCAATCGACAGCACGGCCCCGGCCACCTGCCGGCCCGAAACCCGCTGCCCGAAGAACAGCGTGCCCACCAGCAGCATCCACACCGGAATGCTGGAGGCCACCAGCGTCACATTGAGCGGCGTGGAGGTTTGCAGCGCCAGGTATTGCAGCGCGTTGTAGCAGCCGATGCCGAACAAACCGAGCAGCGCGAAATGCTTCCAGCTGCGCCACAGGCTGCTGTGGCGCCGCAGCACCGGCCAGGCCAGCGGCAACAGAATCACAAAGGCCAGCGCCCAGCGCAGAAAGTTCAGCGTCATCGGCGGCACCAGCTGGTAGACGAGGCGGCCGACCACCGCATTGCCGGCCCAGAGCAGGGGCGGCAGCGTCAGCAGCAGGGCGGTGGCGGGGGTCAGGCGTTGATTCATCCGCTGACTTTACCAAGCCACCACCGGCTGACGCGAACCGCAGGCTCTTGCGGGCAGGCGGGCAGGCGGGCAGGCGGGCAGGCGGGCAGGCGGGCAGGCGCAGCAGCCGGCCCGGATCCGTGGCACGATGGCGGGCCCGCGCTTTCACCAGGAAAGCGCGTGACCACTTTACAAGGAAACCCGATGGCTCTGATGACTTCCAAGGCCGTGCGCATCGCGCAGCACGGCGGCCCTGAGGTAATGACACTGGTCGATGTGGCCGTGGGCGAGCCCGGCCCCGGCGAAATCCGCATCCGGCACAAGGCCATTGGCCTCAATTTCATCGACGTGTACCAGCGCAGCGGCCTGTACCCGATGACCATGCCGCTGCAGCTGGGCATGGAAGCCTCCGGCATTGTCGAGGCCGTGGGCGAGGGCGTGACGCACCTGCAGCCGGGTGACCGCGCCGCCTATGCCAGCCAGCCGCCGGGCAGCTACTGCGAGGTGCGGGTCATGCCCGCCAAGTGCGTGGGCAGGCTGCCCGACGCGATTTCCTTTGAAACCGGCGCGGCCATGATGCTCAAGGGGCTGACCGCGCAGTATTTGCTGCGCCGCACCCAGCCGCAGGGCGGACTCCAGGCGGGCGACTTTGTCTTGTTCCACGCCGCCGCCGGCGGTGTCGGCCTGATCGCCTGTCAGTGGGCCAGGGCTCTGGGCCTGCAGCTGATCGGCACGGCCGGTTCGGACGAGAAATGCGCGTTGGCCCTGGCCCATGGCGCGGCATTTGCCATCAACTACGCCAGGGAAGATTTCGTCGCCAAGGTCAAGGAGATCACCGGCGGACAGGGCGTCAAGGTGGTCTATGACTCGGTCGGCAAGGACACGTTCGAGCGCTCGCTCGACTGCCTGCGCCCTTTCGGCCTGATGGCCAGTTTCGGCAACGCCTCCGGTCCGGTGGCGCCGTTTGCGCCCGGCATTCTGGCCGCCAAGGGCTCGCTCTACCTGACCCGCCAGACGCTGTTCAGCCACATCACCACCCGGGAAACCACGCAGGAAATGGCCGACGACCTGTTCGCCATGGTGACCAGCGGCAAAGTCGTGGTTCGCATTGACCAGCGTTTTGCCCTGGCCGATGTGGCCGAGGCCCACCGCACCCTGGAAGCGCGCCAAACCACCGGCTGCACCATCTTGACCTTGTAACCACCGGGGAGCGCCGTGCTGGGCGAGCCTGCAACTGATAGGGCAGCAGTGCTACTCTGGCGCGTACCGGCACGGAATGGAACATAGTGTTACATTCGTCCCCTTTTTTGATAAAGGGTATGCATGAACGTTTGCTATTGGGCTGCCAACACAGCATTTCGCGCCAATTTGGTAGCGACTTTTCTTTTTGTAACATTTGGCGCCCAAGCCCAGAGTTGCGTCAATCGCAGCGAACTGGACGAGCCTTATTGCGACGCCAACCAGGACTTGCTGGCCGACAGGCCCAAAGTGAGCGCGAATCCTCACAAGATCGTGATTGGTGTGTCCTCCGTCGAGGATGCCGACACGGCTCGGCGAACCTATGCGCCGCTGATGGACCACCTGGCCGCCTGCCTGAAGAAAGAGGTCGAACTGTATCCTCCCGTGCGCGAAGGCACCGTTCTGGAAGGGCAGCGCAACGGCGTGGTCCACATTGGTCAATATTCCACGGGCGGTACCTTGTATGCCGTGAACTTTGCCGGCGCCATACCTTTTGCGGGCAAAGGCCGGGACAGCGTGGGTCACTCCGACAGCTATACCCTCAAGCTGCTGGTGCGGGCCGATTCGCCCGCCAAGCAGCCGGCGGACCTGAAGGGCAAGAAAGTCGCGCACACCACCCAAACCTCCAACTCTGGCAACCTGGCGCCGCGGGCCCTGTTCCCCGCGCTCGGCTTGAAGCCCGATGCCGATTACAAAGTGGAATTCTCGGGTGGCCACGACAAGTCCATCACAGGCGTGAAACTGGGCTTGTATGACGCGGCAGCGGTGGCCTCCGATGTGATGGACCGCATGATTGCCAAGGGCGAGATCAAGGCCAGCGAATTCCGCGTGGTGTATGAAAGCGAAAAATTTCCCACCGATGCCTTTGCCATGTCCCATAACCTGGAGCCCGCCTTGCAGGCCAAAATCAGCAAATGCTTTGCCGATTTCAGGTTTCCGAGCAGCATGAGCCGGGCGCTCGAAGGCAACAACCGGTTTTTCCCGCGCGACTACCGAAAAGACTGGGGCTTGGTGCGCCTGATTGCCAAAGAATCAGGCAATCCGCCTACCAAAGCGAATTACCAAAAGGTTTTGCTCAAGAAATAAGCCGGGCGCGGCGCAAGAAAAGGTGTGCGGCCTGTGGGGGCTGTGTGCCCGGTTCAGGCCTGGCTTCACGACGCCGGGGCGCGCAGTCGGCTGGGCGCCAGCGCGCCGGCCGAATCCAGAATCGGGTAGGCAATCGAGCAGATGTGCGAGTTGATGCGTTTCAATTCACTGATCAGGTCGATGTGCAGCGAGCTGGTCTCCTGGCTCTGCAGCGTGTTGGCCGAGAGCCGCTCCAGGTGGGTGCCAGCGTAGGCGCGCTCCAGGTCGCGAAAGCGCGCTTTTTCTTCCAGCAGCTTTTGCGCGTCGCGCACGTTGCCATTTAGAAACACGCTCATGCCCAGGCGCAGGTTGTCGGTCAGGCGCTCGTGCAGCTCGACGATTTCGGCCATGCCGGCTTCTGAAAACCGCCGGCGCGGCTTGATCTTCTTGTCCTCGATGTCGATCAGCACGCGCTCGATGATGTCGCCGATCTGCTCCATGTTGATGGTGAAGCTGATGATGTCGGTCCAGCGCCGGCTTTCGTTTTCGTCCAGCGCCTCGCGGGAGATCTTGGTGAGGTAGTACTTGATGGACGAGTACAGCTCATCGACCGTGTCGTCCATCTTGCGCAGGGATTGGGCCAGCTGCAGGTCGTCTTTCCTGATGACGTCGAGCATGCCGCGCAGCATGGTTTCCACCACATCGGCCTGGTGCAGCGCTTCGCGCGCGGCGCAGGAAATCGCCAGCGAGGGCGTGGCCAGCGCCGACGGGTCCAGATGGTGCGGGCGCCCGCTCAGGCTGGTTTTGGCGGGCCTGGGCAGCAGCTTTTCCACCCAGCGCGCAACCACCTGCGTCCAGCCGAGAAACACCAGCCCGACCAGCAGGTTGAAGGTGAGGTGAAACAGCACCACGACCACCACCGGCTCGGCCAGGTAGGGCCGCGCATGGCGCAGCCACAGGCCGACCAGGGGCGCGGCCATCATGATGCCCAGCAGCTTGAAGATCAGGTTGCCCAGCGGCACCTGGCGCACTTCAATGGCCGAGCGCGCCGTGGTCAGCATGCCCAGCAGGCCGCTGCCCAGGTTGGCGCCCAGCACCAGGCCCAGGGCGACATCGAGCGAGATCACATCGGTGCTGGCCAGCGTGGCCGTCAGCAGCACCAGCGCCAGGCTGGAGTAGCACACCACCGCCAAAAAGGCGCCCACGGTGATCTCCAGCAGCAGGTCGCTGCTCAGGGTGCCGAGCAGGGTCTTGATGGCCGGCGAGCGGGTCAGCACCTGGGTCGATTCCCTGACCAGCGCCAGCGCCAGCAGCATCAGGCCCAGGCCGATGAGCACGCGGCCCAGGCGGCCGACATTGGTTTCCGGCCGCGAGATGAACAGCACCACGCCGACAAAGATGCACAGCGGCGAGAGCCAGGACAAATCGAAGGAAAACACCACCGCCATCACGCTGGTGCCGATGTCGGCGCCCAGCATCACGGCCAGCGCCAGCGGCAGCGTGACCAGGCCCTGCCCGGCGAATGAAGAAACGATCAGCGAGGTGGCGGTGCTCGACTGCACCAGCGCCGTGACGCCGATGCCCGAGATGGCGGCCGTGAAGCGGTTGCTGATGCTGCGCGCCAGCACCTGGCGCAAATTGGCCCCAAACACCCGCAGGATGCCGGTGCGTACCAAGTGTGTGCCCCACACCAGCAGCGCAATGGCGGCCAATAGATTCAACAGATGCTTCATAGGTTGCTCAGGCCACTATACGCCGGCATGCAAAGTGGATGCGTCAATGGTGTCGCTCAGCGCGTGACCCGCGCCTGGGTGCCCTGCCTTGCCCCTGCAAATTGCCAAGCATCCAGGCTGGAAATGGCCGCCAGCAGCAGCCACACATACAGAGTACTCAATTTGCTCAAGCTGCCCACTTCCATCTTGGGTCCGGTCATGGCCCACAAGAGCGGCCCGACCATCCCCATAAACAGCAGCACAGCCACTGTGAAATAAATCGTACCGCTGACAAAGCGCTCTTGCAGCCATTGCCCCGAACCGGGCAGGGCCAGCGAGGCCAGAACCTGATGCCAGCGCCGACCACGCCGCTGCGCCGGGGCTTGACGGATCGGCTCGGTCTGCGTCGGTCTGCCTCGCATCAGCAAGCTGGCGGCCCTGGCTGCCGTCACGGCGCTGGGGCAAACGCCGGTGATGACCTCGCCGGTGCGCAAGCGAATGCGCAGATTGACCTGAGGCATGAGCCAGCGCGTGAGTCTGGTCAGTATTCCTCTGTGGGGCTGCTCCTGCTCGGGTGTGCCGGCAAACAGCACTGTGCTGCGCGGCCATTCATTGAGCAGCCTGCGCTCGTGCAGGCTAGCTGCAAATAGCAACACCCGCTGGTTGGTGATGAGCAGCCACTGCCTGCGCCAGCCCAGGCCGGCGCTGCGCAGCAGTAGCGTTTCGCGCGGCGCTTCGCCGTCTTGCCGGATATCGTCCCAGTCGCTGTGCTTGAGCAGCCATGCCACGGCCTGGCGGTTGAGCATGGCTTCATAGCCGGGCTTGAGGGAAAAGCGCTGCAGGCGCTGCTGCTGCCACAGCGCAGCCAGAAAAACCGGCAACATCACAATTGTCAGCGTGAGCAAAAGGTTCAAGGGGCGGCCGATCCCGTATCGGCTGCATACCATCAACACTGCTGCCGGAAGTCCGAAAATGCTGCCAAACGCCACGATGCTGCGCACCAGCACCGGCCAGGCGATCACCCACAGCCATTGACGCACAAGCGGGTCTTTGCCCAACTCGGGCGTGCCTGTCATGATGGACTGGCGCTGAACAACCTGCGCCTGCACCAGCATTTTCTTGTGCCGTGAATAGGCCGCCATGCCTAGCAGCAACAGGCTGGCGCCCAGTGCGAACATGTAGCGCGACGACAGCTGACTCCAGAACTGGCGCTGCTCCCGCATCTGTGACAGATCGGCCTGCACCTGCGCATCGCCAAAGGGCGGCAGCGCCTTGCGTTCGTTCGAAAAGCGCAGCACCTGGTAATTGCCGGCATCGACCACCAGCAAGTCATCTCTCAGCCAGCCGATGCCCTGCATGCGCAGGGGCGCTCCCTGGTTATAGGTGACTTGGGTGCCATCGGCAAAAACATCGACCACATCGCCCGAATCCATGAGGAAATCCAGACGACTCAGCGTCGCCAGCGGCGCCGGGCTTCCAGCTGCCAGCGCTGCGCCCCTGGAGGGCGCCATTTCAGCGAGAAAGGGACGCAGGCCCATGCCTGGCTGGAGACGGATGGCCTTTTTTTCGGCCAGCGTTTCGCTGTCGAGCAGGCGCAATACAAAACGGTTGGTATCGGTGGTCCACCAGCCTTCGGGGCTGTGCCACAGGCCGTTGGTGAAGTTGTAAGCCCCTGGATGCGTTCTGGCCTTGAGCTTTCCGTTCTTGTCGAACAGCAAGACCGTATGCCCGCCGCCGGTGGCCACTGCAATGTCCCAGGTGGGCGAGACCGCCACGCGAATGGCATTGGAAATGTTGCCTTGGATATCTTGCGGCCACTGCGGCGCGATGGTTCCGACCGGCGCCAGATCAGCGCCGCGCACCACCACCCAGCTGGGTTGGTCGCGCGCGGTGAGCAGAACCTGGCCATCCGGGGCCGGCGCAATATTGCTGACGGCCCGGCTCAGGCCAAGCTCTTGCGCGGTTTTTTGTGCCAGCTTGTGGCCTGCCGCGTCAAGCACCCACAGATCCTGGTTGACCCCGAGCCACACCCTGTCCGGCCCGATGACCTGCATGACCCCCGGCCCCTGGATGGCCACAGCCTTCTGGCTGCACAGGTGTACGCCTGCAATCACGATCAGCGCCAGCAGCAGCAATACGGTCGCAGCTGTTTTGAGCGCCTGTGCCGAGCGCCAGAATTTGTCCATCAACCTCTCCCTTCCGGCAACCCGGCTTGATTTGAATTTTGTCAACATCATAGACTGATGAGACAAAGGTTTACATGGAGAGGGGCTGGCTGTCAGTTCAGCCGGTGCTTGATGAGGTGGCGTCCGCTCAAGGCGTGCGGCGCATGCGCAGCAGCTCGTCCAGGATCAGGCAGACTGCGCCGACGGTGATGGCGCTGTCGGCAATGTTGAAGGCTGGAAAATGCCAGTTGGCGTAGTGGAAATCGAGGAAATCCACCACGTAGCCGTACAGCACGCGGTCGATCACATTGCCCACGGCGCCGCCCAGGATGCAGGCCAGGGCAAAGGAAAACAGCTTTTGCCCGGCATGCGAGCGCAGCAGCCAGACGATGAACACCGCCGCCGCCACCCCGATGCCGGTGAAAAGCCAGCGCTGCCAGCCCGATTCAGAGGCTAAAAAAGAAAACGCCGCGCCCAGGTTGTGAACCCGCACGATGTTGAAAAACGAGGTGATATAAGTGCCTTCACCCAGACGGTAGGCGTCCAGGATCAGCACTTTGGTGTACTGGTCGGCGACCAGCAGGACCAGCGCCAGGCCCAGCCAGGGCAGGATGCGCAGGGCGGGCGAGGCTGGCCGGATGGACACCGGTTGGGACGTCTGCGCCATCACGCGAATTTCCGCTCTTCGCCCGCGCCGAACAGGTTGCTGGTGCAGCGTCCGCAAATCGTCGGGTGCGCCGGGTCAGCGCCCACGTCGTCGCGGTAGTGCCAGCAGCGGTCGCATTTCGGATGAGTGGAAGGCATTACGCTTTGAACCTGAACTTCAACATCCCAGCCGTTATCCGTAGTGAGTGGCATGCCTGCAGGAATTTCAATTAGTTCGACTTTAGAGACGACTAATACAAATTTCAGATCAGCGCCTAATGAGGCTAGTGCCTTATAGGCACCTTCCTTGGCGGCCAGCACAACTTCTGCCTGTAGTGGCGAGCCTATTTTTCCTTCTGCCCGGACGTTCTCGATTTGTTTGTTGAGCATATTGCGCACGTCGCGGATATTGCTCCACTTGGCCAGCAGCGCTGCGTCGGGCGTGCCCAGGTCGGCATACGTTTCCATGAAGATGGATTCGGACTGGCCGAAGACCTTCCACGCCTCTTCAGCCGTAAAGCTCAGGAACGGCGCCATCCAGCGCAGCATCGCATGGGTGATTGCGTGCAGCGCGGTCTGGGCGCTGCGCCGGGCGAGCGACTTCGGCCCCGTCGTGTAGAGCCGGTCTTTCAGGATGTCGAGGTAGAAAGCGCCCAGGTCTTCGCTGCAGTAGATCTGTAGTTTGGACACCACCGGGTGGAATTCATATACCTCGTAATGGGCCAGGATGTCGGCCTGCAGCTGCGCGGCGCGGCTCAGGGCGTAGCGGTCTATTTCCAGCAGCTCGTCGAACGGCACGGCGTCTTTCACCGGGTCGAAGTCGCTGACGTTGGCCAGCAAAAAGCGCAGCGTGTTGCGGATGCGGCGGTAGGCATCCACCACCCGGGCTAGGATCTTGTCGTCGATCCCGAGGTCGCCCGAGTAGTCGGTCGAGGCGCACCACAGGCGGATGATCTCGGCGCCGAGCTTGCCTGAGACTTCCTGCGGCGCGACGACATTGCCTTCGCTCTTGCTCATCTTGCGGCCCTTGCCGTCCACCGTGAAGCCGTGCGTCAGCAGGCCTTTGTACGGCGCGTGGTCGTACATGGCGCAGGCAGTCAGCAGCGAGGAATGAAACCAGCCGCGGTGCTGGTCATGGCCTTCGAGGTAGAGGTCGGCCGGCCAAGTGGACTGGGCCGCATGGCTGTGGCGCAGCACATGGTCGTGCGTCGTGCCCGAGTCGAACCACACGTCCAGGATGTCGTTGACCTTGGTGTAATGCTGGGCGTCAAGGGCGCCCAGGATGTCGGCGGCGCTGACCTTGCTCCAGGCTTCCACGCCGCTTTGCGCCACCATGTTTGCCGCCTGGTCCATGATTTCCATGGTGCGTGGGTGCAATTCGCCCGTGGCCGTGTGGATGAAGAAGGGCAGTGGCACGCCCCAGTTTCGCTGGCGGCTGATGCACCAGTCGGGCCGCCCGGCAATCATGCTCTGCAGGCGCAGCTTGCCGTTTTCCGGATAGAAACTGGTCTCTTCAATCGCGGCCAGGGCGAGCTGGCGCAGGGTTTTTTCCGCCTTGTCGCTGGCGAACACGCCTTGCGTGCCCGGCGTTTCGGCATCCATGCGGATGAACCACTGGGCCGCCGCGCGGTAGATCACCGGCGTCTTGTGGCGCCAGCAGTGCGGGTAGCTGTGGGTGATGTTTTCGCTCGCAAAGAGGCGCCCGTGCTCGCGCAGCTTGTCGATGACGAGCGGCGCGGCTTTCCAGATGTTCAGGCCGCCAAACAGCGGCAACTCGTCCACATAGCGGCCGTTGCCCTGCACCGGGTTGAGGATGTCGTCGTAGGCGATGCCGTTGGCCACGCAGGAGTTAAAGTCTTCCACGCCGTAAGCGGGCGCGGCGTGGACGATACCGGTGCCGTCGTCGGCGGTGGCGTAGTCGGCCAGGTACACCGGGCTCAGGCGGCGGTAGCTGTAGTTGCCAGGTTTGGCGCTCACGTTGCTTGCGTTAGCCTCGCTGCTTGTGTTGCCCGCGTCGCCCTCTTCGTTTGAGTGGCTTGAATCGCTCACGTCGTGCAGCGGGTGCATGAAGTTGATCAGCGCCAGCTTCTTGCCTTGCGCCGTCGCCAGCACGGTGCCGGTCAATCCAAAGCGCGCCAGGCATTTGTCCACCAGCACGGCAGCCAGCAGCAGGATGCCGCGCTCGGTATCGACAAGGGCGTAGTCCAGTTCCGGGTTCAGATTCAGCGCCTGGTTGGCGGGAATCGTCCAGGCGGTGGTCGTCCAGATGACCACGAAAGCGTCTTTGGCAAGACTTTCCAGGCCGAAAGCGGCAGCGAGCTTTTCAGGCTCGGCGCATTTGAAACCGACATCAAGCGTCTGCGATTTCTTGTCGGCGTATTCGATCTCGAACTCGGCCAGTGACGAGCCGCAATCAAAACACCAGTACACCGGCTTCAAGCCGCGATAGACGAAGCCGCGCTCCATGATGCGTTTCAAGGCGCGGATTTCATTGGCCTCGTTGGCGAAATCCATCGTGCGGTACGGGTTGTCCCATTCGCCCAGCACGCCCAGGCGCTTGAAGTCGGCCATCTGGCCGGCGATCTGCTCGGTCGCAAAGGCGCGGCTCCTGGCCTGCACCTCGTCGCGTGGCAGGCTGCGGCCGTGCAGTTTTTCGATGGCATTTTCGATCGGCAGGCCGTGGCAGTCCCAGCCCGGCACATAGACGGCATCCAGCCCCTTGAGCTGGCGCGCCTTGACGATCATGTCTTTGAGAATCTTGTTGACGGCGTGGCCGATGTGGATGTTGCCGTTGGCATACGGCGGGCCGTCGTGCAGCACAAAGCGCGGCTTGCCCTGGCGCACGTCGCGCAGCTTCTTGTAAATCCCCTTGTCTTCCCACTCCTGCACCCAGCCGGCTTCGCGCTTGGGCAGGTCGCCGCGCATCGGAAAAGGCGTGTCGGACAGGTTCAGGGTGCTGCGGTAATCGGTTTTTTGGTCAGGCATGGGCTTACTTTGATGGGGCGCTGTAGGGGGTGTTCAATGCGGCCTGAAAGGGGCGGTGCGCAGGAGACACAGGCGGGAAGAAAGAGAGGAAGTGGCACTCGCCGGCGAGGTTGCCGAAGCGGGCGAAGGCCGGCGGCGACAAGATCGTCTAAATTCGGTCGCGTGTCGTCTGGCGGCTGGTCTGGGTGTGCAAGGCGGCGGGCGCTGCGCTGGCGGGCTGGGCAAAAAACGCACGGGCATCGTCACAGTCCCTGGCAATGCCTGTTGTCAGGCTGTCCAGACTGTCGTATTTCAGCTCGTCATGCAGTTTGTGTAGCAGTTCCACCCGGATGATTTTACCGTATGCCTCTTCAGCGCCCAGGCTGGCCGGCCAGGCCAGGCAATGGGTTTCGAGCAGCACCCGCCCTCCGTTGGCGTCGTCCGGATCGAGCGAGGGCCGGATGCCCAAGTTGGCCACGCCGGGCAGTGCTTGCTCACCCAGGCCATGGACCAGCACTGCAAAAATCCCGCTGGCCGCCGGTTTCCAGTGCGCAAAGCGCAAATTCAAGGTTCTGAAACCCAGCTCGCGCCCCAGTTTGCGGCCATGCACGACGTGACCAGAAATGCTGTAGGGGCGCCCGAGCAGCGCCGCCACCCGGTCCATGTCGCCCTGCCCCAGCGCCTCGCGCACCGCCGAGCTGGACACGCGGGTGGCCTGCCCGCCGGCGGGGCGCGCCTGCGATGGCGCGTTGCTTGAGGCGTCAGGGCCGGCCGCGCGCGCGTGGGGCGGCGAGATCTCATAGCTGTTCATCCGGGCCACGTCAAAGCCCAGGCGAGCGCCCGCCGCGTCCAGCATGGCGTAGTCGCCGGCGCGCTGGGCGCCGAAGCGGAAATCATCGCCCACCAGCACGTAGCGTGCGCCCAGGCCGTGCACCAGCACTTCCTGGATGAAGGCCTCGGCGGGCTGCGCGGCCAGCTGCGCATTGAAGGGCAGGATCACGCACTGGTCGATGCCGCACTGCTCCAGTTCGGTCAGCTTGTCGCGCAGCGTGGCAATGCGCGCCGGCGCCAGCGCGGGCTTGCGCGCCACGGCGGCGAAGTAGTCGCGCGGATGCGGCTCGAAGCTGATGGCGCAACTGGGCACGCCCCGGTGCCTGGCTTCGTTTTTCAGCAGCGCCAGCATGGCCTGGTGGCCGCGATGGACACCGTCGAAATTGCCAATGGTCAGGGCGCAGTGCGGTGCCAGATCGGGATGGTGGTAGCCACGGAAAATTTTCATGGGCCTAATTATCGTTTTTATAGCGCCACCACCCCGTTGGGCCAGCCAGACAGATTGAACAGGCTTTGCTGCAGTTTTCGTGCCTATTTCAGCATTTCCCTGTATATTGAATTCGGTGACAGCCAGACGCCCGGTTTCCATGCTTGATGGAGGTTCGTTTTGAAGGTTCTCAAACTCTCAGCCCAGGGCCTGCCCCAGGCCTGGATCAGCCTAGAGCTGGCCGTGCTGCATTACGCGGCCGAGGAGGTGCGCTGGGAAATCGGAGCGCGCATTGCCACCTTTCACGGCGGCCACAACGCCATCACCGGCGAGCAGTCGATCATCCACATCAACAGCATCATCGGCACCAAGGGCGTTCCCAGCATCAACCCGTTCGAGCTGAAGCCGGGCCTGACCAACAGCAAGCTGTTCGTGCGCGACCGCAATGTCTGCGCCTACTGCGGCGGCCATTTCCACGAGGAAAGCCTGACGCGCGAACACATCATTCCGGTGGCGCAAAAAGGCGTGGACAGCTGGATGAACGTCGTCACCGCCTGCCGCGCCTGCAACCACCGCAAGAGCAACCGCACCCCCGAGCAGGCGCACATGCCGCTGCTGTATGCGCCCTATGTGCCCAGCCTGTGGGAAGACTTCATTTTGCGCAACCGCCGCATCCTGGCCGACCAGATGGAGTTCCTGATGGCCCACGTTCCCCGCTCCTCGCGCCTGGTCAGCTGAGCGTCATTCGGCTGCAAGACGCCGGGTTTCCTGTCGGGCTATGGTCCAATAAGGGTTTCTCCTTACGGCGCTTTGTCATGATTGTTCGAGACCGCCCTTCCGGCATCAGGCTGTTTTTCGTGGTGCGCGGCTCCATCCTGCCCCGGATCCGGATGACGCTGCTGGTCAACACGCTGAGCGCGATTCTGGTGACGCTGGCCCACGGCAACTTGTTCGACCTCAAGATCACGCTGAGCCCCATTCCCTTCACCCTGATCGGCCTGCCGCTGGCGATTTTTCTGGGCTTTCGCAATTCCGCCGCGTATGACCGCTACTGGGAAGGGCGCAAGCTGTGGGGTGAACTGGTGCTGCGCTGCCGCTCGCTCACCCGGCAATGCCAGAGCTTCATCCAGCCTGCGGACCTGCCGGGGCAAGGCGCCGAGGTGGCGGCGGCGCGCCAGCGCATCGTCTACCGCGCCATTGCTTTCGTGCATGCCCTGCGTATGCAACTGCGCGACTGCAGCGATTTTGGCGAACTGCAGCGCTGGGTGCCTGAAGCTGAGTGGCCCGGCCTGCAGCAAGCCACCAGCAAGCCCGATGCGCTGATGCTGGCCATGGGCGGGGACCTGGGCGCCTGTTTGAAACAGGGCTGGATCGATCCGTGCCTGGCCGTGACGATTGACAACACCCTGTGCGCCATGACCGCCGCTGCCGCTTCCTGCGAGCGCATCAAGAGCACGCCGGTGCCTTTTTCGTACACGCTGCTGCTGCACCGCACCGCTTACCTGTACTGCTTTCTGCTGCCCTTCGGCCTAGTGGACGTGATCGGTTTCATGACCCCGTTCGTGGTGGCCATCGTGGCCTACACCTTCTTTGGCCTGGATGCGCTGGGCGATGAGATCGAGGAACCGTTTGGCCTGGAGCCCAACGATTTGCCGCTGGACACCCTGTGCCACACCATTGAGGTCAACCTGCTCGAATCGCTGGGCCAAAAAGCACTTCGGCCCAGGCTGGAATTGCTCAACTATTGCCTGACCTGACCTGACCGATCGCTATTGCAAAGGCGCTCGTTGTGTCTTTATATGAGAATGATTCTTATTTAATGATATAGAATGAAAACGTCATCGTAACTTTTTGTTTACATATCATGAAAACCTGCTTTGCTTCCGTCCTGCTGGCCACGTCTTTCTTGGCCGCACAGCCTTCCTTTGCGGCGGAAACGCCTATTGGCAAGCACCAGACCCTCGCCGGCATGGAAATCGGCGCGGTCTATCTGCAGCCGGTGAAGATGGAGCCGGACGGCATGATGAAGAAAGTGGAGGACTCCGACATCCATCTGGAAGCCGACATCCACGCGGTCAAGAACAACCCCAACGGTTTTGCCGAAGGTGACTGGATGCCCGATCTGGTGATCAAGTTCGAGATCACAAAGGTGGGCAGCAACTTCAAGGTCGCGGGCGATCTGATGTCGATGGTGGCCAGCGACGGTCCGCACTATGGCGACAACGTCAAGCTCGACGGCCCTGGCAAGTACAAGCTCAAATACACGGTGATGCCACCTTCGGCCAATCCCCATACCCACTTCGGCCGCCATGTGGACAAGGAAACCGGTGTCGCGCCCTGGTTCAAGAATTTTGATTTGAACTACGACTTCATCTACGCCGGCACCGGCAAGAAGGGCGGCTACTGAGCCGGCGCAGCATGAACCCGCTGCTGCGCTCCATGTTGCCCCGCCTCGGCCTGGCTGGCCTGCTGCTGGCCCTGGCCGGCACCGCGCTGGCTGCCGACGACCTGCCCACCTTCAAACTGGCCTGCAACAACGGGGTGTTCACGCCCAATCCCCTGCAGGTTCCTGCTGGCAAGAAGTTCAAGATCGAGATCACGAACACTGGCACCGAAGCCATCGAGTTCGAGAGCAAACCGCTGCGCAAGGAAAAGGCGCTGAACCCCGGCGGCACCTCTTTCGTGGTCATTTTTCCGCTGGAGCCGGGCTCCTACAGCTTCTTTGACGACTTTCACATGCAGCAGCCGCCGGGCGCCATCGTCGCCAAATAAACCCTTTATCCACCATCAGCCAGAGTGAGCAGTGATGCAGAACTTCAGCCAGATTCTTTTTGTCATGTGGCGCGAGACCGTCGAGGCCATGCTGGTGGTGGGCATCTTGCACGCCTGGCTGTCACACCACCCGCAGGGTCGTTTCGGCTTGCGTTATCTGTGGGCCGGCGTGGCGGCGGGGCTGGTGGGCGCGCTGCTGCTCGGCCTGGGCATCGAGGCGATGAACACCATGCTCTCCGACGAGGGGCAGGAGTATTTTCAGACCAGCCTGATGCTGCTTGCCGCCGGCCTGATCGTGCAGATGGTGCTGTGGATGCGCCGCCATGGCCGGCGGCTCAAGCGCGACATGGAAGAAAGCTTGAGCAGCAGCGTCGGGCAGCAGCGCTGGTGGGGCGTGTTCGGGCTGGCAGCGATTGCCGTGGCGCGCGAAGGCAGCGAGACGGTGCTGTTCCTCGGCAGCCTGGCCAGGAGCGGCCAAGGCCTGGCGGGTGGGTCTTTCTGGCTCGCATTGGGGCTGGGCGTGGCGCTGGCGGCTGGCACTTTTTACCTGTTACAGCTGGGCGGCAAGGTGTTTTCCTGGGCCGTCTTCTTTCGCGTCACTGAAGTCTTGCTGATCCTGCTGGCCTGCTCGCTGCTGGTGAGCGGGGTGGAAAAGCTCATTGATGTAGAACTCCTGCCGGCCCTGGTGTGGCAGGTCTGGGACAGCTCGGGCCTGCTCGACGACGGCAGCGTTTTCGGCAGCGTCATCTCTGCCTTCACCGGCTACCGAGCCCGGCCTTCGCTGACGGTGCTTCTGGTGATAGCGCTGTACTGGCTGGCAATGTGGCGTCTGGCCCGTCCGGCCGCTCCTAGTATCGCCAGGGTGGCGCAGGCATGAACACCGCCGCCGCAGGCGACTGGCTGCGCCGCCACGGCGCGCAGATCCGCGCGCTGCAATGGGTGATCGTGCTGGTGTATGTGTTCCTGCTGGCCGTGCCCTGCCTGCTGGACCTGCCCGATGAAACCGCCACCGTCTTCAACCACCTGACGGTCGCGGCGCAATTCGTGTTCTGGGGCATCTGGTGGCCTTTCGTGCTGCTGAGCATGGTGCTGCTCGGGCGCTTCTGGTGCGGCGTGCTTTGCCCCGAGGGCGCGCTGTCCGAATGGGCCAGCCGCAAGGGCCAGAACTGGGCCATTCCGCGCTGGATGCGCTGGGAGGGCTGGCCTTTTGTCGCCTTCGTGATGACCACGGTCTATGGCCAGATGATCAGTGTCTACCAATACCCCAAGGCGGCGCTGCTGGTGCTGGGCGGCTCCACCGTGGCGGCCGTGGTCATCGGCTACCTCTACGGCCGGGAAAAACGCGTCTGGTGCAAATACCTGTGCCCGGTCAGCGGCGTGTTCGGCCTGTTAGCCAAGCTCGCGCCGCTGCACTTCCGGGTGGATGGCGAAGCCTGGCGCAAGTCCTACACCACGCAAACCCACGGCACCACGCCCGCCCGTGTGATTGCTATCCAGGCCGTCAACTGCGCGCCGCTGGTGGCGATGCGCAAGATGCAGGGCGCCAGCGATTGCCACATGTGCGGGCGCTGCAGCGGCCACCGGGACGCGGTGACGCTGAGCGCACGCTCACCGAATCACGAGATCGTGGTGCTGGGCGAGCACCAGGCCAACGGCTGGCAAACGGCGCTGATCCTGCTGGGCCTGCTGGGCGTGGCCATCGGCGCTTTCCAGTGGACCGTGAACCCGCAATGGGTGCAGGCCAAGCAATTCATCGCCGAGTGGCTGATCGAGCGCGAGATTTTCTGGCCCCTGGCCGAGAACGCCCCCTGGTGGCTGCTGACCCATTACCCCGAGTTGCGCGACGTGTTTTCCTGGCTCGACGGCGCCGTGCTGCTGGGCTACATCGGCGCCACGGCGCTGGTGATGGGCACTTGCATCTCGCTGCCGCTGGCCGGAGCAGCGCGTCTGCTAGGGCCCTGGCAGCGCCAGCGCTTTTACCACCTGTGCCAGGCCCTGATTCCGCTGGCCGGCTGCGGCGTGTTCCTGGGCCTGTCGGCGCTGACGGTGAGCCTGCTCAAGGGCCAGGGCGTGCCGGTGTTCTGGGCCAATGACGTGCGCCTGGCGCTGCTGATCGGCGCCAACCTCTGGACGCTGGTGCTGGCCTGGGGCATCACGGGGCGCTATACGCAGGCGTTCCAGTGTCGCGCGCTGGCATGGGGTGCCGTGCTGCTGGCGTTGGCGCCCATCAACACGGCCTGGGCCTTCATGTTCTGGCTCTGGTGAGCCACCATGCTGCTCTCAGGCAGCACGATCAGAAAAACTTTGCTTGAATCGTCCCCCGACGCAGTGGGTGTGTGTTGTACACGCGCAAGTCAATTCCTGCCAGACCTGCCGCCGCATGTGAAATGCGGCACTCAACACTTCCTTACGACGATGAGTGCGCTGGGCAAGCATGGGTTGTGCAGTCAAGGTCAAGAGCGATTGACGCGGATTTGCGCTCAGGCCGGCGGCAGGCCCAGTTCCTTGCACACATGCGCCAACTGGCCCTGCAACTGCGCCACCTGCGCTTCCAGCGCCTCGATGCGCTGCTGCAGCCGCTCGGCCTGTCCCAGGGAAATTGGTTCGGCTTCGGCGCTGCGCGGTTCGGCGCCGAGACTGGCCGCCTGAAACGGCAGCGCCAGCGCGTCGCCGCACAGCCGGTGCGCCCAGCGCTGCTCGCGCATGCCGGCCGCGCGGGACAGTTGAACGACAGTGACGACACCGCTGTCCTCGCCGCGCACCTTGAGTTCATCCAGCGTGTCCTCAATGCTGGCGATGTCGGCAAACTTGTACCAACGCTCGCTGTTGATACGTAGTTCGCCCGGCGTCTGCGGCCCGCGCAGCATCAGCAAGCCCAGCAGCACTGCCTGCGGCTCGCTCACGCCAAAGCCGCGCTGGAAATTGTGCTCAAAGCGCGGCACGCGGGAGGAAGATGCCTCGAACACCAGGCTGACGGCCTTGAGGCTGTCAAGCGCCGCCTGTGCCTGCGACTCGCTCAGTTCCATCACCGGGTCGCGGCTGGTTTTCTGGTTGCAGCCCAGCACCAGGGTGTTGAGCGAGAGCGGGTAGCTGTCGGGGACGGTGCGGGCTTTTTCCATCAGGGTGGCCAGCACGCGCGCTTCGGTGGGGGTTAGTAGTCTCATGGCGGTGATCTTAAACAATGAAAAAACATCGTCATCCTGATTTCCGGCGGCGGCTCGAACATGGCTGCCATTGCACGCACGGCCCACAA
This sequence comes from Pseudomonadota bacterium, assembly GCA_030855235.1. Taxonomy (GTDB): domain Bacteria; phylum Pseudomonadota; class Gammaproteobacteria; order Burkholderiales; family Burkholderiaceae_C; genus Polaromonas. The sequence goes on from JALYRU010000007.1 coordinate 160,110, forward strand.
TGAAAGCTGGCTGGAAAACTTCGGCGTTCGCATGGCCGCCGTCATCAGTAATAAGCCAAAAGCCAAAAGCCAAAGGCCAAAGGCCAAAGGGCTGGCACTGTCCAGGAGTTTGGGCCGCTATTTCTCGTGTCTTAAAGAGATTGCGCTGTTGAACGCAGAGTATCAACGCCGGGCGGCCACTTGGGGCCGGCTGGCCAGCAACACGCCTGCGAGCACCAGGGAAGCACCGGCCAGCTGCGCCAGCGACAGCGCCTCGTCCAGCAACCACCAGCCGAAGAAAATCGTCAGCACCGGCCCCAGGGTGCCGATCAGCACGGACTTGGCAGCGCCAATGCGCCGGATCGCAGCTGAACTCATGAACACCGGCAGCACGGTGGAAAACAGCGCCATTGCCGCCCCGTAGCCATACACCGGCAGCGGCTGGGCCAGCGCCTGCATGGGCTGCGTCACCCCGAAATGCAGCAGGGTTGCCAGCGTGGACACCAGCAGCGCCAGCGCGGTGAAGCGCGCAGCACCCAACTGGCGGATCACCGGCTCGCTGCCCGCCTGGTAAAACGCATAGCACAGCGAGGAGCCGAGCACAAAAGCGGCGCCCAGCAGCACCACTTTCACGTCACCGGCCAGATGCAGGTCGTGCGCAAAGGCCAGCCCGATGCCGCCATACGACAGCGCCAGGGCGCCCATCTCGCGCCGCGAGGCGGTTTTGCCCATGAACAGCACGCCAATCAGGATGGTGAGCGTCGGGTAGGTGAACAGGATCAGGCGCTCCAGGCCGGCGGTGATGTAGCGCAGGCCGATGAAGTCGAGAATGCTGGCGCCGTAGTAGCCGAGCAGGCCCAGCGCGGTGAGGTACAGCCAGTCGCGCCGGCTCAGGGGTGCGGCGTTGCGGCTGGACGCAAAACCGACCCAGACAAATACCGGCAGCGAAAACACCATGCGCAGCGCCAGCAGGGTGACGGCATCGACCGGCACCGGCTGCGGCACGGCATAAGCGAGCTTGACGAAGATCGCCTTGAACGAAAAGCCGAGGGCGGCGAGGACGGCAAACGCAATGCCGAGGCGTTCGGCGGACCAGTGTTTCCAGGGCATGGAGCGGCAATCAAAAAATGGATTCGGCGAAAACGAAAGCTGCTTTTTGTCTGCGGTGGCGACAATGCAGAGCAGGCCCAATGATGACGGCACCAGCCCGTCAGCACAATTGCCCTTTTGACAAGCCTGCATTCGTTCTGGACGAACACGAAAGGAAACCATGGTGCGCTACGACTTGATGGACCTGCGCCTTTTCATTGCCATCGCCGAAGAGCGCAACCTGACGCGCGGCGCCGCCCGCATTCACCTGGCGCCGTCCTCGGCCAGCCACCGCCTGCGCCAGCTGGAGGGCGCGCTGGGCACGCCGCTGTTCGAGCGTCAGGCCCGAGGCCTGGCCTTGACGCGGGCCGGTGAGACGCTGCTGCGCAACGCCCGGCAGGTGTTTGCCCGCATCGAACAGATGCACGCCGACCTCTCGCCCTACGCCGCCGGGATTCGCGGCCATGTCAGCCTGTGGGCCAACACGCACGCCACGCACTCTTTTCTGCCGGACGATCTGGCCGGGTTCCTCAAGCAGCATCCGCAGGTCAGCGTGAGTCTGGAGGAGCGCACCAGCACCGAAATTGCGCTGGCCGTGGCCAGTGGCGAGGTGGAAGTCGGCGTGCTGGCCGAGGCCGGCAGCGGCGCCGGGGTCGCGCTGATTCCCTACCGCCGCGACCGCCTGGTGCTCATTGTTCCCAGCGGCCACGCGCTGGCGGCGCGGGCGCAGGTGCGCTTTACCGAGGTGCTGGATGAGGCTTTTGTGATGCTGCACGCCGGCTCGGCGATCCACACCTTCACCATGAATGCCGCCGCCGCGCTCGGGCGTCACCTGGACGTGCGCATTCAGGTGCGCAGCTTCGAGGCCGTGTGCCGCATGGTGGGCGCCGGTGTTGGCATCGGCCTGGTGCCGCGCAGCGCGGCGTCAGGCGCGGGCTTGCGCGAGCCGCCGGTCATTGTCGAGATGGACGAGGCGTGGGCGCAGCGCGACCTGCAGGTGTGCGTGCGCCAGGGCGGCGTGCTCTCGGGCTTTGCCGCCGCGCTGGTGGACAGGCTGCGCCAGAGCGGATTGCAGGCGCCTCATGGCGATAATCTTGAACAATGAAAAACATCGTCATCCTGATTTCCGGCGGCGGCTCGAACATGGCCGCCATCGCCCGGACTGCCAAAAAAGAGAACTGGCTGGACAAGTTCGGCGTGCGCATTGCCGCCGTCATCAGCAATAAGCCGGACGCCGGTGGGCTGGCGCTGGCCAGGGAACTCGGCATTGCCACCGATATGCTGTCCCACAAGTCGTTCGAGTCGCGTGAGGCGTTTGATGCCGCGCTGATGGCGCGCATTGATGCGCATGCGCCGCAACTGGTGGTGCTGGCCGGTTTCATGCGCATCCTCACGCCCGGTTTTGTGCAGCATTACGCCGGCCGCATCATCAACATCCATCCGTCCCTGCTGCCGGCCTTTGCCGGCCTGCACACGCACCAGCGTGCCATCGACATGGGCTGCAAGGTGGCGGGCGTGACCGTGCACCAGGTGACGGCCGAGCTGGACCACGGCCAGATCCTGGCCCAGGCGGTGGTGCCGGTGCTGCCGGGCGACACGGCCGACGCGCTGGCCGCACGGGTGCTGACGCAGGAACACCTGATTTATCCGCAGGCAGTTCGCGCCTTCTTTAAGTCCGAAGCCTGATAGGGCTTTGGGAACCATTACCTTTTTTCCAGCTGGAGGTGCCTGGGGATTTGACAGCATTTTGCGCGGCGTCGCTGCCGGGCAAGCGAGCGCGGCCTGAACCCGCCACAATCAGTGGCATGACCACATCCAGCACTGTTCCCGCTTTTTTGCCGCTGACGGGTTTTTACGAGCCCTCGGCCATCCAGCAGCTGCCGGACGGGCAGTTTTTAATTGCGGAGGATGAAAAGAAACACGCCTTCAGCCTGGTCACGCTGGGCGCGGGCGGCGTGCTCAAGCACACGCCGCTGAGCGCGGGCTGGTTTGACGGCAGCGATGATGTCTGGAACATGGACGACCTCGAAGGCTTGGCACTGGACGGCCGGGGTTATTGTTATGCGGTCACGTCGCATTCACGCGATGAAGAGGGCCAGACAAAAAAGCCGCGCGACCGGCTGGCCCGGTTCAAGATTGAGAAAAACCGGGTAGGCGCGCCGGTGGTGGTTGGCAGCTTGAGGCGCGCCCTGGTGGCGCGCCATCCGCTGCTGGCGGCTGCGGCGCAGATCGAGCAGGTCAAGGCCGGCGGCGGGCTCAACATCGAGGCGCTGGAAATTACGCCGGACCAGCGCCTCTTGATTGGTTTTCGCAGCCCCTTGCAGGGCGCCAGCGCCTTGATTGCCAGCATTGACAATGTGGCGGCGGTTTTTGAAGCGGGCGCGGCGCCGCAGGTCTCTGGCGTGCTGCAGGCGCTGGACCTGGGCGGGCAGGGGATTCGCGGCATGGCCTATGTAGCGGCGCTGGGCGGCTATTTGCTGATCAGCGGCCCGGCTTCGCGCGAGAACGCGGCGTTCGGGCTGTGGTTCTGGAACGGGCAGCCCGGTGCGGTGGCTCGGCGTGTCACGGTTCCCGGCCTGCAGGGGCTGGCGCATGCCGAGGGCGTGTGCCCGGCGGTGATGGACGGCGTGCAGAAAATCGTCATCGTCAGCGATGACGGCGACAGAAAACTGGGGCGCCATGCCAGTTTCCTGGTGCTGGACCCTAAGCAGTTGCAGATTGCGCCTTGACGGGTTCAGCAAACCGTCAGGAGGCTGGCTTTTTGGCGGCCCCGGTCAGGCCTGAACAAGGCTGGCAAGGCTGGCAAGGCTGGCAAGGCTGGCAAGAGGACGACGTAGCTACTTTTCGCATCCCCTTGTGCCCCCAAAGGCCTGAATCGGCCCTGAAGCGCTACATCTTGGCCTGAAACACCAGCCCGGCGTGCTCGCGCAGCGCATGGAACTTGATCTTCGGCCACTGCTGCTCGACGGCGCGCAGCGTGGCGCTGTGGTCCACCAGCAGCGTCGGCGCATCGACGGCGTCCAGCGCGACGCGGTGCGCGTTGGCGTCCATGAATTTCTTCAGCTCGTTCGCATCGTCCGACGTGACCCAGCGCGCCAGGTTGAAATTGCTGCCCATGATGCGCGCCTTGACGCCGTATTCATGCTCCAGCCGGTGCGCGACGACTTCAAACTGCAGCTGGCCGACGGCGCCGAGCAGCAAGACGGAACCGGCAATCGGGCGGAACACCTGGATCGCGCCTTCCTCGCCGAGCTGCGTCAGGCCCGCGCGCAGCTGCTTGCTGCGCAGCGGATCCGCCACTTCGACGGCGCGGAACATCTCCGGCGCGAAGAAGGGCAGGCCGGTGAACTGCAGCGCCTCGCCCTCGGTCAGCGTGTCGCCGAGCTGCAGCACGCCGTGGTTCGGAATGCCGATGATGTCGCCGGCAAAAGCGGTGTCGAGCAGTTCGCGGCGCTGGCTCATGAAGCTGACCACCGTGTTGGGCCGGATTTCCTTGCCGCTGCGCACGACTTTTAGTCGCATGCCGCGCGTGAACTCGCCGCTGGCGACGCGCAAAAAGGCAATCCGGTCGCGGTGCGCCGGGTCCATGTTCGCCTGAATCTTGAAGACCACGCCGGAGAATTTCTTCTCTTCCGGCTTGACGATGCGCTGCATCGCCGGGCGCTCGGCCGGGGCCGGCGCCAGATCGACCAGCGCGTCCAGCACTTCCTGCACGCCGAAGTTGTTGATGGCCGAGCCGAAGAACATCGGCGTCTGGCGGCCGGCGAGGAATTCCTCGCGGTTGAATTCGGGCGAGGCGCCTTCGAGCAGTTCCAGTTCGTCCTGCGCCTGGGTGAATTCGGAGCCGAAGCGCTTGGCGGCTTCTGCATTGTCCAGGCCTGCGAGGATTTCATCGTCGCCGCCGGCCTTGTCCTCGCCGGGGCTGAACACGCGCATGCGTTCTTCGCGCCGGTCATACACGCCGTGAAAGAGTTTTCCCATGCCGACCGGCCAGGTGAAGGGCACGACAGCCATGCCGAGTTCGCGCTCAATCTCGTCCATGACGCTCATCGGGTCCTGCACTTCGCGGTCCATCTTGTTGACGAAGGTCAGGATCGGCGTGCCACGGGCGCGGCAGACCTGCAGCAGGCGCCGGGTCTGCGGCTCGACGCCGTTGGCCGCGTCGATCACCATCAGCGCGGCATCGACGGCGGTCAGCACGCGGTAGGTGTCCTCGGAGAAATCCTGGTGGCCGGGGGTGTCCAGCAGGTTGATCACGCAGTCGCGGTATTCCATCTGCATGACCGACGAAGCAACGGAAATGCCGCGCTGCTTTTCGATCTCCATCCAGTCGGACGTGGCGTGGCGCGCGGCCTTGCGTGCCTTGACGCTGCCGGCGATCTGGATCGCGCCCGAGAACAGCAAGAGCTTTTCGGTCAGCGTGGTTTTACCCGCGTCGGGGTGGGAAATGATGGCAAACGTGCGGCGGCGCTTGACCTGTTTTTCAATTTCGGTGATTTCGGACATAGTCCGCGATTATCGGCGAGGGCGGCCTGCGTCAGCCTGGGGCCGCGTCAGGCTCGAATGGTCGCGATGCCTTGCGCTGGAGAAAACAGTCTTGAGGCGCTTGGCGCGACGCTAGGAGGCGCTTTGGCCATCGCCCTGGTCAGGCTGGTGCGTAAAACGCGGCTGGCGCACACCGTCGATCTCGATTTCTTCCTGGAACATGGCGGCCGGGCGCACCCACAAGCCGCGCTCGCCGTAGAGCGCCCGGTACAGGGTCATGGGTTCGAGCGTTTCGCTGTGGCGCGCGGTGCCGATGACTTCATACCGCTGGCCCTTGTAGTGGCGGTACAGGCCGGGCGGGGTTTCAATCAGTGGGGGCAGGGATTTAGGCATGGTCAATCGACGCGAAAGAAAGAGCGAGGAGTCGGCAGTGGGACAATAGGGGCTATGCATCCTAACGCCTTACTCGACTGTTGTACCGACCTGCTCAAGCAGGTTCTCAAATTTGACCATCCCGCCGACATGGTGGTGTCGCGCTGTTTTCGCGAGCTGCGCCTGGGGCCGCGCGAGCGCGCCACCGTCGCCGAAACCATCTACGGCGTGCTGCGCCAGAAAAATCTCTACGTCTATCTGGCCCAGCATGGCAGTGGCGTGCCCGAGCGCCGGCTGGCGATTCTGGGCTTTGCCGCGCCGCGTGATTTTCTCCTGGGCGCCCTGACCGATCAGGAGCAGGACTGGCTCTCGCGCTGCGACCAGGTCAAACCAGCGGACCTGATGGAGCTGCACCGCCACAACCTGCCGCAGTGGTTGGTCGAGCCGCTCAAAGCCCAGCTGGGCGCGGACTTCTGGCCGTTGGTCGAAAGTCTCAACGCCCCGGCCGGACTCGACATGCGCGTCAATACCCTGAAAGACAAGCGCGCCGATATTCAGAAAGAGCTGAGCAAGGCCTGTCTCAAGACCACCATCACGCCGTATTCGCCCTGGGGCTTGCGCCTGGCGGATAAATCGCAGCTGGGCAAATTAGACGCTTTTACGCGCGGCGCGATCGAAGTGCAGGACGAAGGCTCGCAATTGCTGGCGCTGCTGGTGGATGCCAAGCGCGGCGAGATGGTGGTGGATTTTTGCGCCGGCGCGGGCGGCAAGACCCTGGCGCTGGGCGCTTCGATGCGCAACACCGGGCGCCTGTACGCCTTTGACACCTCGGCGCACCGGCTGGCCGCGCTCAAGCCCCGGCTGGCGCGCAGCGGGCTGTCCAATGTCCATCCCGTCGCCATTGCGCATGAGCGCGATGACCGCATCAAGCGTCTGGCCGGCAAGATCGACCGGGTGCTGGTGGACGCGCCGTGCTCGGGCCTGGGCACGCTGCGGCGCAACCCGGACCTGAAATGGCGCCACAACCCCAAGGCGATTGAAGAGCTGACCGCCAAGCAGACCGCCATTTTGCAAAGCGCCGCGCGCCTGCTCAAGCCGGGCGGGCGCCTGGTGTACGCCACCTGCAGCATCCTGCGCGACGAAAACGAGGCCATTGCCGAAGCTTTCAGCGCTGCCAATCCAGGTTTTACGCTGGTGGAAGCCGGTCCGGTGCTGACCTCGCTGGGCGTGGAAAAGGCCGAAACGCTGTGCCGTGGGCCTTACCTGCGCCTGTGGCCTTACCTGCATCAGACGGATGGCTTCTTTGCCGCCGTGTGGCAAAAGACCTGAAATTTTTGACGTCAGATGACGTTTTTTAAACCAATCTTGCATTGCTGTTAGGGGTGTTTGAGCGCTTTGAAGTCTCCTGATCTTTTTCAAGGGGCTTTGTGTTCACAGCGCGACATCCTATAATTCGAGGCTGTCTGGTGCAGCCTTGGAGCCACCTTCGGGTGCGCGGCTGGTGCGGATTGTTTAAAGGACTTTTATGATCTTTCTGGATGCCGGCCTTGAGTGGCTGGCTCATGGGTTATTTGCGGCCAGCTGGTGGCAAATCGTTCTCTTCACGCTGGTCGTCACCCACATCACCATCGTCAGCGTGACCCTGTACCTGCATCGCCATCAGGCGCACCGCGCGCTCGATCTGCATGCCATTCCGTCCCACTTTTTCCGTTTCTGGCTCTGGCTGACCACTGGCCAGGTGACCAAGGAATGGGTGGGCGTGCACCGCAAGCACCACGCCAAGTGCGAGACCCAGGAAGACCCGCACAGCCCGCATGCCCACGGTATCAAGACCGTGTTCTGGACCGGTGCCGAGCTGTACCGCGCTGAAACCAAGAACCCGGAAACCCTGGTGAAATATGGCCGGGGAACGCCCGACGACTGGATCGAGCGCAACCTGTACACCCGCTACAGCTGGCAGGGCGTGGGCCTGATGCTGATCATCGACCTGGCGCTGTTCGGCGCGGCTGGCCTGAGCGTGTGGGCGGTGCAGATGGCCTGGATTCCGATCACCGCCGCCGGCATCATCAACGGCATCGGCCATTACTGGGGCTACCGCAATTTCGAGGCGCCGGATGCCAGCACCAATGTCTCGCCCTGGGGCGTCATCATCGGCGGCGAGGAACTGCACAACAACCACCACACCTACCCGACGGCGGCCAAGTTCTCGGTCAAGCCTTACGAGTTCGACATCGGCTGGGGCTACATCCGGGCGATGGAAGTGCTGGGGCTGGCCACGGTGAAAAAAGTGCCGCCCAAGCTCAAGATCGGCGCCATTCAGCCGGTGGCGGACGAAAAAACGCTCGAAGCCTTGATTGCCCACCGCTACGAGGTCATGGCCGGTTTTGCGCGCGAACTGCGCCGCGCCGGCCGGGCCGAACTGGCCCGCATGGAGGCGAAAAAAGCCGATGTGTCCATGCTGCGCATGGCCAATCGCTGGCTGCACCGTGACGAGGATCGGGTGCCGGCCGCCGCCCGGCCGCAAATTGCCCAGGTCCGCGCCGAGTACCCGGTGCTGGACAAGATGGTCACCATGCGCGAAGAGCTTCGCCAGTTGTGGCTGAGCACCTCGGCATCGCGCGAGCAACTGGCCGCTGACCTGCAGGCCTGGTGTCAGCGGGCAGAAGACAGCGGCATCGCGGCACTGCGCGATTTTTCGATGCAACTGCGCGCGGCGCGCGTCTGATCCGCCACAATTCTTCCTGCCGCAGATTCATTCAAGCCACTGCAGCGTTCGCTGCGGTGGCTTTTTTCATGGGCAATAAGCACTCGGAAATGAGTAGGGTGGTGGTACGGACGTAAAAAAACCCGCTGTTTGACCAGCGGGTTTTTTGCAGGAATCGAACTGAATTACTTCAGCTTCATTTCCTTGTATTCCACATGCTTGCGTGCTTTTGGATCAAATTTCATGATCAGCAGCTTGTCAGGGGTGGTTTTCTTGTTTTTGTCGGTCGTGTAGAAGTGACCGGTGCCAGCTGTCGATTGCAGCTTGATTTTTTCGCGTCCGCCTTTAGCCATGATGGTTCTCCTTAGACTTCACCGCGAGCACGAAGGTCCACCAGGACTGCATCGATGCCGTTCTTGTCAATCAAGCGCAGACCGGCTGCCGTGATGCGCAGGCGCACCCAGCGGTTTTCGCTCTCGACCCAAATGCGGCGGGACTGCAGGTTAGGCATGAACCGGCGCTTGGTTTTGTTGTTTGCGTGAGAAACATTGTTTCCCACCATCGGGCCTTTGCCCGTTACCTGACAGACGCGTGCCATGAGCGCACTCTCCGTAAAAAATTAGAAATAGGATGCTGAAGAACTAAAGAAGATCCGTGCTGGACAGACCCTATGAATGCTCAGCTAAGCCAGAAATTATAGCCCGAAAAGAAATTTTCTCCAAAATTCCCCTTGGGCTCACTGCCTCAAGCCTTGGCTAGCGAGGCGATCAGGCCTTCACCTTGCGCCTTGAGGCCGCACTTTTTCCACCTCTTTTCAGAGGCTCTGCTCCAGAAAGCGCTGCGCATCGAGCGCTGCCATGCAGCCGGTGCCGGCGCTGGTGATGGCCTGGCGGTAGATGTGGTCTTGCACGTCGCCGGCGGCAAACACGCCCGGCACGCTGGTCATCGTGGCCAGACCTTCCGAGCCCGTCTTGGTCAGGATGTAGCCGTCTTTCATTTCCAGCTGGCCGGCAAATATCTCGGTGTTGGGCTGGTGGCCGATGGCGATGAAGCAGCCCTTGAGCGCGATGTCCTGGGTGGCGCCGGTCTGGGTGCTTTTCAGGCGCACGCCGGTCACGCCCGAGGCGTCGCCCAGCACCTCGTCCAGTGTCTGGTGCAGCTTGAGCTCGATCTTGCCGCTGGCGACCTTTTCATGCAGCTTGTCGATCAGGATGGCTTCGGCCTTGAAGGTGTCGCGTCGGTGCACCAGCGTGACCTTGCTGGCGATGTTGGACAGGTACAGGGCTTCTTCCACCGCCGTGTTGCCCCCGCCGACCACGCACACTTCCTGCTCGCGGTAGAAAAAACCGTCGCAGGTCGCGCAGCCCGAGACGCCCCGGCCCATGAACGCCGTCTCCGAGGGCAGGCCGAGGTACTTGGCCGAGGCGCCGGTGGAGATGATCAGGGTGTCGCAGGTGTAGGTGCCGCTGTCGCCGGTCAGCGTGAAGGGGCGCTGGCGCAGGTCCACCTGGTTGATGTGGTCAAAGATGATTTCGGTCTTGAAGCGCTCGGCATGGGCCTTGAAGCGCTCCATCAGTTCCGGCCCCTGCACGCCGTCCACGTCGGCGGGCCAGTTGTCCACTTCCGTCGTGGTCATGAGCTGGCCGCCCTGGGCGATGCCGGTGATGAGCACCGGGTTGAGGTTGGCGCGGGCGGCGTAGACCGCTGCGGTGTAGCCTGCGGGGCCTGAGCCGAGAATGAGAACTCTGGAATGTTTCATGATGAAGGATCAGTGGGAAAATGGGACAACTCGGGTAGAGTCAACTGGTGCATGTTTCCTGGAGGTAAAAGTCAGGAAGATTTGTTTTTAAGGGAAATCAGCGATTGTAGGAAATCATGCAATGGCTGTCGGGTGGAAGGTCTGGAGATGTTGCTATGACGATGGTGTCGAACCTGGAGTTGATTCGCCGGGTGCCTCTTTTTGCGATGCTGACGCCCGCTCAGGCAGCTTCCGTGGCGCAGGCCGTGGTCAAGCGCCGCTTCAAGCGCGGCGAAATGCTCGTCGAGCAAGGCAAGAAGTCGAATGCGCTGACCATTATCCTGACGGGGCGCGCCCGAGTCATCAGCACCGATGCACGGGGCCGTGAAGTCATCCTGGCGACCATGCAGACGGGCGACTACATGGGCGAGATGAGCCTGATTGACGACGAGCCGCATTCGGCCTCGGTGTGCGCCGAGATACAGACCGATGTGCTGCTCCTGAGCCGGCTGGCGTTTGCCCTGTGCCTGCCCGACAGCGACTCCATGGCGTATGCCGTGCTCAGGGGGCTGGTGCAGCGGCTGCGCCAGGCGGACCGCAAAATCGAATCCCTGGCCCTCATGGATGTGTATGGCCGAGTGGCCCGGGTGCTGCTGGAGTCGGCCGAGGACAATGGCGAAACTTTCCCCGTGATTCGCGAGAAGGTCTCGCGCCAGAACCTGGCCAAGATGGTGGGCGCTTCGCGTGAAATGGTCAGCCGGGTGATGAAAGACCTGGAGGAGCGCGGATTCATCCAGACCCGCGACGACGGCTCGGTCCTGCTGACAAAGCACCTTCACTCCCTGGGGTGAGCTGTCAAGCGCTTACAGTTCTTGTCCGCCCCCTTTCCAAAGGCCTTGCCCAACTGCGGTAAGCTCTGAGCCCCGTCCATGACTTACCTACTCGATACCCTGAACTCCAGAAACTCTCCAGCTGCGGCCCCGCCCGGCGGCATCAAGCGCTTCGTGCGTGAAGTCAACCTGATTTTCGGCCTGGTCGGTCTGCTCCTGTGGATTGCTGCCTTGCTGAGCTATTCGCCGCAGGACGCGGCCTGGTCCACCTCCGGCAACCCGGACAGCGGCGCCCAGGCCATGGCCTTGAACTGGGGCGGCCATCTGGGCGCCTGGGTGGCCGATGCCAGCTATTTCCTGTTCGGATTTTCGGTCTGGTGGGCCGTGGCGGCCGCTGCCCGAGGCTGGCTGGCCTCGCTGACGCGCCAGTTGAGCAGTGCGCCGCTGGCGCTGAAGATGGCCTTGTCGGGCGGGCGCCTGCAGTTCTGGCTGGGCCTGCTGGTGCTGCTGGCGACCAGTGCTGCGCTCGAATGGTCGCGCCTGTACCGCTTTGAAACCCTGCTGCCCGGCCATTCGGGCGGCGTCATCGGCTACCTGCTGGGCGGCCTGGGCGTGAAGTGGCTGGGTTTTGCCGGCTCCGGTCTGGTGTTCATTGCGCTTGGCGTGATGGCCGTTGCCAGCGTCTTTGACTTTTCCTGGTCGCGCGTCGCCCTGGTGCTTGGCGCCCGGATTGACAGCCTGATCGCCTTGCGCCGTGAAAAACGCGAGGTCGCCCAGGACCAGGCGCTGGGCAAGAAAGCTTCCAAGGAGCGTGAGGAAACCCTGATCGACGAGCGCATCGAGATTGAGCAGCATCATCCGGTGCCCGTCATCATCAAGACGCCCGCCGCCGAGCTTGCCAAAAATGCGCGTCCGGCCAAGACGCCCGAAAAAGTGCCGGAAAAAATGCCGGAAAAAGCGCCGGCCAGCCACATCTCGGCGCCGGTGTCCGTGCCCATGGCCGTGCCGGTGGCGCCGTCCGCCGACTCGCGTCTGCCGCACGTGAGCCTGCTCGACACGGCCTTGCTGCGCCAGGAAGGCGTGGCGCCCGAAACGCTGGAGATGACCTCGCGGCTGATCGAGAAAAAGCTCAAGGATTTCGGCGTCGAGGTGCGCGTCGTGGCCGCCGCGCCGGGCCCCGTCATCACCCGCTATGAAATCGAGCCCGCCACCGGCGTCAAGGGCTCGCAGGTGGTGACGCTGGCCAAGGATCTGGCCCGCGCCCTGAGTCTGGTATCGATCCGGGTGATCGAAACCATTCCCGGCAAGAACTACATGGCACTCGAATTGCCCAACGCCAAGCGCCAGCCGATCAAGCTGAGCGAGATTCTGGGCTCGCAGGCCTACAGCGACGCCAAATCCATGCTCACCATCGGGCTGGGCAAGGACATTGCCGGCCACGCCGTGGTGGCCGATCTGGCCAAGATGCCGCACTGCCTGGTGGCCGGCACCACCGGCTCGGGCAAGTCGGTGGGCATCAACGCCATGATCCTGAGCCTGCTCTACAAGGCTGATGCCAAGGATGTGCGGCTGCTCCTGATCGACCCGAAGATGCTGGAGATGAGCGTCTATGAAGGCATTCCGCACCTGCTGGCGCCCGTGGTGACCGACATGAAGCAGGCCGCGCACGGCCTGAACTGGTGCGTGGCCGAAATGGAAAAGCGTTACAAGCTCATGAGCAAGCTGGGCGTGCGCAACCTGGCCGGCTACAACGCCAAGCTCGACGAAGCCAGGGAGCGCGGCGAATTCATCTACAACCCGTTCAGCCTGACGCCCGAGCAGCCCGAGCCGCTGGAGCGACTGCCCTACATCGTGGTGGTGATCGACGAGCTGGCCGACCTGATGATGGTGGTGGGCAAGAAGATCGAGGAGCTGATTGCGCGTCTGGCGCAGAAAGCGCGCGCCGCCGGCATCCACTTGGTGCTGGCGACCCAGCGCCCCAGCGTCGATGTGATCACCGGCCTGATCAAGGCCAACATTCCGACGCGCCTGTCCTTCCAGGTCAGCAGCAAGATCGACAGCCGCACCATCCTGGACCAGATGGGCGCCGAGGCGCTGCTGGGCATGGGCGACATGCTTTACATGCCGAGTGGCACGGGCTTTCCCATCCGGGTGCATGGTGCGTTTGTGAGCGATGACGAAGTCCACCGCGTCGTGGCCTACTTGAAAAAGCAGGGCGGCGAGCCCAACTACATCGAAGGCGTGCTCGAAGGCGGCACGGTCGATGGCGAAGCCGGCGAGCCGGGCGGCGAAGCTGGGACGGAGGGTGAGAAAGACCCGATGTACGACCAGGCCGTCGAAGTCGTCCTCAAGAACCGCCGCGCCAGCATCTCGCTGGTGCAGCGCCACCTCAAGATCGGCTACAACCGCGCCGCCCGTCTGGTGGAAGACATGGAAAACGCCGGACTGGTCAGCGCCATGAGTGGCAGTGGCCAGCGTGAAGTTTTGGTGCCCGCCAGGGCGGAGTAATCTGAATGAAAAAGTTTCTTGCGACAGTGTTGATCGCTGCTTGCAGCCAGATGGCGTGGGCCGACGGACTGCAAAGCCTGGAAACCTTCGTCAAGACGGTGGGCAGCGGCCGTGCCAACTTCACCCAGGTGGTGACCTCGCCAGCGCGCGAAGGCCAGAGCGCGCGCAGCAAGACCTCCAGCGGCACGTTTGAGTTTTCCCGGCCCAACCGTTTTAAATTCCTGTACAAAAAGCCGTTCGAGCAGAGCATCGTTGCCGACGGCCAGACGCTCTGGCTCTACGACGCCGACCTGAACCAGGTCACCGCCCGCAAGCAGGCCGCCGCGCTGGGCGCCACGCCCGCCGCGCTGATCGCCGCTGCGCCCGACCTGCGCGCCCTGCAGGCCGACTTCACCCTGGCAGCGGCCCCCGACAAGGATGGCCTGCAATGGGTGGTGGCCACGCCCAAAACGAAGGACGGCCAGTTGCAGGCCGTGCGCGTGGGCTTCCGCGTCGGCGAGAAGCCGGCAGGCTTGGCGGCGCTTGAAATCCTCGACAGCTTCGGCCAGCGTTCGCTGCTGAGCTTCAGCCAGGTGGAGGTCAACCCGGCCCTGCCCAAGAGCACCTTTGAATTCCAGCCGCCCAAGGGCGCGGATGTGATCCGGCAGTAGCCCCAGGGCGCGCCCGGATGCTCCGGTGCAGGGCACTTTTTTGACCGCGCAAGCGCACCACGCCATGGCGACTTCTTCTTCCCATTCCCCGCTGGCCGAGCGCCTGCGCCCGAAAAACCTGGGCGAGGTCATCGGCCAGCAGCATCTGCTGGGCGAAGGCATGCCGCTGCGCATCGCCTTTGAGTCGGGCCAGCCGCACAGCTGCATTCTGTGGGGGCCGCCGGGCGTGGGCAAAACCACCATTGCGCGCCTGATGGCCGGCAGTTTCGAGGCGCATTTCATCACCATCTCCGCCGTGCTCGGCGGCGTCAAGGAGATCCGCGAAGCGGTGGAGCAGGCCAGCATCTGGCAGGCGCAAGGCGGCAAGCGCACCATCGTGTTTGTCGATGAGGTCCATCGCTTCAACAAGAGCCAGCAGGACGCCTTTTTGCCGCATGTGGAAAGCGGCCTGTTCACCTTCATCGGCGCCACCACGGAAAACCCCTCGTTCGAGGTGAATTCGGCGCTGCTCTCCCGCGCCGTGGTCTATGTGCTGCAGCCGCTGGCCGAGGCCGATTTGAAGCAGATCGTCGCCAGGGTGCTGGCCGAGCAGGCGTTGGCCGCGATTGAAACTATCGCCGATGACGCCATCGACCGGCTGGTGGCCTATGCCGATGGCGATGCCCGGCGCCTGCTCAACACGCTCGAATCCCTGGGCGTCGCGGCCCGCTCCGAAAAGATCAGCGCCGTCACCGACGCCTGGCTGCTCAAGGTGCTGGGCCAGCAGCTGCGCCGCTACGACAAGGGCGGCGAGCAGTTCTACGACACCATCTCGGCGCTGCACAAGTCCGTGCGCGGCTCGGACCCGGACGCGGCCCTGTACTGGTTCGCCCGCATGCTCGACGGCGGCGCCGAGCCGCGCTACCTGGCCCGCCGCCTCATCCGCATGGCCAGCGAGGACATCGGCCTGGCCGACCCGCGCGCGCTGCGCCTGGCGCTGGACGCCGCCGAGGTCTATGAGCGCCTGGGCTCACCCGAGGGCGAATTGGCGCTGGCGCAGTGCGTGGTCTATCTGGCCGTGGCGCCCAAGTCCAATGCGCTGTACCAGGCCTTCAACGAAGTCAAGGCTTTCATCAGGAGCGATGGCACCCGGCCGGTGCCACTGCATTTGCGCAATGCACCAACCCGGCTTATGAAAGACCTGGATTACG
Source organism: Pseudomonadota bacterium (assembly GCA_030855235.1). Lineage (GTDB taxonomy): Bacteria > Pseudomonadota > Gammaproteobacteria > Burkholderiales > Burkholderiaceae_C > Polaromonas. The sequence continues at coordinate 175,655 of JALYRU010000007.1, forward strand.
GCAAGAACTACCGCTACGCCCATGACGAGGAGGGTGGTTTTGCGGCGGGCGAAAACTATTTTCCCGAAGGCGTAAGCGCACCGGCGTTCTACCGGCCCGTCAATCGCGGCCTGGAGATCAAGATTGCCGAAAAGTTGCAGGCGTTGAGATTGAAAAACAATCACACAAGATGATGAAAAATAAAAACCGCCGGGAAAACCGCTCCTGAGCCATGCGGCGCGGGTAAACCCGGTCAAAACCCGTCGGCTGGCCTGATTCTCGCTACAAACCCCTGGCTACAATTCGCGCATGAGCCCGTCATGTTCACCATTTGTCAAAAATGGTGGGCAGCGGGCTTTTTATTGGTTCGCGGGCGCTCGCGGTACGCCTGTCAGTGCACAACACAAGCGGGGCTGACAGGGTCACATAAACGAAAGATTGCCATGGACATATTGCTACAGCAGATCATCAATGGCCTCGTCCTGGGCAGCATGTATGCCCTCATCGCCCTGGGCTACACCATGGTCTACGGCATCATCAACCTGATCAACTTTGCCCACGGGGAGGTGCTGATGGTGGGTGCGCTCACCAGCTGGACCATCATCGGCTGGATGCAGGAGGCCATGCCCGGCGCGCCCGGCTGGGTGATCCTGCTGGTCTCGCTGCTGATTGCCTTCGTGGTGTGTGCGGCGCTCAATTTTGCGATTGAAAAGGTCGCCTACCGCCCGCTGCGCAACTCGCCCAAACTGGCGCCCCTGATCACCGCCATCGGCATGTCGCTGCTGCTGCAGACGCTGGCCATGATCATTTGGAAGCCCAATTACAAGTCCTACCCGACGCTGCTGCCCTCCGAGCCCTTCGAGATTGGCGGCGCGGTGATCACCGTGACGCAGATCTTCATCCTGGGCGCCACCGCCGTGTCGCTGTCGGTGCTGATGTGGCTGGTGCATTACACAAAGCTGGGCCGCGCCATGCGCGCCACGGCTGAAAACCCCCGCGTCGCCGCGTTGATGGGCGTGCGGCCCGACACGGTGATTTCCGCTACCTTCATCATCGGCGCCATCCTGGCCGCGCTGGCCGGTGTGATGTATGCCTCCAACTACGGCACGGTGCAGCACACCATGGGCTTTCTGCCCGGCCTCAAGGCCTTCACGGCGGCCGTGTTCGGCGGCATCGGCAACCTGGGCGGGGCGGTGCTCGGCGGTATCCTGCTCGGGCTGATCGAGTCCATCGGCGCGGGCTATATCGGCCCGCTGACCGGCGGCGTGCTGGGCAGCCAGTACTCCGACATCTTTGCATTCATGGTGCTGATTTTCGTGCTCACGCTGCGGCCCTCGGGCCTGCTGGGCGAGCGTGTGGCAGACCGGGCCTGAAGGAGACAAGCGCATGAAATCGAACAAGCTGGTGACTTTCCTGATCGTGGCCGTAGGCCTCCTGGTACTGCCGCTCGTGCTGCAGCAGGGCGGCAACGCCTGGGTGCGCATTCTGGACATGGCGCTGCTGTACGTGCTGCTGGCCCTCGGCCTGAACATCGTCGTGGGCTACGCCGGCCTGCTCGACCTGGGCTATGTGGCGTTCTTTGCCGTGGGCGCTTATCTGGCGGCGCTGCTGGGCTCGCCCCATCTGGCCGAAGCCTTCCCCTGGATTGCCGCCGCTTTTCCCGAGGGACTGCACCTGCCGATCTGGGCCATCATTCCGCTGGCGGCCGCGCTGGCCGGGATGTTCGGCGTGCTGCTGGGCGCGCCCACACTGAAACTGCGCGGCGACTACCTGGCCATCGTCACGCTGGGGTTTGGCGAGATCATCCGCGTCTTCCTCAACAACCTGGACCGCCCGATCAATTTGACCAACGGCCCCAAGGGCATCAGCCAGATCGACTCCATCAAGTTCTTCGGTTTTGACCTTGGCAAGAACCATGAATTTTTCGGCTTTCAGGTCAACTCGGTCTCGATGTACTACTACCTGCTCCTGGCGCTGGTGATCGTCTCGGTCATCATCTGCCACCGCCTGCAGAATTCGCGCATCGGCCGGGCCTGGATGGCGATCCGCGAGGACGAGATCGCCGCCAAGGCCATGGGCATCAACACCCGCAATCTCAAACTGCTGGCCTTCGGCATGGGCGCGACCTTTGGCGGCGTCTCGGGCGCGATGTTTGCGGCCTTCCAGGGCTTCGTCTCGCCCGAGTCCTTCAGCCTGATGGAGTCCATCATGATCGTGGCCATGGTGGTGCTCGGCGGCATCGGGCACCTGCCCGGCGTGATTCTGGGCGCGCTGCTGCTGGCTGCGCTGCCCGAGGTGCTGCGCCATGTCGCGGGCCCGCTGCAGGCCATGACCGATGGCCGGCTGGACTCGTCCATCTTGCGCCAGCTCCTGATTGCGCTGGCCATGATCACCATCATGCTGATGCGCCCGCGCGGCCTGTGGCCTGCGCCCGAGCATGGCAAGTCGCTGAACAAGCGCGCCGGCAAAGACCCCGTCCAGTCCATCAATCCCTAAGGAGACACGGACATGAGCGAAACCATCTTGAGAGTCTCGGGCGTGTCCAAGCGCTTTGGCGGCCTGCAGGCGCTGAGCGAGGTCGGCATCCACATCGAGCGCGGCCAGGTCTACGGCCTGATCGGCCCCAACGGCGCGGGCAAGACGACGTTTTTCAACGTGCTGACGGGCTTGTACACGCCCGACAGCGGCAGCTTCGAGCTGGCCGGCAAGCCCTACAAGCCGACGGCGGTGCATGAAGTGGCCAAGGCCGGCATCGCCCGCACGTTTCAAAACATCCGCCTGTTTGCCGACATGACGGCGCTGGAAAACGTGATGGTGGGGCGTCACATCCGCACCCATTCGGGGCTGCTGGGGGCGGTGTTTCGCACACCCGGTTTCAAGCGGGAGGAAGCGCAGATTGCCCAGCGCGCCCACGAGTTGCTCGACTATGTCGGCATCGGCAAATACGCCGGTTTCAAGGCCCGCACCCTGAGCTACGGCGACCAGCGCCGCCTGGAGATTGCCCGCGCCCTGGCCACCGATCCGCAGCTCATTGCGCTGGACGAGCCGGCCGCCGGCATGAATGCCACCGAAAAAATCCAGCTGCGCGAGCTGATCGACCAGATCCGCAAGGACAACCGCACGATTTTGCTGATCGAGCACGACGTGAAACTGGTCATGGGCCTGTGCGACCGGGTGACGGTGCTCGACTACGGCAAGCAGATTGCCGAAGGCCCGCCGGCCGAGGTTCAAAAAGACGAAAAAGTCATCACCGCCTATCTCGGCGCCGGACACTGAAAGCGACCATGGCAGCAACCTTACTCAAAGTGACTGGGCTCAAAGTGGCCTACGGCGGCATCCAGGCCGTCAAGGGCGTGGATTTTGACGTCCAGGAGGGCGAACTCGTCACCCTGATCGGCTCCAACGGCGCGGGCAAGACGACGACCATGAAGGCCATCACCGGCGGCCTGCCGATGCTGGGCGGCGACATCGAATACCTGGGCAAGAGCATTCGCGGGCGCGGTGCCTGGGACTTGGTGAAAGAAGGCCTGGCCATGGTGCCCGAAGGCCGGGGCGTTTTCAGTCGCATGACCATCATCGAGAACCTGCAGATGGGCGCTTACATCCGCAACGACAAGCGCGAAATTGCCGAGGACATGGAAAAGATGTTCGAGCTGTTTCCGCGCCTACGCGAGCGAAAAGACCAGCTTGCCGGCACCATGTCCGGCGGCGAGCAGCAGATGCTGGCCATGGGCCGCGCCCTGATGAGCCGGCCCAAAGTGCTGCTGCTCGACGAGCCCTCCATGGGCCTGTCGCCCATCATGGTGGACAAGATTTTCGAGGTGGTTCGCGATGTCTCGGCCCTGGGCATGACGGTGCTGCTGGTCGAGCAGAACGCCAGCCGGGCGCTGGGCATTGCCAACCGGGGCTATGTGATGGAGTCGGGCCTGGTCACGATGAACGGCGAGGCCAAGTCCCTGCTCAACGATCCACGGGTGCGGGCCGCTTACCTGGGCGAGTGAGGGCTCGCCTCGTTGCGGATGCTCAAACGCTAGGCTTGGCCTTGTCCGCCTCGGTGGTGAACGAGTCGGCAAAGAATTCCTCGTCCGGCAGACCCGCCACCGGCCCGTACTCGTCCCTGGCTGACTCCACCACCACCGGCGCGCCGCAGGCATAGACCTGGTGGCCGGACAGGTCCGGAAAATCCTCCAGCACGGCCTTGTGGACAAAGCCGGTTCGCCCCGTCCACTGGTCCTCGGGCAAAGCGTCGGAGACCACCGGCACATAGCGCAGGTTGGGCATCTCGGCCAGCCTGGCCTGCACCCAGTCGTTCATGTACAGGTCCGCCGGGCGGCGCGCGCCCCAGTACAGCACGGCCGGGCGCGTGATCCCCTTGTGCTGCATGTGCTCGATCAGCGCCTTGATGGGCGCAAAACCGGTGCCCGACGCCAGCAGCACCATCGGTTTAGTGCTGTCCTCGCGCAGGAAAAAACTGCCGTAAGGCCCTTCGATGCGCAGGATGTCCCTTTCCTTCATCGCATTGAAAACGTGATCGGTGAACTTGCCGCCCGGCATGTGGCGGATGTGCAGCTCCAGCCCCGGCGTCTCCAGCTGGGTGTGCGGCGCGTTGGCCATCGAGTAGGCGCGGCGATCGCCGCCGGCCAGCAAAAATTCCACATACTGGCCCGCGTGGTACTTGAACACATCGCTGGCCGGCAGCTGCAGGCGCAGCGCCATCACGTCGGGCGAGAGCCGCGTCATGGCGGCCACGCGCACCGGCATTTTCTTGATCGGGTAGGCGCTCTCGTCGGTCACCTGGCGCGATTCGATCACCACGTCGCTGTGCGCCACGGCGCAGCAGCTCAGGATCAGGCCGCTCTCGGCTTCTTCGGGCGACAGGGCCTTGATCTGGTGCGCGGTGTGCGTGACCGTGCCTTCGAGCTTCTTGCATTTGCACGAACCGCAGGCGCCGTCCTTGCAGCCGTAGGGCAGGCCGATGCCTTGGCGGATGGCGGCGGCCAGCAGGGTTTCGCCGGCCTCGGCGGTAAATGTCCGGCCACTGGGCTGCACGCTTACGTTAAAACTCATGTCGTTATCCTTGGGGGTTCTTTAACTTGACGGGGCTGGTTTTCCAGCAGTACTCAATTTTGCCCTCAAACCTGAATCCCCTCGGCGCGCTGCCCGCACGTTTTCGCCGCCAGCGCGTGTTGATCATCGGCTGCGGCGATGTCGGCCTGCGGGTGGCCGACCGGCTGCCGCAGCGGCTGCAGTGCATGGCGCTGACCTCGTCGCCCGAGCGTCTCGACGCCTTGCGCCAGCGCGGCATCACGCCGTTGCCGGGCAACCTGGATGAGCCCGCCACGCTGCGCCGCCTCGCCGGCCTGGCCACCAGGGTGGTGCATCTGGCGCCGCCGCCCACGAACGACCCGGCGTCAAGCCGCGACCCGCGCACCCAGGCGCTGGTGCGCGCCCTGCGCCTGCGCGGGCAGCCCCAGTCGCTGGTCTATGGCTCGACCAGCGGCGTCTATGGCGACTGCGCTGGCGCCCTGGTGCCCGAGACGCGTTCCCTGAACTCGAACACGCCGCGCTCGCAGCGCCGCGTTCAGGCCGAGGCCCATGTGCGGCTGTTCGGGCGCGCCAGCGGCGTGCCGGTGCACATTCTGCGCATCCCCGGCATTTACGCCGCCGACCGCGAAGGCGGCACGCCGCGCGCGCGGCTGCTCAGGGGAACGCCCGTGCTGCGCCGCGAGGACGATGTGTACACCAGCCACATCCACGCCGACGACCTGGCGCGGGCCTGCCTGGCGGCGTTGTGGCGCGGCAGGCCCCAGCGGATCAGCAACGTCTGCGACGACACGCAACTGCTGATGGGCGACTATTTCGACCTGGCCGCCGACCTGTATGAACTGCCGCGCCCGCCCCGCGTGGACCGCCGCAGCGCCAGCGAGCAGCTGCCGGCCATGCAACTGAGCTTCATGAGCGAATCGCGCCGGCTAGACAACCAGCGCATGAAAAAAGAGTTGCGGCTGGCGCTGCGCTATCCAACGGTGGAGGACGGTCTGCGAAGCTGATGGGTTGTCATAAAAATGACATAGTTCAATGACACGATGGCGCAAAAATCAAAAAAAGGAGAACAACAAGAGTGATCAAAAACCTGATGGACGGCATCAACACACTGCGCGCAAAGTGTGTTTTACAAAGCTCCCGCTACCGCGCTGCCCTGGACGATGTGCCGGGCACGCTGTTTGGCTACTGGCGCGACACGGCAAAAAGAGAATTCCCCGGCATCCCTTGCGATGCCGTTTTTTTTGCCCGCGCGACGGTGGGCCTGATGAATTTCTTCGACTGCGTGGCCAAAAGTCAAAAGCCGTGCGGCCTGCCGTCAAAAGCTGCCGACTCCGTCTGGCACGCCTGGCTTGAGTGCGACCCGGCGGGGCTGGAGCGCTTTTGCCGCAAACACTTCAGGCGCCAGATTCCCCACATCAAGATCGAAGACATGGGCGTGGCCAAGGACGACTCCCTGGCCAACTGCCTGGTGATGGCGCGCAGGCTGGAAGGCATCAAGGCCGTGTCCGTCGATCTTCCCGCGCTTTTCAGGCTCGATGCCAGGCTGAAAATGTCAAGAGGCTATGGCTACCGCACCTGCAACGGCAAGGTTGGTTTTGCCGGCATGGACCGAAAGGGCATCGCTGGAAGTCGTCTGAGCTACCCGGACGCGCTGTTGCCCGCAAGCCTTCTGGCCGCCGGTCTGGTTTCAAGCCGCGAATATGAGGCCTACATCGCCAGCTTGTCGGTAAACCGGTCTAGCTCGGGAGACAGATCAAGCGGCGGCTCGGACGGCGGTGATGGCGGCGGGTGCAGTTGCGGCAGCAGCTGCGGGGGAGGCTGTGGGGGCGATTGAACAGGAAGAATTTGTCCAAGCGCCAGCGGAGCAGTAAAGCTCCACAGGATGATTTTTCCGCACCTTGATTCCTGAAAGATCAGACTTGGACAGTTTTCAAAAAGGAAAACAAAAAAAGCCGCACGTTGTTGAAACGTTGCGGCCTTGTCTGTGGTGCCCGGGGCCGGAATCGAACCGGCACACCTTTCGGTGGGGGATTTTGAGTCCCCTGCGTCTACCAATTTCACCACCCGGGCTAAAAGATGTGAAGAGCGAAATTATGGCACAGTCACGCCTATGAAATTTTTAACAATTGAAGATGCGGTCGGAAAAACACCGCTGGTCGCCCTGCAGCGCATCGCTGCAGCCGAAAACGCCGCACGCGGCAACGTCATCCTGGGCAAGCTCGAAGGCAATAACCCGGCCGGCTCGGTCAAGGATCGCCCGGCGCTGTCCATGATCCGCCGGGCCGAGGCGCGCGGCGACATCAAGCCGGGCGATACGCTGATCGAGGCCACCTCGGGCAACACCGGGATTGCGCTGGCCATGGCCGCCGCCATCAAGGGCTACCGCATGATTTTGATCATGCCCGAAGACCTGAGCATCGAGCGCGCCCAGACCATGAAGGCTTTCGGCGCCGAGTTGATCCTCACGCCCAAGAGCGGCGGCATGGAGTACTGCCGCGATCTGGCCGACAAGATGCAGGAAGAGGGCAAGGGCCGCATCCTGGACCAGTTCGCCAACCCCGACAACCCGCTGGTTCACTATGAAACCACCGGCCCGGAAATCTGGAACGACACCGCCGGGCGCGTGACGCATTTCGTCAGCGCCATGGGCACCACCGGCACCATCACCGGCGTCTCGCGCTATCTGAAAGAGAAAAATCCGGCGATCCGGATCATCGGCGCCCAGCCCAGCGAAGGCTCGCGCATTCCGGGCATCCGCAAGTGGCCCGAGGCCTATATGCCGAAAATCTACGATCCCCGCCATGTCGATGAACTGGTGCTGGTCAGCCAGGCGGACGCGGAAGACCTGTGCCGCCGGCTGGCGCGCGAGGAAGGCATTTTTGCCGGCATTTCGGCGGCGGGCGCCTGCTGGGTGGCGCAGGAAATCGCCAAAACCGTGAAGGACGCGGTGATTGTCTTCGTCGTGTGCGACCGGGGCGACCGCTACCTGTCCACCGGCGTGTTTCCGGCCTGAAAGAAGATGATGAACATTGACAAAGAAGTGGACGCACGCGGCCTGAATTGCCCGCTGCCGATTTTGAAAGCCAAGAAAGCACTGGCCGATATGACGGGCGGCCAGCTGCTGCAGGTGGTTTGCACCGATGCAGGCTCAATCCGGGATTTCCAGGCGTTTGCCCGGCAGACGAAAAATGAACTGGTGGACCAGCAAACCGTCGGCAGTGACTTCATCCATGTGCTGAAGCGGCGCACGGACCCGGAGTAGCCGCGTCACGGCGCAGCGCCCGCCGGGCTGCAGGCGCTTGGCTGGCGCTCAGGCGGCCGGGTTCGGGCCGAGCTGGAGGTTTTGCAGGTACTGGCGGAAATGCGCGCCCACTTCCGGGTGCTGCAGGGCGAGTTCCACCGTGGCTTCCAGAAAGCCTTCCTTGCTGCCGCAATCGTAGCGCTTGCCCTGGTACTGGAAGGCATAGACGCTTTCGCTGCCCAGCAGGCTGGAGATGCCGTCGGTGAGCTGGATCTCGCCGCCCACGCCACCGCTCTGGCGGCGGATGTGTTCAAAGATGGCGGGCGTGAGGATGTAGCGCCCGGCCACGCCCATGCGTGAGGGGGCCACTTCCGGGGCAGGTTTTTCGACGATTTTCTGCACTTTCATCAGCCCAGGGCTCACTGCTTCAGCGGCCACGATGCCGTAGCGGCGGGTGTGCTCCAGCGGCACTTCCTGCACGGCCAGGATGGACTGTCCGAGCTGCCTGAACTGCTCGGCCATCTGCGCCATGACCGACGGGCCGCCTTGTGCGCCCACCATCAGGTCATCGGCCAGCAGCACGGCAAACGGCTGGTTGCCGACCAGGTGTTGGGCGCACAGCACCGCATGGCCCAGGCCCAGGGAGCGGGGCTGGCGCACAAAGGCGATGTTCATGTCCTCGGGCTGGACTGAGCGCACCAGCGCCAGCAGCGCGTGTTTCTCGGCTTTTTCCAGCTCGCTTTCCAACTCGTAAGCGGTGTCGAAGTGGTCTTCGATGGCGCGCTTGTTACGCCCGGTGACGAAAATCATGTCGCGTATGCCGGCCGAATAAGCCTCTTCCACCGCGTACTGGATCAAGGGCTTGTCCACCACCGGCAGCATTTCCTTCGGACTGGCTTTGGTGGCGGGAATAAACCGCGTGCCGAGACCGGCCACTGGAAAGACAGCTTTATTCAGGGTGAGTTTTTGCATGGGACTTTGTGAAAAGTAATGATGGTTGACGGCCTGGCTCATTGCCAGGCGTCAGACTAAAACCCGATCGGGCCTGGGTCAATAGCCCGATCAGGTGGCCCCAAGGCGCTGGTTTTGTGTTACTTCAGCCGTGCCAGCTGCTCGCGGATTTTCTCCAGCGTGGCGGTGAAGTCGCCCAGGCGCTTGCGCTCCTGCTCAAGCACGGCTGGCGGCACCTTGTTGACGAAAGCCTCGTTCGCCAGCTTGGCGTTGACCTTGACCAGTTCGCCTTCCAGGCGCGTGGCTTCCTTGCCCAGGCGCGCTTTTTCAGCCGCGACATCGACTTCCATGTACAGGCACACGCGCGCCTCGCCGACCACGGCCACCGGTGCGGCCTGCGCGGCGGCCGCCCATTCGGCTTCGTTGTCAAAAACCCTGACTTCGCTCAGCTTGCCCAGCGCCTTGAGCGCGGGCGCTGCGCCCGTCATGAAGGCCGTGTCGCCGACGACGAACAGCGGCAGGCGTGTGGCGGGCGAGACTTTCATCTCGCCGCGCAGGTTGCGGCAGGCGTCCACCAGCGTTTTCAGTTTGGCAACATGCGCTTCGGCCTGAGGGTCGATTTTTTCCGGCTGGCTTTGCGGGTAGGCAGCCAGTCCGATGAAGGCGCCGGCGCGGCTTGATGCAGCATCCGCCGTGGGCAGCTTGCCCGCCACCAAAGCCACCTTTTGCCAGAGCTCCTCGGTGATGAAGGGAATCACCGGATGGGCCAGGCGCAGGATGGCTTCGAGCACGCGGATCAGCGTGCGGCGGGTGGCGCGCTTTTGCGCGTCGGTGCCGGTTTGGATCTGCACCTTGGCGATTTCCAGGTACCAGTCGCAGAACTCGTCCCAGATGAACTGGTAGAGGCTGCCGGCCACGTTGTCCAGGCGGTACTCGGCAAAGCCCTTGGCGACGTCGGCTTCCACGCGCTGCAGGGTCGAGACGATCCAGCGGTCGGCCTGCGAGAAGCTCAGGTAGCTGTCGGCCTCAGCGGTGCCGCATTGCGCGCTGGCGTGCTCGTCCAGGCCGCAGTCCTGGCCTTCGCAGTTCATCAGCGTGAAGCGTGTGGCGTTCCAGAGCTTGTTGCAGAAGTTGCGGTAACCCTCGCAGCGCTTGCTGTCGAAATTGATGCTGCGCCCCAGGCTGGCGAGCGACGCAAAGGTGAAACGCAGCGCGTCCGCGCCGTAGCCGGGAATGCCGGCGGGGAATTCCTTTTCGGTGTTCTTGCGCACCTGCGGCGCCGTTTCGGGCTTGCGCAGGCCTTGCGAGCGCTTTTCCAGCAGCGGGGCGAGTTCGATGCCGTCGATCAGGTCCACCGGGTCGAGCACGTTGCCTTCGGACTTGCTCATCTTCTTGCCCTGGGCGTCTTTCACCAGGCCGTGGATGTACACGTGCTTGAACGGCACCTGGCCGGTGAAGTGCGTGGTCATCATGATCATGCGCGCCACCCAGAAGAAGATGATGTCGTAGCCGGTGACCAGCACGCTCGACGGCAGGAACAGGTCCAGCTCCTTGGTCTTCTCGGGCCAGCCCAGCGACGAGAAGGGCACCAGCGCGGAGGAGTACCAGGTGTCGAGCACGTCTTCATCGCGTGTCAGTTCCAGAGTCCCTTCAAGCCGGTCACCCCAAAACTCTTCAGCCTTCGTGCGCGCTTCGTTTTCGCTGTCAGCGACGAACACATTGCCTTGGTGGTCATACCACGCCGGAATCTGGTGGCCCCACCAGAGCTGGCGCGAGATGCACCAGTCCTGGATGTTGCCCATCCACTGGTTGTAGGTGTTGACCCACTGCTCGGGCACGAATTTGACCGCCCCGCTTTCCACCGCGTCAATGGCTTTCTGGGCGATGGACTTGCCCGTCGGGTCTTGCTCGCTGACTTTGTTCACGGCCACGAACCACTGGTCGGTCAGCATTGGCTCGATCACCTGGCCGGTGCGGGCGCAGCGCGGCACCATCAGCTTGTGCTTTTTGATTTCGACCAGAAAGCCCTGCGCTTCCAGATCGGCGACGACGGCCTTGCGGGCGACGAAGCGGTCCATTCCCCGGTATTTTTCCGGCGCGTTGTCGTTGATGGCCGCGTCCAGCGTGAGCACGCCGATGATGGGCAGCTGGTGGCGCTGGCCGACAGCATAGTCGTTCGTGTCATGCGCGGGCGTGACTTTCACGACGCCGGTGCCGAACTCCTTGTCGACATAGTCGTCGGCAATCACCGGGATGTTGCGGCTGCACAGCGGCAAGACAACTTCCTTGCCAATCAGATGCAGATAGCGCTCGTCTTCCGGGTGAACCATCACCGCCACGTCGCCCAGCATGGTTTCCGGGCGCGTCGTGGCCACGGTGATGGAGGCGCCGTCAGCGGCCGGGTTGCCCTGCGCGTCGGCCAGCGGGTAGCGGATGTGCCACATGAAGCCGTCCTCTTCCTCGCTCTCGACTTCGAGGTCGGACACGGCCGATTTCAGGATCGGGTCCCAGTTCACCAGGCGCTTGCCCCGGTAGATCAGGCCCTGTTCATAGAGCTGCACGAAGGTCGAGGTCACGACCTTGGACATCTTCGGGTCCATGGTGAAGTACTCGTGCTCCCACGACACCGAGTCGCCCATGCGGCGCATCTGGCGCGTGATGGTCGAGCCGGACTCTTCCTTCCACTCCCACACCTTGGCGACGAAATTCTTGCGCGCCTCGGCCGGGCTGGTGCCCATGTCGTGGCGCGTTTTTCCCTCTTCGGCCTGCAGCTTGCGCTCGACGACGATCTGCGTGGCGATGCCGGCGTGGTCCGTGCCCGGCACCCACAGCGTGTTCTCGCCGCGCATGCGGTGGTAGCGCGTGAGCGAGTCCATGATGGTCTGGTTGAACGCATGGCCCATGTGCAGCGTGCCGGTCACGTTCGGCGGAGGCAACTGGATGGAGAAAGACGGCTTGTCGGCGTCCAGCGTCGGCGCGTACTGGCCGCTTTGCTCCCACAGCGGCCCCCAGCGGCTTTCAATCGCAGCGGGTTCGAACGACTTGGCCAGGCTGTCCAGCCCCGGCGTGGGCGGAAATACCTTGGCAGCGTCGGGGGCGGGGGCGGCAGAAGTGGGGGTGGCAGCGTCAGTCATGGGGCGATGGAGAACGACATCGCAGGGATGCCGCCTGGGGTTGGATGGAATCCGGCGATTTTATTCGACGCCAGCTATGCACCAGATTGGCGCGTTTATGAAGAGATTTATGCACAAAAATGGGGATTTCTGCACGAAACAACACTTGCAGAAAAACCATGTAACAAACTAAACCTACAAAAGTTACGAACATTACACTTCCATCAGTTTGTCAAAAAGGAACTTCTTCATGTCTTCAAAGCCTGTAAATGGTTCCCCCTTTCATCTCCAGCGCCGCCTTGTGCTCAAGGCTTGCGCCTCTGGCGTCGTGTCAGGCGCCCTGGGTTTTGGGGGGATTGCCTGGGCGCAGCAGCCGCTGGCGCTGTCCACCGCCATCAACCGTGCCGGGCGCCTGCGCGCCCTGTCCCAGCGCATTGCCAAGGCCTATGCGCAACTGACCCTCGACGTCTTGCCCGATCGCTCGCAGGAAGTGCTGACAACGGCGCAAAACCTGGTCAAGACCAGCCTGATAGAGCTGGGCCGTGCAGGATTTTCTGCCGAAGTCGCCAGCCTGCTGAGCGCGTGCACGGCGGACGCCGAGCGCCTGCTGGCTTTGCTGGCCGGCAAGCCTGTGGCCGCCCGGCTGGGCGATGTCAACAAAGCGGCTGACCAGATGCTGGGCAGCGCAGACCGGCTGACGGGCGGGCTCGAAGGGCGCGGCAAGTCCAGCGCCAAAATCATCAACATCGCCGGGCGCCAGCGCATGCTCTCGCAAAGAATGGCCAAGTCCTACATGCTGATGGAGGCCGGCCAGGAGCCGTCCCTGCTGGCCAAGCAACTCGATGTGGCCCGCTCCGAATTCGTCCTGGCGATGGATGCGCTGGAAGCGGCGCCCGTGTCCACCCCGGCCATCAAGCAAAACCTGGTGCTGGCGCGCACGCAGTGGATGTTCTACCAGAGCGCGCTCGACGGCAAGGACAAGACGGTGGCCCGGCGTGACGTGGCCACCACCAGCGAGCGCATCCTGGAGGTCATGGACAGCCTGACCGGCCTGTATGACGCCGCGCTCAAGGAACTGCTCGGAAGCGTCGCCCACAACGACACCCGCTACGCCGGGCTGCTCAATCCGGCCGGCTGAACGCAGCGCGCCGGGGCGCCTGCCGCTGGCGGGCTGAAGCGCTCTGCAGTGGATCGGTGAAAATCAGGGGCACAAGGCCCCTATTTTTTTATGCTCTTTCTACTTTCTCCCGCCAAGTCCCTGGACTACGCCACGCCGGCGCATCTGGGGACCCACACCCAGCCGCTGTTTACCCGCCAGTCGGGCGAGCTGATCGAGCTGCTCAAGGCCAAGTCGCCCCAGCAGATTGCCAGCCTGATGAAGTTGTCGGAGCCCCTGGCCGGCCTCAATGTGGCGCGCTACCAGGCCTGGTCGCCCCGGTTCACCGCCGACAACTCCAAACAGGCGCTGCTCGCCTTTAATGGCGATGTGTATGAGGCGCTCGGGGCCAGGGCGTTGAGCGAGGCGCAACTGGGCTGGACGCAAAACCACCTGTGCATCCTGAGCGGCCTGTACGGCGTGCTGCGCCCGCTCGACTGGATGCAGCCCTACCGCCTGGAAATGGGCACGGCGCTGGCCACCGCCAAGGGCAAAAACCTCTACCAGTTCTGGGGCGCCCAGCTGGCCGACTACCTGAACACGCGCGCTGCCACGCACCCGGCGCCGGTCATCGTGAACCTGGCCAGCGTGGAGTATTTCAAGGCCGTGGACCGCAAGACGCTCAAGCCCCGCGTGGTGAGCTGCGTGTTCGAGGAGTTCCGGGACGGCAAGTACAAGGTCATCAGCTTCATGGCCAAGCGCGCGCGCGGCCTGATGATGCGTTACGCGATTGAAAACGAGCTGACCAGCGTGAAGGCGCTGCAAGGCTTTGAGGCCGAAGGCTATGGCTTTGATGCCAGCGTCTTGGGGCCCGACACCCTGGTGTTCAGGCGCCGGCTCAACGCCTGAACCAGGGGTGGGCAGGCAAGCGCAAAGGCCTGCATCCGCTGCGCCGCCACATGACAGATATAGATCAAGGATTGGTGATAAACATTCTTACCTTAGATACAAGGGTTTACACTGATTTCACTTTATTCAAGGACTACTTTCATGGCCACCCATCCCTACAATCGCCAGTTACCCCAGACTCCACGGCGCGCCGTGCTCAAGGCCTGCGCGTCGGGCGTGCTGCTGTGCGCGGCGGGTTTTAGCGGCGCGGCCTGGGCACAGCAACCCCTGGCGCTGTCCACCGCCATCAACCGCGCCGGTCGCCTGCGCGCCCTGTCGCAGCGCATTGCCAAGGCCTATACGCAGCTGACGCTGGGCGTGCTGCCAGAGCGCTCGAATGATGTGCTGGCAACGGCCCAGCGCATCGCCAAGGCCAATCTGACCGAACTCGGACGGGCAGGCTTCTCTGGCGAAACGGCCGAACTGCTGGCCGTGTGCATTGCGGACGCCGAGCGTCTTTTCGCCCTGGTGGGCGGCGCGCCTGCGGCCGGCCGGCTGGCCGAGGTCAACAAAGCGGCTGACCAGATGCTCGCCGGTGCCGACCGGCTGACGGGCGGGCTCGAAGGGCGCGGCAAGTCGGGCGCCAAGATCATCAACATCGCCGGGCGCCAGCGCATGCTGTCGCAGCGCCTGGCCAAGTCCTTCATGCTGCTCGAAGCCGGCCAGGATTCGGCCGGCCTGCGCAAGCAGCTGGACGCGGCTCGCTCGGAGTTCGTGCTGGCCCTCGATGCGCTGGAATCGGCGCCCGTGTCCACCCCGGCCATCAAGCAGGATCTGATGCTGGCGCGCACGCAGTGGATGTTCTACCAGAGCGCGCTCGACGGCAAGGACAAGCCGGTTGCCCGGCGCGACGTGGCCACCACCAGCGAGCGCATCCTGGAGGTCATGGACAGCCTGACCGGCCTGTACGATTCGGCGCTCAAGGAACTGCTCGGCAGCAGCGTCGCCTATACCGACACCCGCTACGCCGGGCTGCTGCATCCAGCCGGCTGAACGCAGCACGCCGGGACGCCAGTTCACTGCATCGCGCAGCGCAGCGCTGCAGCGGAGCGGTCAAAAATCAGGGGCTTATGGCCCCTTTTTTTATGGGTTTTGATTTGTGCCCGCTGCATTCCCGCACGCCGCAACCTGCCTTGCAGGCAGCGGGCGCCGCGCTGCCCGCCGCACATGCCGCCGATGCGGCAAAATATCTGTTCGCAGCCTGTGTCTGTGCGGTCCTCCGGCCGGCCCTGCAGGCCCTGCAGGCCTGATCTTTCCCGGCAGGCCAGGGGACTGCTGAAAGGCGTTGCCTTGCATTTTGTTCAATCAACCCTGGAGCGTCCCGGCTACGGAACGTCAAGCGCCCCATGAAACTACAAGCCAACGAGCTGGACATTGAAGTCGAGGACAGCGGCGCGGGCCTGGATGCCCAGGGCCGGCCCCGGCCGGTGGTGCTGCTCATCATGGGCCTGGGGATGCAGCTCATCGCCTGGCCGCCTGAGCTGGTGCAGGGGCTGGTGGCGGCCGGCTATCGCGTCGTGCGCTTTGACAACCGCGATGCCGGCCTGAGCCACAAGCTGGAGGCGCTGGGCAAGCCCGCTCTGGTCTGGGCCGGCCTGAAGTACCGGCTGGGCTGGCGCATCAAGCCGCCTTACAGCCTGCAGGACATGGCGCTGGACGCGCTGGGCGTGCTCGATGCGCTGCAGGTGGACAAGGCCCATGTGGTGGGCGCGAGCATGGGCGGCATGATGGCCCAGCGCCTGGCCCTGCTGGCGCCCCAGCGGGTGCTCAGCCTGAGCAGCATCATGAGTTCGAGCGGCGCGCGCGGCCTGCCCCAGCCCCGGCCCGAGGTGGCCCATGCGGTGCTCAGCCGCCCGACTGACAAAAGCATCGAGTCCGCGATCGAGCAGACCGTGCGGCTGCTCAAGGTCATCGGCAGCCCTGGTTTTCCGATGAGCGATGCCCAGTTGCGCGAGCGCGTCAGCGCTGCCGCCCGGCGCAGTTTTTATCCGCAAGGCATTTTCCGGCAGATGATGGCTGTCATGGCCGACAGCAGCCGCGCCCAGGCGCTGGCCAGCCTGGCCGTTCCCACGCTGGTAGTGCATGGCAGACACGATCCGCTGGTGCCCTTTGCCTGCGGCGAGGACACGGCCCGGCGCATTCCCGGCGCCCGGCTGATCGGCATTGACGGCATGGGCCATGATCTGCCGCCCGGCGTGGTGGCGCTTTTGCTGGAATTGCTGACGGCGCATTTCGGCGCTGCCCGCGCCGGCTGAACATCCCTCTCTGGCGCGCAAGCCTGCAGGGCGCGCGCACAGTTTTTGAAGAAAGCATCCTGAAAAATGAACCTCCCCGAAGACTCCCAACTGGGCAAGGCCTCGCGCTATGCCGACCAGTACGACGCCGCGCTGCTGTTTCCCATTGCCCGCGCCGACAAGCGCGCCGACATCGGGATCAGCGGCGCATTGCCTTTTCTCGGCGCCGACCTGTGGACCGCGTTTGAATTGAGCTGGCTCAACCTGCGCGGCAAGCCGCAGGTGGCGCTGGCGCACATCACCGTGCCGTGCGAGAGCCCCAACATCATCGAGAGCAAGTCCTTCAAGCTCTACCTCAACAGCTTCAACAGCAGCCGTTTCACCGACGCCGCCCAAGTGCAGGCGCGGCTGCGCGCCGACTTGAGCGAAGCGGCCTGGCGCGGCGCGGCCCAGCCCTCCAGCGTGGGCGTGCGGCTGCTGCTGCCCGAGCTGTTTGACCGGGAGCCCATCCACGAACTCGACGGCCTGAGCCTGGACCGGCTGGATGTGGAATGCAGCCGCTACACCCCCGCGCCCGACCTGCTCACAGCCGCTTTCGACGAGCAGCCCGTCAGCGAAGTGCTGACGAGCAACCTGCTCAAGAGCAACTGCCTGGTGACCGGTCAGCCCGACTGGGGCAGCGTGCGCATCGGCTACACCGGCCCGCAGATCAACCAGGAAGGGCTGCTGCAATACCTGGTGAGTTTTCGCAACCACAACGAGTTCCATGAGCAGTGCGTCGAGCGCATCTTCATGGACATCTGGGCGCGCTGCAAGCCGCTCAAGCTGACGGTGTATGCACGCTACACCCGGCGCGGCGGGCTCGATATCAACCCCTTTCGCACCAGCCATCCGCAGGGCCTGCCGGCCAACGTGCGCACCGCCCGCCAGTAGGCAACGCGCCGCAGCCAGCACCACGATATCTTCCCACTCAGGGGCCTGTGGGCGCTGTGCTGCGCGCCCCGGGCAAGTACGCTAGTGTCGCGTCAAGCCTGAAATGTCGGGTAAAGCCGTTTGAGCTTGACGCGGGCGGTCTCGGTGGTGAAGTGCCAGTTGATTCTGGCGTTGAGCTGGTCACGATGCGCCTGCCAGGCGGCGAC
>JALYRU010000035.1 GCA_030855235.1 Pseudomonadota bacterium
GCAGCCGATGCCGCACGCCTGTTCAATGTTCACCCTTCAACGGTCGCACGGCTCTTGACCAAGAACAAGGCGATGTCGCCCCATCAGCCTTAACGTGCTTTATTTTCCGTTTTCTGTGACGACCCCAGACGGGACGGCGTGATTTTCTGAAGGCCAGCGCCGTGGCCGGGCTCGCAGCGTCCTGGGGGCTCACGGGGCGCGAGGCACAGGCACAGGCACAGGCACAGGCACAGGCACAGGCACAGACACAGACACAGGCTGCCACGAGCGCGCTGCCCCTGCCCGAGTATGAGCGCTTCGACGCCGTCGAGCTGGCCGCGCACATCCGCGCCGGCCGGCTGAGCGCGCTCGATGCACTGGAGGCGGCCATTGCACGCGTCGAGGCGCGCAGCCAGATCAATGCGGTGGCCCTGCGCCACTTCGAGCAGGCGCGCGAGGTGGCGCAGCGGCTCTCCAGCATGGGCCGGGCTGAACGCACACGGCTGTCCAAAGAAGCGCCGCTGGCCGGCGTGCCGTTTGCGCTGAAGGATCTGGGCGTGGCCATGAAGGGCACGGTCACCACCCATGGCAGCGCTTTTTTCAAGGACGCGCTGGCCGATCACGATTCGACGCTGGTGCAGCGTTACCGCGCGGCGGGACTGAACATCTTCGCCAAGCTGACCACGCCCGAATTCGGCCAGACCGCCACCACCGAGTCGCGCCTGTTCGGCCTGACCCGCAACCCGTGGAACCTGCAGTACAGCACCGGCGGCTCGTCCGGCGGCTCCGCTGCGGCAGTGGCGGCGGGCATCCTGCCGGTGGCGCACGCCAGCGACGGCGGCGGCTCAATTCGCATTCCGGCCTCGCACTGCGGCCTGTTCGGCCTCAAGCCCAGCCGCGGCCTGGTGCCGATGGGCCCCAAAGCCCTGGAAGGCTGGCTGGGCCTGTCGGCCAACAACGTCATCAGCCGCTCGGTGCGCGACAGCGCCTGGCTGCTACAACTCACGCAGGGGCCGGAAGCGGGCAGCCGCGCCGGGCCGCAGCCCGGCAAGCTGCTCGAAGCCATCGGCCGGCCGCCGCGCCGGCTGCGCATCGCCTTGATGGAAAACAACCCTTTCGGCGCGCCGGTGCATCCAGACTGCCTCGACGCGGTGCGCAAGGCCGCGCGCCTGTGCGAAGCGCTGGGCCATCGCATCGAAGTGGCCGCGCCAAAACTCGCTGTCGGCGAGATGTTCGCCAGCATGGGCATCGTCACAGCCGCCGGCATGCTCGCGACCGTCAAGGCGCGCGAGAAAGCGCTGGGCCGCGCGGCTAGAGAAGACGAGTTCGAGCCGCTGAACTGGCGCAGCCTGCAGCTGGCGCGCGGCTACAGCGCCGAGCAGGCCCTCACCGCCCGCAATGTCTTTGACCAGGCCGGCCGCACGCTGGACCTGTTCCTCGCCGAGTACGACCTGATCCTGTCGCCGGTGACGGCCGCGCCGGCGCCCTTGCTCGGGGCCATGTCGCTGGACCAACCGTATGAAGACTTCGTGAAGGTGGCGATGACGGCCTCGCCCTTCACCGCCCTGTTCAACATGAGCGGCCATCCGGCCATGTCGGTGCCGCTGCACTGGAATGCGGACGGCATGCCCATCGGTGCCCAGTTCGCGGCACCCTTCGGCGCGGAGGCCACGCTGCTGGCGCTGGCGACCCAGCTCGAACAGGCGGCGCCCTGGAAAGACCTGCGTCCGCTGCTGTGAAGGCCGCATGCCCCTTGGCTGAACAACGCGATGAACAAGGCAGGCCCGCCACCCTGGCCGTGACGGGCCGTTATTAGCCATGACTGGCTGCTGCGTGGCAAACAATTTTTTTGATGGGTACCCGGCATGGATATTTCCCTGAGCGACGAACAGCAATTGATTGCGGACAGTGCCGCGACTTTCTTGGCCGATGCCAGCGCGATGCCGGCCGTGCGTGCCGTCAGCGAGAGCGCCAGTGGCATGGACCGCTCGCTCTGGCGCGGCATGGCCGATCTGGGCTGGTGCGGCGTGCATCTGCCCGAGGAAGTCGGCGGCCTGGGCCTGGGCCTGGTGGAGCTGGCGCTGCTGCACGAGCAGCTCGGCCGGCGCCTGGCCTGCGTGCCCTTCTTTGACAGCGTGGCGCTGGCCGCCAGCATGCTGCGCGAACTGCCGCCAAATGCCGCCAGCGCCCACTGGCTGGCGCGGCTGGCCGACGGACAAAGCATCGGTGCGCTGGCGCTGCCCGCGCCCGGCGCCGCGCTGACGGCGCGTGCCACCGAGGCCGACGGCGGCTGGCTGCTGAACGGCCAGTGGCCGCTGGTGGGCTCGGCCGATGTCGCCGATCTGCTGCTGCTGCCGGCCCTGAGCGACGCTGGCGAGGCCTTGCTGCTGGCCGTGCCGGCCGACGCCCCCGGCGTGCAACGCCAGCGGCTGGCGATGCTCGACGCCACGCGGGGCGCGGCCAGCGTGCAAGTCGAGGCGCTGCGCCTACCGGCTTCGGCCTGCGCCGCGCAGGGGCCGCAGGTGCTGCAGGCGCTGGCGCGCAGCCGCAGCCTGGGCGCCATTGCGCTGGCCGCCGAGCAGGTCGGCGTGGCCCAGCAATGCCTGGACCTGACGCTGGACTATGCCGCCCAGCGCAGCCAGTTCGACCGTCCGATTGCCGGCTTTCAGGCCGTCAAGCACCGCTGCGCGCAGATGCTGGTGCAGCTCGAAAGCGCGCGCTCGGCCGTCCATGGCGCCGCCTGCATGGCCGACACCGCGCCCGATGCGGCCACTTTGCTGTTTTACGCGGCACAGGCCCATGTCAGCGCCAGCGAGGCCGCGCAGTTTTGCGCCCGCGAAGCTATTCAATTGCATGGCGGCGTGGGTTTTACCTGGGAGTTTGATCTCCATTTGTATTTCCGCCGGGCGCAGGCCGGCAGCCAGCGGCTCGGGCCGCTGTCCTGGTGGCTGGAGCAGGTGGCCGTTCAATTACTCGATGCACCGCAGGAGGCGCTATGAATCTGCAGGAAACGCAAGCGGAACACGCTTTCCGCACGGAAGTCCGCGCCTGGATGGGCGCGAACCTGGGCGGTGAATTTGAGCCGCTGCGCCATGCCAGCGGGCTGGGCTCGCCCGGCTACGAGCCGGCCCTGGCCAAGCGCTGGGAGCAGCAGCTCGCCGCCGGCGGCTGGATCGGCCTGGGCTGGCCGCGCAGCCACGGCGGGCGCGAACTGCCGCTGGCGCAGCAGGTGATCTTTCACGAGGAATATGTGCGCTGCGGCGGCCCCGGACGCCTGGGCCATATCGGCGAAACGCTGCTGGCGCCCACGCTGATCGCCCATGGCACGCCCGAGCAGCAGCAGCGCTTTCTGCCCGGCATCCTGGCGGGCAGGACCTACTGGGCGCAAGGCTATTCGGAGCCCGGCGCCGGCTCGGACCTTGCCGCCGTGCGCACCCGCGCGCGGCGCGACCCCGACAGCGGCGACTGGATCATCGACGGCCAGAAAGTCTGGACCTCCTGGGCGCACGAGTCCGACTGGATCTTCGTGCTGGCGCGCTGCGAGCCCGGGTCAATTCGCCACAAGGGCCTGGTCCTGCTGCTGGTGCCGCTGCGCCAGCCGGGCGTGACGCTGCGCCCGATCCGCCAGATCACCGGCGACGCCGAGTTCAACGAGGTGTTTTTTGACGGCGCGCGCACCGAAGGCGCGCTGCATCTGGGCGCGCCGGGGCAGGGCTGGGCGGTGGCGATGTTCCTGCTGGGCTGCGAGCGCGGCGCCTCCACGCTGGGCCAGCAAGCCCATTTCCGGCGCGAACTCGAAGAAGTGATGCAGGCGGCCAGGCGCAGCGGCGCCGCCAGCGACCCGCTCTTGCGCCAGCGCATCGCACAGGCCGCGCTGGGTCTGCAGACCTTGCGCAGCCACGCGCTGCGCATCTCGGCCGATCCGGCCTCGGTGCGCGCCGCCAGCATCGCCAAATACGCCTGGTCCAACTGGCGCCGCTCGCTGGGCGAGCTGGCCATGGACGTGCTGGGCGCCGACAGCCAGGTGGCCGGCCAGGACGCGCTGAGCCAGGCGCTGCAGCGGCTCTGGCTGGTCAGCCGCGCCGACACCATCTACGCCGGCACCAACGAGATCCAGCTCAACCTGATCGCCGAGCGGGCGCTGGGCATGCCGCGCTGAAAAGCGCTGCCGGCTTCATCGTCCAAGCAGACGATGTTGGCAGCGGCGCGTCCGGGCACCATTCGTTGATTCACACTAATGGACGCCCTCTCCCATGAAGCCTGCTCCCGATTACGTTCCCGCCCATGGTCTTTTGCGCGGCAAGTCCGTGCTGGTGACGGCTGCCGCCGGCGCCGGTATCGGCTTTGCGGTGGCCAAACGCGCCGCCGAAGAAGGCTGCCGCGCGCTGTTCATCTCCGATGTCCACGAGCGGCGCCTGACGGAGGCCGTCGAGGCTATCCAGCGCGAAACCGGCCTGCAGGCGGTCCATGGCCTGCTCTGCGACGTCAGCCAGGAAGCGCAGGTTCAGGCGCTGATCGCCGCGGCCGAGCAGCAGCTCGGCGGCATCGATGTGCTCATCAACAATGCCGGCCTGGGCACCAGCAAGCGCATCGTGGACATGGGCGACGATGAATGGCACAAGGTCATCGACGTGACCCTGACCGGCACCTTCCGCGTGACGCGCGCCGCCCTCAAGGTGATGCAGCCACGCGGCCACGGCGTGATCGTCAACAACGCCTCGGTGCTGGGCTGGCGTGCCCAGAGCGAGCAGGCGCACTACGCGGCGGCCAAGGCCGGCGTGATGGCGCTGACCCGCTGCGCGGCGCTGGAGGCGGCCGAGTTCGGCGTGCGCATCAATGCCGTGGCGCCGTCGATTGCCATCCACGCCTTCCTGAAAAAATCCGCCTCCGAGGAACTGCTCAACGAGCTGTCAGCCAAGGAAGCGTTCGGCCGTGGCGCCGAGCCCTGGGAAATCGCCAATGTGATGGTCTTCCTGGCCAGCGACTACTCGTCCTACATGACGGGCGAGGTGGTTTCCGTCAGCTCGCAGCGGGCTTGAGGCATGAGCGCGGCCACCCATTCCCCTGCCTGCTTTGATTCGGTCGCCAGCGTGCTCGCCGCCGTGGGCCGCGAGCTGGGCGCCACCGACTGGGTCGCCATCGACCAGCAGCGCATCGACACCTTTGCCCAGGCCACGGGCGATCACCAGTGGATTCACGTCGATCCCGAGCGCGCCAAAACCGGCCCCTTTGGCGCCTGCGTGGCGCATGGCTACCTGACGCTGTCGCTGGCCAATCTGTTCCTGCCCCAGCTGGTCAGCTACCAGCGCCTGAAGATGGGCGTCAACTACGGCTGCGACAAGGTGCGCTTTCCGGCGCCGGTCCGGGTCGGCTCGCGCATCCGGGGGCGCGGCGACGTCATTACCGCCGAGGCCATCAAGGGCGATGGCGTGCAGGTCACCGTGCGCATCACCGTCGAGATCGACGGCACCGATAAACCTGGCTGCGTGGTGGACACCATCAGCCGTCTGTATTTTGAATGAGAGTTTTCCCATGAGCCTGCAAGAAGCCGTCATCGTCTCCACCGCCCGCACGCCGATCGGCAAGGCCTACCGGGGCGCTTTCAACGACACCGAGGCGCCGGTGCTCGGTGGTCATGTGATCCGCGCCGCGCTGGACAAGGCGGGCGTTGCCGGCCACGAGGTCGATGACGTGATCCTGGGCATTGCCGCCCAGCAGGGCAGCCAGGGCTACAACCTGGGCCGCCTGTGTACCTATACCGCCGGCCTGCCCGAGAGCGTGGGCGGCATGACGATGGACCGCATGTGCGCCTCCGGCCTGATGAGCATTGCCACGGCCGCCAAGAGCGTGATGCTGGGCGAGTACGGCATTGCCGTCGCCGGCGGCCTGGAGTCGATCTCGCTGGTGCAGAACAAGCACAAGAACAGCCATCGCGCCCAGTCCCAGGCGGTGCTGCAGGCCGCGCCCACAGCCTACATCCAGATGATCGAGACGGCCGAGATTGTCAGCCGGCGCTACGGCATCTCGCGCGCCGCGCAGGACGACTATTCGCTGCGCAGCCAGCAGCGCACGGCCGCCGCCCAGGAGGCCGGCCTGTTTGCCGATGAAATCGTGCCGCTGGCCACCAGCAAGCAGCTCTTTGACAAGGAAGGCAATGTCACCGGCAGCCAGGCCGTGACGCTGCTGCAGGACGAGGGCAACCGCGCCGACACCACGCTGGAGAGCCTGGCCAAGCTCAAGCCGGTCTGGAAAAACGGCCAGTGGGTGGCCGAGGGCGAATTCATCACCGCCGGCAACGCCTCGCAGCTGTCCGACGGGGCCTCGGCCTGCGTGGTGATGAGCGCGGCCGAAGCCAGGCGTCGGGGTTTGAGCCCGCTGGGCGCTTACCGGGGCATGGCGGTGGCCGGCTGCGGCGCCGATGAAATGGGCATCGGCCCGGTGTTGGCGATTCCGAAGCTGCTGCAGCGCCACGGCCTGAGCGTGGCCGACATCGGCCTGTGGGAGATCAACGAGGCCTTTGCCTGCCAGGTCATCCATTGCCGCGACACCCTGGGCATCCCGGACGAGCGCCTGAACGTCAACGGCGGCGCAATCTCGATTGGCCATCCTTTTGGCATGTCGGGCGCGCGCCTGGTCGGGCACGCCCTGCTCGAAGGGCGCCGGCGCGGCGTGCGCTATGCGGTGGTCAGCATGTGCATCGGCCGGCGGCATGGGCGCTGCGGGCCTGTTTGAACTGGTCTGAGCGTACCCGTTAAAGCCGGGTGCTTGCCCGGCCGGCATCCAATGTTATTTCTGCTGTGTAACAGTCACAGTAACCTATTGAATTGATATGGATGGTTACTTTGAAGTGTCGAAATTTTCGAATTTTTTCAAAGTGATGCCTATACTCGCTTTTTTTCATGAACTCCATGCGTTTAGAAACAGCAGCATTGCAAGACCACTTACCCGCCCCCCCGGATGGCGGCAAGATTTCACTCGAATTCTTGAGTCATATCCTCGGTGCCATCTATGACGCAGCCCTGGATGAAGCGGGATGGGTGACGTGCCTGGAGGCCGTGCGCATCAAGCTTGGGGCCAACTTTGCCTCCCTGATCGTGCGTACGGAAACAACCGATGACATCGGCCTGATCGTCTCGGCGGGCAACGATCCGGCGACGATAGATCCGGGTAATCCTTATATTGCCCTGAGTCCCTTCACGGGCATGAAACCTGATCAGCTGGTCACGATGGAAGACGTGCTGTCAGAAAAAGAGTGGCGCGCCTCCTCGTATTACCGGGACTACTGCGCGCCGCAAGGCGTGTTTCATGTGGCCGCAGCCGATATTTCCACGCGCAACGGCGGCGTTTATGGGTTTCGCGTCACCCGTCCCGAAACCGCCCCGGCTTTCTCGCGGGATGAACTTGACTTTTGCCGCCTGCTGATTCCCCACATCAAGCGGGCCCTGAACCTGCATCTCTCGATCAGCCAGGACCACAAAGTCAGCACCTTGTACAGCCATGCGATGGCGCAATTGATGGTGGGCGTCGTGGTGCTGGACCAGAACGGCCTGGTGATGGATTGCAACCCAGCGGCCACCGCCATCCTTGCGATGAACGACGGCCTGCGCGTGGTGGACAAGCAGTTCGAGGCCAGCTATGTCAATGACAACCGCAAATTGCAAGGCCTGGTGCGCAATGCCCTGCTGCACCCGCATGCCGCCAAGGTCTCGCTGACCGAGGCCGTCTCGGTCAGCCGGCCGACTGGCCGGATGAGCTGGGGCCTGATCGTGCAGAGCATCGCCTCCGACCAGTGGACCGAGGGCCGGCAGCGTCCGAGCGTGGCCGTCTTCGTGCGCGACACCGAGGGCAAGGTGGATCCGCCGGTGCGGCTGGCCCAGCAGCTATTTCAATTGACGCCGGCTGAAACGGCGCTGGCGATTCAGCTGGCCAACGGCCTGTCGCTGGAAGAAGCCGCCGAAGTGCTCAACATCCGCCGGAACACGGCGCGCGCCCACCTGCGCTCGATCTTCTCCAAGACCGGCGTGCGCCGCCAGACCGAGCTGGTGCGTATTTTCCTCAACAGCGTGGCCTGGCTGAGCGCACACGACTGAGGCCTTTTTCAAAATGGCCAGGTGAGCCGCTTTTTCGGGCTCACCATCAACCCACTGCTATTCGCTGATCGGGGCCGCTGGTCCAGCCCTTCTGGGGCGTCGCGGGATGCGTGTGCCTGCCAAGGCATCCAGGCAGGCACACCAACCGCTTCAGCCCTGCAAGGCGACGGTCTTGCGGTCCGCGCTTTTGATGGCGCTGGGCTTGGGGGCGCCAATGCCCAGCCAGCAGGCCATGGCCGGCAGCAGAAACACCGCGCCCAGCATGTTGACCAGGAACATGAAGGCCAGCAGCACGCCCATATCGGCCTGGAATTTCAACGCGGAGAAGGCCCAGGTGCCCACGCCGATGGACATCGTGATCCCGGTGAACACGGCGGCCGTGCCGCGCTGGCGCAGCGCCTCGTAGAAAGCTTCGCGCAGCGAGGCGCCCTTGTGCTCCATTTCATGCTGCAGGCTCTCGAACAGGTAAATGCCGTAGTCCACGCCCACGCCCACGCCCATGGCGATCACCGGCAGCGTGGCCACCTTCAGGCCGATGCCCAGCATCGCCATCAGCGCATTGCACAGGATGGACACCAGCGTCAGCGGCACGATGATGCACAGCACCGCCCGCCAGCTGCGAAAGGTCAGCCAGCACAGCAGCGTGATGGCGCCGAAAATCGCCGCCAGCATCTGCACCTCGGCGTGTTCAACCGCCTCGTTCGTTGCGACGGCAACGCCGGCGTTGCCCCCGGCCAGGCGAAAACGCAGATTGGGCGTTGTGTCGGCCAGGATGAACTTTTGCACCTCGCCCACGACATGCTTGAGCGTTGCGCCTTCATGGTCCTTGAGGAACAGCTGCAGGTGGATGGTCTTGCAGCCTTCGGTGTTCATGCCCAGCTCGGGATTCGCCACTTTGGCGCCCGTGCGCAGCGCCGCCTCGGTGCGCTGCAGCGCGGCCCAGCGGGGATTGCCCTCGTTGTTGCCGCTGGCCGCCATCTTGGCAATGCCCGCCACGGTGGTGACCGAACGCACCCCGTCAACGCCGCGCATGGCAAGGTCAAAGCGTTCAATGGCATTCATCACCGGCCAGTTCAGGCAGGCTTCCTCCAGATTGCTGGCCTCGGCATAGACGGACAGCACATCCATGCCGATCGAATAGTTCTGAATGATGCGCTCGTTGTCCTGGTTGTAGCGCGACTCGGCGCGCAGCTCCGGCGCGCCGGCCCCGATGTCTCCGGTCAGCAGGTGGCGCGACATGGCCGTGCCGCCGGCCAGCAGCACCAGCGAGGCGGCCAGCGTCAGCAAGGCCGGACGCGGCTCGGCCAGCGCCGAGATGGCCCACCAGCGGCCATGCACGCCGGCGCTGCCCTCGGGCCGGCCCAGTGCCCGCGGCTCCAGGCGCAGGTGCGACAGGATCACGGGCAGCATGATCTTGTTGGTGATGATCATCAAGAGCACGCCCAGGCAGGCGGTCATGCCCAGCTCATGCACGATGGGAATGTCGATCAGCATGATGACCATGAAACCCAGCGCGTTGGTCAGCAGCGCCAGCGTGCCCGGCACGGCGAGTTTTTGAAAGGCGCTTTCGGCGGCATCCTCGGCGCTCAGGCCGGCGCGCACCTCCTGCTTCCAGGCATTGGTCATCTGCACCGCGTGCGACACGCCGATCGAAAAAACCAGAAACGGCACCAGGATGGACATCGGGTCAATGCCGTAGCCGCCCAGCGGCAGCAGGCCCAGCAGCCAGATCACGGGCAGCAGCGCCACCAGCAACGCCAGCACCGTCAGGTTGAGCGAACGCGAATACAGCCAGAGCAAGACGGCGGTGATGACGAAGGCCAGCGCGAAAAAGCTGATGACCGTGCTCAAGCCCTCCATCACGTCGCCAAGCACCTTGGCGAAACCGACGATATTGATCTCCACATTCTGCCCCGCGAACTTGGCGCGCATGGCTTCGAGCTTTTGCGCCACATCCGCGTAATCGAGCCGCTTGCCGGTCTGGGGGTCTTCTTCCAGCAGGTCGGCGCGCACCATGGCCGATGTCAGGTCATTGCTGACCAGGCGGCCGATCTGGCCCGACTTGGCGACGTTGGAGCGCACCTGGGCCAGGCCCTCGGCGTTGGGCGTGAAACGCGACGGAATGATCACCTCGCCGACAAAACCGTCCTCGGTGATCTCGACGTACTTCACATTGGGCGTGAACAGCGAATAGACCTGCGCCCGGTTGACGCCGGGCGTGAAGAACACCTCGTCGGTCACGCCGCGCAGGGTCTTGAGGAACTCTTCGTTGTAGATATCGCCCTGGCCTTTCCAGCGCACGTTGATCAGCACCCGGTTGGCGCCCGAGAACGTGCTGGCGTGTTCCAGAAAGGCCGTCATGTACTCATGACGCAAGGGAATGAGCTTGTTGAAGCCCGCGTCGAGGTGGGTGCGCAATGCGGAAGCGCCCAGCAGCAGGGTCATCAGGGTGGTGATCACCGCGATGGGCTTGCGCCAGGCGATCAGCGCATGCGCGATGCGGGCAATCAGGGCGGCGGTACGGGAGGCGGGCATGGGCGTGTTCATTGGGTGGATCCAGAAGGCCGGAGTCGGGATATGGCCGGGAAGGCTTGCAGGCCAGCGTCGCTGGTGATCCAGCCCTGGCCATCGGGTTGCACAAACAGGTCGGTCAGGGTGGCCCGGCCTTGCGCGCGGCTCAGGCTGAAATGACGGCCGCCATCGGTGCTGGTGGCCATCACGCTGCCCTGGCCGACCAAGATCACCCGGCCATCCGCACCGACACCATGGCCGAAGAAGGACGCCTGAACCGGCATGACCGAGCGCGTCCAGCCGGCGTTGCCGGGGGTGGTGTGAAAGACGTTGCCGCGCATGCCGTAAGTCAGCCAGCCGCCCTGCGGCAGGGAGATGGCGTTGTAGAGCGAACCGTTGTAGAAAGGCGCCACGATGGCCCAGTCTTCTCCGCCATTGTCCGAGCGCAGCACCAGGCCGCGTTCGCCGACGATCAGCCAGTGCCGTCCGTCGGAGGAACCGACAATTCGGTTCAGGTGCTTGTCTTCCATGCCTGCGCCTGGCAGGATCAGGCGAGTCCAGTGGGCGCCCTTGTCGTTCGAGCGCAGTGCGCGGCCAAAGGCGCCTACCGCGATCCATGCGCCCGAAGGCAGGCGGGCCACGCTCATCAGCGGCTCGCCATTGCGGTCATCGAAAGCGAGTTCTTTCCAGCTCCAGCCGCCATCGGTGGTGCCCAGTATCCAGCCTTCGTGGCCGACCGCCATGCCTTCGAGGCCATCGGGCGCGAAGCTGATCTGGTTGATCAGCGCCTGCCGCTCCCTGGACACGCTGGCGCGTTGCCAGTCCTTGCCCTGATTCGACGACACCAGCAAAGTGCCCAGTTCGCCGGCGGTGATCAGACCGGCTCGGGAAGATGTCAGGCTGTTCAGGTGCAGGCGATCCATCGCCAGCTTGCTGGCAGCGAGCGGCGGGGTTTCGCGCGGGGCGAAGGCCTGGGCGGCGCCCAGGGCAATGAGGGCAGCGAGGGTGATACCGACTGCAGTTCGCACAATTTGTCTCCTTGGAATCAGGACGTCCTATTCGTTGAGGGAACGTCATCAAGGGCGGATTCTTCACGGCTGGTGCGTGCAGGCATCGTCCAAAAGGACCAATTGACCCCCATCCAAGGGAAGACCCTGACAGGCGTTCTCAGGGTCTTCCCTTGGTCCGGCCGGCTGCCGGGCCATTGCGGGGCCGGGCTAGTGTCGCGTCAAGCCTGAAATGTCGGGTAAAGCCGTTTGAGCTTGACGCGGGCGGTCTCGGTGGTGAAGTGCCAGTTGATCCTGGCGTTGAGTTGGTCACGATGAGCCTGCCAGGCGGCGAC
>JALYRU010000036.1 GCA_030855235.1 Pseudomonadota bacterium
TTGGTCGATTTCTTCTGCCTGGAGCGTGACGATGTATTTTCCCATCCCGCCATTTTTGCCCAGCTTGGCTTGGGCACCATGAGCGCTTTGGAGGCTTTACCGACATTTTTGGCTTGACGCGACACTACGCGTTATTTCTACACCTTGTGAACGCCCACATACACGGCCCAACTCATCGCTTGCGGAGCGGGTTTCCAAACGTCTTGCAAGTGCTGTGCTGGGACGTATGTGAAATTCTTGCAAACTTAAAGGTGGTTGCATTGCCCGCAGAAGTCTACTCAATCGAGTGGCTCGCCCTGCTGGGAAAAAAACCATTGATCAGGGGCAGCGTGGCCTGAAAGGCACTCAGCGTTGATTTCAGGCTGTTGCCTGCTTCGCTGTCGTGAACATGGCTTGTCGTGGTGATGATTTCGACCTGGGTCTGCAGTGCCAGTGCCGCAAGTTGCTGCCAGTACTGGCTGGCCTTTTCCAAGTCAAAACGCAGCAGGTCTGTCTGGATGGCCATCAACTCGACGGGGGTGCAGTTCGCGCGCAGCTTTTGCATGGCTGCTTCGTGGCGCAGTGAGGCATGATGGGCCGCCTCCTGCTGGATTTTGCGCATCGCTTCACTGCTACGAAACAGGGTGCAGGCGATTTCCGTGGCCATGGCAAGCTGTTGACGGTTGAAGTCGGGCAGCAGACTCCAGGATGCCAGTTCGCTGCCAAGAGCCTGACCGGCTGACGCAGGACAGGGGAGTTGTCTATTCATGTCGGTTTCCTTTGGCGCAGGGAAAAGAGTCGGGCAAGGGGGAGATGTGAAAGAGTTGTTCAACTGCCAGCCATTGAAGAAGTTCATGAAAACCAGCGTTGCAATGGTTTTCATTGTGGAAGGCATGAGGCAGAAACTTGTTGATCTGGCGCAAGTGAAGTGGCGTACAGGATGCCTGCCAACTTCTTGCGGCAGCATCAATTGAATTCATTTATTAAATTTTAGTGAGAAAGCGAAATTCTTGCGCTATAATTTATTTCTCAGCGGCTGTAGCTCAGTTGGATAGAGTACTTGGCTACGAACCAAGGGGTCGTGGGTTCAATTCCTGCCAGCCGCACCAAAAACGTCAAGCCTGCAACGAAAGTTGCAGGCTTTTTCGTTTCTGGATCCATCAAGGCCGTTTCCGGGACATGCAGCCCGTGCTATCGTGGCCTTGGCATGAACAAAGCTTTTACCAAAAAAACCGACGCTGAAGACGACGATACCGCGCCAGCCCCTGTGCCTGTTGGTGGGAAAAATTACATTACCCCTAAGGGCTATGACCGTCTGCGTGCCGAACTCCTCGATCTGATCGACAGTGAACGCCCCAAGGTGGTGGATATTGTCCATTGGGCTGCCAGCAATGGTGATCGCTCAGAAAATGGTGATTACCTCTACGGTAAAAAGCGGCTGCGCGAAATTGACCGGCGCATCCGGTTTTTGACAAAAAGACTGGAAATTGCGGAAATCAGCAATCCTTGCGTGCATCACGGCATTGATCAGGTATTTTTTGGCGCCACCGTCACATATGTCAATGACGAAGGACATGAGCGCAGCGTCACCATCCTGGGAGTGGATGAAACCGACAGCGCCTTGGGACAGGTCAGTTGGGTTTCTCCAGTAGCCCGGGCGCTGCTCAAGTCACGGGTGGGCGATGAGGTGACTCTGCTCACGCCCCAGGGGCCTCAAGTGCTGGAAGTGCTTGAAGTGACCTATCCGGCGCCCGACGCGCCTGCTTCCTGAGACCAGAGAATTTTTTCGCTAGGCACCCTATG
Source organism: Pseudomonadota bacterium (assembly GCA_030855235.1). Classification (GTDB taxonomy): domain Bacteria; phylum Pseudomonadota; class Gammaproteobacteria; order Burkholderiales; family Burkholderiaceae_C; genus Polaromonas. Next base: position 1,783 of record JALYRU010000036.1, read on the forward strand.
CGCCTTGCCATATTCGTCAGCTACTTGCCTTGGCCCGCTGAACCCGCAGCACGGAAGGGGTGCGTTTGACATTGCGCAGTGCCGCTGCCAGGTGAATCCGGTCGCGCACCGCCACGCTGAAACGCAGGTCTGTCGCCCCCTTGGCGGCATCCTGTCCCATGTCCACATGGGTAATATCGACTTCGGCACTGGCCAGGGCAGAGGCTACGCGGGCCAGAACGCCTTTTCCGTTGGACACCGTCACCAGCAGGTTGGTCTCGAAGGTGCGGGCGGGTTCGTCGGACCAATCGACGGCAATGAAGCGCTCGCTGTCGCGCTGCTGCAGCCGCTTGGCCACCGCGCAGTCGTCGGTATGGACAAAAAGGCCTTCTCCCCGGCCCAGGTAACCCACAATACTGTCGCCGGGAATCGGGCAGCAGCAGCGTGCAAAGTGCACCGTGGTGCCTTCGCTGCCATCGAGCACCAGTCCGCCCTGCGACACCGATTCATGGGCAATATAGCGCTCCCGGCTCATCAGCACCGCATCGGGCTTTTCGCCGTTCTCGGCCAGAAAGGAGACGATCCGCTTGGCAATCATGCTGGCAATGCGCTTGCCCAGGCCAATGTCGGTGAGCAACTCGTCGCGTGAGCGGTTGCCGGTAAAGCGCAGGATTTTTTCCCAGGTTACGTGATGGGCTTCGTCATCTTCTGAAAGACTTTCGCGGTCGATGCCTTCGGCGCGCAATGCCTGGGCGAGCATTTTTTCCCCCAGATCCTGCGATTCGGTCAGCGCCATGGTCTTGAGGTGGTGGCGTATCTTGGAGCGAGCCTTGCCGGTGCGCACAAAACCCAGCCAGCCCGGATTGGGGCTGGAGTCAGCCGCGGTCACGATCTCGATCACATCGCCGTTGTGCAACTCGGTGCGCAGCGGCACCTGCTCGCCGTTGACCTTGGCGGCCACGGCGTGGTAACCCACGTCGCTGTGGATGGCGTAGGCAAAGTCCACAATGGTGGCACCACGCGGCATGGACATGATCTGGCTCTTGGGCGTGAAGACGTAGACCGCTTCGGGAAAGAGGTCAATCTTGACATGATCCCAGAATTCGGCGGCGTCGCGCGTTTCCTGCTGGATGTCCAGCAGCGACTGCAGCCATTTGGTGCCCAGGCGCTGCGACACATCGCTGTCCGGGGCCGAGGCCTTGTACAGCCAGTGCGCTGCCACGCCCGCTTCGGCCACCACATGCATGGCATCGGTGCGCATCTGGAACTCGATATTCGTGCCGAACGGGCCGACCAGCGTGGTGTGCAGCGACTGGTAGCCGTTGACTTTGGGGATGGCAATGTAATCCTTGAACTTTCCCGGCAGCGGCTTGTAGAGCTGGTGCAGGATGCCCAAGGCGCTGTAGCAGGTGGTCACGTTTTCCACAATCACCCGAAAGCCGTAACGGTCGGTAACCTGGGCAAACGACAGGTGTTTGTCGTCCATCTTGCGGTAAATCGAATACAGGGTCTTTTCGCGGCCATAAATCCGCACGGGAATCTGGGCATGGGCAAAAGCAGCCTCGACTTCGGCCTGCACCCGCTTGATCACGTCGCGCCGGCGCCCGCGTGAGCGCATCAAGGCTTTGTTCAGCGTCGTGTAGCGCCACGGATGGAGATGCTGGAAGGATAAATCCTGCAGTTCGCGGTAGGTGGAGTTCAGCCCGAGCCGGTGGGCAATGGGCGCATAGATATCCAGCGTTTCGCGCGAAATGCGCTGCCACTTGGTGCGCGGCGTGTCGCCCAGCGTGCGCATGTTGTGAGTGCGGTCGGCCAGCTTGATCAGGATCACGCGCACGTCGCGTGCCATGGCCAGCAGCATCTTGCGAAAGGACTCGGCCTGGTTTTCCTCGCGGGTGTTGAATTCGAGCTTTTCCAGCTTGGTCAGCCCGTCCACCAGTTCGGCCACCGGCGCGCCGAAGCGCTCGATCAGCTCGGGCTTGGTGACCTCGCAGTCCTCCATGGCGTCATGCAGCAGCGCGGCCATCAGGGCCTGGGCGTCGAGCTTCCATTCGGCGCACTGCTGCGCCACGGCAATCGGGTGGGTGATGTAGGGCTCGCCGCTGTTGCGAAGCTGGCCCAGATGGGCCTCATCGGCAAAGCGGTAGGCCTGGCGAACCTGCTCGATGTCTGTGGCGTTCAGATAGTCCAGGTTGGCCATCAGCGCGGCAAAACTGGCGGCTGCAGCATTGGCGGCAGCCGGGGTCGGCTTGCGGGGAACGACGGGGGAAAACATTGCGTTCATCCCTCAAATGTATCGCGACCTCAATGAAGTAACGAAAAAAACGGGTTTTATACGTTCCAAAATGAAAAAAGCACCCCGGCAAGGTGCTTTTTAACAGGAGGATAAAGAATCAGTTGGGAACTTTTTTCAGCATTTCCAGCCCGATCTTGCCTTCTGCGATTTCCCGCAGCGCCGTCACGCCGGGCTTGTTCGTGCATTCTATTTTCGGCGCATGGCCCTGGCTGAGCATGCGGGCGCGGTAGGTGGCGGCCAGGACCAGCTGAAAGCGGTTGGGGATTTTTTCGAGGCAGTCTTCGACAGTGATGCGGGCCATGGTGGTCTTTCGGGTGATCGGTAACTTAGGGAATATGAAGGGCCTTGAAAGTCTCGGCTCTAGCGCGGCGTTGGGCCGAGTACTTCAGGCGCTGGGCATGCACAATGGTCTTCAGGTCGAAAACTGCCCGCTCAAACAACTCGTTAATTATAACGAAGTCGAATTTTTGCGCCTGGGCCATCTCGATGGCGGCGTTTTTCAGCCGCAACTCGATCACTTCGTCGCTGTCCTCGCCGCGCCGCTGCAGGCGCGAGCGCAGCTCTTCCCAGCTGGGGGGCAGGATGAAAATCAGCACCGCGTTGGCAAAAATACGCTTGACGTTGATGGCGCCCTGGAAATCGATTTCCAGGATCACGTCCGCGCCGCGCGCCACCCGCTCTTCAATGGTGTGCCGCGAGGTGCCGTAGCGGTGGCCGTGAACATGCGCCCACTCCAGAAAGGCGTCGCGCTGCACCATGCCGTCGAACTCTTCCGGCGAGAGGAAAAAATAGTCCCTGCCATGTTTTTCCTGCCCGCGCGGCGGTCGGGTGGTGTGGGAAACGGCCAGCTGGATGGCCGAGTCGAGTTCCATCAGGGCTTTGACCAAACTGGACTTGCCGGCCCCGCTGGGGGCGGCCACTACAAAAAGATTACCGGGATAGTCCATACTTGGCGAAGAGTTGATTGCGATGAGTTTGAAAGTGAATAAAAGCCGTGCGCTGTCACTCGATGTTCTGGACCTGCTCGCGGATCTGCTCGATCAGCACCTTCATGTCCACCGACACGCGCGTGAGTTCCAGCGAGGCCGATTTGGAGCCCAGGGTATTGGCCTCACGGTGCAGCTCCTGGATCAGGAAGTCCAGCCGCTTGCCGAGTTCGCCGCCGCTGGCCAGCAGGCGGTCAATTTCATCCAGGTGCGATGACAGGCGGGTGATTTCCTCGGCTACGTCGATCCGGATGGCAAAGGCGGTGGCCTCCGTCAGCGCCCGGTCCTGGGCGATTTCAGGCAGCACGGTGGTGGCGCCGAGCGCCAGGGCTTCCTTCCAGCGCTCCAGGAAACGCGCTTTTTGCTGCTCCACCAGCTTGGGAACCATGGGCACGGCCAACTGGGCCAGCGCTCGCAGCTGGGCCGTGCGGTCCAGCAGCATCTCGGCCAGGCGGGCGCCTTCGCGCTCGCGCGCCGACCGCATCGCCTGCAGCGCCGAGCGGGCCAGTTGCAGCAGCTCTTCGCTGTGATCGTGCGGCTTTTTGTCTTCATTGGTGGCAATGCGCAGGACATCGGCCACGCTCAGCATGCCCGCCTGTGGCAGCCATGAGCGGATGCTGTCCTCGATGGAGCCCAGCCGCTGCAGCGTTGCCGACGAGGGCGCGCGCAGGTTGCTGGCCGATGTGCTTTCGAGCGAGACGCGCAACTCCACCTTGCCGCGCTTGAGCTGGCTGGTCAGCAATTCGCGCAGGGCCGGTTCGGCCTGGCGGAGCTCGTCGGGCAAGCGGAAAGCCAGATCCAGAAAGCGGCTGTTCACCGAGCGCAGTTCAACGCCCAGCCGGGCGCTGGAATCGCGGCCCGGTTCAGTTTCGGGGGCTGATTGCGCGGTGCTCGATTGCACACTGGCATAACCCGTCATGCTATAAACTGCCATTAACTACTACGCCTTTTTACAAGAGAGAAAAACGAGTGGGTGACGATGTGCTCACCCAACTCATCCGAAATTATGTCAAAGGTCAAGCCCGCTTCCCTGCCGCCTAATACTGTCATTGGTGGCTACCGTATTGTGCGAAAGCTTTCAGCGGGCGGATTCGGTGTAGTTTACTTGGCCCTTGACAATGAAGGCCAGCAGATCGCCATCAAGGAGTATCTGCCCGCTTCCCTGGCCAGCCGTGCGCCCGGGGAGTTGCTGCCGCAGGTGCTGCCTGAAAAGCTCTCGCTGTACCGTCTGGGCCTCAAGAGCTTCTTTGAAGAGGGCCGCGCGCTGGCGCAGATTTCGCACGGCTCGGTGGTGAGCGTGCTCAATTTCTTTCGCGAGAACGAAACAGTCTACATGGTGATGAACTACCTGGAGGGGGGTACCCTGCAGGACTTCATCATCACCGCTCGGGACATGAAAAAGGATAAAGTGTTCCGCGAGTCCACCATTCGCTCGCTGTTTGACGAAATCCTGCGCGGCCTGCGCATCGTGCACCAGCACAAGATGCTGCACCTGGACATCAAGCCGGCCAACATCTTCATCACCGACGACAACCGGGCAGTGATGATCGACTTTGGCGCCGCCCGGGAGGTGCTGAGCAAGGAGGGCAACTTCATCCGGCCCATGTACACCCCCGGCTTTGCAGCGCCCGAGATGTACCGGCGCGACTCGTCCATGGGTCCCTGGACCGACATTTATGCGGTGGGCGCCTGCATGTATGCGAGCATGCAGGGCTACCCGCCCAACGACGCGCCCCAGCGCCTGGAAAAAGACCGCCTGTCGCTGTCCATGTCGCGCCTGCGCGGCATTTACTCCGACAACCTGATTGAAGTGGTCGAGTGGTGCATGGCGCTCGATCCGCTCGCGCGCCCCCAGTCGGTGTTTGCCTTGCAAAAGGAGTTGAGCCGCGAGAGCGAGCGCAACTACACCAAGCTCAGCGTCAGTGAAAAAGTCCGGCTGCAGTTTGACAACGTGGTGTCCGACACCAAGAAAACGGCCCGCAAAGCGACCGGTTTAACGAGTCGATCCCGATGAAATTTTCCGTCTTTCAGCTCAGCCGCATCGGTGGCCGCGAGAAAAACGAAGACCGCATGGGCTACTGCTACACCCGCGAGTCGGGCCTGTTCGTGCTGGCCGATGGCATGGGAGGCCATCCTGAAGGGGAAGTGGCGGCCCAGCTGGCGCTGGAGACGGTGTCGGCGCTCTACCAGCAAGAAGCCAAGCCGGTGATTTCGGACCCGGCTGAATTCCTGACACGCGCGCTGATGGCGGCCCACTACCAGATCATCCGCTATGCCACCGGAAAAGGCATGCTTGACACGCCGCGCACCACCTTTGTGGCAGCCATCCTGCAAGGCACCGGTGCCAGCTGGGTGCATTGCGGCGATTCGCGCCTGTATGTCGTCAGGGACGGCCAGTTGCTGATGCGCACGCGGGACCACTCCTATCTGGAGCAGCAAAATGCGGGGGTGATCAAGCTCGATCACATGAACCGCAACATCTTGTTCACCTGCCTGGGCTCGCCCATCAAGCCAGTGTTCGACACCACCAGCGTCACCCTGATGCAGGGTGACAAGATACTGCTGTGTTCCGATGGCCTGTGGGGAACCCTCAGCGATGAAGAGATTGTTCAGCGCCTGGCCTGCAAGAGCGTAGCGCAAGCCGTTCCCGAACTGGTCGAAAACGCCTTGCGCGCTGGCGGTCGCCACTGTGACAATGTGACGGTGCTGGCCATGGAGTGGGAAACGCCCGATGTGTTCGAGTCCACCCAGGATCTGTCCGCCCCGGACAGCAGCATGGAGGGCGAGTTTGCCTCCACCATCGAGGCCGGCCTGCTCGACTCCATGATGGACGATCTCGATGAGGCCATGATCGAGCGCTCCATCGCTGAAATCAATGCGGCGATACGCCGCTCGGCCGGCAAGAAATCCTGACATTTCCAGCGCTGCGCGCGCTTCGGCGCTGCCCCGGCACGCTGCTTTTTCCCCTTCTTCCTTCTCACGATGAAAATCATCCTTGCATCGAACAATTCCGGCAAACTTGCCGAGCTGCAGGCCATCCTGGCACCGCTCGGCCTTGAGTTGCTGAGCCAGGCTTCGCTGGGCATTCCCGAGGCCGAGGAACCCTTTTGCACCTTTGTCGAGAACGCGCTGGCCAAGGCCCGCCACGCCAGCGCCCTGAGCGGCCTGCCGGCGCTGGCCGATGATGCGGGGCTGTGCGTGGACGCCTTTGGCGGCCTGCCGGGCGTGGACACGGCTTTTTACGCGACGCAGTTTGGCTATGCCAAAGGCGACGACAACAACGTCAAGGCCCTGCTGGCCCAGATGGCGCACCTGACGCAGCCCGAGCAGCGGCGCGCCGCGCTGGTCAGCACGCTGGTGGCGGTGCGCTCGGCCGATGACCCGGAACCCCTGATCGCCTGCGGGCGGGTGGCCGGCGAGATTGCGCTGCAGCCCGTGGGCGACAACGGCTTCGGCTTTGATCCGGTGATGTTCATACCCGCGTTCGGCCAGACCTTTGCGCAGTTGCCGGTGGCGGTGAAAAACGCCAACAGCCACCGCGGCAAGGCCGCGCGCCAGATGATGGACTTGATCCGGGAACGCTGGCTGTAAACCGGCATCGAAGCGCTCATGACTCAAAAAGACATTCAGCACTACATGCGCGGCGGCACGCTGCAGCTGGCGGCCCTGCCGCCGCTCTCGCTCTACGTGCATCTGCCCTGGTGCCTGAAAAAATGCCCGTACTGCGATTTCAACTCGCACGAGGTGGCCGGCGAAATGCCCGAGCAGCGCTACATCGACGCGCTGGTGGCCGACCTGGAAGCCTCGCTGCCGCTGATCTGGGGCCGCACGGTGCACAGCATTTTCATTGGCGGGGGCACGCCCAGCCTGTTTTCGCCGCAGGCCATCGACCGCCTGCTGGGCGATATCCGTGCCCGGCTCAAGCTCACGCCCGACTGCGAGATCACCCTCGAAGCCAATCCCGGCACGTTTGAAAAAGACCGCTTCAAGGCGTTCAAAAGCGCCGGCGTGAGCCGCCTGTCCATTGGCGTGCAGAGTTTTGACGACCAACATTTGAAAGCGCTGGGCCGCGTGCATGACCGCGCCCAGGCGATTGCGGCTGTCGAAGAAGCCGCGCAGGCTTTTGAGACCTTTAACCTGGACATCATGTACGCGCTGCCCGGCCAGACGCTGGAGAACCAGGCGCAGGACATGCGCCAGGCCCTGGCGCTGGGGCCGCCGCACATCTCGATCTACCATCTGACGATAGAGCCCAACACCTACTTTGCCAAGTTCCCGCCGGTGGTCCCCGAGGAAGACACGGCTTACGCCATGCTCGACCAGATCACCGAGATGACAGACAAAGCCGGGCTGCAGCGCTATGAAGTGTCGGCCTATGCCAAACCCGGCCACCGCTGCTTTCACAACGTCAACTACTGGCAGTTTGGTGATTACCTCGGCATTGGCGCGGGCGCGCACAGCAAGCTCAGCTTTGCGCACCGCGTCGTGCGCCAGGTGCGTTTCCGGGAGCCTGCGCTTTACATGGAAAAAGCGCTGGCCGGCAACGCCGTGACGCAGGAAACGGAGGTCAGCCGCGCCGATCTGCCGTTCGAATTCATGCTCAACGCCCTGCGGCTGCGCGATGGTTTCAAATTGCAGGATTTCACCGACAAGACCGGCTTGGCGTTCACCGCGATTCAAAAAGGGCTGGACGAGGCCGAGCGCAAAGGGCTGATCGAGCGCGATTTCGTCCACGCCAGGCCGACCGAGCGCGGGTTTGATTTTCTCAACGATTTGCAGTCGCTCTTTCTGGCGGACTGAGCCACCTCATGGAAACGTCGAGCATTGTTCTTTTGGTCGCCAGCAGCGTCGTGAGCTTCGGGCTGGGGCGCTTCTTCATGCAGGCGCGCAAGAAAAAGCGCGCCGAGCAACTGCAGCAGGCGCAGGCGCGCGCCGCGCAAGCCCTGCGCGAGCAGCCGCCCGAAACCGAGTCGAAAAACAAGAGCAAGCGCAAACGTCAGCAACTGGAAAAGAAACGTGCCAGCCCGCCGCGCTGAAGTCCAGCGGGCTGGTTGCTGCCAAAGCCTGTCATCCTTCAGTTAGCCCGCCCGCCTTCAGGCTACGCGGTCGTTGGGCTGGTGAGGCTCGGTGTCTGCTTTTGGGGAGCCATTGGCGCGTTTTCACTCAGTCCGGCTTGACGCGCAATGCGCCCAGAATATTGGACTCTGGAAAATGCGAGAGAGGATGGGCAAGCGCGAAAATGCGCCAAGGCTTCAGGCCGCGTAGTCGCTCTGGCGCTGGGGTTCGGCTTGAATAAAAGCGGGATGCTGGCGCGCAAAAGCGGCAATGCGCCGGATGCGTGGCCAGGCCGTTAAATCGACCTTCATGCGCTCGGCGTTGGCAACCTGCGGCACCAGGCAGCAGTCGGCCAGGGTCGGCGTCTGGCCCACGCACCAGCCGTCATGGTCGGGCAGCAGGGTTTCAAGGGCGTTGAAACCCTCGGCGATCCAGTGGGCGTACCAGGCGTTTTTCTGCGCTTCGCTCAGGCCCAGCTCGCCCGTCAGGTATTTCAATACCCGCAGGTTGTTGAGCGGATGGATGTCGCAGGCGATCAGCAGGGCGATTTCCAGCACTTGGCCGCGTGCCGGGCCGTCGGGAGGCACCAAGAGCGGCTCGGGCTGGATGCGGTCCAGGTGATCGATGATGGCCAGCGACTGCGACAGATGGGTTTCGCCATCCACCAGCGCGGGCACCAGCCCGGACGGGTTGAGCGCCAGGAAATCGGCGCTGCGCTGGGCGCCGCTGCGCAGGTTCACGCCGATGGCTTCATGCGCCAGCCCCTTGAGGTTGAGGGCGATGCGCACCCGGTAGGAGGCCGAGCTGTTGAAGAAGGTGTAGAGCTTCACCACAACCCCGCGCTTATTCGGCTGCGCCGATGGTCAGCGCGATCTCGGCCACGCCCTGCACACGGCCGGTGATCTGGTCGCCCGCCACCACGGCGCCCACGCCTTCGGGCGTGCCGGTGTAGATCAGGTCGCCGGGCTGCAGGTGATAAAAGAGCGAGAGATCGGCGATGATCTCGCGCACGTTCCAGATCAGCTTGTTCACGTCGGATTTCTGCTTGGTCTGGCCGTTCACTTCCAGCGCAATCTCGCCCTGGTCGATGATGACGCCTTCCATGGGGACGATCTCGCTGCACACCGAACCCTGTTCGATGTCCTTGCCCAGATCCCACGGCCGGCCCTTGTCGCGCGCGACGAGTTGCAGGTCGCGGCGGGTCATGTCCAGGCCGGCGGCGTAGCCGTAAATTGCCTTGTGGGCGTCTTGCTGCGACACGCGGAAAGCCGGCGCGCCGATGGCCACGACCATCTCCATTTCAAAATGGTAGTTGCTGGTTTCCAGCGGATAGGCAATGGTCGCGCCGCTTTCGACCAGGGTTTGCGGCGCCTTGGTGAAGTAGAAGGGACGCTCGACGGATTTATCGACCGGCTTGCCCATTTCAATGGCATGCGCGTGGTAGTTGCGCCCGACGAAGAAAAGGCGGTGGATGGGAAAGCGCTCGGCCTTGCCGCGCACGGGCAGGGATTGGACGGCGGGCGGGTTCCAAAGGTAAGCGGTCATGGTGTTTTTCCTTGAAATCGACAAAGCGGAACCGCGATAAAACGGTTCTGCCGGAGGAAGGCTACAGGATGTGCAGCCTGAAGGGGCGCGGGATCAGCCGCGGTTCTCGAACACGCCGAGCTTGCGGTGCAGCGGCGACTCGTCGGCCATGAAAACAAAAGCCGGCTTGTCGGCAGACAGGTTCTTCAGCGTCACCGCACTGTAGCCGGGGGCG
>JALYRU010000040.1 GCA_030855235.1 Pseudomonadota bacterium
TGGTCGATTTCTTCTGCCTGGAGCGTGACGATGTATTTTCCCATCCCGCCATTTTTGTCCAGCTTGGCTTGGGCACCATGAGCGCTTTGGAGGCTTTACCGACATTTTTGGCTTGACGCGACACTAGGCCAGCACCATCAGGCCAATCTGCAAGAGCAGCATCAACACCAGCGCCGACAAGTCGACACCGCCCACGGCCGGGATCAGGCGCCGCAAGGGCGCGAGGAAAGGCTCGGTCAGCCGACCCAGCAAGCCACACACTGGTGAACCAGGCTGCACCCAGGACAGGACGGCATAGCCCAGCACCAGAATGAACACGCTTTGCAGCGCCACCCGGACCAGCATCTTCAGCGCGAACCACAGCAGGCTGAACCCAATCAAAGGCCCAACACCCATGCCCCCGCCAGGCTCGGCCAGCAACAGGCCAAACAACACCCACCACAGCAGCGCATAGCCCAGCGCCATCAGGGCAGCAGCCAGCACACTGGCCCAGTCCACCCGTGACTGGGCCAGGGAAGCAGGCAGGACACGCCGCAGGGGCTTGACCAGCCAGTTGGTCAGCGCCATCACCAGGCTTCCCGGTGGCGCACTCATATTGACCCGCAGCCAGTTCATCCAGGCGCGCAGCAGGGCCGAGGCGATCAGCAGGAAAAATCCGGTTTCAAGCAGGAAAGCCAGGATCCGGATCAGCATAAAGCCCCGAAGCGTTGAAAAACAAAAGGCTTCATCTGCGCCCTAGCGACGGGGTTTCTTGCCCTGCTTGCGGCCGGGGTTGGTGGCGGATTTCTTGACGGCGGCCTTGAGCGCTTCAATCGGCGACGCGGGCTTGCCATCATCACTGGTGCCCGTGAGGCTGCGCCGGCTGGTCGCGTTCGCCCTGCGTCCGCCCGAAGCTGGCTCTGCGCGCTTGGCGGCAGACTTGCCGGCGGTCTTTGCGTCGCGCTTGCGCTCGGCACCGCGCTCCTGCACAGGAAGTTCGGCGGTGTAGCCGCCGGTCTTGTCCTTCATGGCCCGGGCGGTCAGGCTGCGCGTGTCATCGCCTTCCTGGACCAGGCGAAAATCGATCTTGCGGCCGTCGAGATCAACCCGGCTGACCTGCACCCGTACCCGCGTGCCGATCGCGTAGCGAATGCCGGTGCGCTCGCCGCGCAACTCCTGACGCGCTTCGTCAAAGCGGAAATACTCGCCGCCCAGCTCGGTGATGTGCACCAGGCCCTCGACATACATCGCGTCCAGCGTCACGAAAATGCCAAAACCCGTCGCCGCCGTGACCACGCCGCCGAACTCCTCGCCCAGGTGTTCGCGCATGTACTTGCACTTGAGCCAGGCCTCAACGTCGCGGCTGGCCTCGTCGGCGCGGCGCTCGTTGGCGCTGCAGTGCAGGCCGGCGGCCTGCCAGGCCAGCTGATCGGCCGTGATTTTTTTGGGCTTTTCGCCCGGCTCTTTCACATCCTTCAGGCGCGAAGCGAGCCGCTTGGACAGCTTGGCCTCGGCCTCGCCCGGCGTGGGCAGCACCGGCAGCACATACTTGGTCTTTTGCAGGATCGCCTTGATGACGCGGTGCACCAAGAGGTCCGGGTAGCGCCGGATCGGGCTGGTGAAGTGGGTGTAGGCCTCGTAAGCCAGGCCGAAGTGCCCTTCGTTCATGGGCGTGTAAATCGCCTGCTGCATGGAGCGCAGCAGCATCGAGTGAATCTGCTGCGCATCCGGGCGGTCCTTGGTCGCCACCGCGATCTGCTGGAACTCGCCGGGCGTCGGTTCCTGACTGATCGTCATGCCGATGCCCATGGCCTTCAGATAGGTGCGCAGCATCTCGTTTTTCTCGGGCGTCGGGCCTTCATGCACGCGAAAGAGGCCCGTGTGCTTGCTCTGAGAAATGAAATCGGCCGAGCAGACATTGGCCGCCAGCATAGCTTCCTCGATCAGGCGGTGCGCCACGTTGCGGGTGCGTGGCACGATCTTTTCGATCCGCCCGACCTCGTCGCAGACGATTTGCGTCTCAGTGGTTTCAAAATCCACCGCGCCGCGCACGCTGCGCCCCTTGAGCAGCGCCTGGTACACGTCGTGCAAGTCGAGCAGGTGCGGCACCAATGCCTTGCGCTGGGCAGCCTCCGGGCCACGGGTGTTGGCCAGGATGGCGGCGACTTCGGTGTAGGTAAAGCGCGCCTTGCTGAACATCACCGCCGGGTAGAACTGATAAGCGTGAACCTCGCCCTTGGCATTGACCAGCATGTCGCAGACCATGCACAGGCGCTCGACATTCGGGTTGAGCGAGCACAGGCCGTTGGAGAGCTTTTCGGGCAGCATCGGAATCACCCGGCGCGGGAAATACACGCTGGTGGCGCGGTCGTAGGCGTCAATGTCGATGGCGCTGCCGGTCTGCACATAGTGGCTTACGTCGGCAATGGCCACCAAGAGGCGCCAGCCCTTGCCGCGCCCAACCTTGGCCGGCTCGCAGTACACCGCATCGTCAAAATCGCGCGCGTCCTCGCCGTCGATGGTCACCAGGGCAATGTCGGTCAGGTCAATGCGGTGCAGTTTGTCGGCTGGCCGCACGGCATCGGGCAGGCTGCGCGCCAGGGCCATGGCCTCATCGCTGAATTCATGCGGCACGCCGTATTTGCGCACCGCAATCTCGATTTCCATGCCGGGGTCGTCAATCTCGCCCAGCACTTCCATGACGCGGCCCACCGGCTGGCCAAACAGGGCCGGCGGTTCGGTCAGTTGCACCACGACGATCTGGCCGGTTTTGGCGGTGCCGGTGGCGCCCTTGGGAATCAGCACATCCTGACCGTAGCGCTTGTCTTCGGGCGCCACCAGCCAGACGCCGCTTTCCTGCAACAAACGGCCAATGATCGGGTTGGACGAGCGCTCGACGATTTCGGTCACGCGCCCTTCGGGGCGGTTCTTGCGGTCATGGCGCACGATGCGCGCCTTGACCCTGTCCTTGTGCAGCACGGCGCGCATCTCGTTGGGCGGCAAGTAGATATCGGCCTCGCCGTCGTCTCGCAGCACAAAGCCGTGACCATCGCGGTGGCCGGAAACAGTGCCCTCGAATTCAGCGAGGAGTCCGGATGCAGCGCCGGGGGTGGGGTAAGTCGGTTTGATAAGAAGTCTCTTTCGTGGAATGCCGCCGGCGACAGTGTGTCAGACCAGAGGGCTTTGAGTCATGGAAGTCTGGCTGGGCCTGATTTTTTGTAGCAATTTTCTAAACCAGATACTAGCCCTAATTTGTGAAAAGCCAATGTCTGGAACAGGGCCACGCCAGGATCGGCTCGAATACGCGTGAATTTGGCCTGATACGCAGGAAAACAGCAGTGGTATATTGAAATTGATGCAGGAATCTTGAACCTTTTTAAGGTCCGGCCCGGTAGAGCCTAAATGTAATGTTAAACTGCATGCTGTGCCCGGGTGGCGGAATTGGTAGACGCGCACGGTTCAGGTCCGTGTATCGCAAGATGTGGAGATTCGAGTTCTCTCCCGGGCACCAAAATTACCCAAGCTTTAAAAAGGCCA
>JALYRU010000008.1 GCA_030855235.1 Pseudomonadota bacterium
GTCGATTTCTTCTGCCTGGAGCGTGACGATGTATTTTCCCATCCCGCCATTTTTGCCCAGCTTGGCTTGGGCACCATGAGCGCTTTGGAGGCTTTACCGACATTTTTGGCTTGACGCGACACTAGCGGGCTACCGCCACGCCCGCCTCCAGCCTGGCCTTGAGCGCGGGCAGCGCCGCACGCATCGCAGCCCGGCCCGAATCGATGGCCCGCTGCCGGGCCGAAAAATCCGCGCTCTTCAAACCCACCAGCGAGGGCCGCACCACCACATCGGCCTCTTTGAGCTCGTACTGGTTGATGCTTTTGCCCATGATGGCAAAGGTCTGCAGCAGTATCTGCAGCGTGTCCCCGGCCGGGTTGCCCTCGGGCGGGCTGGAGATATCGACCGCAATCACCACATCGGCGCCCATCTGGCGCGCAAACCGCACCGGCACCGGCGAGACCAGGCCGCCATCGACATACTCGCGCCCGCTGATTTTCACGGGCACGAACACCGCCGGCACCGCGCTGGACGCCCGCACCGCCGTGCCGGTGTCGCCGCGCTGGAACAGCACGGCCTGGCCGCTGTTGAGGTCCGTGGCCACGATGCCCAGGGGAATGGCCATGTTCTCGATCAGCCGTCCGGCCACCAGCTGGTTGACATAGCGCCCCAGCGCATCGCCGCGAAACACGCCCTTGCCGAAAATCGGCAGCATCCAGTCGGTGATGGCCACCTCTTCCATGCTGAGCGCCGTCTTCTGCAGCTCAGCACTGGTCTTGCCGGTGGCATAGATGGCCGCCACCAGGCTGCCGGCCGAGGTCCCGACCACATACTGCGGTTTGAGCCCGGCCTCTTCGAGCACCGCAATCACGCCCACATGGGCAAAACCGCGGGCCGCTCCGCCGCCCAGGGCCAGGCCGATCTTGAGCGGCTTTTTAATGACCGGCGCGGCCGTGACAGGCGTGACTGTCGGCGGCTTGACTGGCGCGACGGGCGGCGATGTGCAGCCGGCCAGCAGCAAGGCCGGCAGCACCAGCCGTGGCAGCAGGCGCTGGCAGAAGCGGGACAGCGCAGCGGCTGGCGCCGGGGCGGCGCGCCGGCGGTCCAGCCTTGCATTGAAAACCTGATTTTTAGCCGAAAAGATATTGCGAGTAATTCGCATTTGCATTAGACTCATGGACTTCAAAATCTCCATACCTTTTTCAGGATTTTTACATCATGTTCAAAAAAGCGCCCATCTTCACCGGCCTTGCCTTTGCCGTCGCAGCCCTGTTCGGCGCCGTGGGGAGCGCCAGCGCCCAGGAGCAGGTGGTCAACCTGTATTCTGCCCGTCACTACCAGACCGACGAGGCGCTGTACAGCAACTTCACCAAGGCCACCGGCATCAAGATCAACCGCGTGGATGCGGACGATGCGGGCATTCTGGCGCGCCTCAAGGCCGAGGGCGCTGCGTCACCGGCCGATGTGATCTTGCTGGTCGATGCCGCCCGGCTGTGGAAAGGCGATATCGAGAGCCTGTTCAAGCCGATCAAGTCGCGCGCCCTGGAAGCGGCCATTCCCGTCAATCTGCGCGCCAAGGCCAGCGACGAAGGCACCACCTGGTTCGGCTTTTCCACCCGCGCCCGCGTCGTGGTGTATGACAAGCTGAAGGTGAAAAAAGCCGATGTGGACACCTACGAGAAACTGGCCGATCCGAAGAACAAGGGCCTGCTGTGTACCCGTTCGGGCGCCCATCCGTACAACCTGTCGCTATTCTCCGCCGTCACCGAGCACCTGGGCGAAGCCAAGGCCGAGCAGTGGCTCAAGGGCCTGGTGGACAACATGGCGCGCACGCCCAAGGGCGGCGACACCGACCAGATCAAGGGCGTGGCCAGCGGCGAATGCGGCGTGGCGCTGACCAACAGCTACTACCTGGCACGCCTGATGCGTTCGGACAAGCCCGAAGACAAAGCCATGGTGGAGCGCGTAGGCGTGGTGTTTCCCAACCAGCAAAGCTGGGGCACGCATGTGAACATCGCCGGCGCCGCCGTCGCCAAGAACGCCAAGAACGAGGCCAATGCCGTCAAATTCATGGAATACCTGGCCACGCCGGATGCGCAAAACTATTTTGCTAACGGCAACAACGAGTGGCCCGTGGTGGCCAGCGTCAAGCTGAGCAACCCGGCCCTGCAGGCCATGACAGGCGGCAGCTTCAAATCGGAAAACATTCCGGTCAGCATCATCGGCATGAACCAGATCAAGATCCAGCAGATGCTCGACCGCGTCGGCTACAAGTAAGCTCCCGCCCTCCTC
Source organism: Pseudomonadota bacterium (assembly GCA_030855235.1). Lineage (GTDB taxonomy): Bacteria > Pseudomonadota > Gammaproteobacteria > Burkholderiales > Burkholderiaceae_C > Polaromonas. The sequence goes on from JALYRU010000008.1 coordinate 2,272, forward strand.
CCCTGCAACCCGGCTTTTGTGAAATCGCCAGGGTTTTGCCCGGCCTTCGCAAGATCGCCGGGTTTTTTCATGCGCGGCGGACGCTGGGGCGCGGCGTGGTCATCATGGGCCATAATTGACGTTTACGTTAACGTCAATCTGCAGCCAAACCGATGCAGACACGCCCCTCTTACTTTTCACCCAACACAAAGGAAGCATTCCATGGAAATCGCAGGCAAGGTATTTATCGTCACTGGCGGCGCCTCAGGTCTGGGCGAAGGCACGGCCCGCATGCTGGTGGCCAACGGCGCCAAGGTCGTGATTGCCGACATGCAGGCTGAAAAAGGCGAGGCGATTGCCCTCGACCTGGGTGCCGGCAACGCCGCTTTCGTCAAGTGTGATGTGAGCCAGGAAGCCGACGGCCAAGCCGTGGTCGCCAAGGCCGTGTCCATGGGCAAGCTGATGGGCCTGGTGAACTGCGCCGGCATTGCGCCGGCCGAAAAAACCATCAGCAAGACCGGCGCGCACACGCTGGCCACCTTCACCAAGACCATCACGGTCAACCTGGTGGGCAGCTTCAACATGATCCGCCTGGCCGCCGACGCCATGGCCAAGAACGCGCCCGAAGCCACCGGCGAGCGCGGCGTGCTGATTTCCACTGCGTCTGTGGCGGCCTACGATGGCCAGATGGGCCAGGCCGCCTACAGCGCCTCCAAGGGCGGCGTGGTCGGCATGACGCTGCCCATTGCCCGGGATCTGGCGCGCAACGGCATCCGCAACATGACGATTGCCCCCGGCATCTTCGGCACGCCGATGATGTTCGGCATGCCGCAGGAAGTGCAGGACTCGCTGGCTGCCTCGGTGCCCTTCCCCTCGCGCCTGGGCACGCCGCAGGACTATGCCAAGCTGGCCAAGCACATCATCGAAAACGACATGCTCAACGGCGAAGTGATCCGCCTGGACGGGGCGATCCGCCTGGCGCCTCGCTAAGCCTTCCCTGCTGAAAAGCCCAAGCGCCACCAATCACGGGTGGCGCTTTTTTTAAATGGCCTGCAGGCCAGGCCGGTGCTTCATTTGAGAGCGCCCCAACTGCTCTTTCTGTCAGGCCGGCCCGGCGGCGTACGATGAAGCCTCATCATTTTGAGGAAGGTCGCATGAACCACCTGTTGCCGCCCGTGGCTCTCGCCGCCTTGCTGGCCGCCTGCGCCAGCGTTCCCAGCCCCGCCCCCAGCGCCGCTTTGCACCCCGCTGCAGCGGCAGCGCCCCAGCCCGAAGGCGCCTCGGGCTACAGCCCCAAACCCGGCTGGGCCACCACCCGCTTTGCCGTGGCCGCCGCCAATCCGCTGGCCACCGAAGCAGGCTACCGGATTCTGAAAGCCGGCGGCTCGGCCCTCGACGCGGCGATTGCGGTGCAGATGGTGCTCGCGCTGGTCGAACCGCAGTCGAGCGGCATCGGCGGCGGCGCTTTTTTGTTGCATGCCCGTGACGGCACGGTGCAAGCCTTCGATGGGCGCGAAACCGCTCCGGCGGCAGCCGATGAAAATTTGTTTATCGGTGCCGACGGCAAGCCGCTGCCGTTCTACGAAGGCGTGGTGGGCGGCCGTTCGGTGGGCACGCCGGGCGCGGTGCGCATGCTGGAGCTGGCGCACCGGCAGCATGGCAAACTGCCCTGGGCGCAGCTGTTTGCGCCCGCCATCGCGCTGGCTGAAACCGGCTTTCAGGTCAGCCCACGGCTGGCCGCCCTGCTCCAGAATGAGAAATACCTGAAGAACGATCCGGTGGCCGCCGCGTATTTCTACCAACCGGACGGCACGCCGCTGAGGGCCGGCAGCCTGCTGCGCAACCCGGCCCTGGCCCAAGTGCTGGGCCACATTGCCGCCAGAGGCGCCGATGCGCTGCACACCGGCCCCATCGCGCAGTCCATCGTTCGCAAGGTCCAGGGCCACCCGAGCAATCCCGGCAAGCTGGCGCTGAGCGACCTGGCCAATTACCAAGCCAAAAAGCGCGAGCCGCTGTGCATCGATTACCGCGCCAGCAGCAAAACCTACCGCCTGTGCGGCATGCCTCCGCCGAGTTCGGGCGCCGTGGCCATCGGGCAGATCCTGGGCATGCTCAACCACACGAGGGCCGCCAGCCTGCCGCTGACCACCGGCACCGGCGGCATGCCCGGCAGCACAGCGCCCACGCCCTCGGCCGACTGGCTGCACCTCTACACCGAAGCCTCGCGGCTGGCTTTTGCCGACCGTGCCCAATATCTGGCCGACCCCGATTTCGCGAAAGCGCCCGGTGGCAATTGGATGAGCCTGCTGGACGACAGCTATCTACGCCAGCGCGCCAGCCTGATCCAGCCCGACGGCGCCAGCATGAAAACCGCCGCGCCCGGCATGCCCGGCCCGCTGAAGACGGTCACCTATGCGCCCATGCCCGAGCAACCCGAATACGGCACCTCGCACATCAGCGTGATGGACACTTTCGGTAATGCCGTGGCCATGACCACGACGATCGAAGACCAGTTCGGCTCGCGCCTGATGACCGACGGCGGCACCGGTAAGCCGGGCGGTTTCCTGCTCAACAGCGAGCTGACCGATTTCAGCTTTTCTCCCACGGACGCCGACGGCAAACCTGTCGCCAACCGGGTGCAGCCGGGCAAACAGCCGCGCTCGTCGATGGCGCCGACGCTGGTGCTGGACAAGGCCAGCGGCCAGACCATGCTGAGCGCCGGCAGCCCCGGCGGCGCGCTGATCATCCATTTCACCGCCAAGGCGCTGTACGGCATGCTCAACTGGGGCCTGAGCGCCCAGCAGGCGATTGATCTGCCCAACTTTGGCTCCTTGAACGGCCCCAGCCTGCTGGAAGAAAAACGATTTTCCCCGGCCACGGTGGAGGCGCTGCGGGCCAGGGGCGCAGAGGTGCGCGAGCAGCCCATGACCAGCGGCCTGCAGGCCATCGAGAAAACATCCGACGGCTTTTCTGGCGGCGCCGATCCCCGGCGCGAAGGCGTGGTGATGGGTGATTGAGGAAACGGCTCGGCCACCGCAGCGCCATGAATCACAGACCACGATCAGGCGCAAGCATGACCCGGCATTTTCATTTTCATTTGCCAGCTTGACTGCCGGGCCGCGCCCTGCAAACCACTGAGGTTTCAGCAAGAAACAGCATGAATTTCTCCTCGAAGAACGCTGTCGTTGTTTCCTGAAGGATCGCCCCATTGCGCGGTTGCAGTCCCTGCCGGCAGGCGCCTACCCGGTTCGCAGCGGCTTGGCTGGCGCATCCTGCCCCGCAGTGCCGATGCGCTCGTACTCCGAAATCACCTGCGCGCCCAGCAGCAGCAAGGTGGCGCCGATCTCCAGGCTCAGCAGCACGACGATGGCCGTGGTCAGCGAGCCGTACACCAGGCCGATCTGCGAGAGCGTGGCAAAGTACCAGACCAGCCCATGGCGCGTGACCTCCCACAGCAGCGCCGCCATCACGCCGCCCACCAGCGCGCGGCGCCAGGACAGGTTGCCGACCGGCATCACCATGTACACGGAAGTGAGCACAAAAATCTCCCCAGCCAGGCCCAGCAGGTAAAGCAGCAGCACCGAAAAGCCGCTGAGCGACCAGCGCCAGCCCAGAAATTCGACGCTCTTTTCGCCCAGCGCCTGAAAGCTGCCCGCCACCAGCGTGACCAGCAGAAAACCCAGCCCCAGGCAAAAGATGTAACAGTAAGGCAGCACGGCAGAGACCAGAAAATGGCGCCGCCGGATCGCCACCCGGTGCAGAAAAATCACCGACATGGCGTTTTCCAGCACCGTGAAAGCCAGGGAGCTGAAAAACAGCATCGTGCCCAGCAGCACCCAGCCCATGACTTCGCGGTGCGCCAGAAAATTGCTCAGCTCGCCGACGATGAAGCCGGACTCGCCCGGCGCCAGCCAGCCGATGTAGCGCCCCAGCGAGGCCAGCAGCACCGGCTGATCGATCACATGCGAGAGCGCAATGGCCATCAGGATGAACAAGGGAACCATCGACAGCAAGGCGTAATAGGCCACGGCGCCGGCCAGCAGCAGGCCCTGGTTGGCCCGAAAACCCTTGAGCACCTGCAGCGCAAAAGCACCAGGGTGGGTGAACACATAAGCGGCCTGCGGTTCAAGAATCATGAGCTGGGATGCCCGGCCATGTCCGGGCCGGTAAGGCAGAGCGTTCATTATGCGCGGCCATCGGCGTTAGCACCCAGCCAGCCCTGCCGGGCTTGCCGAGGCTATGCTTAAATCGACCTTCACTTTTGTTGACCCATGGCCATTCCCCAATCATTCATCCAGGAGCTGATCTCGCGCGCCGACATCGTCGAGATCGTCGGGCGCGCGGTGCAGCTCAAAAAAGGCGGCGCCAACTTCATGGGCCTGTGCCCGTTTCATGGCGAAAAATCCCCCTCGTTCAGCGTCAGCCCGTCCAAGCAGTTCTACCACTGCTTTGGCTGCGGCAAGAACGGCAACGCCATCAGCTTTCTCATCGACCACGACGGCATGAGTTTCATCGAGGCCGTCAAGGACCTGGCCCAGCAGTACGGCCTGCAGGTGCCCGAAGACGACATTTCTCCGCAGGACCGGGCCAAGGCCGCGCAGTTGCGCGAGCAGCAGGCCACGCTCACCAGCGTGCTCGAAAAAGCCGGCAAAGCCTACATGCGCAACCTGCGCACCTCGCAGCGGGCGATCGAGTATTTCAAGGGGCGCGGCGTTTCCGGCGAAATCGCCCGCACCTTTGGCCTGGGCTACGCGCCCCAGGGCTGGCGCAGCCTGGCCAGCGTGTTTGCCGACTACAACGACCCGCTGCTGGTCGAAAGCGGTCTGGTCATCAGCGCCGAGGCGGGCGAAGACGAAACTTCCGGCCATCCCGTCGATGCCAGGCGCTACGACCGCTTCCGCGACCGGGTGATGTTCCCCATCCGCAACGTCAAGGGCGAATGCATCGGTTTTGGCGGGCGCGTGCTGAGCGACGAGAAACCCAAGTATTTGAATTCGCCCGAAACCCCGGTGTTCAGCAAGGGCCGCGAACTCTACGGTCTGTTTGAAGCGCGCACCGCCCTGCGCGAGCACGGCTACGCCCTCGTCACCGAGGGTTACATGGACGTGGTGGCGCTGGCCCAGCTCGGATTTGCCAACGCCGTGGCCACGCTGGGAACGGCCTGCACGGCAGAGCACGTGCAAAAGCTGTTTCGCTTCACCGACGCGGTGGTGTTCAGCTTTGACGGCGACAACGCCGGGCGCCGCGCGGCGCGCAAGGCGCTGGACGCCGCCTTGCCGTTGGCGTCCGACGTGCGAACGGTCAAATTTCTCTTTTTGCCAGCCGAGCATGACCCCGACAGCTATATCCGCGAACACGGCCAGGAAGGCTTTGCCGCCTGCGTCGCCAAGGCCGTGCCGCTGAGCCGCTTTTTAATCGAAGCGGCGGGCGAAGGGTGCGATCTGGACACGGCAGAAGGCCGCGCCCACATGGCCAGCAATGCCCGCCCGCTGTGGAGCGCGCTACCCGAAGGCGGCCTCAAACCCCAGCTGCTGGCCGAGATTGCCGACCAGGTCATGATGGACAGCCGCGACCTGCTGCAGCTGTGGCATGGCGCCCCAGCCGGCCGCAAGGCCTCTGCCCGCAAAAACGCCGCCCCGCCCCAGCCGGCCCAGGACTGGCGGCCGGAACCCTACGCCATGCCGGAGGTGGACCATGGCATGCCCGAGTTTGCCGACCACTCGCCCCTGGGCCTGCACGGCGAGATGGATTACGCGGCGTCCGAGCCTTATTTTCCGCCGCAGACGTCCTCGTCCTACTCGCCTGCCGTGCCCTCTGGCAAAACGGGCAAGTTCAGCCGCAAGCCGCAAGCCGGCAGCGCCGCGCCGCGCCGACCGGCCGGGCGCATCCTGCCGGCCAGCCGTGAAGACCGGGTGCTGCGCCTGCTGCTGACAGAGCCGCAGAACTGGGATCGGCTCAGCCACGAAGAGCACCATGTCCTGCTCGAACTGCCGGCGCCGCACGGGCCGCTCTTTGCCTGGCTGGAGAGCCAGTTGCATGAGCACGGCCCCCAGCCCTGGACGGTGCTGCGTGAAGCGTTGCGCGGCCATGCCCACGAACACCATGCCCTGACCCAGCTGGCGCAGATGCTCGAAGGTGTCGAGTCCGACTGGGACGAAATGCGCGGCATCCTCAACCAGCTGCTCCATTTGAAGCGCGAAAGCGAAATGGCCGACCTGGCCGCCCGCGCCGCCACCGACCCGGCCGCTTTCCAGCGCTACCGCGAGTTGTCCGAGCAGTTGCGGGTTTTGAAAGCCGCTGAAAAGCTGCTCAAAAACGACTGACCAGCGCGCCTGCCATGGGCTTGACAGCGCCCGCTCAAGAGACTCAATGGTATAATCCGATTTTTCATGGCAAGCTGCGACAGCAGCACCTCCGGCACCGGCCCCCTTGGACCCAAGGGAACTCACACACGAGACGGCCTCCTTCCCGCAAGGACTGCATTCCAAATGTTCGCCCAACCAGCTTGCCCCAAAAATCAAGCCACCATCCGCTTTTTGCGCTGGTGGCCTTTATTTTTTCACCCCGCCCGTTTTACCGCCTGAATCCTTGTTGACGAGCCGCTGCCGCGCCCTGCAGTGCTTGAAAAACACGGAAAACCCGTCATATCGGTTATAGCCAGACACCTGCCCCGGCTTGTCAAGCCCCTGCGGTTGTTGCTCCATCCGATAAAGCCCTTGAAGAAAGTCCCTGCCGTGCAGCCCAAATCTACCCAAGCCCAGCTTCTCGCAGCAGCCGATGCCCTGCTCAAAACCGCTTCACCGGCGAAAAAGAAACCCGGCCGCCCGCCCAAAGCCACGGCCGCCGAAGGCGCTGCGCCCGCAGCCGCCGCTGGCGCCAAGCGCGGGCGCAAGCCCAAGGCCACGAGCACGGCCTCCAAGATCGTTGACGGCGACGAAGACCTGTCGGACATCGAGGCGGAATTCGCCGAGGAGCCCGTAGCCGCTGAAACGACAGCGACCACCGAGAAGGTCAAGCCGCTGCGCATGAAGATCAGCAAGGCCAAGGAACGCGCCTTGATGAAGGAATTCGGCCTGGACGAGACCGTGCTTTCCGAGGAAGACATCCTCAAGCGCCGGGTGCGCCTGAAAACCCTGATCAAGCTGGGCAAGACGCGCGGCTACCTGACGCACGGCGAAATCTCCGACCACCTGCCCGACAAGCTGGTCGATGCCGAAACGCTCGAAGTCGTGATCAACATGCTCAACGACATGGGCGTGGCCGTTTATGAACAAGCGCCGGACGCCGAAACCCTGCTGCTCAACAACACCGGCGCCACCGTGGCGACGGAAGAAGAGGCCGAGGAAGAAGCCGAAGCCGCCCTGTCCACGGTGGACAGCGAGTTCGGCCGTACGACCGACCCGGTGCGCATGTACATGCGCGAGATGGGCACGGTCGAACTGCTGACGCGCGAGGGCGAAATCGAGATTGCCAAGCGCATCGAGGGCGGCCTCATGAAGATGATGGAAGCCATCTCCGAGAGCCCGGCGACGATTGCCGAGATCATGCGGCTGGCCGACGACATCCGCGAAGGGAAAGTCGTCATCTCCACCGTGGTGGACGGTTTTTCCAACCCGAACGAGGCCGACGACTATGTGGCCGAAGAAGATTTCGATGAATTCGACGAGGACGACGACGACGACGGCAAGGGCGGCTCCAAGGCGCTGACCAAGAAGCTCGAAGAGCTGAAAAAAGAAGCGCTCAGCCGCTTTGAAAAGGTGGGCGAATACGCCGAGAAGGTCAAGAGCATCTACGAAAAGGAAGGCTACGGCACGCCAACCTACATGAAGACGCAAAAAGCGCTCAGCGAAGAGCTGATGACAGTGCGTTTTACCGCCAAGACGATTGAAAAGCTGTGCGATCTGCTGCGCGGCCAGGTGCTGGACGTGCGCAAGAAGGAGCGCGAGCTGCGCAAGATCATCGTCGAGAAATGCGGCATGCCGCAGGAAACCTTCATCAAGGATTTCCCGCCCAACCTGCTCAACCTGAAATGGGTGGAAAAACAGGTGGCGTCCGGCAAGCCCTGGTCTACCGTGATGGCGCGCAACATTCCGCCGATCCAGGAACTGCAGACCAAGCTGGGCGAGCTGCAGGCGCGTGTCGTCGTGCCACTGTCGCACCTGAAAGACATCAACAAGCGCATGAACGAGGGCGAATCGAACTCGCGCGACGCCAAGAAGGAAATGATCGAGGCCAACCTGCGGCTGGTGATTTCCATTGCCAAGAAATACACCAACCGCGGCCTGCAGTTCCTCGACCTGATCCAGGAAGGCAACATCGGCCTGATGAAGGCGGTGGACAAGTTCGAATACCGGCGCGGCTACAAGTTCTCGACCTATGCGACCTGGTGGATTCGCCAGGCGATCACGCGCTCGATCGCCGATCAGGCGCGCACCATCCGGATTCCGGTGCACATGATCGAGACGATCAACAAGATGAACCGCCTGTCGCGCCAGCATCTTCAGGAGTTCGGCTTCGAGCCCGACGCCAGCATCCTGGCCGAGAAGATGGAGATTCCGGAAGAAAAGATCCGCAAGATCATGAAGATCGCCAAGGAGCCGATTTCCATGGAAACGCCGATCGGCGACGACGACGATTCGCACCTGGGCGACTTTATCGAGGACGGCGCCAACACCGCGCCGCTGGAAGCCGCGATGCAGGCGGGCCTGCGTGACGTGGTCAAGGACATCCTGGACAGCCTGACGCCGCGCGAAGCCAAGGTGCTGCGCATGCGCTTCGGCATCGAGATGAGCACCGATCACACGCTTGAAGAAGTCGGCAAGCAGTTCGACGTGACGCGCGAGCGCATCCGCCAGATCGAGGCCAAGGCGCTGCGCAAGCTCAAACACCCGAGCCGCAGCGACAAGCTGCGCAGCTTTATTGATACCTTGTAAAGCCCGGTTCGATTCGCTGAGCTTCCCCACAAGCGGCCAGTGCCTTTCAAAAGGTGCTGGCCGCTTTTTTATGGGCGAAACATCGCGATTGGCTTGAAAAATCCAACCCAGCCGGTTTATCTGTTCAAAGTTCTATGTTTTTCGTCAAGCTTTTTGGTCAAGCCGGGCTTGATGCCTCAGCTATAGTTCACGTAACAAATACATACACTTGGTCCTTCAGACGACTGAACAGACCACAAAGGAGGCGGCGGATTTGATGATGGACGTCCTACGGTCAATGGTTGCCCCATGAAAGCCATCGCCTTGCTCGCCATCAGGGCGTATCAGCGCTACATTTCGCCCCACAAGGGTTTTTGTTGCGCCTACAGCGCGCACACCGGCTACAAAAGCTGCTCGGTCCTGGGGTACAGGGCGATCCGTCTGTATGGCGTGCCGGGTGGGATCACTGTCCTTCAAAAACGGTTTGAGCGCTGCAAAGCGGCGTATCAACAGCGACGCCTGACCTTGGGCAGCGCAAGAAAAAGGCAACAGGGATTTCTCGACTGTTCATGCGACTTGCCGTGCGAGATGCCCTCGGTCGAAACTGTTGAGAATTTTTGCGACATATTGGATTGGGGGAAAGATTGCGGAGACTGGTTGCGTTCCCGGAAAAACGCAGATGAAGAAACCCCTCCTTACCTGCCGCCTCGACGTTAGTGCCAGCGCGATGAAAAGCAGTGCCCTGGAGCGTCTGCGCCGGGTTTCAACGCGCCTGTTTCCTTGGCAAACGCGTCAATCAGGCTTCGGCGCCGAAGCGGTAAATCGTGCGGCCGCTACGCTTTTTACCCGGCTCGCAAACCGCCGAAGGAAACGCCGGGCAATTGGGCGCGTTCGGATAGCCCTCGGGCTCGAAACACAGCCCCATCTGCTGAAAATACGTCCTGCCGCCCTTGCCGGGCGGGCCGGGCAGCGCTTGCTCGGGCCGCAGGCCGGAATAGAACTGCAGGGCCGGCTCGGTGGACCACACTTCCATCACGCGCCCGCTTTGCGGCGCACGCACGCGGGCGCACAAGGCCAGGCGCCCGGCTTCCGTTTCAACCCCGGCTCCGGACTGGTTCACCAAAAAGCAGTCGTCGTAGCCGTCCAGCAGACCGGCCGCCGAAGAATCCGGCAGAGTTGCCGAAACATCCAGCCAGCCAGCCGCCAAAGCACTTGGCCCGGACACGGTGGGCAACCCGCGCACCCGGCTGCTCAAGAGCGTGGGCTGGCGCAAATCAAACGGCGTGCGCTCAACGGGCAGCAGCTGGCCGGTGGCGATCAACTCGGGCGTCATGCCAAAGTATTGGTCGGCGGCGATCATCACCTCATGGTTCAGCGCGCTGCCGCTGGCCGCGCCATTGAGGTTGAAAAACGCATGGGTGGTGAAACTGGCCACCGTCGGCTGGTCCAGCGCCAGCACTTCATAGTCGATATGCAGTTCGTTCGTCTCCCCCAGGCGGTAAGTCAGGCGCAGCGCCAGCGTGCCCGGAAAACCCTCCTCGCCATCGGCAAAGACATGGCGCATCTCCACGCTGGACGCATCGCTCTGCACCGCCTCGAACACTTGGCAGAAGGAACCCTTGGCGCCGCCATGCAGGCAGTGCGGGCCGTTGTTGGCGCTCAGCCGGTGCTCGGTGCCATTCAAGGTGAAACGGGCATTTTCAATCCGCCCGGCATAGCGTCCGACAAAGGCACCGACGGCAAAAGCGCCGTTCATGACGCCGTCCAGGCTGTCGTAGCCCAGGACCACATCATCAAACTGGCCGTGGCGGTCGGGCACCAGGATCTGCTCGATCTTGGCGCCATAGTTGGTGATGCAGGCCACCATGCCGGCGGCATTGCGCAGGGTGAAGAGCCTGACCGGCTTGCCATCGACCTCGCGCTCGAAGGCGGCTGGATCGAGCGGACGGGCCAAAGAAGAGGCTTGGTTTTTCATTTTGAAATGATAGTCAGGAGTTCTTCGCGGGTGGCCGGATCACTCATATACCGCCCGTAGAGCGGGGCCATCCGCCGGATGATGGACGAGGAATCTCTGACATTGACGAACTGCACGCCCTGCCGGGTCATGGTGTCCATGGCCTGCGCCACGCGCTTGCGCCACAGCTCGCGCATCAGCAAGGCGGACTTGGCGCCCGCCTGCGCAAAAGCGGCCTGGTTTTCCTTGCTCAGCTTGTCCCAAAGCTGGGTGGACACCACCAAAGCCTCAGGGGAGATCACATGGTTGGTGACATAGACGCTCTTGGCCACCTGGTAATGGCCGGTGGCTTCGTAGGCGGGCATGTTGTTCTCGGCGCAATCGACCTTGCCCTGCTGCAGGGCATCGAGCACGTCCTTGAAAGGCAAGGTGACCGGCTTGGCATCGAGCAGCTTGACCATTTCGGTGTACATCTCGGACTGCTGCACCCGGATCCTGGCGCCGGCCAGGTCCCTGAAACTCGTTAGCGCGCGCCCGGTGCAGTAGAACGAGCGGGCGCCGCCGTCATACCAGCCCAGCACCACAAAGCCGGCGGCCTTGAGACTGGCGGCATAGCGCTCGCCCAGCTTGCCCTCCAGGTGGCGGAACATGTGCGCCGAGTCGGTGAACAGGAAAGGCAGGTTCAGCGCCTTGATGCCCGGCACCGCGTCGGAGAGCGGGCCGGCGCTGAACTCGGCGATGTCGATCTCGCCGCTCTTGAGCATCTGCACCGCCCTGGGCTGGTCGCCCAGCACGGCGTTGGAAAAGACCTCGATCTGGTAGCTGCCGCGGGTCGCCAGGGCCACCTGCTCGGCAAAGCTTTTCATCGCTTCGGTGACCGGATAGCCCTCGGGATGGATGTTCCAGGCTCGCAGCCGGGTCTGGGCCTGGCTCATGCCGGCAGACAGGGCCAGGGTCAGGCATAAAAGCCCTTTGCACAAGGTGCGCATGGTTGCTGCTCGTGGTTGAATCAGTGGGTTGGCCGGGTTTCAGGCCACCGGGTGGTTGGCCATGATTTCGAGCGCGCGCACCAGCGCCGAATGGTCCAGGTCCTGCATGCCGTTGGCGGCGCAGACCTGCATCAGCTGGGCGGCGCCGGCCGTTTGCGGCAGGGCCACGCCCAGGCTGCGGGCGCCGGCCAGGGCCAGGCTCAAATCCTTCTGGTGCAGGCCGATGCGAAAACCCGGCGCAAAGGTGCGCTTGATCATGCGCTCGCCATGCACCTCCAGGATGCGCGACGCGGCAAAACCGCCCATCAGCGCCTGGCGCACCCTGGCCGGGTCGGCGCCGGCCTTGCTCGCGAACAGCAGCGCCTCGCCCACGGCGGCGATGTTGAGCGCCACGATGATCTGGTTGGCCACCTTGCAGGTCTGGCCGTCGCCATTGCCGCCCACGAGGGTGATGTTCTTGCCCATCAGCGCAAAGAGCGGCTCGATGCGCTCGAACACCTTGTCCGGCCCGCCCACCATGATGGTCAGGCTGGCGGCCTTGGCGCCGACCTCCCCGCCCGAGACCGGCGCGTCCAGGTAGTCGCAGCCCAGGGCGTTGATTTTGCGGGCGAAGTCCTGGGTCTCCATGGGCGAGATCGAGCTCATGTCCACCACGGTCTTGCCGGGGCTCAGGCCCGAGGCCACGCCATCGCCGCCGAACAGGACGGCCTCTACATCGGGCGTGTCGGGCAGCATCAGGAAAATGATGTCGGCTTTTTCAGCGACTTCCCTGGCCGAGTGGCAGGCGCTCGCCTGGCCGCTCAGCAGTTCGGCAGGCACCGCGCTGCGGGTGTGCAGGAACACCTCGTGCCCCGCCTTGATCAGGTGGCCGGCCATCGGCGCGCCCATGATGCCCAGGCCGATAAAACCAAGTTTGCTCATTGAAGACTCCAGTCAGAAAGAGGTTTGAAAAGTGATGCGGCGTTCAGCTGCGGTAGCGCTCGCACAGGGCCTGCGTGGCCGCGCGGAAAGCGCCCAGGTCGCTGCCGACGCCGACAAAGGTCGCGCCCATCGCCAGGTAGCGGCGCGCATCCACCTCCACCGGCGCCAGGATGCCGGCCGGCTTGCCGCAGGCCTTGGCATCGGCAAATACGGCGGCGATGACGGCCTGCACGTCCGGATGGCCGGCATTGCCCAGGTGGCCCATGCCGGCGGCCAAGTCCGACGGGCCGATGAAGACGCAGTCCACGCCCTCGACGCCAGCGATCTCGCGCGCTGCGGCCACGCCGGCCAGGCTTTCGATCTGCACCATCACGCAGATGTGTTCATTGACCGACTGGAAGTAATCGGCCACCGTGGCGTAGCGGTTGCTGCGCTGGGAGACGGAGACGCCGCGCACGCCTTGGGGCGGGTAGCGGGTGGCCGCGACGGCGCGCCGCGCCTCGTCGGCGCTTTCCACGAAGGGAACGAGGAAGTTGTAGAAACCCGCATCGAGCAGGCGCTTGATCTCCACGGTGCTGTTGCTGGCGGGGCGAACCACCGGCGCGCTGGCGCTGTCCTTCAGGGCCATCAGCTGCGGAATGAAGTTGGACATGTCATTGGGCGAATGCTCGCCGTCGAGCAATATCCAGTCGAAACCGGCCACGCCCAGCACCTCGGTGGTGATCGCGCTGGAGAGCGAGGACCAGCAGCCGATCAGGCGCTTGCCCGCCAGCAGATCGCGCTTGAGGCTGTTGGGAAAACTCTGGTAGGGAGTTGCTTGTGCCATGAAATCTCTCCTTTTTCAGCCCCGGCGCCCTGGCCGCCCAGGTCTGGTTGCGGATGAAGGGCCGGGTGCTTGGGACGTGTGTTGATCGTGCGAGCCTCAAGCCAGCGTGTAGGCCGTCTTGACGGTGGTGTAGAACTCCTGCGCGTGGCGCCCCTGCTCGCGCGGGCCGTAGCTCGACCCCTTGCGCCCGCCAAAGGGCACGTGGTAGTCCACGCCGGCCGTGGGCAGGTTGACCATCACCATGCCGGCCTGGCTGTGGCGCTTGAAGTGCGTCGCGTATTTCAGGCTGGTCGTGGCGATGCCGGCAGCCAGGCCGAACGGCGTGTTGTTGGCTTCAAACAGCGCTTCCTCGTAGCCCTTGACGCGGATGATGCTGGCGACCGGGCCGAACACCTCCTCGCGGTTGATGCGCATGCCGGCGGTGGTGTCGGTCAGCAGCGCCGGGGCCATGAAAAAGCCGTCGGTGGCCAGCTTCAGGCGCTCGCCGCCGGCCAGCAACACCGCACCCTCCATCTTGCCGATGTCCACATAAGACAAGTCCTGCTCCAGCTGTGACAGCGACGACACCGGGCCAATGTCGATGCCGGCGGCCAGCGCATCGCCGACCTTCAGCGTCGCCATGCGCGCCTTCATCGCCTCGACAAACTTGGGGTAAATGCCTTCGGTCACGATCAGCCGGCTGGACGCGGTGCAGCGCTGGCCGGTGGAGAAGAATGCGCTTTGCACGCTGAGTTCGACCGCCTGGGCCAGGTCGGCGTCGTCCAGAATGACCTGCGGGTTCTTGCCGCCCATTTCCAGCTGGACTTTCTTGAGGTTGACGGCGCACTGCTGGGCAATGCGCGCGCCCACGCCTTGCGAGCCGGTGAAGCTGATGGCGTCCACGCCAGCGTGCTTGACCAGCGCGTCGCCGACCACACGGCCCGACCCCATGACCAGGTTGAAGACGCCGGCCGGAATGCCGCTGCGGCTGATGATCTCGGCCAGCGCCCAGGCGCAGCCGGGCACGAGGTCCGCCGGTTTCATCACCACGCAGTTGCCGTAAGCCAGCGCGGGGGCGATCTTCCAGGCGGGAATGGCAATGGGGAAGTTCCACGGCGTGATGATGCCCACGACGCCGACCGGCTCGCGGGTGATTTCCACGCCGATGCCGGGGCGCACCGAGGGCACGACTTCGCCCGTCAGGCGCAGGCATTCGCCGGCGAAGAACTTGAAGATGTTGCCGGCGCGGGTCGCTTCGCCGATGCCTTCGGCCTTGGTCTTGCCTTCCTCACGGGCCAGCAGCGTGCCCAGTTCTTCGCGGCGCGCCAGGATTTCCGTGGCGATCTTGTCCAGCGCATCGGCGCGCGCCTGGATGTTGGAGACCGACCAGGCCGGGAAGGCGACGCGGGCGGCCTGCACGGCGGCGTCCAACTGCTCGGCGCTGGCCTGTGTGTACTCGCCGATCACGTCGGACAGGTCCGACGGGTTGAGGTTGGGCGCGTAGGTGGCGCCGGCAAGCCACTGGCCGCCGATCAGGTTGTCGTGTTGCTGGGTCATGTAAATCCTTGAAAAATTTTTGTTTCGGCGTGAAGGTGGCGGCTCAGGTCACCGGGGCCGGGTTGAACAGGACCAGGGCGTTGTGCAGCTTCCAGTGCTCGGCCCAGGTTTTCTTGCGGCCGCTGGCCACGTCGAGCATGAACTGGAACAGCTCGCGCCCGACGTCCTCGATGGTCGCGTCACCGTCGGCGATGCGGCCGGCGTTGATGTCCATCAGGTCGTGCCAGCGCCGCGCCAGGTCGGTGCGCGTGGCCACCTTGATGACCGGCACCTCGGCCAGGCCGTAGGGCGTGCCGCGTCCGGTGGTGAACACATGCAGGTTGATGCCGGCGGCCAGCTGCAGCGTGCCGCAGATGAAATCGCTGGCCGGCGTGGCGGCGTAGACCAGGCCCTTGAGGGCTTTGTGCTGGACCTTCTCGCCCGGCGAGAGCACGCCGCTGATGGGCGCGCTGCCCGACTTGACGATCGAGCCCATGGCTTTTTCGACGATGTTGGACAGCCCGCCCTTCTTGTTGCCCGGCGTGGTGTTGGCGCTGCGGTCCACCCGGCCCTTGTCCAGGTAGGCGTCGTACCAGGCCATCTCGCGGATCATCGCCTGGGCAACCTCGGGCGTCGTGGCGCGCGAGGTGAGCTGGTCGATGCCGTCGCGCACCTCGGTCACTTCCGAGAACATCACGGTGGCGCCGGCGCGCACCAGGAGGTCGGTGCAAAAGCCTACCGCCGGATTGGCCGTGACGCCCGAGAACGCATCGCTGCCGCCGCACTGCACGCCCACCACCAACTCGCTGGCCGGCACGGTTTCGCGCCGGCGCGCATCGAGCTTTTCCAGGTGCAGCTCGGCCGTCTGCATGATCGAGTCAATCATCGACATGAAGCCGACATGCGCCTCGTCCTGCAGGCAGACCACGTCCAGCCCGGCGTCGGCGGTCATGCCGATGTCGGCCACGTTGCGCTCGTCCATGATCGGAATGGTGCCCGGCGGCAGCAGCCGCTCGGGCTGGAGCTTTTCGCAGCCCAGGCTGACTACCATGACCTCGCCGCCGAAGTTCGGGTTCAGGCTGATGTTGCGCAGGGTTCGGATCGGGATGATGGCGTCCGGCGCGTCGATTGCCACGCCGCAACCGTAGTGATGCTCCAGAGCGACCACGTCGTCCACGTTCGCAAAGCGCGGCAGGAGTTCTTCCTTGATGCGCTTGACGGCGAAATCGACCACGCCGGCCACGCACTGCACCGTGGTGGTGATGGCCAGGATGTTGCGGCTGCCGACCGATCCGTCGGCGTTGCGGTAGCCCTCGAAGGTGTAGCCCTCCAGCGGCGGCTGGGGCTCGGGCTTGACGGTGGCGATGGGCAGGTCGTCGAGCCCGCGCGCGCCCGGCATGTCCAGCAGCCGCTCGTGGACCCAGCTGCCGGCCGGGATGTCACGGGCGGCGTAGCCGATGGGCACGTTGTAGCGGCGCACGACGCCGCCCTGCGGCAGATCGCTGAGTGCGACCTTGTGGCCTTGCGGCACCTTGTCGCGCAGCACCAGGCCCGAAGGAAAGACGGTGCCAGCCGGCAGGCCGCCGTCGTTGACGACGATGGCCACGTTGTCAGCCTCGTGCATGAGGATGTAGCGGGCCTGATCGCCTGGCAGTGAAGCGAGGGTCATTGCAAAGGTTCCAGGGTTGGGAGATGAGCGGGTTTACTGCGGGCCGAGCGTCTTGATCAGCGCGGCCAGTTCTTCCATCTCGGCGGGTTTGAGATCGACCAGCGGCGCGCGGACCGGGCCGGCGTCATGGCCGACGATCCTGGCGCCGGCCTTGACGATGCTCACCGCATAGCCGGGGTTGCGGTTGCGGATCGCCAGGTAAGGCATGAAGAAGTCCTTGAGCAGGCGGTGCTGGGTCGCCATGTCGTCGCTGGCGACGGCGTGGTAGAAATCCATCGCGGTCTTCGGAATAAAGTTGAACACCGCCGACGAGTACACCGGCGTGCCCAGCGCCTTGTAGGCGGCGGCATAGACCTCGGCCGTGGGCAGGCCGCCCAGGTAGGAGAAACGGTCGCCCATCTTCAGGAAGATCGAGGACATGGTCTCGATGTTGCCGACGCCGTCCTTGAAGCCGATCAGGTTCGGGCAGCGGTCGGCCAGGATGGCCAGCGACTCGGGCGTGAGCTTGCAGACGTTGCGGTTATAGACGATGACGCCGAACTTCACGCTCTTGCAGACCTGCTCGACATGGGCGATCAGCCCTTCCTGGCAGGCTTCCATCAGGTAATGCGGCAGCAGCAGGATGCCGTGGGCGCCCAGGCGCTCGGCTTCCTGAGCGCAGGCGATGGCAAAACGGGTCGAGCCGCCGACGCCGGCGATGATGGGCACCTTGCCGGCGCAGGTGTCCACCGCGGTCTTGATGATCAGCGGGTATTCGTCGCCGGTCAGCGAGAAGAACTCGCCCGTGCCGCCAGCGGCGAACAGTGCCGTCGCGCCATACGGGGCCAGCCATTCGAGGCGCTCGGCATAGGTCTTGGGATTGAAATCACCCTGCGCGTCAAAGTCGGTCACGGGAAAAGACAGCAGGCCGGAGCTGACGATGGTTTTGAGGTCTTGCGGGTTCATGATTATTTTTTGAAAAAAGTTGAATGAAAGTGAATCGACGCGGATGAAAAAAGAAAAAGGTCAAGCCGGCACGGGCATTACCGGCTGAACAGGTTGGGCAGCCACATCGAGAACGCCGGCACATAAGTCACCAGCAGCAGGCAGATGCCGAGCGCGCCGTAGAACGGGGCAATCGAGCGCATCACCTGGCCGACCGAGATGCCCCCGATGGCGCAGCCGACGAACTGCACCGAGCCGACCGGCGGCGTGTTCAGGCCGAGCGCGCAGTTGATCAGCATCACGATGCCGAACTGCACCGGGTCCATGCCGAACTGCATGGCGATCGGCAGGAAGATCGGCGTGCAGATCAGGATGGTGGCGGCCATGTCCAGGAAGGTGCCGAGAATGAACAGCAGCACGTTGATCATCAGGAAGATGACCCAGGGCTCGTCAGTCACCGACTTCATCATCTCGCCGGTCAATTGCGGCACTTCGTACAGCGCCATGAAATAGCCGAACGCGTTGGAAATGCCGATCAGCAGCAGCACCACACCGGTGGTCTTGCAGGCCTTGGCACAGGCGGTCATGAAGTTTTTCCAGGACATTGTGCGGTACAGCAACACGGTGATGGCCAGCGCCCAGGCCACGGCAATGGAAGCCGACTCGGTGGCGGTGAAAGCGCCCGACAAAATGCCCACGAGGATGATCACCACCACCAGCAGGCCCGGCACCGCAGCGCCGAAAGCGCGCCCCACCTCGCCCCAGCCGGGGAATTTTCCGCGCACGGGGTAGCCACGCTTGACGGCCACGTAGTAAGCCGCGCCCAGGTTGCACAGCGTCAGGATGATCGCCGGCACCAGGCCCGCCAGGATCAGGCTGAGCACGCTGACCGAGGCGATGCCCGAGGTGGCCAGCGTGAAGATGATCATGTTGTGCGAGGTCGGCATGATGGCGCCGACCAGCGACGCGTGCGTCGTGACGTTGACCGCATAGTCCGCGTCATAGCCTTCCTTCTTCATGAGCGGAATCATCACCGAGCCGATGGCCGAGACGTCCGCCAGCGGCGAGCCGGCCACGCCGCCGAACAGCGTGCAGCCGATGACGTTGCTCATGCCCAGGCCGCCGCGCACATGGCCGACCAGGCTGTTGGCAAAGCGCACGATGCGCTCGGCGATGCCGCCGTAGAGCATCAGCTCACCGGCGAAGACAAAGAACGGAATGGCGAGAAAGGAGAAGATCTGCATGCCGCCGACCATCTTTTGAAATACCACCGCGACCGGCAGGCCGGCGGCAATGATGGTGGCCACCGAGGACAGGCCGATCGCAAACGCGACCGGCACGCCGAGGACCAGAAAGAGCGTGAAGCTCAGGGCGAGTACGGTCAGTTCCATGCTGGTTCCACTTCTTGGCCGCGCAGCAGCGCAATCACATGTTCAATCGAAAACAGCACGATCAGCGTGCCGGCAATCACCAGTGGCAGGTAGTCGATGCCGTCGGGCACGGGCAGCATGGGTTTTTTCTCATTCCACTTGGCCGCCATCCACAGCCAGCCGCCGTGCACCATGAGCGCGCCGAAGATGCCAACGAGCACATGGATCAGAATTTCAATGCGGTGCTGCCATTTCTCGGGCAGCAGCACGACCAGGGACTCCAGGCCGATGTGGCCTGCGTCGCGCACCCCGACCGCCAGGCCGAATGCGGTGACGAACAGCACCAGCAGCAGGGCCAGCGCCTCGGCCCAGGTGGGCGTGTCATTGAGGACGTAACGCCCGATCACTTGCCATTGCACGCACAGCACGACCGCGAGCAGTCCTACGACTGCCAGGATCAGGCTGATCTTGGACAGCATGGCGCAAAGTTTTGTATAGAAGTTCATGTTGTTCGCCTTGCCTTGTCACGGCGCCCATCCCCAGCACAGGGACAAAGCGCTGCCCATCCCCTGGCGTGGCGCCGGGGAATGGGGGCTTGCTGGCTGATGGTTACTTGGTGTCCTGAATCGTCTTGACCAGGCGCTTGAGGTCAGGGGTGGACATGAACTTTTCGTACACCGGCCCCATCACCGACTGAAACGAGGCCTTGTCCACCTCGACGATCTGGGTGCCGGCGGCCTTGACGACAGCCAGCGACTTGGCTTCCTGCTCATCCCACTTCTGGCGCTGGATCGCGACCGACTCCTTGGCGGCGCTGCGGATCATGTCCTGGTCGGCCTTGGGCAGCTTGTCCCACACCACCTTGGACATCAGCAGCATCTCGGGCGCCATCGAATGCTCTGTCTTGGAGTAGAACTTCACCGCCTCGTAGTGCTTGGAGGTGTCGAACGAGGGGAAGTTGTTCTCGGCCGCATCGATCAGGCCGGTCTTGAGGCCCGTGTAGACCTCGCCGAAAGGCATCGGCGTGGCGTTGCCGCCCATGGCGCCAATCAGCGACACCCACAGGTCCGACTGCTGCACGCGAATCTTCATGCCCTTGACATCGGCCACGGTCTTGATGGGCTTTTTGGCATAGATGGAGCGCGCCCCGCTGTCATAAAAAGCCAGGCCAATGAAGCCCTGGGGTTCGCAGTCCTTGAGGATTTCCTCGCCGACCGGGCCGTCGAGCGACTTGCGCATGTGCTGGACCGACTGGAACAGGAACGGCATGGTGGGCACCTGCGTTTTCTGGCAGATCGAGTTCATCGGGCTGATGTTGATGCGGGCCAGGTCGAGCGCGCCGATCTTGACCTGGTCAATCGTTTCCTTCTCGGTGCCCAGCGCCGCCTTGTTGAACACCTTGATCTTGTACTTGCCGCCGCTCTTTTTCTCCAGCACATCGCTCATGTATTTCACGGCCACCACGGTCGGGTAGTCGTCGGCGTTGTGGATGTCGGCGGAACGGAAAGTGACGGCATTGCCCGTCATGGGCAGCAGCGCCAGCGCGGCGGCGGCGGCCAGCAGTGTTTTTTGAATCGTCATGTTGTCATCCTGTGTGTAATTGAGGGTGGGTGGGTGTGGAAAACTTTTTCAATCGTGCAGGCACGCCGGCTCGGGCAGTCCGCGCACGCCGGGGCGCAGCGCAAAAACGCCGCCGGCCAGCGGCTGGTCAGACAGATCGATCCCCTGCGGGCGGATCGAGGTGACGAACAAGGTGTCGAGATCGGCGCCGCCAAAGGCGCACATGGCCGGTTTTTTCACCGGCACGGCCAGCGAGCGGTCCAGCCGGCCTTCGGGCGTGAAGCGGTGGATCAGGCCGGCGTCGTTGCCGCAGATCCAGTAGCAGCCCTCGGCATCCACTGCCGCGCCATCGGGCCGGCCGGGCAGCGGCTTCATGTCGATGAACAGGCGCCGGTTCGAGGGCGTGCCGGTGTCGATGTCGTAGTCAAAGGCCCAGACCGCCTGCACCGAGGGGTGCGAGTCGGACAAATACATCGTGCGGCCATCGGGGCTGAAGGCCAGGCCGTTGGGGGTGATGAAACCGTCCAGCAGTTGTGTCAGTTCGCTGCCGCCCTGGTAGCGGTAGAGGCCGCCGACGCTGGCGCCCGCCGCCATGTCCATCAGCATGGTGCCGGCCAGGAAGCGCCCCTGGCGATCGCAGCGCCCATCGTTGAAGCGCATGCCGCCCAGGGCGTGGCTGACGCCGGCCAGGGGCTCGAAGTCCAGCTGGCCACCCGCTTGCGGCCTCAAGCGGAAAACACCGCTTTCGGCGCCGGCGATCCAGCTTTTCCCATCCGCCATCGGCGCCATGCAGGCCAGCATTTCAGGCGCTTGCCACTGGCTCAGCTGGCCGGTGGCTGGCGTCCAGCGGCACAGCGTGCGGGCCGGAATATCGACCCAGTACAGGGCCTGCTCGGCGGCCAGCCAGACCGGGCTTTCGCCCGTGCCGTTGCGCGCGTCCAGGACCAGTTCGGCTTTGAGGGTGTTGTCGTTCATGGCGAACTCGATCGCTTCAGTTGCCGAACGGGCCGGCGACGACAAAACCGCCGCCCTGATAGAGGGCCACCGGATCGTTCAAATCCGGCGCCGGCGTGCGGGCATAGACCGCCTCGCGGAACACGTCCGAGCTGTCCTGCGGCACGTAGCCGATGTGGCGGGCGCGGCTGTTGTCCCACCAGGTCACGGCGTTGTCGGACATGCCGAAGATGATGCTGTGGCCCAGCACCGGCGTGGTCAGGCAGGCGGTGATCAGGCGGTGCAGGTCATCAGAACTCAGCCAGGTGGCCAGCATGCGGCGGTCTTTGGGCTCGGGAAAGGACGAGCCGATGCGCACGCAGGCGGTCTCGATGCCGTAGCGGTCAAAGTAAAACCGCGACAGGTCTTCGCCGAAGGCCTTGCTCACGCCATACAGGCTGTCGGGCCGGGCCGGATGATCGGCCGTGAGGGTTTCGTCCTGGCGGTAGAAACCAGTCACATGGTTGGAGCTGGCAAACACCACGCGCTTGACGCCGTGCTGGCGGGCGGCCTCGTACAGGTTGTAAACGCCCAGGATGTTGGCCTGCAGGATGGGGCCGAACGCGCCTTCTAGCGACATGCCGCCCAGGTGGACGATGGCATCCACCCCCTGCACCATGGCGTCCACCGCCGCCGCATCGGCCAGATCGGCCAGCATGATCTCTTCACCGGCGGCGGCTTCGCCAAAAGCCTGTACATCGGACAGGCGCAGCACGTCACAATTGGCTTTCAGGCGCTCGCGCAGCGCCCGGCCCAGCCCGCCGGCAGCGCCGGTCAACAGCAGCTTGTCATGAACTTTGATCGTCATCTTGGCATTCCCGGTCCGGTGTTGATCGCAAACACTGGACTTTTCTATGAAGTTTGTTAAAGTGAACCTATGAACACATCAGTCGTATGTTGTCTGATGACTTGAATTGTCTAGACCCCTCTTTCACCTGTCAATGGTTTTCAAATGAACTCATGGAAAACACCTAGCCCCACTGAAACCAGTGCCCCGCCTGCCTCGGCCCCAGCGCCGCCGCGCTTGCGGCGTCCGCGCGGGCTGGTGGGAGAAATCGTCGAGAGCCTGGCCGCCAGCATCCGTGAAAGCCAGCTGCCGCCCGGCGCCAAGCTGCCCACCGAGTCCGAGATCATGGCCCGCTTCGATGTCAGCCGCACGGTGGTGCGCGAATCGCTGTCCAAACTGCAGGCGTCCGGCCTGGTGGAAACGCGCCACGGCATCGGCACCTTTGTGCTGCAGCCGCCGGTGGCCAGCAACTTCAAGATCAGCGCCGAAGACTTTGCCACCGTGGCCGATGTGCTGTCGGTGCTGGAGCTGCGCATCAGCCTGGAAACCGAGGCCGCCGGCCTCGCGGCCCAGAGGAGAACAGCGGAAAACCTCGCCACTATGCACAGTGCCCTGCAGGCTTTCCAGGCCTCGATCCACCAGGACTCGGACGCAGTGCCGTCGGACTTTCAGTTCCACATGGAAGTGGCCCGCGCCACCGGCAACCGCCATTTCGCCGACCTGATGACCTACCTGGGCACCATGATCATTCCGCGTACCCGTGTCAGCACCACGCTGACCGCGCCCGAGGGACGCCTGAGCTACCTGCAGCGCGTCCACAGCGAGCACGAAAGCATCTACCACGCCATCCGCAGCCAGGACACCGAGGCCGCGCGCGCGGCCATGCGCACCCACCTGGCCAACAGCCGCGAACGCCTGCGCCGCAGCAGCCAAGCGCCCGTCCCGCCTTCGCGCAGCGAGACACCGGCATCCCTCAGCCAAGGCCAGGCAGCCCAGCCGACAACGCCAGCCGTCAGCAGTGAGTCAGTGGTGAAGCCGATTGCTTAAATTGCCTTGAAGTTGTACGATGACTGATCAATTATTCATCAACCCTTGTTACAACCTTCCGGCATGCCTACTTCCAGCCTCCCCCAGTCCGCGCCCTCCCACAGCCCCGTCATCACCCGTGTCCAGGTGATTCCTGTCGCCGGCCACGACAGCATGCTGCTCAACCTGAGCGGCGCCCATGGCCCGTTTTTCACCCGCAACCTCCTGATCCTGACCGACAGTTCGGGCCGCACCGGCGTGGGCGAGGTGCCCGGCGGCGAGAAAATCCGCCAGACGCTCGAAGACGCCCGCGCGCTGATCGAGGGCCAGTCCATCGGCAACTGGAACCAGGTCCTGAACACCCTGCGCAGCCGTTTTGCCGAGCGTGACAGCGGCGGGCGCGGGAATCAGACGTTTGATTTGCGCGTCACCATCCATGCGGTCACCGCCGTGGAAAGCGCCCTGCTCGATCTGCTGGGCCAGTTCCTGGGCGTTCCCGTCGCGGCCCTGCTGGGCGAAGGCCAGCAGCGCGACTCGGTGGCCATGCTGGGCTACCTGTTCTTCATTGCCGACCGCCAGCAGACCGACCTGGCCTATGAGTCAGCGCCCGAGGCCAGCGACGACTGGCTGCGCCTGCGCCACGAGCCGGCCATGGATGCCAAGTCCATCGTCGCGCTGGCCGAAGCCGCTTACCAGCGCTACGGCTTTAAGGATTTCAAGCTCAAGGGCGGCGTGCTGCGCGGCGAGGACGAGATGGAAGCCATCATCGCCCTGTCCGAGCGTTTTCCAGACGCCCGCATCACGCTGGACCCCAACGGCGGCTGGCTGCTCCAGGACGCCATCCGGCTGTGCCGCGACCGGCGCCAGGAGCTGGCCTATGCCGAAGACCCGTGCGGCGCCGAGGGCGTGTTCTCGGGCCGCGAGGTGATGGCCGAGTTCCGCCGCGCCACCGGGCTGCCGACGGCCACCAACATGATCGCCACCGACTGGCGCGAGCTGTCCCACACGCTGGCGCTGCAGTCGGTGGACATTCCGCTGGCCGATCCGCACTTCTGGACGATGCAGGGCGCCGTGCGCGTGGCCCAGATCTGCCAGACCTGGGGTCTGACCTGGGGCTCGCACTCGAACAACCATTTTGATATTTCGCTCGCCATGTTCACCCATGTGGCGGCGGCCGCGCCCGGCAAGGTCACGGCCATCGACACGCACTGGATCTGGCAGGACGGCCAGCGCCTGACCACCGCGCCGCTGCAGATCGTCGGCGGCCAGATTGCCGTGCCCAAGCTGCCCGGCCTGGGCGTGACGCTGGACATGGTGGAAGTCGAAAAAGCGCACCAGCTGTACCTGCAGCACGGCCTGGGCGCGCGCGACGATGCCCTGGCCATGCAGTACCTGATTCCCGACTGGAAATTCAACAGCAAGATGCCCTGCATGCTGCGCTGAGTTCTGGCTTGGCTGCTCGCAAGGGCAGGCCTGGATAGCAGGGCGGCGGGCTGTCGAGGCTCGCCGCCCTGATTGCTTTTCAGGGGGAGTTTTGCCCGCCAATCCAAACAGCACGGGCTTCTTCAGCTACAAAACTCGTAGCATAAAAAAATCTGCGTTATATTTGGCCCCACGCTTTTGGCAGGTCCGAAAAAAACTGCAACCTGCCTGTGACCCGACCGACCCGAGGAGACGACCCCCATGAGTGCCAAAGAAAATGCCGCCGTCAGCCTGCTGCTTGAATTGCTGGAAGCGCGCTATGCCTTGCGTGTGCTGTGGGCCCTGAAAGACGGCCACCCCCAGACCTTTCGGCTGCTGCAGGACAGCATTGGCCAGATCACTCCCAACACGCTCAACACCCGCATCAAGGAGTTGCGCGCCGCCGGCCTGCTCGGCCATGGGAGCGACGGCTACATTGTCACCACGCTGGGCGCGGACCTTCTGAAGCGCCTGAACGATTTGCAGGCCTTTGCCGGCAAATGGGCCATCAGCCAGACCAAGGCGAACGCCAACGCGCTCAAGGAATAAAAAGCGCCCTGACAGCCCGGTGCTCATCCTCGGGCATTAAATCCTTGTCTTGAAAATGGATTTTCCATCCCCACCTCAATCAGCTTAGCAGCTTCAATCTTGTCTACCAACATGCCTGAAAACAAACAACCCGAGCAAAATCAAACCCTGACCGGCGCCCCCAGCCCCGAAGAACTGGAGGCTGCACAGGCCGCTGACGAGTTTGATGCGTTGACAGCCGCCCAGGCCGAGCTGGCCACCCTGCAAGCCAAGAACACCGAACTCTCCGACAGCTACCTGCGCGCCAAGGCCGAGGCGGAAAACGCCCGCCGCCGCGCCGACGATGAAATCTCCAAGGCCCGCAAGTTCGCCGTCGAAAGCTTTGCCGAAAGCCTGCTGCCCGTGGCCGACAGCCTGGAAGCGGGCCTGGCCATCCAGGACGCGACGCTGGAGCAGATCCGCGAAGGCTCCGAGGCCACACTCAAGCAACTCAAGGCCGCGCTGGAGCGCAACAAGGTGGTCGAGGTCAACCCGGCCGCTGGCGCCAAGTTCGACCCGCACCAGCACCAGGCCATCAGCATGGTGCCCGCCGAGCAGGAAGCCAACACCATCGTGGCCGTGCTGCAAAAGGGTTATCTGATCGCCGAGCGTGTGCTGCGCCCCGCGCTGGTCACGGTGTCGGCCCCGAAATAACGGGCATGACCCGACACGGCGCAACATGGATAAAAAAACCGCTGAAACACTTGAAGTTGTAAAACTTATCCGCAAGTCATCAGCAGCCTGAACAAGCCGGGCGGGCAACTCACCCGCCCACCCGGCACTGACCTCTTTAACGAACAAAATACTGGAGAAAATCATGGGCAGAATCATCGGCATCGACCTGGGCACCACCAACAGCTGCGTGGCCATCATGGAGGGCAACACGCCCCGCGTCATTGAAAACTCCGAAGGCGCGCGCACCACGCCCTCCATCGTCGCCTACCAGGACGGCGGCGAAGTGCTGGTCGGTGCCTCGGCCAAGCGCCAGGCGGTCACCAACCCCAAGAACACGCTGTACGCGGTCAAGCGCCTGATCGGGCGCAAGTTCACCGAAAAAGAAGTGCAAAAAGACATCGACCTGATGCCTTACAAGATCGTCGCGGCCGACAACGGCGACGCCTGGGTCGAAGTGCGCGGCAAGAAACTCTCGGCCCAGCAGGTCAGCGCCGACATCCTCGGCAAGATGAAGAAAACCGCCGAAGACTACCTGGGCGAGCCAGTGACTGAAGCCGTGATCACGGTGCCCGCGTATTTCAACGACGCCCAGCGCCAGGCCACCAAGGATGCCGGCCGCATCGCAGGTCTCGATGTCAAGCGCATCATCAACGAGCCCACCGCTGCGGCCCTGGCCTTCGGCCTGGACAAGCAGGAAAAGGGCGACCGCAAGATTGCCGTGTATGACCTGGGCGGCGGCACCTTTGACATTTCCATCATCGAAATTGCCGATGTGGACGGCGAAAAGCAGTTCGAGGTGCTCTCCACCAACGGCGACACCTTCCTCGGCGGCGAAGATTTTGACCAGCGCGTCATCGACTTCATCATCGACGAGTTCAAGAAGGACTCCGGCGTCAACCTGAAAAACGACGTGCTGGCCCTGCAGCGCCTGAAGGAAGCGGCTGAAAAAGCCAAGATCGAGCTGTCCAACAGCGCCCAGACCGACATCAACCTGCCCTACATCACGGCAGACGCGTCTGGCCCCAAGCACCTGAACATCAAGCTGACCCGCGCCAAGTTAGAGAGCCTGGTCGATGAGCTGATCGAGCGCACGATTGCGCCTTGCCGCATGGCGATCAAGGATTCCGGCGTGAGCGTGGGCGACATCCATGATGTGATCCTGGTCGGCGGCATGACCCGCATGCCCAAGGTGCAGGAAAAGGTCAAGGAATTCTTCGGCCGCGAGCCACGCAAGGACGTGAACCCCGACGAGGCCGTGGCCGTTGGCGCCGCCATCCAGGGCCAGGTGCTGTCCGGTGACCGCACCGACGTGCTGCTGCTGGACGTGACGCCGCTGTCGCTGGGCATCGAAACCATGGGCGGCGTGATGACCAAGATGATCAAGAAGAACACGACCATCCCGACCAAGTTCGCCCAGACCTTCTCGACCGCTGAAGACAACCAGCCAGCCGTGACGATCAAGGTGTTCCAGGGCGAGCGCGAGATTGCTTCGGGCAACAAGGCGCTGGGCGAGTTCAACCTCGAAGGCATCCCGCCAGCAGCGCGCGGCACGCCGCAGATCGAAGTGTCGTTCGACATCGACGCCAATGGCATCCTGCACGTGGGCGCCAAGGACAAGGGCACGGGCAAGGAAAACAAGATCACCATCAAGGCCAACTCGGGCCTGAGCGAAGCTGAAATCCAGCAGATGGTGAAAGACGCTGAGTTGAATGCCGCTTCCGACAAGGAAAAGGTCGAGTTCGTGCAAGCCAAGAACAGCGCCGAAGCCATGGTCCACAGCGTGAAGAAGTCCCTGGTCGAGTACGGCGACAAGCTCGATGCCGGCGAGAAGGCCAAGATCGAAGCGGCCATCAAGGACATGGAAGAAGCTTTGAAGAGCGACGACAAGGCCGCCATTGAAGCCAAGAACGCGGCCCTGATGGAAGCGAGCCAGAAGCTGGGCGAAAAAATGTACGCCGACATGCAGTCGTCGCAGGCTGGCGGCGACGCTGGCGGCACGACCGGCGGCGAGCAGGCGCAAGCCAAGCCGGCCGACGACAATGTGGTGGACGCCGAAGTCAAGGAAGTCAAGAAGGACTGACCTCAAGCCGGCTTGAGACGGCTTGCTGACTTCATGCAACATGCCTAGCCAGCGCAAGAGCGGAAACCAGGAGCAATCCCGGATTTCCGCTTTTGCGTTTTTATTTTTCCTGACAGTCAGGCCTTCATGCAGCGCTCAATTGACGGGTTTTTGCCCTGTCGATGGCGCACCAGAACCCGACGCTAACCCAGACTCCTGACCCGAAATGGCCAAAAAAGACTATTACGACACGCTCGGCGTTCCCAAGAACGCCAGCGAAGACGACATCAAGAAAGCCTACCGCAAGCTGGCGATGAAGCACCACCCGGACCGCAACCAGGGCGACAGCGCCAAAGTCTCCGAGGAAAAATTCAAGGAAGCCAAGGAAGCCTACGAGATGCTTTCAGATGCCCAGAAACGCGCCGCCTACGACCAGTACGGCCATGCGGGCGTCGACCCCAACCGGGGCGGGGGCCCCGGCGCGGAAGGCTTTGGTGGATTTGCCGAGGCTTTTGGCGATATTTTTGGCGATGTGTTCAGCGGCCAGCGCGGCGGCCAGCAGCACGGCGGGCGTCAGGTGTACCGCGGCGGCGACCTGAGCTACGCCATGGAAGTCACGCTGGAAGAAGCGGCCACTGGCAAGGAAGCGCAAATCCGCATTCCGAGCTGGGACGATTGCACCACCTGCCACGGCAGCGGCGCCAAGCCCGGCACCAAGGTGGCCACCTGCACCACCTGCCACGGCCACGGCGTGGTGCAGATGCGTCAGGGTTTCTTCAGCGTGCAGCAGACCTGCCCGCAGTGCAAGGGCACCGGCAAGCTGATCCCTTCGCCCTGCGTGGCCTGCCACGGCGTGGGCAAGACCAAAACGAACAAGACGCTGGAAGTCAAGATTCCGGCCGGCATCGACGACGGCATGCGCATCCGCTCGACCGGCAACGGCGAGCCCGGCACCAATGGCGGGCCGCCCGGCGACCTGTACATCGAGATCCGGATCAAGAAGCACGAGATCTTCGAGCGCGAAGGCGACGACCTGCACTGCGCCGTGCCCATCAGTTTCACCACTGCCGCGCTGGGCGGCGAGATCGACGTGCCGACCCTCGCTGGCAAGGCCGCCATCGACATTCCCGAAGGCACGCAGGCCGGCAAGCAGTTCCGCCTGCGCGGCAAGGGCATCAAGGGCGTGCGTTCCAGCTATCCGGGCGATCTGTACTGCCACGTCACGGTGGAAATCCCGGTCAAGCTCACCGAGCACCAGCGCAAGCTGCTCAAGGAGCTGGACGAATCGCTGAAAAAAGGCGGTGCCAAGCACCTGCCCAGCGAAGAAGGCTGGACAGACAAGCTGAAGAATTTCTTCAGCGCCTGAGGCAGAGCAAACAGGGCAGCTGGCGCACCCAGCGCCAACAGCGCTTTCTTCTGCCCAAAAAATGCCGGACTTGTTCCGGCATTTTTTTGGAGAATTTTTGGCTGGAAACGCTGGCACACGCTCAGGCAGCCCTTTGCAGAGCAGACCCTTGAAAGTTCACCGGCTGCAGTGCTTCAGGCCATGAAGCCCAGGTTGGCGGGATAGTCGGGCCGGTTGGCTGCCGCGCCAAAATTTTTCAGAGAGGGAAGAATCCCGCCCAGTTCGGTATCGGCCACCCCGAACCATCTGGCCAGGGTCGCCGCATACTGCGCCACCGAGGTGCTGGGCAGCAATCGCCCCTGTCCGACATGCCACTGGTCTTCGGCGGCGCCGGTATTGGCCACGCTCACCGGCGGCGGCGTGCCGTAAAAAGCCCTGCCCTTGACAGCGCCGCCCACCATGAGGTGATGGCTGCCCCAGCCGTGGTCAGAACCGTCGCCGTTCGACGTCAGCGTGCGGCCGAAGTCCGAGGCGGTGAACGCCGTCACCTGGCTGGCCACGCCGAGCGCGGCCGTGGCGTTGTAAAACGCGCCCATCGCATCGCTGACCAGGCCCAGCTGGGTCGCCTGCCTGGCAATGAGGCCGTCGTGCAGGTCAAAGCCGCCCAGCGAGACCAGGAACACCTGGCGCTTGACGCCCAGGCTGCCACGCGCGGCAATCAGGCGGGCCACCATCCTGAGCTGATCGGCCAGGGCATTGGGCGTGGGAAATGCATTGAACGGTGCGCTGCCTGCGGGGGACGTGGCCAGTGCGGACGTGATGCTGCTTTGCGCGCCAATGGCCCGGGCCGCCATGCGGTTGTATTCGTTTTCGAGCGCATGGCTGCGGGCCTGCTGCACCAGCTCCAGCATGGCCTTGCTGACCGCCGTCGAACCGTAGACGCTGCCGCTCAGGCTGTTGATTTTGACGGCCCCGCCGGTGCCCACCTGGTAGGAAAAGGCCGCGTCGCCTGACAGGAACACCGCATTGCCGGTGACTGAAATGCAGGTGAAGATCGACGCGCCGCCATTGGAGGACAGCGCCAGATCGCCCAGGCTTCCGCCCCAGCCGACCCGTGCGCCTTCAGGCGATGAGGACTGCCAGATCGACTGCTGGTCATTGTGGGAGAACAGCTTGGGCGGACGCGGATAGAGCGCCGTGTTGGGGCTGGCGTACTGCGCGCGCGTCAGCGGCACGCTCAGCGGCCCGACATTGAGCTGCACCGCCGCCTGCCCGGCATTGAAGAGACCGGCCAGCGTGCCCATGGCCGGGTGCAGCGCATACTGCCGGCCGCCGGCCAGCGGCGTGAGCGGGTTCAGCAGCGTGGCGGCCAGATCGGCCTTGGCCAGGGCGATGCCGCCCGCCGCCTGACCCGCAGCGCCGCCCCGGATGGTGCTGTAGGCGTTGTAGCTCGGATCATCGTAGGTGACGACGGTGTTGGCGTAGTCGTTGCCACCGTAGAGGAACACGCACACCAGCGCCTTGTAGTCAGAGGCATCGAAAGCGGCGGCCTCGCCCATGGCCGCCAGGTTCAGGGCCAGCGGCAGCGCCGCGCCCGTCATGACAAGCTGGCCCGAGCGGCGCAGAAAGGCGCGGCGGGTATGGCCTTCAGGCTGGATGAATGGCATGGGGACTCCCGTTATTTCTGGATCAGGTAATCGGCCGAGGCCATGACCATCAGCACGGCGGCGGCGATGCGGTCAAGCCGGGCGGCATCGGTGCTTGCTGCCGTGAGCGGCGTGGCATTGAGCACGGAAACGATCAGCGTCTGCGTCGCCGCCGACAGCGCTCCGGCACACAGCACCAGGCCCAGGTGCGACACCAGCGCGCCAGCGTTGGCGACCAGCGGCATCTCCTCGTCATAGCGGGCCTTCACATCGAACAGGTAATTGGTGGAAGCGGCCTGCGGCACATCGGGCTGGGGGCACGAAATGCCGTTGCGAATCACGCCCTGCATGTAGTTCAGGTAAGCGCCCACCGTGGTCTCGTTGAGCAGCTGGAACTCGGGCGCTGGCGCCTGCGCCGCCGCCATGGCCGTGTTGGGCGGCACAAACCCGGGCCGGAAGAAGTTGAACACGGACGGCGCGCGCAGCGGGCTCTGGCCCAGCTGGGTAGCCGGGCTGCTGGTGCTGAACACCTTCCAGCTGCCTGCTGCGGAGGTCACGCCAAAACTGCGTGCCCATTGAATCAGGCGCAGCATGGGCTCGCGCAGCTTGCCAAAATGCAGGTTGGCCATGCTTTGGGCACTGCGCGCCTCATCGTCGAGCAAAATGGCCGCCCACACGGCCCGCAGGTCACCGCGCACGCCCGCGCCGTTGTTGTTGAACTGATCGGCCACGCGGCCTACATAAGCGGCGCTCGGGTTGCTCGTGACCAGGCGCTGGATCATCTGCCGGGCAAAAAATGGCCCGGCGTTGGGATGGTTGAACAGGGTGTCGAGTGCCGTCTTCAGCGCCGCCGGGCCGGGCGTGTTGGCCGGGATGGTCACGCCCAGAAAGCTGGCCTCCAGCGTCGAATGCTGGCTCGCATTGAAAGCCATCGGCTTGCGGGTGAAGTCCCTGGACTCGATGGTGGTGGTCTGCCCGGGCACGGCAAGGCGCACGCCATCGGAGCGGTCGAAGTCATAGCCGGTGAAGACGCGCGCCAGGCTGGAAACCTCCGAGGATGTATAGGTTTCGAGGGGGCTGCCGCTGGCGCCAGGCTTGTCGGTGCCATCCGGGTTGAGCTGGTGCAGCCCGATGGTGAAGAGCTGCATCACCTCGCGCGCATAGTTCTCGTCCGGCACGCGGCCGGTGCTGGCGTTTTCCTTCTGGTTGCCCCGGGTGTTGAGGTAGTAGCCCATCGCCGGGTGGAGCGTGACGTCCTCCAGCAGCTGGCGGAAGTTGCCGAAGGCGTTTTTCACCAGCGTGTCCCAGTAGTGGGCAAATGCATGACTGCACCAGTTAAAGGGGGATGACTCCAGCGACACCACCAGCAGCTCCGACAGGGCCAGGGCCATGCGCCGGCGCATCGCCTGCGGGCCGCTCATGAGCTGGCTCCAGAGCATGAAATCGGCCGGGTAGGTGTTCGCGAAATAGCGGTTGGCATCGACCTGCCCGTAACCCCGCGCCTCCAGCCAGTCCCAGCCGCCCGGCGCCTGGGCCGCCTCAAACTGCTGGGCCAGCCAGGGCGCATAGCCCGCCTGGCGGACCTCGGCAATCTCGGCCCGGGTGGCAGAAAACTGTGCCTGCTGAAGAAACCGGGCCGCATCGACATCGGCAGCACTGAGCGGCTTGACGTCGTCCGTGGCGCCGGCGGCGTTGCCTTGGCTGGCGTCAGTGCCGCCGCCACCGCACGCCGCCAGCAGCGCCGTGGCGGCCAGTGCGGCCGGGATGCTGGCATCGGGCGCAGGCATGACGGATGCGGGCGCATGCGCTTGCCGTTCGCGATTTTCCTCGTGTATGACGGACATTTTTGCCTCCCCCTTCTGACAAGTTTTTATGCTCGACGAAGGAAAATTCTCTTCTCCTGTAGAGCTTGAGGGGGTGCAAAAAATGCCGTGTTACGCGTCTTGCGGGCATTGACTCATCGGTTACTGAAACCAGTGGCTCTGCAGGGTTTGGTTACCCATACTGAGGTAGGGCCTGCCTGAACCCTCCCCCAAAATGCCCGACAGCGGCTAGATCTTGGGCAAGGCCACCCACTGGCCGGCCAGATGATGAACAGCGATGCGTTGGTCAAACACGTCTTCAAGGGCGCGGTGGGTCGCCGCATCGGCGCAGGCGCCTTGGTGCATGACCCGACCCTGCTGCATCACCACCAGCGCATCGGCCTGCAGCGCCAGCGATATTTCATGCAGCACGCTGACGACGGTTTTTCCTTGGGACACCAAGCCCCGCACGGTCAAGAGCCAGTCGGTCTGGTGCGGCGGATCGAGGTTGGCCAGGGGCTCGTCCATCAGCAGCACCTGCGCATCAACCGCCAGTGCGCGTGCCAGCAGCACGCGCTGGCGCTCGCCACCCGAGAGGTGGCCCAGCGGGCGCTCGCGCCAGTCCCAGGCCTGGGTGGCGCGCAGGGCGCGCTCGACGGCGGCGTGATCGAAGGGGCTGGCCGGCGCCAGCCAGGCCTGGTGCGGCAGGCGACCCAGCATGGCGACGTCATAGACCGTCAAATCATCGGCCGAGCTTTCATTCTGGCCCAGCCAGGACAGCTGCTGCGCCCGCTCGCGCCCGCGCCAGGCCGTCAGCGGGCGGCCGAGCAAGGCCACTTCTCCGCTGTGCGCCAGCAGCCCGGCCAGCACTTTCAATAAGGTGGATTTGCCCGCACCGTTGGGGCCGACGATGCTGGTCCAGCGCGCCTGCGGCAGGGCCAGGGAAATGCCGTGCAGCACTGGTTCGCCCCCCAGGCTGGCGCTGACGGCGCGGGCACTCAGGGCGATGGGAGGCGTCGAATGGAAAGCAGTCTCGAAAACAGTCACAACCCGCTCCGGGGACGAACTGCGTCGGGTGACACAGCAAGACGCCGGGAAGCCGCTTCGAAAGAAGTCACAGCCCGCTCCCCCGCCCGGTGTGCCGGTGCATCAGCCACAATAAATAGCCACCCCCCAGCACGGCGGTCAGCACGCCCACTGGCAACTCCTGCGGCGCCACCAGGCCGCGCGCCAGGATGTCGGCGGCCGTGAGCAGCACCGCGCCCATCAGGCCGGCCAGAATAATCAGGCGGCCATGCGTTGTCTTGACCACCGAGCGCACCAGGTGCGGCGCGGCCAGGCCGACAAAGGCGATCAAGCCGGTCTGCGCCACCGCCGTGCCAGTCGCCAGGGCCAGCACTGCCACCAGCGCGGCGCGCATCTGCGCCAAAGGCAGGCCCAGGCTGTGGGCGGTGGCCTCGCCCAGCGCCAGGCCATCGAGCGCATGGCTGAGCATCCACGCGGCCAGCGCGCTGGCCAGCAGCACCGCCGCCATGATGACGCAGGCGTTCCAGCCCACAAAAGCCGTGCTGCCCAGCATGAAGGCCTGCATGGCCTGCATGATGTCGGGCGTGAGCAGCAAGAGCAGCGAGGTGACGGCGCCCAGCACCACGCCGACAATCACCCCGGCCAGCAGCAGGCGCAGCGTGTGCTGCACGCCCTTGGCCAGCAGCAGGGTGAGCAGCACCGCCAGCACGGCGCCGACAAAGGCCGCGCCCGTCAGCCCGACGCGCACCAGCCAGCCGGTGGCCAGCGGCGAGACGCCAAACAGCACCATCCCCAGCGCCACGCCCAGCGACGCGCCCGAGGCGCTGCCCAGCAAATACGGGTCGGCCAGCGGATTGCGAAACAGCCCCTGGGCCACCGCGCCAGCCAGCCCCAGCAGGGCGCCGGCCAGCCAGGCGCCCACGGTTCGCGGCAGGCGGATTTCGGTGATGATCTGCAACGCCTGCGGATCCTGCTGCCAATTGAACAGGCTATCCAGACCGGTGCTGCCCACGCTCGCGCCCAGCAGCAGCAGCACGGCCGAGGCCAGCAGCAGGCTGCCCGCCAGCCAGGCGGCCTTGCGCTTCTGATCCGTTCCCGGCAGGCTCATCCGGCCTTGTCCGCGAGGCACTTGGCCATGAGGCGCGCGGCCTCGGCCATGCGCGGGCCGGGACGCACCACCACGTCGGACTCGTCCGGGCCAAACACGCAAATCTGGTGATCGCGCACCGCCTTGATGCCGGACCAGCCCGGATAGGCCAGCATGCCCTGCATGCTGCCGCGGCTGAGCATGATCAGGTCCGGATTAGCGCGCACCACGAACTCCGGGTTCAGCCGTGGGAAAGGCCCGAGCGCGGCGGGAACCACATTCTTCACGCCAAGACGGGTCAGCGTTTCGCCGATGAAGGACGACTCGCCCGCAGCATACGGCCCGCGGTTCACCTCAAAATACACCCGAGTATTTCTGGCCTGGGGCGAGAGCGACTGCGCCGCCGCCAGCACCCCGGCATCGATGACGCGCCACACGCGCTCCGCGCCGACGTCATCGGGAACGGCGAGCAGCACGCCGAGTTTTTTCAGCACACGCCGCACATCGGCATGGTTCTTGGGCTCCAGCGCCACGGCCTTGATGCCCAGCGCTTCGAGCCGCTCGCTGGCGCGCGAGGACACCGACAGCAGCACCACGTCGGGCCTGAGCGCGACGATGGCTTCAATGTTCGGGTCTATCCCGCCGCCCACCACCGGCAGGCGCCGCACGCTGGCGGGGTAATTGGAATAGCGGTCCACCCCGATCAGGCGATGGCATTGGTCCAGCGCGCAGACGCTTTCGGTCAGCGAAGGCAGGATGCTGACAATGCGCTGGGGCGCTTGCGCCAGGGTGATGGTCACGCCCCGGTCATCGGTGAGCTGCAGGGCATGGGCCGGCGCCAGCAGCACCAGACAGAGCACCACGAAAACAGCCGTGCTGGCTTGAGACGCATGGCGCGACACTGGCTTTTTCCAGCCAGACTTGAGAGCGCCTGCCCCGATCATCTTCCAGATGGCCTCAACAGCCTCAAAAGGCTTGGGCGCAAGCCCCGCTGTCCATCGTTTCCAAAAAAAGAACTGTGCGTCAGACACCGGCATCATGGCGGCCTTTCAAGGTAAGCGGCAGCCCGGCGGCCATCAGGGTGACGCGCTCACACGCCTGCGCCACCGCCTGGTTCAACTGGCCCAGCGCATCGACAAAAGCGCGCGTCTCGCGCCCGAGCGGAATCACGCCCAGGCCGATTTCGTTGCCCACCAGCACAACCGGGCCGGTAGCGTTTTCAATCGCTTTTAAAAGCAGCGCGATCTGCGCTGGCGAGGCATTTGCCGGGGAGCGCCTGGCTTGCGCATCTGCTTGTTCGTCGGGTTGCTCGGGTTGTCCGTCTTTCGATAGGGGCTCCGCCGGCATCAGCCAGTTGGTCAGCCACAGGGTCAGGCAGTCCACCACGACCAGCGTGTGCGGCCGGCTGCTGCCTGCCAGCGCCTGGGCCAGTTGCAAGGGCTCTTCGAGCGTGCGCAGGCCCGGCACGCGCTCGGCGCGGTCTTGCTGGTGGCGCGCAATGCGCTGGCGCATTTCCTCGTCCCAGGGCTGGGCGGTGGCAATCAGCACCGCATCATGCGCGGGCGATTGCTGCAGCCAGGCGCGCGCCAGCATCTCGGCGCGGCGCGACTTGCCGCTTTTCTGGCCGCCAAGAATGAACTCGCTGCGGGTGACTGAAAAAACCGTCATGCCATGCCCTCGGGTTTGTCGGCCTTATCGGCCTTATCTGCGCTAGCTGCGCCCATCTCGTCGCCCGTGGGCAGACTCTCGCTCCAGGCCATGATGATCCGGTGCAACTGCTCCACGCCGTCGGTCAGCGCCGCCGGCCCCGGCTGCAGAATGTCGCAGGACTTGATCTCGAACAGCTGGCGGTTCTGAAGCGCCGGCACGCCCTCCCAGCCCGGCCGAGCCAGAACCTTTTCAGGGCGGAACTTCTTGCCGCACCAGGAGCCGAAGATGATGTCGGGGTTGCGCCGCACGATCTCGGCGCCGTCGGCAATGATGCGGTCTTTGCCCATCGCCTGTCCGGCCAGTTCCGGAAAGCAGTCGTCGCCGCCGGCAATGCCGATCAGCTCGGAGACCCAGGCAATGGCGCTGATGTTCGGCTCGTCCCATTCCTCGAAATACACCCGTGGCCGGCGTTTCAATCTACTCGCCGCCTGTTCAATTTCCAGAAGGCGCTGCTGCATGGACCGGATCAGCGCCAGGCCACGCTCGGCCTGCCCCACCATGGCAGCCAGCTGGTACAGCATGGAGAAAATCTCCGCCACGCTGCGCTGGTTAAAGATGGTGACCTGGATGCCTTTTTTGACCAGCTGCGCCGCGATGTCGGCCTGCAGGTCGGAAAATCCGATCACGCAGTCGGGTTGTAAATCGACGATCTTGTCGATCTTGGCGCTCAGGTAGGCGCTGACCTTGGGCTTTTCCTGGCGCGCGCGCGACGGGCGCACGGTGTAGCCCGAAATGCCGACGATGCGGCGCTCCTCGCCCAGCAGGTAGAGCCATTCGGTGGGCTCTTCGGTCAGGCAGACGATGCGCTGCGGGCCGTAGGCCGAGCTGTCCGGGCTGGCGGCCAGGGCGCGCCAGTTGCGGGCGGTGTCAGTCATGGCTTTCTTTCAAAAACAGGCGGGCGGCCGTTGCCGGACTGGAGGCAAACCAGGCGTGAAAATAGCTGGCCCGCACCGATCCGGCCTGATAGAGCGCCTCGCCCTCGCCGCGCAGGCTGCGCCCCGGCGCGGCCTGGGTGCGGCTAGCGGCGGGCAGCGGCGTGGCGCAGGTGGAATAGTGAAAGGTGTGGCCGCGTAAGAGGCCGCCGGCCACTTCCAGCTGCTGCGGGCCGAGGGCGGCCAGGCGCGGCTGCATCGTCACGCGGCCGGGCAGCACGCCCCACATCGCATGGATGGCGCCCTCGACGGTGACAAGCTGCTCGAACAGGGCCATCATCCCACCGCATTCGGCCCAGACCGGCTTGCCGGCCTGGACATGCTGGCTGATGCTGGCCTTCATGGCGGTGTTGGCGCTCAAGGCTTCGGCATGCAACTCGGGATAACCGCCGGGCAGCCACAGGGCATCGCAGGCGGGCAGTTCGCTGTCGGCCAGCGGAGAAAAATACACCAGCTGCGCGCCCATGGCCTGCAGGCAGTCGAGATTGGCGGCATACAAAAAACAAAAAGCCGGGTCGCTGGCGACGGCAATCGTCTGGCCCCGCAGCGCTGCGGACGGGAAACTCTCACCCGCAGCCGCATCGGTCTCAAAGGTGACGGCCCAGGCCTGCAAATCGGCTGGCGTCATCTGCCCCAGCAGGGTCGCGGCCAGCGCATCGGCCGCCGCATCAAGGCGGTGCAGCGCGTCACCGATTTCATGGTCCATGACGAGGCCCAGATGGCGCTCGGGCAGGGTCACGGCGGCGCTGCGCATCATGGCGCCCAGCCATTGTTCCGGCTCGCGCAGGCTGTCCTGCAGCATCTGCGCATGGCCGGGCGAAGCCACGCGGTTGGCCAGCACGCCGGCAAAGGGCAAACCTTCGCGGTAATGCTGCAGGCCCCAGGCCAGCGCGCCGAAGGTACCGGCCATGGCGCCGGCATCAATCACCGCCAAGACGGGAAGATTGAAACGCTGGGCCAGGTCAGCGGCGCTGGGCTGCCCGTCAAAGAGGCCCATCACGCCTTCGATAATGATGAGATCGGCGTTCAGCGCCGCGTCGTGCAGGCGCCGGGCGCAGTCGGCTTCGCCCGTCATCCACAAATCGAGCTGATGGACAGGCGCGCCGCTGGCCAGCGTCAGCCAGTAGGGGTCGAGAAAATCCGGCCCGCACTTGAAGACACGCACTTTTTTGCCCTGGCGCGCGTGCAGCCGCGCCAGCGCGCAGGCCACGGTGGTCTTGCCCTGACCCGAGGCCGGGGCGGCCACGAGCACGGCCGGGCAGCGGACGGCGCTTATTTCGGCGCCCATTTCACGCCCAGGTAAAACGAGCGCCCCGCCGTCGCATAGGTGCGGGCCAGCTCGTACTGCTTGTCAGTCAGGTTGTCCACCCGTGCCAGCAAGGTCCAGTCCTTGGAAAAGGGCGTGCTGGCGCTCAGGTTGAGCAGGCTGTAGCTGCCCAGCACATAGGTGTTGCCTGCGAAATCATAGTCATGGCGCCGGCCCGAGAACTGCGCCTCGGCGCCCAAGTGCCAAGTTCCCAGACGCGTGTCAGCGGTCAGCATGCCGTGTCTTTTGGCGCGGCGGGCCAATAGCCTGCCAGTGTCCAGGTCACGCGGACTTTGCAGGTCCAGCGAAGCGCCCAGGTTGACGCCGCCCACCGCATGGGTCGCCGAGAGGGTAACGCCCGCATACCGGGCGCGGGCCGTGTTGGTGTAGCAGCCCCATGGTGAAGCGCACAGACCGGGGCCGCCGATGTAGTCAATCAGGTTGTCCAGTTTGTTGCGGTAGGCCACCAGCCCCAGGCTGCTGGCGCCGTCGGTGTAGCGCAGTCCGGCTTCCAGGTTGCGGCTGGTTTCGGGCTGCAGGCTGCTCACGCCGTATTGGCTGAAGCGCTGGTACAGCGTAGGCGCGCGAAAGGCCGTCCCGGCCGAGGCGGTCAGGCGAAGCTTTGGCGTGATCATCAAGCCGTAAGCGGCGCTGCCCGTGGCCTTGCCGCCAAAGCCGCTGTCGTCGTCATGCCGAAGATTAAGCTGAACCGAATGGCGCCCCTGGACAAAACCATAGCCCAGCGCCAGCGCTTTTTGCGTGCGGCTGCGGGTGATGCCCACGGAGGTGTTTTCCAGCTCGTCCTGCCGGCGCTCCAGGGCGGCGCTCAGCAGGTGCGGGCCGACACGCAGCTCATTCTGGAACAGGTAACCGCGCAGCGCCGTCCTGGTCTGGTAGGCCGAGGGCGTGGTTTCATAGCGGCTGGAAGAGTCGGTCACGCTCAGGCGGGTGCTGTAGGCGTCACTCCACTGGGCATTCCAGCTCAGGCCAGCAGTGCGCAGCTTGTGATGGCTGAGATCATCGACAGGCGCTGCGGCCTTGTAGCCGAACGCATCGTACTGGGCCTTCATGTCGCTGGCCAGCAGCGTGGTGTCCAGGCTGTGGGCACGGTTGATCTTCAGGCCAAGGCGGGCGTTGACCGATGTGCTGCGGTGGCCATCTTGGTCGGGATTGCTTTGCGCCGTCGGCGAGCCGCTCAGGCGCTGGGGCTGCGAGTCAAAGCCATCGCTGGTCTCGCGCGCCAGGCCCAGCGAATAATCAAACGCGCTGTCGGTGCCCGTGCTGCCGCTGATGCCGGCCTCCAGCCTGGCCAGGCTGTTGCTGCCCAGGCCCGCGCCGACATAAGGCGCCGGCTGGCCTTCGCCCTTGCGAGTGAAAAGCTGGATCACGCCATTGATGGCGTCCGAGCCATAGACGGCGGCGGCGGGGCCGCGCAGCACCTCAATGCGCTCGATCTGCGCCAAGGGAATGTTTTCCCAAGTCGCACCGCCGCCACCCGACTGGGTGTCCAGGCGCACGCCGTCCAGGTACACGGCCGTGTGCTGCCCATTGGCGCCGCGCAGGAACACGTTGGTCGTGCCGCCGATGCCGCCACTGCGCCCGATCTCCACGCCGGGCAGGCGCGCCAGCACGTCGGCCACGCCGGTGGCGCCGCTGCGCTCGATCATGGCGCGGTCCACGATGGACATATCGGCCACCAGATCCGACAGGGCTTGTGCCGTGCGGGTGGCCGTCACCACCGTTTCTTTCAACTGCGGCGTCACTTGCGCCTGCGAAACAGACGGAAAAGCAGCAGCCAAAGCCAGGGGCAACAGCGCCAGGCGCACGTTAGAAATACAGATTTTCATGGGTAAACAATCGCGACAAACTGCCCTCACCAGCTTCCCCGCCAGTGCATGAGCCCTACAACCGCGCAGTGCCTTGCAAAAGGGCATGCGCGCTCACCTTGTTGGCCGGTATCCGGGCTGACGGAACTGCTGTCACCGCCTTCCCAAGCGCGTGTTCAAGACGCTCAGTGGCTGATGATGAAAGCTGAATGCGGGCCTTGTCGTTTGACGTTCAAGGCGCAGCATTCGTCCGTTTACCGTTGCGGGGGCAGCGCAGGTTAGAGGTCTCGGCGCTTGCGCAGCGGGCTGACCCGTGGCGCATGGCATTGACTTCCTCCTGCTTCCCGTTGAACTGCAGCATGTGAACCACACCGCGAGCACCAACAGGCGAGATTCTACGCGGCAAAACGCTCTGAACCCTACAATCCACGTTGTCATGCCGAACCAACACCAAGCCGATCAGATCGGTCAACTTACCGAACGCGTTGAGCAGTTGCTGCAGCGTTACGAGGCATTGCAGCATACCCATGCGCTGCTGCTCGAAGAAGTCACCAGCCTGACGCAGGAGCGCGACTCGCTCAGGTCACGCCTGAATGCGGCCCGCGCCCGCGTCGATGCCCTGATCGAGCGCCTGCCCGAAAGCACTGATACCGCCACTGCCGTGGAGACTGCCAAATGAAACAGCTCGAAGTACAGATCATGGGACAAAGCTACCTGCTGACCTGTCCCGAAAACGGCGAGCTGCGCCTGCGCGAAGCGGTGGACAGAGTCGATTCGGCCATGTGCATCATCCGCGATATCGGAAAAATCAAGGCCAGGGACCGCATCGCCGTGCTGGCCGCACTGAACCTGACATTTGAGTTGCTCCAGACCCTGCCGGCTCAGGCCGTGGCAGCCACGCCTGCGCCAGAACCGCAAGCGCCGCCAGAGTCGCCAGAGTCGCCAGAGCCCTTGGCACAAGCAGACCTGCCAGAGCCGCCCAGAATGTCAGAGCCGACAACAGCCCCAGCCCAGTCCGAGGAACAACCCGGCGAATTGGACGAAGCGGAGGAAGCGGATAAAGCGGAGGAAAAATTACCGCATCCGCAACTGGAAAGCTTGCTGCAGCGGCTGAACACGGCCCTGGGCGCCAACGGCCGGGATTCTTGAATTTTTGCGCCAGTGGTGCTCCGCTGACGCGGCGGAAAAGCCTACAATTGCGCTGTCTGCGGTACGCACCGGGCTTTATATTTCCTTGAACCAATGCTCCACGAGCTCGGGCTTGGTAAATTGTCCGGCTGGTGTGATCGTCTCGCGTCAGACGAACCCGAAGCCTGACTGCCCTCGCCCACCTGAACCCCGGTTCAGGATGACGGTCCGGTGGTATTCGCAGACACCTCGTTTTTTCTTGCCACCTCTGCCTGCCTGAGCGCCGCCACCCTTGCGCAGGCGCGGCGCGCGGCCTTTCAAATCCCTCCCCCATGCTTCTCGAACCGCTGCTAATCGCTGAACTGGCCCTGCTGGGCCTGGGGACGGGTTTTCTCGCTGGCCTGCTGGGCATTGGCGGGGGCATGCTGATGGTGCCCTTCATCACCCTCATCCTGTCCAACCGCAGTGTCTCGCCCGACCTGGCGGTGAAGATGGCCATTGCCACCTCCATGGCCACCATCATTTTCACGTCCCTGTCGAGCGTGCGGGCGCACCACCAGCGCGGCGCCGTGCGCTGGGACATCGTGCGGCGGCTGGCGCCGGGCATCGTGGCGGGCAGCATCCTGGGCAGCCTGGGCGTGTTCGCGCTGCTCAAGGGCTCGTCCCTGGCGGTGTTCTTCGGCCTGTTCGTAAGT
The DNA here is from genome assembly GCA_030855235.1 of Pseudomonadota bacterium. Taxonomy (GTDB): domain Bacteria; phylum Pseudomonadota; class Gammaproteobacteria; order Burkholderiales; family Burkholderiaceae_C; genus Polaromonas. The sequence continues at coordinate 44,962 of JALYRU010000008.1, forward strand.
TTTTCGGCCACGCAGATGTTCCTGGACAAAAAACCCAAGCCCACGCGCCAGATGCCGGGCACGGCCGGGCAGCTGGCTGCCGGGGGCTTCATCGGCTTCATTTCCGGCTTGGTGGGCGCCGGCGGGGGCTTTATCAGCGTGCCCTTCATGACCTGGTGCAACATTGCGATTCACCACGCCGTGGCCACCTCTGCCGCGCTGGGCTTTCCCATTGCCCTGGCCAATGCGCTGGGCTATGTGATCAGCGGGCAAAGTGTGCAGGGGCTGCCCGCTGGCTCCTTCGGCTACATCTGGCTACCGGCGCTGGGGGTCATTGCCGCGTGCAGCGTGCTGACCGCGCCGCTGGGCGCGCGCACCGCGCACCGCATTGCCGTGGCCAGCCTCAAGCGGGTGTTTGCCTGCGTCCTGTACCTGCTGGCCGGCTACATGCTGTACAAGGGCCTGACAAGCTGAGCATCGCCCGGTTCGGCGGCGGGCTGCAAGCGCTCCCCTGCCCGTTCAGGCGCTGACGGGCGCGGGCATCACGACGATGCCATCCTCATCGGCATACAGCCAGTCGCCCGGGCGCACCCACACGCCCTGGATCTGCACCGCCACATCGCGCTGGCCTTCCTGGCGTTTTTCGGTGGGCAGCGGCATGGCGGCCAAGGCGCGCAGGCCGGTGGCGCACTGCGCCAGTTCGGCCACGTCGCGCACGCAACCATCGATCACCACGCCCGCCCAGCCGTTTCTGGCGGCGGCGGCGCCCAGGTTGCCGCCGAGCAGGGCGCGGCGCAGCGAGGCGCCGCCATCGACCACCAGCACCCGGCCCTGGCCGGGCGAATCAACCGCCTCCTTGACGAGGCTGTTGTCTTCAAAACACTTGAGCGTGACCACCGGGCCGCTGAATTTTCGAATCGCGCCAAAGTCCCTGAATACGGGTGGCAACACCCTGAACTGGCCCGAAGTGTCATTTTTATGGGCATCGCACAGATCGCAGGTGGCAAAGGAAAGCATCGCGCTTGGGGTCATTTTCAAATCACTTCCAGAAAAGGTAAGGCGGTTATTTTCCCTGCGCCCAGGCAGCACAGTGGTACCCGGAAAGACGTAAAGCCGAGTTTTTTCAGTTTCAAAGAGAAATCTGCCACATGCCGACGGAAATAAAGTGTTTTCCCTCTGTAAAACGCGATTTTCTCCAGTAGCATGCGTTCTACCCACACGGGAGTCGCGGTTGCGATTCCGGTGGTGATTTGTCAACTGTCTAGAAGGAACCCATCATGGCAACTGCAAAAAAAGCACCGGCAAAAGAAGCACCTGCCAAAAAAGCTGCTCCGGCCAAAAAAATCGCTGTCAAGGCAGCAACCGCACCGCAAGCGGCTGCGCCCAAGACGGCCGCTAAAAAAGTAGCCGAGAAAAAGGTTGCTTCCGCGCCAGAGGCGCCAGCCGCCAAGAAGCGCACGCCCAATCCAGCCTTCATGAAAGCGCTGACCCTGAGCCCCGAGCTGTCCGCCGTCGTGGGCGACAAGCCTTTGCCGCGTACCGAAATTGTCAGCAAGCTGTGGGTTTACATCAAGGCCAACGACCTGCAGGACAAGAGCAACAAGCGCATGATCAATGCCGACAAAAAACTGCTCGCCGTGTTCGGCAAGGCGCAGGTCTCGATGTTCGAGATGGCCGGCCTGATCGGCAAGCACGTCAAATAAACGTCCGCCTGAATTTTCCCGAAAAGGCCGTTGCTCAACGGCCTTTTTTCATGTCCGAGCGCTCACCCGGCAAACGCTTCTGAACACCAGCGCGCTGGCGTTCACCCCCAGACGACAGAACGCATCGAGATCGAGCCGCCCTGAAAGCTGGTGTTGAAAAAGCGCATCGGCTCGCGGCTCTCCACCGCGCCGGCCGCATACAGCAGCGGCAAGTAATGCTCATGGGTGGGATGGGCCATTGCGGCAACCTGACCGAGTTTTTGAAAATTTTGCAAGGCATTTAGGTTACCCTGTTGCAAGTAGCCGCCGATGGTCTGGTCAAACTCCAGCGCCCAGTCGTACGCCTGGCTGCCACTGGCGCCGCGCTGCATCTGGCGCAGGTTGTGCACGATGTTGCCGCTGGCCACGATCAGCACGCCGCGCTCGCGCAGGGCCTTGAGTTGCCGGGCCAGGGCATAGTGATCTTCGGGTGCGCGCCCGTAGTCCATGCTGAGCTGGATCACCGGAATATCGGCCTCGGGAAACATCGGCTTGAGCACCGACCAGGCGCCGTGATCGAGCCCCCACTCCCCCACATCGAGCCCCAGCGGCGCCGAAGCGCGCTGGCGCACCAGCAGACTGATCGCGCAGGCGGCCGCCGGGTCGCCGGGCGCCGGATACTGCTGGTCAAACAGCTCCTGCGGGAAGCCGCCAAAGTCATGGATGGTTTTGGGTTGCGCCATGGCCGTGAGCCACCAGCCCTGGGTCAGCCAGTGGGCCGAGATGCACAGGATCAACTGCGGGCGGGGCCGCTGCGTGCCAAACTGCGCCCCCAGCGCCTGCCAGCTGCGCCGGTACTCGTTGTCACCCAGCGCATTCATGGGGCTGCCGTGACCGATAAACAACACCGGCATCCGGTCCGATTTTCTCAAGGAGGCCAGCTGGTCAAGACTGGCGGCGGCGGGCATGGAAAGCGGCATGGAGTCGTCCTGTAGAGTGTTTAAAGCACTGGCAAATGTGCACAAGCTCAAAGGGTTGCTATGTTAAACGTCCACCAAAGTTCAACAGAAAGCTCCACAATCTCAGCCCGAGAGTGGCAAGCCATCCATTCCGTTTCCATGCCCGTATTGAATGCCGGGCAGGCTTCACAAGCGCTTGGTTGTCGCTTTCTGAAAGGGAAAAATGTTAGTTCTTGTAACTTTGGTAATTTCCCTCTAATTCAGTCATAGCAACGCCTGTTATATTGCACTGCAACATATTTCGATTTATCCGAAATTTACCCAGAAAGGCTGTTCTTATGCTGTACCAAATTTATGAATCCCAACGTACGCTGATGGAGCCGTTTGTTGATTTTGCCCAAGCAGCGGCAAAGCTTTACAGCAATTCTTCATCGCCGATTGGCAAAAGCCCCTTTGCCCAGCGCGTCTCCGCCGGCTACAGCCTGATGTACCGCTTGGGAAAAGACTACGAAAAGCCCGCTTTTGACATCCGCGCGGTCGATGCCGATGGCGTCAGTCTGGCGATTCACGAGCGCGTGGAAGTGGACAAGCCGTTTTGCGAGTTGCGCCGTTTCAAGCGTTTTACCGATGACCTCCCTACGCTGTCCCACCTCAAGGGCCAGCCCGCCGTGCTGATCGTGGCCCCCCTGTCGGGCCACTATTCCACCTTGCTGCGCGACACCGTCAAGACCATGCTCAAGGACCACAAGGTCTATATCACCGACTGGAAGAATGCGCGCAATGTGCCGCTGTCCGACGGGGCTTTCCACCTTGACGACTATGTGAACTATGTGCAGGAGTTCATCCGCCACCTGCAGGCCAAATATGGCAACTGCCATGTCATCAGCGTGTGCCAGCCGACGGTGCCGGTGTTTGCCGCCATTTCGCTCATGGCTTCGCGCGGCGAGACCACCCCGCTGTCGATGATCATGATGGGCGGCCCGATCGATGCGCGCCTGTCGGCAACGGCCGTGAACAACCTGGCCACCACCAAGCCCTACGAATGGTTTGAAAACAATGTGATCTACCGGGTTCCGAGCAACTTCCCCGGCGCTGGCCGGCGCGTTTACCCCGGCTTTTTGCAGCACACCGGTTTCGTGGCGATGAACCCCGACCGCCATGCGTCGAGCCATTACGATTACTTCAAGAACCTCATCAAGGGTGACGACGCCAGCACCGAAGCCCACCGCAAGTTCTACGACGAGTACAACGCCGTGCTGGACATGGATGCCGACTACTACCTTGAAACCATCAAGACCGTGTTCCAGGAGTTCAAGCTGGTCAACGGCACCTGGGAGGTGATGTCGGTCGATGGGCAGTTAGAGCGCGTCAAGCCGGGCGACATCAAGACCACCGCCGTCATGACGGTCGAGGGCGAACTGGACGACATTTCCGGCACGGGCCAGACGCGTGCGGCGCTGGAAATGTGCAGCGGCGTGCCGGAGAGCCAGAAAAAACATCTGGACGCCATCGGCGCCGGCCATTACGGCATTTTCAGCGGCCGGCGCTGGCGCGAGGTGGTCTATCCGGCCGTCAAGAGCTTCATTCTGGAGCAGAACCACTCGTTGACCCCGGCTGCCAGCCCGGCGCTGGCCGCGCCCAAAGCCATCGCCGAGACGGCAAACATCTCAGTGCCTGTTGTCGCCAAGAAACCAGTGGCCAAAGCGGCGCCTGTGGCCAAGCCAAAAGCCAAGGCACTGGCCAAAGCAGCGCCTGCTGTGGTAGAAAAACCGCTGGCGCCCAGCGTTCCTGCCGCCGTGGTCAAGCCATCTGCTCCGCCAGCGCCCATTGCCGTCGATCCAAAGGCAACCCAAGCCGCAGCAGCACCAGCCCCCGTCGCTCCAAAGGCAACCCAAGCTGCAGCAGCGCCAGCTCCCGTCGCTCCAAAAGCAACCCAGGCCGCAGCGCCAGCCCCCGTCCCGGCAGCAGAAGAAGCCAAGGTGCTGGCAGTTGCAACTCCCGCCGTGGAGCCTGCAGCCAAAGACGAGACGAAGAAGGCCGCAGCGGCCGCCACCACCTCTGAAAAGTCAACGGTCTGAGAAAAATCCACCGCGCCACCCTTGAACAAAAGGGTGGTTCGGTGCGATGAAGCCGTGTCTGGTGGGAAAATAAGGGGGTGAACTCCCCCAACGACAGCTCCCTTTTTGAACGCATCTACGCGGCATTGCCCCAGACGCAATGCACGCGATGCAGCTACCCTGATTGCGCGGCTTACGCGCAAGCCATTGCTTGCGGCCACGCCGCCATCAACCAGTGCCCGCCCGGCGGGGCTGAAGGCGTGCAGCGCCTCTCGCGCATCACCGGATTGCCTGCCCAAGCGCTCAATCCGGCCCATGGCGCTGAAGGCCCGCGAGCGCTTGCCATCATCGATGAAGCCTGGTGCATCGGCTGCACGCTGTGCATCAAAGCCTGCCCGACGGACGCCATCCTGGGAAGCCACAAGCTGATGCACACCGTGATCGAACCTTATTGCACCGGTTGCGAACTCTGCGTGCCGGTGTGCCCGGTGGACTGCATCAGCCTGGAAAATGTCACGGGAACGCGCACCGGTTGGAGCGCCTGGTCCCAGCCGCAAGCCGACACCGCCCGCAGCCGTTACGAGGCCCGCAACCTTCGGCATCCGCACCAAAAAGACAAGCCTGTTCAAACACCTGACGATTCAGGCAACGGTGGGCAAGCCATGGAGATGGCGGCCCCGGAACTACCCGCCCAGCCACTCGCCATGAACGCCGTGGCCGAGCGCAAGCGCGCCATGATCGAAGCGGTGCTGGCCCGTGCACGGGCGCAGCGCGAGAAAAAAGCCTAGCCCTGAGCCAAGGCCGCAAACGCCGCAATCACCTCGGCCGGCGCCTGCACCATCTCGATCAGCACGCCTTCGCCGGAGATCGGAAACTCCTCGCTTGACTTGGGGTGCAGGAAGCAGATGTCAAAACCGGCCGCGCCCTTGCGGATGCCGCCCGGCGCAAAGCGCACGCCCTGGGCCGTGAGCCATTCCACGGCCACGGGCAGATCGTCCACCCACAAGCCGATGTGATTGAGCGGCGTGGCATGGACGGCCGGCTTCTTGTCGATATCCACCGGTTGCATCAGATCGACCTCGACCTTGAACGGGCCACTGCCAATGGCGCAGATGTCTTCATCGACGTTCTCGCGCTCGCTGACGAAATTGCCGGTGAGCTCAAGACCCAGCATGTCCACCCACAGGGTGCGCAGCCGGTCCTTGGACGTGGAGCCAATGGCAATCTGCTGGATGCCCAGCACCTTGAAAGGACGTTCAGTCATGGTTGTCGTGCTCATAAAAAATTCACCTGGCGATTCACGCAAACTCAACGATAGGCTGGTCCACGCTCAGCGACTCGCCCTTGTTGGCCAGCACCTTGCCGACCACGCCGTCGGCGGTGGCAAACAGCACGTTTTCCATCTTCATCGCTTCGATCACCGCCACGCGCTCGCCGGCCTGGACTTTTTGTCCGACCTGCACCGCCACCTCGACCAGCAGGCCGGGCATGGGCGACAGCACAAAGCGGCTCATGTCCGGCGGCGCCTTGAAAGGCATCAGCGCGTGGAGTTCGGCCGCGCGCGGCGAGAGCACCAGCGCGTCGAGCCGCGTGCCGTTGTGGTTGATGCGCAGGGCCAGCGGATTGCGACCCACGCCACGCTCGACCTGGGCGGCAAAAGGCTGGCCGTTGACCGTGCCGCGGATGCGCGCACCGCCAAGGTGCCAGCCGCTGCAAATTTCATAGCGCTTGCCATTCGTCTCGACGGCGCTGGAGCCCGAGACGGCCTGGAAATCGCGCACGCTGGCTTTCTGCGGCGTGTTTTCGCCCTCGGCGCCCAGGCCGATGATGACGAAATCCTCGCCCACGGTGATGCCATGGCCGGGCAGCTGGCCACTGATACCGGCAGCGCGGCTTCTGATGCGGCGGTTCACATAGGCGGCCAGCGCGACCAGGAAATCCGGGTCATCGTGCGGCACGTCTTCCGCGCGGAAGCCCTGGGCATAGTTCTCGGCGATGAAACCGGTATTGAAATCGCCCGCCACGAATTTCGGATGCGCCAGCAAAGCCGCCTGGAAGGGAATATTGCTGCTGACGCCGCGGATCACGAAGCTGTTGAGGGCTTCGCGCATCTTGGCAATCGCCTCGTTACGGTCCTTGCCATGAACGATGAGCTTGGCAATCATCGAGTCGTAATACATCGGGATTTCGCCGCCGTCCTGCACGCCGGTGTCCACGCGCACACCCAACCACTGCTCGGTGTCGGCGGCAAACATCGTTTCCTTGGGCGGCTGGAAACGCACCAGCCGGCCCGTCGATGGCAGAAAACCGCGGAACGGGTCTTCGGCATTGATGCGGCATTCAATCGCCCAGCCGTCGCGCTTGACGTCGTCCTGGGTGATCGGCAGCTTTTCGCCGGCGGCCACGCGGATCATCAGCTCGACCAGGTCCAGGCCGGTAATGCATTCCGTGACGGGATGCTCGACCTGCAGGCGGGTGTTCATTTCCAGGAAATAAAAACTCTGGTCCTTACCGACGACAAATTCCACCGTGCCGGCCGACTGGTATTTCACGGCCTTGGCCAATTGCACGGCCTGCTCGCCCATGGCCTTGCGGGTCTCGTCGCTGATGAAGGGGCTTGGCGCCTCTTCGATCACCTTCTGGTGGCGGCGCTGGATGGAACATTCACGCTCGTTCAGATAAACCACATTGCCGTGGCTGTCGCCCAGCAACTGGATTTCGATGTGGCGGGGTTCTTCAACGAATTTCTCGATGAACACGCGGTCATCGCCAAAGCTGTTGCGCGCCTCGTTGCGGCAGCTGGTGAAGCCCTCGAAGGCTTCCTTGTCGTTGAACGCCACACGCAGACCCTTGCCGCCGCCGCCGGCGCTGGCCTTGATCATGACCGGGTAGCCGATGTCCTTGGCGATTTCAACGGCTTTCTCGGCCGTTTCAATCGCGTCGTTGACACCTGGAATGCAGTTCACGCCAGCGGCGCCGGCGAGCTTTTTCGATTCGATCTTGTCGCCCATGGCGGCAATCGAATAGTGCTTGGGGCCGATGAAGACGATGCCTTCTTCTTCCACCTGCTTGGCAAAGTTTGCGTTTTCGCTCAGGAAGCCGTAGCCGGGGTGAACGGCTTGCGCGCCGGTCTGCTTGCAGGCGGCGATGATCTTGTCGGCCAGCAGGTAGCTCTCGCGGCTGGGCGCGGGGCCGATGTTGACGGCCTCGTCGGCCAGCTCCACATGGCGCGCATCCTTGTCGGCGTCGGAGTACACCGCCACCGTCTTGATGCCCATCTTGCGGGCGGTGAGGATAACGCGGCAGGCGATTTCGCCCCGGTTGGCAATCAGAATTTTGGTAAACATGGAATTGTCCTAACGAGAAATCAGTTTGAAAATCTTGCGCGCTCCGGCCACAAGGCACGGGCGCCGTGCGGGGCCGCCATTCATGAAGTCCATGGACGCGCCGGTGTGGCAGATATCAGCAAGTAGCGTGGCAACCTCGGGCATGGGCTTAATACTCCCTGAGCAGCAGGCCCGACAGCAAGGCGAAATACTCGCGCAGCCAGGCGTTGTAGCGCATGTACAGGGGCGTGGGCGCGCCGGCGGTGGTCACGTTCTTCCAGCCAGTCTTTTCGGCAATCCAGCCGGCGCGCAGGGTGTGAAAATCGCTGGTCACCAGCGCCATGGCAGGCTCCGGCGCTTGCGCATCGGCCTGCAGCAGGCGGCGCGAAAACACCAGGTTTTCATGCGTGCTGGTGCTGCGCTCTTCCAGAAGAATCCGCCCTTTTTCCAGCCCCCGGCTTTCAAGGTAAGCGCCCATCACGCTGGCTTCAGAGACAGTCTGGCGGAAATCCACCCCGCCGCTGACGATCACCTTGGCTTTTGGATGCTGCTGCGCCAGGGCGTAAGCCAGGTTGAGCCGCTCCACCAGCGTGGGCGAAGGCTGGACGTTGGGCGTGCTGGAGCCCAGCACGACAATGACATCCGGCCGCAAGCCCTGCAGGTCTTGCCCCTGCTGGCGCAGCGCCAGCAGGCTAAAAAAGCCAAGCAGAGACGCCAGCCACAGCCAGAAACCGGCACGCACCCATTTCCAGGCCTGCTGGCGCAGTGCTCGCTCCTCCAGCCACAGCCGCCAGTGCTGGCGGGCCGTTCCCAGAAAAACCAGCACAACGCCCAGGCCCGCCGGCAGTATTACCCCCAGATGCGTCACCTTCACGGTGACCAGATAAGCACTTTGCGCGAGCAGCAAGCCGCCCAGAGCCGCGAGGCTCCACGGCTTGAAGTTCAAACGCATCATGATGTGTCAGTGACCTGAAGGTGCCGGCAAGCCCCGCCTTACAGCGGGATGTTACCGTGCTTGCGCCACGGGTTTTCGAGCTTCTTGTCCTTGAGCATGACCAGCGAGCGGCAGATGCGCTTGCGGGTTTCGTGCGGCAGGATCACGTCGTCGATGAAGCCGCGCGCGCCCGCCACGAACGGGTTCGCAAAACGCGCCTTGTACTCGGCTTCCTTGGCCGCGAGCTTGACCGGATCGCCCTTGTCCTCGCGGAAGATGATTTCGACAGCGCCCTTGGCGCCCATCACCGCGATTTCGGCGTTGGGCCAGGCAAAGTTCACGTCGCCGCGCAGGTGCTTGGAAGACATCACGTCATACGCGCCGCCGTAGGCCTTGCGGGTGATGACGGTGATTTTCGGCACGGTGCATTCGGCATACGCGTAGAGCAGCTTGGCGCCGTGCTTGATGATGCCGCCGTATTCCTGCGCCGTGCCGGGCATGAAGCCGGGTACATCGACGAAGGTGATCACGGGGATGTTGAACGCATCGCAAAAACGGACAAAGCGCGCCGCCTTGATGGACGATTTGATGTCCAGGCAGCCCGCCAGCACCAGCGGCTGATTCGCCACGATACCCACCGACTGGCCTTCCATGCGGGCAAAGCCGATCAGGATGTTCTTGGCGTACTCGGGCTGGATCTCGAAGAAGTCGCCATCATCGACGGTCTTGGCGATCAGCTCCTTCATGTCGTAAGGCTTGTTCGGGTTCTCGGGCACCAGCGTGTCCAGGCTCATGTCCATGCGGCCGGCCGGATCGGCATTCGGGCGAACAGGGGCTTTTTCGCGGTTGTTCAGCGGCAGGTAGTTGTAGAGCCGGCGCAGCATCAGGAGCGCCTCGACGTCGTTCTCGAACGCCAGATCGGCCACGCCGCTCTTGGTGGTGTGGCTGATGGCGCCGCCCAGCTCTTCGGCCGTCACTTCCTCGTGCGTCACGGTTTTGACGACTTCAGGGCCGGTCACGAACATGTAGCTCGAATCCTTGACCATGAAAATGAAGTCGGTCATGGCGGGCGAATACACCGCGCCGCCGGCTGATGGCCCCATGATCATGCTGATCTGCGGAATCACGCCGCTGGCCATCACGTTGCGCTGGAACACGTCGGCATAACCGCCGAGCGACGCCACGCCTTCCTGGATGCGGGCGCCGCCCGAATCGTTCAGGCCGATCACCGGCGCGCCGACTTTCATCGCCTGGTCCATGACCTTGCAGATTTTTTCCGCATGGGCTTCGGAGAGCGCGCCGCCGAAGACGGTGAAATCCTGGCTGAACACGAACACCAGACGGCCGTTGATCATGCCGTAGCCGGTCACGACGCCGTCGCCCGGAATCTTGTTCTTTTCCATGCCGAAGTCGGCGCAGCGGTGCTCGACAAACATGTCCCACTCTTCAAACGTGCCCTCGTCGAGGAGCAGCTCCAGACGCTCGCGCGCCGTCAGCTTGCCTTTGCCGTGCTGCGCGTCAATGCGCTTTTGGCCACCGCCCAGACGCGCCGCAGCGCGTTTTTTTTCCAGTTGTTCAAGAATTTCCTGCATGGTTTTCTTTCAGTTTCTCTCTACTTATGCTCTGTTGAGGATGGGATGGGGTCTGGTGCCCGGTACGAATGGGCTGCAAGCAGCTGCCTTGCAGCGGTGGAAGCGGGAAGCTGGCCGTTTCCCACCTGGGTCATAAAAGCCGGCAGCAAGGCGCTGACGGCCGGGTCTTTGCGGAAAGCGAGTTTGAGGCCGGCGTCGATGCGCTCCCACATCCACGAGAGGGCTTGGTGCTGGCGCCGCGCGGCCAGCTTGCCGTTGGCGCTCTGCAGCGTGCGGTACTCGGTGACGGCGGCCCAGAAGGCATCGACGCCCCGGCCGTGCAGCGCGCTCAGTTGCAAGACCTGCGGATGCCACTGCTTGTCGAAATCTGCCGCCTGCGTCGCGCCCATCGCGTTGTTGACGAGGCCAAACAGGCGCATGGCGGACTTGATCTGCGCCTCGGCGCGCATGGCAGCATGGGCGTCAATGTCGGCCTTGTTGATGAGCACCAGATCGGCCAGCTCCATCACGCCTTTTTTAATCGCCTGCAAGTCGTCGCCCGCGTTGGGCAGCTGCATGACCACGAACATGTCCGTCATGCTGGCCACCGCCGTTTCGGACTGGCCGACGCCGACGGTTTCGACAATCACCACGTCGTAGCCCGCCGCTTCGCAGACCAGCATGGCTTCACGGGTTTTTTCGGCCACGCCGCCGAGCGTGCCGCTGGACGGGCTGGGGCGGATGTAGGCGTTTTCCTCGACGCAGAGCCGCTCCATGCGCGTTTTGTCGCCCAAAATGGAGCCGCCCGAAACGCTGGAGGACGGGTCAATCGCCAGCACGGCCACGCGGTGCCCCTGCGCGATCAGGTACAGACCGAGCGCTTCGATGAAAGTCGATTTGCCCACGCCGGGCACGCCGCTGATGCCCAGGCGCAAGGCTTTGCCGGTGTGGGGCAGCAGGCTTGTGAGCAACTCGTCGGCCTGGGCGCGGTGGTCCGTCCGGGTCGATTCCAGCAGCGTGATGGCTTTGGCGATGGCGCGGCGCTGCTGTAAAGAAGAGCCGTTGAGGATGGAGGAAAGCATTATCTAAAACTTCGGATAAATAACTTGCGAACCATGCACCACAACGTATTTCTTCTCAACCAGTTCATTAAATACTGTTTCCGCCTGGGTGTCATCAAGACTATTTCCCAAAGCGGCTACTTTTAAAGTATTTTTAAGGGTCTGCACGCTGGCTGGCCGATTATTAACACGCGCCTGAAGCCATTCAATTGCCACTTGAGAAAAATCATTACTTTCTTTGGCTAACGCAAGAGATTTTGAATGCTTTATCCACTCAATATCCATCAAGTCAGCATATCTTTTTGCACCAATACCCAAATCCTTCAAATGTTGAATTAAAGGATCATAATCCCTATCTTTGGCGATGATATGAAAATAGGCATTTGTTTTTTCAATCGACAGCCTGCCGATATAGAAGGCCATATGCATATCCAAAGAATTATTACCCGTTTGGGTTACTTTGACATATTGCGCCCTGCTTCCCATTTTCTGCACCGCTTCAACAACAGGAAAAGACAATTTACCTTGTTGCGCCCCCACAAAAACCAGCATGTGAATATGCTCAGCCTGAAGGGACGGAAAAACTTCGGGCTGGACATTTTCCCAATCAATGCAAATATATTGTGGGCGAGTGATTGAAGTGGTCATTGCGCATCCACCCAATTTTCCAGTTTCAAACCTTCAATGCGCTCAAACTCACGGGTGTTGTTCGTGACCATGATTGCATTCAAAGCAAGAGCCTGACAGCCGATCAACAAATCAATTTCACCAATCCTGGTACCCGCTTTTTTCAACCTGGCTTTTTGCTGGCCGAAATGCCACATGGCTTGCTCGTCCCAAGGCACGATTTGCAGCATGGACAAAAAGGCATCGAGATTTTTACGGTTCGATTCAATGCGTGAACTCAACTCCACACCATAAGCCAGCTCGCCAGCAACCAAGGCTGATATAAGCAAGTCCTGCGGCGCATGCGCTTTGAACTTCTCCATCACCGAGGGATATTTACGCGACATGAAATAGGCGCAAATGTTGGTATCAAGAAAGTACATGGCAGTGCTCAGTCGAAGCTCACGGGGTCGCTCAAGACTGAGCGGTCTCGCTCGATCTCTTCGGGCATGCCTTCAAAACCATCAAGAATCTTCTCCATGCGGCTCCACCACTCATCCTTGTCGTACTTGGGACGAAGCATGACCATACTGCCCCTGCGCTCAATGAACACCTCGGCAGTGTCAAAGCGATAGGCTTTGGGCAGGCGCACAGCCTGGCTGCGGCCTGTGGTGAAGATTTTGGCGGTGTCTACGATTGTGTTCATGACAAACTCCTGACTGATAACTATCAAATGATAGCTATCAAATCAAGGATGCACAAGCATTAAACAAGTGCCTTTTTAATTTGCTCCAGCACATCCTTGGCGCTGGCCGGAATGGGGGTGCCGGGGCCGTAAATACCCTTGACGCCGGCTTCGTACAGCATCTCGTAGTCCTGGCGCGGAATCACGCCGCCGACAAACACGATGATGTCGTCGGCGCCTTGGCTTTTCAGCTCGGCAATGATGGCGGGTACCAGCGTTTTGTGGCCTGCTGCCAGCGTCGAGACGCCCACGGCGTGTACGTCGTTTTCAATCGCCTGGCGGGCGCATTCCTCGGGCGTCTGGAACAGCGGCCCCATGTCCACGTCAAAGCCCAGATCGGCAAAGGCGGTGGCCACCACCTTGGCGCCACGGTCATGGCCGTCCTGGCCCAGTTTGGAAATCATCACGCGCGGGCGGCGGCCTTGAGCGTCAGCAAAAGCGCTGATTTCCGACTTCAGAGTGTCCCAGCCTTCGGCCGAGTCGTAAGCGGCGGCATAGACGCCGGAGACTTTCTGCGTGTCGGCGCGATGCCGGCCGAAGACTTTTTCCAGCGCGTCGCTGATCTCGCCCACGGTGGCACGCAGGCGCACCGCCTGGATGCTCAGCGCCAGCAGGTTGCCGCTGTTGCTCTCGGCGGCGGCGGTCAGCGCGTCCAGCGCGGCCTGCACCGCAGCGGTATCGCGGCTGGCGCGGATGGCTTTCAAACGCTCAATCTGGCTGTCACGCACGGCCACGTTGTCAATCGACAGGCTGTCAATCGCGTCTTCGGTTTTGAGCTTGTACTTGTTCACGCCGACGATCACGTCCTTGCCGCTGTCGATGCGCGCCTGCTTTTCAGCCGCTGCCGCTTCAATTTTCAGCTTGGCCCAGCCGCTATCGACGGCCTTGATCATGCCGCCCATGCTTTCGACTTCCTCGATGATTTTCCAGGCGGCGTCAGCCATGTCCTGGGTGAGCTTTTCCATCATGTAGCTGCCGGCCCAGGGGTCGATCACGCTGGTGATGTGGGTTTCTTCCTGAATGATCAATTGGGTGTTGCGGGCAATGCGCGAGCTGAACTCGGTGGGCAGCGCGATGGCTTCGTCCAGCGCGTTGGTGTGCAGGCTTTGCGTGCCGCCAAACACTGCCGCCATGGCTTCGATGGTGGTGCGCACGACGTTGTTGTACGGGTCTTGTTCGGTCAGGCTCCAGCCGCTGGTCTGGCAGTGGGTGCGCAGCATCAGGCTTTTCGGATTTTTCGGGTTGAATTCCTTCATGATGCGGCACCACAGCAGGCGCGCGGCGCGCATCTTGGCCACTTCGAGGTAGAAATTCATGCCGACGGCCCAGAAAAAGCTCAGGCGCCCGGCGAAGCCGTCCACGTCCAGACCCTTGGCCAGCGCCGTCTTCACATATTCCTTGCCGTCGGCCAGGGTGAACGCGAGTTCGAGCGCCTGGTTCGCGCCGGCTTCCTGCATGTGGTAGCCGGAAATCGAAATCGAGTTGAACTTGGGCATGTTCTGCGCCGTGTACTCGATGATGTCGCCGATGATGCGGATGCTCGGCTCAGGCGGAAAAATATAGGTGTTGCGCACCATGAACTCTTTCAGAATGTCGTTCTGAATGGTTCCCGAGAGCTTGTCTTGCGAAACGCCCTGCTCTTCGGCGGCCACGATGTAGCCGGCGAGCACCGGCAGCACGGCGCCGTTCATGGTCATGGAGACGCTGACCTTGTCCAGCGGAATCTCGTTGAAGAGAATCTTCATGTCTTCCACCGAGTCAATCGCCACGCCGGCCTTGCCCACATCGCCGGTGACGCGCGGATGGTCCGAGTCGTAGCCGCGGTGCGTGGCCAGGTCGAACGCCACCGATACACCCTGGCCGCCAGCGGCCAGCGCCTTGCGGTAAAAAGCGTTGGATTCCTCGGCGGTCGAAAAACCGGCGTACTGGCGAATCGTCCACGGGCGCACGGCGTACATCGTGGCCTGCGGGCCGCGAATGAAGGGCTCGAAGCCTGGGAGCGTGTTGGTGTAGGGCAGATCCTTGATGTCCTCGGCGGTGTACAGCGGCTTGACGCTGATGCCGTCGGGGGTTTGCCAGTTCAGGGCATCGACATTGCCGCCGGGGGCGGATTTGGCGGCCGACTTGGCCCAGGCTTCAAGGGTGACGGCGTTGAAAGAAACAGGCGTTGAACTCATGGTGCGGTCGGCAATCTTTGTTGAGCCCTGGCTGGAGCTTGTGGCTTTGGCAAGGCACAATCCAACCCGAGCAATCTTGTCACAATGGCAGGAATTTTACATTATTTATAATTATTGATTCAGAAAATTCAACTGGACTTGCGCTTAGACTACCTGCAACTATGGCTGAAATCTCCCTGTCACCTCGGGCGCTTTACGAAGAAGTCGCTGAACTTTTGCGCCAGCGCATCTTTAACCGCGAGCTCACACCGGGAAGCTGGATTGACGAGCTGAAACTGGCCGAAGAATACGGCATCAGCCGCACGCCGCTGCGCGAAGCGCTGAAAGTCTTGGCCACGGAAGGGCTGGTGACCATGAAGGTGCGGCGCGGCGCCTACGTCACAGAGATATCCGACAGCGATCTAGCCGATGTCTACCATTTGCTCGCCCTGCTCGAAAGCGACGCTGCCGAAGTGGTGGCCATCAAGGCTACGGAGCCCCAACTCAGGGAACTGCAGGAACTGCACCATGAGTTGGAAAAAGCCATCCATAACCGGGAGCGGTTTTTTGAAATCAACGAAGCGTTTCACATGCGGCTGCTGGAAATTGCCAACAACCGCTGGCGCGACCAGATGGTGGCGGACCTGCGCAAGGTCATGAAGCTCAACCGCCACAACTCCCTACTCAAAAGCGGCCGGCTGCAAGAGTCGCTGAACGAGCACCGCGCCATCATGGCCGCCCTGATGGCGCGCGATGCCGCTGCCACCGGGCAGTGCATGCGGGAACACTTCAGGAATGGGCTGGAAGCGGCAGCTTGAAGCGTACGCGCGCCAGCACGGCGCCCGGATGCGGATGTGTCGAGAACTCGCGCCTCAAGTTCCTGTCCCTGAGTAAAGCGCAGGCGCCACCTCCCAGTGCCGGGTGACCTTGCCGTGCCGGTCAACGCTTTCCAGCCGGACCTGAAAACCCCACAGACGCCCGACATGCTTGATGACTTCCCTGACGTCATCGTTGAGCGGGCGGTTGTTGTGCTGGCTATGGCGCAGGGTGAGCGAGCGGTCCCCGCGCACATCGACATTCCAGACCTGGATATTGGGCTCGCGGCAGCTCAGATCGTACTGCCGCGCCAGCGCTTCGCGGACCTGCCGGTAGCCACTCTCATCGTGGATGGCTGAGACCTCCAGCGTCAGCTCGGCGGCATCGTCAAGGATGGAAAACAGCCGGAACTCGCGGATCAGCCGGGGCGAGAGGTACTGGCCGATAAAACTCTCGTCCCGGAAATTTCGCATGGCATAGTCCAGCGTTTGCAGCCAGTCGGAGCCGGCCATGTCCGGAAACCACTGCCGGTCCTCGTCCGTGGGGTGTTCGCAGATGCGCCGGATGTCGCAGAACATGGCAAAACCCAGCGCATAGGGGTTGATGCCCCGGTAGGCCGGATGGCTCAAGGGCGGCTGGAACAGCACATTGGTATGGGAGCGCAGGTTTTCCATCATGAAACCATCGCTCAATAGCCCCTCGTCATACATCGCGTTGAGCAGCGTGTAGTGCCAGAAAGTGGCCCAGCCTTCGTTCATCACCTGGGTCTGGCGCTGCGGGTAGAAATACTGGGCGATCTTGCGCACGATGCGCACGATCTCGCGCTGCCAGGGCTCCAGCAGGGGCGCATTTTTTTCGATGAAATAGAGGATGTTTTCTTGCGGATCGGCCGGAAAACGGCGACTGGCTTTTTCCATTTGCTTCTCGGCCGCCCTGGGCAGGGTGCGCCACAGGTCATTGACCTGCTGCTGCAGGTAGGCTTCGCGCTCTTTGCGACGCACTTCCTCCTCGGCCAGCGAGAGCTTTTGCGAGCGCTGGTAGCGGTCCACGCCCTGGTCCATGAGCGCATGGCAGCTGTCAAGCAACTCTTCCACCGCGTCCAGCCCGTGCTGCTCCTCGCACTCGGCGATGTAGGCCTTCGCATAGACCAGGTAGTCGATGATGGAAGACGCATCGGTCCACATCCGGAACAGGTAGTTGCCCTTGAAAAAGGAATTGTGGCCGTAGCAGGCATGGGCCATCACCAGCGCCTGCATCGGCAGGGTGTTTTCCTCCATCAGGTAGGCGATGCAGGGGTTGGAGTTGATGACCACCTCGTAAGCCAGCCCCATCTGGCCGCGGCGGTAGCTTTTTTCGCTGGCAATGTACTGCTTGCCAAAAGACCAGTGGCGGTAATTGACCGGCATGCCGACGGAGGCATAGGTGTCAATCATCTGACTGGCCGTGATGACTTCAAGCTGCACCGGATAGGTATCGAGCCCGAAACCCCTGGCCACGCGCTCGATCTCGCCGTGGTAGAGCTCGATCAGCTCGAAAGTCCAGTCGGACGGACTGGGCAGCGCAGCCCGACGCCCCTGGCAGGCAGGCAGTTCCGCAGCCTTGGCGCTTGCAGGTTCTTCAGGAGTCGGCGTCGTGCTCATGCGGGATGCCCTTTCTTGAACAGCTCGCGAAACACCGGGTAAATCGCGGCGGCATCGCTCACTTTCTGCATCGCAAAGTTCGGCTGGCTTTGGCGCACCAGGTCATACTCCTCCCAGAGGTTCTGGCTTTCCTCGGCGACCTGGAGATAGGCAAAGTAGCGCGAGACCGGCAGCAGCTTGTCCACCAGCAGGGCGCGGCATTTGGCCGAGTCCTGCAGCCAGTTGTCGCCATCCGAGGCCTGGGCGCCGTAGATGTTCCACTCGGCCGGGTCGTAGCGCGCCTGGATGATCTGGTGCATCAGCGTGAGCGCACTCGATACCACCGTGCCACCGCTCTCCATCGAGTGAAAAAATTCGTCTTCCGTCACCTCGGACGCCTGGGTGTGATGGCGAATGAAAACCACCTCCGTCTTTTCATAGTGGCGCATCAGGAACAGGTACAGCAGGATGAAAAAGCGCTTGGCCATATCCTTGCGCGCCTCGCTCATCGAGCCCGACACATCCATCAGGCAAAACATCACGGCCTTAGAAACCGGCAAGGGCACCTTGACGCGGTTGCGGTAGCGAAGATCAAAGGGGTCAAGAAACGGAATCTGGTGGAGCCGTCGGCGCAGCGCTTCGATTTGTTCTTTCAACGCGACGATTTCGCCGCGCGGCGCGGCCGCGTCCTGCAGCATCGAGGCCAGCAGCAACTCCAGCCGGCGCAACTGGCGCCGCGCATCGCCGCCCATGGCGATGCGCCGGCTCAGCGCCTTGCGCATGGAGCGCACCACATGCAGGTTCGTGGGCGTGCCCTCGGAAATAAAACCGGCGCGCTGGGTTTTCCACTCCGGCGCGTCGGGCAGAAGCTGGGTGCGCAGCAGATGCGGCAGCGCCAAGTCATCGAAGAAATACTGCATGAACTCTTCGCGCGTGATGCGAAACTCGAAGTTGTCCTCACTCGTGCCGTCCGCACTGGCGCCAGGCCCCGAGCCACCCCGGCCAGCGCCGCCTTCGGGCCGCGCAATGCGGTCGCCGCGCACATACTCCCGGTTGTCGGGATACACCCGCTCCTGACGCCCCCCGGCGCCGTGGCCGAACACCGGCTCGGACACATCGCGCCGGGGCAAGGTGATGTCCTGGCCCTGCTCGATGTCGTGAATGCTGCGGCCCGTGACGGCCCGCCGGACCGCCTCCTTGATCTGCTTGCGGTAGCGATGCAGGAAGCGCTCCCGGTTGCCGATGGACTTGTTCTTGCCCGACAAACGCCTGTCAATGACTTGCTGGAGCATGGTCATACGGGTGGTCTCCGGTGTGCGGCGCCACGGCCGCGTCAGGCACTCTTGCGAACCCGCAGGTACCACTCGCACAGCAGGCGCACCTGCCGGGCGCTGTAGCCCTTGGCCATCATGCGGTTGAGAAAATTCTCATGCTTTTTCCTCTCGTCTTCGCTGGCCTTGGCGTTGAAGGAAATCACCGGCAGCAGATCTTCGGTGTTGGAGAACATTTTCTTTTCGATCACCGCACGCAGTTTTTCGTAGCTGGTCCAGGCCGGGTTCTTGCCGGCGTTGCTGGCGCGCCGGCGCAGCACGAAGTTCACGATCTCGTTGCGAAAATCCTTCGGGTTGCTGATGCCCGCCGGCTTTTCGATTTTTTCCAGTTCGGCGTTGAGCGAGGCGCGGTCGAAAATCTCGCCCGTGTCGGTGTCGCGGTACTCCTGATCTTGGATCCAGAAATCGGCATACGTCACGTAGCGGTCAAAGATGTTCTGCCCGTATTCGGAGTACGACTCCAGATAAGCCGTCTGGATTTCCTTGCCGATGAACTCGGCGTAGCGCACCGCCAGGTTTTCCTTGATGAAGGCCAGGTAGCGCTGCTCGGTCTCGGGCGTGAACTGCTCGCGCTCGATCTGCTGCTCCAGCACGTACATCAGGTGGACCGGATTGGCGGCGATTTCGGTGGAATCGAAATTGAACACCTTGGACAGTATCTTGAAGGCAAAGCGCGTGGAGATGCCGTTCATGCCCTCGTCCACGCCGGCGTAATCGCGGTACTCCTGGTAGCTCTTGGCCTTCGGATCGGTGTCCTTGAGGTTCTCGCCGTCATAGATCTGCAGCTTGCTGAAGATGCTGGAATTTTCCGGATCCTTCAGGCGCGTCAAGACGGCAAACTGCGCCATCATCTTGAGCGTGCCGGGCGCGCAGATAGCGCCCGACAGAGACGAATTGCGGATCAGCTTTTCATAGATCTGTATTTCCTCCGAGGCGCGCAGGCAGTAAGGCACCTTGACGATGTAAATCCGGTCCAGGAAGGCCTCGTTGTTCTTGTTGTTCTTGAAAGCCTTCCACTCGCTTTCGTTGGAGTGCGCCATCACGATGCCGTCAAAAGGAATCGCCCCAAAACCCTCGGTGCCCTTGAAGTTTCCCTCCTGGGTGGCGGTCAGCAGCGGGTGCAGCACTTTGATCGGCGCCTTGAACATTTCGACGAATTCGAGCAGCCCCTGGTTGGCCAGGCACAGGCCGCCGGAGTAGCTGTAGGCGTCCGGGTCGTCCTGGGCAAACAGTTCGAGCTTGCGGATGTCGATCTTGCCCACCAGCGTGGAGATGTCCTGGTTGTTCTCGTCGCCGGGCTCGGTCTTGGCAATGGCGCACTGCTTCAAGATCGAAGGGTAGCGCTTGACGACGCGGAACTTGCGGATGTCCCCGCCGTACTCTTCCAGACGCTTGACGGCCCAGGGCGACATGATGCGCTGCAGGTAGCGCGGCGCAATGCCGTACTGCTTTTCCAGCAAAGGCGTGTCTTCGGTGTTATTGAACAGGCCCAGCGGCGACTCGTTGACGGGCGAGTCTTTCAGCGCATAGAAAGGCACCTGCTCCATCAGGCTCTTGAGCCGCTCGGCAATCGAGGATTTACCGCCGCCCACCGGGCCGAGTAAATAAAGAATCTGCTTTTTCTCTTCCAGGCCCTGGGCCGCATGACGGAAATAGGAAACCACCTGTTCGATCGGATCTTCCAGCCCGTAAAAATCGCGAAAAGCCGGATAAATCTTGATGATCTTGTTGCCAAAGATGCGCGACAGCCGCTGGTCCTGGTGGGTATCGAAGATATCAGGCTCGCCGATGGCCGCGAGCATGCGCTCGGCAGCCGTGGCATACACCAGCGGGTTCTTTTTGCACAGGTCGAGGTATTCCTCAAGGGACAGTTCTTCTTCCCGCGTTTGCTCGTAACGCGTCAAAAAGTTACGGACGACATCCATAAATCCTCCTTAACGGGCTGCGCTTGATCACCCCCGAGATGACGGTCAGCCCAACTTTACCGCCTTCCCTGATTTCACTGTACACCCTTGAAGAGTTGGTGAACAGACGAGTATGTAAGCAGAAGGGTTTAAAGCACGGTTCGATACAAACGTCACTTTTCCCTTCAGAATCAATGGTCTCAATCTTTTCAAGGTATTCACAAAATTTGCTCAGGCACCTTTTTGAGTGCCATCATGCGCCAACAGCATCACCTCATGTGGTGGAAGGGTTTTAAGCCTGTGATCGCTCCAGACCTGGCGCCAGCGGCGCGAACCGGGCAACCCATGGCGCAGGCCCAGCATGTGGCGGGCAATCGCGCTGAATGAAGTTCCATGCTCGGACGCCTGGCGCACCATGTAATCGCACATTTGCATCTCGACCTGCTCGCGCATGAGAGCACCGCTGTCAGCGCCAAAAAATTCCGTGTCCCACGAGGCGAGCCACCACGGGTTGTGATAGGCCTCGCGCCCGACCATGACGCCATCGAGTTCGCGCAACTGCGCCGCCACCTGCTCGCCGGTCGTGATGCCGCCGTTGACGCAAATCGTCAGCGCCGGAAACTCCCGCTTGAGACGATGCACCAGCTCGTAGCGCAGCGGCGGGATTTCGCGGTTTTCCTTCGGCGACAGGCCCTTGAGCCAGGCATTGCGGGCATGCACGATGAAGGTGGTGCAGCCCGCCTCGCTCACGGCGCCGACAAAATCGCGCACAAACTCATAGCGCTCCTCCTTGTCGATGCCGATGCGGTGCTTGACCGTCACCGGCACGCTGACCACATCGACCATGGCCTTGACGCAATCGGCCACCAGTTGCGGCTCATTCATCAGGCAGGCGCCAAAAGCGCCGCGCTGCACCCGCTCGCTCGGGCAGCCGCAATTGAGGTTGATCTCCTGGTAACCCCACTGCTCGCCCAGCCGGGCGCAGTGTGCCAAATCGGCCGGCTCGCTGCCGCCCAGCTGCAGGGCCAGCGGCTGCTCCTCGGCGTTGAAGCGCAGATGCCGTGCCACGTCGCCGTGGATTAGCGCGCCGCTGGTCACCATCTCGGTGTAGAGCAGTGCATGGCGCGAGAGCAGCCGGTGAAAATAGCGGCAATGCCGGTCCGTCCAGTCCATCATCGGAGCAACGCTCAGGCGCCAGGGGCTGGCGGGCGCGGGCGTCGAAGCGGCGGGAAAAGACGTGAAAGAGGAAGCGGCGGGGGCTGAAACTGAAACGGGCATGCGGGCCATTTTCCCAGAAAGCCAACGGCTCTTGCGCAGGCTCAATCTGCCTTCCTGGTGGCAGACGGCAAGTGCTTTCTGCGATGCCGCCAAGGCAGTTAACATCAGCACTTTCCTGCGCCTTCCTGCAATGCCTGACCCAGGCTCACCCCCACAAAAAAAATGAGCACCATGCCCCCTTACCGCACCACGGTCCAGACTGGCTCCCCTCTAATTTCCAAACGTCTGGTACGGCTGGGCCTGACAGTCCCGCTGGTCTGGCTGGTGGGCTGCACCAGCGTGCCTTTACCGCACTGGATGCCTGCACTTCCACGCCCTGCGGCAAGCGCAGCGACGATGCCCGCATCGCCCCCTGTAGCGCCATCGGCCACGGTGCAGGTTTCTCCGGTCACGCCGCCCACGGCCATCATCAGCGCGCCCACGCCGCCAGCGCCCTACAGCGCAGCGGTGGCCGCCCGGTTTGCGGCCCCTTCGGTGAGTTACAGCACACCAGGGCTGCAAGCGGGCCGCACGGGCTTTACCACCGAGCCTGAGATCGAGCGCTGGCTGCACGACCAGGCCGATGCGCTGGCGCATTCGGTGGGAGTGAAAGCAGCCGTGCTGCCGATCGGCCAGTCCCAGCAGGGCCAGACCTTGCACGCACTGGTGCTGACCCGTGGCACGGGTACCGACCCGGCCGCGCTGCGGGCCACCGGACGGCCCACGGTGCTGCTGATCGGCCAGCAGCACGGCGACGAGCCGGCCGGCAGCGAAGCCCTGCTGGTGATGGCGCGCGAACTGGCCCAGGGCCTGCTGCAGCCGCTGCTCGAACAGATCAATGTGGTGATCGTTGCGCGCGCCAATCCGGACGGCGCGGCCAATCAGCAGCGCCTCACCGCCAATGGGCGCGACATGAACCGCGACCATTTGCTGCTCAATACACCCGAAGCGCAGGCGCTGGCCAGACTCACCAGCGACTACCAGCCCACCACCGTGCTCGATGCGCACGAATACGCCGTGGAGGACAGCTACCTGCAAAAATTCGGCGCGGTGCAAAAGTCCGACGTTCTTTTTCACTATGCCACCATTGGCAACCTGCCCGAGTTTGTGACCAAGGCCGCCGAAGAGTGGTACCGCCGCCCGCTGCTGGCCGCCCTGAAGGGCCAGGGCCTCACCAGCGAGTGGTTCCACACCACCTCGGCAGATCCGGCCGACAAAAAAATCTCCATGGGCAGCACCACGCCCGACACCAGTCCCAATGCCGATGGCCTGAAAAACATCATCAGCCTGCGCATCGAGACCCGGGGCGCAGGTCTGGGCCGGCTCGATCTCCAGCGCCGGGTGCATGCCCAGGTCACCACCATGGCCAGCGTGCTGGGCAGCACGGCCCAGCGCGCCAGCCAGCTGGGCCAGGTGCGCCCCTACATCGACAAGGAAGTCAGCGCCCAGGCCTGCAGGGGCCAGGCCATTGTCGAGACAGCGCCTACGCCAGCGCAATACGATCTGGTCATGCTCGACCCGGTCAGTGGCGCTGACAAGACCCTCACCGTGGACTGGGACTCCACCCTGGCCCTGCGCATTCTCAAAAAGCGCGTGCGTCCCTGTGGCTACTGGCTTTCGGCAGCCGCCCACACTGCCGCAGAGCGGCTGCGCCTGCAGGGCCTGCAGGTGCAGCGCATCCTGCAGCAAAGCGCCCTGCTCGGCGACATGTACCGCCAAACTGCGCCCCCCGCCAGCGCGCCGCCGCAGGACGTGGCTGGCAGCGCCGGGGCTGCTGCGCCCCTGCCTGCAGCCGAGGTCACGCTGGTGCGTGGGGTGATTGATGCGCCGGCAGGAAGTTATTACATTCCCCTGAACCAACCGCTGGCCAACCTGGCGATTGCCGCGCTGGAGCCTGACACGCCGAGCAGCTATTTTTCCAACCAGCTGATCGACAGCCTGCCCAGCCTGGCCCGCGTGATGTCCGACCCCTCGCTGCAGACCGAACAGCTCCCTTGACACGCATGCCGCGGCCGCCTTCCTTCTGAAAAATTGAAACCGGCGGGGCGGCGCTACAACGCGCGCTGGCAGCGGCGGCCGAGCACCGCCTCCCGTACGACTGGGCCTACAGACAGGTCTGGGGTTTTATGCATTAATAAGGGCTGAATGAAAGACGGAGGAGTCATTTTGAAACCCTTTGTGCTCACCCCCAAGATGTTGA
This sequence comes from Pseudomonadota bacterium, assembly GCA_030855235.1. Taxonomy (GTDB): domain Bacteria; phylum Pseudomonadota; class Gammaproteobacteria; order Burkholderiales; family Burkholderiaceae_C; genus Polaromonas. The sequence continues at coordinate 69,165 of JALYRU010000008.1, forward strand.
CTCTGCAAGGAGTTTTTTACCCGACCGGGTATGCCGTCCTGCTATTTCCTGACGAAGCGACTGCAGCGCAGGCAGGCCGTGAACTGCAAGCCGCCGGTTTTCGCGAAGAAGACATGATGGCGCTGACGCCGCAAGCGATCCTGACAGAAATAGGCCAGTTGCAAGACCCTTCAGAGGAAGTCATGCCCTCGGTCGGCACCGAGGGCGAAACCGTCAACCAGTACATCGCCCTGGCCCGCGATGGGCATCATGGCGTGATGCTCAAGGCCCCTTCGGATGCAGCGACCGAGCGCATCATGTCTGCGGTCAAGCATTTGCCCTTGTCCTATGGGCAGAAATACCACATGCTGGCCATCGAAGACCTGGAGTGAAGCTTTTCTTCACCGAGCCCACGCATTGAATCGCGCAAGACACAAGACCTCGTGCCGTCGCGTTAATTTTTCACCAACGCCAACACTGTCTGAGTGAGTGCGCGCAAAAAAGAGCTGCTTGCGCCCGGTTGCCAACACCTCTGGTGATTTTTAAAAATCGCCGCTGCTGTGCGCCAGGCTTTCAAACTTGGTGATGCGGTTGATGAAGGCCAGTTTCACCGTGCCGGTCGGGCCATTGCGCTGCTTGCTGATGATGACCTCGGCCACGCCCGGCTCCTTGCACGCTTCCTTGGTGTAGTACTCGTCGCGGTAGATGAACATGATGATGTCGGCATCCTGCTCGATCGCGCCGGACTCGCGCAAATCGCTCATCATCGGGCGCTTGTCGGTGCGCGATTCCACGCCCCGGCTGAGCTGGGAGAGCGCAATCACGGGGCACTGCAACTCCTTGGCCAGCATTTTCAGGCCACGGGAAATCTCGCCCACGGCCGTGGCGCGGTTTTCATCGTTCATGCTCGTCGAGACGCTCATCAGCTGCAGATAATCCACCACGATCAGGCCGAGCTTGCCGCACTGGCGCGCCAGGCGCCGGGCATTAGCGCGCAACTCGCTTACCGTGAGACCGGCAGTTTCGTCGATGTGCAGGGAAATGCTTCGCAGCTTTTCAATCGCTTCCGTCAGGCGCGGCCATTCCTCGTCGGTCAGCGCGCCGGTGCGCAGATGGGTCTGGTCAATCCGCCCAATCGAGCCGACGATACGCACCGCCAGCTGGGAGGCGCCCATTTCCATGGAAAACACCGCCACCGGCAGGCCTTCGTGCAGGGCCACATGCTCGGCGATGTTGATGGCCAGGGCCGTTTTCCCCATTGAAGGCCGCGCTGCCAGGATCACCAGGTCACCCGCCTGAAAGCCCGAAGTCATGCGGTCCAGGTCATGGAAACCGCTGGGCACCCCGGTGACGTCGTTCGGGTTTTCCGACATTTCCGTTACCCGGTCCAGCAGGTCTACCACCAGCGTGTCCATGCTCTGGAAACCTTGTTGCGAACGCCCGCCCTGCTCGCCGATGTTGAGAATCTTCTGCTCGGCCTCGTCCAGGATGACCGTGACCGCCTTGCCTTGGGGATTAAAAGCGTTGGTGGCGATTTCATCCGATGCCGCCACCAGCTTGCGCAGGATCGAGCGCTCGCGCACGATCTCGGCATAGCGGCGGATGTTGCCGGCGCTGGGCACGTACTGGGCCAGCGCGTTGAGGTAGCTCAGGCCGCCGATTTCCTCGGCCTTTCCCAGGCTCTGCAGCCGCTCGTACACCGTGATGATGTCGGCGGGCTTGGAGGCATTGACCAGTGCGCCAATGGCCGCATAGATCAGTTGGTGTTCGTGGCGGTAAAAGTCCTGGTCTGCCAGCAGGTCGCCGACCCGGTCCCACGCACTGTTGTCGAGCAACAGGCCGCCCAGAACACTCGATTCGCCTTCAATCGAATGCGGCGGAATGCGCAACTGCGCAATCTGGCGGTCGGCGCTGTAGCCCGAATTGTCAAAGGTGGAAAGTAAGGCAGACATGAAGTTCCTCGGCAGGGGGCAATGGTACGCCCGGACCCTGAAAACGCACGGGATAAGGATGTGGACAAGCTGTGGAAATCCGGTGTAAATCCTGTGGAAATCAAGCTTGTTACGCTGCCTGAGTCCTGGCCGCAGCCACCGGCGCGGGCAATACGCAGCGCAGTTTTCCAAGAAAAAAGCCGCTCCGAAGAGCGGCTTTTTCAGCGCTGAACAGCGTGAGGCTTACGCGGTTTCGCCGTAGACCGTCACGGTGATCTCAACCACGACGTCGTGGTGCAGAGCGATGCTGACCGGGTGGTCGCCAACGGTCTTGACCGGGCCGTTAGGCAGGCGAATTTGTGCCTTGGAGACGGCAAAGCCTTGCTTGCTGACTTCCTGGGCGATGTCGGCATTGGTGACGGAGCCGAACAGGCGGCCATCGACACCGGCTTTTTGCGTCAGCTTGACGGTGGTGCCGCCGAGCTTTTCGCCCTGGGCCTGCATTTCGGCGAGCTTGACGGCGGCGGCTTTTTCAAGCTCGGCGCGCTTGACTTCGAATTCCTTGATCGCTGCTGCGGTGGCGCGGCGGGCGCGGCCAAAAGGAATCAGGAAGTTGCGTGCGTAACCGTCTTTGACTTTGACGATCTCGCCCAGGTTGCCCAGGTTCACGACTTTGTCGAGCAGAATGATTTGCATGGGTCGTTTCTCCTTACAGGGTGCGGTGCTGGTCGCTGTACGGCAGCATCGCGAGGAAGCGAGCGCGCTTGACGGCGGTGTTAACTTGGCGCTGGAAAATCGCGCGGGTGCCGGTCAGGCGTGCGGGGATGATCTTGCCGTTTTCGGACACGAAATCACGCAGGGTGTCGATGTCCTTGTAGTCGATTTCTTCAACGCCTGCAGCGGTGAAGCGGCAAAAACGCTTGCGCTTGAACAGCAGGGATTGGGTGTTGCGCTTGGGGCGCTTGTCTTTGTTGAAACGTTTTGGTCCGGCCATGATGGACTCCTTAAATGGGGTTCAGTACTTGCTCGAAAGCTTGAATATGAAAAACAACGCCTTTGCTGGTGCGCGCATTGATCAGAAAACCGGTGAACCTGACAGCCTTGCCTAAAGCGAGCTGGACAGCTTGTTCAGCCAGCGTTCCGAAAGCAACGGCCTTGAGCGTCAATTTGACCTGTCTGGCAACTCCGGCTTCGATCACTTCAGACTCGTGTTCGAGGATGAAGTTGAGAGCGGGAATCCCGGCGGGCGTGTAGCGAAGAGGACTTAGCTCGGCGATACAGGCGGTCAGTTCAACGTGGTTCACTGCAGTTTTTCTGGGTGCAGCAGCGAGGCGTTCAACAGCATGTGGCAAATTAAGCCACAAACTCCTGCTGTTGGGTCTTACGGGCTTCTTCTCTCTCGACGTTGCGCATCATGAGGGACGGGCCGGTTTCAGCCTTTTTCTTGACCACGGTCAGGTGGCGCAGCACGGCATCGTTGAACTTGAAGGCGTGTTCAATTTCTTCCATCACGGCCTGGCTGGCTTCGATGTTGATGCACAGGTAGTGGGCTTTGGCAAGCTTCTGGATCAGGTACACCAGTTGGCGACGGCCCCAGTCTTCCACGCGGTGAACAGTGCCACCGCCGGCGGTGATCATGCCCTTGTAGCGCTCCAGCATGGCTGGCACTTGCTCGCTTTGATCCGGGTGGATCAGCAAGACGATCTCGTAATGACGCATAAAATCTCCTTTTGGATGGAATAAAAGCTGCCCCAGCGTCGTTAAGGGTGCAGCAAGGCGAAGCCCATGATTATAGCCCGCTGGCGAGCTCGGCTGCAAATGGCTGTGTCAGTCCCCCAGGAAAGGCTATGCCGATCAACGATCAATACCGGGCACGCGGCAAGAACATCCCCGAAAACGCAAAAACACCCTGGCAGGCTGCGCTTACCAGGGTGTCTTCAATTCAAGAGGCGGATCAAAGGCCGCCAGTTGCTGAACTGGCGGCGTCAGCTTCAGTCAGTCAGACTTCAGCCTGCCAGTTGCTTCCAGGTGTCCATCACGGTGTCGGGATTGAGCGAGATGGAGCCGATGCCCTGGTCTTTCAGCCACAGCGCAAAGTCCGGGTGATCGCTGGGGCCCTGGCCGCAGATGCCGACGTACTTGCCCTGGCGCTTGCAGGCGCTGATCGCCAGACTGAGCAGTGCCTTGACGGCCGGGTCGCGCTCGTCGAAGTCCTTGGCCAGCACTTCCAGCCCTGAGTCGCGGTCCAGGCCCAGCGTGAGCTGTGTCAGGTCGTTCGAGCCAATCGAAAAGCCATCGAAATATTCGAGGAACTGGTCGGCCAGCACCGCATTGCTCGGCACTTCGCACATCATGATGAGGCGCAAACCGCCCTCGCCGCGCTTGAGGCCGTGCGCGGCCAGCAGTTCGGTCACGGCTTTGGCCTGGCCCAGCGTGCGCACAAACGGAATCATCACCTCGACATTGGTCAGGCCCATGTCGTTGCGCACGCGCTTGATGGCTTCGCATTCCATGGCGAAAGCCTCGCCGAACTCGGCGCTGATGTAACGCGCCGCACCACGGAAACCCAGCATTGGATTTTCTTCTTCCGGCTCGTAGCGCGAGCCGCCGATGAGTTTGCGGTATTCATTCGACTTGAAGTCCGACAGGCGCACAATCACCGGCTTGGGCCAGAAGGCCGCGCCAATCGTGGCCACGCCTTCGGCGACCTTGTCCACATAGAACGCCCGTGGCGATGCATGGCCGCGCGCCACGCTTTCGACGGCCTTTTTCAGGTCCGAATCGATATTCGGGTAGTCCAGGATCGCTTTCGGATGCACGCCGATGTTGTTGTTGATGACGAATTCGAGCCGCGCCAGGCCCACGCCCTGGTTCGGGATCTGGCAGAAATCAAAGGCCAGTTGCGGGTTGCCCACGTTCATCATGATCTTGATGTCGATGGGCGGCATCTCGCCACGCTGCACTTCGGTGACTTCGGTTTCCAGCAGGCCGTCATAGATGTTGCCGGTGTCGCCTTCGGCGCAGCTCACGGTCACCAGCATGCCGTTCTTGAGCTTTTCCGTCGCATCGCCGCAGCCCACGACGGCCGGGATGCCCAGCTCGCGCGCGATGATGGCGGCGTGGCAGGTGCGCCCGCCGCGGTTGGTCACGATGGCGCTGGCGCGTTTCATGACCGGTTCCCAGTTCGGGTCCGTCATGTCGGTGACCAGCACGTCGCCGGGCTGGACCTGGTCCATCTGGCTGATGTCATGCACGATACGGACCGGGCCGGTGCCGATCTTCTGGCCAATGGCGCGGCCCACGGCCAGCACGGTGCCGCTGCCCTTGAGCGTGTAGCGCTGCTCGGCCTTGCCCTTGGACTGGCTTTTCACCGTCTCGGGACGCGCCTGCAGGATGTACAGTTCGCCGTCGGTGCCGTCCTTGCCCCATTCGATGTCCATCGGGCGACCATAATGGTCTTCGATGATGACGGCATAGCGCGCCAGTTGCTCCACATCGGCGTCGGTCAGTGAATAGCGGTTGCGCAGCTCAATCGGCACGTCGGTAGTTTTGACCAGCTTGCCGCCGGCCTTTTTCTCTTCAGCCGTGGTGAACTCCATCTGCAGCAGCTTGGAGCCCAGGTTGCGGCGGATCACGGCGCGATTTTCCGCCTTGAGCATGGGCTTGTGGACATAGAACTCGTCCGGGTTGACGGCGCCCTGAACCACGGTTTCGCCCAGGCCGTAGCTCGACGTGATGAAGACCACATCTTCAAAACCGCTTTCGGTGTCGATGGTGAACATCACGCCGGCCGCGCCCAGGTCCGAGCGCACCATGCGCTGCACGCCGGCCGACAGGGCCACGTCCGCATGGGCAAAGCCCTGATGCACACGGTAGCTGATGGCGCGGTCGTTGTAGAGCGAGGCAAACACCTCTTTCATCTTGTGCAGCACGTCCTCGATGCCCACGACGTTCAGGAAGGTCTCCTGCTGACCGGCAAACGAAGCATCGGGCAGGTCTTCGGCGGTGGCCGAGGAGCGCACCGCAAAACTCGCTTGCGCATTGCCCGCGCTCAAGGTGGCGAAGCTCTCGCGCACGGCTTGCTCGAAGTCAGCCGGGAAAGGCTGGGCTTCAACCAGCGCGCGAATCTGCGCGCCGGCCTGGGCCAGCGCCCGCACGTCCTCGGTGTCGAGTGCGTCGAGCACGGCATTGATCTTGTTGTCCAGCCCGTCATGGGCCAGAAAGACGCGAAACGCGTGCGCCGTGGTGGCAAAGCCGGTGGGCACGCGCACACCCTCGGGGCCGGTGGGCAGTTGCGAAATCATCTCGCCGAGGCTGGCGTTCTTGCCGCCAACGGCATCGACATCTGACATTCTCAGGTTTTCAAACGGCACAACCAGGGCGGCCGCATCGAATAGCTTGGACATAAAAAGACTCCGGGAGGTTTAAAAACTGGGGGCTGTCTGCGCCTGCGCGCAGTCCACGGGCCGCCTGCAACGTGCTTGTTGTTTTTCGGGGTTGAGGCGGGGCATGGGATGAGAATCGGGATAATTGACGCGATTGTAGAGGCCTGCAGCCCGGCACGCCTTGAATGATTTTTTATCCATTTGAAAAAACCATCATGTCCAATCGCACCGTGTTTTTCATTTCCGACGGCACCGGCATCACCGCCGAGACCTTCGGCAACGCCATCCTGGCGCAGTTCGAGATCAGTCCGCGCCATGTGCGCCTGCCCTTCATCGACACGGTGGACAAGGCGCATCAGGCCATCCGCCAGATCAACCACACTGGCGAAGTCGAAGGCCGGCGCCCCATCGTGTTCACCACGCTGGTCAACATGGAAATCCTGGCCGTCATCAAGGCCCACTGCAACGGCATGCTGCTCGACATGTTCGGCATCTTTGTGGCGCCGCTGGAGAGCGAGCTGGGCATCAAGTCCAATCACCGGGTGGGGCGCTTTTCGGACGCCTCCAAAAGCAAGGCCTACAACGACCGGATCGAGGCGATCAATTTTTCACTTGCCCATGACGACGGCCAGAGCCACCGCGACCTGGCCGGCTCGGACGTGATCCTGGTGGGTGTGAGCCGCAGCGGCAAAACCCCGACATCGCTGTACCTGGCGATGCAGTACGGCCTGAAGGCGTCGAACTACCCGCTCATTCCCGAGGACTTCGAGCGCCGCCAGCTGCCGCCCGCCCTGGTGCCGCACCGCAAGAAGATCTTCGGCCTGACCATCTCGCCCACGCGCCTGAGCGAGATCCGCAATGAGCGCCGCCCCAACTCCAGCTACTCGGATCTGGCCAACTGCCGCAACGAAATCCATGAAGCCGAATCCATGATGCGGCGCGAGGGCATCCGCTGGCTGTCCACGACGACCAAATCCATCGAGGAAATCGCCACCACCATCCTGCAGGAAATCCGGCCCGAGCGGCTGGAGTATTGAACAGGCGTTTCGCCAAGCCCATATCAAAAGCTGATGGCCCGCGATTAAGTCTGGGACCGGACCCATGGGGTTATCCGAAAAAAAGCCAGCCTGCCTCCAGCCTCCAGTCCGGTGCCGATTGCCGCCGAGCGGGCGGTTGCACCCCACGTCACCGCTCACCGCTCACCGCTCACCGCTCACCGCTCACCGCTCACCGCTCACCATTAGCGAATAGCCAAACCCAATTTTATTCATAGAATATAACTATTAAATTTATTTAATCAAGAGCCTTATACTATCAACTCATTCAGATTTTCAACCCACCTGCAAGAGGAAACAAACCATGTCCGTGATCAACACCCAAATCAAACCGTTCAAAGCCCAAGCCTACAAGGCCGGCAAGTTCATCGAAGTGTCTGAACAAGATGTACAGGGCAAGTGGGCCGTATTCTTCTTCTACCCGGCCGACTTCACCTTCGTGTGCCCGACCGAGCTGGGCGACGTGGCCGACCACTACGCCGAATTCCAGAAGCTGGGCGTGGAAATTTATTCGGTCTCCACCGACACCCACTTCACGCACAAAGCCTGGCACGACAGCTCCGAGACCATCGGCAAGATCGACTACGCCATGATCGGCGACCCGACCGGCAACATCACCCGCAACTTCGACTGCATGCGCGAAGAAATGGGCCTGGCTGACCGCGGCACGTTCATCGTTGACCCGCAAGGCATCATCCAGGCCGTCGAAGTGACCGCCGAAGGCATCGGCCGCAACGCTGCCGATCTGCTGCGCAAGGTCAAGGCCGCCCAGTACGTGGCCTCGCACCCCGGCGAGGTCTGCCCCGCCAAGTGGGAAGAAGGCTCGGCCACCCTGAAGCCGTCGTTCGACCTGGTTGGCAAGATCTAAGCGCTTTTTAGTCGCGCCACAGCCCGGGCGCGCTCGCACCCGGGCTTTTTTATTTCCCACGAATTATTGAAAGTGAGTCCGCCATGCTCGACGCCAGCACCAAAGCCCAATTGAAAAGCTACCTCGAACGCGCCACGCAGCCGATTGAAATCGTTGCCTCGCTCGACGACAGCCAGGCGTCGGGCGAGCTGCAATCCCTGCTGAAAGACATCGCCGACGTTTCGCCGCTGGTCAAGGTGAGCGAGAGCCGCGATGACAACCACCGCAAGCCGTCGTTTTCCATCAACCGCCCGAGCGAGAGCACCGGCCCGCGCTTTGCCGGCCTGCCGATGGGCCACGAGTTCACCTCGCTGATCCTGGCGCTGCTGCAGACCGGCGGCTACCCGCCCAAGGTGGACGACGCCATCCTGGAGCAGATCCGCGCGCTCGACGGCGATTTCGATTTCGAAATCTATGTCTCGCTGAGCTGCCACAGCTGCCCCGACGTGGTGCAGGCGCTCAACCTGATGGCGGTGCAGAATCCGCGCATCCGGGCCACGATGATCGACGGCGCGCTGTTCCAGGACGAGGTGAAAGAGCGCCAGATCATGGCCGTTCCCACCGTGTTCCTCAACGGCGCCGAATTCAGCCAGGGCCGCATGAGCCTGGAAGAAATCCTGGCCAAGATCGACACCAGCGGCGTCGAGCGCGAAGCGAAAAAGATCAACGCCAAGGCCCCGTTCGATGTGCTGATCGTCGGCGGTGGTCCGGCCGGCGCGGCAGCGGCCGTGTATGCGGCGCGCAAGGGCATCCGCACGGGCGTGGCCTCCGAGCGCTTTGGCGGCCAGGTGCTCGACACGCTGGGCATCGAGAATTTCATCTCCGTGCAGAAAACTGAAGGCCCCCAGTTCGCCGCCGCGCTCGAAGCCCATGTGCGCGACTACGAAGTGGACATCATGAACCTGCAGCGCGCCAAGGCGCTGGTGTCCAATGCAGGGCCGGGCAAGGATCTGATCGAGATCCAGCTTGAAAGCGGCGCCGCGCTCCAGGCCAAAACGGTGATCCTGGCCACCGGCGCGCGCTGGCGCAACATCAACGTGCCCGGCGAGGCGGAATACAAGAACAAGGGCGTGGCCTACTGCCCGCACTGCGATGGGCCCCTCTTCAAAGGCAAGCGCGTGGCGGTGATCGGCGGCGGCAACTCGGGCGTCGAGGCGGCGATTGACCTGGCGGGCATCGTCGGCCATGTCACGCTGATCGAATTCGACACTGTGCTGCGCGCCGACGCGGTGCTGCAGCGCAAGCTGCACAGCCTGCCCAACGTCACGGTGCACACCAATGCCCAGACCACCGAGATCACCGGCGACGGCCAGAAGGTCAACGGTTTGATCTACAAGGACCGTGCCACCGGCGATCTGCAAACGGTCGCGCTCGAAGGCGTGTTCATCCAGATCGGCCTGGTGCCCAACACCGACTGGCTCAAGGGCACCGTCGAGCTGTCCAGGCACGGCGAGATCATCGTGGACGCCAGGGGCCAGACCACGGTGCCGGGCGTGTTCGCGGCGGGCGATGCGACCATCGTGCCGTTCAAGCAGATCATCATCGCGGCGGGCGATGGCGCCAAGGCGGCGCTCAGCGCCTTTGATCACCTGATCCGCACCTCGGCGCCTGCGTCTTGAGAGAATGTGAAAAAATGAGCCAGCCCGGCGGGGCTGACTCATTCACAATACGCCCTTGTTCCTTCCTCTCAAACTGAAAAATCACCCAAGGAGTCCCCCATGAAAGGCGACGCACAAGTCATTGCTCACCTGCAGGCCCAGCTGAAAAACGAGCTGACGGCCATCAACCAGTATTTCGTGCATTACCGCATGTACAAGCACTGGGGCCTGGACAAGCTGGCCAAGAAGGAATACGAGGAGTCCATCGGCGAGATGAAGCATGCCGACCGGCTGATGGACCGCCTCTTCATGCTCGACGCCCTGCCCAACTTGCAGGACCTGGGCAAGCTGATGATCGGCGAGGACGTGCCCGAGGCGATGAACAGCGACCTGCAGCTCGAAGTGGGCGCCCAGGCCACCGTCAAGGAAGGCATGGCGCACTGCGAAAGCGTGCGCGACTACGTCTCGCGCGACCTGCTGCAAGACATCCTGGACGATACCGAAGAGCACATCGACTTCCTGGAAACCCAGCTTGAGCTGATCAACAAGGTGGGCATCCAGAACTACCTGCAAAGCCAGATGGGCGAGCTGGGCTAAGCCGCCGCACGGCAGCGCCCCGCCATAGCGGGTACGCAACCATACGGGGCTTTTGAGCCCCGTTGTCGTTTCCGCGCCCCTTTTGGGGAAGGATCGGGAAGAAATAGCGTTGTTTTTTGCAGACTCGTTATTACGAATCATTCGCATTTTCATATACACTTCACAACGAACTTTACAAGCCAGCCAACTCCCGTCCTTTCGTCCGGGCGACTCCGAGCACAGCCAAGCTACTTTCTCAAACCCGCTCCGTCGCCGCCCAGGCGCGGATCACGCTTGGAGTATTTCCTTTGGCCAACCCTTCCGCTCGCCGCCATGCAAGCTCAAAAAAATTCCGTGCTGACAAAGCCAGTCGGCTGTCGGCAGTGACGCCCTCGACGTTAGTATCGTCATCCGAGCGTGCCTTGCTGCCGCTGGGCGCGCTGATGCTGGCGGCCTCTTTCGGCAGTTGGGCGCAAAGCAACATCAACGCGGACCAGACGCTCAAGACGGTGACCGTGACCGAAACCGCCGAAGCGCCAGAAGGCAAGGACTCGGTGCGCGCCACCGAAACCACCATCGGCAAAGGCAAGCAAAAACTGCGCGACATTCCCCAGTCCGTCACCGTGGTGACCGAAAAACTGATGGATGACCGCAACCTCGACACCTTCAAGGAAGCGCTGAAGAACACCTCCGGCATCTCCTTTGTCGCGGCCGAAGGCGGCGAGTCCGACATCAAGCTGCGCGGCTTCTCGCTCTCCGCCACCGGCGACATCTTTGCCGATGGCATGCGCGACCCGGCCTTCTATGACCGCGACACCTTCAACCTCGATCGCCTCGAAGTCATGCGGGGCTCGGCCTCCATGCTGTTTGGTCGCGGCTCCACAGGTGGCGCCGTCAACCAGGTGAACAAGGCCCCGCGCCTGATCGACGAGCACCAGATCGACCTCACGCTGGGCAACCACAACCATCGCCGTGTGGTGGGCGACTTCAACATCAAGACCGGCGAAAGCGCCGCGCTGCGCCTGAACGCCATGTACACCGAGGCAGACAATGACGGGGCGGGCAGCAGCCTGGACAAGAAAGGCTTTTCAGCCGCCTACCGCTGGGGCATCGGCGAGCGCGACGAGTTTTCCGCCAGCCTCTACCACCTCGACAACAACAACGGCATCAACTATGGCCTGCCCTGGATCAGGCGCACCAGCACGTCGCCGTCGTCGGAAACCACCGTGCTGCCGCTGGACCCTGATGCCTACTACGGCATGGCCAGCGACTACAACGCAGGCACGGCCACCTATGCCACCCTCACGCACCTGCACCGCTTTGACGACCGCAGCGAACTCAAGACCCAGGTGCGCAAAGCGGTCTACACGCGCGACCAGCGCGCCAGCACGATACGCCTGTCACCCAACACCGTTCGCCTGGACACCTTTGGCCCTTCTACCAATTTAACCCGAGGCACGAATCCGAAGATCCAGGACTTGGACACGGTCTTTGTCCAGAGCGATTTCAGCAGCAAGTTCAATGCGCTCGGCGTGCAGCATGAGGTGCTGGCCGGGGTGGATCTGGCGCAGGAAAAGAAAATCGTCTATGCCGCCCGCTCGGTGGCCCAAGGCGGGATGGTTCCGGTCAAGCCGCCAACCACTGTCGGAACACCCGACGACGGCACCTGGGTCAACGAGGGCGTGCGCTCCCTGCGAACCAACAACGAATATGAATCCACCGGCTGGGGTGCCTATGCCCAGGACATGATCCAGATCGCGCCGCACTGGAAACTGCTGGCGGGTCTGCGCTACGACAGCCTGGTGGGCGACTATGACACCTACACGATTCCCAACAATGCCGCCGGCCCGCAAACCAAAGCCAGCTACCGCATGAAAGTGTCCGAATGGAGCCAGCGCCTGGGCGTGCTGTACCAGCCCAACGCACTGCACTCCTACCACGTCTCGGCGGCCACGTCGTTCAACACCTCGGGCGATGCCTATTCGCTCAGCCCGGCCAACGTGAACATCGACCCGGAAAAGAGCCTCAACCTCGAAATCGGCGCCAAGCTGGACTCGGCCGACAAGCGCTTCACCACGCGCCTGGCACTGTTCAGGTCCACCAAGCTGCACGAGCGCAACACCGACCCGCTGGTCAACCTGGTCACCCTCTCGGGCAAGCGCCATGCCACCGGCCTGGAGATCGATGTAAGCGGCCGTCCGACACCGGCCTGGGAAATTTATGGCTCCTTCATGTGGATTCCCAGCGCCAAGATCGACCAGGGTGTGGCAGGTTCAGAAGGCCAGGGCACACGTCCGTCCAATACGCCCAAGTACAGCGGCACGATCTGGAACACCTACCAGGTCACGCCGCAGTGGCGCGTGGGCGCGGGCCTGAACTTCCGTGGCAAGCAGACTCCCATCCGCAACCCCGGCTGGGAAGTGCCGAGTTTTGTGACGGCTGACCTGATGGCCGAATACAAGATCAGCGAGAAGTTCATGCTCAAGGCCAACCTGAGCAATGTGGCCAACAAGCTGTATGCCGACCAGTTGTACAGCGGCCACTACGTGCCGGGTCCGGGCCGCCTGTTCCAGGTCACCGGTACCATGAAGTTCTAAAAAAGAGCTTTCATCGTCATCAAAGCGCTGTCGCCCAGGCCTGTACTGGGCGACTTTTTTTATTGAACAATCACTTTTCACCCGCCATGCTGCTGACCCTTCCCAACCTCCTGTCCCCCGCCGACATCGCGGCCGCGCAAAAGGCGCTGGCGGCGGCCTCCTGGCTCGATGGCCGCACCACGGCGGGCATCCAGGCCGCGCAGGTCAAGAACAACGAGCAGCTCGCCGATGACTGCGAGGCCACGCGCGCCATCCAGGCGATGGTGCTCAAGGGGCTTGACGGCCACCCGGTCTTTTTCTCGGCCGCGCTGCCCAAGAAGATGTTCACCCCGCGCATCAACCGCTACGGCGGGGCCAGCAACTTTTATGGCAACCATGTGGACAACGCCATCCGCGCCGTGCCCAACAGCGCCGAGCGGGTGCGCGCCGACATCTCCTGCACGGTGTTTTTGAACGACCCGCAGGATTACGATGGTGGCGAACTCACCATCGCCGACACCTATGGCGAGCAAAAAATCAGACTGCCGGCCGGCCACGCCGTGCTGTATCCGGGCACCAGCCTGCACCAGGTCACGCCGGTGACACGCGGGCACCGGCTGGCCTGCTTTTTCTGGATCGAGAGCCTGGTGCGCGGCGACGAGCAGCGCCGCCTGCTGTATGAACTGGACATGAATTTGCTGCGCCTGCGCCAGCAGCACGGCGAAACCGCCGAGACGACGGCCCTGACCGGCACCTACCACAACCTGCTGCGCATGTGGGCCGACACGTGAAGACGGCACCCATCGCCAGCACCATTCCGCCCGGCGTGGTCACGCTGGCCGACCATGAAGCGCATGCCCGCACCCTGCTCGACGACAACGCCTGGGCCTACTTCAGCGGCGGCGCGGGCGATGAAATCACGCTGCGCGCCAACGCCAGCGCCTGGAACGAGCGCCTGCTGCAGCCCCGCGTTCTGCAGCCGCTGGCCGGTGGCCACACGCGCATCGAACTGCTGGGCCGCATTCTGGACCACCCGATTTTTCTCGCACCCGTGGCGTTTCAGCGCATGGCGCATCCGGGCGGCGAAGTGGCCAGCGCCTATGCGGCCGCAGCGCTGGGCGCGGGCATGGTGCTGAGCACCCAGGCGAGCATGACGCTCGAATCGATCGCCCAGGCCGTCGAAAACGATCCGCAGCGCGGCCCGCTGTGGTTCCAGCTCTACATCCAGCCAGACCGGGGCTTTACCCACGAACTGGTCAGGCGCGCCGAACAGGCCGGCTACGAAGCCCTGGTGCTCACCGTCGATGCGCCCACCAGCGGCGCGCGCGACCGCGAACGGCGCGCCGGTTTTCGCCTGCCGGCGCATGTGTCTGCGGTAAACCTGGCCGGCATGGCCGCGCCGGCGCCCGCCGCGCTGCAGCCGGGCCAGAGCGCGCTGTTCGACGGCCTGCTGGTCAACAGCCCCACCTGGGACGACATTGCCTGGCTGCAGTCCATCACCCGCCTGCCCGTCCTGCTCAAAGGCGTGCTGCATCCCGGCGATGCGCGCCAGGCCGCAGCGCTTGAAGTGGCAGGCCTGATTGTCTCCAACCATGGCGGGCGTACGCTGGACACGGTGCCCGCCACCGCCGCCGTGCTGCCGCGCATCGTAAAGGCCGTGGACGGCCAGTTGCCGGTGCTGGTCGATGGTGGAATACGGCGCGGCACGGATGTGCTCAAGGCCATGGCGCTGGGCGCCAGCGCCGTGCTGGTGGGCCGGCCCTACATCTACGGCCTGGCCAATGCCGGCGCGCTAGGCGTGGCCCATGTGCTGCGCCTGCTGCGCGACGAACTCGAAATAGCCATGGCCCTGTGCGGCTGCCGCACGCTGGCCGAGGCCACCCCCGACCTCCTGTTCAAGCCGGACTGATTCACATCTGGCTTCAAGACGGGACAAAAATCGTGTAATAGTTATTGCAAATGCGAGCGATTCGTATTTATAATCAACTCATCCGATTCAACCCATCGACTACCGAGCCATCATCATGATCATCTGTGTCTGCCGCCGAATCTCTGACCGGGACATCGCACGCCACGCCCGCGCCGGCATGGGCTTTGACGAGATACAGTTCGAACTCGGCGTGGCCACCCAGTGCGGTCGTTGCGAGAGTTGCGCCCGCAATGTTGTCGCAGAGTGCAGCGCCACCGCCCCGACCGCGCACCTGACGCTGGACGCGCCGGTTGCCAAAGGCAATGCGTGGATCACCTCGGCCGCCTGAGGATGGCGCCGCTTGGCATCAGCCTGATCCTGGTAACTGGCTCGGCCTGGTGGGTTTTGCACCGCGCATCCGGTCTCAAAATGCTGGCACGCCCGCGTCCCGGTGGCCCCACCCAAATGAACCACGCATGAATGCCACCGCCCTTCCCGGCCCCCCCCCTTCGTCCGCCAACCTGCCGCGCCCGCCCCTCAAAGCATCCATGACGGCTGCCGCCAGTGGCTTCATACCGCACCGCGCCACGCCGCGTACGCCGCTGGGCCGCCATGCCGCGATTGCAGCGACAGTGGTGGCGCTGCATGCCGGCCTGATCTGGACGCTGCAAAGCGGCCCGTCACTGCGCACGCAAGAACGCGTGGTGATGGCCGAAGTGCTGGCGATGCTGATCCAGCCGCCAACGCCCGAGGTGGCGCCAGCCCCTCCCGCGCCGCCGGCCCCGCCCAGCAAGCCCGTGAAGCCCGTCACGCCGAGCGTGCAGAAAAAGGCCGCGCCCAAGACGCCGGCCCAGCCGCAAGCCCAGCTATTGGCCATTGCCGATCCGACACCGTCGCCCAGCGCACCGACGGGCACTGTCGAGCCCAGCGCATCCTCGACGCCCGCGCCCGCGCCGATGGCCGCAGGCCCGGCAGCGCCCCCGGCGCCGCCCGCGCCCCCCGCCGTGCAACTGCCGTCGAGCAATGCCGACTACCTGCAAAACCCCAAACCGGCCTACCCGCCGCTGAGCAAACGCTTGGGCGAGCAGGGCAAGGTCATGGTGCGTGTGCTGATCGGCGCCGATGGCCAGCCCCGGCAGGCCGAACTCAAACAGTCCAGCGGCTTTGAGCGCCTGGACCAGGCCGCCTTGAGCACCGTCATGAAATGGCGCTATGTGCCCGGCAAGCGCGGCGGCGTGGCCGAAGACATGTGGTTCAACGTCCCGATCAATTTTGTTCTTGAATAATCCCCTGGAGTAGCTAATCAATGGAAACCCAATTCGGCCTTGCCAACGTCTGGTCCCAAGGCGACCTCGTCACCAAAAGCGTTGCCGTGCTGCTGCTGCTCATGTCGCTGGCCTCGTGGATCGTCATCCTCACCAAGGCGCTGAACCTGCGCCGGCTCTCGGCCCAGGCCAGGGCCACCGAAAGCTTCTGGCACAGCGCCGACTTCGCCGACGGGCTGGCCAAATTCGGCCCGGACCCGGCCAACCCGTTTCGCCTGCTGGCCCTGGAAGGGCGCGAAGCCACCGCCCATGTGCAGCACAAGGAGGAAGGCCATGTGCGGCCCCAGCTGCACGACGCGCTGGATCTGAGCGACTGGGTCACGCGCAGTCTGCGCAACTCCATGGACGACATCACCGCCCGTATGCAGTCCGGCCTGGCCGTGCTGGCCTCGGTGGGCTCCACCGCCCCGTTTGTCGGTCTGTTCGGCACCGTCTGGGGCATCTACCACGCGCTGGTGGCTATCGGCCTCAACGGCCAGGCCAGCATCGACAAGGTCGCCGGCCCGGTGGGCGAGTCGCTCATCATGACGGCGCTGGGCCTGGCCGTGGCGATTCCCGCCGTGCTCGGCTACAACGCCCTGGTGCGCGGCAACAAGTCGGTGCTCGGCAAACTAAACCGCTTTGCCCATGACCTGCACGCCTATTTCGTCACCGGCGCGCGCATCAGCGGCCCCGGCTCGGCCAAGGTGCTGATGATGAAGAAAGGGAGCTGAGCATGGCTTTCGGAACCCTGGACGATGACGGCGACGAGGTGATGAACGAGATCAACATGACGCCGCTGGTCGATGTCATGCTGGTGCTGCTCATCATCTTCATCATCACCGTGCCGGTGATCAAGCATTCGGTCAACATCGACCTGCCGCGCGCGAGCAACGAGGCACAGGTCACCAAGCCGCAAACGGTTCGCCTCAGCGTGGATGCGGACGGCAGTTACTTCATCGACGAGACAAAAATAGCCGATGACGCGCTGGTGCCACGGCTGCAGGCTGCCGCCAGCCAGACTCCGCAGCCGGACCTGCACATCCGGGGCGACAAGTCGGTGCGCTACGAGCGGGTGGCGCAAGCCATGGCGGCGGCGCAGCAAGCGGGCCTGCGCAAGATCGGCTTCATCACCGAGCCCAAGCCCTGAAACGCCATCGGCCCCCAGCCTTTTTAATCGCCTTGCACCTATGCCTTCAGCGCTACCCCGTTCAAGCCGCATGAGTTCTTCAACCGCTACAAGTGCCGCCTCTGGTGCCGGCGCCTGCCCGGAAAACCCTGCCGCGCCAGTGCTCGACAGCGCCGACATCCTGCGCGGACAAAAAACGGTGGAGATCAGCCACAACGGCACCACTTACCGGCTGCAGGCCACGCGCCTGGGTAAACTGATCCTGACGAAATAAGCCGGCGTCAAAACCGGCCTATTGAAAGCCCGCTCGACGGCCGGCCTGGCTTTTTTCTGTTATCGAGCCGGGGGCCGGCTCAAGGCCTTGTCACAGGCCGATGGCCGCCATGCCGGCGCGCGCAATCTGCGCATCTTCATTGGACTTGACGCCGCTCACCCCGACAGCGCCCAGGCACTGCCCGTCCTTCATGATGGGCACGCCGCCTTCGAGCATGCCCTGGATGGAAGGCGCCGACAAAAAGGACATGCGCCCACCATTGATCACGTCTTCATACACCTTGCTTTCGCGCCGGCCCAGGGCCGCGGTGTTGGCCTTGGCCGGGGCAATGTGGGCCGAGACGGGCGGCGCGCCATCGAGGCGCTGCAAGTGCAGAAGATGGCCACCGTCATCGACGATGGCAATCGTCACCGCCCAGTGGTTGGCCAGGGCCTCGGCTTCGGCGGCGGCCGCAATGGCCTTGATGTCGGCCTGTTCAAGCACGGCTTTGGTTTTCATGGGGTCAATCGCTTTCAGGAATTTTGGTTGGGAAAGGGTGTCGAGCATACGCACATTCAGCCCTCCGGCCCGAAAGAATTGGCTGCATTTTGGCTGAAAGAACCCTTACAAATAGTAGGAGCTGGAGCAGGCGGTTTGCTTGAAAAATCAGCCCTGACCCCTAAAATGACGATGTTGCCCGCTGTCGCGGGCGTTAAGGAGATGAAACCATGAGTGAGAACGTTCAAACCTACAGCAGCTATGGCGGCGTGGCGAGTTCGGCCGAGCAGCGCAACAAGGTCATGCGCAACACCTACTGGCTGCTGGCCCTGAGCCTGCTGCCCACGGTGGCCGGCGCCTGGCTGGGCGTGGCTACCGGCATCACGCAAGCCCTGAGCGGGGGCCTGGGCCTGGTCGTCTTCCTGGGCGGCGCCTTCGGCTTCATGTTTGCCATTGAAAAGACCAAGAACTCGGCCGCCGGTGTTCCGGTCCTGCTGGGCTTTACCTTCTTCATGGGCCTGATGCTCTCGCGCATGATCGGTGCGGTGCTGGGCTTCAGCAATGGCGCCGAGCTGGTCATGACGGCCATAGGCGGCACGGCCGGTGTGTTCTTCGTGATGGCCACGCTGGCCAGCGTGATCAAGCGCGACATCTCCGGCATGGGCAAGTGGCTGTTCGTCGGCGCCATGGTCGTGATGGTGGGCTCCATCGTCAACATCTTCGTCGGCTCGACGGCCGGCATGATGGCGATTTCGGTGGCCGTGATCGCGATCTTCAGCGCCTACATGCTGTATGACCTCAAGCAGATCCTGGACGGCGGCGAGACCAACTACATCACCGCCACGCTGGCTTTGTACCTGGACCTGTTCAACGTGTTCCAGGCCCTGCTGGCCCTGCTGGGCATCATGGGCGGCGAACGCGACTGACGGCTTTTCGTCATTCAATAAAAAAGGGCCGCGAGGCCCTTTTTTCATGTGCGAACAACTTGATGTGAGTGCTCAATCGATGCGTTCAATCAATGCGCTCAGCCGATGCGCTCGAACACCGCGATGGACTCCACATGCGCCGTGTGCGGAAACATGTTGACCACGCCAGCGGCCGTGCAACCATAAGCGCCGCTGTCCACCAGCACGCCGGCATCGCGCGCCAGCGTGGCCGGGTTGCAGCTGACATAGACGATGCGCTTAGGCGGCGTCCAGCCGTCCAGCGCCAGGCTTTGCTGATGCACGCCGTCGTCGCAGGGCACACCGCTGGTGATCTGCTGGTGCAGCGCGGCCAGCGATTTAAACAGTTCAAACGCGCCTTCACGCGGCGGATCGACCAGCCACTTGTCGGCCGCGCCGTCTTTGACCAGCATGGCCGGCGTCATCTCGAACAGGTTTCTGGCGACAAAGCGGGTCGGCGCCAGCGCCGGGCGCAACTTCGAAGCGGGTTGATTGCGCGCGTAATTCTCGCGCGAGCGCGCCACCAGCGCCTCGCTGCCCTCGATGCCCAGCACCTCGCGCCCCTGGGTGGCCAGCGGCAGCGTGAAATTGCCCAAGCCGCAGAACCAGTCGATCACCCGCTCCTCGCGCCGAACGTCCAGCAGGCGCAGCGCGCGCGAGACCAGCACCTGGTTGATATGCGGGTTCACCTGGGTGAAGTCCGTCGGCTTGAAGGGCATCACCACGCCGAACTCGGGCAGGCCGTAGCTCAGTTCTTCAATAGCCTCGTCGAGCAACTTGACCGTGTCCGGCCCGCCGGACTGCAGCCACCATTGCACGCCGGCATGCGCGCTGGCAAAGGCGCGCAGCCGCACCAGGTCGCCCGTGCTGAGCGGCTCCATGTGGCGCAGCACCATGGCCGTCACGTCGTCGCCGCAGGCCAGCTCGATCTGCGGGATGGTTTCCTTAGCATTCATGCCGGCGATGAGTTCGCGCAGCGGCAGCAGCAAATCGCTGACATGCTGGGGCAGCACGGGGCATTGGCTCATGTCGGCCACATAGCCGCTCTTGCGCTCGTGAAAGCCCACCAGCACCGCACCCTTCTTGCGCACATAGCGCACCGACAGGCGGGCGCGGTAGCGGTAATGCCAGGCCGGGCCTTCAATCGGGCGCAGCAGGTTGTCGGCGGTGAGCTTGCCGATGTGGCGCAGGTTGTCCTCTAACACACGCTGCTTGACGGCGACTTGCGCGCCGATGTGCAGGTGCTGCATCTTGCAGCCGCCACAGGCGCCGGTGTGCATGCCGAAATGCGGACAGGCCGGGCGAACGCGCTGGGACGAGTCCTGGTAAACGGCGGTCAGCATGGCTTTTTCAAAGCTGTTTTTCTTGCGGTACACGTTGGCCGTGACCTGCTCGAAGGGCAGCGCGCCCTCGATGAACACCACCTTGCCGTCGGCGCGGTGGGCGATGCCCTGGGCTTCGATGTCGAGCGACTCGACGGTCAATAAATCAAGCGGATACTCTGCCAGTGCGGCAGGATGCGGTGTCTGGGTTTCTTCGGTCATGGCTAGATTGTCTCAGGCTCCAGCGCCCTTACACAGCCGGGCCAGCGAGTTCATGCCAAATGGCAGGGGCATGCCTGCTGGCTGCTGGCTGCTGGCTGCTGGCTGCTGTCACAGTACACCCCCCAAGGCAGGCTTGATTCTCCCGGCCACCCGAAAGCGCTGCGCCATAAAAAAAGGAGCCTTGCGCGGGGCTCCTTTTTGGCTTCAGCGCTGCCGGCTTAGCGGGCAGGCAGGTATTTGGCTGGATCGACCGGCTTGCCCTGGCGGCGGATTTCAAAATGCAGCTTCACGCGGTCCGCGTCGGTGCTGCCCATTTCCGCAATCTTCTGGCCCCGCTTGACCGACTGGTCTTCCTTGACCAGCAAGGACCGGTTGTGCGCGTAGGCCGTCAGAAAGGTGTTGTTGTGCTTGAGAATGATCAGGTTGCCATAGCCACGCAGGCCGGCGCCGGCATAGACCACCTTGCCATCGGCCGAAGCCATCACGGTATCGCCGGCCTTGCCGGCAATATCGAGCCCCTTGTTCTTGGCCTCGCTGAAGCCCGCCAGCAGCGAGCCCTGGGCCGGCCAGATCCAGCCCACGTTGTCATCGCCGGCGACCGGCTGATCATTGGGAAAAGGCTGTACGGGACTGATGACAGGCTGAGCCGGCCGCGCCACGACAGAGCCGGAGGACACGGGCTGCGTGCTGGCGCCGGGCGGCACGACGCGAAGCACTTGGCCGACTTCAATCAGGTTGGGGTTTTCAATATTGTTCCAGCGCACGATGTCGCGCCAGTTCTGGCCGTTTTCCCGGCCAATGCGAAACATGGTGTCGCCCGGCTTGATCGTGTAGTAACCGGGCTTTCCGGCATTTTCAAAACCGGGCAGCTGCCTGGCCGGCATCGCCGTGGGCACCGGAGACAACAGCCCGGTGCCCAGGTCTTCGACCGGCGCGCTGTTCAATGAGTTTGCAGTGCAGCCCGCTCCCAGCAGCACGACGGCTGCCAGGGCACATGGCAGCGCCAGCCTGCAAGCCCAGCTGCTGTGACTGCCCACGCCTGAGGCAAGAAGAAAAGGCAGCTTATTAGACCGTGTGTTTGTACTCATTATTTCTTTCGTCTGGAATCTAAATCGTCAATCGTGAGCTGAGGCTGGCAGGCTGGCGGGCTGCTGGCAGCAGTCCCACTCAACTTGTGCCTGATTTTAAGGGGACAA
The DNA here is from genome assembly GCA_030855235.1 of Pseudomonadota bacterium. Classification (GTDB taxonomy): domain Bacteria; phylum Pseudomonadota; class Gammaproteobacteria; order Burkholderiales; family Burkholderiaceae_C; genus Polaromonas. The sequence goes on from JALYRU010000008.1 coordinate 90,949, forward strand.
AGTGAACCGCTTCCAGCAAAGTTTGCCGGATGCCGTGAGGAGTTTTGTCAATCACCACCAGCGCCTGGGTGCCAGCGGCCGTTTGCAGGGGTGCCACCAGGCGCCCGCCCACGGCCAGCTGCTCGATCCAGGCTGGCGGAATCGCCTCGCCGCCGGCCGCTGCAATGATGGCTGCATACGGCGCGCCCTTGGGAAAACCCATCATGCCGTCGCCAAAGAGCAGATGCACATTGGGCAGGCGCAGCAGGCGCAGGTTCTCCCTGGCTTTGTCATAGAGGCCGCGCAGGCGCTCCATGCTATACACCTCGGTGGCCAGGTGGCTGAGCACGGCCGCCTGATAAGCGCAGCCGGTGCCGATCTCCAGCACCCGCCCGAGCTTGCCGCTGGGGCCACGAACACCGCCCTGCTGGAGCAACTCCAGCATGCGGGCCACCACGCTCGGCTTGGAGATGGTCTGGCCCAGGCCGATGGGCAGGCTGGTGTCTTCATAGGCCTGGTTGGCCAGCGCGCTGTCGACAAAACGGTGGCGCTCCACCAGCCCCATGACGGCCAGCACCTGGCTGTCCGAGATGCCCTGGGCCGCGAGGCGGCTGACCATGCGCGCCCGGATGGCCTGCGAGTCCAGCCCCAGCCCGCTGGGCGCCTCGGGCAGGTAAGCCTTCTTGAGCTCATTGAGCCCGGCGGCGGCGGCAAATTTTGGCGTCGTGAGCACCACATCCGGGTTGAGCCGGGCTGGAAACGAGGGACGGGCCGCAGTCGAAGGCGCTTTGGAGGAGAAACTGAAAGGTGGCTTCAAAGGGAGCTTCATGCGGTTGTCCTTCAGTGCGTCTGGGTCAGCTTGGCGGCCGTCTCCGCCCAGTAGGGAAGCCGCTCATGGTCTGTCAAATCCACCTGCAGCGGCGTCAGGGAGATATAGCCATGGCTGGTGGCATGAAAGTCGGTGCCCTCGCCCGCCTCCTTGGCCGCGCCGGCCCCGCCGATCCAGTACATGGTCTCGCCGCGCGGGCTGGTCTGCACGATGACGCGCTCGGCCGCATGCCGGCGCCCCAGCCGGGCCACCTTGACGCCGTGAATCTGCTCGTCGGGCAAATTGGGGATGTTCACATTGAGCAGCCAGGGCGCGACGGTGGGCGCCACCCCGTGCGCCACGGTTTCCAGGGACGGCAGCATCTGCTGCACCAGGTCGCGCGCCCGCCGGGCGGCCACATCGACATGCGCCCAGCCTTTTTCGGTCTGCGAAAAGGCAATCGCCGGAATGCCGAACAGGTAGCCTTCCATGGCCGCGCCGACGGTGCCGGAATAAATCGTGTCGTCGCCCATGTTGGCGCCGTTGTTGATGCCCGAGACCACCAGGTCCGGGCGGTAGCCCAGCAGGCCGGTCAGGGCGATGTGGACGCAGTCGGCGGGCGTGCCGTTGATGTAGCGAAAGCCGTTGGCCGCCGTTTGCACGTACATCGGCGAGTGCAGCGTCAGGGCGTTGGATTTGGCGCTGTTGTTGTGCTCGGGCGCCACCACCTCGACATCGGCAATGGTCTTCAGGGCTTCATACAGGGCAACGATGCCACTGGCCTGATAACCATCATCGTTGCAGATCAGAATTTTCATAGCCCGATTCTAAGGTCACGGCTGAGATAAGCGGCGCAGGGGTTTTCACGACGTGCTGCCAGCCACGCTAGCGCTCAAGCCTGAGCGCTAGCGCGTCAGCCTGAAGGGGCGCAGGTCATTTTGTAGCATTTGGTTGTTCAGCGGCCCGACCCTTGGCGCGCCGGCCCTGCGGCTCAAGGGCGCGGCGCCTCAAGTCCCCGGCTCCAACCGGATGGACATCGGCAAGCCCTCCAGCCAGGGCCGCGTGCCGGCTTTGAAGCGCAGGCCGCCGGGACTGCTGGCCATGGCGTGCGCGGTGCAGCGCAGGATGCGAAGGCGTTGCCCGTCAAAATCATGCGGGCGGCCATTGCCGGGGTAGCCAGGGTTTTTGGCGGGCTCAGCGCCCGGATTCAGGTTCATTGCCATTGCGTCACTCCAGGGTGCAGGTCATGGCACGATTGTGAAAACCGGCGGTGACGCGTCCGTGTCAGTTTGGTGGCAGTGGCATGACAGCGCCTACAAAGAGCGCTGGTTCACCCGTTTTGACAGCGCTTCGGCGCTTTCCTTGCGCTCGCTGTAGCGCTCGACCAGATACGGCGAGACATCGCGCGTCAGCAGGGTAAATTTCACCAATTCCTCCATCACATCGACCAGCCGGTCGTAATAGGCCGAGGGCTTCATGCGGCCGGCCTCGTCGAACTCCAGGAAAGCCTTGGCCACCGAGGACTGGTTCGGAATCGTCAGCATGCGCATCCAGCGGCCCAGCACGCGCAACTGGTTCACCGCATTGAAGGACTGCGAGCCGCCGCAGACCTGCATCACGGCGAGGGTCTTGCCCTGCGTCGGGCGCACCGCGCCTTGCGCCAGCGGAATCCAGTCGATTTGCGCCTTCATGATGGCGGTCATCGCGCCGTGGCGCTCGGGCGAGCACCAGACCATGCCCTCGGCCCATTGCGCCAGTTCACGCAGCTCCAGCACTTTCGGGTGCGTTTCGGGCGCATCGTCGGGCAGCGGCAGGCCGCGCGGGTCAAAGGTGCGGGTCTGCGCGCCCATGGCCTGCAGCAGGTGCGCGGCTTCTTCGCTGGCCAGGCGGCTGTAGGAGCGCTCGCGCACCGAGCCGTAGAGCAGCAAAATGCGCGGCGCATGCGCGCTGGGCGGCGCCTGCAACGGCCCGGCCGTGGGCACGACGAACAGCGCCGGGTCAATGTTGGGAAGGTTTACAGCGAGCGTTTCCTGACTGAGCTTTTCGCCATTCATCACACGGTTTCTCCTTGAAAAATGCTTTTATCTGGGATGAACATTTCAGCCGCGTCCGGCAATACGCTGGCCGTGCTCATTGATGACCGGCTCGCCATCTTCCTTGGCAAAGGCGGCGCGCTGGGGCAGCGGCAGGATGTCCAGCACCGCCTCGGACGGGCGGCACAGGCGCACGCCCAGCGGTGTCACCACGATGGGCCGGTTGATCAGGATGGGATGGGTCAGCATGGCATCGATCAGCGCATCATCGCCGAACGCCGGATTGCCCAGCTGCAACTCGGTAAAGAGCTTTTCCTTCTCGCGCATCACCGCCCGCACGGGAGTGCCCATCTGCGCGATCAATTCGAGCAGCCTTTCCCGGCTGGGCGGCGTGGCCAGGTAGTCAATCACCTCGGGCTCGGCGCCGGTATTGCGGATCAGCGCCAGCGTGTTGCGCGACGTGCCGCAGCGGGGGTTGTGGTAAATCGTGATGTCGGACATTCGTTTCAAGCTCCTGGTAAAAAAACGCTTCCCCGTCGCGGGATGGATTGAATTGTTTCAATATTTCAATTATAGTTGAAACATGGAAACAAGCACACCCTGCAACACTCTGCTCTCACTGGAAGAAGGCGCCGCTGTCAAGGCGCTCGCAGCGCTGGCCCAGGCCCAGCGCCTGCGCGCCTTCCGCTCTCTGGTGGTGGCCGGACCGGACGGGCTCACGCCCGGCGTGATGGCCGAGCAACTGGGCGTGGCGCCCAGCGCGCTGTCTTTTCACCTCAAAGAGCTGGCCCACTCGGGCTTGGTCAGCAGCGAGGCGCGCGGGCGCCATCTGATCTACCGGGCCGACATCGCGCAGATGAACGCCCTGCTGGCCTACCTGACCGAGCATTGCTGCGAAGGCCAACCCTGCGGCATCGGCGCGGCCCACGAATTACCCTCACAGACCTGAGCGGCCCGCCAACAGAAAGAAAAAATCATGGGATTGTTTGAACGCTTTTTGACCGTCTGGGTGGCGCTGGGCATCGTGGCCGGTGTGGGCCTAGGCCTGCTGGCGCCCGGCGCTTTCCAGACCATTGCCGCTCTGGAAATCGCCCACGTCAACCTGGTGGTGGCCGTCTTCATCTGGATCATGATCTACCCGATGATGATCCAGATCGACTGGTCCGCCGTGAAGGACGTGGGCAAGAAGCCGCGCGGCCTGCTGCTCACGCTGGTGGTGAACTGGCTCATCAAACCCTTCACCATGGCCGCGCTGGGCGTGCTGTTTTTTCAAGTCATCTTTGCGCCCTGGGTCGATCCGCAGTCGGCCAGCGAGTACATCGCCGGCATGATCCTGCTGGGCGTGGCCCCCTGCACCGCGATGGTCTTCGTCTGGAGCCAGTTAGTGAAAGGCGACGCCAACTACACGCTGGTGCAGGTGTCGGTCAACGACTTGATCATGGTCGTGGCCTTCGCGCCGATAGCTGCCTTCCTGCTCGGCGTGACCAACATCACCGTGCCGTGGGAAACGCTGGTGCTCTCGACAATCTTGTACGTGGTGCTGCCGCTGGCGGCGGGCATGGCCACGCGCTATGCGCTTGAACGCCGCTCCAGCCACGCTGTGAGCGGCTTCGTGGCCCGGCTCAAGCCTTGGTCGGTGATCGGGCTGATTGCCACCGTGGTGCTGCTGTTCGGCTTCCAGGCGCAGACCATCGTGGACAAACCGCTGGTGATTGCCATGATTGCCGTGCCGCTGATCGTGCAGAGCTACGGCATTTTCATCATCAGCTACGTCGGCGCCAAAGCCCTGAAGCTGCCGCACAACGTCGCCGGCCCGGCCTGCCTGATCGGCACCTCGAACTTTTTCGAGCTGGCGGTGGCGGTGGCGATTTCGCTGTTCGGCCTGCAGTCTGGCGCCGCCCTGGCTACCGTGGTCGGCGTGCTGGTGGAGGTGCCGGTGATGCTCTCGCTGGTGGCGCTGATCAACCGCACCCAGCACTGGTTTGCGCCGCAGCCGGCGTGAAGGGCCAGCCTGGAAAGCTCAAGCAGGAGGGTTTTTTGCGTTGAAAAAAGAATTCACCGACAGCCCGCCCAGCAATATGAAGACATCCCCGACAAGCTCGGCAATTTCTTCGAAGTAGGCATGATGCGCGATGGACGTGCTTTTTTCGAATACTTCGCCCAAAAACAAAAAAGCCCCGCCCATCAGCACCAAGGCGCCCGACAGGGACCTTAAAAACAAAAAAACTCTCCTGGCCTGGTAGGAAAAATTGAACACAAAAAAAGACACGATCACCAGCAATGCAGCAGCAATCGTCATGTTCCTGCCGGTGCCAGAGCCCAGACGCCTGAACACCTCGGGAACGTCAAGCGTTTCACCATCAATCTCCCGCAAGACAAAAGCATAGCAAACCAGCGTGCAAAACAAGAGAATCAGCCTGTCCGGCCTTTTTTCAAAGATCACAGGCCGCAAAAACGCCAGGCAGGCGGCGGCCAGCACCATCGCCTGGATGTTTTCAAGCAGTCCGTTTTCCGAGTAGAGCTCGATCTTGCCGAGGGAAAATACCGCATGGTAGGACCACAGGAGCAGCCCTGCAAACCCGACCATGATGACGGCACCGATGGCGCCCCACACACGTCTTCCTGCCATGAACCCTTTCATGCACCACTCCAGAACGAGTGAGGACGAGGTATCGCGGCCCGGTCTGGCACGGCGGCGCTGCTGGCCATCTCGTCAATGCGGGGGAAAGCCTGGCTCATCGCCAATTCTTTTTCAGCCATGCGTTGTTGTGTCATGGCGTGCGGTTTGTGCTGACACCAAAGCGCTGTGCCAGCGTGGCGCCGGGCTTGCGCCCTCACGCCAGCCATTTCTGGAAAAACTGCGCCCGCCCCATGGCCGGGTCCAGTTGGTAGCCGGCAAAACCCATGCGCTCGTACAGCCGGATCGCGCTGGCATTGCCCTGCAGCACCTCCAGCGTCAGCTTGCAGGCCCCGCGTTCGCGGGCGATCTCGTCCACCAGCACCAGCATCTGCTCGGCCACCCGCTGGCCCCGATGGCTGGGCAGCACGGCCACGTCATGGATATTGACCAGCGCACGGCAGGCAAAGGTGGAAAAGCCTTCGAGGCAATTGATGAGGCCCACCGGCTGGTCCTCGGCAAAGGCCAGCACGCTGAAAGCCTGGGGCCGCGCTGCCAGCGCCTGAACCAGATGGGTTTTGGCAAACTCGCTGAGCGGCTCAGCGCCGCCGGCCGGGTCTTGCGCATAGGCGTCAAGCAGCCGCACCAGTGCGCTGGCATGAAGAGGGTTGTGGTAATCAGCCCGGCAGATGGCCAGGCGCGAAGGCAGGGAGGGAGTCAAGCAATGGTTTCGATGAGAAAGGAAGCGCCATTTTAAGGACAGCGCTTCGGACGAGTTACGGCCAAGGTATTTGTCCAGCCAAGCCGGGCATCGGGCATGACCGCTAAAGAAGTATCCGCAAGACAGGCGCGCCAAACGCCACCCCGGCCATCATGCCAATGTCCGAGTCTTCAAAAACCAGGCAGTTTTCCGGGAACACGCCCAGCCGCTGCGCCGCCAGCCGGTAGCCTTGCGGGTCGGGCTTGTGGCGCGTCACGTCATCGCCCGTGATGAGCACATCGAACAGATGAGCCAATGCCTCACGACTGGCCAGCGCGGCCCTGACATTGGCCGCTGAAGCCGACGTGACCAGCGCCGCCTTGGTGCCAGATGCGCGGTTTTCCAGCAGGGCCACCAATGCCTCATTGAAACGAATCTTACCAACCGTGCCCTGGTAGAGGCTGACTTTTCGCGCTGCTATCGCCGCCGGATCAGCGTTGCTGCCCCTTTTTTGCAGCAACTGCGGAAGAAAATCGCGCCAGTTTCGCCCGAAAGCCTCCTGCTCGAACTCTTCCCGGCTCAGCCAGATACCCGCCTCCTCCAGCGCGCCCGCATACGCGAGGTAATTGGCGAGCGCCGTATCGGCCAGCGTGCCGTCAAAATCCACCAGATAAGCCTGAAGCCGGCTCACAATGCAATCTCCAGATACCGGTTCAACAAAATGCTGGTGCAACCGAAAAAGCACATTCCCTTCTTCGGGTCATGCCGGATCTTGTAAGGCGTCAGGCGCAGATAGTTGATCAGTTCATGGAAATAGACTTCGCGCAGGCCATCATTTCCATACTGCCTGCGGGCCAGTTTTTCCAGATGGGCATGAAGCTCGGTATAAGCCAGTGACTTGGTAAAGGCCAGCTGCACCGCGTCACCGGCCACGGTACAGTTAAAGTTCCGGTTCAGCCCTTCGTAGCCGAGATGGACGGACTGCATCAATTTGGCCCAATCAATCAGCCGGGTATTGAATATATTGTCAGGGTTCGGGTCGATGATGTACCAGCCCGGTTCATGCTGGGGCGCGACAATGATATTTTCGATCGTCAGGTCGCCATGCACCACCGTCGTCATTCGCCTGGAAACCTGTCTGGACAGCCACTCCAGATCCAGCAGGCATTCCCACTGCTTGAAATTAAAATGATTTCCATTGATTGTGTAGCGGCTGCCCAGAAAATTGCGGGCAAAACTCAAAACCAGGCTGGCATTGTTGACCGCTTTTTCCAGAAGGTAGCGGCGCACCACGGCTTCATCAGCCACCATTCCCGCATGCTGCTCATGAAAAACTGAAACACATTCAAGCACTTCCGAAATAATACGCTTGCTGCCTTCAATCGGATGCGTATGAATATAATCATAAAAATCATTCGATGGAACCACCAGCGGCATATCATAGTAATAGCACCTGGCTTTTTCCCTTTCGCTGACGATGCTTGCCAGCGGAAAACTGTCGGAATGATAAGTACCCAGCCAATCGCGCTGAAGCTTTAATTTTTCACCTGCCGCACCTACCGCAAACTTCCGGATCAACAGATTCTGATTGACTTCCACCATGGCAGTAATCGCTTCCGAACCGCCCGGAAAAAGCTTGTGAACCATTCCATCGTCAATCGCTTCCAGACCGAAGCTGGTGGCTGTCGCATTGGCACCGCTGAACAGCGACACCAGAAAATACTCATATTCGCTTTCCCCCTTGTAATGGTGGCGCAAACTGCTGAGCGAGCCTCGGCTGGCATACCAGCCATAGCGGCGGCGGGCATCAAGCACTCGCAAGACGGCAGGCAACTGCTTCAGGCCGCCATAGAGCAGGACACCTAAGACAGGAAACGTGGTAAAGGCAGGCAGCATCAGCGTTGCTGCACCCTCGCCTGTCCTGAGCTGGTCAATGGAAGGGCGAAACGGACTGCCCAGCATGGCAAAAATCATATCCGATAGATTTTCCTGCGCAGCACTGGAAAACGCGGCATAGGAAAGAATGTAAATCAGCCACATCATCAGCGTCGTCATCAAGAAACGTGGCCTGACGATGGCACCCTTGGCAATCATTTCGCTGAATGACCAAAAAAAGTCAATCAGCCCAAACCTGATTTCCTTGTTGAATACTGAAGCGGCATGCCATATCAACCGGCGGATCCCATCCGATTTCTGGATCAAAAATGACAGCAAGACAAAACTGGCCGCCAGCGCCATCAGGCCGGCTGGAAGCCGCCAGTCATGATTTTCACTGCCTGCAATCACATAAACCGCAATGAGCGAAACCACCACCAGATCGCTCAGTCTTTCTGCGACCACTGTCGCAGCCACGCTGGATATTCGCACCGAGGTTCTGCCTGCCACAAACCAGATGCGGGCCAGTTCACCGAGCCGCCAGGGAATGATGGCATTGAGGGCATAAGCAATGGCCAGGCCCAGCAACAGGTCAAACCGTCGATGTATTTTTTGTGCCGGAAAAAGCAGCGCCCAGCGGGCAGCCCGAAAAACATGTGCCAGCAAAAGCAGAAAGCTGGCCAGCACATAAAGCCCTAGGTCGTTGAGCAGCATCTCACCCTCACTTCCAGGCCAGAAAAGGCGCCAGCATTTCCCTGGACAGGCTGGTTTTTTCCTCAGGCGTTCCAAACGAGCAATGCCGCTCCAGTTCAAGCATTCCGATTTCCGAATGCCTCTGAGCCAGCAGATTGAACATGCCGCTTAAAAACAACTCACGGTAGGGACACACCTGCCGGTAATGGTCATAAAGGGCGTGAAAACGTTCAGAGCTGGCAAAAAGATAACAGCCGGCAATTGCGAACGGGCTGGCCACCTGCTTTTCAACAGTTCCGATCACTTCATGGTTCAGACCCAGTTTCAAATAGGAATAAGCCGGGTCAGTCGAGCGAAAGCACATCAGCGCGCCTTCCATCGAGCCCTGCAACGCCTTAATAAGACCTGAAAATCCAGGACAGATAAAGGCATGGTCACAGTCATTGACAGCCACGGCGCCCGGCACTTTCAAGCCTTCGATACCTATTTTTGCGGTTTCGGCGGCTCCGCCTGTGGTACCGGAAATCGCAATGACTGTCGCATCAGGGTAGTAATTCCTTATTTCCTGATCAATTGAAAATTCTGTGACATGCTCTTGAAGAACCACAAAAATCAGCTGCCTTAACTCAGCAGCACGGCGCACGCTTTCGACGGCCCACCAGAAAAATGGCCGGCCTTCCAGTTCAAGCAAGGGTTTTGGCCTGTTTTCCCCAACCTTTGCAAAACGCGAACCGCGCCCTGCAGCCGGTATGACCAAGGCAATCTTATTTTGCATGAATCACTCCTGAAAATTGAAGTCATCCTCACCAAGACCAATTTTTTCCTGGATTTTCATCAACCATCGCTTGGTAGGCCCTGTCGACAAATCATAATATTTATTGTAATTTTCAATTTTGATAGTTTTTCCTGTCACCGGATCGGCTTCTGGATAGGCTGAAATATAGGCTTCCGCTTTCAGCCGGGTTTCTGTGATTTCCTGCAAGGCCATCTGCTTGAAATCCAGAATTCCATAAGTCCTGCGGAGCTGAGGTTTATCTGGACTGAAACTTGCCCGAAGGTCACCAAACTCAACCATTAAAGGTCTATCAAAAGAAAGCGATGACACTGCATACACGGCTGGAGGAATATGCCCTTCGCTCTTCCCAAAGGTGGTGATGTAAACCTTGCTGTAAGGTGGCTCAAAATCGCAGGAAAATGCTGCAGAAATCTGCAATGCGGCGTTATAGGTCGGCGTTATTGGTGCGATCCTGTATTGAGGATCAGTCCGGATATGGAAAACCATGCTGCGCCCCTTCTTGAACAGGGAAAATCCATGGCACGCTGGGTGGCTGCTGGATGCAGGCAACGGTAGGAACCCGGCTTCCATGAGACGGAGTCTGGAATAAAATTCGTCGTTGTAATGGGTAGAGATGAGGATGTTCGATTTCTCATCATCCAGAATGGCAACAAGCCGCTGCGTGCGCGCTGTCGTTTCGTTCACTGAATCCTGCCAGCGTGACCAGAGAATGGGCGTCCATAATCGGCCAAACACGGCTCGTGGCCCATCATGCATTTTCAGAAATGCGGGTGGGATGATGGCCACCAGTCCCGAAAAGGCAATGATGCCAGTGGCATAGCGAAATTTTCTTTTTCCCCCGGACAGACACTGCTGATACACCCAGGCCAAGCCAGTTCCTGCGTGAAGAGCCACCATCGGCGCCAGCAGTGGAAAAATATAGCGGACTTCAGTGGCCTTGGGTGCCAACAGGGCGAGTAGCGCTGGATAAATAATAAAAACCAAAAGACCAATATTTTTTTTCCTGGCTTTTAGAAGTTTGAAGTTAAGCCAGGCACCTGTCACAAGAAAAGGAAGCGCACCCAATCCGAAATAAAATATTCTTATCCAAAACCAGTTTTTTTGATCGCCCTGATTGATGACAAATTTTCTTGCAGTCACAAATGCATCAATCATGGAAAACCCATGGAAAATCCCGCTTAAAGTCAAGACCAATAATGTTGCCTGACAGATGATAAAACTTGCAATCAGCCGCTCCCGCCTGCTCTCACAAGCATAAAAGACAAGACCAATGACCATCGGAAACATGAATATCGCATCAATTCTTGAAAGAATGGCTAAACCGAGGAAGGCGCCTGACAGGAGACACTTTATAATTTGGCGATCTTTTGAAATCAAGGCCAGGGCAATGCATGCAAAAGCTGCCGAAACAATATTATCATTAAAGAAAAAAGCTGTTTCCGGGATGCCTGGTGTCAATACAAGTGCAAAAAATGAAAAAATAGGCCGGACACCACCCCAGCATTTTGCAAAAAACATTGCGCTGGCGAAAAGAAAAATAAAACTTGCCAAAACGAGTCCCTTGAATGCCAGGTCACCCGCTTGTGGAAACACCCTGTAAATGAGGGAAAGCACATCAATGACGGCGCTTCGGGTCTGCTCAATAAACTGCGACACCAGCGGCAGGTAAGGGTCGTGCTGAACGCCAGGCGCCAGGGCTTTGAGAAGGGCAATGGATTGCGTCTGGGCCGTAAATCCTTCCAGATGCACGGCATGAAATGCAGGCCAGATCAGATAGAGACAGACAAGCAGACCAAGAGATGTCAGCATCAGCGCCTGATGGCGTTGGAAAAAAGATATATTTCCCCTGATGTCCGGCATAGAGAGCGTTCCGTTCAACGCCTTCAGGGGCAACTCGCCATCAGAATTCATGATTTGTATACCACGTCAAATTCATAAGCCTGGTGACAAATGGTGCGATGGTCATTCCCCCAGAATCTGTCTTTTTCTGTCAGCGACTGCCACAGCAGATGAAGTGTCTGCAGCGCCTGAGAAGTCATCTTGACATTCGAAACCTGATCAACCTCCCGCCACGAAATTGGAAAATATTCAATGCTCAGCTTTTTATCCAGCATGCCAAGCAGCAAATAAACATTGAAGCGAAGATCATCGGCATAGTTCATGATGCGCTGGTCTTCAATCACTTTCTTGCCAAAAATATTCAGCCCGGACCCCAGATCCTTGATACTTTTTCTGGTTCCAGAAGTAAAAATAAAGTTGAACACCCGGTTTCCAAAAATGCGGAAAGGGGAATAGCCTAAAAGCCTTGATCCCGGCATGAAACGCGCCCCGAGGCAGGCATCATGCACTTGATGTTTTCCGTTCTGGAGGACAGGCAGCAAGTCCAGAATATTTCCCTGATCATCGCCATGCAAGACGGCAACATGGCTGAAGTTATTTTTAGCTGCATAGTTAAAAGCAACCTTGTGGGAGCCGCCCAGATTGTAGTTAATTCTATTTTTTCCGACAGTTACTCGAATATTCTGCAGCTCCTGCGCGGCATGAATTGCAGAATTCAAGGTGTTGTCCCGGCTGCCGTTGTCAAGCAGAAGAATTTCAGAAAAGTGGCCTGCAGTGTCTTTGTCAAACTGGTCAAGCACTCTCGGAATCTGGGATGCGCAGTTGTAGCAAGGTATGAAAACCAGTATTTTCTCAATCAATTCCCCCTCCCTTCTAATAATTAATACTCCATCAAATAGCGGGATACAAAAAAGTTCGCCAGCAATTGAGGTGGTGTAATGCCCACCTTGGCAAGAAAAGACACTTCCATCAGCGTCGGGCTGATAGACAGGTAATCAGCACTGCGCTGCACTGACCAGGCCATGGGTCCGATCAGGACCGACGCCGCGACAATCACTCCGCAGGTGTAGCAAAAATAAATCAGAGTCCGGAAAAAATGCCGACCTTCTGACGCATGAAAAACCACAAATCTGGACAGGGTATAAACACTTAAGGCGGCAATGCTTGAGCTGAGAAAATTTGCAGCAGGCAGCGACATGCCAAAATTTTGCGATAACGCCAGCAACAGCCCAGTATCCAACAGCCAGCCTCCACCGGACAGGGCACCAAATTTAAGAAATTTTTCCATTTTCTCACCCGTTGGCGACCACTAAAATCAGCAGTTACTCCGAGCAGATCACTCGGCTGTGTGAAGAAGATGATAGATAGGGCATCGGGCCTGTCAACGCAGTCAGCTCAAGCATGCAACCAGGAGTTACTGTCACGCTGAGGACAACAGACATTTCCACGCAAGCATCAGCCCACCTCTGCCAAAAGACAGATTTTTATAATGATGAGCTTAAATGGATGAGCTTTAATAGATGAGCTTGATTGAATGATCTGGAAATATAAATCAGACTTCAAGCTGGTAGATTGCAAATATAATGATGAGCTTAATCAAGCCAGAACCGGCAACGCATGGTTGAAACAGCCCGGAATTTACACTTGAGCATGTAGTCAGCCGCCAACAAAAACGCCCCGGAAAACGGGGCGTTTTTTCGGCCGTGGCAGCTGCGGGCCGCCCGGAGGGATTTACAGGCGAATGGTACTGGCGACCAGTTCGGCGCAGGCCTGGGCCTGCCCGGCATCGCGCGCCTCGACCATCACCCGCAGCAGCGGCTCTGTGCCGCTGGCGCGGATCAAGAGGCGGCCGCTGTCGCCCAGCTCGGCTTCTACCGCCTTGCTTTGGGCTGCCAGGGTCGCGCTGAGCTTCCAGTCCTGGCCAGGCTTGAGCCGCACATTGATCAGGGTCTGCGGAAACAGCACCACATCGCGCAACAGCTCGGCCAGCGTCTGCCCGCTGCGCACGCAGGCCTGCAACACCTGCAGGGCGCTGATCAGGCCGTCGCCGGTCGTGTGCTTGTCCAGCGCCAGCAGGTGGCCCGAGCCTTCACCGCCCAGCAGCCAGCCGCGCTTGTCCAGCTCTTCGAGCACATAGCGGTCGCCCACCTTGGCGCGCACAAACTCGACGCCCTTGGCCTTGAGGGCGACTTCCACCGCCATGTTGGTCATCAAGGTGCCAACGGCGCCGGGGACTTTTTCGCCGCGCGCCAGGCGCTCATTGACCATCAGGTAGAGCACCTCGTCGCCGTTGTAAAGCCGCCCCTGGGCGTCCACGATCTGCAGCCGGTCGGCATCGCCGTCCAGGGCAATGCCGTAATCGGCCTGGTTCGCCTGCACCGCAGCGACCAGCGCCTGGGGATGGGTGGCGCCGACGTCCTGGTTGATGTTCAGGCCGTCGGGCGCGCAGCCGATGGCGATGACTTCTGCGCCCAGCTCATGAAACACCATGGGCGCGATCTGGTAGGCCGCGCCGTGGGCACCATCGACGACGATCTTGACGCCCTTGAGCGTCAGGTCATTGGCAAAAGTGCTCTTGCAAAACTCGATGTAACGCCCGGCGGCATCTTCCAGGCGGCGCGTCTTGCCCAGCGAAGCCGAGTCCACCCAGACCGGGGGCTCCTGCAGCGCTGCTTCGACGGCGAGCTCCCACTCGTCATTGAGCTTGGTGCCCTGGGCGCTGAAGAACTTGATGCCGTTGTCGGCAAACGGGTTGTGGCTGGCGCTGATCACCACGCCCAGGCTGGCGCGCTGGGCGCGCGTGAGATAGGCCACGCCGGGCGTGGGCAGCGGACCGAGCAGCACGACATCGACGCCGGCCGAGTTGAAACCGGACTCCAGTGCGCTCTCCAGCATGTAGCCGGAAATGCGGGTGTCCTTGCCGATCAGCACCGTGGGGCGCGCTTCCGTCTTGCGCAGCACGCGGCCGACGGCATGGGCTAGTCGCAGCACAAAATCGGGTGTGATGGGCGCCTGGCCCACCGTGCCGCGAATGCCATCGGTGCCAAAATATTTTCGGGTCATGCTGCTTGTCTTTTCAAGAGTTGGTTAGCGCCATTTTACCGAGGCTCATCCATGCTGCCATGGTACAAATGTGCCAAGTATTTCTCAGCACAGCCGTAAATCTGGCTCAGGACGCACTGGCCGCCGACCAGACCTTGAGTGCCAGCGCGGTTTCGCGCACATCATGCACACGCACAATACGGGCGCCGCGCTCCACGGCCAGCACGGCTGCCGCCACGCTGGGCACCATGCGTTCGGCCATGGCCAGCGGTGAAGCATTCGCACCGCCGACGGCAGCACTGCCGCACACCGCCGCCAGCGAGGACTTGCGCGACCAGGCGGCCAGCAGCGGATAACCGGCGGCCAGAAACTCGCGCTGGCGTGCCAGCAGGGAAAAATTCTGGGCCACGGTTTTGCCGAAACCCACGCCCGTGTCCAGCACGATGCGGTTCCGGGCAACGCCAGCGCTCTGCACATCCTGTCCCGCACGCGCCAGGAAAGACAGCACCTGCGGCACCACGTCCCCTTCCATGGGAAGAGCCTGCATGGTCGCCGGCTCGCGGTGCATGTGCATCAGGCACACGCCACAACTGGGATGCGCCGCGACCACCCGCAGGGCGCCTGGCTGGCGTAGCGCCCAGATGTCGTTGATGATGTCGGCGCCCAGGTCCAGCGCGGCCTGCATAACCTCGGGCTTGTAGGTGTCGATCGACACCGGCACGCCCAGCCTGACGGCCTCGCGCACGGCGGGCAACACCCGGGCCAGCTCTTCCTGCAGCGGCACCGGCGGCGCGCCGGGCCGGGTGGATTCGCCGCCGATGTCCAGCAGATCGGCCCCGTCCCGGATCAGGCGCTCGCAGTGCGCCAGCACGTCGGCAAAGCCGCCGCCCGGGGTGAAATGCCGGCCACCGTCGGAAAAGGAATCCGGCGTGACATTGACGATGCCCATCACCCGAGGCCGGGACAGATCAATCTGAAAACGTGCCGTTTGCCACATCACGGAAGAAACCTTTTAAGTTGAGGAGCTTCCCGTCCAAGAGGCGGTCGGGAAAAGAAAAACCGGGGACTCGCCCCGGTTTTTCGACACTACAAACTGGCTGGTCTGAAAGACTGCCGGTGCTCAGATCACCGTCGGTGCCGGCTCGGTCACCACCGCCGGGCTGCCGCCGCTGGGGCCGCCACCGCCACCCACGGAGGAATTGCGCGGCGTCCAGTCCTTGGGCGGACGGGGCTCCTTGCCGGCCATGATGTCGTCCATCTGCTCGACATCAATGGTTTCCCACTCTAGCAGGGCCTTGGCCATGGCGTGCATCTTGTCCTGGTTGTCCTCGATCAGCTTGCGCGCCAGGGCGTACTGCTGGTCGATGATGCGGCGCACTTCGGTATCGACCTTTTGCAGGGTCGATTCGCTCATGTTGTTGGTCTTGGTGACCGAGCGGCCCAGGAAGACTTCGCCTTCATTTTCTGCATACACCATGGGGCCGAGCGCTTCGGTCATGCCGTAGCGCGTCACCATGTCGCGGGCCAGCGCCGTGGCGCGCTCGAAGTCGTTGCTCGCGCCGGTGGTCATCTGGTTCATGAACACTTCTTCGGCAATGCGGCCGCCAAACAGCATGCTGATCTGGCTGAGCATGTACTCGCGGTCATAGCTGTAGCGGTCCTGCGCCGGCAGGCTCATGGTCACGCCCAGGGCGCGGCCGCGTGGAATGATGGTGACCTTGTGCACCGGATCGCACTTGGGCAGCATCTTGCCGATCAGCGCATGGCCGGACTCGTGGTAGGCGGTGTTGCGCCGCTCTTCCTCGGGCATGACCATGCTCTTGCGCTCAGGGCCCATCAGGATCTTGTCCTTGGCTTTCTCGAAGTCCTGCATCTCGACGGTGCGGGCATTGCGCCGCGCCGCCATCAGGGCGGCCTCGTTGCACAGATTGGCCAGATCGGCGCCGGACATGCCGGGCGTGCCACGGGCAATGATGCTCGCGTTCACGTCCTGGCCGAGCGGCACCTTGCGCATATGGACATTCAAGATCTGCTCGCGGCCACGAATATCGGGCAGGGTGACATAGACCTGACGGTCAAAACGGCCGGGGCGCAGCAGGGCCGCGTCCAGGATGTCCGGGCGGTTGGTGGCGGCCACCACGATCACGCCGACATTGGTTTCAAAACCGTCCATCTCGACCAGCATCTGGTTCAGCGTCTGCTCGCGCTCGTCGTTGCCACCACCGACGCCGGCGCCACGCTGGCGACCCACGGCGTCGATTTCATCGATGAAGATGATGCAGGGGGCGTTTTTCTTGGCGTTGTCGAACATGTCGCGCACACGTGCCGCGCCCACGCCGACAAACATTTCCACAAAATCGGAGCCGGAAATCGAGAAGAACGGCACCTTGGCCTCGCCGGCAATGCCTTTGGCGAGCAGGGTTTTACCCGTGCCCGGAGGGCCGACCAGCAGCAGGCCGCGAGGAATGCGCCCGCCCAGCTTCTGGAACTTGGCCGGATCTTTCAGGAAATCGACAACTTCCTTGACTTCTTCCTTGGCCTCGTCGCAGCCGGCCACATCGGCAAAGGTGACGGTGTTGGTCGATTCGTCAAGCATGCGCGCCTTGGATTTGCCAAAGCTGAAAGCGCCGCCCTTGCCGCCGCCCTGCATCTGGCGCATGAAATAGACCCACACGCCGATCAGCAGCAGCATCGGACCCCAGCTGACCAGCAGGGTCATGAGCAAGGAGCCTTCTTCGCGCTGCTTGACGTCGAACTTGACATCATTGGCGATCAGGTCGCCCACCAGACCGCGGTCCAGGTAGGTGGCTGTCGTGCGGATCTTGCGGTCATCCGTCGTGGTGGCCACGATCTCGGTGCCGCCCTGGCCTTCCGCGATGGTGGCGGTCTTGATCCGCTTGCCGCGCACTTCTTCCAAAAACTCCGAATAGCCGAGGTAGTTGGAACTGGCGCCGCCGCGTGTGTCAAATTGCTTGAAAACGGTAAATAGCACCATGGCTATCACCAGCCAGATTGCAATTTTCGAAAACCACTGATTATTCAAGGACTACTCCGATAGGTAAGAACCCAAAGCCGATAGGATGGCACATGCGACTGATTTTAGGCGTTTCAAGAGCCAGGGCCCGAGTAACTGGGCCCCGCCCATGGGCTTGAAGCGGAATTAAAGGCTTATTGAGGCTGCGAGAGGCTTTCAGCCCGGCGCCTCTTCCCGTTTTTTAAGCCCCTTGCCCACCAGGAAAGTTTCAGACGAATTAGGTCGCGACGCCTTGGGCTTGATCCGCTTGACCACCTTGAAAGAGGCCTGAAACAATTTGACCAGATCGTCATAGCCGCTGCCATGAAACAGCTTGACGACCAAAGATCCCTCCGGCTTCATGCGGTTTTGCGCAAATTCCACCGCCAGTTCCACCAAGTGCGCAATGCGCGCCGCGTCCGCCGACTCGATGCCTGAGAGATTGGGGGCCATGTCCGAAATCACAAGGTCAACCTTGACAGGGCCTTGTTCAGTGGTGAGTGTCTGCTCCAGTTTTTGCAGCACATCGGCTTCGCGGAAATCGCCCTGGATGAACGTCACGCCCTCAATGGGCTCCATCGCCAGCATGTCCAGCCCGATGATGTGGCCGTTGAGCGTACCCGCAGCGGCGCCCGTGGGCGAGAGCTTGCGCCGCACATACTGGCTCCAGGCACCCGGCGTGCTGCCCAGGTCCACCACCCAGTCGCCGGGCTTGATGAGCCCCAGCGTTTCGTCGATTTCCTTGAGCTTGTAGGCGGCGCGGGCACGGTAGCCCTCCCGGCGCGCTAGCTTGACATACGGATCATTGATGTGGTCGTGTAACCACGCTTTGTTGACTTTTTTACCTTTTGCATCGCCCTTGGCAACCACCTTGGTGGTGTTTTTGGGGAGCAGCTTGTGATCTGGCTTGGCATTTACTTTCATGGGGTCTATTGTCCTCTTCTGGACTCCACCGATAATTGGGGATGGCTCAAATACAACTTACCCCTGCCCAGCGCAAAGATCAACGTGCTGAAGCGCACCATCTCAACCCCGTCGTGATGATCGGCTCCGACGGCCTGACAGACGCCGTCAAGAAAGAAATCGATGCCGCGCTCAATGCGCACGGCCTGATCAAGGTTCGCGTCCAGTCCGATGACCGCATCGGCCGCGAAACGATTTTTCACACCCTGGCCGATGAACTCGATGCCGCGCCGATCCAGCATATCGGCAAGCTGCTCGTGCTGTGGCGCCCGATGCCCGAGAAAGAAAAGAAAGTCAGCGAAGACCGCATGGCCGGCCCGCGCGACATCAAGGTGCTCAAAAACAGCTCGCGCTACGGCCAGCGCCCCGAAGTCAAGATGCTGCGCGTGCTGGGCAACCAGCGCCTGACCCCGGGCGGCAGCGTCAAGCGCGCCAAGCCCAAGCAGCGCAGCATCAAGAAACGCTCGCAAGACTGACCCTGCCCCGCAGATGCCTTGACTCTTCCCTGCTTTAACCGACCCCATGGGTCGGTTTTTTGCTTTTTCAGGGCCTTCAACAGCCGCCCGGCCTTTAGATTCGACTCCTTTGCCCACAGCTACCCGCCATGACCAATCCACTTCTTGATTTTTCCGACCTTCCGCTGTTTGACCGCATCCTGCCCGAGCATGTGAGCCCGGCGCTTGATGAACTGCTGGCCAAGGCCGATGCGGCGCTGGAGCAGGTCACGGCGCCCGAATTTCCGGCCACCTGGACGGGTATTGCCAAGGTGCTGGATGTGGCGACTGAAAACCTCGGCCGGGCCTGGGGCGCCGTCAGCCACCTCAACAGCGTGGCCGACACGCCCGAGTTGCGCGCCGCCTACAACGCCGCCCTGCCCCGCGTCACCGAGTTCTGGACGCGGCTGGGCGCCGATGAGCGGCTCTATGCCAAGTACAAGGCCATCAATGTGGCCACGCTCAACACCGAGCAGCTTCAGGCACACAAGAACGCCATGCGCAATTTCGTGCTCTCGGGCGCCGAACTTACTGGCGAAGCCAAGGAGCGCTTTGCCAAAATCCAGGAGCGCCAAGCCGAGTTGAGCCAGAAATTCAGCGAAAACTCGCTCGACGCCACCGACGCCTTTTCATACTACGCCAGCGAAGACGAAATTGCCGGCATTCCGCAGGACGTGCTGCAGACAGCACGCGCCCAGGCCGAAGCCGAAGGAAAAACGGGTTACCGCCTGAGCCTCAAAATGCCCAGCTACCTGCCCGTGATGCAGTTCGCCCACAGCAGCGCGCTGCGCGAAAAGCTCTACAAGGCCTACACCACCCGCGCCAGCGACCAGGCCCCGGCAGAATTTGCCAAGTTCGACAACAGCGCCGTGATGCGCGAAATCCTGGCGCTGCGCCAGGAAGAATCTCGGTTGCTGGGCTACCAGAACTTCGGTGAAGTCTCCGTCGTGCCCAAGATGGCCCAGTCGCCCGAGGAAGTCGTCACCTTCCTGCGCGACCTGGCCCGGCGCGCCCGCCCCTATGCCGAAAAGGACGTCGCCGACCTGCGCGCTTTTGCCGCCGAACAATTGAATCAACCCGACCCGCAACCTTGGGATTACGCCTACATCGGCGAAAAACTCAAGGAAGCGCGCTACGCCTTCAGCGAGCAGGAAGTCAAACAGTATTTCACTGCACCAAAAGTCTTGGCCGGCCTGTTCAAGATCGTCGAGTCGCTCTTCGAAGTCGCTATCCGCGAGGACAGCGCACCGGTGTGGAAGCCCGGCGTGCTGTTCTACCGCATCGAGCGCGGCGGCGAGCTGCTGGGCCAGTTCTACCTCGACCAGCCCGCCCGCACCGGCAAGCGCGGCGGTGCCTGGATGGACGATGTGCGCGCCCGCTGGCTGCGCCCGGACACCGGCCAGCTGCAAACGCCCGTCGCGCACCTGGTGTGCAACTTTGCCGAAGGCGCCGGCGACAAGCCTGCCCTGCTGACGCACGACGACGTGACCACGCTGTTCCACGAATTCGGCCACGGCCTGCACCACCTGCTGACCCAGGTGAGCGAGCGCGATGTCTCGGGCATCAGCGGCGTCGAGTGGGACGCGGTCGAGCTGCCGAGCCAGTTCATGGAAAACTTCTGCTGGGAATGGGACGTGCTCAGGCACATGACCGCCCATGTGGACACCGGCGAGCCGCTGCCGCGCGAGTTGTTCGACAAGATGCTGGCCGCCAAGAACTTCCAGAGCGGCATGCAGACGCTGCGCCAGGTGGAGTTCTCGCTGTTCGACATGCTGCTGCACACCTCGCACAACCCGGACGAAGACCTGATGGGCCTGCTCAATGAAGTGCGCCGCGAGGTGGCGGTGATTTCAGCCCCGGCCTACAGCCGCACGCCGCACACTTTCAGCCATATTTTTTCCGGTGGTTACGCGGCCGGCTATTACAGCTACAAGTGGGCCGAAGTGCTGTCAGCCGACGCCTATGCGGCTTTCGAGGAAACCGCCGCAGCGGCCGCCGCCCAGGCCGGTGCTGACACGGCGGCGCCCCCGGTGAACGTGGAAACGGGTCGCAAATACCGCCAGGCGATTCTCGAAGCCGGCGGCAGCCGCCCGGCCATGGAGTCGTTCAAGGCCTTCCGGGGCCGCGAGCCGTCTCTGGATGCGCTGCTGCGCCATCAGGGCATGGCGTGAAGCCCTGCACACTTTACCCTCACAAGCGATGCCTTCCATGACCTCACACACTGTTGATTTTCTGGCGCCTCAGACGCTGCTGGCGGTGATCGCCCTGGCCGCCAGCCTCGCATCGCCCCTGTCACAGGCCCAGCAGGTTTACCGCATCGTCGGCACGGATGGCAGGGTCACTTTTTCCGACCAGCCACCGCCGGTCGGCAGCACTGCCAGGACCAGCGAAATCAGTGCCAAAGGCGTGGGAAGCGCCAGCGGTGCCGCACTGCCTTTTGCGCTGAGGCAGGTGGCGCAGAAATACCCGGTGAGCCTGTACACCGGCAACAACTGCGGGCCATGCGATACAGCGCGCACCTTGCTGACCACCCGCGGCATTCCCTTCAGTGAAAAAACCGTCACCACGGCGCCCGACAGCCAGGCACTGCAGCGGCTGAGCGGCGACACCTCGCTGCCTTTCATGACCATTGGAAGCCAGCAGCTCAAGGGCTTTTCGGAAGCGGAATGGACGCAGTTCCTGAATGCGGCAGGCTACCCGGCGACCTCGGCATTGCCTGCCAATTACCGCCTCCCGGCCCCGGCGCCGCTGGTAGCCACGGCTAAAGCCCCGACAGCCGCCGCCTCGGCTGCCAGCGCCAAAAATTCCAGCGCAAAATTGCCCCCTGTGCCGGTCACCCCGCCTCAAACCAGCGGCAACCCGTCAGGCATCCGGTTCTAGGCGCCCGCCGCCACAGATCAAAGGCCATGGTGGCCTTTTTGTGACGCTGGTTTAAAACACCAGCGTCTTGACGCCTTGTTCGGTGCCCAGCAGGCACACCTGGGCCTTCTGGAAAGCAAACACGCCCACCGTGACCACGCCAGGCCACTGGCTGACCAGCGTTTCAAACGCCAGCGGGTCTTCAATCTTCAGGCCAGTCACGTCCAGGATGTGCTGGCCGTTGTCGGTCACCAGCGGCGCGCCGCCCTTGTGGCGCAGCACCGCCGTGCCGCCCAGCGCCTCGAACTGGCGCGCAATGCGCTTGGCCGCCATCGGAATGACTTCCACCGGCAGCGGAAAGCCGCCCAGCGCCGTCACCAGCTTGGACTCGTCGGCAATGCAGACAAAGCGGCGCGACTGGGCCGCCACGATTTTTTCCCGCGTCAGCGCCGCGCCGCCGCCCTTGACCATGTAGCCGGCGTGATCGATCTCGTCGGCGCCGTCGATATAGACGCCCAGCTCGTCCACCTCGGTGGCATCGAACACCTGGATGCCCAGCGCCTGCAGCCGCTCGGTTGAAGCGACCGAGCTGGACACCGCGCCTGCAATGCGGTGCTTGATGGTGCCCAGCGCGTCAATGAATTTATTCACCGTCGAGCCGGTGCCGACGCCGACAATGGTGCCGTCCTCGACATAGGAAAGCGCGGCCTGGCCAACCAGGGTTTTGAGTTCGTCTTGGGTCATGGGGAGTTCAGAGGTTAGGAAGATTTCTGGAGAGATTGAGAAGATAGCGTAAGCGAGCCACAGTCTCACTTGGCATCCGTGTGGGTCAGTGCTGGTTTTTGCGACAATCCGGGCCAGTGTTGCTGGGCGCTGTCGCCCGCAAAATCCAGCGCAAATTGCGTCAATCCAGTCCGAATTATCCAATGTCCCTGCTTCCCTACGCCTTGGCCCGTCCCTTTTTATTCAGCCTCGACCCCGAAGCGGCCCACGACCTGACGATGGCCTCGCTGGCGCGCACGCAAGGCACGCCGCTGACGGCCGCTTACTGCAGCGCCAAGGTCAGCGACCCCATCGAGCTGGCCGGGCTGAAGTTTCCCAACCGCGTCGGCTTGGCCGCAGGTCTCGACAAGAACGCCCGCTGCATCGACGGCCTGGCCGCCATGGGTTTTGGCTTTGTCGAAGTCGGCACCGTCACGCCCAAGGCCCAGCCCGGCAACCCCAAGCCGCGCATGTTCCGCCTGCCCGAAGCCAACGCGCTCATCAACCGCCTGGGTTTCAACAACGACGGTCTCGACGCCTTTCTGGCCAACGTCAAGAAATCCGCCATCCGCCAGAAAAAAAGCCCCCTGCTGCTCGGCCTGAACATCGGCAAGAACGCCGCCACGCCGATTGAAAATGCAGTGGACGATTATCTGATTTGCCTCGACGGCGTGTACCCGCATGCCGATTACGTCACCGTCAACATCTCCAGCCCGAACACGAAAAACCTGCGCGCCCTGCAAAGCGACGAAGCCCTGGACGCACTGCTCGGGCGCATTGCCGAGCGCCGCGAAACCCTGGCCACGCAGCACGGCAAGCGCGTGCCCATCTTCGTGAAAATCGCGCCCGATCTGGACGACGCGCAGGTGGACGTGATTGCCGCCACCTTGAAACGCCACGCGATGGACGGCGTGGTCGCCACCAACACGACGCTGAGCCGCGAAGCCGTCAAGGGCCTGCGCCATGCCGAGGAAGCCGGGGGCCTGAGCGGCGCGCCGGTGCTGCAAGCGAGCAACCGGGTGATTCGCCAGCTGCGCGCGGCTTTAGGCAAAGGCTTTCCCATCATCGGCGTGGGCGGCGTGATGAGCGGCCCGGATGCCGTCTCGAAAATCAAGGCCGGCGCCGACGTGGTGCAGATTTATACCGGCCTGATCTACAAAGGCCCGGCGCTGGTGAGCGAAGCAGCGCAGGCGATCAAGAAGAGCCGCTAGCCCAGCAGAGCATCGGCCATGAACAACAACGACGCCCGTAAAAAAGGCTCCTTCGCATGGTTATCCATAGCCAGCCTATGGCTGCTTGTTGCAGGCCTTCTCACGCTGATGCTCTGGCCGGATTTGCCTGCCACACAAACGCAATGGTGGCTGCTGATCGGATTGGGGCCGCCTGTTTATGTTCTGGGTGAAGCGTTTTTTGGCTGGCTGTTGTCTCGGAATCATGGGCACAGCCTGTCGCCGCGCCGTTTTTCTGTTGTTCGCCTCATCGTCGCGCTGCCGGTGGTGCTCGAGGTGTTCGCGCTTGGGTGGTGGGTGACAGGGCTGCTGTCCAAAGTTTAGACACAGCTCTGCTTTCAGCCGATCTACTCAAAAGCCAAGCGGGCCGTTGATTTCAGTACAAGCCTCCCAACCCAGCCCGGATCGTGTGCCCGAGCTGTGAAACACAAGCCCCGAATAAGCCTGCAACACTGCCACAGAAAAAAAGCCGCTATCGTTGAGATAGCGGCTTTTTTCAATTCAACAACTCACTCCCGACTCAGCCCACCCACTTGCGCGCATTGCGCCACAGCTGCATCCAGGGGCTTAGTTCACTCACGTCGCCGCCGTTCCAGCTCATCTGCACGTTGCGGAACACGCGCTCGGGGTGCGGCATCATCGCGGTGAAGCGCCCGTCGGCGGTGGTGACCGCCGTCAGGCCGCCGGCGCTGCCGTTCGGGTTGAACGGGTAGGCTTCGGTCGGCTGGCCGTGGTTGTCCACGAAGCGCATCGCGGCCAGCGCCTGGGCCGCGTCACCGCGGTAGGCAAAGTTGGCGTAGCCCTCGCCGTGCGCGACAGCAATCGGCAGACGCGCGCCGGCCATTCCGGCCAGGAACAGGCTGGGCGACTCCAGCACTTCCACCATCGACAGGCGCGCCTCGAAACGCTCGCTCTGGTTAGTCGTGAAGCGCGGCCAGGCTTGAGCGCCGGGGATAATGTCGGCCAGCTCGGCAAACATCTGGCAGCCGTTGCACACGCCCAGGCCAAAGGTATCGCTGCGGCCGAAGAAGGCCTTGAACTGCTCGGCCAGAGTCGGGTTGAAGGTGATGGAGCGCGCCCAGCCGATGCCCGCGCCCAGCGTGTCGCCGTAGCTGAAACCGCCGCAGGCCACCATGCCGGCAAAGTCAGCCAATTGTACGCGGCCGGTCTGCAGGTCGGTCATGTGAACGTCGATGGCGTCGAAACCGGCCTGGGTGAAGGCGTAGGCCATCTCCACATGGGAATTGACGCCCTGCTCGCGCAGCACCGCCACCTTGGGGCGCGACAGCATCAGCGCGGGCGCGCCGACCTGGAGACGCTCCTGCAGCGCTTGCGGCAGGAAGACATGCAGGCCGGGGTCGCTCGGATGGCCCGCTGCGGCGTGTTCGGCGTCGGCGCAGGCCGGGTTGTCGCGCTGCTGGCAGATTTTCCAGCTCACGGCGTCCCAGACCTGGTGCAAATCGGACAGGCTGGCCTTGAACACCGCCTTGGTGTCGCGCCAGACCTGCACTTCGCCCTTGCCCACTTCCAGCGCCGCGTGCTGCGGGCGCGTCTTGCCGACGAAATGGCTGAATCTCGAGAGGCCATGCTCGCGCAGCGTCTGCATCACCTCGTTGCGGATGTCGGTGCGCACCTGGATCACGGCGCCCAGCTCTTCGTTGAACAGCGCTTTCAGCGTCAGCTCTTCGCGGCGGGCGCTCACCTGCGTGGCCCAGTTCTTGGTGTCGCCGGTGTCCATGCGGCTGTCGCTGATGCCGTCGCCCTCCAGCAGCAGCATGTCGATGTTCAGCGACACGCCGACATGGCCGGCAAAGGCCATTTCGCACACTGTCGCGAACAGCCCGCCGTCGCTGCGGTCGTGGTAGGCCAGGATGTGGCCTTGCGCGCGCAGGGCGTTGATGGCATTGACCAGATTCACCAGGTCTTGCGGGTCGTCCAGATCGGGCACTTCGCCGTCTTCCAGATTGAGCGTCTGCGCCAGGATCGAGCCGCCCATGCGGCGCTGGCCCTTGCCCAGGTCGATCAGGATCAGCGTGGTGTCGGCTTCGACCGTGTCCAGCTCGGGCGTGAGCGTGCCACGCACGTCGGCCAGGGTCGCAAAGGCGCTGACGATCAGCGACACGGGCGATGTGACCTTCTTGCTTTCGCCTTCGTCGCTCCAGACGGTGCGCATCGAGAGCGAATCCTTGCCCACGGGAATCGACACGCCCAGCGCCGGGCACAGTTCCATGCCCACGGCCTTGACGGTTTCGTACAGGGCCGCGTCCTGGCCCGGCTCGCCGCAGGCGGCCATCCAGTTGGCGGACAGCTTCACGCGCGGCAGCTCGATCGGCGCGGCCAGCAGGTTCGTGATGGCTTCGGCCACGGCCATGCGGCCGGAGGCGGCGGCGTTGACAGCGGCCAGCGGCGTGCGCTCGCCCATGCTCATGGCTTCGCCGGCAAAGCCTTTGTAATCGGCCAGCGTGACGGCGCAGTCGGCGACGGGCACCTGCCACGGTCCCACCATCTGGTCGCGGTGCGTCATGCCGCCGACGGTGCGGTCGCCGATGGTGATGAGGAAGCGTTTTGAGGCTACCGTCGGGTGGCTCAGCACGGCAATCGCGCTGGCCTGCAGATCGACGCCGGTCAAATCAATCGGCTTGATGGCGTGCGTCACAGTGGTCACGTCGCGGTGCATCTTGGGCGGCTTGCCCAGCAGCACGTTCATCGGCATATCGACCGGACGCGCTGCCGAGTTGGTTGCGGACGCGGCTTGGCTGCCTTCCGAAGCGGCGGCAGGAGACTGGGCGGCGGCGGACGCTGGCGCAGCGGCGGGCGACGGCGCGGCGGCGCTGTCAGCCAGCACCAGCTGGCGCTCTTCGGTCGCCACGCCAATCATCGCAAACGGGCAACGCTCGCGCTCGCAGAACGCTTCAAACTGCACCAGCGACTCGGGCGCAATCGCCATGACGTAGCGCTCCTGGCTTTCGTTGCTCCAGATTTCTTTCGGCGACATGCCGCTTTCTTCGAGCTTGACGGCGCGCAGATCAAAACGCGCGCCGCGCCCGGCGTCGTTGACCAGCTCGGGGAAAGCGTTGGACAAGCCGCCCGCGCCCACGTCGTGAATCGCCAGGATCGGATTGTCCAGCCCCAGTTGCGCGCAGCGGTTGATGACTTCCTGCGCCCGACGCTCGATCTCAGGGTTGCCGCGCTGCACCGAGTCAAAGTCCAGGTGCGCCGCGTTCGCGCCCGAAGCCATGGAACTGGCCGCGCTGCCGCCCATGCCGATGCGCATGCCGGGGCCGCCGAGCTGGATCAGGAGCGTGCCGGCGGGAAACAGGATTTTGTGCGTCAGTTCGGCATCGATGGTGCCGACACCGCCGGCGATCATGATGGGCTTGTGGTAGCCCCAGCGCTGGCCGTTGACGGTCTGCTCGTACTCGCGAAAGTAGCCGGCCAGGTTCGGGCGGCCGAATTCGTTGTTGAATGCGGCGCCGCCCAGCGGGCCTTCGGTCATGATCTGCAGTGCGCTGGCGATGTGCTCGGGCTTGCCGTAACCCTGGCCTTCGGTGTCGAACAGTTTGGACACCGTGAAACCGGTCAGGCCAGCCTTGGGCTTGGAGCCGCGCCCGGTCGCGCCCTCGTCGCGGATTTCACCGCCCGCGCCGGTGGAGGCGCCGGGGAAGGGCGAGATGGCGGTCGGGTGGTTGTGCGTCTCGACTTTCATCAAGACGTGGGTTAGCACGTCATCGGTGGCGCTGTAGGTCTGGGCGCCCATATGGCCCGCGCCTGTGCCCGCGCCTGTGCCTGTACTAACGCCTACGTCCGCGCCAACGCCAACGCCTGCTGCATCAGCGGCTGGCCTGGCGAAAAAGCGCTGGATTTTTGCGCCTTCCATGATGGAAGCGTTGTCCGAGTAAGCCACCACCGTGTGCTGCGGGTTGAGCTGCTCGGTGTTGCGGATCATGCCGAACAGGCTTTTTTCTTGGCGCATGCCGTCGATCGTGAAATCGGCATTGAAGATCTTGTGCCGGCAGTGCTCGCTGTTGGCCTGGGCGAACATCATCAGCTCGACATCGCTCGGATTGCGCTGGAGTTGCGTGAAAGCGTTGACCAGGTAGTCGATCTCGTCGGCGGCCAGGGCCAGGCCGAACTCGGTGTTGGCTTGTTCGAGCGCGGCTTTTCCGCCGGCCAGCACGTCGATGGTCTGCAGCGGCGCGCCCTGCAGCTCGGTAAACAGGCCGGCAGCCGCCTCGGCGCGGTCAAACACCACGCTTTCCGTCATGCGGTCATGCAGCAGGGCGGCAACCTGCTCGTGCTGCTTGTCGCTCAGCGCAGCCTTGCTGAAAAAGCCGGACTTGAGGCTCAAGCGGTATTCGGTGATGCGCTCAATGCGCCGGATGTCCAGGCCGCAGTTGTGGGCGATGTCGGTGGCCTTGGACGCCCAGGGCGAGACGGTGCCAAAGCGTGGCGAGACGATGAACTGCAGGCCGCCGTCGGCCGCGCCCTCGGCGGGCTGGGCGCAGGGTTCGCCGTAGGTCAGCAGGGCCGCCAGCCGGCTTTGGGTCTCGTCGGAGGGCGGCGCATCGCTGGCCACCAGGTGGACAAAGCGGGCGCTGATGCCGGTGATCTTGTCGTGAATGGCCTGCAGGCGGGGCAGGAGTTGCTGGACGCGAAAATCGCTCAGGGCGCTGATGCCGTGGGCTTGGCCCTCGAAAGTCGTCAGGTGCAGGGTCACGGTAGGGGTGGCCTTTTGGTGGGGGAAGTGAGGGGGCAGCGGGCAGGCTGCGGATTGAAGTTGACACTGCCTGCAGGCAAGCGCGGAGGTGCAGAAGTCTGGCGTTTGGCAAAGCCTGCAGGAGATGCATCAGGCGGCGATTTTATCAGCGCCCCGCTGTGGCGCCCGCCAACGCAGCGCAGCGCCACGGCGGGCCGGGACATTGCGGCAAAAACCCTCGCCCGTTCCGTGAAATGCGGCCACGCAAGTCCGGTGGGATAATTCCGCCATGAGTATTACTTACAAAGATGCCGCCGGGATTGAAGGCGTTCGCTTGGCGGGCAGGCTTGCGGGCGAATTGCTGGACTACCTCACGCCCTTCGTCAAACCGGGCGTGACCACCAATGAAATCAACCAGTTGACGCACGATTACATGGTCCAGGTGCAGGGCACGGTTCCCGCCACGCTGGGTTACGGCCCGCCGAGCTATCCGCCCTACCCCAAGTCGCTGTGCACCTCCATCAACCACCAGGTCTGCCACGGCATTCCCAATGACAAGCCGCTGAAAAAAGGCGACATCGTCAACCTGGATGTGACCGGCATCAAGGACGGCTGGCACGGCGACAGCAGCCGCATGTTCCTCGTGGGCGAGTGCTCGATTGCCGCCAAGCGGCTGTGCCAGGTCACTTACGAGGCGATGTGGCAGGGCATCATGCGCGTCAAGCCGGGCGCGCGCCTGGGTGACATTGGCTTTGCCATCCAGACCTATGCGGAAAAGCACGGCTACTCCGTCGTGCGCGAATTCTGCGGCCACGGCATCGGGCGCAAGTTCCATGAGGAACCGCAGGTGATGCATTACGGGCGCCCCGGCACGATGGAGGAACTCAAGCCCGGCATGGTCTTCACCATCGAGCCGATGATCAACATCGGCAAGCGCGACATCAAGGACGGCCCGGAAAAAGACGGCTGGAGCATCGTCACGCGCGACCATTCGCTCTCGGCGCAGTGGGAGCACATGGTGCTGGTGACGCCAACCGGCTACGAGGTGCTGACCCTGTCGGCCGGCAGCCCGCCGATTCCCGACTTTGTGCCGCCGCAAGCCGCACCCGCCGACCACGCCTGATTTTTTTCCGCATCGTCCAACGCAGGGGTTTCATTCATGACCGAGCTTCAGCCCCTGCGCGAGCAGTACCGCGCAGGCAAACAGGCGCTGCTGTCTTCCCTGGCGGGCAGCGGCGCCTCCACCCGTGGCATTCACGGCCTGCTCAAGAAGCTGGCCCGGCACACCGACGCCACCCTGCAGCAGTTGTGGCAGCGCGCGGGCTTTGCGCCCGAGGCCTGCCTGGTGGCCGTCGGCGGCTTTGGTCGGGGTGAACTCTTTCCCCATTCCGATGTCGATGTGCTGCTGCTGCTGCCCGACGGCTGCCAGGCCGAGAACGACCCAGCGCTAAAGGAAAAAATCGAAAACTTCATCAGCAGTTGCTGGGACTGCAGCCTGGAGATCGGTTCGAGCGTGCGCACCGCCAGCCACTGCGTGGAGGAAGCGGCCAAGGATGTGACGGTGCAGACCTCGCTGCTCGAAGCGCGCCT
The DNA here is from genome assembly GCA_030855235.1 of Pseudomonadota bacterium. Taxonomy (GTDB): domain Bacteria; phylum Pseudomonadota; class Gammaproteobacteria; order Burkholderiales; family Burkholderiaceae_C; genus Polaromonas. Next base: position 120,937 of record JALYRU010000008.1, read on the forward strand.
GATCGCCGGCTCGCCGGCCAACTTCGAGCGCCTCAAAGCCCAGCTCGACGCGGCCATCGACCCGGAAGCGTTCTTCGTCGCCAAGACGCTCGAACTGCGCCAGCGCCACAACAAGTTTGAAAACACCCCTTACGCCCTGGAGCCCAACTGCAAGGAGTCGCCCGGCGGCCTGCGCGATCTGCAGGTGGTGCTGTGGGTGGCGGGCGCCGCCGGCCTGGGCAAGACCTGGGACGAGCTGGCTAGAAACGGCCTGGTCACCACGTTTGAGGCCCAGCAGATCAAGGCCAACGAGGCGCTGCTCAGCCTGATCCGGGCGCGCTTGCACCTGATTTCCGGGCGCCGCGAGGACCGGCTGGTGTTCGATCTGCAGACCGCCGTGGCCGAGTCCTTCGGCTACCGCGCCCAGACCGAGGACGAGCATAAACTGCCGCGCCGCGCCAGCGAAGCGCTGATGCGCCGCTACTACTGGGCGGCCAAGGCCGTGACCCAGCTCAACCAGATCCTGCTGCTCAACATCGAAGAGCGCCTGAGTCCCGACACCTACCCGCTGCGGCCCGTCAACGAGCGTTTTTTTGACAAGGCCGGCATGCTCGAAGTGGCCAGCGATGACCTGTACCTGCGCCAGCCCCACGCCATCCTGGAAACCTTCCTGCTGTATGAAGCCACGCACGGCATCAACGGCTTGTCGGCGCGCACCCTGCGCGCGCTCTACCACGCGCGCGGCGTGATGAACGCCCAGTTCCGCCGCGACCCAGTCAACCGCAGCGCTTTCCTGCGCATCCTGCAGCAGCCCGAGGGCATCACCCACGCGCTGCGGCTGATGAACCAGACCTCGGTGCTGGGGCGCTACCTCTGGGCGTTTCGCAACATCGTCGGGCAGATGCAGCATGACCTGTTCCACGTCTACACGGTGGACCAGCACATCCTGATGGTGGTGCGCAACATGCGGCGCTTTTTCATCCCCGAGCATTCGCACGAATACCCGATGTGCTCGCAACTGGCCGCCGGCTGGGACAAGCCCTGGATTCTCTACATCGCCGCGCTGTTCCACGACATCGCCAAGGGGCGCGGCGGCGATCATTCCGAGCTGGGCCGCAAGGAAGTGCGCGTGTTCTGCCGCCAGCACGGCATTGGCGCCGAGGACGCCGACCTGATCGAGTTCCTGGTTGGCGAGCACCTGAGCATGAGCCACACCGCGCAAAAGGAAGACCTGAGCAACCCGGAGGTGATTGCCGCGTTTTCCCGGCGCGTGGGCAACGAGCGCTACCTGACGGCGCTGTACCTGCTCACGGTGGCCGACATTCGCGGCACCAGCCCCAGGGTCTGGAACGCCTGGAAGGGCAAGCTGCTCGAAGACCTGTACCGCTACACCCTGCGCATGCTGGGCGGGCGTGCGCCGGACGCCGCCGCCGAGGTCGAGGCGCGCAAGCGCGAAGCGCTGACCCTGCTGGCGCTGTATGCCGAGCCGTTCGAGGGCCACAAGGCGCTGTGGGACACGCTGGACGTGAGCTACTTCATGCGCCACGAGGCCAGCGACATCGCCTGGCATGCGCGCCACCTCTCGCGCCATGTCGGCAAGACGGCGGTGATTGTGCGGGCGCGCCGCTCATCGTCCGAAGGCATGCAGGTGCTGGTCTACACGCCCGACGCGCCGGACCTGTTCGCGCGCATCTGCGGCTACTTTGACCAGGCCGGCTTCAGCATCCTCGACGCCAAGGTGCACACCGCCAAGAATGGCTATGCGCTGGACACCTTCCAGGTGGCCAGCGGGATACTGGCCGAGCATTACCGCGAAATGGCTGCCATGGTCGAGGCCGACCTGGCGCGCACCCTCGAAGAGCAGGGTCCGCTGCCGCCGCCCGGCAAGGGCCGGGTCTCGCGCCGGGTGAAAAGCTTTCCGGTGGCGCCGCGCGTGGACCTGCACCCGGATGAAAAAGCCCAGCGCTGGCTGCTGGGCGTCTCGGCCAGCGACCGCGCCGGCCTGCTCTACCTGATCGCCAGAGTGCTGGCGCGCCACCACATCAACATCCAGCTGGCCAAGGTCACGACGCTGGGCGAGCGGGTGGAAGACACCTTTTTGATCGACGGCCCCGAGCTGCAGCACAACAAGGCGCAGATCGCCATCGAGACGGAATTGCTGCAGGCGCTGAACGACTGACAGCGCCTGGGACCAGCCCTGCCCTGCCCTGCCCTGCCCTGCCCTGCCCTGCCCTGCCCCGGCGCTCATTTTCAGCCTACGCTTTAGCTCAGCTCAGCTCAGCTCAGCTCAGCTCAATTTGGCTCGGCTCAGCTCAGTTCAGTTTGGCTCGGCTCGGCTCAGTTCAGTTTGGCTCGGCTCGGCTCGGCGCTCAGTCCTCGGCCGACGCGTCGTCCAGGCCCGGAAACAGCACCTCGGTAAAGCCAAACTGGCTGAAGTCGCGGATGCGCATCGGGTAGAGCTTGCCGATCAGGTGATCGCATTCGTGCTGCACGACGCGGGCATGAAAGCCCTCCGCCGTGCGGTCGATCCGGTCGCCGTACTGGTCAAAGCCACTGTAGCGGATGCTGGTGAAACGCGGCACCTTGCCGCGCAGGCCCGGCACCGACAGGCACCCTTCCCAGTCGCTTTCCTCGTCGGTGCTCAGGGGTGTGATGACCGGGTTGACCAGCACGGTGCGCGGGACCAGCGGCGAGTCGGGATAGCGCGGATTGACCTGGTCGGTGCCAAAAATCACCACCTGCAAATCCACCCCGATCTGCGGCGCGGCCAGGCCGGCGCCATTGACCGACTGCATGGTGTAGAACATGTCCGAGACCAGCAGATGCAGCTCGTCGGTATCGAAAGCCGTCACGGGCTGGGCGATGCGCAGCAGCCGCGCATCGCCCATTTTGAGAATTTCACGAATAGTCATGGCCGCAAGCATAGCGGCTGGCGGCACAATCCGGGCTGTGCCCCCCGAACATTCCCCCACTGCCAGCGCGCCCCCGGCGCGGGCGCTGTCCGCGCCTGTGCGCTGGCTCCTGCTGGTACTGGCGCTGGCGTGCCTGGCCCTGGGCATCATGGGCCTGTTTCTGCCTGTGCTGCCGACAGTGCCCTTTCTGCTGCTGGCCGCCTGGGCGGCAGGTCACAGTTCGCCCCGGCTGTCGCAGTGGCTGGAGCAGCACCCCCGCTGGGGCGCCCCGATCAGGCAATGGCGCCATGGCGGGGTGGTCAGCCGGCGCGCCAAGTGGAGCGCCACGGCGGTCATGACGGCCAGCGCCATCACCACTGCGGTTTTGCTGCGCGCCCACTGGGCGGCGCTGGCGGCTATCGCCGTGATGGCGTGCGTGCTGGTGTGGCTGTGGCTGCGGCCCGAGCAGGCCGCGCCGTAGCCTTGTTTTCGTTGCGGGGCGCCGATCGCCCGGCATGCGCCTTCAGTCCGCCGGCGAGTCCAGCAGCGCCAGCAAGGCCGCTTCATCGATCACGGCAATGCCCAGCGCCTGCGCCTTGACCAGCTTGCTGCCGGCCTCGGCGCCGGCCACGACATAGTCTGTCTTCTTGCTGACCGAGCCGGCCACCTTGCCGCCGGCCGCTTCCACCAAATCCTTGGCCTCGTCGCGGCTCAGGCTGGGCAGGGTGCCGGTGATGACAAAGGTCTTGCCCGAAAGCGGCTTGGGCGCGACAGCGGCCGGCTCGCCCTCTTCCCAGGTCACGCCGCAGGCGCGCAGTTGCTCCACCACTTCGCGGTTGTGTTCCTGCTCGAAGAAGGTGCGGATGCTCTTGGCCACGATCGGGCCGACGTCACTGACTTGCAAAAGCTGCTCTTCGCTGGCGTCCATGATGGCGTCCAGCTTGCCGAAATGCCGGGCCAGTGCCTTGGCGGTGGCTTCGCCGACATGGCGAATGCCCAGGCCAAAAACAAAGCGCGGCAGCGTCGTCTGCTTGGATTTTTCAATCGCGCCCACCACATTGAGCGCGGACAGCTGCGCCATGCGCTCCAGCCGTTTTAATTCTTCCACCGCCAGGGTTTGCCGCTCCTGGACGGACAGCTTGCTGTAGAGCGCATCGACCTGGATCTGTTCCATTTCCGCGCGTGCCCGCAATCCGAGCCGGTACAGATCGGGCAGGGTACGGATCACGTTCATGTCCACCAGCTGCTCAACCAGCTTGTCGCCCAGACCGTCGATTTCCACGGCGCGGCGGTGCGCGAAATGCAAAATCGCCTCCTTGCGCTGGGCCGCGCAAAATAGGCCGCCGGTGCAGCGGTAATCGGCCTCGCCTTCCTCGCGGATGGCGTCGGAGCCGCACACCGGACACTGGCGCGGCATGGTGAACTGAGGCGCATCCAGCACGCGTTTTTCCAGCAGCACGCTGACCACCTCGGGAATCACGTCGCCGGCGCGGCGCACGATCACGGTGTCGCCCACGCGCACATCCTTGCGCCGGGCTTCGTCCTCGTTGTGCAGCGTGGCGTTCGTCACGGTGACGCCGCCGACGAACACCGGCGCCAGCTTGGCTACCGGCGTGAGCTTGCCGGTGCGCCCGACCTGCACGTCGATGGCCAGCACGGTGGTGAGTTGTTCCTGCGCCGGGTATTTGTGCGCCACGGCCCAGCGCGGCTCGCGGCTGACAAAACCCATCTTGCGCTGCAGCGCCAGGCTGTTGACCTTGTAGACCACGCCGTCGATGTCGTAAGGCAGCTCGGCGCGCTTTGCACCCATGGCCTGGTGAAAGGTGATCAATTCGTCCGCGCCACGCGCCAGCCGGGTTTGTTCAGCCACTGGAAAACCCCAGGCTTTGAGGGTTTGCAGCAGCTCCAAATGGGTTTCAAACTGCGGCCCGCCTTCTTCGGGCGGCGTGATGTCGCCGATGCCATAGGCAAAAAAGCTCAGGCGGCGCCGGGCGACAATCGCCGGGTCGAGCTGGCGCACGCCGCCGGCGGCGGCATTGCGCGGGTTGACAAAGGTTTTTTCGCCTTTTGCACCGCTGGCGATCTTGGCGAGCTGCTGCTCGTTGAGCGCTTCAAAATCGGCCCGGCGCATATAAACCTCGCCGCGCACCTCCATCACCGGGGGCGCCAGCACGGCCGCTTCGCGTCCCTCCCGTTCTTCACCTCCCTCGCCCTCGCTATCGCTTCCTTCGGCGAACGCTTGCGGGGCCAGTCTGCCGTGCTGGCCGGGCGGGTTCAGTTTCATCTCGCTCTCGCCGTCTTCGGCGCACGCCTGCGGGACCGGCCCGGCGCTGCGTGTGGGCAGGCGTAGCGGAATCTGCCGGATGGTGCGGATGTTCTGCGTCACGTCCTCGCCGACCTCGCCATTGCCGCGCAAAGCGGCCTGCACCAGGCAGCCGTTTTCATAGCGCAGGCTCATGGCCAGGCCGTCGAATTTGAGTTCGGCCACGTACTCGACCGGCGGGTCGGCTTCGCTCAGCCCCAGCTCCTTGCGCACGCGGGTGTCGAAATTCCTGGCACCGCTGGCTTCAGTGTCGGTTTCGGCGCGGATGCTGAGCATGGGCACCTTGTGGCGAACGCTGGCGAACTCGGCCAGCGGCTTGGCGCCGACCCGCTGCGTCGGCGAGTCGGGCGTGAGCAGTTGCGGGTAGGCCGCTTCGAGCGCCTGCAGCTCCTGGAACAACCGGTCATATTCCACGTCGGGAATGCTGGGCTCGTCAAGCACGTAGTAGCGGTGGGCGTGCAGGTCCAGCTCGGCGCGCAGGGCGGCGCTGCGCGCCACCACGGAAGCTGGCACAGGAGAAGGTGGCGGCGAAGGCTGTGCAAACAGGTCAAGAGTGGCCATGGAAAAACTTCAAAAGTTGAAAAAACTCCGTCTCCGTGAGGTGCGCAAATTCTAGTCACCGCAAAGCAGGCAGAGTTTGCCTATCGTAGGGCACAAGCCAGGGCTTGCAGTTCAAGCCAGGGCTCGCAGTTCAACAGTGCGCGGCCCATCCAACAGTACGCGAGCCCATCGGCTGGCACCTGCCTCTGGGGGCGAGGCGAAATTCAACGCGCCGGCCAAGGAGCGGGCGCTACTGACCCCGAACACGCGCCTCGCGCACCCGGTTCAACACCGCGCCAATCTCGCCGTCAGGAATCGCCACTGCCTGCAGCGCGAAGGAGGACAGCTGCAAGCCCACCTCCAGCGTCTCGGGAACCACGGCGGTGGCGCCGGCATTGCGCAGCTCGTGGGCATGCTGCTCATCGCGCGAGCGCACAAAAATAGGCAGCTGCGGGTACTCGCTGCGCGCCGCCGCCACGGTGTGCATGGCGGCGGCAGGCTGATCCATCGTGACCAGCAGCGCGGCGGCAGAGCCGGTATGGAGCTTGTGCAGCATTTCGACCCGCGCCGCATTGCCGTAGAACACCGGCATGCCCGCTTTTCTCAGGCGCGCCACGACATGCGCGTCGTGCTCGATGGCGACATAGGCAACGCGCTGCTTTTGCAGCACTTCAGCCAGCAGTTGCCCCACCCGTCCCGTGCCAGCAATCACGATGTGCCCGCTCAACTCCTCGGGAAGGGTGGACTCCTCGTCATCGCCTGCAACGCGCAGGGCCGCGTCAAGTTTGCGGCCCAGGCCCTGGCCGATTCTGGCCACCAACGGGGTGAGCATCAGGCTCAGGCTCACGACCAACAGCATGAACTGGGCCACATCGGCGGCCAGCAAGCCGGATGCAGCAGCCGAGCCGACGATCACGAAGGCAAATTCACCGCCCTGGCTGAGCATCAGCCCACCTTCCAGGGCGCGGCCCCAGGACAGCCCGCCGACCCGAAGCACCGTGCCCACCACCACGGCCTTGATCGCGATCAGCCCGATGACCGAGGCCACGATCCAGGCCTGATGCCGGGCGATTTCGCCCAGGTCGATGCCCATGCCCACCGACATGAAAAAAAGCCCCATCAGCAGCCCCTTGAAGGGCTCGATGGTCACTTCCACTTCATGGCGGTACTCCGTCTCGGCCATGAGCAGTCCCGCCAGGAAAGCGCCCAGCGCCAGCGACAGGCCGGCCGCGGCCGTGACGCCGGCAATGCCCAGCGTCACCAAGAGCGTCAGCGCCATGAAAACCTCGGGCTGGCGCTGGCGGGCAAAGAAGCGGAACGCCGGGCCGACGACGCGGCGCCCGACCACAAAGATCAGCAACACGGCGCCCACCGACTTGAGTACCGCCATGCCGATGACCACCGCCAGGCCCGACGTGGACCGGTTGGCCAGCAGGTCCACCAGGATGAGCATGGGCACGACCGCAAAATCCTGCAGCATCAAGATCGCGAAAATCGACTGTCCCAGGGCGCTGGCCATGGCGCGCTGCTGCGAGAGCATCTGCATCACCACGGCCGTCGAGGACAGCGAGAGCACCAGGCCCAGCAGCAGGGCGATCTCCACCGGGTTGCCGAACAGCCAGGCCAGGGCGCCGATGGCCAGCGCGCTGAACACCACCTGGACGCTGCCGCCGATAAAAACCCAGCGCCGCAAGTCCCACAGCCGCTTGACCGAGAGCTCCAGGCCGATCAGGAACATCAGGAAGATCACGCCCAGCTCGGCCAGCGACTGCACGCCCGTGTCGCGCGAGAAGGTGAAGGTCTGCAGCCAGGGATACTGGCCGGCCCAGCGGCCTATGGCGTGCGGCCCCACCAGCATGCCGATGGTCAGGAAACCGAGCACCTGGTTGATGCGAAAACGCTGGAGCAGGGGAATGAGGATGCCGGTGAGCGTGAGAAACAGCAATGTCTCGCGCATGAACGGCAGGCCGAGGTGGGACTCCATCAGCAAGCCCTCCGGCACAATGCGTTGACCATCAAAATTCCTGATCCGTTGTTGTTATGTTTGTGAAGCGCCCGCCTGAGATTCGGGCGGCCGTCATGGCGATCAGAATGAGGTCATGCGGCGGGTGCAACCCTCGCCGCCCCGCCTGCGGCGGACCAGGCCAGGTGTTTTTCTCTTCTTGAGCGCCGGGCACTGGCATCGCCCCCAACGGCCTTTTCAGGCCGCGGGCATCAGCCGGCGGTCAGGAAAACAGGCGCCGGCCCAGCACCGAGCCAGCCGAGAGGTCGCGCGCATCGAGCCGGTCATACAGCTCTTCCAGATCGGCATGGATCACCTCCATCGCGCCGGGTGGAATGCGGTTGCCGTCATCGTCAATGATGACGCCATCCATGTGCGCCGCCAGCCGCAGGGCGACTTCGCACATGCGCGCAAAAGGCTTTTCAGCGCGCAGCACCTGCGGCACATCGAGCGCCAGGCTGAACTCGCGCAGCGCGGTCTGCTCGGGGTCTTCGGCCATGGCGGCCTGCGAGTCAAAAGACAGCACCAGAATCGGCGGATGGCCGGGCTCGCTGGCCGGCAGCATCATGCGCCCCGGAATCAGCCCGCCCACAAAGCCCAGCCGGCCGGCGCACTGCTGCACATAGCCCGGACTCCAGGCGGTGTCCATCGCCTGCAGCGTCATGCTCAGCTGGGCGTCGTGGTCGCTGGCGAACTGGTCGAGTTCGCGGGCTCTGGCCACCTCGTCGAGCATCTCGGGAAACTGCGCCTCGCCACCGATGGCGTCCGCAAAGGCGCGCGTCTTGATGACGAATTCGGAATACTCGATCTGGTTGAGCGCGCCGGTGCGGTTGGCCAGCTGCACGCCGCACTGGAAAGCGCTGTAGCGCTGGCCGGCGGCGGGAAACTCCCACTCGGTGCTGGCCACGCTCAAGCCCTCCACGCCAAAGGGCTTGCTGCCCACCCGGCGCGTGCTGGGCATGGCCGCCAGCGCGGCCTCGCCCGAGATCACCGACTCCAGCGAGACCGACGCGATGGCGTCGATCAGCACGTCCAGGCCCGGCTTTTTTTCAAGCGCGGTCATCTCGGCCAGGCCGGCCAGGTTCGAGTCGGCCTCGAAGCTGGGCTCCTGGCGCCGGGCCATCGTATCGTCCGGCTGCATGAGGGGAACGGCGCGCGCCGTTTCCGGGGCTTGGGCCGGGACCGCAGCCGGGGCGGGTGCTGCCGGCTGCGACTCCCTGAAGACGGGCGGCTGCGCTGGCAAGGGTGTGGGCGCGGGCTCTGGCGCGGGCTGCTTGGGCAGGTTTTTGCGGGCGGACCAGGCGCCATGCGCCACCACACCGGCCAGAACCAGACCACCTCCCACCGCCAAACTGATTTGTAATGTACTGCTCATGATTTTTTTAAGTTGTTTCGGCAAAACTGAGGGCGGCCTGCATGTCCACCGCCACGATACGGGATACGCCCTGCTCCTGCATGGTCACGCCGATCAGCTGCTCGGCCATTTCCATGGCGATCTTGTTATGGCTGATGAATAAAAACTGGGTTTCCTGGCTCATGCTGGCCACGAGTTTGGCATAACGTTCGGTGTTGGCGTCGTCCAGCGGCGCATCGACCTCATCGAGCAGGCAAAAAGGCGCCGGATTCAACTGGAAAATCGCAAACACCAGCGCAATGGCGGTCAGCGCCTTTTCCCCGCCCGAGAGCAGGTGAATGGTCTGGTTTTTCTTGCCCGGCGGCTGGGCCATGACCTGCACGCCGGCGTCCAGAATTTCGTCGCCGGTCATTGTCAACCGGGCATTGCCGCCGCCGAACAGCTCGGGGAACATGCGGCCGAAATGCCCGTTGACCGCGTCAAACGTGCTGGAGAGCAACTCGCGCGTCTCCATGTCGATCTTTTTGATGGCATCTTCCAGCGTGGCCATGGCCTCGTTCAGGTCGGCTGACTGGGCATCCAAAAATTGCTTGCGCTCTTTGGCGGTGCTCAGTTCGTCCAGCGCGGCCAGGTTGACGGCGCCCAGCGCGTGGATGTCGCGCTGCAGGCGGTCGATCTCGCCCTGCAGGCCGCTGATGCGCACGTTGCCAGCCTGGATCGATTCGGCCACCGCCGCCAGATCGGCCTGGGCGTCCAGCAGCAACTGGGCGTATTGCTCAAAACCCAGCCTGGCGGCCTGCTCCTTGAGCTGGAAATCGGTGATGCGCTGGCGCAGCGGGTCGAGTTCGCGCTCCAATTGAAGACGGCGCTCGTCGCTGGCGCGCAGCTGGCCGGTCAGGCCGTCGTACTGGCTGCGCAGGGCGCCCAGTTCGGCTTCGCGCGCCAATTTCCGGTCCAGCGCGTCCTGCAAACCGCCCTGCGCGGCAGCGTCGCTCAGGCGCGAGAGTTCGTGGCGGGCGCGTTCCTGCTCGTCGGCCAGCGAAGCGGCCTGGCTGGCAGCCATGGCGATGGCGCGACTCAGTTCCTCGCGGCGGGCGCCCAGCGTGCGCAGCGCAAACTGCGCTTCCTGCGCCTGGCGCTCCAGCGTGCGCTGCTGCTCGCGCGACTCGGCCATGCGGCGCTCGGCGCCAATGACCCGGTCGTCGAGCTGAACCTGGCGCTCCTGCGTGTCAGCCAGCTGCATGTCGAGCTCTTCAAAGCGGGCCTCGGCCAGCGCCTTGCGCTCCTGCAGTTCGCCCAGCTGAGCCTTGATGTCGGCCATGTCGGCCTCAATCTGGCCGCTGCGCGCGCGCACCTGCTCGGCCTGCTGGCTCAGTCGCAGCACTTGCACCTGCAGCGCGTGGCTTTGCTTTTGCCCTTCGGCGGCGTCGCGGCGGGCACCGGCCAGGCCCTGGGACGCTTCGAGGTAAGCGGCTTCGGCGCGGCTCAGGGCGGCGCGGGCTTCCTCGGCAATCAGGTTCTGGGCGCGGGCGTTTTTCTCCAGGTTCTCGATTTCCTGGGCGCGGGCCAGCAAGCCGGCCTGCTCGGAGTCAGGCGCATAAAAACTCACGCTGTGCGCCATCACCGCATGGCCGCCCATGACGTAGACCGCCTCACCCGGCTGCAACTGGCTGCGGGCGGCCAGGGCGTCGCTCAGGGTCTCGGCGGTGTAGCAGCCGTGCAGCCAGTCGCCCAGCAGCGCCGACAGGCCGGCGTCATGCAGGCGCAGCAGATCGGCCAGCGGCTTGAGAGGGAGCGCCGGATGGGCGCGCGGCGGCGCGCTGGCATCCGGCGCGCTGTAGAACGACAGTTTGGCCGGCGGCGTATCACGACCGTCGGCGCCGGCAAAGCCGCGCACGCTCTCCAGCCGGCCCACTTCCAGCGCGCCCAGGCGCTCGCGCAGCGCCGCTTCCAGCGCGTTTTCCCAGCCCCGCTCGATGTTCAGGCGGCTCCACAGCCCGGCCAGGCCGTCCAGGCCGTGTTTGTGCAGCCAGGGTTTGAGTTTGCCGTCGGTCTTGACTTTTTCCTGCAGCGCCTTGAGCGCTTCGAGCCGGGCCGACAGGTCGGCCCTTTTCGCCGATTCGGCGTTGACGCTGTGCTGCAGGCTGCGCCGCGCCTCATCGCGCTGCGGCACGGCGTCGCTGAGTTCCTGCAAGCGGGCCTCGGCGACGGCCTGGGCTTCCTGGGCGCGGACCAACTCGGCGCTCAGGCTGGCCAGATGCGTCTCGTCGGGCGCCTGCAGGGCCTGGCGGTCCGCGCCCAGGCGCTCATGGCGCAGGGTGAGCGCCCGCGACTGCTCTTCGACATGGCGCTGCTCGGCGGCCAGCACCTGGATCTGCTGCTGCACCTGCACCACGCTGGCGCGCTGCGCATTGGCTTCACTCTGGGCCTGGCGCAAGGCTTCTTCCAGCGCGGGCAGCTGGCTGTGCTGCTCTTCGCTCTGGGCGGCCAATAATTCGGCTTTTTCTTCGGCCTCGAACAGCTGTTCGGCCAGGGTTTCTTCCTCCGCGGCGGCGTCTTCGCTGCGCGTGGCCCACTGGGCGGCCTGCTCTTTCAGCTGAACCAGCCGCTGCTCGACGCGCTGGCGGCCTTCCACCACGAAGCGGATTTCCGCCTCCAGCCGCCCGACCTCGGCGCTGGCCTCGTACAGCTTGCCCTGCGCCTGATTGACTTGGTCGCCGGCGTCGTAATGCGCCTGGCGGATGGTTTCCAGCCTGCTTTCAATGTGGCGCAGGTCGGCCAGGCGGCTTTCCAGGTCGTTGACCGATTTTTCGGCCTCGGCCTTGATCCGCGCCTGCTCCGTCTCGCTCTCGGCGCGTTTCAGGAACCACAGCTGGTGCTGCTTGAGCGTGCTGGCGGCCTGCAGCGTGTTATAGCGCAGGGCGACTTCGGCCTGCTTTTCCAGCCGCTCCAGGTTGGCGTTGAGTTCGCGCAGGATGTCCTCGACGCGAATCAGGTTTTCGCGGGTGTCCGAGAGACGATTGCCGGTCTCGCGCCGGCGCTCTTTGTATTTCGAGACGCCCGCAGCTTCTTCGAGGAACAGGCGCAGCTCTTCGGGGCGCGACTCGATGATGCGGCTGATCGTGCCCTGGCCGATGATGGCGTAGGCGCGCGGCCCCAGGCCGGTGCCCAGGAACACGTCCTGCACATCGCGCCGGCGCACCGGCTGGTTGTTGAGGTAATAGCTGGAGTTGCCGTCGCGGCTCAAGACCCGCTTGACGGCGATTTCGGCGAACTGGCCCCACTGGCCGCCGGCGCGGTGGTCGGCGTTATCAAAGGTCAATTCGACGCTGGCGCGGCTGGCCGGCTTGCGCGTGGTGGTGCCGCTGAAGATCACGTCCTGCATCGACTCGCCGCGCAGCTCGGAGGCTTTGCTCTCGCCCAGCACCCAGCGCACGGCATCCATGATGTTGGACTTGCCGCAGCCGTTGGGGCCGACCACGCCCACGAGTTGCCCCGGCAGCACGAAATGGGTCGGCTCCGCGAACGATTTGAAACCTGCTAACTTGATCGAATTGAGACGCACAGCGGACTTATGATGGGTTGAGCCTGAGGCTAATAAATGTTGCTGAAAATCCCCTTTGGCAAGTTGCCAACACAAGGCCTGCCACCAGCAGTGGCACACAACCCGCCATGTTACCCGAGCGCAGGATGGCTTTTTGAGACCGCAAAAGACCGCAGCCTTGACGCACGCCATTGAATCCACCCAATCCCGACCGCCTTGAATTCCGGCTTGGCCATGATAAAGTAGATACGTTTTTGTATATATATTTATCAGGAGGTTTGCCATGTTTGCAACAGCCAAAGTCTTCAATACGGGCAACAGCCAGGCTATCCGGCTGCCCAAGGCGTTTCGCGTGAACGTGCAGGAAATGTGGATCGCCCGAAACGAAGTGACCGGCGAAATCACCCTCAAACCCAAGCCAGCGCCTGACGAGCTGGAAGCCTTTTTTGCAGAACTCAAAGCTATGCCCGTCACGCAAGAATTCCTTCAGCCCCGCGACGAGGTCCCCAGCCGCAACCCGCTGGAGGACTGGGCGGAATGATTCTGTACCTGCTCGACACCAACATCGTCAGTTATTACCTGCGCCGCAGTTCGCCCGCGCTGGAAGACAAAGTCAGCGCCATGCTCAAAGAGCACCACTGCGCCATCTCGACCCTGACACGCGCCGAGCTGCGTTTTGGTCAGGCCTGCATGCCCGCCGAAGACCGGCGGCGGGGCTTGATAGACCACTTCCTCTTGCGCCTGCCCAATATTGAATGGACCAGCCAGGCAGCGGATCACTACGGGCAGATCAAGGCGCTGCACAAGCGCCAAGGCACACCGATTGGCGAACTCGACACCCAGATTGCCGCCCACGCGCTGGCCGAAGACCTGATTTTGGTCACCCACAATACCCGCCATTTTGAAAAAGTGCCGGGATTGAAACTCGAAGACTGGATGGTTTGAGCCGCCGGCCGTCAGGGATAATCGCCCCCCATGAATCCCCTGCTCTCACGCCTTCAGCCCTACCCCTTCGAGCGGCTGCGCCAGCTGCATGCCGATGTCGCCCCCAACCCGGCTTACAAACCTATCAGCCTGGGCATCGGCGAGCCGCGCCATCCGACGCCCGAGTTCCTGAAAGACCGCCTGTGCGAGGCCATCCAGTCGCCGAGCGGCGGCCTGGCCACTTACCCGGCCACCGCCGGCACGCCCGAGCTGAAAAAAGCCTGCGCCGCCTGGATGGAGCGCCGCTATGGCCTGACGCTGGACCCGGCCACGCAGATCCTGCCGGTGCTAGGCTCGCGCGAAGCGCTGTTCTCCTTGGCGCAAGTCGTGGTCAACCCGCGCGCTTTTGCCGACGGCACCGAGCCGGTGGTGGTTTGCCCCAATCCTTTTTATCAAATCTACGAAGGCGCGGCCTACCTCGCCGGCGCTCAGCCGTGGTTTGCGCCGAGCGATCCGGCACGCAACTTCGCGGTGGACTGGGCCAGCGTGCCCGAAGAAGTCTGGCAGCGCACCCAGCTGCTCTACACCTGCTCGCCCGGCAACCCGACCGGCGCGGTCATGCCGCTGGACGAGTGGGAGATGCTGTTCGCGCTGAGCGACAAATACGGCTTTGTGATTGCCTCGGACGAGTGCTACAGCGAAATCTATTTCCGCGATGACGCGCCGCTGGGCGGCCTGGAAGCGGCCGCGAAACTGGGCCGGCATGATTTCAAGAACCTGATCGCGCTCACCAGCCTGTCCAAGCGCAGCAATGTGCCGGGCCTGCGCAGCGGTTTCGTCGCCGGCGACGCGGCGCTGATCAAATCCTTCACGCTGTACCGCACCTACCACGGCAGCGCCATGAGCGCCGTGGTGCAGTCGGCCAGCGCGGCGGCCTGGCTGGACGAAGCCCACGTCATCGACAACCGCGCCCAGTACCGGGCTAAGTTTGCCGAGGTCACGCCCATCCTGGCCGGCGTGATGAACGTGGCCCTGCCCGACGCCGGGTTTTACCTGTGGGCCGCCATCCCCGAGGTTTTCAATGGCTCTGACGAGGCGTTCTCGCGCGAGCTGCTGGCTCTTTACAATGTCGTGGTATTGCCGGGCAGTTACCTCGCGCGCCATGCCCACGGCCACAATCCCGGCGCCGGACGCATCCGCATGGCGCTGGTGGCCGAAACCGCTGAATGCGTCGAAGCGGCCCGGCGCATCGTTCAATTCATCCAATCCAAAGCTCACTGAAGCCCTTTCAAAATGACTCAAGACAACCTGCAAGCCACCATCGACGCCGCCTGGGAAAACCGCGCCAACCTGTCTGCCGCCGCCGCGCCGAAAGACGTGCTCGAAGCCGTGGAACACGCCATTGACCAGCTCAACACCGGCAAGCTGCGCGTGGCCACCCGCCAGGGCGTGGGCCAGTGGACGGTCCACCAGTGGCTGAAAAAAGCCGTGCTGCTGAGCTTTCGCCTGAAAGACAACGAACTCATGCGCGCCGGCGAACTGGGCTTTTACGACAAGGTTCAGACCAAATTTGCCAACCTGAGCGAGCAGGAAATGCGCGCCACGGGCGTGCGCGTGGTGCCGCCGGCCGTGGCGCGGCGCGGCAGTTTCATCGCCAAGGGCGCGATCCTGATGCCCAGCTATGTCAACATCGGCGCCTATGTCGATGAAGGCACGATGGTCGATACCTGGGCCGCCGTGGGTTCCTGCGCCCAGATCGGCAAGAACGTGCACCTCTCGGGCGGCGTCGGCATCGGCGGCGTGCTGGAGCCCATGCAGGCGAATCCGACCATCATCGAGGACAACTGCTTCATCGGCGCGCGCTCCGAAGTCGTCGAGGGCGTGATCGTCGAAGAAAACTCGGTGCTGTCGATGGGCGTGTACATCGGCCAGAGCACGCCGATCTATGACCGCGAGAGCGACACCGTGAGCTATGGCCGCGTGCCGGCCGGCTCCGTCGTCGTCTCGGGCAACCTGCCCAAGGCCGGCGGCAAGTACAGCCTGTACTGCGCCGTGATCGTCAAGAAGGTGGACGCCAAGACGCGCGCCACCACCAGCCTGAACGATCTGCTGCGCGACTGATGATTCCGGGCGGCGGCGCGCAAACCTGACAATTGACAAGACTGACAATAAATAACTGAAGGGCTGACTATGAGTACGATGAGCAGGATTCTGCGGTTGATGGTGGAGAAAAAAGCGTCAGACGTGTATTTGTCGGCGCACTCCCCCGCGCTCATCAAGATCAATGGCCACGCCATTCCGATCAATGCCCAGGTTCTGCCGCCCGACGCCCCGCGCAACCTACTGGCCGAAGTGCTGCCGCCCGAGCGCATTGAAGAGCTGGAAGAACTCGGCGAACTCAACATGGCCCTGGCCGTGAAGGACCAGGGCAATTTCCGCATCAGCGCGTTTCGCCAGCGCAGCACCTATGCAGCGGTGATCCGCTACATTCCCAGCACGATTCCGCCCCTGGAAAGCCTGAATGTGCCGCCCATCCTGGCCAGCCTGATCATGGAAAAGCGCGGCCTGCTGCTGATGGTGGGCTCCACCGGCGCGGGCAAGAGCACCACGCTGGCCTCGATGATGGACAAGCGCAACGAAACCGCCTCCGGCCACATCCTGACAATCGAGGACCCGGTCGAGTTCCTGTTCACAAACAAGAAATCGGTGGTCAACCAGCGCGAGGTCGGCAGCGACACGCAGTCGCTGCAGGTCGCCCTGAAAAACGCCCTGCGCCAGGCGCCCGACGTGATCCTGATCGGCGAGATCCGCGACCGCGAGACCATGTCGGCCGCCATTGCCTACGCGCAGTCGGGCCACCTGTGCCTGGCCACCATGCACGCCAACAACAGCTACCAGGCGCTCAACCGGATCCTGAGCTTTTACCCGGTGGAAGTGCGGCCCACGCTGCTGGGCGACCTGGGCGCCGCGCTCAAGGCCATCGTTTCGCAGCGCCTGCTGCGCACCGTCACCGAGGGCCGCGCGCCGGCCGTCGAGGTCATGCTCAACACCAAGCTGATCTCCGAGCTGATCGAGCGCGGCGACTTCTCGGGCGTGAAGGAAGCGATGGAAAAATCCATGGCCGAAGGCTCGCAGACCTTTGAGCAGGACATTGCCCGGCTGATCCAGACCGGCCTGGTGACCCGCGCCGAAGGCCTGCTGCATGCCGATTCGCCCACCAACCTGATGTGGCGCCTTGAAAACGACTTTTCCGCCGCCAAGACCCGGGCCGACGAGTCGCATGAAGACCCCGATGACGAGCCATCGTTCACCGAAATCACGCTGGATGTCAAGCATGACTAAGCCTCTGGCACCCCTGCTGTTGACGGCGTGGCATGCCTTTTCCCCCGAGGCGGCGGCGCTTGCCGGGAGCGGCCCGGCACGGCGTAACAGGGTTTGAGAATGTCGCGCACGCTCCTCCTTGCCGAACAGTTGATCTCCCGCCCGTCCGTGACCCCGGACGATGCCGATTGCCAGGCCATTTTGATCGCGCGGCTGGCGCCCCTGGGTTTTGCATGCGAAACCATCATCAGCGGCCCCGAGAATTTCCGGGTCACCAACCTGTGGGCCAAATTTACCGGCGCCAGCACGCAAACGCAGACAGCCTCAGGCCCGTCCGGCACAGCAGCAAAAACCCTCGTTTTCGCCGGCCACACCGACGTCGTGCCCACCGGCCCGCTGGCGCAGTGGCACAGCCACCCGTTCACGCCCAGCCACCGGGACGGCAAGCTCTACGGGCGCGGCACGGCCGACATGAAAGTCTCGATTGCCGCCATGGTCGTGGCCGTCGAGGAATTCCTGGCAGCCCATGCGACGCCCAACCTGTCGATTGCCTTTCTGATCACCAGCGACGAGGAAGGCCCCGGTGTCGATGGCACGGTCGTGGTCTGCGAACAGCTCAAAAAGCGCGGCGAAACGCTGGACTACTGCATCGTCGGCGAGCCCACCTCGGTCAAACAGCTCGGTGACATGGTCAAGAACGGCCGGCGCGGCACGCTCAGCGGCAAGCTCACCGTCAAGGGCGTGCAGGGCCATATCGCCTACCCGCACCTGGCCAAGAACCCCATCCACCTGTTCGCGCCCGCGCTGGCCGAACTGGTCGCCACGCGCTGGGATGCGGGCAACGACTTCTTTCCCGCCACCAGCTGGCAGGTGTCCAACCTGCACGCCGGCACGGGCGCGACCAACGTCATTCCGGGCGACCTGGTGGTGGATTTCAATTTCCGTTTTTCCACCGAGTCCACGCCCGAGAGCCTGCAGCAGCGCCTGCTGGCGATCTTGAGCCGGCACCAGTTCGAATACGACCTGAAGTGGACGCTGGGCGGCCTGCCTTTTCTGACCACGCCCGGCACGCTGGTGGACGCGGTGCGCGGCGCCATCCTGCTGGAGACCGGCCTGGACACCGAACTCTCCACCACCGGCGGCACCAGTGACGGCCGCTTCATCGCCAAGATCTGCCCGCAGGTGATCGAACTCGGGCCGGTTAACGCCACCATCCACCAAATCAACGAACACGTCGAAGTCGCCTCGCTGGAGCCGCTCAAGAACATCTACAAGGGTGTGCTGGAGCGTCTGGCCGGGCTCACCGATGCCTCCACCCCCTGAGCACCAGCCCCATGACCCCTACCAGCCCCGACCTCACCATCCTTGAGTTGATTGAGCAGATGGCCGACCGGCTGGAAGCGGCCGGCTTGAGCTTTTCCGACGGTTTTGGCCACGGCACGACCAATGCTTTTGATGAAGCCGCCTGGCTGGTGCTGTGGACGCTGGGCCTGCCGCTGGACGAGCTCGACCTGGTGGAAAACCAGCCCGTCACCGCAGCCGACCAGACCAAGGTGGCGCACCTGCTGGACAAGCGCATCAAGACGCGCAAGCCCGCCGCCTACCTGACGAACGAAGCCTGGCTGCTGGGCGTGCCGTTTTACGTCGATGAGCGCGTCATCATTCCGCGCTCCTTCATCGCCGAGCTGCTCGACGAGGGCAGCATTGACCCGTGGCTGAGCGACAAGACGCAGCGCGTGCTCGATTTATGCACCGGCAACGGCAGCTTGGCCATCCTGGCGGCCATGACCTACCCGGACGTGGTGGTGGACGCCGCCGACATCAGCGTGGACGCCCTGGCCGTGGCCCGCATCAACGTGGAGCGGCACAACTTGAGCGAGCGCATCACGCTGATCGAGTCCGACGGCCTGGCTGCGTGTAAAGGAAATTACGACCTGATCCTGTGCAACCCGCCTTATGTCAACGCTGCCAGCATGGCCGCCCTGCCCGCCGAATTCAAGGCCGAACCGAGCCTGGCACTGGCCGGCGGCGCCGACGGCATGGACTTCATCCGCGCCCTGTTTAAAACCATTGCCGCGCAAATGAACGAAAATGCGGTATTGGTGCTGGAAATCGGCCATGAGCGCGCCCACTTCGAGCGCGCTTTCCCGCACCTGCAGCCGCTGTGGTTTGAAACCAGCGCGGGCAGCGACCAGGTGCTGCTGCTCACGCGGCAACAGCTGGCTTGAGCCCTTTTGCCGATTCCTGTATTCAGGCGCGCTGTCCGGCCCCTGTTGCGTCAACCACAAAGTCTCGATCTGCCTGCCTCTGAAAAGAGCCGGCGTCGGGCGTCTGACGCGACAGGGGCCGGCTTGCGCGCCTGAATCGTTTTTTATTGTCTTTGCGGGGCCGGCCCGGCGAATTCTTCGCGCCGCCTGCACCCGCATTCTCCCTGCGATTGAAATGATTACCCTTAAAAACGTGGTGCTGCGTCGCGGCACCAAAGTGATTCTCGACAAAGCCTCCGTCACCCTCAACCCCGGCGAAAAAGCCGGCTTGGTTGGGCGCAACGGCGCCGGCAAGTCCTCGCTGTTCGCCATGCTCAACGGCACGCTGCACGAAGACGGCGGCGAGTTCTACATTCCCAGCCAGTGGAAAATGGCGCAGGTCGCCCAGGACATGCCCGAAACCGAGCAGAGCGCCACCAGCTACGTGATCGAAGGCGACACCGTGCTGCTGGCCGCCCAGGCCGAAGTCGAGGCGTCCGAACTCAGCGGCGACGGCGACCGCATGGCCCACGCCTACATGGACCTGTACGACTGCGGCGCGCACGATGCCCCGGCGCGCGCGCAAGCCCTGATTCTCGGCCTCGGCTTCAAGCTCAGCGAGCTGGACAACCCGGTGAACAGCTTTTCCGGCGGCTGGCGCATGCGCTTGCAGTTGGCGCGCGCGCTGATGTGCCCGTCCGATTTATTGCTGCTCGACGAGCCGACCAACCACCTGGATCTGGACGCGCTGGTCTGGCTGGAGGCCTGGCTGAAAAAATACCAGGGCACCATGCTGGTCATCAGCCATGACCGCGAGTTTCTGGACGCCGTGACCGACGTCACTGTCCATATTGAAGTGGCCAAGCTGACGCGCTACGGCGGCAACTACAGCAAGTTTGAAGACCTGCGCGCCGAGCAGATGGCGCTGCAGCAAGGCGCGTTCAACAAGCAGCAGGACAAGATTGCCCACCTGCAGAAATTCATCTCCCGCTTCAAGGCGCAAGCCAGCAAGGCCAAGCAGGCGCAAAGCCGCGTCAAGGCGCTGGACCGCATGACAAAAATCGCCCCGCTGCTGGCCGAAGCCGATTTCACCTTCGAGTTCAAGGAACCGGCGAACCTGCCCAACCCCATGCTCTCGATGCAGAACGCCTATTTTGGCTACCCCGCGCCGGAAGACGCGCCCGAAGGCACAGCGCCCACGGTCATCGTGCAAAACGTCAGCAAGTCCGTGCTGGCCGGCCAGCGCATCGGCATTCTGGGCGCCAATGGCCAGGGCAAATCCACGCTGGTCAAAACCGTCGCCCGCGCCCTGGCACCGATTGACGGCGAGATGACCGAAGGCAAGGGCTTAAATATCGGCTACTTTGCCCAGCAGGAACTCGACGTGCTGCGCCCAGCGGACAACCCGCTGGAGCACATGATCCGCCTCGTCAAGGAAATCAGCGCCGCCGGCAAGCTGGGCAACCAGCCGACCCGCGAGCAGGATTTGCGCAGTTTCCTGGGCCAGTTCAACTTTGGCGGCGACATGGTCAAGCAGGCCGTGGGCAGCATGAGCGGCGGCGAAAAAGCGCGCCTGGTGCTGTGCATGATCGTCTGGCAGCGCCCGAATCTGCTGCTGCTCGATGAGCCAACCAACCACCTCGATTTGGCCACCCGCGAAGCGCTGGCGATGGCGCTGAACGAGTTTGAAGGCACCGTGATGCTGGTCAGCCACGACCGCGCCTTGCTGCGCTCCGTCTGCGACGAGTTCTGGATGGTGTCTCGCGGCGGCGTCGAGCCCTTCGACGGCGACCTGGACGACTACCAGCGTTATTTATTGGACGAAGCCAAGCGCCAGCGTGAGGAAGCCAAAAAAGCCAGCAGCGCCCCTGCGCCCGTGGCGGCCAAAAAACCCGCCAACGCCGATGCCGCCGACGCCCGCCACGTCTTCGAGGCCAAAGCCACGGCAGCCGAGAAAAAAGAAGAAGCCCAGCGCCGCCAGCAGCAGCTTGACGCGGTTAAACCGCTGCAAAAAGAGCTGGAAAAAATCGACCGCCAGATGCACAGCCTGAACACCGAAAAGGGCAATTTGCAAACCCTTCTGACGACCGCCAAGGCGCCCGCCGAAATCGCCCAGACCGGCAAGCGACTGAAAACGATTGATGCCGACCTGGGCAAGCTCGAAGAAAAGTGGCTGACGGTGACCGAGCAGATCGAAGCCGCTACAGCCTGAAACAAGGACGCTCTGGCGGCTCATTGACTTTGACCCGTTCGATGCCATCTTTTGTGTGATACGCGCCGTTGTCATGCTGTTACCTGCTGGTCCATGCTCAGCGCTAGCGACTTCTTGTGTGACAAGCCGCCTCACCCGCAAGATGAGCTTGAAGGAAAGGTTCTGAACCATGCCCACTGCCCTGCAAATGGCCGCCGACGACGCGGCCCTTGAAGCCGCTGTCCAGCGCAGCCGCAAGCTGTTGCACAAGCGCGCCCTGGTGGCGGCTGTCGCCAGCGCCGTGCCGTTTCCCGGCCTGGACTGGGCCGTGGACGCGGCACTGCTGTCCAAGCTGATCCCGCAGATCAACCGGGAATTTGGCTTGACGCCGGCGCAGATCGACCAGCTCGACCCCGGTAAGCAAGAGCAGTTGCACAAAGCCGCCTCCATGGTCGGCACGGTGCTGGTGGGCAAATTCATCAGCCGCGACCTGGTCATCAAGGTGGTCACGAAAATTGGCGTACGCCTGACCGGCAAGCAGCTGGCCAAGTACGTGCCGCTGGCCGGCCAGGTCATCGCCGCAGGCATCGGCTATGGCGCGATCCGCTATTTTGGCGAAGAGCACATGAAGGACTGCATCCGCGTGGCCCGGCAGGCGCAGCTCCAACTGCCCGCGCCGCCGCTCAAACCCGCACCAGAAGCCCGCAAAACCAGCCCATGGCTCGCCAGGGCCACCGCCGCCCTGCCCAGCAGCCTTCGCCTCAAGCGATAAGCGCCTCGTCGCGGCGCTGCTCGCCCCGGTTATCGAGCCAGCGCACGGCAATCGTGTCGCCCACTTTGCCGCCCTGGAAACTGAACTGCACAAACGGATTCTTCGACACCGCCGTGCCCCAGTAAGCGCTCATCACGACCCGGCCGTTGCAGGTGACTTCAATTTGCTGGATGAACCAGGCCGGCACGGTGGCGCCGGCGTCGTCCTTGCGCTGGCCGCTTTCCATGGCGTGGCTCACCAGCAGCCGCACCGTCGTCTTGTCGCCCTGGGCCTCGGCCCGGATTCGCGTTGTAACTGTCATGTTTTTTCCTGAAAAATCAAGTGCCGCTGCAGGCGCCCAGCGTCACCTTGACTTCCTTGAAGGCATACAGGTACTGATCGCCCACCTTGGCCAGCGCATAGACGCGAGCCGACTCGGCCATCTTGAGATTGGTGGCCACCTGCGCCTCGGTGCCGGCGGGAATATCGAACAGCGCGGCCAGCGCGGCCGGGTTTTTCTCGACCACTAGGGCGATTTGCGTCGTGCCCGCCAGCGCACTGCGGGCGCTGACACGCACCACGGCACCGTTTTCGGCAATGTCGGGCGCCTGCAGTGTCAAGTCCGGGCTTTCAACCGGGGACTTGGTGGCGCCCAGCGCCTTGGCGACATCAGCGAGTGACTTGGCTTCAAAAGCGGCCGGACTCCAGCCGGGGGCATTGGCCGCCTGTACCGGCGTGAAGCCGGAAGCCGCCGCCAGCGCCAAGGCGGTTGCGCCGGAACTGCCGGCTAAAAATTCGCGCCGTTCCATGGTTTGAGTCCTCGTGTTGAAACTGTGATTTTCGTTCCAATAAGCTGCCACGCGAAGTCTGAAGTCCTGAAGGGTCTTGTTCAGAGAAAACATCTACACCGCTATCACTCCGGATGCCTGCGCCGCTGCCCCCTGCGCCCGTGCCGCTCAATCACGCTGACCACTTCATCGAGTTGATCTGAATCCCCCGCCAGCTCGGCGGCCAGCCTGAAGGCAGGTGAAAATTGCGCCGTGTGGCCTGCTGGCACGCCCGCCACGCGCAGCCGCTGCTCCGAGTGGCTGGCCACATGTGCGGCAGCGTCGCCAAGCCAAGCCGCTGCTTCACACAGGTCCACGCCAAAGTGCGCGCAGGCGCCCAGCAGGTTCGAAACTGAAGCCTCTTGCGAACCATCGGCGCTCACGCTCATGGCCAGAATGCCAACAAAGGTCGGCAAAGGCGTGATGTCAAAAGCCCTGGACAGCCGCCATCCCGTGCCGTCGTGAATCAGCCCGTGGTTGCGCGGGTGATCGTCACCGTTGCCAACAAGGGCGTTGTAGGCCATGCGCCGCCACAATTCCCGCAGGTCTTGCTGCAGGGCTGCCGCATCTCTGATCCAGCGGCGCATTTCGTCGGCCAGCACCAGATAGGAGCGCCGGGGGTCGCCGCGCTGGGTCCTGGCTTCCAGCCCGAGAACGGTGTGGGCGCTGGCAAACAGGTGGCGCTGCGGCTGCAGCGGATCGCCGCAGCGGTCAAAGCGCTCGATCAGGAAAACCTCGCGCTCGCCGTGCTGCTCAAGCAAGATGTCCGGCACCTGCAAACCCAGTTCACGGGCCATCTGCATGACCACGAATTCTCTGGCGGGCAGGTGCGGCGCATCACCCCGATCCTGCAGCTTGGCCAGCCACAGCCGCCCGTCATGCTGGAGCGTGACTTTCGGGCGCTCGCCGCCGGCGCTGGTCATGCCATCGTCGAGCAGGCGGCGCACGGCCCGGCTCGATGGCGCGGAATCTTCCAGTTCGTCGATGTGCTGCAGCAACTCGCCCAGCGCGTTGGGGCGCCAAGCCAGTTTGCGCTCGATGTCGTGGCAGACTTCAAGCGCACCCACCGCATCGGGCGGCCCCAGCTCCAGCAGTTCCAGAGCGCTGAGTTCGCGCTCGTGCCGGGCATGGAGGCGATCAGCGCCATAGCCCGCTGGCATCGCATCCATGATGACGCCGGGCAGGCCCCCATTTTTTGCAATCGAAATTCCGGCGGCTTTGCGCGAAAACCTGAGCGCTACCGGATCAAGCGGTCGGGTAGCGGCCATTTCCATGTAAGTGGCTTGATAGCGCAAGCGGCCCTGACCGGCGCCAAGTTCCAGCGTCGCCGCCAGCACAGGCACCGAAGCGCCGGGTAGCCAAGTCCAGACAGGGGTGCTCATTTTTTTTCTGCCAGCCGGCTGATAGCGAACTGCGTGAGGGCCGTATCGCGCTGCGGCTCGACCAAGTGATCCATTTCGGACAGAAGCCTCAGTGCATCGAGCACGCGCACCAGGGTTCCAATGGCCACGCCGGGGTGGCCCTTTTCCAGCGCCACGATGGAACTGGCCCCGACGCCCGCCAGAAAGGCCAGATCACGCTGGTTCAACTCTCTGGCACGGCGTGCCAGCGCAATGCGCTCGCCCAGTGCGGTGAGTTTTCTGGAAGGAAGGATGGGGAAAGGTGTAGCGCTCATTGACTGAAATATTAATCCAAAAATTAATTTTCAGATTGATATTTCAGTAATTTTCGGTTCAGATCAGAATTGGCGCTGAACCCTCAAAGGCATAGAGTGGAAAATTCGGTCAAGTCAAAGAAGCTTGTGTGCCTCTACTCAGCCGAAATCTATTGCCAGACAAAAGAGGTTTTACCGAGAAAACCGTGACCGTAGCGAGTTCAAACCAGCGTCACGCCCGTCTTGGACTGCACGAACTCGCGCGTCACGTCCGGAGCCAGTTCCACCAGTTTCAAGCCCAGCGGCGTCACGTCCATCACCGCCAGATCGGTGATGATGCGGTCCACCACGCCCACGCCGGTCAGCGGCAGGGTGCATTGGGGCAGGATCTTCAGGTCTTCCGTGCCGTCGCGCTTCTTGGCGACGTGCTCCATCAGCACAATCACGCGCTTGACGCCGGCCACCAGGTCCATCGCGCCGCCCATGCCCTTGACCATCTTGCCCGGAATCATCCAGTTGGCCAGATCGCCCTGCTCGCTCACCTGCATCGCGCCGAGGATGGACAGGTTGATCTTGCCGCCGCGAATCATCGCAAAGCTCTCGTGGCTGCCGAAAATCGACGAGCCGGGCAGCGTGGTCACGGTCTGCTTGCCGGCGTTGATCAGGTCGGCGTCCACCTTGTCTTCTGTCGGGAAGGGGCCGATGCCCAGCATGCCGTTTTCAGATTGCAGCCACACTTCCTTATCGCCGGTGAAGTTGGCCACCAGCGTAGGGATGCCGATGCCGAGGTTCACATAGAAACCGTCTTCGAGTTCCTGGGCGGCGCGTGCCGCCATTTGGTCTTGGGTCCATGCCATGATTTTTTCTCCAGTGGGGGTCAGCGTCGGCCGCCGTGCGGCTGATGCCTAGCCCGCAAAAATTATTTGGTTTCGGTGATGGTGCGCTTTTCGATGCGCTTTTCGGGGTTCGGGTTGTGCACGATACGGTGCACGTAAATGCCCGGCAGGTGTACCGAATCAGGCTCCATCGCACCGGTCTCGACGATTTCCTCGACTTCGACGATGCAGATCTTGCCGGCCATGGCCACGGCCGGGTTGAAGTTGCGCGCCGTCAGGCGGAACTGCAGATTGCCCGATTTGTCGGCGCGGTGCGCCTTGACCAGCGCCACCTCGGGCACCAGCGCGCGCTCCATGACGTAGGTCTCGCCGTCGAATTCGCGCAGCTCCTTGCCCTCGGCCACCAGGGTGCCGACGCCGGTCTTGGTGAAAAAGGCCGGAATCCCGGCGCCGCCGGCGCGCAGCTTTTCAGCCAGCGTGCCCTGGGGCGTGAATTCCAGCTCCAACTCGCCGGCAAGATACTGGCGCTCGAACTCTTTGTTCTCGCCGACGTAGGACGAGATCATCTTCTTGATCTGGCGCGTCTCCAACAGCTTGCCCAGGCCGAAGCCATCGACGCCGGCGTTGTTGGAGATGACGGTCAGGTCCTTGACGCCGCTGTCCTTGAGCGCGTCAATCAGCGCCTCGGGAATGCCGCACAGGCCAAAGCCGCCGACAGCCATCAGCTGGCCGTCCTTGACCACGCCCTTGAGCGCTTCTGCGGCGGAGGGAAAAAGTTTCTTCACAAATATCTCCTTGTTTCATTCAATGTCCAGAAGGCCTATTGCGCGCCTTGGCAGTTGATGACGATACTACGTATTCAAATACGTAGTTTTTCTTAAAGGTTTGCCCTGATGACCATGGATTACCAGCTTGCTTTCGACCTGGCGCCGGTGGGGCTGGTGCTCTCGCGCAACCGCGCCATTGTGGACTGCAACCAGCACCTGTGCGAGATGTTCGGCGCTGCCAAGGAGCAGCTGACCGGGCAATCCTTCCTCATTCTTTACCCCAGCGCGGACGAGTACGAGCGCATCGGCGCGCGCATGCTGCCGATCCTCAATGCCACCGGCATGTACTCGGACAACCGCATCATGAAGCGCGTCGATGGCCGCAACAAGGGCGAAACCTTCTGGTGCCATGTGACCGGGCGCGCGCTCAACCGCAGCTTGCCGCATGAGGCGGGCATCTGGACGTTTGAAGACCTGAGCGCCAGCCGCCCGGTCAAGGCCGACCTGACCGCCAGAGAGCGCGAGGTGGCCGCGCACCTGATGCGCGGGCTGACGTCCAAGGAAATCGGCCGCGCGCTGGGCATCAGCCACCGCACGGTGGAGATTTACCGGGCGCGCCTGATGCGCAAGTTCAAGGCCTCCACCACGGCCGATTTGGTGCAAAAGCTGATGGCCGGGTGAAGCCTCTCAGGCTTTCTTCACGCCCTCGACCACCTCGGCCGCCGTGCGAAAGGCCTCGACGGCCGTCGGCACGCCACAGTAAATCGCCGCATGCAGCAGCACTTCCTGCAGCTCTTGCGGCGTCGCGCCGTTGTTGAGCGCGCCGCGCAGGTGGCCCTTGAGTTCGTTCTGCTTGCCCATGGCGGTCAGCATGGCCACGGTGATCAGGCTGCGGGTTTTCAAATCCAGCCCTGGGCGCTGCCAGACATCGCCCCAGGCCTTGGCGGTGATGTGCTCCTGGATGGGCCGGGTGAAATCAGTCACGCCATCAAGGGCCTTGGCGACGAAGTCTTCGCCCATCACCTGCTTGCGGGTCGCCAGGCCTTTGTCGTAGTTGGAATCCATGGGGTGTCTGCTCCTGAAAAAAACCGCCAGCATAACGGCCCCGCAAGCCTGCGCCTATCGCGGCCTTCGGGATTGGCTATGGAAACGCTATTGCTGTTGAGATTGACCCTGGCCACAATGAGCAGCTCATCAATAGTTTTACGCTATTCGTCGTTGCCGACCCATTTAACACCAAGGAACCGAGACATGTCCCTCCTGACCACCGCCGCTGGCGCCCCTGTTGTCGATAACCAGAACACGCAAACCGCAGGCCCGCGCGGGCCGGTGCTGCTGCAGGATGTCTGGCACCTGGAAAAGCTGGCCCACTTCGCCCGCGAGGTGATCCCCGAGCGGCGCATGCATGCCAAGGGCTCGGCCGCTTTTGGCCACTTCACGGTCACGCACGACATCACCCGCTACACCAAGGCGAAAATCTTTTCCGCCATTGGCAAGAAGACCGAACTGGTCACACGCTTTTCCACCGTGGCCGGCGAGCGCGGCGCGGCCGACGCCGAGCGCGACATTCGCGGCTTTGCCATGAAGTTCTACACCGAAGAGGGCAACTGGGATCTGGTGGGCAACAACACCCCCGTTTTTTTCCTGCGCGATCCGCTCAAATTCCCGGACCTGAACCGTGCGGTCAAACGCGACCCGCGCACCAATCTGCGCAGCGCCGAAAACAACTGGGATTTCTGGACCCTGCTGCCCGAGGCGCTGCACCAGGTCACCATCGTGATGAGCGAGCGCGGCTTGCCAAAATCCTACCGCCACATGCACGGCTTTGGCAGCCACACTTTCAGTTTCCTGAATGCGCAAAATGAGCGTTTCTGGGTCAAGTTCCATCTGGTCACCCAGCAGGGCATCGAGAACCTGACCGACGCCCAGGCCACCGAACTCGTCGGCCGCGACCGCGAAAGCTCGCAAGCCGACCTGCTTCAGGCCATCGACAAGGGCGAGTTCCCGCGCTGGAATTTAAAAATCCAGGTCATGCCCGAGAAGGACGCGGCCACCTACCACCTCAACCCGTTTGACCTGACCAAGGTCTGGCCGCATGGCGACTATCCGCTGATCGATGTCGGCGTGCTCGAACTCAACCGCAACCCGGAAAATTATTTCGCCGAGGTCGAGCAACTCGCTTTCTCACCGGCCAATGTGGTGCCGGGCATCAGCTTTTCGCCCGACAAGATGCTGCAGTCGCGCCTGTTCAGCTACGGCGACGCGCAGCGCTACCGCCTGGGCGTGAACCATCACCAGATTCCGGTGAACGCGCCCAAGTGCCCGTTCCACAGCAACCACCGCGACGGTGCCATGCGGGTGGACGCCAACAATGGCGCCGAAGTCGGCTACGAGCCCAACAGCAAAGGCGCGCTGCAGGAGCAGCCCGATTTTGCCGAGCCGCCGCTGTCAATTGAAGGTGCGGCGGACCACTGGAACCACCGGGTGGACGAGGATTATTATTCCCAGCCCGGCAATCTGTTTCGGCTGATGACGCCGGCCCAGCAGCAGGTGCTGTTCGAGAACACGGCGCGCTCGGTGGGCGGCGCGTCCAAGGCCATCCAGGCGCGCCACATCGCCAACTGCGCCAAGGCCGACCCGGCTTATGGCGCGGGCGTGGCCA
This sequence comes from Pseudomonadota bacterium, assembly GCA_030855235.1. GTDB lineage: Bacteria > Pseudomonadota > Gammaproteobacteria > Burkholderiales > Burkholderiaceae_C > Polaromonas. The sequence continues at coordinate 149,749 of JALYRU010000008.1, forward strand.
GGGCGCTGGCGCAAGGTGCTGATTCGCCCACGCCGAACCCCGTGGTGTAAAGCGGGCGCGCGCTTCGCGCTGCCTAATCTGACTGACACCAGCGCATGGCTTTGCGGCCATGCGCTTTTTTCATGGCCGCGCCTGAAAGTATCATGACTGGCCCATTTCATTCATCCCCAAAAGAAAGAGACAAGCCATGCCATCTCGCTACCCCGCCCCGGACCTCAACGCCCTGCCCGACGACATCAAGGCCAAGGTGCTGGAGGTGCAGGAAAAAGCCGGTTTCGTGCCCAATGTGTTCCTCGCACTGGCCCGGCGCCCGGCCGAGTGGCGGGCGTTCTTCGCCTACCACGACGCGCTGATGCTCAAGGAGGAAAGCGGCAACCCGAACGGCTCGCTCACCAAGGGCGAGCGCGAGATGATTGTCACCACCACCAGCGCGGCCAATCACTGCCTGTACTGCGTCGTGGCCCATGGCGCACTGTTGCGCATCTACGAAAAGAAGCCGCTCGTAGCCGACCAGGTGGCGGTGAACTACCGCAAGGCCGACATCACGCCGCGCCAGCGCGCCATGCTCGACTTTGCGATGAAAGTCTGCGAACAGTCGGACCAGATCGAGGATGCCGATTTCGAGAAGCTGTACCCGCACGGTTTCACCGACGAGGACGCCTGGGACATTGCCGCCATTACCGCTTTTTTTGGCCTGTCCAACCGCATGGCCAGCTTCAGCGGCATGCAGCCGAACCCGGAGTTCTACCTACTGGGACGTGTGCCAAAAGCTGCCAAACCGGCATGAATACTATTTATTTGATAGCGTTTATGCCCGCTGTCATGGCGCAAGAGCCGGTTTTTATTAAAAGTTTGTAACTTCTTCCGTTTCCGCATGGCCCTTGCTCATGTACTCGTGTGGCGCCCGAGTAGTCAGAGCAACTAGTGTCGCGTCAAGCCTGAAATGTCGGGTAAAGCCGTTTGAGCTTGACGCGGGCGGTCTCGGTGGTGAAGTGCCAGTTGATTCTGGCGTTGAGCTGGTCACGATGCGCCTGCCAGGCGGCGACTT
>JALYRU010000041.1 GCA_030855235.1 Pseudomonadota bacterium
GTCGATTTCTTCTGCCTGGAGCGTGACGATGTATTTTCCCATCCCGCCATTTTTGCCCAGCTTGGCTTGGGCACCATGAGCGCTTTGGAGGCTTTACCGACATTTTTGGCTTGACGCGACACTAGTGCGCAAATTCATCGGCCGCTATGGCTTGCCGCTGGTCATGGTGTCGCTGCTGTGGCTGAGCTGGCAGTTTCTCTCGCGCGCCAATGCCCAGGGGTTGAGCGCCTTGTGGCAGCGCGCGGGTGACGGCAGCATGAGCACCCTGTCGGCGCTGGACCTGGTGATTGCCATGCCAGTGTCATGGCTGCCGCTGGTGGCGGACTTTGCGCGCCACGGCCACGACGGCAACAGCGCCCTGCGCGGCACCTGGCTGGGTTATGCGGTGGCCAACATCTGGTGCTATGCGCTGGGGGTGCTGGTGGCGCTGACGGCTCCCGGCACCGATCTGGTCACGGCGCTGCTGCTGGCGCAAGGCGGCCTGATTGCGCTGGGGCTGATCCTGATCGACGAAGTGGACAACGCTTACGGCGATCTTTACTCGGGCTCGGTAGCCGGCCACAGCCTCAAGCCCGGCTGGAGCATCCGGCGCTGGGGCATGGCGCTGGCCGTGCTGTGTACGGCCTTGGCGATGGTGCTGCCGATGCACAGTCTGGAGCCATTCTTGCTGATGCTCAGCTCGGTATTCGTGCCGCTCTATGGCGTCATCCTGGCGCGTCTGGCCGGACAGGCCAATGTAGCCGCCCTGGTCACACAAGGGCGAGTGAACGCCAGCGCGGTGGCAATCTGGCTGCTGGGCATTGCCTGCTACCACCTCTGCGCCCAATTGGCGCCCAGCTGGGGCGCGGCCCTGCCCACGCTGGGGCTGACTTTTGCGCTGGCCTGGGCAACTCGCGCCCCTGCCAGCAGCGCGGTTGTCAAGGCAAGGGCTTGAGTCGCATCACCTTTGGCGCATGGCCATGGTTCAGCGGGCCGCCGCCAGAGCCGGTACGCACTTTGGCGCCGGCCTGCAGCGCGGCGCGCACATAGGCATGGGCTGCCTGAACGGCTTCGAGCAAACTAGCGCCCAGCGCAAGGTGTGCGGCAATCGCCGAAGACAGCGTGCAGCCGGTGCCGTGGGTGTTGGCACTGTGAATGCGCGGCGCGCGCAGCCAGTGAAGTTCGCCATGCCGGGTGATGAATAAATCGCTCACGACATTGCTGGCCAGATGGCCGCCTTTGAGCAGAACCGCCGCAGCGCCCATGGCCAACAACTCCTGCGCGGCCAGTTCCATCGCCGCTTCACTGTCCAGCGCGCGGCCGACCAGCAATGATGCTTCATCCAGATTAGGCGTCACCAAGGCAGCGCGGCCAAACAGTTCACGCACCAGCATCGCAATAGCCGGGTTGTCAATCAGCACGGCCCCGCTGGTGGCGACCATGACTGGGTCCAGCACCACGTTCTGAAGCGAATGGCGGTCAATCGCCGAAGCCACTGTCTGGACAATCCCGGGAGAATGGAGCATGCCGATCTTCACCGCATGCAGTCCGATGTCCTCCACCACCGCATCGATCTGATCGCGCAGCATCTGCGGCGGCACCCCATGAATGGCCCGTACGCCCAGCGTGTTTTGTGCCGTCAGGGCGGTGATGGCGCTCATGCCGTAGCAGCCCAGCGCGGCAAAGGTTTTCAGATCGGCCTGAATGCCGGCGCCGCCGCCGCTGTCGGAGCCTGCGATGGAAAGCACGCGGGGATATTCAAACTCAAACATTTCGTGCTTCATGCGTGTCCTCTCTCAGCATATCTGCCCTGTAGCTCATGCTCACACAACCGCTTCAAATCCGCAGCAGCTGCGCAAGGATCATCCGCCGCACAAAGCGCACTGACGACGGCAAGCCCGTCGGCTCCCGCGCAAAGCACGTCCCGCGCATTTCCCGAATGGATTCCGCCAATGGCAACCAATGGCAGGGAGGTGGCAGCGCGTACCCTGCTCAACCCTTCCAGCCTCCAGGGGATTTTTGTGTCTGTCTTGGTCAAGGTCGCAAAAACCGGACTGACGCCCAGATAGTCAACCGGGAGCGTGGCACTTTCACGCACATCGTCCATGGTTTCGACAGACCAGCCGATAAAAACATCGGGCGGCAGCAGTCTGCGCGCTTGCGCCACCGGCAAGTCATTTTGCCCCAGATGAACGCCTTGCGCACCGCAAGCCAGCGCGATGTCAATGCGGTCGTTGATCACCAGCGGCACCCCGTGCGGTGCAAGCAATGCTTTGAGGCTCAAGGCCTGTGCCAGAAACTCTCGGGTGTCCAGATTTTTTGCGCGCAACTGCACACAACTCACCCCGCCCTGAACCGCAGCGGCAACCACGTCGGCCAACAGCCGGCCACGCATCAACGACTGGTCCGTCACCAGGTAGAGGCGCAGGACATCAGGGTTCAGTCTTGCCATGTGCCCACTTCCATCCTGAGCCGCTTCTCAAAGGTAGCTTGGTCCAGCAGCTGCAATTCATCCAGCAAACTCACCGCCATGCTTCCCACCCCCAGGCCTCGCGCCTGCACCTTTTCTGCCGCGACTTCGCCGACAACGCCTAGATAAGCCATCGCGGCCGTTGTCGCACGGAAAGCATCAGGCTGCACGGCGCAGAATGCACCCACCAGTGCTGTTGCCGAACAACCAACACCCGTCATGCGTGTCATCCAGGGGTGCCCATTGGACAAACAAGCCCAGCGCTTTTGACTGTCAAGCACATGGTCCACTTCACCGCTCACACAAACAGTTGCCTTGGTGCGCTCTACCAGTGCTTTTGCAGCATCCACGGCATCGCTGGCCGCCGCACTGCTGTCGACACCGCGCGTTTTGACGGCCGAGCCAGCCATGCTCATGATTTCAGAACCGTTGCCGCGAATCACGGTGGGTGAAGCAATTGCCAGAAAACTCTCCAGTACCTGGTTGCGGTAAGGCGTGGCACCCGCACCGACGGGATCGAGCACGGATGGAATTTCGCGTTCAGCAGCAGTTGCCAGCGCCAGCTTCATACTCTGCACCCAGTAAGGATCAAGCGTGCCAATATTGAGCACCAATGCTTGGGCAATGCCGCACATGTCGCGCACCTCTTCATGAGCATGCGCCATCACGGGCGATGCACCTGCGGCCAGAAGCACATTGGCATTCAAGTTGATCACCACCATATTGGTAATGCTATACACCAGCGGGGAGCGGTCGCGGACGGCAACAACATCTGTCCACAGATTTTCAGCAGAAAGAAGATGTACCATTTTTATAGTAGATAAAGATTGATTATCAAAACCTATTGGCGACGGCGGGTAAGGCAATTGGAACTTCTATCTTATCGAACAAGACTCAAGCTTTGAGCAGAGTTATAGAACCAACGAAAAAACCCCCGATTGAGTTGCTCAATCGGGGGTTGGTTCGTGGCGATAAGAGCCTGACGATGACCTACTTTCACACGGGAATCCGCACTATCATCGGCGCTGAGCCGTTTCACTGTCCTG
>JALYRU010000025.1 GCA_030855235.1 Pseudomonadota bacterium
GCCGGCATCACCCGGGCCGCCGCCCGGCGCCATCTGCTCACGCTCACGCACCTGGGCTACCTGGAAACCGACGGGAGTTACTTCTGGCTGGCCGCCAAGGTGCTGCGCTTTTCGGGCAGCTACCTGGCGACAGCGCGAATGCCGCGCGCGGTGCAGCCCACGCTCAACCGGCTGGCGGTGCAGACCCGCGAGTCGTTTTCAACCGTGGTCCTGGACGGCGACGAGGTGGTCATCGTGGCGCGCAGCGGCTTTGAATGGAAGCGCAACCCGGATGAAAAAGGCTCGCCCATCGCCATGCTGCTGGCCTATGGCCTGCACCTGGGCGCCCGGCTGCCGACACACGCCACCTCGACCGGGCGGGTGCTGCTGGCCGCCAAGTCCAAAACCGAAGTCAATGCCTGGCTCAGGACCCGGGCTGAAAATGGCGGCCTGCCCCGGTTGACCGTGCATACCACCACCGATGTGCGCAAGCTCAAAAGCCTGATCGATCAGGTGCGGCGCGATGATTACTGCGTGGCCAGCGAAGAGCATGAACTGAGTGTCCACGCCCTGGCGGTGCCGCTGCGCGACATGCAGGGGCGCACGGTGGCCGCGCTCAATGTGGTGACGTCGCCGCAGCGGCTGCAGGCCGAGACCCTGCGGCGCGATCTGCTGCCGCTGCTGCTGGACGCGGCGCGCGAGCTGCGCCCGCTGCTGTAGTTGACGGAAATACCGCCGAGCTTGTGCTCGTCCGGCATGGACAGGGCTTTGACCACGCTGGCGCGGGTGGGGGTTTTGCCGGCGACAGGAACAGGGACGAAATGCATTGCGAGGCAAGTTAGCATCTCGGCTTCACTCCAGGAGTCCCCATGCAAAAGCGCAGCAGCGAACAACAACCCTCGGTAGCCCTCTACTGGGATTTTGAAAACCTGCATGCCAGCCTGTGCGAAGCCCGGCAGGAGGGCGCCTACAGCAAGCAGGACAACCGCTTCAAGGTGCAGGAGCCGCTGGTCGATGTTCAGGCGGTGGTGGAACTGGCCGCCTCGTTCGGGCCGATTGCGATCAACCGGGCCTATTGCAACTGGCAGTATTTCAGCCGCTACCGCGACGCGCTGCTGCAGTGCGCGGTCGAGCTGATCCAGCTGTTTCCACCCGGCGGCTCGGCAAAGAATGGCGCCGACATCAGGCTGTGTCTGGACGCGATGGAGGACATGGGCCGGTTTGGCCACATCGGCACCCTCATCATTGTCGGGGGCGACAGCGACTTCATGGCGCTGTCGCAAAAGGTCAAGGCGGCCGGGCGCCGCCTGGTGGGCATCGGCGCGCGCAAGAACACCAACCGGCACTGGGCCAAGAGCTGCCACGAGTTCCGCTATTACGACGACCTGGTGGATAACCTCAATGCGCCTGCGCTGGCGCCATCGGCCGCGCTGCTGCAGGCCGATCCAGCGGCCGACATGGTCCGGCGGGCGATGCGTCTGCTGGCGCAGACCCAGGGCGATGCCTGGGTCAGCGCGTCAGTGCTCTGGCAGCTGATCAGGCGCCTGGACTCGACCTTTGAGCCGAAAGAACACGGCCACGCCAGCTTCGGGGCACTGCTTGAGGCCTGCGATGCGCTGGTGGAAGTCAGAAACAGTGAGCCGGAACTGATGGTGCGGCTGCGCTAAGTGGATTTTCTGAGCGCTGGAGATGCTGTTTTTCATGGTTGCTCGCGAGCGTGCAGCCTGGACTGCCGCCTGACAGCCCTGTCAACCCGTCAACCCGGTCAAGCGGGCCATTCGCTGAACGGAAACGGCAGCTCTTCACTGGCAAAGCTTTCAAAATCGGCAAGCTGGCCCAGGTAGCGGCCCAGGCTGCGGCCAAAATGTTGCAGGCGGGCATTGGGCGCGCCGGTGGCCACGGCCAGCGCCAGCTGCACCACGGCCAGGAACAGCAGCACCGAGGCGGCCAGCTGGAAGGCGGCGGCCAGCAGCAGCATCAGCAGCAGGCGCACCCAGAGCTTGCGCGGCGGGGGCAGGGCGTTCATGTCGTCACACTCCTTTCGAGGGGTCAGCGCACGATCATCACCGGCACGGTGGCTTCGGCCAGCACCTTGGCCGCAACGCTGCCGAGCATGAGCCGGGCCAGTCCGGTGCGCCCGTGCGAGCCCATGATGATGAGGTCCGCGCCCTCGTCCTTGGCCGTCTGCACAATGCCGGCCGAGGCGGCCATGTCCTCCATCAGGCGCGCCTGCAGGTCCACCTTGAGGTAGCCCTGGTTGCACAGCGCGGCCACCTTGGCATGGGCTTGCGCAGCGTCTTCATGGGCGGCGGCCATGTAGGCCTGAAAACCCAGCGGATTGGACTCGCCAATGCCCAGGTAGGGGTAGGGGTCCACCACATACAGCGCGATCAGTTGTGCGCTGTGTGTCTGCGCCATGCCCACGGCCAGCTTGGCGGCGTGTTCGGAGGCGGCGGAGCCGTCGGTGGCAAAAAGGATGCGCTTGAACATGGTGATCTCGATTCAGGGTTGAGGGGAGTGAAGCGCGGGCGGGTTGGTGAACCCGGTTTTGCCGGGCCGCCGCCGCGCGCGAACCTGCTCGATTGTGCGTCAACCTGCGGCCAGGCAAGCCCTTCACGCCATGAAAGTGCGCACGAAGTCGAACGACGACACCACGCCCTTGAAGTCCGCGCCTTCGGCCACGACGACATGGTGGACGTTGCTCTCGACCATCAGCCTGGCCACCTCGCCCAGGGGCGTGTCCGGCCTGACCACGATGGGCTTGTAAGTGCAGATCTGCCAGGCGCAGACGCTCGCCGGGTCTTTGCCGTCGGCATGAAAGCGCAGCAGGTCGGTGCTGCTGATGACGCCCAGCACCGCGCCGCCACCTTCCAGCACCGGCACCCAGGACAGGCCCCTGGCCACCATCAGCGCTTCGACGGTCTGCATGGTCGCGTCGGGGCTGACCGAAGCCACCTCGCGCTGCATCAGTGTGGAGATGGGCTGGCTCATGACGGGCTCCTGTCTGCGTCTGCGGGTGGGGGTGCTGAAGGCGCCGGCGCGGTGCCGCGTGGCGGGCGCCCCAGCCGCGCTGTCTGGGCCAGGATCATCTTGACGCCCGGATCGCGCTCGTCAAAGTCAAAGGCCACGATCTCCGAATTGGGGCGCAACGATCCGCGGGATGGGCAAAACCGCACATGGCTTCCTAGTCTCTTGTCGTTTGGCAACCCTAGAGGGCGACAAGCTGCGTCGGCTTGCGCTAGATCAAGCCGCTTGAAAACAGCTTGCTGGAGGCTGTCGCTCGTTCAGGCGGGCGGCGGCTCGGTCTTGGGCTGATAGTCGCAAAAAGGCGCCACCGCGCATCGCCAGCACAGCGGCTTGCGGGCTACGCAGACATAGCGCCCGAGCAAAATCAGCCAGTGGTGCGCGTCCACCAGGTACTCGGGCGGAACGCGCTTGAGCAGTTGTTGCTCGACTTCCACCACGTTCTTTCCCGGCGCCAGCCCGGTGCGGTTGCTGACGCGGAAAATGTGCGTGTCCACCGCCATCGTGGCCTCGCCAAAGGCGGTGTTGAGCACCACATTGGCGGTCTTGCGGCCCACGCCGGGCAGCGCCTGCAGCGCCTCGCGCGTGCGCGGCACCTGGCCGCCGTGCTGCTCGATCAGGATGGCGCACGTGGCCAGCAGGTTTTTCGCCTTGGTGCGGTACAGCCCGATGCTCTTGATGTAGCTCTGCAGCCCGTCCAGCCCGAGCGCCAGCATCTTCTGCGGCGTGTTGGCGATTGGAAAAAGCCGGCGCGTGGCCTTGTTCACGCTCACATCGGTGGCCTGCGCCGACAGCAGCACGGCCACGAGCAGCTCGAACACGCTGGTATATTCCAATTCGGTCACAGGCTGTGGATTGGCCGCCTTCAGGGTGGCAAAGAACGGCTTGATATTTTCCTTCTTCATGAGCCAATTTTCCCATGCCACAGCCCGCGCCCCTGCCATTTGCCGACCGCCTGAACAACGTCGAGACTTCCGCCATCCGCGAACTGTTCAAACTGCTGGGCAAGCCCGGCATCATCAGCTTTGCCGGCGGCTTTCCCGACCCGGCGATGTTTGATGTGCAGGGCATCCAGGAAGCGGCCAGCAAGGCGTTAGCCGAGGAGCCGGGCGCCGCGCTGCAGTACGGCGCCACCGAGGGCTACCAGCCGCTGCGCGAGCAGCTTTCGGCCTTCATGGCGACCAAGGGCGCCACGGTGGCGACGAATGAACTGATCGTCACCACCGGCAGCCAGCAGGCGCTTGATCTGCTGGGCAAAACGATGATCAACCCCGGCGACAAGATCATTGTCGAAGGCCCGACTTTCCTGGCCACCATCCAGTGCTTCCGGCTGTACGGCGCCGAAGTCATCAGCGCGCCGATTGACGCCGACGGCGTGCAGACCGACGCGCTCGAAAAGCTCATTGCCGAGCACAAGCCGAAATTCGTTTACCTGATTCCCACCTTCGGCAACCCGAGCGGCGCGCTGCTCAGCCTGGCGCGCCGCAAGCAGGTGCTGGAAATGGCCGTGCGGCACAACACGCTCATCGTCGAAGACGACCCGTATGGCGACCTGTACTTCGGCGAAGCGCCGCCGCCGTCCTTGCTGGCGCTGAGCGAGAGCGTTCCCGGCAGCCGCGATCTGCTGGCGCACTGCGGCTCGCTGAGCAAGGTGCTCTCGCCCGGCCTGCGCATCGGCTGGCTGGTGGCACCGCCCGCACTGCTGGCCAACGCCGTGATGTGCAAGCAGTTCAGCGACGCCCACACCAGCACCTTTGCCCAGGCCAGCGCCGCGCAGTATCTCAAAGGCGGGCGCATGCCGGCAACGCTGGTGCATGTGCGCCAGGTCTATGCCGAACGCGCCGCCGCCATGGGCCAAGCCCTCAAGCGCGAGCTGGGCGATGCTATTGAATTTGTTCAGCCACAAGGCGGCCTGTTTTTCTGGGCCAGGCTGACGGGCGCTGGCGGCAAGACGAAAGATGCCAGTGAATTCGCCAAAAAAGCGATTGAGCAACTGGTCGCCTTTGTGCCCGGCGCGCCGTTTTACGCGGCCAAGCCCGACGCCTCAACCTTGAGGTTGAGCTTTGCCACGGCGGATGTGGCCAGGATCGAGGAGGGCGTGGCCAGGCTGGGCCGGGCGCTGTCATCGATGCCCTTGAATCCGCACCCTTCGGCATCAAGCCTTTAACTCCCCGTTTCACGCCAAGCCTGGAGCGTCTTCTCGCACGGCTGGCGGAGGCTCAAGGCGGGAAAATACAAGGCGTTTGCGGGGATGCTTGGCGATAGCGGCGTGCAACAGGCTGCAAACGGCGAGAATCGGGGTTCACTGGCCTGAGCCTTGACCCGCATGACAATGTGTTTTGTTTCCTGTGGGGGGTTGCATCATCCTCTTGCGGCCCCTGGGCCAGTGAAGCCCTCTAAAGAATGAAAACCTTCCTCCTTCGCCTCCAGCAACTCGCCGCCTTGCTTCCCGAGCGCCTGCGCCATCCCGGCTGGCGCGGCATCGCCTGGGCGCTGGCGGCGCTGCCTTTGCTGTTGCTGCTGTACACGCTGATCCTGATTCCCTTCACGCCCAGCATTGGCGACCTGCGCAAGGCCAAGTCCGAAGTGCCTTCGGTGCTGCTGGCCTCCGACGGCACGGTGCTGGCCGAGTACAAGCGCATCAACCGCCAGTGGGTCACCCTGGACAAGATCGCGCCCAACGTGGTCAATGCGCTGATCGCCACCGAAGACCACCGCTTTTACGAGCACCACGGCATCGACTTTCGCCGCATGGCCGGCGCTGCGCTCAGCACCCTGTCGGGCCAGCTGCAGGGCGGCTCGACCATCACCCAGCAGCTGGCACGCAACCTGTACCCCGAGGAAATCGGGCGCGCCACGAGCATCACGCGCAAGCTCAAGGAAGCCATCACCGCCGTGAAGATCGAGGCGGTCTATTCCAAGCCCGACATCCTGGAGATCTACCTCAACACCGTGCCCTTTCTCTACAACGCCTTTGGCATCGAGATGGCCGCGCGCACCTACTTCGACAAGTCCGCCGGCAAGCTCGACGTGCTGGAGAGTGCCACCTTGATCGGCATGCTCAAGGGCACGAGCTACTACAACCCGGTGCAAAACCCCGAGCGCGCCAAGCAGCGGCGCAACATCGTCCTGAGCCAGATGGCCAAGCGCGGCAAGCTCGACCCGGCCCGGCTTGAAGCGCTGTCCAAGCGGTCGTTGAAGCTCGATTTCGAGCGCCAGGTCGAGCCGCTGGGCGCTGCGCCCCACGTTGCCCAGCACCTGCGCAAATGGCTGATCGCCTGGGCCGACCCCAGGGGCTACGACATCCTGGCCGACGGCCTGCGGGTGCGCACCACGATAGACGCCTCCATCCAGAAGCTGGCCAACCAGGCCGTGGCGCGGCAGATGGCGCAGTTGCAAAAGCTGGCCGACGGGCAGCGCAAGGCCGGTCAGGAGCGCGCCGTGCTGCAGGCCGGTTTTCTGGCGCTGGATCCGCGCAACGGCGCGGTGCGCGCCTGGGTGGGCAGCCGCGATTTTTCGCAGGAGCAGTTCGACCACGTCAGCCAGGCGCGGCGCCAGCCGGGCTCGACCTTCAAGCCGTTTGTCTATGGCGCCGCCTTCATGCAGGGCATGAGCCCGCTTCGCACCTTCATCGACCAGCCGGTGGCCATCACCTCGCCGGGCGGCGAGGTGTGGCGCCCTAGCGATGACACGGCGCCCACCGGCCAGCCCATGACCCTGCGCGAGGGGCTGGCGTACTCGAAAAACACCATCACCGCCCAGCTGATGGAAAAAGTCGGCCCGGCCAGCGTGGCGCAACTGGCACAGGCCATGGGCGTGCGCAGCAGCAAGCTCGACGTGGTGCCTTCGCTGGCGCTGGGCACCAGCCCGGTCACGCTGCTGGAAATGGTGGCCGCCTACGGCACCATTGCCAACGGCGGCAACTACATGGTGCCGGTGCTGGTCAACAGCGTGGAGGACCGCAACGGCCAGCTGCTCGAAGCCTTCGAGCCCGTCAGGGATCCGGTGCCGGCCATGCCGCGCCGGCACGCGCTGACGCTGGTGGATGTGATGCGCGGCGTGATCGACCAGGGCACGGGCACGGCCATTCGCAGCCGCTATGGCATCCAGGCCGACGTGGCCGGCAAGACCGGCACCACGCAGGACAACACCGATGGCTGGTTCATCATGATGAATCCGCAGCTGGTGGCCGGCGCCCGGGTCGGTTTCAACGACAACAGCGTCACGATGGGCAGCTGGGGGCAGGGCGCGCGCAGCGCGCTGCCCATGGTCGGGGACGTGTTCCAGCAGGCCTTTCGCAACCGCCTGCTCGACCAGAACGCCGAGTTCGACATCCCGCGCCCCGCGCCGCCGCCGCCCCCGCCGCTTGAGCAGCGCCAGCCGCGCCAGCAGCGCAATGATCCGCTCACCGAGATCGTGAATGGCCTGTTTGGCAGGATTTTGAGGGGCTTGCAGTAGGCCCGTTGAGCCGTTGGCTGATGGCCCGCGCAGCGGCGTTTCGGGTTCACGCCGCCGTCCTACGGTTCAGCACCTGCTGACTGCTTTAGACTTCCTGCCCATGAAAGCCCTGCTTCCCCGCCTGCGGCAACTCGCCGCCTCGCTCCCCGGCCACCTGCGCCACCCCACCCGGCGCGGCATCGCCTGGGCGCTGGCCGCCGTGCCTTTGGTCGTGCTGCTGTACACGCTGATCCTGATTCCCTTCACCCCCAGCATTGCCGACCTGCGCAAGGAAAAGACCGCCAAGCCCTCCGTCGTGCTCTCGGCCGACGGCAAGGAGCTGGCCGTGTTCAAGCGCGCCAACCGCGAGTGGGTCAAGCTGGCTGACATTTCGCCCAACGTGGTGGCCGCGCTGATCGCCACCGAAGACCACCGCTTTTACGAGCACCACGGCATGGACTTCAAGCGCACCGCCTCGGCCCTGCTGCACACGTTCGGCGGCGACCTGCAGGGCGGCTCGACCCTCACCCAGCAGCTGGCGCGCAACCTGTACCCCGAGGAGATCGGCCGCGCCGCCAGCATCACGCGCAAGCTCAAGGAAGCCATCACCGCCGTGAAGATCGAGTCTGTCTACACCAAGGACGAGATTCTGGAGACCTACCTCAACACCGTGCCCTTTCTCTACAACGCCTTTGGCATCGAGATGGCCGCGCGCACCTACTTCGACAAGTCAGCGCGCAAGCTCGACGTGCTCGAGAGCGCCACGCTGGTGGGCATGCTCAAGGGCACGAGCTACTACAACCCGGTGCAAAACCCCGAGCGCTCGCTGCAGCGGCGCAATACCGTGCTGGGCCAGATGGTCAAGCGCGGCAAGCTCAAGGAAGCGACGTTTGCGACGCTGAAAAAACGCCCGCTCAGGATCGACTTCGAGCGCCAGAGCGAAGACACGGGGCCGGCGCCGCACCTGGCCCAGCAGCTGCGCCGCTGGCTGATCGAGTGGGCCGACCGCAATGACTACAACATCTATGCCGACGGGCTGGTGCTGCGCACGACGATTGACGCGCGGCTGCAGGCCATGGCCAACAACGCGGTGGCACGCCATGCCAGCGGCCTGCAAAGGCTGGCCAGCGCGCAGTGGGGCACTCGCTCGGTGTGGGCGGCCAAGGGCGGCCCGATGAAGGCGCTGGTGCAGTCTTTCGTGCGCGCCTCGCCCGAGTACAAGGCGGCGCTGGAGGCGGGCCAGGCGCCCGAGGAGGCGCTGGCGCAGCTGCAGGCGAACGCGCCCTTCATGCAGGCGCTGCAGGAGGGCAAGACCCGCCTGCAGGCCGGTTTTCTGGCGCTGGACCCGCGCAACGGCCATGTGATGGCCTGGGTGGGCAGCCGCAGTTTTGCGCAGGACCCGTTTGACCATGTCGAGCAGGCGCGCCGGCAGCCGGGCTCGACTTTCAAGCCCTTTGTGTACGGCGCCGCTTTTGAAAACGGCACCCAGCCTTCGGACAGCTTTGTGGACCAGGCGGTGGAAATCCCGCTGGGCAACGGCGCTTTCTGGCGGCCCAGCGACGGCGGCGGCCCCAGCGGCCTGCCGATGACGCTGCGCGAAGGCCTGATGTACTCCAAAAACACCATCACCGCGCAGGTGATGCAGCAAGTCGGCCCCGAGCACGTGGCCCGGCTGGCCCGCGCCATGGGCGTGCGCCAGAGCAAGCTCGACGAGGTGCTGTCGCTGGCGCTGGGCACCAGCCCGGTCACGCTCAAGGAAATGGTCACCAGCTACGCCACGCTGGCCAACGAGGGCAACTACATCGCGCCGGTGATGATCCTGCAGGTGGAAAACCGCGATGGCGGCGTGCTGGAGATGATCGCGCCCAAGCCGCCCGAGGCGGCCCTGCCGGTGGCGGCGGCGCACACCCTGCTCGACGTGATGCGCGGCGTCATCGACCAGGGCACGGGCACGGCCATTCGCAGCCGCTACGGCATCCGCGCCGATGTGGCGGGCAAGACCGGCACCACGCAGGACAACACCGACGGCTGGTTTCTCCTGATGCACCCGCAGCTGGTGGCCGGCGCCTGGGTGGGTTTCAACGACAACCGCATCACCATGGGCGATGGCTGGGGCCCGGGCGCGCGCAGTGCGCTGCCGATGGTGGGCGACTTTTTTCAGCATGCCTTGCGCGCCAGGGTGGTGGATCAGAAGGCGCGCTTTGCCGCGCCGCAAGGCGTTGGCGGTTTTGAGGGCTCGGGCGCCCCGGATCCGATGGAGCCGCTGCTGGGCCAGGGTGCCGACGCCTTGAATGGTGAACCTCTGGCTGAGCCCCAGCCGGACAGCGAGCTTTCCCCCGAAGGCGCTCTTCCTGGGCCGGCCGACGCAGGCGTCGAAGTCCAGGCGCCTCCAGGCGAGGTGCCGCTGGCGCCGGTCATCCGCCAGCTTCCCACCCTGCAGACCCCGGAGTCGGACCTGCAGGTGCCGGCTGATTTGCAGGGGCCCAATCTCCAGCGCTTCAGACGCCTGGATATTCCTGAGCCGCAGCGCTGAGCCCGGCGGCGGCGCGATGCCGAGAAAAAACCGCAGTTGCCATGCGGTTTTTTGGGCTTGCGCGCCATTTGGCTGATAATCCGAGCCAAAAATCAATCTCATCAGTGACGCTTTCTGCAAGTGTGACGGTGAAATAAAAATTGAAATGAACTCTCAATTGAAAAAAATCCTCCTGATGGCCTGCCTGTGGGGCGCTTCCTGCGTGCAGGCGCAAACAGCATGGCTCAACATCATGGGCGATGCGAGCGACCCGGCCGTCAACACGATTGAAGTGCATCCGACAGCGGTGAGCCTGAGCAAGCACAGGCAGGTCATGCGCGTGCGGGTCAGCCGCTCGACCGACCGGACCAGCTGGGACGGCATTGCCTACCGCTCCTACCAGGCCAAGGTGCTGTTTGACTGCCCCCACAAAACGGCCAGATACCTGTCCATCGAGTTCTACCTGGCGCCGGGCTGGAAGGGCGAGCCATACCAGACCTCGCTCTATACCGAGACGGTACGCCTGATGGCGTTTCGCGACGTCGAGCCCAACCCGGCCCAGCGCATCGTGCGCGCGGCCTGCGAGAGCGCCAGCGTCGTCAGCAACTGAGGCGCCGTGCCGTGGCGGGGCCGCATCGGCTATAACAGGCGCCATCATGAAAAACTCTCTCTTACGCAGCGGCCTCGTGTACTCCACCGACGCCGGAAGAATGTGCCCCGAGTGCCGTCAGCCTGTGGCCGCCTGCACCTGCAAGCAGGCCAAGGCGCTGCCCAAAACCGATGGCGTCGTCCGCGTCTCGCGCAGCACCAAGGGGCGCGGCGGCAAGACCGTCACGCTGGTCACCGGACTCCCCCTGGACGAGCCGGACTTGGTCAAGCTGGCCAAGCAGCTCAAGGCCGCCTGCGGCTCGGGTGGCACCGTCAAGGACGGCGTGGTGGAAGTGCAGGGCGAGCACTGCGACACCGTGCTGCAGGCCCTGCTCAAGCAGGGCTACAGCGCCAAACGCGCCGGTGGCTGAGATGAACCCCGAGGACCTGCAACTGCTGCTGACGCGCCAAATGCCCTTCGGCAAATACAAGGGAAGAGCGATTGCCGATCTGCCCGGCCCCTACCTGAACTGGTTTGCCCGCCAAGGTTTTCCCCAGGGCGAAATCGGCCGCCTGCTGGCGCTGATGCATGAGATTGACCACAATGGCCTGTCCTCGCTTCTCGGTCCGCTGCGCAAACGCTGAGCAAGGCCTTCTGTGGGTCAAAATAGGGTACCCGGAGCGTTTTTTCGGGGACGTTTTCAGGCTTGAGTCAGCGCATGAATCGCCTCAAAGCGATGGCGGGGGTGAGGCGGCGTCATCGGCAACACAAGCAATGATAAAAAATAGGAGTTAATCGTGCATCCATGGATTGGACAACTGTTGGGCTTGGGTCTGGGCTTGCTGGCCGGACTCGGGCTGGGCGCCTTGCTGTATGCCTGGCGGCTCGAGCGCATCAACAACATCAAGCTGCGCCTGCCTGTCAAATGGCCACTGGCCCCGCGCGGGCTGGTCAACGGCCCGGAGGAAAAGGTCTGGACCTGGCTGCGAGAGGTTTTTCATGACCATCGGGTGCTGGTCAAGATCCCGGTGCTGCGGTTTACTTCCCTGATCGAGAAAGACAAGCCCCATGCCAGCACCAAGGAAAAAGCCGAGGCCAAGGCTGAAAACGAGCGCTGGCTGGAGCGCCTGAGCGGTATCTACACGACTTTCACGATCTGCACGGCCGAAGGCAAGGTGGTCGGCTGTGTCGATGTGCCCGGCAAGACGCCAGCGAGCAAAGCCAGCCGCGAACTCAAGGAGACGCTGCTGTCCGACTGCGGCATCGCCTACACCCTGGTCGCGCCTGCCAAGCTGCCGGAAACCAGCGCCATGCGGGCCGCCTTTCTGGGCGAAATCCCGGTCGAGGAAAGCGTGCAGCAAAGCGAGTCGATCCAGGGCGTGGACACCACCTTTCGTGCGGACCTGAAATCCTTCACCATCCAGGAAGTGAAGGAAAAAAAGACCGCCGCGCTGAAAACGCTCAACAAGGGTTTTTAAATGAGCACTCTGGCTCACCTGCGGCTCAAGATGTACCGCACCGTGGCGCGCCAGCTGCACGGCCAGGTGCCGTGCTGGATCTGCGGCGAGCACGTCACGCCCGAGGCGGCCACGCTGGAGCACATCCTGCCCCGGTGCGAGGGCGGCAGCAGCCACGCCGAGAACCTGGCCATCAGCCACGAAGTGTGCAACGGCCAGCGCCATGCAGCCGGCCGGGTTCCTGCATCGGCCGCCGCGCCGGGGCAGGTGCTGCGGCGCAAGCCGGTCCAACTGGCAGCGGCGGACGAGGGCTGCTGAAGCGGGCGCCCAAGGCCGGGGCTGAGCAGCCATGCTGAGCTGTCATGCGCCCAGCGCCGGGATTGATCTGGTGCTGCACGGCCGAACTCGGCCTTGAAGCTAGTAGTATTCGCGCATGACGCTCAATCCTCCCGCAGCCCTCGCGCCTGCCGCTTTTTTACCGCCCGACGATCCGCTGCGCGCCGTCCTGCACAACGAGGTCCATGCCCGCCCGCCTGCCCGGGTACGGCTGCCGGCGCTGATCGTCCAGGTGGCCGTTCTTCACGCGGGCATGACGCGCGAGGACGAATGCGCCCACCTGCGGCGCCTGCCGGGCCACCAAGACCTGGCGCTGGAGCGCCTGAACGGCAATTTCCTGCGCCTGTCGTGCGGCCATTTCACCGTCAAGTGGGAGCGGCACACCGAATTCACCCGCTATTCGATTGTCCAGGCCCTGCCCGAGGAAGCCCTGCTGGGCACGGTCGAGCCCGAGCTGCTGTCAGCCCTGGCGGTCACGCCCGAGTGGCTGCGCGGTCTGCCGGGGCGCACCGTCTCGGCGATCCAGCTGGCCATGGTGGAGGCGGACCTGTCCGACGAGCGCGCGCTGATGCGCCAGGCGCAGGCCTGGTTTGGCAACCGGGCGGTGATCGCCTCGCAACTGGGCCACGGCCACTCCTGGGGCGTGACAGAATTTCGCATCAGCCCCGATGGCTTTGAGCGCATGCTGGTGATTGCCGCGCCCGGCACCACGGAAACGCGTGCCGGCCGGGTCTCGCAGCGGCTGCTGGAGCTCGAAATCTATCGCCTGATGGCCCTGCGCGGCCTGCCGCTGGCCAAGCAGCTCTCGCCCATGCTGGCCGAGGCCGAAAGCGCCCTGGCCGACATCACGGCGCGGCTGGAAAACAAGGCCGCTTCCGACCAGGAGCTGCTCGACACGCTGGTGTCGCTGGCCACGCAGGTGGAGCGCGCCACGGCCGAGAATGTCTATCGTTTTTCGGCCACCCGCGCCTACGACACGCTGGTGGGCCAGCGCATCACCGAGTTACGTGAAAAGCCGATTCCCGGCACCCAGACCATCGGCGAGTTTATGCAGCGCCGGCTCTCACCGGCGATGGCCACGGTGGCCGCGACGGCGCAGCGCCTGACCTCGCTGTCCGAGCGGGTGGCGCGCACCAGCGCGCTGCTGCGCACCCGGGTGGACATTGCCACCGAGGCGCAAAACCAGCAGCTGCTGGAAAAGCTCACACGCGGGCAGGAGTTGCAATTGCGCCTGCAGTCCACGGTGGAAGGGCTGTCGATTGCCGCCATCTCCTACTACGTGGTCAGCCTGCTGCTCTACGTCGGCAAGGCCGCCAAGGCGGCCGGCGCACCGGTCAACCCCGAGATGGCCGCCGGCGCCCTGATTCCGCTGGTGCTGTGGATCGTGTGGCGCACCATCCGGCGCATCCACGAGAAGCTGCACGCCGGGCATTGACGGACAAGTCTTCCCATGAGGCGGGCGCAAGTGGCTTTGTGTCGGTCGGGTTAGCGCAGCGTAACCCGACCTACCGATGACCGGACCTAGCGCATCAATTCCAGCAAGCGGTCCAGTCCGCCTTCGTTAATCGCCACCATGGCCTGCACGCGCACCTTGGGCTTAGCGTGATAGGCCACGGACAGCCCGGCCACACCCATCATCGGCAAATCGTTGGCGCCGTCGCCCATGGCAATCGCCTGCAGCGGATTGATGCCCAGCTCGGCGCAGGTTTGAACCAGCATGCGGCGCTTTTCCTCGCCGTCGCAGATGTCGCCCCAGGGTTGGTCCACCAGCTTGCCGGTCAGCAGGCCGTTGTCAATCTCCAGCACGTTCGAGCGCGTGTAGTCGATGCCCAGCTCGTCGCGGATGCGGTCAGTGAAATAGGTGAAGCCTCCGCTGACCAACAGCACTTTCATGCCGGCGTTCTTGCAAGCCCTGACCAGTTCGGCCGCACCCGGATTGAGCCGCAGGCGCTCGCGGTACACCTCAGCCATGCTGTCCACGCTCACGCCCTTGAGCAGTGCCACGCGCCGGCGCAGGCTGTCCTTGAAGTCAGTGATTTCACCGCGCATGGCCGCTTCGGTGATGGCGGCGACTTCGGCCTTGCGCCCCACGGCATCGGCAATCTCGTCGATGCACTCGATGTTGATCAGGGTCGAGTCCATGTCGAAGGCGATCAGCTTGAAGTCGCTGAGCTTCAAGTCTGGCGTGGCGATGTTGACGACGAGGCCGGGGGAGGTTTGGATGGAGTTCATTGAAAAATTTACTTAGAGGCGGGGTTGTCGATTTTCGCGATCAGCTGGGCCAGTGAATCGCTGTTGATTTTGGTTTCGTAGCGCACGGAAACATCTTGCACCTACAGGGCTTTGAAAAATGGGCGTGCACTGTGGATTTTTGATCTTTTCCGGGCTGAGACTTCATCCTAGGCTGTCGTAGCGCGTGGTTTCCACGACAAGGCAGCGCGCCTGCGGCATGCCTTGCTGCTGTCGGGCACGGCGGCATCAAAATTGGTCTGGCTGTTAAGGGACTGGGGATCACTCGGGCTGTCGAGATGATGCGGCAATTCCTTGGTGGCCCAGCCGAAACGGGTGGTGGCGTGCAGGTAAAACTCGCGCTCCAGACTGTCCTTGCCGTAGCCACAGGGCGGCGCTGGCAGGCAGGCTGATTTTCCGAGGTCCATAGTGGAGGGCGCGCTCAAAGGGAAGGATTTTTCAGGCAGGCTCATGGGGAATGGCTTGTTTTCAAGCCGCGGCCCCGGCAGTTTCCACCTTGGGTTGTCCCAGCGAGCGCAGCACGTCGCGCACCATCTGCGCCCGCTCCTTCGGGTTCGGCAGATCGCGCTCCAGGCGCAGCTTGTCGTTGCCGGCGAGCTTGATGTGCTTGTTCTTCTGGATCAGCTGGATGATGGCCATCGAGTCGATCGGCGGGTCTTTCTTGAACGTGATGGTGATGGCGCCGGGCGCGGCATCGACTTTCACCACGCCGTAGGGCTTGGCAATCACCCGCAGGCGATGCACGTCGATCAGGGTCTGGGCCTGGGCGGGGAGCTTGCCGAAGCGGTCCACGATTTCCTCTAACAGTGCGTCGATCTGGTTGGTGGTTTTGGCTGTCGCCAGCTTCTTGTAGAACGACAGGCGCAGGTGAACGTCGCCGCAGTAGTCGTCGGGCAGAAGGGCAGGGGCGTGCAGGTTGATCTCGGTGGTGACGCCGAGCGGTGAGAGCAGATCGGGCTCACGCCCGGCTTTCAATGAGGCCACGGCTTCGCTGAGCATTTCGTTGTAGAGCTGAAAGCCGATCTCCAGCATGTTGCCGCTCTGGTTCTCGCCCAATACCTCGCCGGTGCCGCGAATTTCCAGGTCGTGCATGGCGAGGTAAAAACCGGAGCCGAGTTCTTCCATCTGCTGGATCGCGTCCAGGCGCTGGCTGGCCTGTTTTGTTAAACCTTCAATGTCGGGCACCATCAGATACGCATAGGCCTGGTGGTGGCTGCGGCCCACGCGGCCCCGCAGCTGGTGCAATTGCGCCAGGCCAAACTTGTCGGCGCGGCTCATCAGAATCGTATTGGCGCTGGGCACGTCGATGCCGGTCTCGATGATGGTCGAGCACAGCAGCAAATTGAAACGCTGGGCGATGAAATCCTTCATCACCTTTTCCAGTTCGCGCTCGGGCATCTGGCCGTGGGCGACGGCGATGCGGGCTTCAGGCAGCAATTCTTCGAGCTTCTGGCGGCGGTTTTCGATGGTTTCCACTTCGTTGTGCAGGAAATACACCTGCCCGCCGCGTTTGAGTTCGCGCAGCACGGCCTCGCGGATCACGCCGTTGCCTTCGCTGCGCACAAAGGTCTTGATCGCCAGGCGCCGCTGCGGCGCGGTGGCGATCACGCTTAAATCGCGCAGGCCTTCGAGCGCCATGCCCAGCGTGCGCGGAATCGGCGTGGCCGTGAGCGTCAGCACATCGACTTCAGCGCGCATGGCTTTCATCGCTTCCTTATGGCGCACGCCGAAACGGTGTTCCTCGTCGATGATCAGCAAGCCCAGGTTTTTGAACTTGGTCGATTCGCTCAGCAGCTTGTGGGTGCCGACGACGATATCGACGCTGCCGTCGGCCAGCCCTTTAATCGCAGCGCTGATTTCCTTGGCTGATCTGAAGCGGCTCATTTCCGCCACTTTGACCGGCCACTTGGCGAAGCGGTCCACCAGCGTCTGGTAGTGCTGCTCGGCCAAGAGCGTGGTAGGCGCCAGCAGCGCCACCTGCTTGCCGCCGGTAATCGCAATGAAAGCGGCGCGCAGGGCCACTTCGGTCTTGCCGAAACCCACGTCGCCGCAAACTAACCGGTCCATCGGGCGCGGGCTGATCATGTCCTGGATCACGGCGTGAATCGCGGCCTGCTGGTCGGCGGTTTCGTCAAAGCCGAAATCGTTGGCGAAGGCTTCGTAGTCGTTGGGCGAGTAGCGGAAGGCGTGGCCTTCGCGCGCGGCGCGGCGGGCGTAAATATTTAAAAGTTCGGCGGCGGAGTCGCGGATCTGCTCGGCCGCCTTGCGCTTGGCCTTTTCCCACTGGCCGCTGCCCAGCTTGTGCAGCGGTGCTTCCTCGGCGCTGACGCCGGTGTAGCGGCTGATCAAATGCAACTGGCTGACCGGCACGTAGAGCGTGGCCTTGTCGGCGTATTCGAGGTGCAGGAATTCCTGGCGCAGCGGCGTGCCATCAGGCGCTTTTTCGCCCAGGTCCAGGTTGATCAGGCCCCGGTAGCGGCCGATGCCGTGGGCGCTGTGGACGACAGGATCGTTGAGGTTGAGTTCGGCCAGATCCTTGATCAGCGCCTCGACATCGCTGACCTGCTCCTGGCGCTTGTTGCGCCGGCGCACGGTGACACCGGCGGCAAAGAGTTCGGTCTCGGTGACGAAATCGATGCCTTCTTCCAGCCATGAAAAGCCGACGTTCAGCGCGGCGGTGGCGATGCCGATGGGCTCACGGCTGGTCTGAAAATCCTCCAGCGATTCAAACGCGGGCGGGCTGACACTGCTGGCGCGCAGGAAATCGAGCAGGCTCTCGCGCCGGCCGTCACTCTCGGCCAGCACGAGCACGCGGTGGGCGGTGTTCTTGGCGTGGGTTTTAAAACGGGCCAGCGGGTCGTCGGCGCCGCGCACCACGGCCATCTCGCCGAGTTTCTGGAACTGGGCGCTATCGGCCACGTCCTGCGCCGTGGCGCGCAGGGCGAGCTGGGCGTAATCATTGGCCCTGGCGTAGAACTGTTCGGTGCTCAAAAACAGCGCCTCGGGCGGCAGCGCCGGGCGATCCGGCGCGTCTTTCACCAGCCGGTAGCGGTCTTTCGTGTCCTGCCAGAAGCGCTGGAAAGCGGGCTCCAGCTCGCCGTGCAGCACCACCGTCGCTTGCTTGCCCAGATAGTCGAACACGGTGGCGGTGTCGTCAAAGAACAGCGGCAGGTAGTACTCGATGCCGGCGGTGGCCACGCCGTTGCCGATGTCTTTATAAATGCGGCTCTTGGTCGGGTCGCCTTCGAGCAACTCACGCCAGCGCTTGCGAAACTTGGTGCGCGCGGCCTCGTCCATCGGAAACTCGCGCCCCGGCAGCAGCCGCACCTGCGGCACCGGGTAGAGCGAGCGCTGGCTGTCCGGATCGAAAGTGCGAATGCTGTCGATCTCGTCGTCGAACAGGTCCACCCGGTAGGGAACGGGCGAGCCCATCGGAAAGAGGTCGATCAGGCCGCCGCGCACCGCGTATTCGCCGGGGCTGACCACCTGCGTGACATGGCTGTAGCCGGCCAGCGTGAGCTGGGCCTTGAATTTGGCTTCATCGAGCTTTTGCTTGACCTTGAACTCAAAGGTGTAGCCGGCCAGGAAACTGGGCGGCGCCAGGCGGTACAGCGCCGTGGTGGCCGGCACGATGACCACGTCGGCGCCAGTGTCCTTGTCGCGCTGCTGGATGCGCCAGAGCGTGGCCAGGCGCTCGCTGATCAAATCCTGGTGCGGGGAGAACGCGTCGTAGGGCAGGGTTTCCCAGTCGGGAAACAGGGCGCAGCGCAGCTCGGGCGCAAAAAACGCCATCTCGTCCATCAGCCGCTGGGCCGTGGCAGCGTCTGCGGTGACGATGGCGGTGAGCTTGCCGGCCGCTTTCTCGCGCTGCCCGAGACGGGCCAGCAGCAGGGCGTCGGCCGAGCCGACGGGCTGAGGCAGGGTGTAGCGTTTGCCGCTAACGAGGGAAGGAAGGTGCATGCGAGCGATTTTAGAATTTATGATCGGCCGATGATGAAACCCCAAGCCGATACCCGCTCAGAGGCGCGTTTTTTTGCCCTGATTCCTTGTGCCGGGCAGGGCAGTCGTGCGGGCGTGGCGCCGTCGGGTCTGGCCAAGCAGTACCGCACGATTGCCGGCCAGGCCATGGTGCTGCACACGCTGGCCGCTTTTGCCCAGGTGGTGCGGCTGGCCCGCACGCTGGTGGTGGTGGCGCTAGATGATGATTTTCTGGAGCCGACGCAGGCGCTGGCCTTTGACGTGGTGGCCTGCGGCGGCGCCAGCCGGGCAGCCAGCGTACGCAACGGGCTGGATGCCTTGTTGAATACCGGGGCTGCTGCCGACGACTGGGTGCTGGTCCACGACGCGGCCCGCTGCCTGGTGACGCCAGCGCAGATCAATGAACTGATGGATGCCTGCCAACACGACGAGGTGGGCGGCCTGCTGGCCCACAAGCTGCCCGACACGCTCAAGTGCGAAGGCGTTGTTGACCAGCAGGGCCGTGTCGCCGCCACGCTGGAGCGCAGCGACAAATGGCTGGCCCAGACGCCCCAGATGTTTCGCATCGGCCTCCTGATGCGGGCACTGGATGCTGCCGGCAGCAGCGTCACCGACGAGTCCAGCGCCGTCGAGGCCCTGGGGCTGGCCCCCAAACTGGTGCCCGGCAGTGCGCAGAATTTCAAGGTGACTTACCCGGAAGACTTTGCGCTGGCTGAAGCTGTGTTGCTCAGCCGGGGCTCTGCGGACTGAAAGCTCTTTTTACTTTTACCACGAAAGCCTTGCCCATGAATTCTGCCCAAGATACGCAGCGCGCGCCATTCCGGATCGGCGAAGGCTGGGACACCCATGCCCTGGTGCCGGGTCGCAAGCTCATCCTCGGCGGCGTCGAGATTGCCCACACGCTGGGCCTGCTCGGGCATTCGGATGCCGATGTGCTGCTGCACGCCATCATCGACGCTTTGATTGGCGCGGCCGGGCTGGGTGATATCGGTCGGCATTTTCCCGACACCGATGCGCGCTTCAAGGGAGTGGATTCCCTCGTGCTGCTGCGCGAGACCGGGCAGCGGCTGACTCAAGCGGGCTGGCGCATCGGCAACATCGACAGCACCGTGGTGGCGCAGGCGCCCAAACTGGCGCCGCACATCGCGGCCATGCGAGAGCGGATTGCCCAGGCGCTGGGGTTGGACGTGGCGCAGGTCAATGTGAAA
The DNA here is from genome assembly GCA_030855235.1 of Pseudomonadota bacterium. Lineage (GTDB taxonomy): Bacteria > Pseudomonadota > Gammaproteobacteria > Burkholderiales > Burkholderiaceae_C > Polaromonas. The sequence continues at coordinate 19,771 of JALYRU010000025.1, forward strand.
GCCAAGACCGCCGAAAAGCTCGGGCCGGTCGGCCAGGGCCTGAGCCTGGAAGCGCGGGCGGTGGCGCTGCTTTATTGATAGGGTGGGTTATGCACAACGGTTCTCGCCGGTTCTGCCGGGGTTGGCACCTTGCGGCAACAAGGCGCTCAAGGTAGTCCGGGCGTTTGCCAAGGTAGTCCGGGCGTTTGCGTAACGGGCCAGCGCTGATTCAGCTCCGGCGCAGCTTGATATGCGCGGCCAGTCCGCCCGAGGTGGTGTTGGACAGGCTGAACATGCCGCCCATGCGGTGAACTGTCTTTTCGACGATCGCCAGGCCCAGACCGGCGCCGGTGGCCGCCGTGCGGGCCGCATCGCCCCGGAAAAAGGGATTGGTCAGCTTGGGCAGGCTGGCAGGCGCAACGCCCTGGCCGTGGTCGCGCACCTTGATCATCACCCACTGGTCCCGCACCTTGGCGGCAATTTCTACCAAGGCTATGCCGGTTTCAGGTGTTTTGCCGTAGCGCCGGGCATTCTCCAGCAGGTTGGCAATGACACGGGAAAGCTCAACCTCATCGGCCAGGACATCAACGTTTTCAGGAATGTTCAGCGTCACCCGCATGTCCGGGTAATCGGCCACGGCATACACCGCCGCATCCACCACGGCGTTAAGCGAAATGGGTTCGAGCAAGGCTGGCTCGGGTCGGGCGTAGTCGAGGAATTTGTCAATGATGGCGTCCAACTGGGCGATGTCGGCGGCCATGTGCTCGCGCGCGTCGAGGTCGCTCACGCTCATCTCGGTTTCCAGGCGCAGGCGTGCCAGCGGCGTGCGCAAGTCATGGGAAATACCCGCGAGCATGACGACGCGATCCTGCTCAATTTTGGACAACTGCTCGGCCATGCGGTTAAAGCCGATATTGACTTCCCTTATTTCGCTGGTAGACACTTTCTCGTCGAGCAGGCTGGCGTCGAAATCGCCGTCGCGCATGCGGCTGGCGGCAAACGACAACTGCTTGAGGGGCTGGTTGATCAGCCGTGCAATCACGGCAGCGCCGGCCAGCGACAGGGCGGCAGCCGTCATGAGCCAGATCGCCCAGGTGCTGTTGCGGGGCGGCCCCATCTTGGATGGGTCGGTCAGCAGCCAGTAAGGCTCTTCATTGATTGAAAAGCCGACCCACAAGCCCGGCACATTATTGACAGAGCCCGCCACCACCGTGTCGGTGCCCAGCCGCGCAGTGAGTTCGCGCGCGATGCGTTCATTGAATTCGTCCCCGCTAAACGGCTGGTAGCTGTCCGTGGCGCTGCGGGGGCTGATGCGGACCTTTTCTTCTTCGGCCAGCGCCTTGATCAGCGAGACACGGGCGATGGGATCGGAGTAACGCAGGGCGGACCGGCTCAGGTTGACCAGTGACGCGAGTTGCTGCGCGCTCTGGATGGCGCGTGGCTCGGATTCCAGGGCGCGAAAGGTCTGCAGCCAGGCCACGATGGAGCCGAATAGCAGCAGGGCTAAAAAGAAAAAGGTTCGCCAGAATAAATTAAAACCCCGGCGTGGCCGCATTTCGAGCGGTGCCGGGGCAGTTTCGGAGGCAGGCATGGTGGAGAAGGCGGACATGAGAGGCAGTGAGCGGATTTTGAAGGCCGCAAAGTGAACAGGAAGGAGCGCTGCCAAGGGACAACACTCCAGCGCCCATCACTATCAGCAAGAAATGGGCATGCTCCCCATTATGCAAGCCTGCTGTCGTTCAGTTGGTGCCGTCCGGCACGAACACGTAACCAATGCCCCAGACCGTCTGGATGTAGCGCGGCACGGCGGCGTCTGTCTCGATCAGTTTGCGCAGGCGCGATACCTGCACGTCCAGGCTGCGGTCAAACGGCTCGAACTCACGTCCGCGCGCCAGTTGCGCGAGCTTTTCACGCGACAGCGGCTGGCGCGGATGGCGCACCAGGGTTTTGAGCATGGCAAATTCGCCCGTGGTCAGGGGCAGTTCTTCGCCGTTCTTGTGCAGGGTGCGCAGGCCCATGTCGAAGGAAAAGGGGCCGAAGGTGATGACTTCCTGGTCGCTTGAGGGCGCGCCGGGCACCTCGGCGGTCGGACGGCGACGCAGCACGGCGTGGATGCGGGCCAGCAGTTCGCGCGGGTTGAAGGGCTTGGCCAGGTAGTCATCGGCGCCCACTTCCAGGCCGACGATGCGGTCCACATCCTCCCCTTTGGCAGTGAGCATGATGATGGGTGTACGGTCATTGGCAGCGCGCAGGCGCCGGCAGATCGACAGGCCGTCCTCGCCGGGCATCATCAGGTCGAGCACGATCAAATCGACCGCGTCGCGCAGCATGATGCGGTTGAGTGCCTTGCTGTCTTCGGCCAGGATGACGTCAAAGCCTTCCTGGGCCAGGTAGCGACGCAACAGGTCGCGGATGCGTGCGTCGTCGTCAAGGATGAGAATCTTGTCGGCGCGGGCTGTGGATGGAGCTTGAATCATGATGGTCTATTCATTTGTAACACGGCCATTTTGAATGCTGAAAAACGGATATGTCTCTTTTTTAAGTCAATCTAACTTAGTGTTACAAGATTTTCGAATAAAAGCAGATGGTATAAATAACGGCGGCACAGGACTGTCAGATTTCCAGTAACACTCAAAAATCACTGAAAAAGCCTGCTTCCCAGCAATGATATGGACTGGTTCAGGGCTAAAAATGCAGAGCAGACTGGCCGTGAAGCTTTTTGAAATACTGGTTTTAGGCAGGTTCGCACAGTCCGGTATGTGTACCCATGCGGTCCGAACCGGCGCATCTTTACGCCGTGCCGGCCTGGTATTTCTGATGCCTTAGCGGCTTCGTACCCGCGCAGGTCATGGTTCAGCCGTCAGCCATTTTTTCATCACTTCAGAAAGTTATAACTCCCGATGCAAACTCCCAAAATGATCGCTTTGTGTGTCCTGTCCGTATGCACTACGGGCCTGTTTGCCCAGACTGTTCCGTACGAGGTGCTGAAAAACGTGGCCCAGTTGTCAGCCAGTGGCTCGGTCGAGGTGCAGCAGGATTTATTGACCATCTCCATGACCACCACGCGCGATGGCAGCGATGCTGGCACGGTGCAAACCCAGCTCAAGCAGGCGCTCGATACCGCGCTGACCCAGGCCAAGCAGGCGGCCGTTCCCGGCCAGATGGATGTGCGCACCGGCAACTTCAGCCTGTATCCACGTTACGGCAGCAACGGCAAGATCAACGGCTGGCAAGGCTCTACCGAGCTGGTGCTCGAAGGCAAGGATTTCCCTCGCATCACCAGCACCGCCGGAAAAATTCAGACGCTGACGTTGGGAAATGTGGGCTTTGCCCTGAGCCGTGAGCAGCGCGCCAAAGTCGGGGCGGAGGCCCAGACTCTGGCCATTGAGCGCTTCAAGGCCAAGGCTGGCGAGATTGCACAGAGCTTTGGCTTTGGCGGCTACACCTTGCGGGAGGTGGCGATCAATGCCGATGACCAGGCTTACGCGCCGCGCCCCCGCGTGATGGCGATGAGCGCCAAGTCGGACATGGCGGAGGCCGCAATTCCGGTCGAAGCAGGCAAGAGCACGGTGCTGGTGAACGTCTCCGGCTCGGTGCAGATGACGCCGCTGCCTGCCCGTCCCTGAGGCATTTTCCGGTCCCTGCGTGAGTGAGCCGCTTGCGCAAGGCGAGGAAAGCGCGCTTGGCTGACAGACTGAGCGCTTGCCAGCGCCTATCCTCTAGGCATGACCGAACCCCAGGATATTGCCAACAAGGCCGCGCGCAGCGGGCCTTTTTTCATTGTGTTCAATGCGGGGTCTGGCCATCGGAATGCTGAAGAGGAAATGCAGACCATTGCCCGCGTCTTCCAAGAAGGTGGGCGCGATTTCGAATTTTTGCCAACGGGCGGGAGCGAATCGATTGACACGCTGGCCCGGCGTGCGGTGGATCTGGCCAAAGCCCGACAGGGCGTGGTGGTGGCAGCCGGGGGCGATGGCACGCTCAACACTGTGGCCAACGCCGTGCTGGGCAGTAGTTGTCCTTTTGGCGTGCTGCCGCAAGGCACCTTCAATTATTTCGGCCGCGAGCATGCCATTCCCCAGGAGACCGACAAGGCGGCCCGTGCGCTGCTGGGCGCCAGCGTCTCGCCGGTCCAGGCTGGCAAGGTGAACGGGCGGCTTTTTTTGGTCAATGCCAGCGTCGGCCTGTACCCTCAGCTCCTGGAAGACAGGGAGGTGTGGAAGCAGCAGTGGGGACGCAGCCGCTTCATCGCCTTGCTCTCAGGCCTGGCCACCTTGTTGCAGGCGCGCCACCAACTCCAGTTGCGCATTGAGTCGGCAGGGCAGGCGGCTGCATTTCGGACCCCGACCCTGTTCGTGGGAAACAACCGCCTGCAATTGGTGCAAGCAGGCATTGACGAGCAGCATGCCAGCGCAGTAGCCCAAGGCCAGCTGGCCGGCATTGCGGTTCGTCCGATTGGAACGCTGGCGCTGCTGGGCCTGCTGGTGCGCGGTTTGCTGGGACGGCTGGGCGATGCTGACAACGTGCAGAGTTTTTCCTTTCGCCGGCTGACCGTGACGCCCAAAGGCATGCGGCGCATCAAGGTGGCCACCGATGGCGAAGTCGTCTGGATGCGCACACCGCTGGTGTTCGAGGTGGCGCCCGAGCCCTTGCTGCTGCTGGTTCCCGCACCGGCTGACATGGCCGAGGTGAAATGAGTATGCCTGCATGACGAGTCTGCTACAGGTGTCCGATCCGCATTTCGGCACGGTACAGCCGGACGTGATGGAGGCGCTGGTGCAGATGGCCAGGCGCCACAAGCCCGATGTGCTGGTGCTCTCGGGGGACATCACCCAGCGCGCCCGGGTGTCGCAATTCAGGCAGGCGCGGGCTTTTTGCGATCGCCTGGAAATTCCTCACATGCTCTCGATCCCGGGCAACCATGACATTCCGCTGTTCAATCTCTACCAGCGGTTATGCACACCCTATGCGCGCTACCTGCAGGCCTTCGGTCCGACGCTGGAAAGCAGCCTGTCCACGTCCTGGCTGCGGGTCATCGGCGTGAAAACAACCCGGCGCTGGCGGCACAAAAATGGCGAGGTGTCGCCCGCGCAGATCGAGCGGGTAGCGGCCGAACTGGCCAGTTCCGAACTGGCCCAGTTGCGTATCGTGGTGGTGCATCAGCCAGTGCATGTGCTTCGGGCCGAAGACGAGCATGATCGCTTGCGCGGCTGGGAACCGGCGCTCCAGGCGTGGGCGGCGGCAGGGGCCGATATCGTGATGGGTGGCCATATCCACCTGCCGTACTGGTGCGATTTGTCCACGCGTCTGGAGGGCCTGGGGCGCCATGTATGGTGCGTCCAGGCTGGCACGGCGCTTTCGACGCGGGTGCGCCAAGGTATTCCCAACTCTGTCAACCTGCTGCGCTACGAAGCCGCCAGCCGGCCGCTACGCTGCCAGCTGGAGCGTTGGGATTACCAGGCCGGAACCGGTCAATTCGAGCCGGTGGAGTCAAGTGCGTTGCCGCTTGATCGCCTGCTGCCATGACAAAGCCTGAACCCGGATGGGCTGGGCCTTGCTCAGCGGGAGAGCATGATGTTCAACAGCTAAAACCAGCCATCAACTAACCTGCATGCTTTGGGCGACGGGCCGGGTTCAAACCCTGTGGCAAGCGTTGCGCTTCAGAAGCGGTAGCGCAAACCGACAGTAGTGGCGCTGACACGGTCACGGCCCGTGCCGGCAAATTTCAGCCGGTGCTCGTCATACTGCAGCACGGCCGAGAGTTGCGGGTTAAAGACGTATTCGGCGCCCAGGCCATAAGACAGGCCGAAGCCTTTTTCTGTGCCCGACGAAATGCCGGAGCCGGGCGCGGCTGACACATCGGTCCAGCCATAAGTCGTCCCCAGCTTGCCCAGCAGATTGAATTGAGCGCTAACCGGGATGCGCCCGACCAGGCTCAGGTTGATGCCTTCGGCCTCAGTGTCGCCGCCAGCCCGGCTGATCTTGCCAAAATTGGTGTAACCCACCTCCAGGCCGAAGTTCTCGTTGGCAAAACTGCCGGTGTAGATGTTGTAGGCCGTGTCCTTGTCATCAGCATCAAAGTTGAAACCGAAGCCTCTGAGGCCGCTTTCCAGCGAATAGTCGGACTGGCCGATATTCAAACCCACATAGCCGGAACCGGGCGCATACAGGGAATAGTTGCCCATCTGCATCTGGGCTTGTGCGCCTGAAGCCGCGGCCAGGGCGGCAACGGCCAGAACGGTTGCTGAAAAAGTCCGGGTCAATGATGGCATGGTGCTTTTTTCCTTCTGTAGGTGGGTGTTGAAAACCCTGCTTCGCCTGGAAGCAGGGCTAACAGCACCAAATCTAAAGCCCCCTGACCCGAAAGCCTATCGGTGAAATAGCAACTTTCCGTAGGAAAAACGGAAATTACCGCTTCTGGCTGGTCCATGGATTCATCGGGCATTTCCTGTCCGAGCCAGGACTGCCAAGCGTTGGCGCGCCTGGCCAGTGCGGAGGGAAATGAACTTACTGCGCCGTCCAGCCGCCGTCCATGTTCCAGGCGACACCGCGCACATTGTTGCCTGCCGGCGAGCAGAAAAATACCGCCAGCGCGCCCAGTTCTTCGGGCGTGGTGAATTGCATCGATGGCTCTTTTTCGCCCAGCAACTGCTGCGTGGCCGCTTCGCTCGACATGCCGCCTTCTGCGGCCCGGGCATCGACCTGTTTTTGCACCAGGGGCGTGAGCACCCAGCCGGGGCAGATCGCGTTGCAGGTGACGCCGGTGGTGGCGTTTTCCAGGGCCGTGACCTTGGTCAGGCCGATGATGCCGTGCTTGGCGGCGACATAAGCCGATTTTTGCGCCGACGCCACCAGTCCGTGGACCGATGCCACGTTGATGATGCGGCCCCAGCCTTTGCCGCCGTTGGCCGCCTGCATGGCCGGCAGGGCCAGGCGGGTGGCGTGAAACGCGCTGCTCAGGTTGATGGCCAGGATGGCATCCCATTTTTCCACCGGGAAGTTTTCGATTTTTGCCACATGCTGGATGCCGGCGTTGTTGACCAGAATATCGACTTGGCCGAACTCGGCGGCGGCAAACTTCATCATGGCCTCAATCTCGGCCGGTTTGCTCATGTCGGCGCCGTGGTAGGCGACTTTCACGCCCAGCGCGGCCACTTCGGCTTTCGGGCCGTCCACTTCGCCAAAGCCGTTGAGGACGATGTCGGCGCCTTGCGCGGCCAGGGCCTTGGCGATGCCCAGGCCGATACCGCTGGTCGAGCCGGTCACGAGAGCCGTTTTACCTTTGAGCATGATGTTTCTCCGGATGATTTACGATAGGTTGAGTTGATATGGCACAGTGCCCGCTGAGCAAAGTGACGCAAAATTTGCTGAAGTGATTATCAAGCCTTCTTTTGCCTTTTATTCCTGACACTCCCGACGCTCCCACCATGACGCAACCCAGCCTGAACCATGTTTTCTGTCCCGACGCTGCAGGTGGCCACCGCATGGCCTATTGGCAATGGGGCCAGCCCGACAGCGCCCATGTGGTGCTGTGCGTGCATGGCTTGACCCGGCAGGGACGCGATTTCGATGTCCTGGCCCAGGCCCTGTGCGCGCAGGCGGCGCTGTCACCCCATTTCCCGCACGGCCTGCGGGTGGTGTGCCCCGATGTGGCGGGTCGTGGCGAAAGCGACTGGCTCAAAGACCCCGAGGGCTACCAGGTGCCCGCTTATGCCGCCGACATGCTGGTCTTGCTGGCCCATTTGCAGGCCCAGGCGCCCATCACCACGCTCGACTGGGTCGGCACCAGCATGGGCGGGCTGATCGGCATGGTGGTCTGTGGGCAGCCGGCACTGAGCGCTGCCAGGCCGCCTCCAGGAGCGCTTTCCTCCTCGCCGGGCCACGAGGCAGCGTCATTTTCACTGCCGGTGCCCGTGCGTAAGCTGGTGCTCAACGACGTCGGGCCGGCCCTGCAGGCGCAGGCCATCGCGCGCATTGGCGCTTACCTCGGGCAGGCGGGTCATTTCAATACCCTGCAGGAAGCGGCCGATGTCCTGTGGCTGATCTCGCGAAGTTTCGGCCCGCACACACCCGAGCAATGGCTGACGCTGTCGCGGCCCATGGTCAGGCCGGTGTCACCGGGCGCCGACAGCCCGCTGCGGCTGCATTACGACCCGGCCATCGCCCAGCCGTTCAAGTCGGCCACGCAAGAGTCGGCGCAGCAGGCCGAGGCCCTGCTCTGGCAGTTGTATGACCGGATCACGGCGCAAACGCTGCTGCTGCGCGGCGCGCTTTCGGACCTGCTGAGTCATGAAACCGCCCAGGCCATGACGCAGCGCGGCCCGCATGCGCAACTGATCGAGTTTGAAGGCATCGGGCATGCGCCGACGCTGATCACCCCAGACCAGATCGCTGCCGTGACCGGCTTCTTGCTTGATAACCGGTAATCCATAGACTGCGTCTTCATGAAAAACAAACTGGCCGGGCTGCTTGAGCCCACGCCTGCGCAACATACGCACAGCTCCATCGTCACTGCCACCGCCGACAGCCTGCCGGAGCAGCCCCATGCCCTGGCGCGCGCCCGCGCCTTTGCCGAGCCGCTGTTGGTCAGCGAAACGCTGGACACCGGCGAAAACATCCTGGCCCATGCCGATGCGGTGGTGGCCATCCTCAAGCTGATCGGCGGCTCCGAAGCCATGCAGGCGGCCGCTTACCTGGTGTATTCCTGCCAGCACCTGAACAAGCCGCAGGAAGTCATCGCCAAGGCTTTTGGCCCCAGCTATGCGGCGCTGGCGGTGGAAACCACCAAGCTGATCCATGTGCAGCGCCAGACCCGCTCGGCGGACGCCAAGGCGCATCTGCATGACGACCCGGCGGCGCAGACGGAAAACGTGCGCAAGATGCTGCTGGCGTTTTCGCGCGATTTGCGCGTGGTGATGCTGCGCCTGGCCTCGCGCCTGCAGACGCTGCGCTACTACGCGGCCAGCCGCCAGGACGTTCCGCGCGCGCTGGCCCATGAGTCGCTGCATGTCTTTGCGCCGCTGGCCAACCGCCTGGGCATCTGGCAGATCAAATGGGAAATGGAAGATCTCTCTTTTCGTTTCCTGGAGCCCGAGACCTACAAGCACATCGCCCGGCTGCTGGACGAAAAACGCGCCGAGCGCGAAGTGTTCATGGAAGCGCTGCGCGCCCAGCTCGAACGTGAACTGAACCACAATGGCATTGCCGCGCTGGTGCAGGGCCGGCCCAAGCACATCTACAGCATTGTCAAGAAAATGCGCGGCAAGTCGCTCAACTTTGACCAGGTGTTCGATATCCGCGCCTTGCGCGTGATTGCCGCCGATGTCAAGGGCTGCTACGCCGCGCTGGGGTTTGTGCATTCGCGCTTGACGCCGGTCAGTGGCGAATTTGACGACTACATCGCCAAGCCCAAGGCCAACGGCTACCAGTCGCTGCACACGGTGGTGCGCGATGAGGCCGGGCGGGCGGTCGAGGTCCAGATCCGCACCCAGGCGATGCACGACCATGCCGAAAGCGGCGTGGCGGCCCATTGGGCCTACAAGGAGGCGGGCGCCAAAGGCTACGGCGGCGGCGTCAGCGCCAGCAGCGAATACGACGCAAAGATTGCCGTGCTGCGCCAGTTGCTGGCCTGGGAGCGCGACCTGTCAGGGCCGGCCGCGCAGCGGGCGCGCGCGACCAGCCACGATCTGTTTGAAGACCGGATTTATGTGCTCACGCCCGACGCGGCCATCGTGGACCTGCCCCAGGGCGCCACCACCGTGGACTTTGCCTACAGCGTTCACACCAGCCTGGGGCACCGCTGCCGGGGAGCCCGGGTGGACGGTGTGATGGTGCCGCTGAACACGCCGCTGCAAAACGGCCAGACGGTGGAAGTCATCACGGCCAAGGAGGGCGGGCCGTCGCGCGACTGGCTCAACCCCGAACTGGGTTTTCTCACCAGCAACCGCGCCAAGTCAAAGGTGCGCGCTTGGTTCAACGTGCTGGCCATGGAGCACACCGTGGCCAGGGGGCGCGAAGCGGTCGAAAAACTGCTCCAGCGCGAAGGCAAGACGGCCATCAAGCTCAACGACCTGGCGCTTCAGCTGGGTTTTAAAACGGCCGATGACCTGTTCGAGGTGGTGGGCAAGGACGAATTTTCCCTGCGCACCATTGAAACCATGCTGCGTCCGCCCGAGCCGGTGGTCTCGCCTGATGACTACTTGCTGGCCAAAAAAACACGCCAGTCCGAGCGCTCCAGCGGCTCAGGCAAAGGCAGCAAGGGCAGCGTGCTGGTGGTGGGCATGGACTCCTTGCTGACGCAACTGGCCAAATGCTGCAAGCCTGCGCCGCCCGATGACATTCTGGGCTTTGTCACCAAGGGCAAGGGGGTGAGCATTCACCGCAGCGACTGCAGCAATTTTCGCAACATGGCAGGCGGCAGCCCTGATCGGGTCATCGAGGTGGAGTGGAGTTCGCCCAGAGCAGTGGACGGCTCGGTTTATCCAGTGGATGTGGCCGTCGAGGCGGCTGACCGGCAGGGGCTGCTGCGCGATATTTCCGAGGTGTTTGCCAAGGAAAAAATGAATGTCATCGGCGTGCAGACCCACTCGCTCAAGGACAGTCGGGGCCGCACGGCCTGGATGACCTTCACGGTCGAGGTGACCCAGTCGAGCCGGCTGAACCAGGTTTTGCGCATCGTGGCTGAGGTCAATGGCGTGCGCTCGGCCCGACGACGCTGAATTTATTGCAGTTATTTTTCACAATTCGCCAAAACCCGTGTTTTGCACTGCTAGAATATGAGCTTCAACAGTCCTTAGGCGCGTAGCTCAGCTGGTTAGAGCACCACCTTGACATGGTGGGGGTCGTTGGTTCGAGTCCAATCGCGCCTACCAATTTCCTAGAAATTGGTTTTTGTTTCAAAAGGAATACACCTCGCGGTGTAGTTCATTTGCAAAATAATAACCTCAGGAAATTGCGTACATCCAGACATTCCTGGAATGCAGTGAACTCTGTCGCATGAGGGCAGGGTCGTCATTCAGAGGATTCACAGTGCAAAAAAATACATCCAGCCGTCTTCAATCGGATGAAGCAGTTTCGTCGGATTGTTCGTCTGCGGAAAGCATTTCTTCGGCTAAAAGCAAAACCGCCAAGCCTGTTTCAGTCAAGGCTGAAACTATACGGATCATTAAGAAATATCCCAACCGGCGGCTTTACGATACCGAAACGTCAGCCTACATCACCCTGGCCGAGGTGCGGCGTCTGGTCATGAGCAACACCGCCTTTGTCGTGCGCGATGCCAAGACCAATGAAGACCTCACGCGCAGCATCCTTTTGCAGATCATTCTGGAAGAAGAAACCGGCGGCGCGCCCATGTTTACCGAAGCCGTGCTGGCCAACATCATCCGTTTTTACGGCGATGCCCTGCAGGGCTTCATGGGCACTTATCTGGAGAAAAATGTCCAGAGTTTCATGGACCTGCAAGTCAAAATGGCCGAGCAGTCCAAGGGGCTGAGCCCAGAAATGTGGGCGCAGTTTGTCAATGCCAAATCGCCCATGATGCAGGGCATGATGGGTGCCTATGTCGAGCAGTCAAAAACCATGTTCACGCAGATGCAGGAGCAAATGCAGGCGCAGCGCGAGCAGATGCTGTCGGCTTTCGGGTTGAAAAAGCGCTGAGCACCCCCTGACTCTGTGTCGCGCCTGAAGGCCTGTTCAGGATGATGCGAAAGGCCATGCAAGACTTTTTGCCCCTGGCCCGGTCTGCTCTGAGACAATAGGGGCTATGAGCGAAGTTCTTTCCCCGACCCCTATTTCTCCTGTTTCCCCAGCCAAGCCCGCGCCGCGCGTGGGCTTTGTCAGTCTGGGCTGCCCCAAGGCATTGACCGATTCCGAGTTGATCCTGACGCAGCTCAGCGCCGAGGGCTACCAGACTTCCAAAACATTCGAAGGCGCCGATCTCGTCATCGTCAACACTTGCGGCTTCATCGATGATGCCGTGCGCGAAAGCCTGGACACCATCGGCGAGGCGCTGGCCGAAAACGGCAAGGTCATCGTCACCGGCTGCCTGGGCGCCAAGGCGGGCGAGGGCGGCGGCAACCTGGTGCGCCAGATGCACCCCAGCGTGCTGGCCGTTACCGGCCCGCATGCGACGCAGGAGGTCATGGATGCCGTCCACCTGAACCTGCCCAAGCCGCACGACCCCTTTATCGATCTGGTGCCCAATGCCTTTGGCATTGCCGGCATCAAGCTCACGCCCCGGCACTATGCCTACCTGAAAATCAGCGAAGGGTGCAACCACCGCTGCACCTTCTGCATCATCCCGTCCATGCGCGGCGATCTGGTCTCACGCCCTATTGGCGATGTGCTCAGCGAGGCGCGCGCCCTGTTCGAAGGCGGCGTGAAGGAGTTGCTGGTGATCAGCCAGGACACCTCGGCCTATGGCGTGGACGTGAAATACCGCACCGGTTTCTGGGATGGCAGGCCGGTCAAGACCCGCATGCTGGAACTGGTCCAGGCGCTGGGCGAGATTGCCGAGCCCTATGGCGCCTGGGTGCGCCTGCACTATGTCTATCCCTATCCCAGCGTGGATGACATCCTTCCCTTGATGGCCACCGGCAAGGTCTTGCCTTACCTGGACGTGCCTTTGCAGCACAGCCATCCTGATGTCTTGAAACGCATGAAGCGGCCAGCCAGCGGCGAGAGGAACCTGGAGCGCATTGCACGCTGGCGCGAAATCTGCCCGGAAATTGTCATTCGCAGCACCTTCATTGCCGGCTTTCCCGGTGAAACCGAGGCGGAATTCGAGCACCTGCTGGACTTCATGCGCGAAGCAAAAATTGACCGCGCTGGCTGCTTTGCCTATAGCCCGGTGGAAGGTGCTGCCGCGAACGACATTGCCGGTATGCTGCCGCTGGAACTGCGCGAAGAGCGGCGCGCCCGCTTCATGGCCGTGGCCGAAGCCGTCTCCAGCCAGAAGCTGCAGCAGCGCGTGGGCGCCACCATGCAGGTGCTGGTGGATCATGCACCGGCTTTGGGCCGCAAAGGCGGTATTGGCCGCTCTTATGCCGATGCGCCCGAGATCGACGGTGTGGTGAAACTGTTGCCGCCCGAGAAAATCAGCAAAACCCTGAAGGTGGGTGAATTTACCAAGGCCCGCATTGTCGGGGTTCAGGGACACGACCTGGTGGCCCTTCCCGTATGAAGGCTTGAATTTTCATGTCTTTGCCGGGCTGCAGGGTGCTGCGGTCCGGCAAGGATTTTTCCTGCCGAGCGGCATGCAATTGTTTTCGGGAAAGATCGGTGCAAAAAGAAGGCCGCAAAGCAAAAAGGCCACTGCGTGAACACTGGCCTTTTTAAAGCTTGGGTAATTTTGGTGCCCGGGAGAGAACTCGAATCTCCACATCTTGCGATACACGGACCTGAACCGTGCGCGTCTACCAATTCCGCCACCCGGGCACAGCCGATAGTTTAACATGACATTTCTGTCGATTTTTCAGCGGATGGGTTTGTTGCTGGAGATTTTTGAGACCGATGCAAGCAATCACACCTGCAAAGCAAAAAGGCCACCGGGTGAACAGTGGCCTTTTTAAAGCTTGGGTAATTTTGGTGCCCGGGAGAGAACTCGAATCTCCACATCTTGCGATACACGGACCTGAACCGTGCGCGTCTACCAATTCCGCCACCCGGGCACAGCATGCAGTTTAA
>JALYRU010000042.1 GCA_030855235.1 Pseudomonadota bacterium
GGGGTTTAGGGAGCAATGGAACGCAAAACACGGTTAAGGAATTTTGCTGCGCTGTAAAAGACGCGACACGGTCGCAGGATGGACGTTGAACAGTCTGGCCGCTGCTGCTGCGGTTTTTTGCCCCGTATTCACCAAGCTCACGATTTCTTCTTGCTGGTCGGGCCTGAGCTTGTGGCGCCGTCCCCCAAGCCGGCCTTGCTTGCGCGCTTCATCGAGGCCGCTGCGCGTGCGCTCGCGCAGCATCGCGCGCTCGAACTCGGCAAAGCTGGCAACGATCTGCATCATCATGCGCCCGCCCGCAGAGGTGGTGTCAATTGCCTCGGTCAGGCTGCGAAAGCCGGCTCGCGCCTGAACAATTTTCTCCATCAAGCTGAGCACGTCTTTTAAAGAGCGTGACAGACGGTCGAGTTTCCAGACCACCAGCACGTCATCCTTGCGCAGTTGCCCGAGCAGGCGATGAAACTCCGGCCGGTCCCATCGGCCACCCGAGGCCTTCTCCTGAAATATCAGTTCACACCCGGCTGTTTTTAGCGCGGCAATTTGTGCCGCCGTTTCCTGATCCTGGGTTGAGACGCGTGCGTAGCCAATGAGCATTGGTGCATAAACCTATTGCAAATGAATTCTATTTTGCAATACATTTGTGCAACACACAATGCCTTGCTGGACGGTGCTCCCGCAATCGTTGCACAAAGGAAGGTTTGTGCAACGCACTTGAACTTTTCTTCTTTCCTCCGATGCCCGTCCAATTCCTCACTCCCGAACAGCGCGCCAATTACGGCCGGTATACAGGCGATCCGAGCCCTGATGAACTGACGCGCTATTTCCACCTTGATGACGCGGACCACCTGCTGATCGATAGCAAGCGCGGCGACCATAACCGGCTTGGATTTGCGCTGCAACTGACCACGGCTCGGTTTCTCGGCACCTTTCTCGAAGACCCTGTTGACGTGCCTGACGCGGTACTGCGGACACTCGTTCGGCAACTGAGTGACACCCATCCTGAGCAGCTGGCGCGCTACCGCAGCGCAAACCAGCGCTGGGAGCACACTGCGGAAATCCGGTTGAGGTATGGTTTTCGTCAATGGGGCGAGCCCACGGTGGGTTTTCGCCTGAGCCGCTGGCTCTATGCCTTGAGCTGGACCGGTACCGAGCAACCGGGCGTCCTGTTTGAGCGCGCAACCACCTGGCTGCTGGCACACAAGGTGATCTTGCCAGGCTGCACGACCCTGGAGCGCTTCGTGTCTCGCTTGCGCAGCCGCGTCGAAGATCGGCTGTGGACGCGGCTGGGGCGCGGCATCACGGAGGAACAACGCTCCCGTCTGGAAGACTTGCTGACCGTGCCATCGCCAGGGCGCAGTTCGTGGCTCGATAAATTGCGATCCGGCCCCGTGCGCATCAGTGGCCGGGCACTGGTCAAAGCCATCGTGCGACTGCAGGTGGTGCGTGATCTGGGCATCAAGCTGCCTGCGACGGGAGTGCCGCCGAGCCGGCTTGCCTGCCTGGCGCGTTTTGCCGGCACCGCCAAGGTCACGGCCATCAGCCGCTTGCCTCCCGTGCGCCGCCTGGCCACGCTGGTGGCCTTCATCCACTGCCTGGAGGCCACCGCGCACGACGACGTGATTGAAGTGCTTGACATGCTGCTCCAGGGATTCTTCAGCGACGCCGTCAAAGCCGACAAAAAAGCGCGGTTGCGCAGCCTCAAGGATCTCGATCTGGCCGCCACCGTGCTGGCTACGGCATGCCGGACTTTGCTCGATCCGACACTGGCTGATGACGATTTGCGTGACAGCGTGTTCGCGCGCATTTCGCGCGAGCGACTGACGCAGGCGCTCGCAAGCGTTGACGCATTGGTGCGCCCGCCCAACGACGTGTATTACGACGAGCTCAATGCGCGCTATCGCGCCGTACGGATTTTTCTGCCGACCCTGCTGCGGCACATCGAGTTCGGCTCCAACCCGGCAGGCGCGCCCATGGTGGCTGGCTTTGAGTGGTTGCGGGCACGCGAGAAGCGCGTCAAACCCGAGCCACCAGCGCCGCAAGAGGTGATTACCAAGCCGTGGCTGCGCCATGTTGTGCGCGAGAACGCCAGCGTTGATCCCCGCGCCTACACATTTTGTGTGCTCGATGGGCTGCACAAAGCACTGCGCCGCCGCGATGTATTTATCAGTCCGAGCTGGCGCTACGCTGATCCGCGAGCCGGACTGCTCACTGGCGCAGAGTGGGATGCCGCGCGCCCCATGATTTGCCGTAGCCTGGGACTCGCGGCCGACCCGGCACCCGCTTTGGCCGCCCTGAGCGCAGAGCTGGACCAGACCTACCGCGCGGTTGCCTCTCGACTGCCCACTAATCCTGCCGTTCGATTCGAGACCGTGGGCGACAAGAAGGAATTGGTCCTGAGTCCGCTGGACAAGCTGGAGGAGCCGGCGTCCTTGATCGCCCTGCGCGAGGCAGTCGTTGCCCTGCTGCCTGAAGTCGATTTGCCGGAAATCCTCCTGGAAATATCCGCCCGCACCGGCTTCACCGACGCTTTCACCCACCTCACGCAGGCCACCGCACGGGCAGACGACCTGAGCACAAGCCTGTGCGCGGTGCTGTTGGCCCAGGCCTGCAATACAGGCCCCGAGCCATTGATCCGCTGCGACGTGCCCGCGCTCAAGCGCGAGCGGCTGGCCTGGGTGGATCAGAATTACCTGCGCGACGACACCCTGATCGCAGCCAATGCGTTGCTGGTTGGGGTTGTAAGCCGGAACCCCAGAAAATTCCGTCGCCCCATCTACGCACTTTTAAAGATCTCGCTGGGTTGGGCTTACAACCGCAACTTGCACACGGCGCAGGGTGCGATAGATGGTCGGCCTTGAGACCGAAAACAGTTCAGCCAGGTCGCTGATGGAATGGTCGCCGCCGTCATGCATGCGGCGCAGCTCTTTTTGTTGCTTGGCGGAAAGCTTCGGCTGCTTTCCCCGCAGTTTTCCTTTGGCACGAGCAATAGCCATTCCCTCGCGCGTACGCATGCGGATCAGATCAGCTTCAAACTCGGCGAAGGTAGCCAGGATGTTGAAGAACATCTTGCCCATCGGGTCGGTTGGGTCGTAGACGCTGGAGCCAAGGGCAAGCTTGACCCCACGTGCAATCAAAGAATCGGCGATATCACGAGCATCCGGCACTGACCGGGCAAGCCTGTCGAGTTTCGGGACAACCAGTGTGTCACCGCAACGAACCGCCGCGAGAGCCTGATCGAGCCCTGGCCGAGACCGGTTGGTGCCGGTCAATCCATGATCCGTGTAGATCCGATCAAGTGCGACACCGAGTTCGACAAGGGCGGCGCGTTGCGCGCTCAGGTCTTGCTTGTCGGTCGAGCAGCGGGCATAGCCAATGAGTGTCTTCGTCATGCAGAAAATGTACGATTAAGGG
>JALYRU010000026.1 GCA_030855235.1 Pseudomonadota bacterium
AAGTCTCCAGAGGCGACTTCTCCCGCACCAGCAGTTGCGCAGGTGCGCGGCACCAGGTGCTTCGCCCCGCCCTGAAAACACCCGGAACTCCCGGGTGTTTTGACGTCAGAAAACCGTGACCAGCGGCAACTCGCGTATCTAAAAAAGCGGGTTCAAACGCCCCTCCAGAGGCGCACAAGCCCTCATGGGCCATTCGGACTATTGCTGATCAGTAGCCTGCGCAACAAACTTCCTCCCTAGTTCAAAGGATGGAAAGTTCATGCGCCTAGCCCTGTTCAAGTTGCTTGTGGCCACGGCCATGACTTCAGTGTCGGCTTGCACGCCCCTACCGACCTCCAGCGACGTCACTGAAGCAGCCCAGGCCACCCAGGCACCTGCCAGGGCGCAGCTGGTCGCCAGTCACCCCGGACCTGCAGAGCGCATCGCCCCGCGGGGGCCGCATCAGGCGGACATCATCCAGACGACGGCCCTGGCTGGGAACGCCGACCAGCTCAGCCAGAACCCCGCCCAATACGATTCCGGCTGGAAAACCTATGGCCCGCTGGGGGTGACCCTGGCCCTGATAGGCGCCATTGCCGTGCGCCGCCATCAGGCCAGAAGGTCTTGAGCATGAGCGGTCTCAGCCAGTCCGGCGTGACAGCGGTCAAGTGGAGCGCGCTGTCCACCACAGCCCGGTTCGGGCTGCAACTGCTGGCCCAGGTGGTGCTCGCCCGCACCCTCGGCCCCGAGATCTTCGGCATTTTTGCCATCGGCATGGTGGTGCTGACCTTTGCGACTTTTTTTTCCGGCTTCGGCTTTAGCTGGAGCCTGCTGCAGCGCGCCAGCCTGAGCGAGGAGGACATCCGCTTCGCCTGGACCTGGCAGATCATCGTCGGGCTGGCCACCATGCTGACGGTGTACCTGCTGGCGCCGCTGCTGGCGGGCTATTTCAGGGAGCCCCGGGCGCAGCCGGTGATCGAGTGGCTGTCGCTGGCCTGCCTGATGAGCGCCGCCTCGGCGCCGGCCACCTGCCTGCTGCAGCGCGACCTGAACTTTCGCGCCGCCGGACTGGTGCAGGTGGGAAGCTACGCGGCCGGCTATGTCGCCGTGGGCATGCCGATGGCGCTGGCCGGCTGGGGCGCGGGCGCGC
Organism: Pseudomonadota bacterium; assembly: GCA_030855235.1. GTDB lineage: Bacteria > Pseudomonadota > Gammaproteobacteria > Burkholderiales > Burkholderiaceae_C > Polaromonas. The sequence continues at coordinate 1,130 of JALYRU010000026.1, forward strand.
TGGTGACGGCCTGGCTGGTGCAGGCTGGCGTGGTGCTGCTGGCCAGCTATGCGCTCAAGCCCCATGCCGTGAGGCCGCTCTTTTGGTATGCCGGTGCGACGGCGGCCGTGGGCACCGGACGGGCGATTTTTCTCACCAACATCATCAACTGGATGCTGGGCAACCTGGACCGGGTGCTGATAGGGCGCCTGCTCAATGCGCAGGCGCTGGGCCTGTACAACGCGGCCTACAACCTGGCCGCCCTGCCCAACAACTTGCTGCTCGGCGCGCTGCAGCCGGCCTTCCTGGCGGCCGGTGCGCGGCTGCAGAACGAATTGCCACGGCTGGGCCGGGTCTATGCCGAGATGCTGGCCACCATCCTGGTGCTGGTGCTGCCGGCCTTTGTCTTTCTCGCCCTGCTCTCGCCGGACCTGGTGCGCCTGCTGTACGGCGCCCAATGGGCTGAAGCGGGCTGGGCGCTGCAGATCCTGTTCCTGGGCATGCCGGCCTATGTCATCTGGGGCGTGTCCACCCCGGTGCTGTGGAACACCGGGCGCAAGTACCATGAATTCGCCCTGCAGCTGCCCGTTCTGGCGCTGGGGATGCTGGGCTTTTACCTGTTCGCCGGCCAGGGCATCCGGGTCGCCGCCGCCGTAGCCGCCGCGCTGCTGGTGCTGCGCGCCCTGGTCATCGGCACCGCTGCCTGCCGCGCCCTCAAGCTGGACGGGACGGCGCTGCTGCCCCATGCCGGGCGCGGCCTGCTGCTCAGCGCCCTGTGCGCCATCGGCGTGCTCGGCGTACAGCACGCGCTGGCCCGCTTTGAGCTGCCCCTGCTCTCGCTGGCGGCCAGCACGCTGACGGTGCTGGCCCTGCTGATGGCGCTGGTCACCGTTCGGCCGCAGGTTCTGGGGCCTCAGGCGACGGCCATGGTGGTCCGGTTTTTCCCCGCCCTGGCAACGCTTTTTTCACCGGAAGAAAGCCCGCTGCCCGAGCCCGTGAGCGAACAGCAGCTTTAAGGCCGCCCCGTCCATGCAGTCCCTCACCCTTTTGATCTTCGTCACCGGCGCCGTCCTGGCTGCCCTGGCGGCCAGCCTGGGCATGGCCGGCACGGTGCATCTGGCCTCGCGCCGGGGCCAAGGCTATTTCCACTGGATTTTTTATGCCATCGTGCTGCTGCTGGCCCTGAGCAGCGTGCTGTCCGGGCGCGATGTGACCAGCCTGAGCGTGACCATGGTCGAGTCTGCCGCCTCGACGCGCCATCCCTTGCTCAGCCTGGCGCAGCCACTGGTGTCGCTGCTGCTGCTGACGCTGGCCGGCGAGCGGCTCATCAGCCACTGGCTGCGGCGCGGCGACAGCGCCTGGCCAGCGCCCCTGCTGATGCTGGCCTTCATTGCCTTCTGGCTCGGCACGGTGGCAGCGCCCGCCCTGCTGGGCGCCCATCCGCACCTGTCCCACGACTATGTGTATCCATTGATCATCGGCATGGCGGCGGCGCTGGCCAGCGCCGCCGAGCGTGACCAGGCGGTTCGGGCTGCGCGCAATGTCCTGGTGCTGTTCATGGCCGCCAGCGTGCTGCTGATGGCGCTCCAGCCCCGCCTGGTGCTCGACACCGCCTACAACCAGGGCCTGCTGCCGGGCGTGCCGCGCCTGACGGGACTGGCCTGGCATGCCGTCTCGCTGGGCATTCTGGCCCAGCTTGGCCTGCTGTGCCTGCTGGCCTATCCCTACCCCAGGGCCTGGCTGAACCGGCTGGCCTGGCTCGTCGGGCTGAGCGTGCTGTTTCTGGCCCAGTCCAAGACCGCCTGGGTGTCCTTCGTGCTGTGCGCGGCCTGCATCCTGGGCGTGCGCCAGGGCGCTGCGGCGTGGCGCCGCGTGGGCGATCCGCTGCGTCCCGAAGCGGGCGTGCTCGCCTTGGTGGCCTTCATGGGCGCCGTGCTGGCCGCAACCCTGGTGCTGATGTTTGGCGACCTGGGCGGGCGGCTGGAGAGTTTTTTCAACAGCGCCCAGGGCGCGCAACTGGCCTCCCTGACCGGACGCGACCAGATCTGGGCCATTGCCTGGCAGGAGTGGCGGCTCCATCCGGTCTTTGGCTACGGGCCGGAGATCTGGGAGACGGGCTTTCGCATCAGCATCGGCATGCCCAACGCCACCCACGCCCACAACCAGTTCATGGACACGCTCTCGCGCTCGGGCACGGTGGGCGCGCTCAGCCTGGTGCTGTATGCGCTGGTGCTGCTGGTGCTCTCGCTGCGCCATGCGCGCGCCAGCCGGGGGCTGAGCCTGGCGCTGTTCGGGGCGCTGGCGCTGCGCTCCCTGAGCGAAGTGCCGCTCTCGCTCTTTGGCTACGGGCCGGAGTTGCTCACGCATGTGCTGCTGCTGATGACGCTGGCCGGCAGCGCCAGCCAGGCCCGCGCCCAAAAAGTCCAGCCCGGCGCGCAGCGCCCCCCACAGGCCGCCCGGCCCGCAGGCCTTCGTGCAGCCTCCCCTCCACCGTTTTGCGCCGACGCCAGACCATGAAATTTTCCATCGTCATTCCGCTCTACAACAAGGCGCCCTACATCGGCAACACCATCGCCTCGGTGCTGGCCCAGAGCGTCACCAGCTTCGAGGTGATCGTGGTCAACGACGGCTCCAGCGATGACGGTGCAGAGCGCGTGGCGGCGATCCGGGACCCGCGCCTGCGCCTGGTGCATCAGGCCAATGCCGGCGTCTCGGCCGCGCGCAACCACGGCATTGCGCTGGCGCGCGGCGACTGGGTGGCCTTTCTCGATGCCGACGACTGGCACCATCCGCAGTACCTGGCCGGCCTGCTGCTGGCCCAGCAGGCCTTTCCCGAGGCCGACGCCGTGGCCACCGACTTTGTGCCCATTGCCCACTGCGAAGGCCGCTGGCCGCTGCCGTGGCCGGTGCCGGCAACGCCGCCCGAGGTCGAGCTGATCGACGACCTGCCCAGGCGCTGGATGAGCGGCCCGTCGATCTTTACCAGCGCGGTGGCGGTGCGGCGCACGCGGCTGCAGCGCATGCAGCCGTGCTTTGCGCCCGGGGAGTCCTACGGCGAAGACCTCGACCTGTGGTTTCGCCTGGCCGAGCAGACGCCCATTGCGCTGGTCCATGCGCCGCTGGTGGCCTACCGCGTTGCGGTCCAGGGCAGCCTGAGCGCCCAGCATGCGCCAGCGACGCTGCCGCCTTCGCTCGAGCGCATGCGCCAGCGCGCCCTCTCGGGCGGCCTGAGCGTCCTGCAGCGCGAGTCGGCCCTGTGGTTTGTCGCGCAGTACCAGGTGACGCTGGCGCGTGAGGCCGTGGCGTCGGGCCGCCGCCTGCAGAGCTGGCGCTGGCTGCTGCGCGCGCGCCATGCGGCCAGCGGCCAGCGCTGGTGGCTGACGGCGGCCATGACCCTTTTTTGTTCCGCCAACCTGGTCAGGAACTGGCAGCTCTGGCGGGTGCGCCGGGCGGCGCGCCTGACGCCCCCGACACCTCCGACACCCCGAAGCGCTGCGCCGGCCGGCCTAACCGCGAGCACCGAGCGCCCTGCGGTGCAGGGCACGCCTACAGGACACTGAACCATGAAACCTGAAAACTTTTCGCCCCCGCCCGGCGCCCTGCCCTGCCGCGTTTCCGTGGTCATCAAGGCGTTCAACGAGGAAAAGCGCATCTGCGCGGCCATTGAAAGCGCCCTGCGCGCCATCGCTGGCGTGGGCGGCGAGGTGGTGCTGGCCGATGCCTGTTCGAGCGACCGCACGGTCGAGCGGGCGCGCGCCTACCCGATCCGCATCGTGCAGTTCAGTCATCCCGAGGAGCGCCGCTGCGGCGCCGGCCCGCAACTGGGCTTTCAGCATTCGTGCGGCGAGTTCATCTACCTGCTCGACGGCGACATGGAAATGCTCGACGGTTTCCTCGTGCCGGCGCTGGGCTTCATGAAGGCCCACCCTGACATCGCCGGCGTGGGCGGGCAGATGCTGGAGCAAAACACGCGCAGCCTGGAGTACGTCGCCCGCACGCAGCGCGCGCACGCTCACCTGCAGCCCGGCTGCGTGGACCGGCTCGACGGCGGCGGGCTGTACCGGCGCAGCGCCATCGAGGCGACGGGCTATTTTTCCGACCGCAACCTGCACAGCTACGAGGAGTTTGACCTGGCCGTGCGGCTGCGCAGCCTGGGCTGGAAGCTGTGGCGCCTGCCTGTCAACGTGGTGCGTCACTTCGGCCATGAGACGCCGCCTTACCGGTTGCTCCTGCAGCGCTGGCGCACCAACCACCTGTGCGGGCTGGGCGAGCTGGTCCGGGCCTCGGCAGGGCAGCCGCGCCTGCGCCTGGTGATCGAGGGGTTGCGCGAGTTGCGCCTCTACCTGGGGGTGCTGCTGTGGTGGGCGGTGCTGCTGAGCGTGCCCTTGTGGCCGCTGTCCGCACCGGTGCGCTTGGCAGGATTTGGCGCCCTGCTGCTGGCGCCGCTGTTGCTGATGGCCTGGCGCAAACGCTCTGTCACCAAAGCCCTTTATTCAGTGGTCTCCTGGTGCTTCAACGCCGCCGGCCTGGTGCGCGGACTGCTGCAGCCCCAGAAGAATGCCACCGAGGCCATTGCCAGCCAGATACTCCAGGAAACGGGTTTCTCATCGCGCCCTGCCCGTGGCTTTCCCCGTTAAGCCCGAGTGGGTTTGGGCAAAAGTTCATCATGGCCCGAGAGCAGTTCACCGGCATTCAGACTCTGCGATTCGTGGCGGCCATGCTGGTCGTGCTGATGCACACGAGCGAGGCCATCTCGCTTCGCCTGAGCCAAGTGGAGCCCCATCATTACTGGACAGGTGGCTCAGCCGGGGTAGACATCTTTTTTGTCATCAGCGGCTTTGTCATGGCCATCTCCACGGCCGGCACGCCTTCGGGCAGCCGGTCGCGCCTGAACGCGGCGTGGATTTTCATGCAGCGGCGCCTTTTGCGAATCGCACCGCTCTACTGGTTCTACACGCTGCTCAAGGTGGCCCTTGTTTTGGCCTTGCCGAGCCTGGCGTTGCGCTCCTCGATAGATGCCTGGCATTTTGCGGCGTCCCTGCTCTTCATTCCGGCCATGAGTCCCTGGGGGCTGATCCAGCCCGTCCTGCCGGTCGGCTGGACGCTTAATTTTGAAATGCTTTTTTATGCGCTGTTTGCCACCGCCATCGCCCTGGGCCTGCCGCGCATCCGGTTTTGCCTGCTGGTTTTTTTGCTGATTTTTTTGGCCAGGCAGTTGGCCACCCCCGCCGTGCTGCTGACTTTTTATGGACAGTCCCTGGTGTTCGAGTTCATCCTGGGCATGGGTGTTGCCCATATCCATCTGAACCACCCGCCCCCGGCGCCGCTGGCCGGATTGCTGGCAGCCCTGGCCGGGCTGGCCGTCATGTTCGGCTTCGACTGGAGTAGCTCGATGGACCGCTTTGGCGCCTGGGGTGTCGGAGCGGGCCTGATGGTGCTGGGCGCCGTCTGGCTCGAACCCTGGATCGCCCGCATCCGCGCGGCCTCGCAGCTTTCGTTTTTGGGCGACGCGTCCTACTCGATTTACCTCTCGCACACCTTTGTGGTTCCTGCCGCCGTCCTGGGCATGAAGCAGCTGGGCATTCACAACCCGCTGATGGCCGTGCTCGCCGTCAGCCTGAGCGTGATCGTGTCGGGCTGCCTGTCTTACCTGTGGCTTGAGCAGCCGATGACCCGTTTCCTCAAGCGCATCCTGTTCAAGACCCCCAAGCTTGCGTTTTAGCCCTCAACATGACCATGCGAACTCCACCGGCTCCATCCGCCCCTGCCTGCCGGCATGCAGGGCGCTACATCTACATGGCCTGCCCCTGGACACCCAAAGGCGGCGGCATGTTCAAGGTGGTGGACTACCTCATCCAGGCCCAGGATGCCTCAGCCGCCTCCCGGATGCCCGAGCTGCGCGCGCTCGATACACGGGGCGGCGGTTCTGCGCTTTTCTCGCTGTGGATTCTGGCAATGGCGCTGGGCAAGCTGGTGCGCGGGCGACTGAGCGGCCAGCTGGCGGGCGTGCATGTCAACATGGCCGGACGCTTGAGCCTGTTTCGCAAGAGCGCCATCGTCGTCATGAGCCGGGCGCTGGGCCTGCCGGTGGTGCTGCACCTGCATGCCCAGCCAGAGCCTCTCTACCATTCATTGCCAGCGCCGCTGCAGGCCCTGACGCGCTGGGTGTTTTCCCTGCCGGCCTGCTGCATGGTGCTGGGCAGCGCAGGGCGGCGCTTTGTCATCCATGACCTGCGGGTCAAACCCGAGCAGGTCGAAATTGTCCTCAACGGCGTGCCCGAACCCACGCTGGCGCGGCGCCAGAGCGTTCCCGGCGCCGTGCAACGGGTGTTGTTCGTCGGCAACCTGTCGAACCTCAAGGGTGTGGCGGACCTGCTGCAAGCCTTGGCCTTGCCGGGCTTTGATGCCGCCCGGCTGGAAGTGTGCTTTGCCGGCGGCGGCGATGTCCAGGCTTACCAGGCCCAGGCACGGCAACTGGGCCTCGGCAAGCTGGTTCATTTTGCCGGCTGGTCAGACCAGCAGCAGGTCGCGCAACTGATGGCGCGCGCCGATGTGCTGGTGCTGCCGTCCCATGTCGAGGGCCTGCCGCTGGTGGTCCTCGAAGCGCTGGCCAACGGCGTGGCCGTGGTCTGCAGCCCGGTGGGCGAAATCCCTTTGGTGCTGCAGGACGGCGTGACCGCCTGCTTTGTCCAGCCCGGCGATGTGGCCGGCATCGCCGCCGGCCTGCAGCGCGTGCTGCAGGCGCCGGCCTTGCGGCAAAGCCTGGAGCGCCAGGGACGCGCGCTGTACGAACAACAGTTTTCGCTGGCCCGGTTTTCTGCCAGCGTCGCCGCCATCCACCAGCGCCACTTCGGCCTGGCTGGCGCCACCTCTCAAGACAGCACCAGCGCACACAAGGCCGCCCCATGATTGAAAACGCCGAGCGCATTCCCCACGGTGCCTGCCTTCAGGCCGATGTCTGCGTGGTGGGCGCGGGCCCCGCCGGCATCGCCCTGGCCCTGGACCTTTCGGCGCGTGGCCTGAGCGTGCTGCTGCTGGAGGCGGGCCAGATCCGGGAAGACAAAACCATCCAGTCGCTCTACCAGGGCGAGGTGGCCGACGAGCGCCTGCACAGCCCGCCGGACAAGTACCGCCAGCGCCGCCTGGGCGGCTCAAGCGCCATCTGGGGCGGGCGCTGCATGCCCTTTGACCGGCTCGATTTCGACACCCGCAGCCAGGTGCCCGGCAGCGGCTGGCCGCTCTCCTACGACGACCTGCTGCCCTACTACCCCAGGGCCAACGCGCTGGCCGAGGCCGGGCGCTTCAGCTACGACGCCAGCAGCGCCTTCAGCGCGGACGCGCCGCCGCTGATTCGCGGCTTCAACAGCCGCCGCGTGCTCAGCAGCGGACTGGAACGATTTTCCTGCCCGACCGATTTCGGCAGGCGCTATGCCAAACAGCTGCAACTCGCGCCCGACCTCCAACTGCTGCTGGGCGCCAGTTGCACCGGCGTGCGGCTGCACAGCGATGGCCGGGCGGTGCGCAGCCTGGACGTGGCCACGCTGGCGGGCCGGCGTTTTTCGGTGAGCGCGCGCGCCACCGTGCTGGCCACGGGCGGGCTGGAGACGGCGCGCCTGCTGCTGGCCTCGAACGATGTGGCGCTTGCCGGCATCGGCAACTTTCACGACGTGGTGGGGCGCTACTACATGTGCCACATCGCCGGCAATGTCGGGCGGCTGCATGTCTATGGGCCGCTGCACAACGTGCGCCATGGCTACGAGATGGCGCCCGAAGGGGTGTACTGCCGCCGCCGGCTCTCGGTGGTGGCCAGCGAGCAGCACCGGCTCGGGCTGGCCAATGCGGTGGCCCGGCTGCATTTCCCGCGCATCACCGACCCGTCCCACCACAGCGGCGTGCTCTCCGGGCTGTTTCTGGCGCGCAGGCTCATCAGCTATGAATACGGCAAGCGGCTCAACGATGGCACGGCGGCCACGCCCGCGGTGTATGCGCGCCATCTGCTCAATGTGCTGGGCGACCCGCTGGACACGGTCGCCTTTGCCGGCCACTGGCTGAGCCGGCGCACCCTGGCCGAGCGCAAGTTTCCCTCGGTGATCCTGCGCAACCGCACCAACCGCTTCAGCCTGGAGCTCCATGGCGAGCAACGCCCGCTGGCGCACAGCCGCGTCACGCTGGGCGAGCGCGTCGATGCCCTGGGCATGCCGCAGCTGCGGGTGGACTGGCGCTACAGCCCGGCCGATATCGAGTCGCTGCGCGCCACCCTGGACGTGCTGGTCGAGGAGTTCGCGCACAGCGGCACGGCCCACTTCGAGTATGACCCGTACACCCTGGAAGAAGACCTGATGCGCTTTGGCGCCTATGGCGGCCACCATATCGGCACGGCGCGCATGGGCTGCGACCCGCGCACCAGTGTGGTCAACGCCGACTGCCAGGTGCATTCGGTGCACAACCTGTTTGTCGCCGGCAGCGCCGTCTTTCCCACGTCCAGCCAGGCCAATCCGACGCTCACCCTGATCGCCCTGGCGCTGCGGCTGGGCAGCATCCTGGCGCAGCGGCTGGCCGACAGCCCGGCGCACATCCATGACGAGGAGGTTCCCCTTTGACAACACTCAAGACACTGGTGCTGGGCGGCTCGGGCCACATCGGCAAACGCCTGCTGGAGCTGCTGGCCGGCGCGTCCTGGGCCGCGCCCAGCGGCGCGGGCCGCAGCCCTCGGCCAGGCGGCAGTCCTGGCGGCTGGATCAAGGTCGACACTTGCGATGCGGCCGGGCTGACGGCGGCGCTGCAGGGTTTCGAAGCCGTGGTGAACTGCGTGGCCGGCGATGGGCGCTCGATTGCGCAGGGCGCGCAGGTGCTGGCGCAGGCCGCCCGCAGCGCCGGCTGCCGGCGCATCGTTCACCTGAGCACCCAGTCGGTCTACGGGCCGCGCGAAGGCCGGGTGCGCGAGGACAGCGCGCTCGACGCCAGCCTGGGCTGGTACGGCCGGGCCAAATGCGAAGCCGAAAGGCACATCGCCGAGTTTGCCCGCCACGGCGGCGAGGTGGTGATGCTGCGCCCGGGCTGTGTGTACGGCCCCGGCAGCGAGCTGTGGGTGGGGCGTATCGGGCGCTGGCTGCAGGCCGGGCGGCTGGGCGACCTGGGCATCGGCGGCGATGGCTGGTCCAACCTGGTCCATGTGGACGACGTCTGCCAGGCGCTGATGGCCGCGCTGCAACTGCCGCTCAAGCCGGGGCAATTGCCCGTCTTCAACCTGGCAGCGCCCGACAGCCCGCGCTGGAACGAGTACTTTGTCGATCTGGCCCTGCAGCTGGGGGCCACGCCGGTGCGGCGCATCGGCCAGCGCCAGCTCCGACTGGACGCCTTTGTGGCCAGCCCGCCGCTCAAGGTGGCGCAGTGGGCGCTCAAGCATGCCGGGCGTCGAGCGGCCAGCCTGCCCGAGCCGATGCCGCCGGGCCTGCTGCGCCTGTGGTCCCAGCATCTCCAGCTCGATGCGCGGCTGGCCAGCGCCCAGCTCGCGCTGGACTGGACTCCTTATGCCAAAGGCCTGCAGACCTCCGCGGTCTGGCTGGGCGGCGGCCACGCGCCCAGCACATCCGTCATGGACAAGGCTGCATGTATGCACTGAAAGCCGATACCTACCGCGTATTCGGGCGCCTGGGCTGGCGGCTGACCCTCCAGGGAGTGGCGCTGAACCAGGCGTTTCGCGTCGTGGCAAGTGCGCGCCTGTGCCAGGCGGCGCAGCGCTGCCCGCCGGCCTTGCGCTGGCTGGCGCTGCCAGCGGCCCGCATCCTGCACCACTGGGCCTGCCAGCGCGCCGGCATCGAGCTGCCCTGGCGCACCGCCATGGCCCCCGGCCTGGCCGTGCGCCACGGCCGGGGCCTGGTGGTCCATGTCCACAGCCGGATCGGGCGCAATGTCACCCTGTTTCAGGGCGTCACCCTCGGGCAGCAGGACTACATTGCCAGCGACGGCCGCCAGGCCAGCCGCTACCCGGTGATCGAGGACGATGTGTGGATCGGGCCCTACGCCATCGTCTCAGGCGTGACGGTGGGCAAGGGTAGCCGCATCGCGGCCGGCGCCTATGTCTACCAGGACGTGCCCGCCTATTGCGTGGTGCTGGGCAACCCGGGCCAGATTGTCCAGACCGATTGCACGCCCGATGTTAGCAACCGTTTTGACGGCTGAATCCCCCAGCCCCAGCGGGCATCCACAAGGCATCAACAGGGCGCGCCTGCAGGGCCGGCACCACGGGCTCAGAGACGCACCGGCAGGGGCTCAGAGACGCTCCAGCGCGGCCAGGCGCAGCGCCCGCGCCAGGAACAGCGGGTTGCCGATGACATAGCGCTGAAACAGCCGGCGCGGCTCCAGCCCCAGCCGGAACAGCCACTCCAGCCCGAGGCGGCGCAGCCACCCCGGCGCGCGCGGCACCCGGCCGCCCAGAAAGTCAATGATGGCGCCGCCGCAGACGATCAGGCAGGGGTGATCGAGCGCGGAGCGCAAGGCCGTCGCCACCTCTTCCTGGCGCGGCATGCCCATGCCCAGGACGATCAGGGCCGGGCGGTGCTCCTTCGCCAGCGCCACGTAGGCTGCAGCGTCCAGAAACCCGCTGGCGCTGACGCACGGGCTGCGTGGCGCCAGCGCCTGCCCGACGCGCTGCACGGCGCGCTCCAGGTAAGGGCTTTGCGTGCCGAACAGCGCGATGCCGCGCCCGTCGAACTGCGCCAGCAAGCGGGGAATCAGGTCTGTGCCGTTGAGATTGCGCCCCGGCGGCAGGCGCAGCAGCCGAAACAGCGCGGCCATGCCCGAGCCGTCGCGCAGCACCATATCGGCGCCGCCCAGGGCCTCAAAAAAAGGGCGCGAGGCGGCGACCGAATTCATCGCGTGGGCATTGGCAAAAGCGAGCACCCAGGGCTGGCGCGGATGGCTCAGCCGCGCCAGCAGCAGTTGCTCGTCGGCGGGCGTGTGCACCCGCTCGATCCTGCCCAGGAGCTGCGTCCAGCGCTGGGGCCACGGCCCGCCAGGCGCGCGCCCGGCCGCCGCGCCCTCTTCCAGGCTAGGCATCGTTGAGCACCGAGCCCACCAGCGTCACCCCGAACTCGCGCAGGCTGTGGGTAAAGCCGGCGAGCTGCGCGATCGAGCTGCTGCCCTGGCGCGCCACGATCAGCGCGGCGCCGGCGCGAACCGCCACCGTGTGGGCATCGGCGCACGCCATGGCCGGCGGCGTGTCGATGATGACCACATCAAAGCCTTCGCCCAGCGACTGCAGCAGCCGGGAAAAGCCCGGCCGGCCCAGCAACTCCTGCGGATTGGGCGGCACGGTGCCCGCCGGCAGCACCGACAGATGCGGCAAGGCGGCAATGCCCACCACCGCTTCAGGGCCGGCCCGGCCCGCCAGCATCTCCGACAGCCCCGCCCGCTTGCCCAGATGGAACAGCTGGTGCTGGCGCGGCAGGCGCAGGTCGGCATCGACCAGCAGGGTGCGCTCGCCCAGTTGGGAGAACACGATGGCCAGATTGGCCGCCAGGTAGCTGCGGCCTTCGCCGGCGCCGGCGCTGACGATGGCCAGCCCCTTGCGCTGCTTGTCATTGTCAAACCAGCGCAGCATCAGCTGGCTGCGCAGCATGCGCAGCTGCTCCACCACGGCGCTGCCAGGCTGGTAGGCGGCGATCAGCTCACGGCTGAGGTTGCTCTCGGGCGTGAGGTAGGAATACTGAAACTGGGCCGACAGCGCAAAGCGCACATCGTCGTCGGTCAACAGGCCCAGCGCCCGGCCGACCTCGCCAAAACGCAGGCCGTTTTCGCGCTGGATTTTCAGGATCTGCTCGGCGCTTTCGTCCGACAGCCGGCCGGCCTCCACCAGCAGCGCCCCCATGGGCTGGCCCGAGCCCGTCACCAGCTTGCCGCCGGCCACCGTCAGGGGAACCGGGCGGGCCACCTGGGCGTTATTGCTCATGCTGCACTCCCGTTGCCCAGCGCCAGGCGGTGCGGGCTGGGCAGCCTGCGCGGCCCGCTGGCGCCAGATGAAATGGTCGCCAACACCGGCAGCTCCAGCAGTTGCACCATATCTTCGCTGGAGCGGACACGGCGGTTCACCAGTTCGAGCAGCAAGGCGCAGGCCAGACCCAGCAGCGTGCCACCAAAAGCGGCCACCAGGAGGTTGACCAGCAGGCGCGGGCTCGACGGGTTGAGCGGCGCCGTGGCCGTGTTCAGCCGCACCACGTTGGTCTGGTTGCTCAGGCTTTGCAGGCGCGTCTGCGCGGCGCTCTGGCTGACCGTCTCAAAGACGCGCTGGGCTGCCTCCACATCGCGCCGGTACACATTGAGCTCGTCGCGCTGCTTGTTGAGCATCAGGACGCGCGCCCGTTGGGCGTTGACAGCGGCCTGCAGTTCGCGCTCGCGGTCCTTGCCCACCTGGTAGGCCGTGTCAATCGAGGCGGTGATGCGCCCGGACTCGATGGCCAGCTGCCTTCTGAGGGACGCCAGCTCGGCCTCGGCGCGCTGGCGCAGCGGATGGTTGACGCCCAGGTTCACCTGGCTTTCCTGCACCTTGGCCTCCAGCCGCGCAATATCGCCCTTGAGGCCATTGATCAGCGGGCTTTGCATGATTTCGGCCACGGTGTTGCCCCGGGCGTTGCGCTTGCTCTGGCTGTCGGTGGTCTCGCCCTGCACCGCCGTGAGCTGGGTGGAAATTTGCGCCAGCTTGGTGGTTTCATAGTCCACCCGCTCGTCGGCCGAGACGATGCCCGCTTTTTGCTGATAGTTCGACAGGCGGGACTGGGCTTCTTCCAGCCGGGCGCGCGAGGTCTTGGTCTGCCCGTCGAACCACTGGGCATAGTTCTTGGCCGGCTCAGTCTTCAAGGCCAGGTTCACGTCGAGATAGGCCTGGGCAAAGGCATTGACGATGGTGGCCACGGCATCCGGGTCGGCGCCCTTGTAGGCGATGTTGATGACGTTGCTCTCGCGCGCCGGCTGCACCCGCAGGCCCTGCTGCAGCGACTCGGCCAGCCAGCTGTCCAGGCGCCCGCGCCCGTCGGTGGCCTTGAGCCAGGCGGCGCGGGCCTTGGCGTCTTCGTCGAGCTTGAGCATCTTGACCACGCGCTGGGCCACCCAGTCGCCGCCGATGATGTCCACCTGGGTGGCCATGTAGCTGGGCGCCACCAGGCCGGGCATCATCACCCCGGCCACCGGGTCCGGCGCGCGCACATCCACCAGCACGGAGGTCTGGGCCATGTACTGCTTGGTCATCAGCAGGCTGGCGCCCAGGGCGGCCAGGATCGCTGCCAGGGTGATCAGGGCGGCCAGCTTGTAGCGGGCGCGCAGGATCAGGAGGAATTGATGGAGCGTCATGGCCGTCTAAAAAATGCTTTCCCGCACATAAATCACGTCTTCGGCCTGCACCGGATCGGTCAGCCGGGGCGAACTCTCGACCAGCTTGCCCTCGGCGTCGCGCCGGTGCAGGCGCAGGCGGTTCTGGCTGCCGCGCACGGTCGGCCCGCCGCCCTGGGCCAGCGCCTGCATCACCGTCATGCCGCGCTCGATGCGGTAGGGGCCGGGGCGCTGGGCCTCGCCGTAGATGTAAAACACCGGCGCCTTGTTGACGTACAGCGTGTCGCCGCCGGCGAGCAATATGTCATCGTCGGACTTGGCGCTCAGGAACAGCGCCGGAATATCGACGACCTTGCGAAACGGCTGGCCGTTGCGCCGGCCGGTGATGATGAGCACATCGTCGCCGACCACCGTGGTGCCGCCGGCAGCGGCCAGCATGTCGCTGACGCGGGTGTTGAGCGTCTCCAGCGGAAAGCGCCCCGGCCGGCTGACCTGCCCGAGCACCGAGACTTGGCTGCCGCGCACCTGGCGCAGCACGATGTTGACCTGCGGTGCCTTGACAAAGCCGCCGCTGCGCAAGGCATTGGCGATTTTTTTCTCGGCCTCTGCGATGGTCAGGCCGCCCAGCTCCAGGCTGCCCACCAGCGGGTAGCTGATGACGCCGGTCTCGGAGACACGGGCATCGACCGAGAGGTCCGGGCTCTGGTAGACCTGCACCCCGATGGCGTCGCCGGCCCCGAGCCGGTAATCCTGCTGGCCGGCAGGCGCCGCCTTGGCGGCGGGCGCCGGTGCGCTCTCTTTTGTCGGCGTGCCCGTCTGCGCCCACGCGCCGCAGGCCAGCAGCGAAAGCAAGGTCGCCAAGCCATGGCGGGCCAGGCGCCTGGCGCCAAGGGCAGCGAGCGAGGTTAATTTCTCCAGGAGCAGCGCCGGGGCAGCAGAAAAAGTAGCGGATGACATCACGGTATTCTCCGGAATAAATAACAACAAAATCGACCGACAGCAAAAAATCATCTTAAATCCACTGTCATAAGCACCGCAATAGTTCTTTCGTCCTATTCACGAGCCATTATTCTCCAGCAAAGCCTGTTATTTCCAACACGGCAAATCAAGAGTAAATAGCCATTTCATAAACCGCCAACTCAGGAAACCTGCGGCACTTCAGCTTTTTTAAGCATCTTTCCATACATCATGAAGGCGACCCGCTCCCACTTGGTGGCAGTTCTTTTGCGCAAGGTATTGAAAAAATGCCGGTAAATCGCCCATTTCATCCAAGGCTTGTGGCGTCCGACAAAATGCACCACCCGAACCGGCTTGTTTTTCCGCTCCGATCCACATGGCAAACAATAACCATGCTGGTTCACATAGACATCCATGTCGGAATAGAAAACGTTATAACCATCGTCCAGATGCAGCAGTTTGGAAAATGGCCATTCAGGATAATAGGCATTGATCAGGTCCTGATCGCCCAGGGAGTCAACGCCCATGGACTGAGTTTGCAAAAGCGCCCTTTCCAGCGTGGCCGCAATTTTTTCAGGCAGCTGCGGCGCAGGCTCGATTACCATCAGGCCGGAATTGAGCCGTTCCCAGTCAGGATGAACCAGCCGCCCGGCTGCCACTGCCGACATGTGGGGCTTGCCAAACAGCTCGTCGATGTTTGTCAGCACCATCATGTCGCTGTCCAGGTAAACCAGCTTGTCAAAGCCCGTCAGGCCAAAAAGATGGAGCTTGTCAAACGTGTTTCCCCAGTGCCCTGATTTTTCCTTGATGTCCGAAGGTATTTCGATGCTGGGCGGCAGCCGGATCACATGCAGGCCCTTGCACTGCAACAACTCATCCACACTGGCGGGAATATTTCTGGAAATAGCCACGCACACCGGAAAAGCGGCCCCCACCTGCTTGAGCGATTCACACAACACGATCACGCCGGGCAAATAACTCATGGTACTGAGCAAGGTAATATAAGCTCGCATCCAACAGCCCTCCTGATTTTTTAGTTAATCACCGCCCCACATCGCGACACTGATGCTTAAAAATCCACCTGGGCGCCCAGGCTCACCGCATTGCTTTGATAATCAAAACCGGGTTCATTCGAGGTGCGCTTGTCACGCTGCAGCGACAGTGTCAGCTTCAGAGCGCGAATCGGCGCCCACTCCAGGGCCAGCGAGCCCAGGTGAATCTTGTCCCGGCGGCCGGTGGCGGCAAAGCCGGGCAAAGGCCCCTTGAAATCCCGCACGCCGTGTTCATAACGCAGCCGCACCGCCGTTTTCTCGCTCGGCTTCCAGGTGGGTGCGATAAAAAACTGATAGCCCTGGTAATAGCTGGCCGTGCCGGTCTGGTAGCTGCCCAGTTCACGGCCCAGGCCGAGCGTCACCCGGGTTTTTCCGGTGGCGACCCAGGTGGCATGGAGTTGCCCGGTGACGCCGGAAAAATCCCGCGCGGAAAGGTTTTCATGCGCCCGGTCAAAATGCGACAGCCGCGCCTGCAGCGTGGTTTTTCCCGAGTACGGCCAGTCAAGCCGCAGCTCATGCTCGCGGTCCTTGAAGCTGCTGGGAAACACCGCCGAGGCGAGACGGTCGGGGTAGTCGCCCCGGCCCTTTTTGAAACGGTAAGCCAGTGAAGTGGCCGACGGAAACACATAGCGCAGCCCCGCTTCTGCGCCTTGCACGCTGGTGTCGCCTTCAAAGGTAAAGGGCTGGCTGTTGGTCGTGGCGCGGTCGAAAACGCCGCCCAGCACCCGAAAGCCCCCGTCGATTTCATACTCTGCGTCAAAGAGATTGGCGCGCTCGGTGCGGCGGTTGAGCTGGCCGAGGTTTTGCACATCGGCCGAGTTGTCAACAAACTCACGCCGCTGCGCCGTCAGATTGCCGTGCAGCGCCGGCGTCAGGCTCCAGCGCCAGGCGGCGGCATAGTTGACGGCCGTGAAATCCAGGCTGGAAAAGTTCCGGTAGCGGTAATCATCGACATGCACATCGAGTTCAAAGCGCTGCAGACTGTAGGGCTTGTTCAGCAACACCCCAACGGTGGTGATGGCCGCCGTGTCCGAACGGCTGGGCGTTGCGATGACCGCCTGGGCATTGGCGCTGTCCGACAAGCGAAAAACATTGCTGTCGTGCTGCACGGTGGCGCCCGCCCTGAATTGCAGGGTATCGAATTCGTCAGCCTGGGCACCCGCCGCCATCAACCCCAGCAAGGCCAGCGGAAATAAAACAATTTCACGAGAGTGCATTATTTAAAGTCTTTCGGACGGCAGGCTAGTGCATGCCTTTTTTGAACTGGCTGAGATGAAATGCGCCCTGGGCAAACGGGCAGGAAGACAGCTTAAGCTCATCAGTAACGCTCCAACAATAGTTCTTTCGCCCTATTGATCAAAAAATCTGTTTTCAATATGCCGCTCCATCCTTGAACACCAGGCGTATGGTTTTCAAAATGATGAACACATCGAGTTGCAGTGACCAGTTACGCAAATAATCGAGGTCAAAATCAATGCGGGCCTGCATTTTGTCGAGCGTGTCGGTTTCACCGCGCTGGCCATTGACCTGTGCCCAGCCGGTAATGCCCGGCTTGACCTTGTGCCGCACCATATAGCCCTTGATGAGCGTGCGGTACATTTCATTGTGGGCCACGGCATGCGGCCTGGGTCCGACAATGCTCATGCGGCCCTGCAAGACATTGATGAACTGGGGCAGTTCATCCAGGGAGGTTCTGCGCAAAAACCCGCCAATCCGGGTGACACGCAAATCATTTTTATGCGCCTGCTCGATTTCTCCCCCATCCTCCATGACGGCCATGGAGCGAAATTTATACACCACGATCTGCTCGCCGTCCAGGCCGTAGCGGCGCTGCTTGAAAATCACCGGGCCGGGAGAGTCCATTTTCACCAGCAGGCCGATCAGCAGCATGAGCGGAAAAATCAGCAGCAGAATCAGCACTGAAAAAACAATATCGCTCAATCGCTTCAATAAGCCATTAAATCCCCGGAACGGGGTATCGCACACCGATATCACGGCAACATCGCAGACCGAGTCACTGCGCCCCTGGATCAGGTCGGTGATGAACATGTCGGGCACAAAATAAATCGAGGCGGTGGTGTCCTTGAGATCATCGAGAATCTGCAAAATCCGTGGCCGCGATGTCATCGGCAGGGAGAGATAAATGAAATGCACCCGGTTCTTTTTCACATAGCTGGTCAGGTCCGCTATTTTTCCGATCAGCCTTTGCTTGCCCTGCTTGCTTCTGCGCTCTTCGCTGCGGTCATCAAAAAAACCCAGCAGGTGGATGTTTGAGTATTCCGAGCCGACGATGTTTTTGGCCAGCGACATGCCCTGGTGATTCATCCCGACAATCACGGCGCCGCGCGGCATGCCCTGCAGCTTGAGCAGGCTTGGCGCGCCGGCCCGAAAAAAAAGATGGACCGCGAACTGGGTCAGCGGCGCCAGCCACAGCCAGTTGCCAATCACGCCGGAGGAAAACCGGTAGATATAGTCCGTGGCAAAACCGGTCAGCAGCAGCAGGCCGGCAATCCAGACCCAGTGAAACAGGATGTTGAAAACGAGCTTTCCCACCGACAGCCGCAGCCGTGAAGCACCGGGGAAAGTGAGCGAAAAAACAATGATCGAGAGAATCAGGTAGGGCGGGCGCACCGAGCCTTCAAAGTAATAGGCCAGCGCCCACAGCGACAACACCAGCACCAGCGGGTCCAGCGCGCTTTCAATCACCTTGAAGATATGGCTTCGGCCCAGTCCCATGACGCGGGAGTCGCGGCGTTCGAGCAGGGAGGAAGCGGATTTCGTCTGGCCAATCTCAGCCATTCAGTGAAACCCTGTTGATTTTCGACACCGCCTGGGCACGGTTGAAGACGTTGAGCTTCTGGAAAATACGCTGCATGTGGTTCTTCACGGTGAAGGCGCTGATGTTGAGGATGCAGCCGATTTCCGAGTTGGTCTTGCCCATGGCCACCCAGTCCATGATCTGGATTTCGCGCTCGCTCAGGCCAAGAGCGTCTTCCTGGACATGGTGCAAAGACTTCAGGAAGGGTTTTTTTTGTTGCGGCAGGTGGGTGAGCTGGCGCAGCACGGCATCCAGGCAGGGCATGAGCACCGTCAGGGCGGTGCTGGCCGGCTCTGGCGCCATGTTGCCGGCGCCCAGGAAAATGTAGAGGCACTCATGCTGGCTTCTCTCGTCGCGCAGGCCATGAATCAGCACCGAGCGCATGCCGCGCAAGGCGCTGCTGAAAGAGCCCGGCAGGCTGCTGTTGCCCAGCAGGTACTCGAACTGGCGAAAGCCCAGACGGCACGGCTTTCTGCCGGCAGCCACCCAGCAGTCGTAGAACTTGCTCAGCAGAAAAGGCAGGCCATCGGTGCCCACGGCATACGAGCGCACGCCCGGCAGGCGCGAGAGCATGTCGTGCTGGATGGCTTTCTCCTGGAAATTGCCCCAGCCGGCCAGCAAAATGTCATGCGGCAGGTAACGCTGGACATCGCCCTGCAGCCACTGGAGAAATTCAGCATGCCGCCGCACTGCCATGGCAGCCTCGATCAGCTTGACGTAATGCTCAGAATCCTCGCTCAAAGGTCTGACATGAAATGGCATGTTTGCACTTCCCTGGGATTGTTGTTTTGGATGATCGTCGGGCTGCTGCTCCACAGCATTACCCGCCCCAAGAATCCAATATCGCCCCAGGCACGAACATGACCTACATCAAGCGCTCCACGTAGGACGCGCGGTAGTTTTACCGTAGGCAACGCTGCCCGAGACGTGGGACGCCACCTTGCAGTTCCGTTACACTCCCTGCCGTCAGGAGAGAGTTTTCCCCGCGAAAACCGCCGAAGGCGCATGTGCCACCCCCACTGGTGGACTGAACGCTCAGGCAAAAGGACTGGCAACCGCCCTCAAGCGTGTGACACGCCGGGGCGTTCCCAACTGGAGAGAGGCCGTTTTTCAAAGCGGTCCACCGAAGGAGCAAGCCTGCATCGTCAGGTGAATCTCTCAGGTAAAGAGGACAGTCGGGGCAGCCCATGGCTTTTGGCCATGGATCCATGTTTGCCCCTTGGAGAAACGCCATGTCCCACGACACTTCCAGCGCCCCCGCCGCGCTGCTGACCACGCCGCTCAACGCCCTGCACCTCGAACTCGGTGCCCGCATGGTGCCCTTTGCCGGCTACGCGATGCCGGTGCAGTACCCCGCCGGGCTGATGGCCGAGCACCTGCATACCCGCGCCGCAGCGGGCCTCTTTGACGTGTCGCACATGGGCCAGTTGCGCCTGGTCGGCCCGGACGCCGCCGCCGCGTTTGAAAGCCTGATGCCGGTCGATGTGATCGACCTGGCGCCGGGCAAGCAGCGCTACGGCCTGCTGCTTAACGACGAAGGCGGCATCATCGATGACCTGATGTTCTTCAACCGCGACTACGCCAACGGCGGCGACATTTTTGTCATCGTCAACGGCGCCTGCAAAGTTGGTGACATCGCCCATATCCAGCAGAAAATCGGCCAGCGCTGCGAGGTCATTCCCATGCCCGAGATGGCGCTGCTGGCGCTGCAGGGGCCGCAGGCCGTCACCGCGCTGGCGCGCCTGGCCCCCGGCGTGCAAGCACTGGTCTTCATGACCGGCGGGCGTTTCACAGTGGCGGGCTGCGACTGCTTCATCACCCGCAGCGGCTATACCGGCGAGGACGGTTTCGAGATTTCCGTGCCAAGCGCGCAGGCCGACACGCTGGCACGCGCCCTGCTCGATCAGCCCGAAGTCAAGCCCATCGGCCTGGGCGCACGCAACTCGCTGCGCCTGGAAGCGGGCCTGTGCCTCTACGGCAACGACATCGACACGACCACCACGCCGGTGGAGGCCAGCCTGAACTGGGCGATCCAGAAAGTGCGGCGCACGGGCGGCGCGCGCGCCGGCGGTTTTCCCGGCGCCGACAAGGTCCTGGCCCAGCTGGACAACCCGGCCACCTTGCCGCGCAAGCGCGTCGGCCTGATCGCGCTGGAACGCGTTCCGGTGCGCGACCACACTGCCCTGCACAGCCTGGATGGCGCGCCTATCGGCGAGGTCACCAGCGGCCTGCTCGGCCCGAGCATCAATCAACCCGTCGCCATCGGCTATGTCCGGCCTGAATTTGCCGCGCTCGGCACCCAGGTCAATGCGCTGGTGCGCGGCAAGCCGGTCCTGATGCAAGTGGCGGCCATGCCTTTCGTGCTGACCCGCTACCACCGGGGGTAAAGTGCCTGAGCATGCGCTGGGCGGGCACCTTGTGAGCTTGCCTTTTCCAGCGTCAGGCAGATGACGCACGGCCAATGCC
Organism: Pseudomonadota bacterium; assembly: GCA_030855235.1. GTDB lineage: Bacteria > Pseudomonadota > Gammaproteobacteria > Burkholderiales > Burkholderiaceae_C > Polaromonas. Next base: position 21,725 of record JALYRU010000026.1, read on the forward strand.
CGTCGCGCCATGGTATTTTGGCCAAGCAAGCGCTTATTTTTAAACCGGCTTTTTTTATTTTCAGGAGAACCTCATGACCATCAAGTACACCGAAGACCACGAATGGCTCAAGCTCGAAGGCGACACCGCCACCGTCGGCATCACCGTGCACGCGCAGGACGCGCTGGGCGATGTGGTGTTTGTCGAGCTGCCTGACGTCGGCAGCGTGCTGGTCCAGAAGGACAGCGCCGGCGTGGTCGAGTCCGTCAAGGCCGCCGCCGACGTGTACATGCCCGTCAGCGGCGAGATCACCGAAGTCAACGAAGCCCTGCGCGACGACCCCTCGCTGGCCAACTCGGACCCGCTGGGCGCCGGCTGGTTCTTCAAGGTCAAGCTCTCCGATGCGTCCCAGCTCGACGCCCTGATGGACGAAACCAGCTACACGCGCTTTTCAACGCCAGCCTGAGCACCGGGCTGAGGCTCGGCACGCCGTTCGCGCTGAGCCTGCCTCAACACCTCCCCTTGTCTTTTTGTGTCAATTGCCCGGCGACCGGTCCAGGGCAATGCTTTTTGGAAATCTGCCATGTCGATGCCATCCGCCAAGCCGCTGGGCGAGCTTGAGAACTACTCTGAATTCATCGCCCGCCACATCGGCATTGATGCGGCGGATGAAGCCCACATGCTGGGCGTCGTGGGGTCGACCTCGCGGCGCGAGCTGATCGACGGGATTGTTCCCGCCACCATTGCCCGCAGCAGCGCCATGGTCCTGCCCCCGCCGGTGACCGAAGCGGCCGCGCTCAAGCAGCTCAAGGCCATGGCCGCCAAGAACCAGGTCTTTAAAAGCTTCATCGGCCAGGGCTACTACGGCACCCACACGCCCGGCGTGATCCTGCGCAACATCCTGGAAAACCCCGCCTGGTACACCGCCTACACGCCCTACCAGGCCGAGATTTCCCAGGGCCGCATGGAAGCGCTGATCAATTTTCAAACGATGGTGACGGACCTGACCGGCATGGCCATCGCCAACGCCTCCATGCTGGACGAAGCCACGGCCGCCGCCGAAGCCATGACGCTGGCCAAGCGCAGCGTCAAGAGCAAAAGCAGCGTCTTCATCGTCGCCGGCGACTGCCATCCGCAAACGATTGAAGTCATCCAGACCCGCGCCCGCCCGCTGGGCATCGAGGTAAAAATCAGCACCGCCGCCGCCACCGTGCCGCAACTGATGGCGCAAGGCGATTACTTCGCCGTGCTGGTGCAATACCCCGCCACCACCGGCACCATCCACGACCTGCGCACGCTGGCCGCTGACGCCCACGCCGACAACGCCGCCCTGTGCGTGGCCGCCGACCTGCTGGCCCTGACCCTGCTCACGCCCCCCGGCGAGTGGGATGCCGACATCGTGCTGGGCACCACCCAGCGTTTTGGCATGCCCATGGGCAACGGCGGCCCGCACGCCGCTTACTTGGCCTGCCGCGACGAATTCAAGCGCTCCCTGCCCGGGCGCATCGTCGGCGTCAGCGTGGACAGCCACGGCCATCACGCCTATCGCCTGGCGCTGCAGACGCGCGAGCAGCACATCCGGCGCGAAAAAGCCACCTCCAACATCTGCACCGCGCAGGTGCTGCCGGCCGTCATCGCCAGCATGTACGCCGTCTACCACGGCCCGCAGGGCTTGAAGCGCATCGCCGAGCGCGTGGCCGCCTACACCGCGATCTTCGTGCGCGGCCTGCACGAGCTGGGCTACGAGATCGCCAACAAGGGCGCTTTTGATTCGGTCACCATCCGCACCGGCGACGCCACCCACGCCATCGCCGAGCGCGCCCGCGCAGCCAGCGTGAACCTGCGCACCCGCCTGAACCACCACCTGAGCGTGTCGCTGGACGAAACGACCCGCCGCATCGACATCGAGCAGCTCTGGTCCTTCTTTGCCAAACCCGGCCAGACGCTGCCCGTGGTGAGCGCCTTTGAAAGCGGCGTCGAGTCCCTGATCCCGGCCGAACTGCGCCGCACCAGCGATTTCCTCACGCACCCGGTGTTCAACACCCACCACAGCGAGACTGGCATGCTGCGCTACATCCGCATGCTCTCGGACAAGGACCTGGCGCTGGACCGCAGCATGATTCCGCTGGGCTCTTGCACCATGAAGCTCAACGCCACCAGCGAGATGATTCCCATCACCTGGCCCGAGTTCGCCAACATCCACCCCTTCGCGCCGCAAGAGCAGCTGCAGGGCTACGCCGAGCTGGACCAGCAGCTGCGCGACTGGCTGTGCCAGGCCACCGGCTACAAAGGCATCAGCCTGCAGCCCAACGCCGGCTCGCAGGGCGAATACGCCGGCCTGCTGGTCATCAAGGCCTACCTCGAAGCCCACGGCCAGCATCACCGCCACATCTGCCTGATCCCCGCCTCCGCCCACGGCACGAACCCGGCCAGCGCCCAGATGGTGGGCATGAGCGTCGTCGTGACCGCCTGCGATGCGCAAGGCAATGTGGACATGGCCGACCTCAAGGCCAAGTGCGAGCAGTACAGCGCCCACCTGGCCTGCGTGATGATCACCTACCCCAGCACCCACGGCGTGTTTGAAACGCAGGTCAAGGAATTGTGCGAGCTGGTGCACTCGCACGGCGGGCGCGTGTATGTCGATGGCGCCAACATGAACGCCCTCGTCGGCGTGGCCGCGCCGGGCGAGTTCGGCGGCGACGTGAGCCATCTAAATTTGCACAAGACCTTCTGCATTCCGCACGGCGGCGGCGGCCCCGGCGTCGGCCCGGTGTGCGTGGTGGAAGACCTGGTGCCCTACCTGCCCGGCCATGCCACGGCCGGCATCCACGTCAACGGCGTGGGCGCCATCTCGGCCGCGCCGCTGGGCAATGCCGCCGTACTGCCCATCAGCTGGATGTACTGCCGCATGATGGGGCCGGACGGCCTCAAGCAGGCAACTGAAATAGCGATTTTGAGCGCCAACTACATCAGCGCCAGCCTCAAGGACCACTACCCCACGCTCTACGCCAGCGAAAACGGCCACGTCGCCCACGAGTGCATCCTGGACCTGCGCCCGCTCAAGGAAACCAGCGGCGTGACCGCCGAGGACGTGGCCAAGCGGCTCATGGACTACGGTTTTCACGCCCCGACGCTGAGCTTTCCAGTGCCCGGCACGCTGATGGTGGAGCCGACTGAAAGCGAAACCCTGGCTGAGCTGGACCGCTTCATCCACGCGATGATCGCCATCCGCGAGGAAATCCGCCAGGTGGAAGCCGGCCAGTGGCCACGCGACAACAACCCGCTCAAGCACGCCCCGCACACCGTGGCCAGCCTGCTGGGCGCGCAGTGGGAGCGCCCGTATGCGCGCGAGACCGGCGCCTTCCCGGTGGCCAGCCTCAGGCAGATGAAATACTGGCCGCCGGTGGGCCGGGTGGACAACGTCTATGGGGACCGGAATTTGTCGTGCAGCTGCGTGCCGGTTGAGCACTACGCCTGACGGGGATGCTTTGAGCCGGGCTGCTTGCAGCCCGGCTGAGTTGATTTTGTGAGTGATTTCATAGCCTCCTGTGCCTGATTTTCAAGGCGCAGGAGGCTTGTTTATTTGAAATCAAGGGATGATGGCAATGACAGACGTCAAAGGTGTGTTTCTAAATGGCAGCTTTAGACTGAGAGCCGACCTTCAGATTTCCGGATACCTGTCATTCAACGATCAAGTTCAGTGGGCGGCGTAGCCGATCCACTGCAATGCATGGTTAGCGAACCGCGACCACGAAATGGTGGCATATATTTAAAGAACGACAAAATGTTGAAATTTTTCCCTTGAACCGGCAAAGGAGTCCAGCTTTCCTATACCGAGCTTTGCATACGAGCCGCTTGCAATTTTTGAAATAAGCTGAGTTTCATGTGTTCTGAGATAGCCATGAAATCTTCTTGAGTCTTTGCCTAAAATCTTAAAAAGAGGTAACTCATCTCCTTTTGTCGCGGTATTAATTTTTTCATCCAAAAGCTTTTCAAACTCGCTATAAATCTTTATAAGCGTATCGAGTGTTTCGCTGGCATCTCCATCAAGTATGTATAAGCTGACAATGAGATGCTCGACAATTTTGAGAGCTGCAATTAGGCTTCCAAAATCCGCGGGTTGAATTTCGTGCGCAGCATCGTTTCCAAGAAAACGAATGGCATGTAGCCTATCTGCGTCATTTTGGGAAACAAATCCACCCTTGGCGAGCTTGTCAATGCGGATCTCTAAGTTTTTGCCTGATACGCTACGCTCGTTGCATATCGCTTCGATTGTGGCCCGTAATCCAATCCCAGCCAATATATTCGATCCTGTTTTTATAGCATTTACGGATTGGGTATAAATTTCGCGCACAATTTTTGGTGCACGGTGTATTGCACTAAGACTTTTGTGACCTTTTAATATTGCTGGAAATGTTGTGACGTCTTGAGGAAGTTCCCACTCGTCTTCACCAGTTCGATAAGCTTCTTCGATGTAAGAGATGATTTTTCTGAAACTTCTTGCACCACAACCGCAACACTCGACGATTTGGTGATCTCGATCTATTCTGTACTCGTCCTCGCTTTCGTTTGCTTCGAAGAGCACCTCGTGCTTCGTGTCTCTGTCGCAGGAACAGCACGGAGTCCATACAATTTTTGGCTTAATCATCTTTTCTTTTAGACCGTAAGTTTTTTGTTGATGGCGATGGAAGAGGCTCTTGTTTTTAACGGCTAACGTTTGACATGAGAGGCGGCGCCCGGCTTGCCGGGTACCGTCCTCTCGATGGAAGGGTTGGGCGTCATGTTGGCATGACTCGGTACAGAGCCCCAGGCGCCCACCACTCTTCGAGAACCTGGCAGGCCAACTCGTGATGCACCGACTCTTTGCTGAATGCCAGTACGTCTATGACTTGCACAACGAGCGCTTCTTGCTCGGGAGACAAAGATGCGAGTCGAGGTGGTTCCCGATCTGGTGGACGCAGGGAGCTAAGTAAAGCTTCAACCACGAGGCTCCCTTTGTCTACGTTTCGAAGCGCGTACTCGAACAGGCAAGGGAGGTAGTGCCTCCATGACTCTGCGTCTAGGTAACCCACTCCCCAAGGGTACGTTTCGAGGTAGTTGTCTTTGATTGAATCGACTTCAGCGTCAAATGGCGGAGGCGACTTGTAGTCGTCTACCGCATCACCCCCTCGCAGCGTCGTGCCCGGGGTGGCCGCTTCTTCTGCCGCGAAGGCTTTGCGGATCTCTGCAAGTAGGTTTTGGTGAATCACTGCACTCTGACGCTCAACGTGATGTAGATCGTCGAATATTCTGGACTACCAGTTTATCCGACAAAATAAACTGGAACCGCAGGTTGCAACTGGTTTTGCACAAGGCTTCCACTCCGCTTGACAGCGTGCTTTCAGGTGTCAATACTGTATTTTTGTACATGGTTTTGATGCTATGAACTCTGTCGCCTATCTTCCCCAGTCCAAGCGCCTGCTTGATCAGGTGCGCGAAGTAATTCGTTACAAACACTATAGCCTCAAAACCGAGCAGGCTTACCTGTACTGGGTGCGCTTTTTCGTGCGCTGGCATGGGCGTAACGGGCTGATGCGGCACCCCCGTGACATGGGTGGCTCTGAGGTCACACAGTTTCTGACCATGCTTGCCAATGAACGCCGGGTGTCGGTGTCCACACACAACCAGGCGCTCAGTGCCTTGCTGTTTTTGTACCGCGAGGTGTTGGCGATTGATTTGCCCTGGCTGACCGAGGTGCAGCGCCCAACGCGGTCCAGGCGGATTCCTTCAGTATTTGACCAAGGCCGAAGTCGCGCCCATTTTTAGGGCGCTTCCCTTCCATTTTTTCAGTAGGCCACAGCCGGCCGCCGATGCGCGCTCAGGCATGACAGCACGCTCGTCACCACGAACGCCAGCGCCAGCACTTCCAGGGGCGTGGGCGCGCGGCGCTCCCAGATGAGGCCGTACACGAGCGCAAACAAGGTCTCGAACAGGATCATCTGGCCCACGAGCGTGAGCGGCAGCAGGCGGCTCATTCGGTTCCACAGCATGTTGCCGGCAATCGAGGCGAACACCGCCAGCCCGGCGCAGATGCCGCCAAAGCGCGCCCACGCCGCCAAGTCGTGCTGCGCGGTGCCGATGAGCAGCGCGACCGACACCAGCAAGAGGCTCTGCGCGCCGGTGACGATCCCGAGGAGCAGGCTCCAGTCGTGGCCCGAGACGCTTGTCAGGCGCTTGAGGCAGCGCGCGTTGCCGACGGCAAACGCCGTCCACGATGCCAGCGCGCCCACGGCGCAGAGCAGCCCGATCAATTGCGTGGTGAGCGAGCCGCTGGCAGGCACGGTGAGCGCCTGCCAGCCGATGCAGGCCACCCCTGCGGCACCCAGCAGCAACTCACTGGCCGCCCCTTGGCCTGATAGACAATGTTGATGGCCGACACAACCCGTTTGGCGGTTGCGCTCCCGTCAATGTCAACGGCCATGCCTGACAGGCACGGCCCGCCCATTCACTCCACCGTTCACGAAAGACCCCCATGAAATCACTCGTTTCCCTGCTCAGCCTCGCCGCCATGCTCTCCACCGCCTGCGCCGCCACGCCTGCCGCAAAACCCGCTTCTGCAGCAGCCAGCGCGGCCGCCGCTCCCGCCGCGCCAGCCACCGAAACCCTGCCTTCTGGCGTGAAGATCGTTCATACGCTGGCCGGCACCGGCGCCCAGCCCAAGGCCTCCGACACCGTCAAGGTCCACTACCGCGGCACGCTGGCCGACGGCAAGGAATTCGACAGCTCCATCAAGCGCGGCGTGCCGGCGAGCTTTCCGCTCAACCGCGTCGTGCCTTGCTGGACCCAAGGCCTGCAGAAAATCAAGGTCGGCGGCAAGGCCACGCTGACCTGCCCGCCCGCCACGGCTTACGGCGAGCGCGGCGCCGGCGGCGTGGTGCCGCCCAATGCCACGCTGACGTTTGAAGTCGAGCTGCTGGCCATCGAAAAATAAGGGCGCGCTCAGCAGCCTCTTTTCACCAGCCCCTGGCCTTCACCCGCCAGCGGGCGCCCAAAACAAAAAGCCCCGGAACTCCGGGGCTTTTTTCATTCAGTCAGCGCAGCGGATTACCCGCCGCCCGCCTGTCAGTGGCTCACCGCGCCATCGGCGCCGAAACCGGTCTGGGCACGCACCCACTGGTCGGTGAAAGCCAAGCGCTCCTTGCCGGCGCGCTCGCTCTTGTCGGTGATGGAGAACACGTAGCCCAGGAGGAAGGCCAGCGGCATCGCGAACAGGGCCGGCTGGTCGTACGGGAAGATCGGCTCGGCGTAGCCCAGCACCGTCACCCACACCGACTTGGACAGCACCACCAGCACCACGGCGGCGGTCAGGCCACCGTAGCCGGCGGCCAGCGCGCCGCGCGTGGTCAGGTCTTTCCAGTACATCGACAGGAACAGGACGGGGAAGTTGCCCGCCGCCGCAATGCCGAAGGCCAGCGCGGCCATGAAGGCCACGTTCTGCTTTTCAAACGCGATGCCCAGCACCACGGCGATCAGGCCGATGCCGAAGGAGGCCATCTTGGAAACCTTGATTTCCTGCGCTTCGGAGACGTTGCCCTTCTTGATCACGCGGGCGTACAGGTCATGCGAAATCGCCGAAGCGCCCGCCAGCGCCAGGCCCGAGACCACGGCCAGGATGGTTGCGAAAGCCACCGCCGCCAGGAAGCCCAGCAGCAGGTTGCCGCCCACGGCCTTGGCCAGGTGCATTGCCACCATGTTGCCGCCGCCGATGATCTTGCCACCGACGATGCCGCCTTCGAAGAACTCGGGGTTGGTGCCCACGATCACGATGGCGCACAGACCCATCAGCAAAATCACGTTGAAGAAGAAACCGACGAAACCGGCTGCGTACAGCACCGATTTACGCGCTTCCTTGGCGTTGTTCACGGTGAAGAAACGCATCAGGATGTGCGGCAGACCGGCCAGGCCGAACATCAGGCCCATCGCCAGGGAAATCGCGTTGACCGGGTCCTGCAGCAGCTTGCCGGGGGCAAACAGCGCATCCTTGAGCTTGTGCAGCTCGATGGTCTTGGCCGCCAGCGTGTTGAAATTAAAACCGAACTGCGAAAACGCCAGCACCGTGATGACCGTGCCGCCGAACAGCAGCAGGCAAGCCTTGATGATCTGCACCCAGGTCGTGGCCACCATGCCGCCGAAGGTCACATAGACCACCATCAGGCAGCCCACGACGATCACGGCAATGTGGTAGTCCAGGCCGAACAGCAGCTTGATCAGCTGGCCCGCGCCCACCATCTGCACGATCAGGTAAAAGCACACCACGGTCAGCGAGCCGATGGCCGCCATCGTGCGCACGCTGCCCTGGTCCAGCCGGTAGGAGGTGATGTCGGCAAAGGTGAACTTGCCCAGATTCCTCAGGCGCTCGGCCATCAAGAACAGGATGATGGGCCAGCCGACGAAGAAGGCGATCATGAACAGATAGGCGTCGTAGCCGTTGGTATAAACCATCGCCGTCAGACCCAGCAGCGTGGCCGCCGACATGTAGTCGCCGGCCATCGCCAGGCCATTTTGAAAGCCGGTGATGCCGCCGCCGGCGGTGTAGAAGTCCGAGGCGCTCTTGGTGCGGCTGGCCGCCCAGTAGGTGATGCCCAGGGTCATGCCGACGAATATCGCAAACATGATGATGGCCGGGACGTTCAGCGGCTGCTTCTGGGTGATTTCAACCGCACCAGCGGCCAACGCAGCACCGGCAGCAGCGCAGGAAGCGAGCCCGGCAGCGAGTTTGAGAAGAAGTTTTTTCATTATTTTTTGGCTTTCGCGGATTCGTAGAGCAGCTGCTCGGTCAGCGCGTCAAACTCGGTGTTGGCGCGGCTGACGTAAACCGCCGTGAAAATCCAGAACAAAATGAACTGAGCCAAGCCGATGACCAGACCGACGGTGACGAGGCTGTCGCCCACCGTGATGCCCAGCACCGAGGGGTAAAAACCCACGGTCAGGAACAGGGCGAAGAACAGCACCAGCACGATGCCGGTCAGGCGCCAGGCCAGACGCTCGCGTTTGGTCACCAGTTCGGTGAATTTCGGATTTTTTAGAATCCGGGCATAGATTTCAGAGCTCATGAGCATCTTCCTTCAAGTTAAAAAACAGTTGATTTCCAGTGCCGCGTCAGCAGCAAGTTACGCATAGGTGCCACGCCCAAGGCGAGGCAACGATAGACAGATGACGCAGCACCGGGGGGTGGCGACACGCCGCGCGCGCAGATTGCGCCGGGCGCAGCCCGCCGGCGTTCAGAACATCTCGGCCGCCATGCGGTTGGTGGTGCTGCCGGCTTCCCGGATGCTTTGGGCCAGGCCGGCGGCCTGGGGCAGCACGGTCTCGGCGTAGAAACGGGCGGTGATCTGCTTGGCAGCGAAGAAAGCCGGGTCGCTGCCTTGCTTGTCATGCGCCACCATCAGGGCGCGGGCCATCTGCCAGCCGCACAGAACGATGCCGGCGAGCTTGAGGTAATTCACCGCGCCGGCGTACACCGCTTTCGGTTCGCTCTTGCCGTTGGCCAGGATGAAGTCGATCACGCTCTCGAGCGCCAGCCGGCCCTGGCGCAAGGCGCCGAGCATGGCGGCGCAGTCCTCGCTATCCTGCGCGGCCAGGGCCTGCTCGGTGGCGGCGATCTTCGCGCACAGGGCCTTGGCGACGGCGCCCTTGTCGCGCAGGGTCTTGCGCCCGACGAGATCGTTGGCCTGGATGGCGGTCGTGCCTTCGTAGATGGTCAGGATGCGCGCGTCCCGGTAGTGCTGGGCGGCGCCGGTTTCCTCGATGAAACCCATGCCGCCGTGGACCTGCACGCCCAGGCTGGCCATGTCGATGGACATCTCGGTCGAAAAGCCCTTGACCACCGGAACGAGGTAGTCGTACAGCGCCTGGTTCTCGGCCTGGACCGCCGCGTCGGGTGCGTGGTGGGCGGCATCGCTGGCGGCTGCGGCCACATAAGCCAGGGCGCGCGCGCCTTCGATGTGGGCGCGCATGGTCAGCAGCATGCGCTTGACGTCGGGGTGGTGAATGATGGCCACCGGGCCGGCCGAGCCTGCCAGGTCGCGGCTCTGGATGCGGTCGTGCGCAAAACGCACCGCCTGCTGGTAGGCACGCTCGGCCACCGAGATGCCCTGCATGCCCACGGCAAAGCGGGCCGCGTTCATCATGATGAACATGTATTCGAGGCCGCGGTTCTCCTCGCCCACCACGTAGCCCACCGCGCCGCCGTGATCGCCGAACTGCAGCACGGCGGTCGGGCTGGCCTTGATGCCCAGCTTGTGTTCAATCGACACGCACCAGGCGTCGTTGCGCTCGCCCAGGCTGCCGTCATCGTTGACCAGGAACTTCGGAACAACGAACAGCGAAATCCCCTTGACGCCTTCGGGCGCGCCGGGCACGCGGGCCAGCACCAGATGGACGATGTTGTCCGTCATGTCGTGCTCGCCGTAGGTGATGAAAATCTTGGTGCCGAAAACCTTGTAGGTGCCGTCGGCCTGCGGCTCGGCGCGCGAGCGCACGGCGGCCAGGTCGGAGCCCGCCTGCGGCTCGGTCAGGTTCATGGTGCCTGTCCACTCGCCGCTGATCAGCTTGTGGGCGAACTTGCGTTTCAATTCGTCGCTGCCCGCCGTCAGCAGCGCCTCGATGGCGCCGTCGGTGAGCATCGGGCACAGCGCGAACGACAGGCTGGCGGCATGCAGCATTTCGGCGCAGGGCGTAGCAATCAGCTTGGGCAGGCCCTGGCCGCCGAACTCGGTGGGGTGGATCACGCCCTGCCAGCCGCCTTCGGCGAACTGCTTGAAGGCTTCCTTGAAGCCGGGCGTGGTGGTGACGGCGCGGTCGCTCCAGCTGCTGGGGTTCTTGTCGCCTTCCCAGTTCAGCGGGGCGACGACGCCTTCGCAGAACTTGGCCGACTCTTCGAGCACGGCCTGGGCGGTGTCGATGTCGTAGTCCTCGAATCCGGGCAGGGCGCTGACCTTGGCGAGGCCGGCGAGTTCCTGCATGGCAAACAGCATGTCTTTGATCGGGGCTTGGTAGCTCATGGTGTGGGCTTTCTGGTGTGGGTTTGAAATGGGGTTTTCAGGCGGCGACGGCCTGGACAGCGGAGGCGCCAGAGCTGGCGGCCTCGCGGATGGCGCGGCGGGCGGACGAATCGACTTTGACCAGCGCCTGGCCGTCAATCACCATCACGCCCTTGACGCTGCAGGTGGTCTCCAGCACCACGCGGCCGCGCTCGGCGATGACTTCACGCACCTTGACCGTGGCGTGGACCGTGTCGCCGGGGCGCACCGGCGCGAGGAATTTCAAATGCTGGTCCATGTAGATCGCGCCGGGGCCGGGCAGGCGGTTGGCCACCGCCGCCGAGATCACGCTGGCCGAGAGGAAACCATGGGCAATGCGGCCCTTGAACGCCGTGCTGGCTGCGAACTCTTCATTGATGTGAATGGCGTTGGTATCGCCCGATACCCCGGCGAACAGCACGATGTCGGCCTCGGTGATGGTCTTGGAAAAGGTGGCGCTCATGCCCACGCTCAGGTCTTCAATGTCGTAGCCGTTCTGGTTGTTCATCGCATTGCCTCCGTTTATTGTTGAAATAGTCTTTGCGCC
>JALYRU010000009.1 GCA_030855235.1 Pseudomonadota bacterium
CGCCACCTTTGGCGGCTACAAGGAGTCGGGCATCGGGCGCGAGACGCACAAGGTCATGCTCGACCACTACCAGCAGACCAAGAACCTCCTGGTGAGCTACAGCCCCAAGGCGCTGGGTTTCTTCTAAGTTTCCCCCCAAGCTTTTCTTTCAGGAAAACTTGTTTCAGGCGGCCAGTGGCCGCCTTTTTTTTCGGGATTTTCCCAAAGCACTCGCAAGGAGAAATGCCATGGTCGAACGAGTTGTAGCCACCGAAACGGCCCTGGCGCTGATCGAGCGCCTCAAGGCAGAGCATGGCGCGCAGCTGATGTTTTTTCAGTCCGGCGGCTGCTGCGATGGCAGTGCGCCCATGTGCTATCTGATTGGCGAGCTGACGGTGGGCCGCTATGACCTGCTGCTCGGGAGCATTGGCGGCTGTGAATTTTTCATCAGCCAGTCCCAGTACGAATACTGGCAAAACACCCAGCTCATCATCGACGTGACGCAGGGCCACGGCAGCACTTTTTCACTGGAAGGGCCGCACGGCGTGTGCTTCATCACCACCTCCAGGCTGTTTACGGATGACGAGCGGCAGGCGCTGGCGCCTGTCACTTCACACGGCGTCTAAAAGAAAAGGCCAGCGCCAAAGAGGGTGCCCATTTCAGGCGATGGCCGTCATGCGCTTACCCCCACACCGTGGGCAGGAGCGCCTTTGCCCAGAGCAAATACACAGCCCCGCCGGCCAATGCCAAAGCCATGTTCTCGGCATGGGGAGAGGCTTTGCCGGCGTAGTGCTGCCATGCGGCGAGGCCGACGCTGCTAAAGGTGGTGGCCAGCGCCGCAGCCAGCAGGCCGAACGGCATCGCCATGGCTGTCACGGCAATGCCGATCAGAAGATGAAGATGCTTGTTGCATTGACTGCCCATGGTTGGTCGCCCCCGTTTTTTTCATCAAACCCGGTTGCCACCACCCGCTCTACATTCATGCGCACATGCGCAACCGAGGAGCAGATTTTTTCATCAAACACCCAGCGCAAGACCGGCCAACAGGCCATACACAGCCCTCGTTACCTCGCTTACATTCTTCTAGCATATGGGCGCCGGCCTGGCGCCAGCGTCACAGCAGCGCCCAGAGCGCCGCCTGGTACAAGGCCTGGCGGTCTGCGTAGCCGTTCAGTCCGCCATTGATCTTGAGGGTAATGTTCTTGAAATCACCAATATCAGCCAGCGCATTGAGGTTGCGGCTATGCCAGTACCAGGCAGCCGACATGGCGGCCATGTCAGACTTCTCCAGCTCCGCCGGCAAGGCCTCGAAGTCGGGCACATTCATCAGGAACTGACGCAGGCCGTCGCGGGTGGTTCGGTAGTTGGCCCGCCCGGTGGTCTGGATCAGGCCCCGGCCCATGTAGCGCTTGCCATCGCCGGGACGGATGTTGCCCAGGTTAAGGCGGCCTTCGTAGCGGGTCTGGGCCGCCGTCGGTCCCCAGATTTCACGCACATACACCAGGCGCCCGGACTCATGCCCGATCTGCGCCAGGAAGGCGGCCAGACGCCTCGGCGTGTCAATCGAAAAGAGGGCGCAGGCAGGATGCAGGTAAGGCTGCCAGGCTGCGGCACGCGCAGCAGTGGCACCGGTGCCGGCCTGGATTTGCTGAGAGGTCAGACCCATGGTAGTTATCTTTCTTTTGTAGAGTTTTGAATCGGCAATACGGCAAAATCAAACACGGCACCGGTGTCCTGAAAAGCGTTTTTAATTACCAGCTCAACAGGGCGCAAGGCAATGGCCACGCGGAAAAAACCAAAATGGCGGCCTCATTCTATTTCTGATTCGGTGCGCCATCCGGCACACTGGAGCAAACAGAGCGCTGTAAGCTCTGGGGTTATTTTTCGTCCATGGAACCTTTGATGACCGAGCGCCATTTGACCCCCGGCAAAGACCAGATTGCCCTGCTTGAACCTTTCGAGCGCCTCGACCTGCACCAGATCGAGGTGATCTCAAGCGCGCAGCAGGCCGCCAGTGCCCTGGACGCGCTGGCCGGCGCTGCGGCCCTGGGCTTTGACACCGAATCCAAACCCACTTTTGCCCGCAACGAAGCCTCCAGCGGGCCGCACATCGTGCAGCTGTCCACGCTGGACAAGGCCTATATCTTCCAGCTCGAAGACGCCGAGTGCCGCCGCGCCGTGGCGCAGCTGCTGCAGGCGCCCGGCCTCATCAAGGCGGGCTTTGGCCTGGGCGATGACCGCCGGCGCATCCTCCACAAGCTCGGGGTGGACCCGCAGGGCGTGCTGGACCTGAACCACATCTTCAGGGAGCGCGGCTACCGCAAGGACATGGGCGTTCGCGGCGCGGTGGCCGTGCTGTTCAACCGGCGCTTCATCAAGTCGCGCAAGGCCACCACATCCAACTGGGCCAACGCCCGCCTGTCCGAATCCCAGGTGCTCTATGCGGCCAACGATGCCTATGCGGCGCTGCGGGTCTATCAGGCGCTGGGCCTGTCAGTCTGAAGCACGCAAGGCGCCGAACGGAGCGCTCACCGAAAAAGTCAGCCAGGTACCGGACAGCCCACGGTGCCTGCTGCCCGCGTCATTTCCAAACCGCCGGCAATGCCTTACGCCGAAGAAAAAAGCTTGAGCCGCTTGAGCCGCTTGAGCCGACACGACGCTACTTCGGTGCATCGGCCAGCACCACCGCCGGCTGCGCCTGCGCCAGCGTTCCTCGCGCCACGGCAAAAGCCAGCAGCGCGCAGACAGCGGTTCCCGCCACCATCGGCCCAGCGCTGCCATCGACGAACAGGCCCACCACCGCCATGACCAGCGCGCCGGTGACAAACTGCATCGTGCCCATCAGGGCCGAAGCCGTTCCGGCAATCGCGCCATGGCCGTCCAGCGCGAGCACGGCGGTCGAGGGCAGCACCAGGCCCAGAAAGCCAAAGCCCACCAGCAGCAAGGCCATCAGGACGTCCAGCCGCTCGATACCGAGCAGATTCAATCCCCAAAGCAGCGCCATCACCGCCGCATAGGCCGCCACCGCCACCCGCACCATCGCCACCAGGCCAAAGCGCCCCGCCAGCCGTCCGGTGAGCTGCGAGGCGCCGATGAACGAGGCGGCATTCATGGCGAAAGCCAGGCTGTACTGGCGCGGCGTGAGGCCATAGTGGTTGATCATCACGAAGGACGAGTTGGCCAGGTAGACAAAAAAGCTGGAAATGCCAAAAGCGCCGATCAGCACCAGCCCCATGAAATGGCGGTCGCGCAGCAGCACGCCGTAGCCCGCCAGCGCGCTGCGCAGGCTGCTGTGGGCGCGGCTTTCGGGGGGCCGGGTTTCGGGCAGGCTGGTCGCCAGCAGGCACAGGCCCAAAGCGGCCGCGACGGTCACGGCCCAGAACACGCTACGCCAGCCGAACAACTCGATCAGGAAGCTTCCCGCCAGCGGCGCGAGGATGGGCGAGACGCTGAACACCAGCATCAGGAGCGACATCAGCCGGGCCGCGTCATGGCCAGTGTGCAGATCGCGCACCACCGCACGCGGCACCACCGTGCCGGCGCAGGCGCCCAGGCCCTGCACAAAGCGCAGCGCGACCAGCGTCTGGATGTTCGGCGCCAGCGCGCAGCCGATGCTGCCAATAGCAAACAGCAGCAAACCGAAATACAGCGGCGGCTTGCGCCCCACCATGTCCGAAACCGGCCCGTAGATGATCTGCCCCAGCCCCATCGCAATGAAAAAAGCCATCAGGCTGGCCTGCACCGCGCCCGTCGAAGCGCCCAGGCTCTGGCCGATGGACGGCAGCGCCGGCAGGTACATGTCGATGGCAAACGGGCCGATGGCCGACAGCAGGCCCAGCACCAGGGCGGCCCGCAGGAAACTCTTTTTCATAAAGGGGATTTTTTTCTCAAGACGGCATGATTCGGAAAGGATGTGCATTTTCGCTTGTGCATGGCGCTGGCGCTGCGGCGCCTGAAGTGTCCCCTGCCCGGCAAGCCGCCCGGTCAACACCAGCTTTACAAAAAGGCGTCACCGGTTTGCACGGCCGACACCCTGGTGATGAACCATCAAGGCTTACCCATCACTGGAGAGCTTCCATGAAAACAACCGCCCTGGTTTGCGCCATTGCCGCAGCAGCCCTGAGTTTTTCCTCCCTGTCCTTCGCGCAGGACTACGAGCGTCGTGGCCCGGACAGTCAAGCGCAGCGCAACGATGCGCGCAACCCCATGGCCAGGGACGGCAGGCATGGCGGCGCCGACCAGCGAGAAGAGCGTTATCAGCAACGCGGCCGGGATGGCCATGACGCCGGCTCTCGCGCTTTCGAGCAGCACGGCAACCGCAACGACCACCGTGGTTTTGATCAGCGCGATGGCCGCAACGACCACAGAGGTTTTGATCAGCGCAATAGCCGCAATGACCACCGTGGTTTCGACCAGCACGACGCCCGCAATGACCGGCAATTCGGCGCGCGCGGCGCGCAGTTCCATCGCGGCGGGCGCATTCCGACGGAGTACCGCCATCGCCAGTATGTGGTGAACGACTGGCGCCCGCACCACCTGAGCGCCCCGCCCCGGGGCCAGCAGTGGGTGCAGGTGGGCGCCGACTATGCGCTGATCGTGATCGCCACCGGCATCATTGCGCAACTGGTGCTGAGCAACTAGACGCCGGCCCCAGGCATGAAAACGGCCCGCTGCGTTTGTGACGCAGCGGGCCGTTTTTACGGAAAAAAACACTGTCTTGACGGTCAGTGCAGGTGCCGGGGCTTGCGGCCCCCGCCGCCGTGGCCGGAGCCGCCCTGCGAGCCGCCCAGCCCGCGCGGAGGCTTGCCCAGCTGCATCGAATTGGCCAGGTCGTTGAAGCGGCGCTCGAACAGCTGATCCACCGCCACCACCACATCGCCCAGCTCGGACGCATCAAAATGGCGCTCCATCAACCCGATCATGTCCTGCACCAGCAGGTCGCGCTGGACCTGCATGATGGCCGCCGGCGTGGGGCCGACAAAATAGATGGCGAAGTCGTCCCGCGCTTCCTCCCCGTCATCTTCGTCGCCTTCCTCATCGTCAAACTCGGAATCGTAAAAAGTCACCTCGATCGGCGCGCCCATCTCGGCCAGTTCATTGAGGCCCATGCACAGCTCATCGAGCGACTGGCGAAAATCCTCATCGCCCGGCACGGTCCAGCACATCTGCAGCAGATGCTTGTCCGCATCGAACCTGATGCCCGGCTCTTCCTCATACACACTGGCAGCGCCCGCCGCCAGGGACTTGGCGCCGGCGTAAGTCCATAAGGGCTTGAGCGCTTCCTGCAGTTGGACAAAGCTGACATCTGCACGCAAGGGCACTTCGCCATGAACGTGAATTTCAAAAGGTGTGTTGTAGCGCGACATGGATTGATCTTACCCAGTTTAAGGGGAGCGGTGGCAGTAGATCGCCACCAAAAATACGGCCCGTGAGCCGCAGGAGCGCCCAGGTTCTAAAAAATGCGAGCGTAGCAGTAGGGTCGAAAGCACGCACCATGATCAAGCACCGCCGTTGGCGGGCCTGGCACGGACAGGCATATTGTGCCATCCCCATCCTGAAGACGGTGCACAGCAGCGAGACCACAGGCGCAAAACCCGGCGCCCATGCCAGTCCGACAAGCCGAAGTCCTACAAACGGCTGGTACAAACTGCATTCCAATCTGACGATGCCTGTTGCCCACGCTGCTCCGAAGTACCTGCCCGGTGCGCCCGCCTCTGCCTCGGCTTCATCGCCCGTTGCAATTCCCCGGTTTATCCATTCTGGCGACGGAACCACGCCAAACCGGGCGACTCGCAGCGCGGCCCAGGAACTGGCCGAGGGGTTGACAGCGTCAGCCGCCCGCATCGCGCCGAAGTTTTTCTACAACCCGCTGGGCTCCAGGCTGTTCGAGGCCATCACCGGACTGGACGAGTACTACCCGACCCGCACCGAAGCGGCAATTTTTGCAGATGCCCGGCTTGAGGTGGCCCAGGTGCTGCAGGACGCCGGTTTGAATCACCCCTGCCTGATCGACCTGGGCGCGGGCAACTGCGCCAAGGCTTTGGAACTGATTCCCCACCTGGGAGCGCGCCAGTATGTGCCGGTTGATATCTCGGTGGATTTTTTGAGGGACGCGGCTGCGCAGGTGCAACAGCGGTTTCCAGTGCTGGACATTGTGGGCCTGGGCATGGATTTTTCAGCCGGCCTGGATTTGCCCGAAGAGGTGCAGGCGCACGAGCGGGTGTTCTTCTATCCCGGCTCCAGCCTGGGCAATTTCCACCCTGAAGAGGCTTTGGCGTTTTTGCAGCAGATGGCCGACCCGGCGCAGGGACGGGCGCGCGGCTTGCTGCTGGGCATCGACCTGGTCAAGGACACCGACATGCTAGAAGCGGCCTATGACGACGCACTGGGCGTGACGGCCGCTTTCAACAAGAACGTCTTGCGCAACGCCAACGAACTGCTGGGCGCGGATTTTGACGTGTGCCGCTGGCGCCATGTGGCGCTGTTCAACAGCGCGCAATCGCGCATTGAAATGCACCTGGAAGCCAAATACGACCAGACGGTACGCTGGCCGGGCCACGCGCGGCGCTTTCTGGCCGGCGAGCGCATCCACACCGAAAGCTCGTACAAATACACGCCTGAGAGCATGAGCGATTTACTGGCGCGGGCCGGCTTCGGTCAAATCCGGCATTGGAGCGACCCGAAGGGCTGGTTTGCGGTGTTCTGGGCGGCTGCTTAAGGCGACGCCATCATGCATTTGCCACGGCTACTCCAGCGTACGTAGCCATAGGTCGGGTTAGCCGAAGGCGTCACCCGACATTCTTCGTTCGCGGCGCTGTCTTTCGGGTTACGTTGCGCCAACCCGACCTATCTCGCCCCAACGCCTGCGCTCGTCAGACGCGCTCGGCCACCCAGGACTGCACCGACTTGAGCGCTGCCTCCAGATTCGACGCATCGGTGCCGCCGGCCATCGCCATGTCGGCCTTGCCGCCGCCCTTGCCGCCCACCTGCTGGGCCACGAAATTGACCAGTTCGCCTGCCTTGACCTTGGACGTAGCGTCGCTGGTCACGCCGGCGGCGATCTGCACCTTGGCGCCATCGACGGCGGCCAGCACGATAACGGCAGTCTTCAGCTTGTCCTTGAGCTTGTCCATGGTCTCGCGCAGCGTCTTGGCATCTGCCCCTTCGAGCCGGGCGGCCAGCACCTTCACGCCCTTGATGTCCATCGCCTGCAGCATCAGTTCATCGCCCTGCGAGGAAGCCAGTTTGCCTTTGAGGGCCGAGACTTCCTTTTCCAGCGACTTCACCTGGTCCAGCACCTGGCCGATGCGGTTTTGCAACTCGGACGGGCTGGCCTTGAGGCTGGCTGCAGCCGCCTGCACCGTGGTTTCCAGCGACTGCAGATACGCCAGCGCATTCTGCCCGGTCACCGCTTCAACCCGGCGCACGCCCGAGGCCACGCCGCTCTCGGCGACGATCTTGAACAGGCCGATGTCGCCGGTGCGGCTGACGTGGACGCCGCCGCACAGCTCACGGCTGGAGCCGATGTCGAGCACGCGCACGGTTTCGCCGTATTTTTCGCCGAACAGCATCATGGCGCCGGTTTTCTGCGCCGATTCGATGTCCATCACGCGGGCTTGCGCGGCGGCATTGGCCAGGATTTCGGCGTTCACCTTGGCTTCGACTTCGCGGATCTGTGCGTCGGTCAGCGGCGCGTTGTGGGCAAAGTCAAAGCGGGTGCGCTCGGCGTTGACCAAGCTCCCCTTTTGCTGGACGTGCGCGCCCAGCACTTCACGCAGGGCCTTGTGCATCAGGTGGGTGGCGCTGTGGTTGCGCACGGTGGCGGCGCGCACGGCCTTGTTGACCTGGGCACTGACATGGTCGCCCACGTTGAGCGTGCCCTGGGCGAGCGTGCCGTGGTGGCCGTACACATCGGCCTTGATCTTGAGCGTGTCGCTCACGTCAAACGTGGCCGAGCCGCTGATGAGCTGGCCCTCATCGCCCGCCTGGCCGCCGCTTTCGGCGTAGAACGGGGTCGTGTCCAGCACCACCACGCCGCTCTGGCCGGCCTTGAGGGCGGCCACGGACACGCCGTCGGCATAGAGGGCGATGATCTTGGAGGTTTCTTCCAGGTTCTCATAGCCAGTGAAGGCGTTGCCGGCGCCGGTGTAGTCCAGGGCGCGGTCCATTTTGAACTTGCCGGCAGCACGGGCTTGGGATTTTTGCTTGTCCATGGCGGCGTTGAAACCGTCCACGTCAACCTCAAGCCCCTGTTCACGGCAAACGTCTTGAGTCAAGTCCAGCGGAAAACCAAAAGTGTCGTGCAGCTTGAATGCTAAATCTCCATCGAGTTTGAAAGAGAACGGTCCCTCGGGAATATGACCTTTTCCAGCTTCTGCTAGAACTAGACCATTAATCCCCGCTTCCAAAATGTGCATGCCATTGGCCAGCGTCTCGAAGAAGCGCTCTTCCTCGGCCTTGAGCACCTCGGTGATGCGCTGCGCATCGGCTGCCAAGCGTGGATAGGCCTCGCCCATCAGCGCCACCAGATCGGCCACCAGCTTATGGAAGAAAGGCGTCTTCTTGCCCAGCAGATAACCGTGGCGGATGGCGCGGCGAATGATGCGGCGCTGCACATAGCCCCGGCCTTCATTCGACGGGTTCACGCCGTCGCTCACCAAGAATGAAGTAGCGCGGATGTGGTCGGCAATCACGCGCAGGCTCTTGTGGCTCAAGTCAGCACAGCCGGTTTCGCGCGAAGCGGCCTTGATCAGCGCATCAAAAATGTCGATTTCATAATTGCTGTGGACGTGCTGCAAGATCGCGGCCAGGCGCTCCAGCCCCATGCCGGTGTCCACGCAGGGCGCGGGCAGCGGCGTGACGGCGCCGGTTTCGTCCATGTTGAACTGCATGAACACGTTGTTCCAGATTTCGATGAAGCGGTCGCCGTCTTCGTCCGGGCTGCCTGGAGGGCCGCCGGGGATGTGGTCGCCGTGGTCGTAGAAGATTTCCGAGCACGGGCCGCAGGGGCCGGTGTCAGCCATCATCCAGAAGTTGTCCGATTTATAGCGCCCGCCCTTGTTGTCGCCGATGCGGATCACGCGCTCGGGGCTCAAGCCGATTTCCTTGGTCCAGATGTCGTAGGCCTCGTCGTCTTCTGCGTAGACCGTGACCAGCAGGCGCTCGGCCGGCAGTTTATAGACCTCGGTCAGCAGCTCCCAGGCCCACTTGAGCGACTCGCGCTTGAAATAGTCGCCAAAGCTCCAGTTGCCCAGCATCTCGAAGAAGGTGTGGTGGCGCGCGGTGTAGCCGACGTTTTCCAGATCGTTGTGCTTGCCGCCGGCGCGCAGGCAGGCCTGCACCGAGGTGGCGCGCACATACGGGCGCTTGTCGGTGCCCAGGAACACGTCCTTGAACTGGACCATGCCGGAGTTGGTGAACATCAACGTCGGGTCGTTGCCCGGCACCAGGGAGCTGGTCGGCACCACGGTGTGACCCTTGGAGGCGAAGAAGTCGAGGAACGTCTTGCGGATGTCGGCAACGGTGAAGTCGGGTGTACTCATGGTGTGGATGGACTCTGGAGGAAGGGCAAAAAGGACGGGGAGCGGCACCAGGCCGCAGCCAATACAGGCAAAGCGCTGATTTTAGGCGGCTTTGAGCGTGACCAGGAAACGCAGCAAGGCGTCATCATCGGCCCAGGCCACATTGAAGCGCAGCCACGGACTAGGCTCCAGATCAACGGAAAACAGGTGGCCCGGCCCGAGCAGAATATCCTGCTCGGCCGCCTTGTAAGCCAGCTCGCCCGCATTTTGAATCGCCGGATGCCGCGCCCACAGGAACATCCCGGCCTTGGGCTCACAGAATAATTCAAACCCCACGGCCAGCAGCAGGCTGGCCAGGCGCCGCTGGCCCAGCGCCAGGCGGTCACGCAGCGTCTTGATGTGCTTGCGCCAGCGCCCATCGACTAGGGCGCCGTAGGCCAGGCGCTCGGTGAACTCGGACGAGGTCAGGCCCGAGATCATCTTGAGCCGCGCCAGGTCTTCGAACAGCTCGGGGTTGGCCGCCAGGTAGCCGGTGCGGATGTTGGGCGAGATGGTCTTGGAAAAGCTGCTGATGTACACCACCCGGCGCAGCTGGTCCAGGCTGGCCAGCGAGGGGCGGGACTCCGGGTCGAGGTCGGCATAGATATCGTTTTCGACGACGGTGAAATCGTATTTCTCGGCCAGCTGCAGCACGCGGTGCAGGTGCGAGAGCACGGCGGTCGAGCCCGTGGGGCTTTGCAGGCGCGGCTGGGTGAAAAACACCTTGGGACGGTGCTCGATGATGCGCGCTTCGAGCTGCTCCAGGTCATAGCCCGCCGGCGTGCGCGGCGCACCGATCAGGCGCGCCCCTAAAAAGCGCAGCGAGAACAGCAAATTGGCATAACCTGGTGCATCGACCAGTACAGCGTCGCCGGGGCGCACCAGGCGCCGCGCCGCCAGGTCCAGCGCCTGGCTGGAGCCCTGGGTCAGCAGCACCTGGTCGGCGCTGACCACCACTTCGCGCGCGGCCAGCAGGTCGCGCACCATCTGGCGCAGCGGCAAATAGCCCTTGGGCTCGCCATAGCCGCCCAGGTCAACATCTTCGGCCGCCAGGTTGCGCAGGCTGCGCCGCACGCCGTCGGCAAACAGCCAGTCGCCGGGCAGCCAGCCGCAGCCGGGCTTACTGTGCAGGGCGCGGTTCTCAAAGATACGGCGCAAATACCACATCGAATCAAAGCTGTACTGGCCCGCGCTGTCGATCTCAGCGCTGGCCAGGGTGCCGCGGCTGCGGACAAAAAAGCCCGAATTGGCCTGGGACTGGAAATAGCCCAGCGCCACCAAGCGGTCATAGGCATCGACCACGGTATAGACGCTCACGCCGTTGGCATGGGCGAACTGGCGGATGGAAGGCAATTTCGCACCAGAACGAAGCACCCCGTCCTCGACCATCTGGCGAAATCCTGTCACGATCTGGGTGACCAGCGGCACGGAGGACTGAGGATTAAGGGAAAACATCAAAAAAACAGGCTTTTCGGGCAGGGTTTGTACGCAGTAGGCAGGGTTTGTATGTACTGGACGCGCAGGCTGCACAGTACGCCTTGAAACAGGGGGAATCTGTATATGTTAACGCCGGGGGAAATTGCCTAAAGTTCAGTCATTCGCTCACCCTCCCGCCCCAAGGAAACTTTATGCACCGTGAACCTCATCTGACCAACGCCGCTTTGTTCGCCCGCCGCCAGGCCGCCATTCCGCGCGGCGTGGGCCACAGCCACCAGATCTTCATTGCCAAGGGCGAGAACGCCGAGATCTGGGACGTGGAAGGCCGCCGCTTCATTGACTTTGCCGGCGGCATCGCCGTGCTCAACACCGGCCACCGCCATCCCGCCGTGATCGAGGCGGTCAAGGCCCAGCTCGACAGCTACACCCACACCTGCTTCCAGGTCCTGCCTTACGAGCCCTATGTGGAACTGGCCGAGCGCATCAACGCCAAGGCCCCCGGCGACTTCGCCAAGAAAACCCTGTTTCTGACCACCGGCTCCGAAGCCGTCGAAAACGCCGTCAAGATTGCCCGCTCCGCCACCGGCCGCTCGGGCGTGATCTGCTTTGGCGGCGGCTACCATGGCCGCACGCTGCTGACGCTGGCCATGACCGGCAAGGTCGTTCCCTACAAGACGGGTTTCGGCCCCTTCCCGTCCGAAGTGTTCCATGCCACCTTCCCGAACCAGCTGCGCGGCGTGACGGTGGATGACGCCATCGCCTCGGTCGAAGCCATTTTCAAGAACGACATCGAAGCCAGCCGCGTGGCGGCCATCATCGTCGAACCCGTGCAGGGCGAAGGCGGCTTCCTGGTCGCACCCACTGAACTGCTGCAGCGCCTGCGCGCCCTGTGCGATGCCAACGGCATCCTGATGATCTGCGACGAGGTGCAGACCGGCGCCGGACGCACCGGCACCTGGTTTGCCGTCGAGCAAAGCGGCGTCGCCCCGGACATGATCACCATGGCCAAGTCGATGGCTGGCGGTTTCCCGATCTCGGCCGTGGTGGGCCGCGCCGAAGTGATGGACGCGCCTGCACCGGGCGGCCTGGGCGGCACCTATGCCGGCAGCCCGATCGCCTGCGCCGCCGCGCTGGCCGTGCTCGATGTGTTCGAAAAAGAAAACCTGCTCCAGCGCAGCCTGGACGTGGGCCAGCGCCTGACGGCCAGCCTGCAGGCCATGGCTGCCAAGCACGCCTGCATCGGCGACGTGCGCGGCCTGGGCGCGATGGTGGCAATGGAGCTGTTCAAGAACGGCGACGTCAAGCAGCCCGACGCCGACCTGGCCAAGCGCATCGCCACCGAAGCCACCGCACGTGGCCTGATCCTGCTCACCTGTGGCACCTATGGCAACGTGATCCGCATCCTGGTGCCGCTGACCGCCAGCGACGCGCTGCTCGACGAAGGCCTGGCCATCATCGCCGCCTGCTTCGACGCAGTTGCCTGATTTCAAGAATGGCACCAAAATTGCCTAGCCGTCTGTAGTACCACGCTAGCCATTTGCAACCGACCGCAGGCCGAGAAAACCCCATGACCCAACCTTCAACCCTGGTGAGCTTTACCGGCGTCCAGAAGACCTACGACGGCACCCACTTGGTGGTGCGCGACCTGAACCTGGACATCCAGCAAGGCGAATTCTTGTCCCTGCTCGGACCTTCGGGCTCGGGCAAGACCACCACCTTGATGATGCTGGCCGGGTTCGAGTCGCCCACGGCGGGTGAGATCAGCCTGGCCGGCGTGCCCATCACCCGCACGCCGCCGCACAAGCGCAACTTCGGCATGGTGTTCCAGAACTATGCCCTCTTTCCGCACATGACGGTGGCCGACAACATCGCCTATCCGCTGACGGTGCGCAAGCTCCCCAAGGCCGAGCGCGAAGCCAAGGTGACGCGCGCGCTGGACATGGTGCAGCTGGGCCGTATGGGCAGCCGCTATCCGGGCCAGCTCTCGGGCGGCCAGCAGCAGCGCGTGGCCCTGGCCCGCGCCATGGTGTTCGACCCGCAGCTGGTGCTGATGGACGAGCCGCTGGGCGCGCTGGACAAGCAGCTGCGCGAGCACATGCAGATCGAACTCAAGGCCCTGCACCGCCGCCTGGGCGTGACCTTCGTCTATGTCACCCACGACCAGACCGAGGCGCTGACCATGTCGGACCGGGTGGCCGTCTTCAACGATGGCGCGATCCAGCAGATCGACGTGGTGGACAGCCTGTATGAAACGCCGGTCAACCGCTTCGTGGCCGGCTTCGTCGGCGACAGCACGGTGCTGCAGGCCAAAGTGGTGCAGCTCGACGGCGCGCATTGCGAGGTTCGCCTGCCCAGTGGCGTGCAGCTGCGCGGCCTCAATGTCAACGCCGCCAGCGTCGGCGACGAGGTCCAGTGCGGCACCCGCCCCGAGCGGCTGAAAATTGCCGACACCGCCGGCGCCAACACCTTCCAGAGCAAGGTGCTCGACGTGATCTATTTCGGCGACCACCTGCGCCTGCAGTGCGAGCTCCCCGGCCAGCCGGACGCCACCGTCAAGATGGCGCTGGGCCACCACCAGTTGCCCGAGCCCGGCCAGATGATCCATGTGCATGCGCCGGTCGAACACCTGCGCGTGTACCGCTGAACGCCGCTGATTTCCGCCGCTTTCTGCTTTTTTCCAGCCCTTTTACCCGTCCCCAACGTTTCCAACCCGAGGAATTCCCGATGACACTCAAGCCCCTGATGATTGCTGTTGCCGCTGCCGCTGCCTGCCTGCCGGCGCTGGCCCAGAACCAGCTGACCGTGGTCAATTTCGGCGGCGCCAACGGCGCGGCCCAGAAGAAAGCCTATTTCGAACCCTTCGAAAAATCGGGCGCCGGCAAGGTCCAGCAAGTCGAGTACAACGGCGAGCAGGCCAAGATCAAAGCCATGGTCGAGGCCAAGAAAGTGAGCTGGGACGTGGTGGAAGTCGAAGGCCCCGATGTCAACCGCGGCTGCGACGAAGGCCTGTTCGAGACCATCGACTGGGTCAAGCTCGGCAACAAGGCCGATTTCCAGCCCGCTGCCGTGCATGAGTGCGGCGTCGGCACCTTTGTCTGGTCCACCGTCATGGCCTACAACGCCGACAAGCTCAAGGTCGCTCCCACCACCTGGGCCGACTTCTGGGACACCAAGAAATTTCCCGGCAAGCGCGGCCTGCGCAAGGGCGCGCGCTACAACGTCGAGTTCGCCCTGATGGCCGACGGCGTCAAGACCGCCGATGTGTACAAGGTGCTGGCCACCAAGGAAGGCGCCGACCGCGCGTTCAAGAAGCTGACCGAGCTCAAATCGAACATCCAGTTCTGGGAAGCCGGCGCGCAGCCGCCGCAGTTCCTGGTGGCCGGCGACGTGGCTATGACCACCGCCTTCAGCGGGCGCATCGACGCGGCCCAGCGCGAAGGTAAAAATCTGAAAATCACCTGGACCGGCGGCATCTACGATCTGGACTACTGGGTCATGCCCAAGGGCACGCCGAACAAGGATCTGGCGATGAAGTTCATCAGCATGGCCTCCAGCCCCGATGCGCAGGCCGAGTACGCCCGCAACATCTCCTACGGCCCGACCAACAACAAGGCCCTGGCCAAGTTAGATGCCAAGGTGCTGGCCCTGCTGCCGACCTCGCCGGCCAACAGCAAGGACGCGCTGCAGTTCAACATCACCTTCTGGGCCGACCAGGGCGAGGCGCTGGAAAAGCGTTTTTCCGCCTGGGCCGCACAGTAAGCGCCGGATAGATAAAGGTCAACTGCAATGAGTGCGATGAACCCAACGGCGACTTTGCCCCTGATGCCCTCGCCACCCGAGAGCGCAGCCGGACCAGCCCTGGCCGTCCAACTGCGCCGGGTGGAGCGCCGCAAACGCCTGCGCGCCATTGCGCTGACCCTGCCGCTCTTGATCTTCCTGGCGGTTACCTTCCTGGTGCCGCTGGGCGCGCTGCTGGTGCGCGCCGTGGAAAACCCGGAAGTCGCCGGCACGCTGAGCCAGACCGGCAAAGCGCTCTCCGGCTGGGACCGCAAGGAATTGCCACCGGAGGCAGCCTATGCCGCGCTGCTGGCCGACCTGGGCGCCATTCCCGAAACCGCCCAGGCCGGCGTGCTGGCCCGGCGCCTGAACACCGAAATCAGCGGCGCGCGCTCGCTCATCATGGGCACCTACCGCGCCCTGCCGCTGGGCACCAAGCTGACGCCCGCCGAGGCGAAGGAAAAACTCCTGGCCCACGATGCGCGCTGGGGCGAGCTGCCCTACTGGTGGGCCATTGCCAAGAACAGCTCGCGCTGGACGCCCGACTATTTACTCGCCTCCGTCGATCTCAAGCGCGACGCCCAGGGCGACATCGTGCGCGTCGGCCCCGAAGAAGCCGCTTTCAGCGCCATCCTGGTGCGCACCTTTTCGATCAGCGCCGTCGTCACCCTGATGTGCATCCTGCTGGGCTACCCGCTGGCCTACTGGCTCTCCACGCTGAGCGAGCGCAAGGCCAACCTGATGATGATCCTGGTGCTGCTGCCCTTCTGGACCTCGGTCCTGGTGCGCATCGCCGCCTGGATCGTGCTGCTGCAGACCAACGGCCTGGTCAACCGCTTTTTGATGTTCACCGGCCTGACCGGCGAGCCGGTGCCGCTGCTGTTCAACCGGCTGGGCGTCATCATCGCCATGGTGCACATCCTGCTGCCCTTCATGATTTTGCCGCTCTACAGCGTGATGAAATCGGTGCCGACCAATTACGTTCGCGCCGCCGTCTCGCTGGGCAGCACGCCGCTGGCCGCCTTCTTTCGGGTCTATGTGCCGCAGACCTTCCCCGGCGTGGCTGCCGGCGGCCTGCTGGTGTTCATCACCTCGATTGGCTACTACGTCACCCCGGCCCTGCTGGGCGGCGCCGGCGACCAGATGCTGAGCTACTACGTGGCCCAGTACACCAATGTCGATGTCAACTGGGGCATGGCCTGCGCGCTCGGCTCGGTGCTGCTGACCACCACCCTGATCCTGTACGCGCTGTACCGCCGCCTTGCCAAAGCCGAACTGAGCCTGGGCTGAACCACCATGAAACCATCTGCCTTTCCCGCCTACTACACCCCGTTCGACAAGCTCGGCTGGTACGGCCTGCGCGCGCTCTGCGGCGCAGTGCTGGTGTTCCTGCTGCTGCCGATCCTGGTGATCATTCCGCTCTCGTTCAGCAACAGCTCTTTCCTGTCCTACCCGATTCCGGGCTGGTCTCTGCGCTGGTATCAGGAGCTGTTTGCCTCCGATGACTGGGCGCGCGCCACGCGCAACAGCTTCATCGTCGCGCCGCTGGCCACGCTGCTGGCCACGTCACTGGGCACGCTGGCGGCCGTCGGCCTGGCTAGGGTGCAGTTCTTCGGCAAAGGGCTGCTGACCGGCCTGCTGATCGCGCCGATGGTCGTGCCCATCGTGGTGGTGGGCGTGAGCACTTACCTGTTCTTTGCCAAGATCGGCCTGTCGGACTCCTACACCGGGCTGGTGCTGGTGCATGCCGCACTCGGCGCGCCCTTTGTCGTCACCACCGTGCTGGCCACGCTGCAGGGTTTCAACCAGAACCTGGTCAAGGCCAGCCTGAGCCTGGGCGCCGGTCCGCTGGAGACTTTCTTCCGGATCACCCTGCCCGTCATTGCGCCGGGCGTGATTTCCGGCGCGCTGTTTGCCTTTGCCACGTCGTTCGACGAAGTGGTGGTCACGCTGTTCCTGGCCGGCCCGAGCCAGACCACGCTGCCGCGCCAGATGTTCACCGGCATCCGCGAGAACATCTCGCCCACCATCGCCGCCGTCGCCACGCTGCTCATCCTGTTCACCGCCTTCCTGATGATGACACTCGAATGGCTGCGCGGGCGCGTCAAGAAGTGAGCCGGCCCGGTTGAGAGCCCGGTGTCGCGCCACCAGCCAATTGTCGGCATGCGCCACGCTCAAGACAGGCAACGATAGACGCGTGACACGGCACTAGCTCCCGTCAAAGCCCAAACCCCAGGCCCCTGTCGATTCGTCGCCAGCGGCTCAGGGCCAAGCATTTCCTCATTCACCATCCGCAGGATCTGTCCATGAAAAAAAATCTCTTGCTTGGCGCCCTCATCGCCCTCGGCACGGCCCTGGCGGCACACGCCCAGCCCCTGACCATCGCCAATTTCGGCGGCGCCAACGGCAAGGCGCAGGAAGTCGCTTTCATCCAGCCCTTCAAACGCGCCTCCAAGGCCGACGCCAGGGGCGTTGAATACCCCGGCGATCTCGCTGCCATCCGCGCCATGGTCAGCGCCGGCAAGAACGAATGGGACGTGGTGGAGGTGGAGTCGGCCGACCTCAAGGCCGGCTGCGAGGCCGGGCTGTTCGAGCGCGTCGAGCGCGCCGGCATCCCGCACGCCAACATGCTGCTGCCCGGCACCGTGCAGGACTGCGGCGTCGGCGCTTTTGTGTGGTCCACCGTCATGGCCTACGATCCTGCCCGCTTCAAGGAAACGCCGCGCACCTGGAAGGATTTCTGGGACGTGCAGCGCTTTCCCGGCAAGCGCGGCTTGCGCAAGGGCGCGCGCTACAACCTGGAAATCGCCCTGATGGCCGATGGCGTGCATCGCCGCGAGGTCTATGCCATGCTGGCCACGCAAGCGGGCGTGGGCCGCGCGCTGGCCAAGCTGGCGCAACTGAAACCCAACATCATCTGGTGGGACGCAGGAAACCAGCCGCCCCAGCGCCTGGCCTCGGGCGAGACCGTCATGTCCAGCGCCTACAACGGCCGCATCGCCGCCGCCAACCGCGAGCGCACGGCGCCGCTGGTCATTTCCTGGGTGGACGCGGTCTATGACCTCGATTACTGGGTCATCATCAAGGGCAGCCCACGGCGCGATCTGGCGCGCGCCTTCATCAGCTTTGCCACGACGGATGAGGCGCAGCTGGCGTTCTCGCGCGAAATCCCCTACGGCCCGACGCACTTCAACGCCATCCTGCGCTACGACACTGGCGCCACGCGCCCCGTCACCAGCACGCCGGTGACGGATCTGTCGATGGCCGGCAGCGACCTGCCCTCCGCGCCCGGCAACCTGCGCCGCTCGCTGGCTTTCGATGCGGCCTTCTGGACGCGCAACAGTGCGGAGCTGGAAAAGCAGTACGCCCAACGCATGAACTAGCGCCCGGAATTTCCCGTTGTTTACGCTTTTTTACTTGCCCCCTGATGCCATGGCGCCACCTTCTGCCTGAAGCCGGTTCTTAATGACATTGACGTTCGCCCCTTCTGACATTCGCCCCTTCCTGAACAATCCAACCTCATGAGTTCCACCATGCAAAACCTGCCCGGACCCTTGGCCCTGCTCAACGACCCCAGCCTGCTCAAAACCGATGCCCTGATCAACGGCCAGTGGCTGGCGGGAAGCACGCGCTTTGATGTCACCGACCCGTCGAGCGGCGAAAAGCTCGCCGATGTCGCCAACCTGACCCCGGCGGACGCCGAAGCGGCCATTGCCGCCGCCAACGCCGCCTGGCCCGCCTGGCGCAACAAGACCGGCAAGGAGCGCCACGCCATCCTGATGAAATGGTTCCAGTTGCTGATGGCGAACCAGGAAGACCTGGGCCGCATCATGACCGCCGAGCAGGGCAAGCCTTTTGCCGAGGCCAAAGGCGAAGTCGCCTATGGCGCCAGCTTCGTCGAGTGGTTTGCCGAGGAAGCCAAGCGCGTCAACGGCGAAACCCTCCCCCAGTTCGACAACAACCGCCGCCTGACGGTGCTCAAGCAGCCCATCGGCGTGTGCGTGGCCATCACGCCCTGGAACTTCCCGCTGGCCATGATCACCCGCAAGGTGGCCCCGGCCCTGGCCGCCGGCTGCACGGTGGTGATTAAACCGGCAGAACTCACGCCGCTGACCGCGCTGGCCGCCACCGAACTGGCCGTGCGCGCGGGCATTCCGGCCGGCGTGCTCAACGTCCTCACCACCGACGACAGCGCGGCGGTGGGCAAGGTGTTTTGCGCCAGCGACGTGGTGCGCCACATCAGCTTTACCGGCTCCACCGAAGTCGGCCGCATCCTGATGGCGCAAAGCGCCCCGACGGTCAAGAAGCTTGCGCTGGAGCTGGGCGGCAACGCGCCCTTCATCGTGTTCGACGACGCCGACATCGACTCGGCCGTCGAGGGCGCGATGGCCAGCAAGTACCGCAACGCCGGCCAGACCTGCGTCTGCGCGAACCGCATCTATGTGCAGGACGCCGTGTACGACGAGTTCGTGCAGAAGTTTGCCGTCAAGGTCGAGCAACTCAAAGTCGGCAACGGCTTTGAAGACGGCGTGAGCCAGGGTCCGCTGATCGAGGACGCGGCCGTTCACAAGGTCGAGCGCCATGTGCAGGACGCGCTGGCCAAGGGCGGAAAATTGCTGGCCGGCGGCCACCGGCTCGAAGGCCAGTTCTTCGCGCCCACAGTGATCTCCGAAGCCACGTCCGACATGCTGTGCGCCCGCGAAGAAACCTTCGGCCCGTTTGCGCCGGTGTTCCGTTTCCAGACCGAGCAGGAAGCGATCGACGCGGCCAACAACACCGAGTTCGGGCTGGCGAGCTATTTCTACAGCCGCGACATCGGCCGCATCTACCGCGTGGCCGAAGCGCTGGAGTACGGCATGGTCGGCATCAACGCCGGCGTGATTGCCACCGAGCACGTGCCTTTTGGCGGCGTCAAGCAGTCCGGCCTGGGCCGCGAAGGCTCGCGCCACGGCATGGAAGAATATCTGGAGATGAAATACCTGTGCATGGGCGATATTCTGAGATAACTGGCCCTTACCCCAACTGCCCGCCCTCGCTGAAATTTAGCAAGGGCGGTGCGCAAAACATCCATCAGGATTTCCCACCTCAAGGCGAGGAAAATCATCCCTCTCACGGCGAGGACGGCAGCGGGCCGACACCCCGGCCCTGCGCGTCGTGCTCGCCCGTGTGGTGGCCGGTGCGCAGGAACTCGATGGCGTCGGGGCTTCCGTCCTTGGCGGCGGCCTCGAACCACTTAAGCGCCTGCGCCTCATCCCTGGCCACGCCCTTGCCCTGGTACAGCGCGCTGGCATAGTGGAGCTTGCCCAGCGTCGCAAAGGGAGAATGGCCGCTGGCGGCCACCCGGCGCATCAGCTCCGTCGCGGCAACCAGATTTGGCGGCGTGTGGCCGTAACCCGTCTCCAGCATGCGCGCGCGGTTGATCATCGCGCCCAGGTAACCGGCGGCGATGCACTTGTCGTAGATCTTCGAGGCGTTCTCGTGATCGCCGCACTTTTCCAGCTCGTAGCCGCTCATGCACACCGTCAGGCTCGCGGGCTGATCGACGACAAACTCCAGCGATTGGTCTCCCAGCCCCTGGCCGGCGCCTGCCGGCGTCTGGGCGTCCGTTCCGGCGCAAAAATGGTTGTTGCCCGCGTGAGCCTGCGCTGCGGCCAGGCCCAGGACCAGGAAACCTGCGCGAAGGGTGTTTTTCATGGGATGTCATCCTTTCAAATGGTGATGAGGCGCAGCCCTGCCCCTCTTCCGGGCAAATTCTAGGAAGCCACCCCGGCCCTGAAAACCGATCCTTGCCCGCAAGGGCTCGGGCAATTTGCCCGGCCTGCAGCGCCGCCCCGAAAAAATCCACGGCGGGCAAAACACCCGTAGCGCCGCGGGTAAAGCACCCTCGCCCCCAACGCCGGCCGCAGGTTTAATGAAAAAGGCGATCAGTCGCCAACCACCCTTCCTGAACAAGAAAGAGACATCAACGATGAGCACCTTGAATTTCGACGCGCAGGCCGTAACCTGGAACCGCTTTGGCGACTTCACGCCCGCCTTTCACTACACCATCCTGGCACTGGACCAGACCAGCCGGATCGCCGACGTGCTGTTCAAGCTGCCAGCCAACGCGCAAATCGTCCTGCACCGTCATCGCGCGCTCAACCACACCTTCGTTGTCCAGGGCGAACACCTGATTTATGAAACCGATGGCAGCCTGCGCGAAATCCGGCCCACCAGCAGCTACACCGTCTCGCCCGCCAGCGAACTGCCGCACCGCGAAGGCGGCGGGGATGAGGACGTGATCATTCTCTTCAGCATCCGGCCCGGCCAGGACGAGGTGCTCTACGAACTTCTCGATGACAGCGGCCATCCGCTCGGCACGGTGACCTTCGATGCGCTGATCGGCCTTTACCAGGCGCAGCAGGCCGGCGCACCGGCCTGAAATACCGGTAGACCCGCTTCAACTCAATCTGAGCCGGAGATACCTGCAGGCCCGCCTCAGATCAGCCCAAGCTTGAGGGCGACGCGGGTCAGCTCGATGTCGCTGCGCACACCCAGCTTGACCTTGATCTGGTAGTGGCAGTTCTGCACCGTCTTGGCGCTGATCGACAGGCGCCCTCCGATCTCCTCCGCGCTGGCGCCGTCGAGCAGCAGGCGCAGGATCTCGAACTCGCGCGGCGAGAGCTGCGCCAGCGGTTCGCTTGGGCGCTCCAGCAGCGCAAAAGCCAGCTCGGGCGCGATGTCCGGGCTGATCACCTGGCGGCGCGCGGCCACCTGGTACACCGCGCCCACCAGCACATCGGGCGGGCTGCTTTTCGTCACATAGCCCAGCGCGCCCGCACGCAGCGCCTGCGTGGCAAAGATCGGCTCACGGTGCATGGTGAAGACCAGGATGCGCGCCCCGGCATCGCGCTGCAGCAGGCGCCGGATCAGCTCGACGCCGCCCATGTCGGGCAGGCCCAGGTCCAGCACCAGCACATCGGGCGTCAGCAGCCGGTACTGGTCAAGCGCCTCGCGGGCGCTGGCCGCCTCGCCGATGATTGTCAGATCAGGGCGGGATTCGAGCAGGCGGCGGTAGCCTTCGCGCACCACCGCGTGGTCATCCACCAGCAGCAGGCGGGTCTTGTTGAGCATCTTGGTTTCCTTGTTCAGTCATGGCGTCGGCGGCAAACTCGGCCTGCACCCGCATGCCCTGCGGCGAGAGCGCGATCAGGGCAAAGCGCCCGCCGAGCGCGGCCACCCGCTCGTTCATGCCGAGTACGCCCAGGCCGCTGCCGGCGGTGCCGCTTTCGCGCTTGTGGCCATCGTCCTCGACGCTGAGGCAGCAGCTATCCTCGTCCCGGCGCAGGCGCACCGTCACGTTGGCGGGCGCCGCGTGGCGCAGGGCGTTGGTCAGGCTTTCCTGCACGATGCGGTACAGGCTCACCGTGAGGTCATCGGGCAGATCATCGATTTCGCCGTCGATGTGCAGTTCGAACCGGCAGGCGCCCAGGCGGCGCTGCCAGCCGCCGATCAACTGCTCCAGCCCGGCGCGCAGGCCAAAAGCCTCCAGCCCCACCGGCCGCAACTGGCCCAGGATGCCTTGCAGCGACTCCATCATGTGCGCCGTCACCGAAGCCACCGAGCGGGCGGCGGGCAGCAATTCCGGCTGGCGCTCGCGTGCGCGCTCGGTGATGAACGCCGCCTCGGCGCCGATGGAGGCCAGGCACTGGCCGAACTCGTCGTGAAGCTCGCGCGCCAGGCAGCGGCGCTCCTCCTCGCGCACGGCCAGCAGGCGCTGGGCCAGATGGCGCTGCTCGGCCATGGTCTTTTGCAGGCGCCCGGTCAGGTGATCGAACCCGGCGGCGATGCGCTGCAGCTCAATCAGGCGCGGGCGCGGCATGCGCGCCGACAAGTCGCCCGCTTCCATGCGCGCGATCACCGCCAGGATCTGCTCGGCCGGCTGCAGGGCGCGGCGCACCGGCCAGTAAATCAGCAGGTTGAGCGCCAGGATGCCCAGCGTCATCCCCAGCACCGTGCGCATCTGCTGCCACACGGCCCAGGCCTCGCTGTCCAGGTTGGGCGTGACGACGAACTCGCCCACCTTGTAGCCCGGATACTGGCCAATCGAGCCCCGGTAGTGAAGCTGCGGCCCGATCAGCAGGCCCAGGGTCCAGCGCACCAGCGCCGGCGGACGATGGGCGTCTTCCCCGAAACAGCGCTGGACAATGGCGCGCTTGTAGATGTCCTCCACCGCCACGCAGATGCCCAGCAGCGCTCCGATGCCCTCCAGCGACACCAGTTCGAGATGTTCCAGGCTGTTCTGGAACGCCCCGCGCGGCTGCACGGCTTCACCGGCGATCAGGCGCTCCACCGTGCTGCCGGTGCGCGTCAGATGCAGGCGGATGTGTTCACGCGCCTGGTAAAGCACCAGCGCAGTGGCAAGCAGGCCGATCACGACGGCAAACAGCGTCACCCGCAGCAGCAGATGGCGCTTGAGATCGACGCCGTTCTGGTGCTCGGATGGCGCCGGCAGATCGGCAAAAGGGGGCGGCATGATTTTTATTCTTCCCGTGACTGGCCTGAAACGCTGCTGTGCCGGTCTGCGGGAATCGCGTCAGCCTCTTGCGCTCAAAGTTTTTTCAAAGGGCGATTATCCTGGGGCGGGCGGTCATTGCCGCGCCACTTTCCCTGCTGTCACGTCAACCGCAAAGTGCCGCCCTGGTCGCCTTGGAAGGGCGCCGGCTGGCGATGCATGACGCGGCACGGGTGCGGGTGTGTCAAGCAGGCCGCCGATACCCGCCGTGCTTCAGCGCACAGGCGGCTGCGGAAAATGCAACTGCAGATACGCCGCCGCGTCGCCTTGGCCCTCGGCGCTGGCGCGTGCCAGCCAGTGGCTGGCGTCCTCTTCGTCGCGGGGCACGCCCCGGCCCTGGTGCAGCGCCACGCCGTAGTGGTAGCGCGCCAGCGTGGCATAGCCGGCGCCCTGCGGGCTCAGCGCGCCCCGGCGCATCAGTTCGACCGCCTTGCCCAAGTCGCGCGGCAGGCCGGTGCCGTTCTCATGCATCATCGCCAGCCAGATCATCGAATACACATCCTCCCAGCGGGCGATGCAGTCCTCGAAAATCCGGATGGCGGCGGCGTGATCGCCCACCTTCTCGGCCGCGTAGCCGTACAGGCATTTGAGGCGGCTCGTGCTGTCGATGTAAGCGCCATAGCTCAGCTCGTTGCCCGAGGTATCCTGAGATATGCCGACCGGGGCATGGGCACTGCCCTGGCCCGCCAGGGATACCGACCAGGACGTGCTGGACGGCAGCGACGGCTCGGGCGTGACCACGGGCGGTTCTGCCGCCAGTGCCGCTTGTATCAGACAGGCGCACATCGCCATCTGGCCCCACCATTTTTTCATCCTGGCTCCTGTTGTCTGGTCTTTTGCACGATGTCCTGACGTTGGCCATCAAGGTGCTCAGCGCATCGTAGCCAGGAAACCAGCCCCAAGGCCGGTCCCAAGAGGGATCGGGCAAAATGCCCGGCCCGCTTCGGGAAAACCGCCCTGTCCAGGCCATGAAGAGTGGTACGCTTTGCACCCCTCACCGGCTGGACCAGAGTTCCTGTGAACGTCCGGGATGCATCAACCAACCCATCGCTCGTGCGCACCGGTCAAGAAAAGCTGCACCGTTGGTCTCTGCCAGACTTTTCCCTCAGCCCTTCTATCCGCCAATCATGCCCACCCCCATCGTCGACGCCAACTACCGCTTCATTGCTGCCTACAACGAGGTCAATGCCCGCGTGGCCCAGCGCCAGCAGGCCCTGGCGCTGTACGTGAGCCTGATCGTCAGCCTGCTGGCCGCGCTGGTGGCGCTTCGCCCGTCATCCAGCACGACGCAGGCGCCGGTGGAATGGCTGATCCTGGGCTTTCCGGTGGCTTCGGTCTGCTTTGCCTTCCTGAACTACAAGGCGGAAAAAGCCATCACCAATCTGCGCACGTTTCTGTCGATGCTGGAGAGGCTGGGCGGCGCCAATGAGCATCTTCCCAGCTACAACACCGACCCCAAGTGGTCCCGCAACGCCAACAAGGCGCGCCGCTATCACGACTACGCGGCGGCGGTGCTGGTCGCAGGCGGCAACCTGGTCGGCCTGGGCGCGGCCAATGCGATTTACCCCCACCGCTTTTCCGAAGCGCCAGCCTTCATGTATGTGGCGCTGGCGCTTGCCGTCGGCTCGTTCCTGGTGGTGTTTCTGACGCCGCGCTGGAGCTACGTTCCGGAGTAGCGGGCCCACTCGCCTAGCGGCCCAAGCTCGAAAATGGCGCCACTGCACATTTTTTACGCGCCTTGCGCCCGGCAGTGAACTGCTCAAGCACTTCAAAAAGTTACGCCAAAACCTACGCAAGCCATGGACTCGGGCGCGCGCTGTTCTGATAAACTCAGGCCAGCCAGAAAGCGAGAGGCGCCTTGAAATTCAGGCGCTTGCAGCAAAAACCGTTGTAGCTCAACGGCTCAGGCCATGCGGGTGTAGTTCAATGGTAGAACGGCAGCTTCCCAAGCTTCATACGAGGGTTCGATTCCCTTCACCCGCTCCAGATCATCATTTCACAGCGTCTCAAGACCCTTCAAAACCCGCGTATCTCATAGGTACGGCGGGTTTTTTGTTGTCTCATGCGGTATCACGGCATACCATCAAATACTGCTATCTTTGGCGGTACTTATGACGGTATGTGCAGATACTGCCATCCCACATACAAGCTGGCCACCGCAAACACATCTGCTGGATTATGAAGAAAGGCCGTTTTGAGCGGCTGGATGCGACGGAGCTTGAATTTGCATCCGTTCGGCTCGAACTCAAAGCGCATCGAGACGAGAATGGTCACCGGCTCCGACTCGCACTGGCCCAGCGGCGGCGTTTTTCACGGTGCGAGAGAAAATGCCCGTAACGGACCCTATCCACGCCATCGTGCAAGCTCTCAAAGCTTTCTTTTGACGATAAGCCTCCGCAGGAATTTCAACATGGTCATTGACCCGACAACCGCCCGCCGCTTTATCAAGCACTACCAGGATTTTCTGACTTCCATCGCCGAGCCGCAGGAGTGCCGCGGCGTGACAGTCGTTCAGGCACTGGTGTCGGCACGCAAGCGTTATGCCGCCGACCGGACACTGTTTGCGCAATGGCGGGCCAAGAACAGCGAACGCGACGCCGACATTCTGGATGCCATCGAAAATATAGAGATTGGGCGCTGGATCTACCTGAAGGACACGCGCAGTTATTCGGTTTTGCTGAAGGCCGATGCCGAGGAAGCCTATGCGGTGCAGGGTCTGACCCAGCGGCTGCGGGACATCACCGGCTACTCAGGCATCGTGATGGAAGCCGGGGTTTTTCCGCTGGACAGGCACTATGTCTGCGACGGTCTGGTGGAGTCTGTCGCCACTCTGGGCTCCAACTACATGGCCAGCTTCAGGCAGGAGTATCAGACATTGCGCCTGACGGGACGCTTCCACCAGTCACCATCTTCTTCTTCCAGCCTCAACAAGGTGCTTGCAAAACCGGTAGCAGCCCCGTCAGCCACTCCCTGAAAATCCTCAGCGCCGGCCGCTCGGGCGTTTCCGGCTGCACCAGGTAATAGCTGCGCCGCCCCTGCCGCACCCCTGAACACGCCACCATCAGCGCGCTGCTGGCCAGTTCGGCCTCGATCAGCAGCGTGGGCATCAGGGCCACGCCCAGGCCACAGGTCGCCGCCGCCGCCTGCATCGAGAAAAGCTCGTAGCGCGGTCCCGACATCGCCTGCGGCGCGGCCACGCCCTGCGCATCGAACCACTGCTTCCAGGCCTCGGGCCGGGTGGATTGCTGCAGTAGCGGCATCGCAGCCAGCACCTCGGGCGTCACTTTTTCTTGGGCCGCGAGCAGTTGCGGACTGCACACCGGCAGGACTTCCTCGGGCAGCAGCAGGTGCGCCCGCGTACCGGCCCATTGCTGGACCTGCTCAGGCGTGCCGGCGTAGAGCGCCGCGTCGATGCCCGAGTCGCTGAACATGAAGGCGCGGGTGCGCGTCTCGATGTGGATCTGCAGATTCGGGTGTTCTTTAGCCAGCAGCGGCAGGCGCGGGATCAGCCAGCGCGTGGCAAACGTCGGCACCGCGCCCAGCGTCAGGCTTTCGCCCTGCTTCTGGCGTCCCATCAGGTCCAGCGTGTCGCGCTCCAGCGCGTCGAGCCGATTGGACACCTGGCGCGCATAGTCCAGCCCCGCCGGGGTCAGCGTCATGCCGTGCTGGCTGCGCTTGAACAGGGAAACGCCCAGGAAATCCTCCAGCCCGGCCACCTGGCGCGACACCGCGCCCTGGGTCAGCGCTAGTTCCTGCGCCGCGCGAGTGAAGCTTTCGTGCCGGGCCGCCGCCTCGAAGCAGCTCAGGGCCTGGGTGGAAGGGAGCTTGCGTCGCATGCAAAGACCTTTAATGGGAGAGTCGAATGTTGTGCTGAGCTGTGAGCTGTGAGCTGTGAGCTGTGAGCTGTGAGCTGTGAGCTGTGAGCTGTGAGCTGTGAGCTGTGAGCTGTGAGCTGTGAGCTGTGAGCTGTGAGCCGGCTGAATTCTACAAAAAAATCTCTTCAGTTAATCATTTAACTCATATCTGACGCAGAAAAAATCGATTGTTCTGCAATACCGCTGCGGCCTATGATTGGCCCATCATTAGTTTTTGTAAAGAGACACCGCCATGAGTTCCAACGCCCGCTTTTCCTGGTCCGATCCCTTCCTGCTGGACAGCCAGCTCACCGACGAAGAGCGCCAGGTGCGCGACGCCGCCCACGCCTACTGCCAGGAACGCCTGCTGCCGCGCGTCACCGAGGCCTTCCGCCACGAGACCACCGACGCGTCGATCTTTCGCGAAATGGGCGAACTCGGCCTGCTCGGCGCGACGATTCCCGAAGCCTACGGCGGCTCGGGCCTGAACTATGTCTGCTACGGCCTGGTCGCCCGCGAAGTCGAGCGCGTAGACAGCGGCTACCGCTCGATGATGAGCGTGCAGTCCTCGCTGGTCATGGTGCCGATCAACGAGTTCGGCAGCGAGGCGCAAAAGCAGAAATACCTGCCCAAACTGGCCACCGGCGAGTGGATCGGCTGCTTCGGCCTGACCGAGCCCGACCACGGCTCGGACCCCGGCAGCATGGTCACCCGCGCGCGCAAAGTGGCCGGCGGCTACAGCCTGACAGGCGCCAAGATGTGGATCACCAACAGCCCGATTGCCGACGTGTTCGTGGTCTGGGCCAAGGACGATGAAGGCGCCATTCGCGGCTTCGTGCTGGAAAAGGGCTGGAAAGGCCTGTCCGCCCCAGCGGTTCACGGCAAGGTGGGCCTGCGCGCGTCGATCACCGGCGAGATCGTGATGGACGAGGTGTTCTGCCCAGAAGAAAACGCCTTTCCTGACGTGCGCGGTCTCAAGGGTCCGTTTACCTGCCTGAACTCTGCCCGCTACGGCATCGCCTGGGGCGCACTCGGCGCAGCGGAAGACTGCATGGCCCGCGCCCGCCAGTACGTGCTGGACCGCAAGCAGTTCGGCCGCCCGCTCGCAGCGAACCAGCTGATCCAGAAAAAGCTCGCCGACATGCTGACGGAAATCAGCCTGGGCCTGCAGGGCTGCCTGCAGCTCGGGCGCATGAAGGATGCAGGCACGGCCTCGGTGGAGCTGACCTCCCTGCTCAAGCGCAACAGCTGCGGCAAGGCACTGGACATTGCCCGTCTGGCGCGCGACATGATGGGTGGCAACGGCATCAGCGACGAGTTCGGCGTGGCACGCCATCTGGTGAACCTGGAAGTGGTCAACACGTACGAAGGCACGCACGACATCCACGCGCTGATCCTGGGCCGCGCGATCACAGGCATCGCCGCTTTCGCCAACTGATATGAGCGCGCCTGTTTCAGCCCCAACCAACGCCAGCCCGAGCCCGAGTGCGAGTCCAAGCCCGAGCGCGAGTGCGAATTCGGCCCCGAATCCGAATTCGAGTCCGCGCCTGCTGGCCGGCGTGCGGGTGCTCGATCTCTCGCGCGTGCTGGCCGGCCCCTGGGCGGGCCAGATGCTGGCCGACTACGGCGCCGAGGTGATCAAGGTCGAGCGCCCCGGCAGCGGCGACGACACCCGCGCCTGGGGTCCGCCCTGGTGGGGCGAAGGCGACGCAAAAGTCGCGGCATACTTTATCTGCGCCAACCGGGGCAAGCGCTCGGTGGCCATCGACATCGCCAGCGCCCAGGGCATACAGCAGGTGCGCGAGTTGGCGCGCGAAGCCGATGTGCTGATCGAGAACTACAAGGTCGGGCAGCTGGCCAAATACGGCCTGGACGCGGCCAGCCTGCAGCCGCTCAACCCCAAGCTGATCTACTGCTCCATCACCGGCTACGGCCAGAGCGGGCCGCTGTCGCACAAGGCGGGCTACGATTTTGCGATCCAGGCCGAGGCGGGCCTGATGAGCGTGACCGGCGAGCCCGGCGGCGAGCCGCAAAAAGTCGGCGTGGCCGTGACGGACCTGATGACCGGTGTTTATGCCACCACCGCCATCCTGGCCGCGCTGTATGAGCGCGAGCGTACCGGGCGCGGGCGGGTGATCGACGCGGCACTGTTCGATGTGCAGGTGGCAATGCTGGCCAACCAGGCGTCCAACCAGCTCATCGGCAACAAGACGCCCACGCGCATGGGCAACGCGCACCCCAACATCGTGCCCTACCAAGTGTTTCCAACACGGGACGGCCACATGGTGCTGGCCGTGGGCAACGACGGCCAGTTCGCCCGCTTTTGCGAGATGGCCGGGCATCCGGCGGTGTCGCGCGATGTGAGTTTCAGCACCAACCCGGCGCGGGTGGCAAATCGGCAGACGCTGGTGCCGCTGATCACGCAGTGGCTCTTGGGGCGCGACACGGCCGACTGGGTTCGCCTGCTGGACCAGGCGGGCGTGCCCTGCGCGCCCATCCTGGACATTGCTCAGGTGATGGCGCACCCGCATGTGGCCGCGCGTGGCATGAGCCTGCCGGGCGCGGGGCTGGAGACACCGCCGATGGTGGCCAACCCGATGCTGTTCGATGGGGTGCGACCCACGGCCGATCTGCCGCCACCCGTTCTGGGGCAACACGAAGCAGCATGGAGAAGCCCGCCGCAGGGCTGAGAGTTCGGCTTGGCCAGGCAATCTCACCTGGCCGGCTGCAGACGCTTCAATATCTTCCTCTCCTGCTCCTGCCGCCAGGTGCAGTTCCGCAGACGGCCGAGTGAATCGAATGGCTCGGCTCATCCTGCTGTAGCAGGCCCCACCAGCGTAGTTTCAATCAACCCTGCCGCGTCATCTCATGGTGCCCATCATCGAAATAGACGATGCGCTCCGGCCAGCGCAGCGCCGCCAGCTTGAAATCCTGCCCCAGGACCGTTCCGGCCTTGCGTTCCGTCCAGCGTCCACCGGCCGAAAAATCCACGCAGAACACATTGTGATGCTTTCCATGCCACGCAAGCGGTGCGGTTTTGGCGAACAGGTCTGGATCGCCTTTGCCCACAGCGCCGCGGTCAATCTTGTTCAGGCGCCGCCAGTAGTGACCAATCACCACGGGAATCGGATCCTCGTACTCGTCCCACCACTGCACCCTTTCAACGAAGCGCCACTTGCCGCTGGCATAAAACGGCACCGCCCCCTTGCGCTCCACCCCGGAGGTCAGCACCTTGAGCGGATTGACCATCTGCTTGCTTGACTCAAACTGCGCATGGGCATCCAGGAACGGGGGCTGCCGGTGCCGGTTCTCCAGGCCATGCTCCCAGCGCTCCAGCTCTGCGGCCATCAGCTGCTCCAGCTCGTTTTGCGCCGCTTGCTGCCTGGCAGCCAGCTCCCACTCGTCATAGTGCTGACGAACGCTGCCCAGCGGCAAGGCCCTGGCCAGCTCAATCTGCTCGTCCAGCCATGCCGCATGAATGACCCGCAGGTCTGCCCTCTCCAGGCCAACAGGCAGCTTGGACAGGAAGGCGACTATTCGCTTGCGTTCCGCTGGGTCAGGGCGCTGATAGGGCGCATATTTTTCATTGTCACGGCTGGCCCGCTCATCAAAAAACCAGCCCGAGCCATCCTTGGCATCTTCGCGCAACAGGTTGATTTCGTGGTTGCCCAGAACAGCCACGGCGCGCCCCGATTCCACCAGGTCTTGCGCCAAGGCCAGCACGGCAGGACTGTCCGGCCCCCGGTCGCAGAAATCGCCGACAAAGACCAGCGTGCGCCCTTCGGGATGCTTGCCTTGCCGGTCATAGCCCAGATGGCGCATGAGACTGCACAGGGCGTCATATTCGCCATGAATGTCACCCACGATGTCCAGTGGTCCGGCGGGAAGAGGTTGAATCAGGCTCATGAATTTCCTCGGCGTTGACGCTTTTACGACGGATCACGGTAAACCGTTAGCCATCAGTATGAAATATCCCGTGACACAGCAAAAAACCCGCCATGTTGGTGAAACATGCGGGTTCCGAATGGGTTTGAAACGGCGTGATTTGCTGATTTTGGCCTGTCCGGAGGGGATCGAACCCCCGACCCTCAGCTTAGAAGGCTGATGCTCTATCCAACTGAGCTACGGACAGATACAAAAAAAGCCCACAAAGTGGGCTTTTTCATGTTTTTGGTCGGAGTACAAGGATTCGAACCTTGGACCCCCTGGTCCCAAACCAGGTGCGCTACCAGACTGCGCCACACTCCGAATGAAGACGATTATAGCCTGAAAAAAAGCAGCTTTGTGCGCATGCCCGGCGATTTTTTACGGCGTCCAGCCAGCACCTGCCTTTATCGGGCCAGCCGGAACAGCGGAATCAGCCCGAACCACAGCAGGAAAGTCAGCGATGCGGCCATGAGTCCGTCGACCCGGCCGGATGGCTGGCGCGATTTTATCCGCTGGTACAGCAA
Organism: Pseudomonadota bacterium; assembly: GCA_030855235.1. Lineage (GTDB taxonomy): Bacteria > Pseudomonadota > Gammaproteobacteria > Burkholderiales > Burkholderiaceae_C > Polaromonas. The sequence continues at coordinate 31,613 of JALYRU010000009.1, forward strand.
CCAGGCCAGCAGGGCGGCGTGGGGAATGGCGGCATAAGCCACGCCTGAATAAGCGCCATGCGTCAGCCCCATGACCTGCCAGAGGAGCGCCGCGCCAGCTGCCAGCAGCGTCAACACCAGCGCCAGGATCAGCGCGCCGCGCTGGCCCAGGCGCACGGCCAGGGTGCGCTTGGCGGCGAACGCATCAGCGGCCATGTCCGGAATGCCCGACACGATGATGGACGGCAAGATCGCCAGCAGCAGGGGCACGCTGAGCAGCCAGGGCAGCGGATCACTCCAGACGCCGCCCAGAAAAACATAGCCGCACAGCACCACGCCAATGCTGTGGGTCAGCGCCACGTCCAGTTCGCCCAGCCCCCGGTAGCACAGCTTGAGCGGCGGCGCGGTGTAGCCCATGGCCAGCACCGTGAGGACGCCCAGCACCGCCAGCGCGGCCAGCGGATCGGCCGGCCGCAGCCACATCAGCCATACCGCACAAGCCGCCAATCCCAGCAGCGCCAGCCCAATGCCGGCCTTCATTTCCTGCGGGCTCAGCAGGCGATTGACCAGCACCCGGGAGCCACCGGTGAAGAGGCTGAAAAACCGGTTGTTGCGGTCAGACTCGACATCCACCACCTCATTGATCAGCACAGTGGCCACCTCGGCAAGGAACAGGCACAGGTAGCCCACCCAGAACAGCGGATGGCCCCAGACACCGCCAGGGGGCGCAGCGGCCAGCGCGCCCACCGTGTAGGCCACCCAGGTCATCGGATAGAACTGCAGGCGCAGGGCCGTGAGCCAGGCACCCGCCTTGTGGCCCACCTGCTCCGCCAGCGTGAGCCGGCCATGCCTGAGCCGGCGGCCCTGGCGCTGCACCCGTGCCAGCCATTGCTGGCGCCGGGTGGCGCTGGCCTGTTTGACCGGCCCCAGTACCAGCGAGCGCACCGGCTGCACACCGCAAAAACCCAGGGTCGCCCGCGCCATGGCATTGCGCCCCGGCTGGCGATAGATGAACCGATAGACCAGCGGAGGCGTGTCCATGGTGGTGATCAGCTGGGCCGAGCGCCCACCCAGCAAGCCCTGGTAGCCGGTGCCGCCCTCGCAGGTCTCGAATGAAAAACCCTCCGTCAGCACGCGATCAAGGAAGCCCTTGAGCAGCGCGGGCATGGTGCCCCACCAGGTTGGGTAGACAAACACCAGATGCTCGGCCCACAGGATCAGGTCGTGGGCATTGAGCAGGTCTTCCTCCAGCGCCTGCTGGCGCGGCGACGTGCTGCGCACATTCGGGTCAAACTCCAGCGCTGCCAGATCAAGCCGGCGCACCTTCACGCCGGCTTGCCGGGCGCCGTCGGCAAAAGCGCTGGCCAGCGCACCGCACAGGCTGCTCGTGCGCGGATGGCCGAGAATGATGAGCACATTCATGAGCTTGCTTTCCCTTTTTTGTTTTCAGCGCCGTGTCCCCCGGCAGGGCTTTTCGAGCGGGTCCAGCCATACAGCCCATGCCATGACAGCAACGCCTGATGCGCCATTGGAACGACTATCGGGTGCAGGCCCATAGCGCCCATTGCCTGAAAAGCTGTCAACAGAACCCGACAGTTTGGGTCAGCGCAGGCTGGCCCGCCAGCGTCTTCATGATACAAAGTCGACAAAACAGCAGAAGGCGGACATGACCTGGCAAGCCAGCCCGCATTCGCTTTGACTCTGAGTAACCCCCTGATTAACCGGAACCACTTGATTTGCAAAAACTATCCTTCCTCGCCGCCCTGCTCTGCGGCCTGACTTGTGCGCAGGCCGCCGGAGTTTCATCGCCCTCGCCCGCGCCGCAGCCGCTGACCGGAAAATGGACCTGGACGCTGCCCGGCAAGGCCTGCAGCGAAACCTGGCATTACCGCGCCGACGGCACCCGCAACACCAGCAGCGGCGAAGAAACCCTGCAAAGCCGCTATGAAGTTTCTGCCCTGCCCAGCCTGCTCGGCTTTTACCGGGTCACGGAAACCATCACCGAATCGAACAGCAAGCCCGATTGTTCGGGCGACCTGCATGAAGCCGATGGCCAGCCGGTCACCCGCTTTATCCAGTTCAGCCCCAGGCACGACCAGTTGATTGTCTGCAAAGAGGAGTCGCTCAAAGCCTGTTTCGGGCCATTGAAGCGCGTGGGCGATTAAGCGCCCGCCAGACTCAGGCGATCAGCGACTGCAACACGCCGGGCTCGAAATGCTCGCCGATGTAGTCGGCCAACCCGTCAAAAACTGAATCGAGCGTCGGCGTGGCCGCGCCGAACAGGGCTTGCAACACGCGCGGGTCTTCAAACAGGCCGTGCAAATACAACCCCAGCACATTGCCCGCGCCGTTTTGCCAGGCCAGGCCGTCCGGCATGACCGCATAAGCGATGTCGCCCGCCACCGCCATGGCCGAATGCGCCTGGGTCTGGCCGTGGTGGATTTCGTAGCCCTGCACTTGCACGCCCGACAAACTGGCCCACGGCCCGCGCGCTTCGGCAAAAGCGGCCTGCCGGTGCTGCACCGTCTTGGCTTCCTCAAACACCGTGACCACCGGCAGCAGCCCCAGGCCGGGGCCGTTGCCGTCGATGCCGTGCGGATCGATCAGCGCCTCGCCCAACATCTGCAAGCCGCCGCAGATGCCCAGCACCATGCCACCCCGGCCCGCGTGGGCGGCAATCGCCTGGTCCAGCCCCTGCGCGCGCAGCCAGGCCAGGTCGCTGCTGGTGGCCTTGGAGCCGGGCAGGATGACCCAGTCGGCGTCGATTAATTCGGCCGGGCTGCGCACCCATTTCAGGCGCACGCCGGGCACGTTTTTGAGCGGCTGGAATTCGTCCAGGTTGCTGATGCGCGGGTAGGCGATGACGGCAATCAGGGGCGGCGGCAAACGCAGCGACGGGCCGCCCCGAGCAAGTTCCGCCCCCTCGGGGGGCAGCGAGGACACGCCAGCGCCCAGCGTGGGCGCCGCGTCAAACACGCCGTCTTCTTCGGGCAGGCCATGCTGCCACCACATCGGCAGCGTGGCGACGGTGGGCACGCCGGTCAGGTCTTGCAGCATCTGCGGCCCCGGCGCGAGCAAACTGGCGTCGCCCCGAAATTTATTCAGCACAAAGCCCTTGATGAGCGCGCGCTCGGCCTCGTCGAGCATGGCCCAGGTGCCGTACAAATGGGCAAACGCGCCGCCCCGGTCGATGTCCGTCACCAGTAGGCAGGCGGCGCTGGCGTGCAGCGCCACGCGCATGTTCACAATGTCGCTGGACTTGAGGTTGATCTCGGCGGGCGAGCCCGCGCCTTCGATGACCACCACATCGTTCTCGGCCAGCAGTTCGTCCAGCGCCCGCGCCAGCACCGGCCAGACCGAGGCGCTGCGCCCGCGCCACTCCATGCGGGACATTTCAGGATGAACTTGCCCCATCAGCACCACCTGGCTTTGCGTGTCTTTTTCCGGCTTGAGCAGCAGCGGGTTCATGCGCACGTCGGGCGTGGCGCGGGCGGCCAGCGCCTGGAAATACTGCGCGCTGCCGATCTCGCCGCCAGCCACGACTCTGGCGTTGTTGCTCATGTTCTGCGCTTTATAAGGCGCGACTTTGAGGCCCTGGCGGGCGTAGTAGCGGCACAGCGCCGTGGTCAGCCAGCTCTTGCCGGCGTTGCTGGTGGTGCCCAGCACCATGATGGCTTTGGCGCTCATTGATTTTCCTTGGTGAGTTGTTGCCAGGCATTGTGCAGCGCGTCCTGCGCCACGGGCGGCTGCACGCTGATGCGCACATGGCCGGAAAAGCCGAAGGAGGCGGTGTCGCGCAGCTTGATACCGTGCAGACGCAGCGCGGCCAGGGCTTGCTGCAGATTCATGGATTCGGGCAGGGCGGGCCGGGCGCAGAAAAAATTTCCGTCGCTGGGCAGGCAGGTCCAGCCCATGGCTTCGCACAGCGCGATCTGCCGCGCTTTCCAGTCGCGCAGGGTATGGAGACTGTCGGCCAGCCAAGCCTGCACTTCGGCGCGGCTCCAGGCCTGCAGCAGCGCCACGCCGTGGGCGCCGACGGGCCAGGACGGGCACAGTTGCTCCAGCACGGCGGTGGTTTCTTCGGCATGTACCGGAGCAATCACGTAGGCGGCACGAATGCCGGTCAGGCCCAGCGCCTTGTTGGGCGTCCAGAGCTGCCAGACGGTTTGCAACCGGGCCGGGCTCAAGCTGGGCGCACCGCTCAGCCGCAGCGGCTCGTAAGCGCGGTCGAGCACAAGCAGCGATCCCCCGCCAGGCCCAGGCCCAGGCCCAGGCCCAGGCCCAGGCCCAGGCCCAGGCCCAGGCCCAGGCCCAGGCCCAGGCCCAGGCCCAGTTCCAGTTCCAGTTCCAGTTCCAGTTCCAGTTCCAGTTCCAGTTCCAGTTCCAGCTTCGGTTTCGGTTTCGGTTTCGGTTTCGGTTTCGGTTTCGGTTTCGGTTCGAGCTTGAACTTCCGTTGCCGCGTAATCATTGGCCATACTCTTAAGGCCGGCCTGAGGGGCGCCGAGCGGACTGGACGGCTCGCAGGCCCACAGCAGTTGCGCCTGAGCGGGATTCTCCGTCACCGCCAGCCGGTGGGCGTGGGCGGCCTGGCAATAGTCGCCGTAGCTGTGCGGCGGCAGCCATACCCTGCCAGCCTTGCCAGCGATTTGCGCCGTCTGCGCTGCCAGCGCGGTGATGCGGTAAATAAACTCGCTGGCGCTGGCGGCCAGCAGCACGCGCTCTAGCGCCACGCCGTGGAAATCGGCCAGCTCACGGCGCAGGGCGGTGTAGCTGGCATCCGGGTAGGGGCCGGCATTGGCCTGCTGCACGGCGGTTTGCGCCGCAGGGCATGGCGCGCAGGCATTGCTGTTGGTGGAAAAGTCGTAGCGCGCCGCGCCGTGCTGGTCAGTGCCGCCATGGACGCGCGGGAATGCCGTTGACATGAAGCCCATCACGCCGCCTGGAGCGCGACAGCCAGCAGCCCCAGCAGCCCGAGGGATGACGCGCTAAGCAGCAAGCTGACCACTTTGGCGGCCTGTTGCTGCGCCAGTCGCATGTCCCGTTGCCGGGGCGGGCCGCCGTCGGGATTGAGGGTATAGACGCCGGGCTTGCGCAGGCTCACGCCCAGGGCGAGGGCCATCGCGGCCATCGGCCAGCCGCTGTTGGGCGACGGGGTTTTGTGCGCCTCGCGCCGCAGCGCCTGAAACGGCAGGCCGCCGCGTGCCAGCGCCAACAAGGCTGCGGTCAGGCGCGCCGGCAGCCAGGACAGCACATCGTCGGCCCAGGCGGCCCATTTGCCGGCCCATTCCCAGTGCTGGCCTTTGTAGGTGCCACGATAGCCCCACATCGCATCGGCGGTGTTGGCAAAACGGTAAATCGCCGCGCCGGGCAGGCCCAGCAGCAGGAACCAGAAAATCGGCGCCACCACCGAGTCGTTCAGGTTTTCCGCCAGGGTTTCAATTGCGCTTTCGCGCACTTCGCTTTCGCTCAAGCTGGCGGTGTCGCGGCTGACCAGCCAGGACAGTCGCTCGCGCCCGGCCTGGAGCGAGTGCTGCAGGGCTGATTCGACCGCGCCGGCTTCGTCGCGCAGCATGCGCCAGGCCAGCATGGTCTTGAGCAGCCAGGCCAGCAGGACCAAGCCCAGCGCGGCGACAAGCAGCCTCATCAAGCCAGCGCCTGTCGTCAAGCTGGCAAGGCCGTCGGTTTGGACGCCATTGATCGCCTGATTCACCTGCGCCAAAACCCAGCCCTGCAAGCCCCAGGCCAGCAAGCCAATCACCAGCACGCCGGCCCACCAGGCCAGCGCGCCCAGCGCAAAAGCCAGCGCTGGCGGGCAGCGCACGGTGACGCGGCCGCAAACCTTGAGGTAGTTGCCCATCCAGACGACCGGGTGAACAGCTACTGGCGGCTCGCCCCAACGCCGGTCAAGCCCCATCGCCAGCAGCAAGCCCAGCACATGCAGCAGGGCCACGCCCACCGCCAGGCCAGGCACCGCGTAATTTCCCGTCCAGAACAGCAACACTTCAGACAACTTTCACATCAGATCAAGGGGAAGATGAAGTGTCGGCCACCGGCCCGGCGCTCTGGCCCCAGCGGTCTTCAAACACCATATCGGCCAGCGCGGCGCGGCGCGCCCAGTTCTCGGCCTGCAGCATCGGCTGGTCATAAAAGGCGTGAACCGGGCCGAGGCACAGCATGGCAATCGGCTTGCTGCCTTCGGGCATCTGCAGCAGCTCGGCGAGCTTGACCGGGTCAAAAATCGACACCCAGCCCAACCCCAAGCCTTCAGCACGGGCGGCCAGCCAGAGGTTCTGGATGGCGCAAGCGGCCGAGGCCAGATCCATCTCGGGCAGGGTGCGCCGGCCAAAGATGTGTTGCTCACGCCCCGGCGGCAGTGCCACGACCAACACTTCGGCGGCATCGAGAACGCCCTGCACTTTGAGTTTCATGAAATCGTCCTCGCGCTCGCCCAGCGCCTGGGCGGTCAGCAAGCGTTCCTCCTCCACCAACGCATGCATGCTTTCGCGCAATGCCCGATCGCGCACCCGGATGAAGCGCCAGGGCTGCATGAAACCGACGCTGGGTGCATGATGGGCGGCCGTCAGCAGGCGCTCCAGCAGCTCGTCGGGCACAGTGCCGCCGCTGAAATGGCGCATGTCGCGCCGCTCGTGAATGGCACGGTAAACGGCCGCGATTTCCGGCGCCGAAAAAGCGTGGCTGCTCATGGCCGCCATGTCCATACGCTGGAAAGCCGGTATTGCAAGCGGACCCAGACGCCCTGAAGAAGCGCCGAGCCCAAAGGGTTTCTCGGTAAATTCGTTTGCACCGGTTCAGTCCTCGATGCCGCGCTGGGCCGGAATGCCGGCGTTGAAGGCATGCTTGACCTTGGTCATCTCGGTGACGGTATCGGCCAGTTCGATGATCTCCAGCGGGCAGCGCCGGCCGGTGATGACCACATGCACGTCCTGGGGCCTGTCGCGCAGGGTCTGCAGCACGTCGTCAAGGGGCATCCAGCCGTAGATCAGCGGGTAGGTCAGTTCGTCAAGCACCACCATGAAATGCTCGCCGCCCAGGATGGCGGCCTTGGCCTTTTCCCAGCCGTTCCTGGCCAGCTGGGCCGAGTGCTCCAGGTCCTGGCTTTTCCAGCTGAAGCCGTCGCCCAGCCCCTCGATGGGAATGCCCAGCTGCTCGAACATGCGGTGCTCGCCAAAACGGGCGCTGGGCACCTTCATGAACTGGAAAATCTTGACGCTCTTGCCATGGACATGGTGGCGCCCTTGGGCGCGCAGGGCCAGGCCGAAGGCGGCCGTGCTTTTGCCCTTGCCGTCGCCGGTGTTGACGATGAGCAGGCCCCGGCGTTCGCCCTCGGGTTTGTCGTAAGGCTTGTCGATGGGGGGAGTTTCGAGGTGCATGATGTGTGAAGGACCGGTAAGGCATGAAAAACCAACTCCGTATTATCTTCACATCGCCAAGCGCTCCCCCGCCTTCAGACCACTTCGCGTCGGCACCGGGATGGCCCGCGTCTCGCGCGCCTGCAGCGGGCCGTCAACCAGCTACCTGCGGCACGCCCGCTGCCACCCAAAAAAAAATGGCAAACTGGCGCGATGATGCCTGTTCTTGCCATTAGTATCGGCGCCTCGCTGGGCGCGCTCTCGCGCTGGGGCCTGGCGCTGTGGTTGACGCCCGGCGGCGTGATTCCATGGGGAACGCTGGCGGCCAACCTGATCGGCGGCTACCTCATCGGCCTGGCCATCGCCGTGTTCCAGTCCATGCCGCAACTGGACCCGCTCTGGCGGATGCTGCTGGTGACGGGATTTTTGGGCGGGCTGACGACGTTTTCCACCTTCTCGGCCGAGGTGGTGACTTACCTGATGCAAGAGCGCTACGGCCTGGCCGCCGGCACGGCCCTGGTGCACGTGCTGGGCAGCTTGCTGATGACGGTGTTGGGAATCAAGACAGCTGCGTTGCTGATCGCTGTCCGCGTTCACTAAAAAAATAGCGCTGGCGGTCTGATGCAGCCGGCCCCTCGCCCAGCCCCGTTAATGCGTCTGGCCCAGTCCGATCGGCGCTGGCGCCTGCATCACGATGCGGGTGAACAGGCGGTCATAGGCCGGGTCGTGCGGGTATTTTCCGTTCAGCGGATCGCAGTTTTTCTCGAACGCGGTGTCCAGCTCCTTCCACTGGGCTTCGGACAACACCTTTTCGGCTTCAGGCAGGATCACGGCCTCTTCGAGCCGCATGTGGGCCAGGTAAAACTCGATGTAGCGCTTGCACTGCGTCACAAAAGCGGCCATGCGCGGCTCGCCCAGCAACTCCCAGGCCAGCAGCAAATGCTGCAACTCGCGCACTGCCTTTTCGCCATTGATGTGATCGCGCTCCAGCTGCGTGACGGCCTCCATCACCGCTGGCGAGGCGCGCAACAGGTGCGGAAACAGCAAATTGGACTCCTTGGGGTGGTGCAGGCGTTCGGGGAACTCATCAATGTAGAACAGCATGGCGCGCATCACGTCGAAGAAGGCGCTTGGATTTTCATCGGGGCCACGCTCCACCATTCGCTGCATGGAGCGAAGCATCGCGGCCAGTGACGAATGCTCGTCGCGGATGATCTGCAGGCTGGTGTGTTTCATGGTTGTCTCCGGTAGTTTTTATGATGAAAGGCCCGCAGAATGCCTGCAATGGACCCCTGGCACTATGACACAGGTCAAATTTTCAGCACACCTTACAAGCGGTTGCACCTGCTGCGCCAGAGCAGGCACAGATGGCGCCGGCCAGTGCTGATCCAGGGGGTGGCGCCAGCCCCCTGTCGTGGCCGGTTTCAGTCGTGGGAATGCGCGCCGTGCGGATGGGCCTTGCCCGCATCGGGCGCCACCGTGCGCACCGGCACGCTCAGATCGAGCTGACTTTGCACCCCCTTGGCATTTTTGAAGCGCAGCACCAGCGGCACGCTCGTGTCCTTGGGCAAAGGCTGCTTGAGGTCCATCAGCATCACGTGGTAACTGCCGGGCTTGAACTCGACGCGCTTGCCGGCAGGCAGATCCAGCCCCGGCAGGGCGCGCATCTTCATGACGTCGCCCTCCATCTTCATCTCATGCACCTCGGCCACGCCGGCCACGGGCGAGTCGATGCCCACCAGCCGGGTGCTTTCCTGTGCCGTCAGGCTCATGAAGGCGCCGGTGCCCTTCTGGCCGGGCACGGTGCTGCGGACCCAGGCATTGTGGACCTCCACGGTTTGGGCGTGCAGGCAGGCGCTGCCCAGGGCCAGGGTCAGGGTCAGGGCGGTGGCGATGAATTTCAGTTGCTTCGGTTTCATAAGGCTCTCCGGTAAGTCGTAATTTAAAACTGCCCCCGCCCTGCATTGAAGCGGGCGTTTAGGCGTTTAGGCGTTTAGGCGTTTAGGATTCAATGCTGATGAACGCTGTGCGCCTGCGAACTGCCACTTGCAGGACTTGCGGATGTGACCGGTGCCGGTGCTGCCTCGGCAGGGTTGGGCAGCGGCCGGGCGGGCGCGCTCACGTCGAGCAAAACGGCGGGTGATTTCAAATCTTTGGCCGACGCGCCCGGCAGCGGGATGTCGCGCCAGTCGATGCGGCCGCTCTCGCAGGTCTGCAACACCTTGAACCACAGCGGCCCGGCGGTATCGGGTAGCCTGCCGCGCAGCACGAACTCGTCAGCATGGGCATCGGGCAGCGCGGCTTGCCGGCTGGCCGCCGTCCAGCTCACCACGCCCACGTCCTCGGTGAGCGGCTTGCCGTGGCTGTCACGGGGCTGGGCCAGCTTGCCCTGCTTGACGGCCAGGGTCCAGCCGGCTTTCGGGTAGGGCCTGGCGCCTTCGAAACCGGCGGGAAGCTGCACCGAGATCCCGGTGGTGGCCGAGCCCTCGCAGCCGTGGCCGACCTGGAAAACGGCTTTGTAAGCGCTGCCGGCGGGCGCGCTTTTTGTTTCAAGGGAAACATGGGAAAAGGCCGGCGCGGCCAGCAGCAGGCCGCCAGCGGCGGCCATTTTTTTGAGCACTGAAAATTTCATGAATAACACGCTTTGAAAGGAACGGTAAAAGGCGCGCCGGTCCATCGGCCAGCACGCCACAAGCCTCGGCAGAGACGGTTCAGTTCAAAGGCGGGGCGGTCCCCGGCTCAAGGGCAGCCCGGTGATGGTGGCAGCCAGATCGGCTGGCACATCCAGGCTGGCCACATGAAAGCCGGCAAAACAGGGGATGCGTGAGAGCGCCAGCGGTGGCAGGGCCAGCCCCAGCGAACTGCACCAGTTGCAGTGTGAATGGGCCGGTGGCGCCTGGCCAGCGCCATCGTCCGGGCTGTCTGCTGAAGCCATCCCGGCGCTGCAGATGCCGCCCAGCTTGCCGGTGCGCACGTCCTCGGCCAGCAGCGACAGCGGTGCCAGCAGGGCCGCCAGCACGGCCAGGAAACCCAACAAAGCCCCCAGGCGTGCCCACACAGGCAAGGGCGGACGAGTGACTAGAGGGTGGGACACGGGGCGATTATAGGGACAGGGTCATGGCTGAAAGTTGCCAGCCCGGCCTTCCCCCCAAAGGCGTGAAGGGGCAAGAAAAAAGGCAGGTCTCTCTTTCCTGCTGGGAGGAAGGCCGCAATGAAAAGCTTCTTTCAACCCCTCCAGAAATCAACGCCCGGCGTTGGGAAAAAACAGCTGCTCGCCGTTGATCTTGTAGGCCGCAATCACGCCCTGCCCGGCCGGAGAAGTCACCCAGTTCACGAACTTTTGCGCTTCCTGCACCTTGGTTTTCGGATGTTTGGCCGGGTTGACCACCAGCACGCCGTACTGGTTGAGCAGGCGCTTGTCGCCCTCGACCAGCACGGCCAGGTCGGCGCGGTTTTTAAAAGACAGCCAGGTGCCCCGGTCGGCCAGCACATAGGCGCCCAGGCTGGCCGCCATGTTCAGCGCCGGCCCCATGCCGCAGCCGCAAGCCTTGTAGCCGGAAAAGGCGGGAGCGCCGCTGGCGGGCTGCTCGACGCCGGCGTTTTTCCAGTAGCGCAACTCGGCCGCGTGGGTGCCGCTCTTGTCGCCGCGCGAGATGAAGCCGGCATTGGCGGCATTGACTTTTTTTAGGGCCTCGACGATGTCCTTGCCCTTGACCTTGGCCGGATCGGCGGCCGGACCGATGAGCACGAAGTCGTTGTACATCACCGGGTGGCGCTGGAGGGCAAAGCCGTCGGCCACGATTTTCTCCTCGGCCGCCTGATCATGCACGAACAGCAGGTCGGCGTCGCCCCGGCGCCCCATGTCGATGGCCTGGCCAGTGCCCACGGCCACCACCTTGACCTCGATGCCACTGGCCTGCTTGAACGCGGGCAGCAGGTGGCCGAACAGGCCGGACTGCTCGGTCGAGGTGGTCGAGGCCATCACGATGCTAGGCGTTTGGGCCATCGCAACCGTTGCGCTCCAAGCCAGCGAGACTAACGCCATCACCCGCAAAGGCCTGAAAAGCCTGCTGAAATCCTTCATCCCATTTCCCCTTTTAAAAAATGCTCGGCCGCTGCGGGCAGGGGTCCGTTGAAAAAAGCCTGGGTCGGCAGGTCTGCCACCAGCCGGCCATGCTCCAGGTAGATCACCCGGCTGGCCAGGCGTTTGACCTGGCCCAGGTTGTGGCTGCTGAAAACGAGGGTCATGCCGCTGGCGGAGAACTCAGCCATCAGGCGCTCGACCTCGTGCTTGGCGGCCGGGTCCAGGCTGGACGTGGGTTCGTCCAGAAGCAATACCTGGGGCTTGAGCGCCCAGGCCCGCGCCAAGGCCACGCGCTGCTGCTGGCCGCCCGAGAGAGCCTTGCCGTGGCGCTCGGCCAGGTCTGCCAGGCCGACGCGCTCCAGCGCCTGCAGCGCTTGATCTTTCGCCTGCGGCCAGGGCACGCCGTTCAGCCACAGGCCCAGGGCGACGTTGTGCAGCACGCTGGCGCGCAGCATGCTGGGGCGCTGGAACAGCATGGCCTGGCGCGCGGCCCTGTCCTGCTGGCGCGTGCCGGCCGTGGGCGAAACCAGGCCGTGCAGCAGGCGCAGCAGCGTGCTTTTTCCGCTGCCGTTGGAGCCCACCAGCGCCAGGCGCTCGCCCGGCGCGATGCGCAGGCTGCAGTGGCTCAGGGCGCGCACCCGGCCAAACTGCACGCTGGCGCCGCGCAACTCCACCACTGGCGTCATGGCTACAAGTGGCGTCATGAGCGCGCCCTTTCAGCCGCTCGGTACGCCAATACGGCGGCATCGGGCTCCGGCCCCGTCAGCGGCTTTGACTTCGGTTCTGGCCTCGGTTTTGGCTTCGGTTCTGGCTCAGACAACAACTCCGGCTCCGGCTCCGGCTCCGGCTCCGGCTCTGGTTCTGGTTCTGGCAACGGCAGCGGCGCATCGCGCCGGCCGCACCAGTGGCGCACCAGCGCGATCAAGCCGTTGAGCAGCAGCACCACGCCCAGCAGCACCACGCCCAACGCCAGAGCCAGCGGCAAGTCGCCCTTGCTGGTCTCCAGCGCAATCGAGGTTGTCATCACGCGGGTGAAACCCTCGATGTTGCCGCCCACCACCATCACCGCGCCGACTTCGGAAATCGCCCGGCCGAAAGCGGCCATCAGCACCGTGAGCAGCGCGTAGCGCTCGTCCCACAGCAGAATCAGGCTGCGCACGAAACGCCCCGCGCCCAGCGAGGCGAACTGCTCGCCATGGCTGGCGTCGGCATCTTCAATCGTCTGGCGCACCAGCGCCGTGACGACGGGCAGCACCAGCACCGCCTGGGCCAGCACCATGGCCTTGAAGGAAAACAGCCATCCCAGAAAACCCAGCGGCCCCGAGCGCGAGAGCAGCAGATACACCACCAGCCCCACCACCACCGAGGGCAGCGCCAGCGCGGTGTTGAGCAGCGCCAGCACGACGGCGCGGCCCCGGAACCGCGCCACGCCCAGCCAGGCGCCCAGCAGCAATCCGGCGCTGCAGGCGATCAGGCAGGCCATGGCGCTGACGGCCAGCGAGCGGCCCACGATGCCGCCAAAGGCGGGATCGAGCGAAGTGATGAGGGATAAGGCCGCTGCGGCGCTGTCGGTAAAGGTGTTCATGAAATTGAGCCGCGACTGTAGCGCAGGCTTGAAGCAGCCACGCCGCAGGGGTCATCGCGGCCAGGGCTCAGGAGGCTTCAGGGCGCGCAGGATCTGAAACCGCAGAAGATATCGTCGCGCTCGGGGCGGTAGAAATTGCGCAATTTCGGATGCTTCATGCGCGAGCGCGTCGCCAGCGAGCCGCCGCGCAGAACCTTGTGTGTGCCAAACCAGGGCTGCGAATAAGCAGCGTAAGGATCGGGTGCAAAGCCGGGATAGGGCCGAAACGTCGTTCCTGTCCACTCCCACACATCGCCCCAGCGAAAACCGCGCCGCGCCGCCGTGTGCGCGGCCACTTCCCATTCGACCTCGGCCGGCAGGCGGCGCCCGGCCCAGCGGCACCAGGCGTCGGCTTCCCACCAGCTCATGTGCATGGCCGGCTGGCTAGCCTGCATGCGCATCGCCTGGCCAAAGCGGGTCTGCACAACAGCGCCGCTGCCCCCGCCGATCTGTTCGACATAGCGCGGGCCGCGCCGCCCCTCGCCGGCGGCCAGCGCCTGCAGCCACTGCCAGCCGTCGGGGTGCCAGAGCTCGGCGCGGTCATAGCCGCCGTCGCCGACAAACTCCACATACTGCGCCCAGGTGACAGGCTGGGCGTCGATCTCGAACTCGGGAACGCTGATGGCGTGCTGGGCTTTTTCGTTGTCGAAGGCAAAGCCGCTGCCCGGCCCGGCGGCGCTGCCCATGCTCCAGGTGGTGGCGGGAACCAGGAGCGGCTCGCGCAGCGCCATCGGTTCGGGCGTGAGCGCTGCCTGCAAGAATTGGCCCAGCGGCACACTGAGGGTTTGTGCCATGTAGGCAAAGGCTTCGCCGTGCATGTCTTCATGAAACAGGCACAGGCGGTAAAAGTAAAGGGCGTCATCGCTCTCGTCGCCCACTCTTTGCAGCAGCTCCAGCGTGCTTTCCAGGGTATCGAGCAAATAAGCCCGGCACTGCGCCACATCGGGCAGATCCAGCGTCCAGCGGCTGTCATGGGGCACCTGGCCGGAGTCCCACCAGCAGTCGGCACGGGGCTCCATCGAAGGCAGCCGGGCGTGCGCCGGCTCGCAGCGCGCCCCCAGGGCGCGCTGCAGGTTGCGCCCTGTCCACCACTCCTGAAACCAGCCCACATGGCCCAGCTCCCACAGCGGCGGGTTCACGGTAGCAAGCCGGGGCACGGCGAAATTGACCGCTTCCAGGCAATCCTGGTACTGGCCAAAAAGCTGCAGCGTATGATTGCGCGCATCCATCAGCGCCAGCGACAACACGTCCTTGCCCGCTTGGCGCATGAGAGGCGAATCAATCAGGTCCGGGCTCGCGGCAAGCGGCGATCCCGACCAACCGGGTGATGCATGGGGTATGAAATCTGAAGCCACAACAATCGTCCTGGTAAGCCCGGCAATGGCCGAGGCCAACAACGGCAACTGGCACACCGCCCACCGCTGGGCGCAATTTCTATCGTCTCATTGTGACATTGCGCTACTCAAGCAGTGGCCCGTGCCTGCGCCTGCGCCTGCGCTAATGTCCCATCAAGAGCAAACTGCCGGTATGCCTGCCTTTGGAGAAACCCGGCTTTGGACGCATGACGCGACACTAGCGCCACAGCCACAGCCACAGCCACAGCCACAGCCACAGCTATCGCGAGCGTCCTCGTTCTTGCCATTGCCATTGCCATTGCCATTGCCATTGCCATTGCCATTGCCGCAGGCCATGATTGCGCTGCATGCGCGCCGCTCAGCCGCTTCCATCGAGGCCTGGGCCTCAACCTTTCCGGACAAACCGCTGATCGTGGTACTGACCGGCACCGATCTCTACCGCGACATCCACACCGATGCCGATGCCCGGCGCTCCCTGGCGCTGGCCACGCATCTGGTCGTGCTGCAGGAGGCTGGCCTGGCAGAACTGCCCACTCCCTGGCGCGGCAAGGCGCGGGTGATCTACCAGTCAGCCCCGGCGCTCAAGCCGGCGCGTAAGTCCACGCACACCTTTCGCGCCCTGATGGTGGGCCATCTGCGCGAAGAAAAAGACCCGCTGACCTATATGCAGGTAGCGGTGAACATGGCAGCCGGGCAATTGAATGCGCGAATTCATTTCGACCAGATCGGCCAGGCGCTGGCGCCGCAGTTCGCCGAGGCCGCCCGCGCCACTGAAAAACAAAATCCGCGCTACCGCTGGCTGGGCGGTCTGGCGCGCGCGGCCACGCGCCAGCACATCAAGCGCGCCCATGTGCTGGTCAACTGCTCGCGGATGGAAGGCGGCGCGCAGGTCATCCTGGAAGCCATCCAGTCGGGCACGCCGGTGCTGGCCTCGCGCATCAGCGGCAATATCGGCATGCTGGGGCCGGACTATGCGGGTTATTTCACGCCGGGCGATGGCGAGGCACTGGCCGCGCTGGTGCAGCGCTGCGCGGCGGAACCGGCTTTCCTGGACGCCTTGCAAAGCCAGTGCCGCGCGCGGGCCTGCCTGTTTGCGCCTGAAGAAGAAAAGCGCCTTGTCATAAACTTGGTGCAATCCGCGTTCAACTCTGCAACGCCTTTGAAAGCTTCCCGATGAATGTCTCCGACGCCCTGACCCAAAACCCTGCCGCAGCCGTGCCCCTGCCCGCGAGTGTTCCGCGCTTGACCAGCCTGTCCCACGGCGGGGGCTGCGGCTGCAAGATTGCGCCCGGCGTGCTGAGCGAAATCCTCAAGAACTCCAGCAACCTGCCGATTCCGCCGCAGTTGCTCGTCGGCATCGAGACCGCCGACGACGCGGCGGTGTACCAGCTCAACGACGAGCAGGCGCTCATTGCCACCACCGACTTTTTCATGCCCATCGTCGATGACCCGTATGACTTTGGCCGCATCGCCGCCACCAACGCGATCAGCGACGTGTATGCCATGGGCGGCACGCCCATCATGGCCCTCGGCTTGGTCGGCATGCCCATCAACGTGCTGCCGCTGGAAACCATAGGCGCGATTTTGCGCGGCGGCCAGGACGTGTGCCGCGACGCCGGCATTCCGATTGCCGGCGGCCACACGATTGATTCGGTCGAGCCGATTTACGGCCTGGTCGTGCTGGGCCTGATCCACCCGTCGCGCGTCAAGAAAAACTCCGGCGCCAAGGCGGGCGACGTGCTGATCCTGGGCAAGCCGCTGGGCGTGGGCATCCTGTCGGCAGCCTTGAAAAAGGAAGCGCTGAGCGCCGAAGGCTACGCCTGCATGGTGGCCACCACGACGCAGTTGAACAAACCCGGCATTGATCTGGCGAAGATGGACGCCGTCCACGCCATGACCGACGTGACCGGCTTTGGCCTGCTCGGCCACGGGCTGGAACTGGCGCGCGGCGCCGGGCTGCAGATGCAGCTCGACCTTCACCAGATTCCGCTGCTGCCCGGCGTGCTCGAACTCGCCGCGCAAGGCAACGTCACGGGCGCCTCGGGGCGCAACTGGGCCAGCTACGGCGGCGAAGTCAGCCTGCCCGGCGACATCAGCCCGGCGCACAAGGCCCTGCTGAGCGACCCGCAGACCAGCGGCGGTCTGCTGGTGTCCTGCGCGCCCGAGGCGGCCGACGACGTACTGGCCTGCTTTGCGCGCCACGGTTTCGCAGCCGCGCGCCAGATCGGCCGCATGGGCGCAGGCAGCGGCATCGCCGTTCGCTAACACCACTTCTAACACCGCTCTTCTCAGCCAGCGCTGGCCTTGCTGCGCGGCAACGGCCCGCGTGCAAGCGCGTGCGAGCAAAAGACAGCCGGCGCGCCGGCGCCAGGGCGGTGTCGGCATAAGACCGTCTGCGCTTGCGCCAGCATTGACTGACAGTTCTTCTTACAATCGCTCTCCATCCCGCACAAAGCTTCATCCGCAAGACCCACCCCTGTCTGGCGGATGCGTTTTGCGCGTACATCCTTTACCCTGGAGTTCACCCTTGCGCGCCTTACTTCAATTTTCAAAAGCCGTGGACTGGCTCAACAGCCAGATCGGCCGCCATGCCATCTGGCTGATCCTGGCCTCCACCGTCATCAGCGGCGTCAACGCGATCATCCGCAAGGTATTCAACATGAGCTCGAACGCTTACCTGGAAGTGCAGTGGTACCTGTTTGCCGCCTCCTTCCTGCTGGTGGCCGGCTACACCCTGCTTCAGAACGAACATGTCAAGATTGACGTGCTGTCCAGCCACCTGTCCAAGCGCGGCCAGATCTGGGTGGACATCATCGGCTTTGCCTTTTTCCTCACGCCGATCTGCGCGGCCATCCTCTGGTACGGCATTCCGTTTTTCCTGCAGGGCTGGCACTCGGGCGAGATGTCGTCCAACGCCGGCGGCCTCATCCGCTGGCCGGTGTACGCCATGATTCCGCTGGGTTTTACCCTGCTGCTGCTGCAGGGCTGGTCCGAACTCATCAAGCGCATCGCCTTTCTCCAAGGCCTGATCGAGGATCCGACGCTCAAGCGGGTGGAAAAAACACCCGAGGAAGAACTCGCCGAAGCCATCCGCCGCCAGGCTGAATCCAAAACCAGCGCCGGCTGATCGCAGGAGAACAATGTGGAATTTTTAACGCACAACTTCGCCCCGATCATGTTCGCGGGCCTGATCGTTTTCCTGCTGATGGGCTTTCCGGTGGCTTTCAGCCTGGGCGCCTGCGGGCTGTTCTTCGGCTTTGTCGGCATCGAGCTGGGCCTGCTGCCCGAAGCGCTGCTGCAGGCGCTGCCCCTGCGCCTGTTCGGCATCATGCAGAACGACACCCTGCTGGCCATTCCCTTCTTCACGCTGATGGGCCTGATCCTGGAGCGCAGCGGCATGGCCGAGGACCTGCTCGACACCATCGGCCAACTGTTCGGCCCGATCCGCGGCGGCCTGGCGCTGGCGGTGATCTTTGTCGGCGCCCTGCTGGCTGCCACGACCGGCGTAGTGGCCGCCTCGGTGATCTCCATGGGCCTGATCTCGCTGCCCATCATGCTGCGCTACGGCTATGACCGGCGGGTTGCCTCGGGCGTGATTACCGCCTCGGGCACGCTGGCGCAGATCATTCCGCCCTCGCTGGTGCTGATCATCCTGGCCGATCAGCTCGGCCGCAGCGTGGGCGACATGTACAAGGGCGCTTTCTTGCCCGGCTTCATGCTGATGGGTTTTTATGCGGTGTATGTGATTGCCCTGGCCATCTTCAAGCCCAGCTGGGTGCCGGCGCTGCCGCTGGAGGCGCGCACCTACCGCGAGCCCAGCGGCTCCAGCGGAACGCCTTCGCTGCTGCTGCTGACCATCGTGTCTGCGGGCCTGGCCATCTTTCTGGGCCAGAACATGGCCGGTGTGCATAGCTGGTGGACGGGCACGAGCGTCACCAGCGTTCCCAAGGACGAAACCATCGTCGTGTCGCTGTGCGCCGGCGTGGCGCTGGCCTTCGTGATCGCCGTGCTCAACAAGGTCACGCGCCTGGGCCTGCTCTCGCGCATGGCCGAGCGCGTGACCTTTGTGCTGATTCCGCCGCTGCTGCTGATCTTCCTGGTGCTGGGCACGATTTTTCTGGGCGTAGCCACACCCACCGAAGGCGGCGCCATGGGCGCGCTGGGCGCCATCATCATGGCCGTGGTGCGCGGGCGCCTGAGCATGACGCTGCTCAGGCAGGCGCTCAACAGCACCACCAAGCTGTCGTGCTTTGTGGTGTTCATCCTGATCGGCTCGACCATCTTCAGCCTGGTGTTCCAGGGCGTGGACGGCCCGGTCTGGGTGGAGCACCTGCTCACCAGCCTGCCCGGCGGCCAGGTCGGCTTTCTGATTGCCGTCAACTTGCTGATCTTTTTCCTGGCGTTTTTCCTCGACTTTTTCGAGCTGTCCTTCATCGTCGTGCCGCTGCTGGCGCCAGTGGCGCACAAGCTGGGCATCGATCTGATCTGGTTCGGCGTGCTGCTGGGCGTGAACATGCAGACCTCTTTCATGCACCCGCCGTTTGGCTTTGCGCTGTTTTTCCTGCGCAGCGTGGCGCCCACCTCGCCCTACATCGACAAGCTGACCAAGAAGCAGATCCAGCCAGTCACGACGATGCAGATCTACTGGGGCGCCGTGCCTTTCGTGATCATCCAGATCATCATGGTGGGCATCATCATCGCCTTCCCCGGCATCGTCTCCAGCGGGCTGGACAAGGCCGAAGCGATGGACATGCAAAAGATCGAGCAGCAGATGCAAAACGACATGTCCAAGATGGAGTCGTTCGAAACGCCCCTGCCCGAGGAAGCTACCGGTGCCGATACAGGCCCCGCGCCCATGCCCGAGCCCGAGCCCCTGGAACCGGCGCCGCAAGCAACTCCCGACGAGAAAAAATAACCCGGCTGGCAAAAAAGAGGGACAGCACCTTGCATGCTGTCCCCGTCTTGCAGCACCTTGAAGGTGCCAGCAACAAATCGCCCCTCTCTCTCCTGTGAAGCCTTTAGGATGATGTCTTCAGACTGTCGCGCATCGCCTTGATCTGGTCGTGGTTACGCTGGGCGCCCTGGGCCTGACGCTCCACGACGCTGCGAATGGCCGGCGGCAGGTTCTCTTTGAGCGCCTTGCGGTACCGCGCGACTGCAGTGTCTTCGCCGCGCTCACATTCTTCGAGCATGGCCAGGTCGCTGTAGGTGCTGAGGGTGCCGCGCACCGAGACCCAGCCCCGGTGCAGCGCCCCGCTCATTGAGCCGCCCTCATCGGGCTCTCCGCCCAGTTGGCGAATCAAGGCCTGCAATTCCAGCCCGGCCTCGCGGCATTCTCCGGCATGGCGCATCAGCATGGTTTTGAGGTTGGCCGACGGGGTGTTCTCGGCCGACGTATTGAAGCCGTACTCGCCATCGCGGCAGCATTCGAGCAGGTCATTGAGGGTGTCGATCACCTCATCGTTGTCCATGCTGCTGGCGGTCGTGATTCCGGCGCGCTGATTGCCAGCGGAATCAAAGTTGGATGACTGATTATTGGCCATGGAGAACTCCTTCAAAGAAAGCACAAGCGAGTGTTAAGGATGACTGAGACGCAAGTAACTGTTGCAAGCAGACCTGTTTCTCAACCACTGTGCCCACGATTGCACTCCTGAAAAACAAAAGCAGTCAGGCAAACCCAGGCTGTGGTGTAGGAAAAAACCTGCCAAGCCAAGCCAAGCCAAGCCAAGCCAAGCCCAAGCTAAGCCCAAGCCCAAGCCCAAGCCCAAACAGGACAAGACAGGACAGGACAGGAGAGCAATTCACTCAGAAAAACTGTCGCGCTTTGCATTTGTGAAACTCGCCTCGGCCAACCACGACAAGGCCAGCCTTTTCCTACATACAGTTCGCTTAAATCCGACATCAAGGCTTTGCAAAATTAACTAAATTGCATCAATGCGTTCAGCAAGCAAAGTCTTTGACAGCCCGAACTGCGAGCTTGACGCCCAGGTTCTTCAGGGCGTGCAAGGCCGTCATTGGTCGGGTGGCATGGCCCCAGCCAAGGTTTCACTCAAGGCCGCGCTGAAAGCTTGCAGGCCGAACGCACACCGCAGGCGTAATCCAACGCCTTCACTTTTCAACTTTCTCCAAGGAGCTTGATATGCGATCACAAGATGAAAACCAGGGCCGCAGCGACTGGCGCTCGAACAATCAACAGCAAAGCGCCAGCAACCAGGGCGGTGGTCAACAGCAAGGCGGCAGCTATGGCGGCGGACAAGGGCGCCAAGGCCACTCCATGCAGGAAAGCTGGCGCCGGGGTGGCCAGCAGGACCAGTTCAGCCAGTCCGGCTCCCAATACGGCGGCTCCGGGTACCAGGGCAATCAAGGCAATCAAGGCTATGGTAGTGGCCAGTCGGGCGCGGGCTATCAAGGCAACCAGAGTCACCAGGGTTATGGCGGCAGCCAGTCGGGCGCGGGCCAGGACATGGGCAGCTATGGTGGTATGGAACAGGGTCGCCGCTTCGGCGGCAATGACTGGGCCTCGCAAGAGCACATGCAGGGCGGGACGGGACCAGGGGCCAGCCAGGGTGCCAGTTATGGCTATGGCGGTTACGGCTCCCAGCAGGACCAGTTCGGCGGCGGCTATGGCGGCTACCAGAGCAACCAGCGCTACGGAGGTTATGCATCCGATCGTCAGGGTTCGCAGGATTCGCAACAGCAATCCGGTCACGATCAGGGACACCAGCAAGGCAGCCAGGGGCACCACGACCCCGACTACCACCAGTGGCGCAGTGAGCAGTTGCGCAACCTGGACAAGGACTATGAAGACTGGCGCAAGGAGCGCTACAGCAAATTCTCGGAAGAGTTCAACAGCTGGCGCAACAAACGCACTTCACAACAGGGAACCGGCCAGCAAACACAGGGGACCACCGGTCAGCAAACACAAGGCAGCGGCCAGCAAAGTGCCGACAATTCGCCAAAGTCCCAGCAAACTGCGGATGCTGGCAACACAGCCTCGCCACAGACTGGCAGCAGCAGCCCAGGCGCCAAGCAGCAGAAGTAAACCAGCCGCCCGGCTGATGTGAACCAAGCAAAGGCGCTGCGAAGGCGCCTTTGCTTTTTTACGCAGGAGGATGAACTGTCGCACTTTCGGGTAGGAGCGCACTGACAACACCGGGCGTTGCTGCCCGATGGCACAGGAACCGGCCAGCCTCTAAAGTTGTTTCATTTATCTTTGGAGAATCAAGGTGTCTGTTGCGTTTGCGCTTTACCTGATAGGTTTCATACTCTTTCTGAGCATTTTCTCCAGTGGCGTCATCTGGGGCGCGATGCTGGCCGACGTTCCCAATTTGTACATCACCTTGGGCACGCTGATCATTTTCGGCCTCGGGGTTGGCATTTTCAGACTCATCGACCGCGCTCACGGCAAAGCCCATTAGGCATTTTGAGGCCGGTGTTGCCGGGCTTTGCGCGTCATCAGGCGCATGATTTGCCAAAATGTCGACGGCTTGAGCAAGTGAGCCAGTTTCACGCGGCCAAACAGCGCGTCCACCACCAGCCGCTGCAGGGCTGGCGCCTGCGCCAGTTGGGCCAACACCAACGAGACGCCCGAAGGCGACAGCGCATGGCGCTGGATGGTTCGGTACAGCGCAAAGCGTCGGGTAAAACGGCGTGACAGATGGGTTCGGTAGTGTTCGGTGATGCGCCGCGCCTGTGCCGTGCCCAGCGAGGCTGGCGGCTCTGACGCATGAGACCCAGTCCAGTGCTTGCGCACGGCAGCGGCCAGGAACTCGGCCGATTCAAGCGCGTAATCAATGCCTTCACCCGTGATCGGGTTGACCAGCCCGGCGGCCTCGCCGATGACCAGCAGGCGATCACGCCCCGCAAACGCAGGCTGAAAATCAGTCCGCAGCGGATAGGCGCGGATGGGGCCGGACTGCGTCGCATTGGCCAGCATCCGCTTGAGCAGCGGATGGGTGGCCACGAGTTGCTCGAGTCTTTGTAATTGCGGCAACGTGCGCGGTGAAGTTTCAGCCTCGGCGCCCTGTGGCACGAACACGCCGCAGCCGATGTTGGCCGAGGTCGGCGAGGTGGGGAAAATCCACCCATAGCCGGGAAGGTCCACGCCGTCGAAAAACAGCACGGCCCGGTCCGTCAGGCCTTCGACACCCTCAAAATAGGCACGGGCGGCATGCTCGATCCGAGGTTTTTTTTCCAGCAGTCCACAAGCGCGCAAGAGCTGCGACTCCGCACCGGTGGCCAGCACCACCAGGCGCGCCCCGATGCGCCGCCCGGTATCGGTGAGGACGCAGGCGTGGTCTTGAGCGGTTTTAACCTGCAGCGCCTTGGTTGCCTCGAACAAGGTCGGGCCGGCCGTCATCGCATGGCGCAGCAGCAGCGCATCGAGCGTCAGGCGCGGCACCACGATCATCTCTGCCGGCTCATCGGCGTGCGCACGGTCAAACCGCAGAGTGAACTCGGTCGTCTGACCTTGAGGATCCATGCCGCGCAGGTCCACGCCACGGCAGGCAAAACCCTGCGCGGCCACCTGATCGAGCACGCCGATGCGCTCAAGCACCCGGGCGCCACGCGGCGTGATGCCATCGCCGCAGGTTTTTTCGCGTGGAAAACGGGCGCGGTCCAGCAGGGCCACTGAAAAACCCTGCCGCGCCAGCAAGAACGCGGCTGTTGATCCGGCAGGGCCGGCACCGATGATGCAGATATCGAACAGGCAGTCGGGCGTGGGAGGCAACGAAGTAGAGGGCATCGGGAATATTTTAGCGATCCCCTGCCCTCCCGCTCGGCCGTACAAGCCGCCTGGGAGGACGCGGACCAGACAAAATACAGTGAATAATGCTTGCCGGAGATTCAATCCTTTCCCCACTTAACAAACGCCACATCCCATGCAACGACTCCAGAACAAAATCAGCCTCATCACCGGTGCAGCCCAGGGCATCGGCCTGGCCACTTCCCTGAAGTTCGCGCGCGAAGGCGCCATCGTCATCATTTGCGACGTCCAGCAAGCCGCCATTGACGACGCGGTCCGGCAATGCCAGGCGCTGGGCGCCCAGGCGGTCGGTTACCGGATGGACGTGACCCAGCGCGATCAGGTCGATACCGTGGTGAGCCAGGTCAAGGCGCAGTTCGGCCGCATCGATGTGCTGGTCAACAATGCCGGCATTACCCAGGATGCGCGGCTGGTGAAGATGACGACCGAGCAGTTCGACCGGGTGATCGACGTCAACCTGCGCGGCGTCTTTCACTGCGCCCAGGCCGTGGCCGACATCATGGTGGCGCAAGGCGCAGGGGTGATTCTCAATGCCAGCTCGGTGGTGGGCATTTATGGCAACTTTGGCCAGACCAACTATGCGGCCAGCAAATTCGGCGTGATCGGTTTCACCAAGACCTGGAGCCGCGAGCTCGGCCCCAAGGGCGTGCGCGTCAATGCGGTGGCGCCCGGCTTCATTGCCACGCCGATTCTGGGCACCATTCCTGACAATGTGCTCCAGGAGATGGAGCACCGCGTGCCGCTCAAGCGCCTGGGCCAGCCTGAGGAAATCGCCAACGTCTATGCCTTCCTGGCCAGCGATGAGGCGAGCTACGTCAACGGCGCGGTGATCGAAGTGTCGGGCGGCATGACGGTTTGAGCAAACAACGCGGGTATTGATATCTATCAATGGCTCGTTCTGTGCGCCGATGACAGACTCAAGCCCGCCGACTATTCATCACCATGTCACACTGCAGCCGGACTGGCAGCGCTGATTTTGAAGTGCCCAGCTTGGCAGAAAAATAAATGCAAAAATTTTAGTTCTCTGCTGTCTTTGCGCTCCTGCCCCGGCAATTCCCCTCTGACTTGTCTGAATTGAACTTTGCGAAAAGACGCATTTCAAGGTTAAGATGCTCCATCCATTTGCAGCCAGAGTCTCCCTCTCAGCACAGCCAGAAAATACCCATCCGTTTTTATTGCGCATGGGTTATCGGCATTTCAGCCAGCGGCAAAAACCACTTACGGTATAAACATGCAGCATTTCAGAGTATCATTTTTAGTCACATTTATCTGTCTCGGCCTTGCGGCATGGTGGGGTTACAACCTGAACGGCATGACAGGCGCACTTCAGGCTTTGTTTATTGCCAGTATTCTTTCCATCATGGAAGTCTCGCTTTCTTTTGACAATGCCGTTGTCAACGCCTCGGTGCTGCGCACCTGGGATCCCTTCTGGCAGAAATTATTTCTGACCGTCGGTATTATTGTCGCGGTATTCGGCATGCGGCTGGTATTTCCGATTTTGATCGTTTCCATTGCCACCGGCTTTGGACTGGTCGAGGTCATGTCCATGGCCTTGAATACTCCCGAAGAATACTCAAAACACCTGACCGCCAATCACGCACAGGTTGCAGCCTTTGGCGGTGCTTTCCTGTTGCTGGTATTTTTGAATTTCTTTTTTGATGAGGAAAAAGAACTGCACTGGCTTGGCTGGATTGAAGAAAAATTTGGCAAGCACGGCAACGAAGGCCTGTCCACCCTGCTCGCACTGCTGGCTGTCTATGGCTGCATGACGCTGGTGCCTGAAGCGCAAAAGCTCTCCGTCCTGATGGCGGGCCTGGGTGGTATTGCCATTTACCTGGCAGTGAACTTTCTCAGCGGCCTGCTTGAAGAAGAAGAGCATGACCCCGTGATCGGCACCGCCATTAAACGCGGCAGCATTGGCGGCTTCCTGTATCTGGAAGTGCTCGATGCTTCCTTCAGCTTTGATGGCGTGATCGGTGCATTTGCGATTACCAGCGATGTCGTCATCATCATGCTGGGCCTGGCCATCGGCGCCATGTTCGTGCGCTCCATGACGGTGTTTCTGGTGCACAAGGGCACGCTGGAGGAATTTGTTTACCTGGAGCACGGCGCCCACTACGCCATCGGTATCCTGGCGCTGATCATGCTGGCCAGCGTGAAATTCCATATTTCAGAATGGTTCACCGGCCTGTCAGGCGTGGCTTTTATTGGCCTGTCCCTGTGGTCTTCGATTCGCCACAAGCGTGAGCAGGGAGCACACGTCCTCACGCCCTGATTGCGCAGTATTATTTTAGTTATTTAACGGGAGTAATCTAAAAATGGCCATCAGCTTGCAAAAAGGCGGCAACGTCAATCTTTCCAAGACAGACCCCAATCTCAAGCAGGTGCTGCTCGGGCTTGGCTGGGATGCGCGTTCCTCCGACGGGGTGGACTTCGATCTGGACGCCAGCATCTTCATGGTCACGGAAAGCGGTCGGGTCCGCTCTGACAATGATTTCATTTTCTATGGCCAGTTGCGTTCGTACTGCGGCTCCGTCGAGCACACCGGCGACAACCGCACCGGCGCGGGTGACGGCGATGACGAAGCCATCAAGATCAAGCTGGACCAGGTGCCCACCGAGATTACTCGGCTGGTGGTGGCCGTGACGATTCACGAGGCCCAGGCGCGCAAGCAAAATTTCGGCATGGTGCATGACGCCTTCATCCGCCTCGTCAATAGCGAAACCAATGTCGAGCTCACCCGGTTTGACTTGTCGGAAGATTATTCAACCGAAACGGCGATGGTTTTCGGCGAGGTTTATCGTTACGGTGGCGAATGGAAATTCAAGGCCGTCGGGCAAGGCTATGCGGGTGGTCTCCGCGCGCTTGCCATTCAGCATGGTGTGGATGTCCAGTAAAACATCCCCCGGCTAGCCAGGACCATTTTTTATTCAATAATTTTTCAAGGAGCATTACTATGGCCATCAGTCTGCAAAAAGGCGGCAACGTCAACCTGAGCAAGGAAGCCCCCTCCCTCAAAAAGCTCGTCATCGGGCTGGGCTGGGATCCGCGCGCCACCGACGGCGCCGCTTTCGACATTGACGGCAGCGCCTTCCTGCTCAAGGCCGACGGCAAGGCCCGCGGCGACTCCGACTTCATTTTCTACAACAACCTCAAGTCCACCGATGGCTCCGTCACCCACCTGGGTGACAACACCAGCGGCGCCGGTGAGGGCGACGATGAAAAGATCAGCATCGACCTGAGCCTGGTGCCGGCCGACATCGAGAAAATCACCGTCGGCGTAACCATTCACGACGCTGAAGCGCGCAAGCAGAACTTCGGCATGGTCAACAAAGCCTACATCCGCTGCCTCGACGCCAACGGCGACAAGGAACTGGCCCGCTACGACCTGTCGGAAGACAGCTCGACGGAAACGGCCATGATCTTCGGCGAAATCTACCGCGCCGGCGCCGAGTGGAAATTCAAGGCTGTGGGCCAGGGCTTTGCCGGCGGCCTGGCCCCTCTGGCACGCTCCTTCGGCATCGGCGCCTGATCATCCGGGGATGGCGGGACGCTGTTTAAACCCAGCCCCTGGCGTGCGTCCGCGCCATCTGCTCAAAAGTGACAACCGCTACGTTCGCACAATAAATGCGGCCAGCGGCGCATTCCATCAGGCCGTGCAACCGGTTGACATGGCCGGATTTTCCTTTACTTGAAAACGCCCCGACATGACAGTCTTTACCTCAACCGGCGATGTGGACCCTTTCCTTCATGTGGCGCTGACAAAAGGCGACCGGATTTACTGCGAGTCCGACGCCATGGTGATGATGGAGGCCACGCTGGACCTCAAGGGCAGCATGAACGGCGGCCTCGGCCGGGCGCTCTTGCGCAGCTTTGCCAATGGCGAGTCATTTTTCCAGCAGCAGATCGAGGCGGTGCGCGGCGACGGCGATTGCCTGCTCTCGCCGGTCCTGCCCGGCGCGCTGCAAATCATCGATGTGGGCAAACAGCAGTATTTATTGAATGACGGCGCTTTTGTCGCTGCCACCTCGGGCACCGAAATGAAGGTGCGCACGCAAAGCATCGGCAATGCCCTGTTCGCGCAGTCGGGCGGCTTTTTCGTGATGGAAACCTCCGGCAGCGGCCAGGTGGTGGTCTCGGGCTTTGGCTCGATGTTCCAGCTCGAAGTCTCGCCGGGCAAGGACATGATCATCGACAACTCGCACGTCGTGTGCTGGGACAGCACGCTGCGCTACGAGATTTCCGTCACCACCGGCAACACCCGCAGCGGCATCGGCGGCATGCTCGGAAACCTGGTCAACAGCGTGACCAGCGGCGAAGGCATCGTGCTGCGTTTCAGTGGCACCGGCAAGATTTACGTGTGCTCGCGCAACCGCGACGCCTTTGTGGAGTGGATGAAAAAAGAAACATCCGGCACCCAGTCGAATCGCTGAGCCCGCCACCCAGCCAAGCCTTTCAGCTCACCTGCAGCGCCCGCGCCTGGCAGGTGGCTATTTTCACAACTCACTCAACCCATCCATCAAGGAGAGCAGCATGGCAATCAACCTGCAAAAAGGTCAGAAAATTTCCCTCGACAAAGAGGCCGGCGTCAAACTGACCAAAATCATCATGGGCCTGGGCTGGGACCCGGTCAAGACCAAGGGCTTTCTCGGCTTTGGCAGCAAGACGCAGGAAGTTGACCTCGATGCCTCCTGCATCCTGTTCGACGAGCAGGGCAACCAGACGGACGCCGCCTGGTTCCGCCAATTGAAATCCAGGGACGGCTCCGTCGTTCACAACGGCGACAACCGCACCGGCGCGGGCGACGGTGATGACGAACAGATCACCGTCGATCTCACGCGCGTTCCGGCCAATGTCAAGAGCCTGGTGTTCACCGTCAACAGCTTTACCGGCCAGAATTTTTCGCAGATCGAAAACGCCACCTGCCGCATCATCAACGCCGCCAACAACCAGGAAGTGGCGCGTTTCAATTTGTCCACTCTGGGCGCGCACAACGCGCAGATCATGGCCAAGCTCTACCGCCATGGCGACGAGTGGAAAATGCACGCCATCGGTGAAATCGGCAACGGCCGCACCTTTGACGAGTTGATGCCGCAAATCACGCCTCACCTGTAAAAACAGCCATGCAGCGCGTCTGGTTCAATAAAACATTTTCATCCGTCGGCGCCGCCATCCGCCTCATCCGCGAGGCGGACGTGGCGGGCGATTATGAAATCGTGTGCAGCAGCACCAATGCGCATGCGCCGGCTTTTCTGGCCGCGCATGAGTCCGCCGTCGAGCCCAGCGGCTTCAAGGGCGAAGACTACCTGGCCTGGTGCCTGGATTTTTGCCTCACGCACCGCATAGCGATTTTCATTCCTGGCAAGGAAGCCAGCCTCATCAGCGCCGCGCGCGGCCGCTTCGAGGCGCAGGGCACGCGCGTGCTGTGCGCCGCCTTGCCGGACATGCTGGACCTGCTGCATGACAAGGCGCGCTTTTACCAAGGCGTGGATTGCGGCACGCCACCGGCGGCGTTTCGCGTGGTTGAAACGTCGCAGCAGTTCGACGAGGCCTACCGCGAACTAAAAAAAGATCATCCAAAGCTGTGCATCAAGCCCTCGGTGTCAGTCTACGGCCTGGGTTTCAGCGTGCTTGACGAAGAACGCTCCAGCGCGCAGTTGCTGCTCGCAGGTGTTCAGTACCACATCGGGCTGGAAGACCTGCGGCGCGGTTTTGCGGCAATGGAGACTTTCCGCCCCATGCTGGTGATGGAATACCTGGGCGGACACGAATTCAGCGTGGACTGCGTCGGCGACAACGGCCGGTTAATTTGCTCCGTGCCGCGCAAAAAGCCGCTGCAGGCCGGCCAGGGCCAGCTGATTGACCTGCGCGATGACATTTTAAATAGCACCCGTCAGTTGACGGCCGCTTATGGCCTGAACGGCTGCTTCAATGTGCAGTTTCGGGAGGGCCAGAACGGCCTGGGCCTGCTGGAGATCAACCCGCGCATGTCCGGCGGCATCGCCATGGCCTGCCTGGCCGGCCCCAATCTGCCCTATCTGGCGCTGGCCGGGTTTGACCGGGGGTTTGACGCCCTGGCGGTGCCAGAGGTTCGCGCGGGGCTTCGCGTGGGTGAAATCTCGTTCGCCACGCCACTGCCATGAGCGCCATCCTGGACTCGCCCCTTGCGGGCAAAGCAGCCGTGGTCACGGGCAAGGGCAAGGACATCCCCGACACTACGAAAACCACGGACAGCAACACCACGGACGGCGGTATCACGGACAGCAGGACCACGACCAGCGGTATCTCTGATGGCGGTATCACGGACGGCGGCACCATGGACACCGGGACCATGGACACCAACATCACGGACGGCGTTCGGCGCGTGGCGCTGCCAACCGGCCTGATGGAACTCACAGTCGATGGCGGCGCAGCGTTTCCGCTGGACGAGCTGATCGGCTTTGCGGCGCGGGCCAATGCCAAACGCGGTTTTCTATTTCTGAGCAAGGTGCTGGGCAAGCAC
Source organism: Pseudomonadota bacterium (assembly GCA_030855235.1). Lineage (GTDB taxonomy): Bacteria > Pseudomonadota > Gammaproteobacteria > Burkholderiales > Burkholderiaceae_C > Polaromonas. The sequence continues at coordinate 61,294 of JALYRU010000009.1, forward strand.
TGGCCGGTCATGCCGCGCCGGATGCTAGCCATCCACACCGAGCTGGCGGCACGCATTCCGCACGATTTACCCGGCCCGGTGGTGTTCATCGCCATGGCCGAAACGGCGATTGGCCTGGGGCAAGGCGTTTTTGAAGCGTACAAAACCGCGCATCCGCAGCGCGAGGCGCTGTTCCTGCACACCACGCGCTATCACGTTGGTGACGCACCCATCATCGAATTTGAAGAAGCGCACAGCCACGCGCCCCGGCAGTTCCTGCACCGGCCGGGCGACGGGGCGCTGCAAGATGTATTGCTCAGCGCCCGCTCGCTGGTGCTCGTCGATGACGAGGCCAGCACTGGCAACACCTTTTTAAATCTGAGCGCCGCCTGCCGCGCGTTGAACCCTGCCATTGAACACGTCCATCTGACGGCCATCACCAATTTCATGGGCCGCGAGGCCAACGAAGCCCTGTCCGGGCGCTTCGGTCTGCCGGTCACGGTGGGCGCTGTGCTCAGCGGCGCGTATGAATTTACCGCCGGTCAATTGCAGCCGGCCAGCGGCGCGGCCCAGCTGTTTGAAGCCCATGCGGACCGGGGCGCCAGCGCCTGTTTTGGCCGTCTCGGCGTCAATCGCCTTTTGAGCCAGCCGGCCGCGCTGGCCGCGCAACTGCGCGCGGGCATCGCCTTGAGCGAGCGCGTGCTGGTGCTGGGCACGGGAGAATTCATGCACATGGCGTTCTTGCTCGGCCGGGCGCTGGAGACCAACGGCGTCGATGTCGTCGTGCAGTCCACCACCCGCTCGCCCATCCTGCAATGGGGCGCGGTCAGCCACATCCTGAACTTCCCCGACAACTACGGCGAAGGCGTGGAAAATTTCATTTATAACGTCGCGCCCGGCCAGTACGAGCACGTCTTCATCTGCCATGAAACGCCGCCCAACGCGGCGCTGCACCAACTGGCCAACGCCGTGAACGGCCGCCTGTTTCACTTTTTATCCGAGAGCCATTTTGAAGAAATTCCTGTTCGTTGACCTGGACGACACCCTGTTCCAGACGCCCGGCAAATGCGCCGACGAAAAAGACCTGCACCCTGCCGCCTATCTGAAGGACGGCTCTGTCTGCTCTTTTTCCACACCGCGCCAGCGCGCATTTTTCGAGCTGATGGACCGCGAAATGACCCTGATTCCGGCCACGGCGCGCAACCGCGATGCCCTGAGCCGGGTCGGTCTGACCTTCTCCAGCTATTCGATCATCGACTACGGCGGCGTCGTGCTGGCACCCGGCGGCGCGCCCGATGGCGACTGGCTGGACCTCATGCGCGCCGACATGGCGATCGCCCTGGACGGCCTGAAGGAAGCCATCGACGTGATCGACAGCTATTCGGCCAGCGTCGGCCTCAAAGGACGCGCCCGCCTGATCGAGGACTACGCCACGCCTTTTTACATCGTCGTCAAGGATCCAGACAAGCAGGCCGAGCGCTTAGAGCGCATCGAGCGCGAAGCCCTGGCAGGCTGGATCACCAGCGAAACCGGCCAGAATTTTTATATTCACCGCAACGGCAACAACCTGGCCGTTCTGCCCAAGACGCTGAACAAGGCCCGCGCCGTGCATCACCTGCGCCAGCGCCTGCAGGCCGAGCACGGCGAGATCATGACGCTGGGCATGGGCGACAGCAAATCCGATGCGCGCTTCATGGCCGCCTGCGACTACGCCATCGTTCCCAGCGGCACCCAGCTGGCGGCCCTGACGGTGGCGGCATTATGAATTTTTGCGGAAGCTACCGGCCGGACGACGTCACGTTTTTGCTCAAGCGCCTGGCGCCGCTGCCCTTTGTCGATGTCGCGCGCAAGGAGCAATTGATCCAATCGGGCCAGCGCCATTACAGCGAAATGCTCTCGCCCGAAGCGCTGCCTTCGGCGCGCTATCTGGAGATTTTCCGCAGCGCCTGCGAAGCCAACCGCGAGCAGATGGCGCGCGACTGCCTCACGCTGGCTGCCTTGATTGCCGCGCGGCGCAGCGGGCCGATCACGCTGGTCTCGCTGGTGCGCGCCGGCACCCCCGTGGGCGTGATCCTCAAGCATTTATTGCGTCAGGTGCTGGGGCGCGAGGCGGCTCATTATTCGGTTTCCATCGTGCGGGACCGGGGCATCGACGAGGTGGCACTGGGCCATATTTTGAGCCAGGGCCACGCGCCCGAATCCATCGTCTTCATCGACGGCTGGACCGGCAAGGGCGTGATTTCGCGCGTGCTGGAAGATGCTGTGGACGGCTTCAATCAGCGCCACGGCACCGCCATCGACAGGGGGCTGTATGTGCTGTCCGACCTGGCGGGCACCGCCGCTTGCGCCGCATCCTCGCTGGACTACCTGATTCCGTCGAGCATCCTGAACGCCACCGTGTCCGGGCTGGTCAGCCGCTCCGTTTTGAACGAATCCATCGGCCCCGGCGATTTTCACGGCTGCGTTTATTACGATGAATTCGAAGCGCACGATGTATCCCGCGAATTCGCCGACAGCCTGATCGCCGAGGGCGTCGCGCTGGCAAACCGCGAGGCGCTGTCACCGTTAAATGTCGAAACCCTTGCTTCCCCACAAATAGGCAAAAATTCCTTTCCTGTGAGGACTGAAATTTCCACACCTGACGGTGACAGAGCCAACAGTGAAGGCCTAAGCACGCCGGAGCCGATGGATCGCGCCCGCGCCGCCGCCATTTCCACTGAATTCCTTGCCGCCACGATGGCGCAGCACGGCATCAGCGATGTCAATCTGGTCAAGCCCGGCATTGGCGAGGCCACCCGCGTGCTGCTGCGCCGCGTGCCGCGCCTGCTGATACTGCGCGACCCCGACGCGCCGGACGTAGCGCATTTAAAACTCCTGGCCGCCGAAAAATCCGTTCCGGTCATCGTGGACGCAGCCCTGCCCTACCAGGCCGTCTCCCTCATCCAGAGTGCATTAGATGGCTGACAAAAAAATGCTCGGCGCCTCGCTGTACGTTCCCGCCACCCACAAGGACCTGCAGCAAATCGCCCATGGCGAGCTGCTCGGCGGTCTGCGCTCGCTCATCTTCTGCACCGAAGACGCGGTGGCCGACAGCGAGCTGAGCTACGCCCTGTTCAACCTGTCGCTGGCGCTGGGGCAGATGACGCAGCGCACTGGCATGGAGCGCTTCGTTCGCGTGCGCAGCCCGGACGTTATGCGGCGCGTGCTGGAAATGCCCGGATCGGAAAAACTCAGCGGCTTTGTGCTGCCCAAGACCACCCGGCACAACTTCGATGCTTACTTTCGCCAGATCCGCAAGACCCATTTTCAATTGATGCCGACGCTGGAGACAGCCGAGGTCTTTGACGAAACCGAAATGAAACTGTTTCGCCAGTGCCTGGAGCAGCCCGGCGTGCGCGAGCACATCCTGGCGCTGCGCATCGGCGGCAATGACCTGCTGGCCCTGCTGGGCATCCGGCGCCCGCGCAGCATGACGCTTTACCGCACGCCGCTCGGGCCGGTGATTTCCCGGCTGGTCACGACGTTTTTGCCCTACGGTTTTGCCCTGACCGCGCCGGTGTTCGAGCACCTGGACAATCCGGCCCTCTTGGCGCAGGAAGTGCAGGAAGACCTGGCGCACGGCCTGGTGGGCAAGACCGCCATTCACCCCAGCCAGGTGGCGCTGATCGAGCAGCATTACCGCGTCCACCACAGCGATGTGGAAGCGGCGCTGCGCATCATGAACCCGGACAGCCCGGCCGTTTTCAAAATGCACGACTCGATGTGCGAAGTCGCCACGCACCGCGCCTGGGCGCATGGCGTGGTTGAGCAGGCGCGGGTTTTTGGCATTCACCACGCCGGCGGCGAGCCAATCGACGGCGCCTTATCCTTTGACCGGCAACCAGATAACTCTTTGAAGGCTTGAACCATGACTGATTTTTCACGCGGACAAAAAGGAAAACTCGCCGACATGGGCTGCACGGGACCGTTTCCCGTCACACTCAATGTGGCGGCGCAGGGCATGGACATCGACATCAGCTGCTTCGGCCTGGACGCCGGCGGGCAGCTCTCCGATGAGCGCTTCATGGTTTTTTACAACCAGAAGTCCTGCCCCGGCGGCGGCGTGACGCTGGAGATCGGCGCCAGCACCTCGACTTTCAACACCGATGTCGCGCACCTGCCCGAGACGATTCACAAGCTGGTGTTCACCGCCTCCATCAACGGCGAAGGCAGGATGCGCCAGCTCGGGGCCAGCACTTTGCGCCTGGGCAGCACCGTTTTTACTTTTTCAGGCGCGGACTTTCAGGATGAAAAAGCCGTGATCGTGGGCGAGATTTACAAGCGCGACGGCTCATGGCGCTTTGGCGCCGTCGGCCAGGGTTTCAATGGCGGGCTGTCCGCGCTGCTCAAACATTTCGGCGGCACCGAGGCGGCTTCTCCAGCCCCGGCCCCGGCACCGGCACCGGCGCCCGCTGCAACTGCAGCGCCGACGCCCGCTGCAGCGCCAGTTCCGGCGCCCGCTGCAGCGCCCGCCCCGGCCCCCGAAACCAAAAAAGTCTCCCTGTCGAAAATTACGCTGGAAAAGCGCGGCGACAAGATTTCGCTGGAAAAAGCGGGAAGGCAGGGTTTTGGCCGCACCCGCGTCAACCTGAACTGGAACCAGAACGCAGCGCCCGCCGCCGAGCCGAAAAAAGAAGGCTTTCTCAGCCGGATGATGGGCGGCGGCGCGGCAGCACGGTCCGGCCGGGGCATAGACCTGGACCTGGGCTGCATGTTCGAGTTGACGGACGGCACGCCCGGCTGCGTGCAGGCGCTGGGCAACAGCTGGGGAAATTTCAGCCTGCCGCCCTATATTCACCTCGATGCCGATGACCGTTCGGGCACCAGCACGGGCGGGGAAAACATCTTCCTCAACGGCGACCAATTCCACCAGATCAAGCGTGCGCTGATCTTCACCTTCATTTATGACGGCGCGCCCAACTGGGCCGCCACCAACGGCGTGGTCACCATCGAGGTGCCGGGCCGCGCGCCAGTGGAAGTACGGCTGGACAATGGCACCGACGCCTCGATGTGCGCCATTGCGATGATCGAGAACATCGGCGGCAACTTGCAGATCACCAAGCTGGTGGAGTATTTCCAGCAGGCCGGCATGAAAAGCACGCACCAGCAGATCAACGAACGCTTCGGCTTCGGCCTGCGTTTCAAGGCCGGCAGCAAGGATTGAGTCTGGCGGAGCGGCGGCCACAGATTTTTCACGCTGCCCCTCCTCTGGCGCACCCACCGAGGTCTGGATTTGGTTTCACACATTTTGCTGTCATACATGCTGGCTGCATGACACGTCAAGCCGGTCCGAATGAAACGGCCCTGGCTGGTGAACCGCGATAATCGCGGGCATGAATTCCCTGCCAGCGGAGGATAGGCCGCAACCCAAATCGCCCACCGATCTCTTTGTTTCATTTACCCTGCTGGCGCTGCAGGGCTTTGGCGGCGTGATGGCCGTGGTGCAGCGCGAGTTGGTGGAAAAAAAACGCTGGATGACGCGCGAGGAGTTCATTGAAGACTGGGCGGTGGCGCAAGTTATGCCCGGCCCGAATGTGGTAAATCTCTCGATGATGATCGGAGCGCGCTCTTTCGGGTTTAAAGGCGCAATGGCGGCGCTGGCCGGCATGCTCACGGCGCCCTTGATTCTGGTGCTGCTATTGGCGCTGGTTTATGCCCGGTTTGCCGATGCCCCCGGCGTGGCCGGTGCGCTGCGCGGCATGGGCGCGGTGGCGGCCGGGCTGATTGCGGCAACAGCGCTGAAACTGGCTGGCGCCCTGCTCAAGAACGTGCTCGGCCTGCGCCTGTGCACCGCGCTGAGTCTGCTTTGCTTTGCGGCGATTGCGCTGCTGCGCTGGCCACTGGCCTATGTGCTGCTGGGCCTGGGCGGGCTGGCCTGCGTGCTGGCCTATGCCAGGCTCAAGCCATGACCGGGGCGCTCACGCTGGTTTTAACCGTGCAGGACTGGTTGAACCTGCTGTTTCATTACCTCATGCTGTCCCTGCTCTCGGTGGGCGGCGCGGTCAGCACCGTGCCCGACATGCACCGCTTTCTGGTGGAGCAGCAGCACTGGTTGACCGATGCGCAGTTCAATGCCTCGATCGCGCTGGCGCAGGCTTCGCCCGGCCCCAATTTACTGTTCGTGGCGCTGCTCGGCTGGAATGTCGGCCTCAACGCCGGCGGCTGGCCCACCGGCCTGCTGGGCGTTGGCCTGTCGCTGATGGGCATTCTGATTCCCAGCACCGCGCTGACCTACGCCGCCGCCCAATGGGGCCACCGCAACCGCGAGTTGCGGGCGGTGCGCGCCTTCAAACAGGGCATGGCGCCCATCGTGGTGGCGCTGCTGATGGCCACCAGCTGGATCATGGCCAGCGCCAACGGCAGCAGTCTGGACAACTGGCCTTTATGGCTGGTCACAGCCGTCACCGCCGTGATCGTGTGGCGCAGCAACATTCACCTGCTGTGGCTGCTGGGCGCCGGCGCCCTGCTGGGCTGGTCTGGGCTGATTTAAACGTTCGGCGGCCAATGCGGCCGACTGCCTTTCTTGAAGGCAAGCTGTGCCGAAAATTCCCGCTTGTGGCTACCCACGCGTGGTGAGTGAGGCACAGGTTTGCAAGATGATCTGGCACCCATCGGGCACCACCGCACGCCTCGATTTCTCTACCGGACTAACGATCCACTCTGCCAGGCTGATGCCTCAGGAAGCGAACTTCAGGCCCGGCGTCGCCTGCCAACGGCCCGCCTTGTCCACCAGCAGCACATCGACTTGCCACTGCTGCGCCAGCGTCATGGCGCGCTCCATGCCGGCCACAAACATCACCTTCGTCAGCGCATCGGCCACGGCGCAACTGGCGGCCAGCACCGTCACGCTGGCCAGTCCCGGCGGCGAATAGCCCGTATGGGGATCAAAGATGTGGTGATTGCGCAAGTCGCTGCTGAACGCGGTCTGGCTGTCCGCCGAAGTTGCCATGCTGCGGCCATCCATCAGCAGGCTCGTGATCAGCATGCTTTCGTCGCCCGGATTGGCAACGCCCAGCGTCCAGCCGTGGCCAGCGTCGGGCTGGCCCAGCGCCGTCCATTCGCCAGTGTTGATCAGCGCGTGTTCAATCCCGCCAGCGCGCAGTTGATCGCGCACCAGATCGGCGGCATAACCCTGGGCAATGCCGTTGAGGGTAAGGGCCATGCCGGGCTTGCTGAAGCGGAGGCGGCGTGGCGAAATCTGCAGCGATTGCCAGCCCACCCGGCTGCACGCCTCCGACACCGTGGCCTCTGACGGCAAGCCTGTGCCCCCACGCTGCGCCGCCTCGAACGCTTGCCACAGCGGCTGGACCGTCACATCGAAAGCGCCACCGCTGCGGGCGGAAACTTCCTGCGCGATGCGCAAAATCCTGACCAGATCGGGATGCGGATTCTGCAGCACGCCCTCACGGTTGAGACAGCACACGGCACTGTCGGGATTGAACAGGCTCATCTGCGCCTCAACATGGCGTATCGTGGCCACCGCTGCATCGAGCGCGCGGTCTGCAACAGCCCGATCAGCATGCGCCACGCGCAGCGTCAGCGTCGTTCCCAGCCCGAGCAGCGGGCGCTCTCGCCACTGCAACTCAAGCGCCTTGCCGCGTTGGTGAGGCGCTGCGCCAGCGCTGGTGCCCAACCCCCGGGCGCCGAGCGTGTCCAGCATGCCCAGACCAAGCCCGGCTTTCAACAGCGTGCGTCGTTTCATGGGCGGGCTCCGGCCAATGGTGCAGCCTGAACTGGCGCTGCAACGGGGTGAATCGCAATCACGGTATTTGCCCGCCGCTTTTGCATGATCAGCGGCACGCACAAGGCATCGCTTTGCTCGATGGCCACGCAGTCCAGGCATTGAAAACACTCTTGGTAATCAATCTCGCCGGTTTTCTGGATGGCCTGGTAGCGGCAGTCGTGCTGGCAGCGCTGGCAAGGCTTGCCGCACTCGGCCCGGCGCGGCAGCCAGTCCAGCAGACGCAAGCGTCCCAGCAAGGCCATGCCCGCGCCGAGCGGGCACAGATAGCGGCAAAAGCCCTTGTAAACCACGGTGCTGAGCAGCAGAAGGCCCACGGCCCAGAGGACAAACGGCCAGGCGCGAACGAACAGCAGCGTGATGCTGGTCTTGAAAGGCTCCACCTCCACCAGCCGGTCGGTCCACGGCACCGAGAGCGCGGCCGTCACCAGCACCCCGGCGAGAACGGCATACTTGACCAGTTTGAGCCGGGCGTCAGCGCGGGTGCCCAGCCGCACTTGCGGCACCTTCAGCAACCGCGCGAGTTGGCTGAGCAATTCCTGCAGAGCACCAAACGGACACAGCCAGCCGCAAAAAGTGCCGCGCCCCCAGACGAAAAAGGTCACGATCACGAACAGCCACAGCACCACCGTCATCGGGTCATAGAGGAAAAACACCAGGCTGCGCCCGGCCACCAGCGCCTGGATCAGGGCCGTCAGGTTGACGATGGACAACTGGCCCTGCGCGTACCAGCCAATGAACAGCAGCGTGAACAGCAGGTAGCCGGTGCGAAAAGTGCGCAGCCGGCGCAGATCCGCCGAGAGCCACGCCTGCCGGCGCAAGGCCCAGGCAAGAACAACCAGCCCCAGCCCCAAGAGCGCCAGTTCAGGGGCACGGTCGTGCCAGATCGAGTGCCAGGTCTTGTTGTCGGCGCGCGCTGCATCGAAATATTCTTCCGGCAACTGCGACACCAGCGTGAAATCCTTGCCTACCTGCTCGGGGTACATCAGCCCCTTGCTGCGGGTGACGCGCAGATCGAACGCCAGCGGCTGCGACGGGTCCAGCCCGGAAGGGGCGATGACGCGGAACACTTTCCATTCGGCCGACTGGAGCGGCGGCGGCAGCTTCAGCGCCGTGTCCAGGTCCAGGTCGCGCATTTCCAGCGGCAGGCTGCCCTGGCGCAGGGTGATCCGGCTGGGAACGGCGCCGCGCACGAAATCATCGCCCAGCAGCGAGTAGCGCCCGGTGCCCAGCACCAGCAGAGCGCTGTCGCCCGGCTCCAGCCGCCCTTGCAGGTAGTCCCAATCTTTAGGCGAAAGCAGGTTGCGCCCCACCGAGGGCACCTCCAGATGGGCGACATACAGTTCCATGAAGCTGGCTTCTGGCAACTGGGCGGCTTGCCTGTCCAGCCCGGCAACCACCGTTCCCGCAAAGGCCGCTTCAATGTCGCGGTTGCTGATTATTTTTTTATTGACCAGGCCAGCTTTGATCAGGCCGGCCCAATCCATGGGCTGGTAGAGACCGGGTTTGATGCGCGCAATCAGGTCCGGGTCACGCCCCTGGGCATAGCCGAGCCGGGCGCGCGCCACCTTGAGCGAGGCCGACAACAGGCTCTGATTGAGAATGCGCACCGACGCCGTGGCCTTGGCCACGCCATGGATAAACACATTGGCGCTGCCCGCATTGTTCTTTTCGGCGCCGATCTTGATGTTCTGCTTGAGCGACAGGCCCTTGTACTGCTCGACAAAGCGCAGCATCGGCTCCGGCCCCAGGCCATCGAGAAACACCGGTTCGTGCTGCGACAGCACCCGCACGCTGATAAATTCGCCCTTGGCATCGAGGGCGATCAGCAAATTGAAGGGGGTTCCGGAAAAACCCGGAATGGGCGCCAGGTCGATCGACTCGAATACATAGCCGATCAGCGGCGTCGAGGTGCCGTCCTGCTTGAAAACAGGCCACACCGGAAGATCACTCTCCTTTTCCCCGACGATCAGGGGCGAAGGAAAAGCGGCCAGCATGCTGGCCTTGGTCATGACGCCCGCATGGGCGCCCCAACAGCAGGCCAACATGAGCAGGCCCAGGATTGCCCTCAGGCGGCGTGCGATATGCCGGGTCATGCGGCTGCTACCCGCCATGCACGCCAGGGCAATTTTCTAACCCTTACTTGGCCAGCGAGAGAATCCAGGACACAAGTTGGCGGGCATCGCCTTCGGTGATGGCCACCGCGTTAGGCGGCATTGCCAGGCCGGCCGCCTTGTTCTTCCAGTGGCTGGAATAAGGATTGGAGCCTTCAAGCACGATGCGGGTCAGAAAATCAGCAGCACCGGGCTTGCCTTTGTACTGGGCAGCGACATCTTCCCAGGCGGGGCCAATGGGCAGGCTGCCGTCCTTGCTGGTTTGGTGCTTGACGGTATGGCAGGCAAAGCAGCCCGCATTGGCGGCCATTTTCTGGGCTTTTTCGAGGCTGGCCGTGTCTGCTGCCGAGGCAGCGCCAGAGGCGAGCATGAGAAGACCGGTCAGGCCGGCGAGCAGAGTGCGATGAATCATGGTGAAAATCTCCAGTTGAAAAAATAATGCGCCCTTGAACGTGCGCAATCAGGGGCTTGAGAAACCAGCGATGCAGCGGCAGCGTTGAACAAGTGCGAAAGATGGCAACCGCACGAGTTGACGCGTGCCTCGACTGGCCGCAAGGGTCAGCGCCTGCGCCAGGCTGGCAGTCCACTGTGCGGCAGTGAGTTCGGCAGCGTCTTGTGACCGCAGCACATCGACTTGGCTGAAAACGACATTCATGATGAACAACACGACTCCATTTTTTATGCTGCCAAACGCATCACGCTTGCACGAACGGCTCATGCCTGATGAGTTGAAAAGATGTGCGTTGCCTGTTCCTTTGCAACATTTGCGCCAAATCAATCACAACGCCGTGAAGTGGCCTTTCCTGCTACGGAACAAGGGTTTTTGCTGACTCTGAACACCTTGTCACCTCAGAGTCAGTGTTGCAATTATTGACTATGAACGTGTTTTTTCTGCACATTGTTCATGTTTGACACAGTTTCCGGCACCGGCGTGCACCATATGCCCAGGCGTGCCCAGGCCGCAAGCCGACAGGCAGCTTGCAGGCAAAGATGGAGGCAAATGAGCGGGTGTGCAGCAGCCATTGCCGCGCTCAATGGGTCAGAGGAGTACGTTGTTCGCGGTGGTGCCACCTGAAATGGACCAGGGCATCAGCCATGTGCCCGGTGGCCACGGGGTTGAAGAAGAAGGCCAGCCATTTGCAATGGAAATGCCAGCCTTCGCTGTGGCTCTGTGCTGGCGCTGCTGATCTCTCAGCAAAGCCTGAACGGCTGCGCTCAGGCGGCTGGTTTTTGGCGCTGGCGCAGCGCCTCGTACAGGCACACGCCGCTGGCCACGGACACGTTGAGGCTTTCGACCGCGCCGCGCATCGGAATGCTGACCAGTTCGTCGCAGGTCTTGCGGGTGAGCTGGCGCATGCCCTCGCCTTCCGCGCCCAGGATGAGGGCCACCGGGCCGGTCAGGTCCACGTCATAAATCGTCTTGGTCGCGTCGTCGCTGGTGCCGATGCACCAGATGTTGCGCTCCTTGAGTTCATTGAGCGTGCGGGCCAGATTCGTCACCATGAAGTAAGGCACGGTCTCGGCCGCGCCGCTGGCGACCTTGGCCACGGTGGCGTTGATGCCGGCTGCGTGGTCCTTGGGCGCGATCACGGCTTGAGCGCCAGCGCCGTCAGCCACCCGCAGGCAGGCGCCCAGGTTGTGCGGATCGGTCACGCCGTCGAGCACCAGCAGCAGCGGCTGGGCCGTGCCGGCCTCTTCGAGTTGCTCCAGCAATTCATCGAGCGAGGTGACCTGCGCGACGGCATCGACACGGGCGACTACGCCCTGATGGCCGTGGCTGCCGCACATCTTGGCCAGGCGCAGGCCGTCGGACTCGATCAGGCGCACCCCCGCTTCACGGGCGCGGTCGGTGAACTGGCGCATGCGGGCGTCGCGGCGCGAGACGTCAAAAAAAACTTCAAGGACGGACTTGGGCACGGTTTTAAGCCGCACGCCGACGGCATGAAAACCGAAAAGAACTTTGGGGGAAGAGGACATGGGACGATTATCGCCGCAGGGTGATTGCAAATTTCTGAAGTGGGCCTGTCCAGGCAACCCTGCGCGGCCTGTCGCGCCGCCCCAATGACATGAGGTGCATGGCGGCGCTGCCTGACGGGCCGATCCGCAGACCCGGCCAGCACCAAGCGCCCGGCCAGCAAGCGCCGCCGGTGTTCAGGCCAGGCCGCCGGGCACCGACTTGAGCTCAGGCGCGGGCGGGCTGATCCGTCCCGCCTCGATCGTGATGCGCCGCTGGCAGCGCGCGGCAATCGCCGGGTCGTGCGTGACCAGCACCAGCGTCGTGCCCAGTTCCTGGTTCAGCTCGAACATCAGCTGCATCACCGTGTCGCCGGTCGCAAAGTCCAGGCTGCCGGTCGGCTCGTCGGCCAGCAGAACGGCCGGTTTTACGACAAAGGCGCGCGCCAGCGCCACGCGCTGCTGCTCGCCGCCCGAGAGCACTTTGGGATAATGGCTAAGGCGCTCGCCCAGGCCCACCCGCTTGAGCATTTCGGTGGCCAGCGTGCGGGCTTGGCGCATGCCCGACAATTCCAGCGGCAGCATGACGTTTTCCAGCGCCGTCAGGTTGCCCATGAGCTGAAAGCTCTGGAACACAAAACCGACTTTCTGCGCCCGCAAGGCCGCCCGGTCGTCTTCGCTGAGGGAAAAAATATCCTGCCCGGCCAGCCGAACCGTGCCTTGCGTTGGCGTGTCCAGCCCGGCAATGATGGCCAGCAGCGTGCTTTTGCCCGAGCCGGAAGCGCCGACAATCGCGGCGGTTTCGCGCGCATTCAGCGCGAAGTCAATATCGCGCAAAATGTTTAATGTGCCGGTGGAGTCGGTGACTGACTTGAAAACATGCTCAACGGAAATAATTGGAGAGGTCGAGGACGCCAAAAGCGTTGAGGATGTCAAAGCAACATCGCCCGCAACAGAAACCACAGGTTCAACCATGTCAGCCTTATCAGAAAACTTGAAATTCGTTGCTGCCGACTGTAGCAAGCTTGGGGAGGCGCTGCGACGGCGCTGGGGCAAATCCCTGGCAATGCTGCTGGCCGCCGTCCTGCTGGGAGCGCCCTGGCAGGCCCAGGCGCAAACCCAGGCACAGGCCAAGTCACTTCCGGCCGTCGCGACGATTCTGGTCGTCGGCGACTCGCTGAGCGCCGAATACGGCCTCAAGCGCGGCACCGGCTGGGTGTCCCTGCTGGAAAAGCAGCTGGCCGATGACCGGAAAGCCCTCAAGGTGGTCAATGCCAGCATCAGCGGCGACACCACCTCGGGCGGGCGCTCGCGCCTGCCGGCCCTGCTGGCGCAGCACCGGCCGGGCGTCGTGGTGATCGAGCTCGGCGGCAACGATGCGCTGCGCGGCCTGCCGCTGGACATGACGGAAAAAAACCTCACCGCCATGACCCAGGCTGCCAAGAAATCCGGCGCCAAAGTGCTGATCGTTGGCATGCAGGTGCCGCCCAACTATGGCGGCGCCTACGGCAAATCCTTTGCCGATCTTTTTTCCAAAGTCGCCCGATCCGAAAAGGTCGCGCTGGTGCCTTTCTTTCTCGAAGGCATTGCCGACGCACAAGACGCCAGCGCCAATTTCCAGGCCGACCGTATCCACCCCAACGAGTCCTCGCAAGCCAGAATGCTGGCCAATGTCTGGCCCGAACTGAAGAAAATCATCCCGTGAGCCTTGACCGTATTTCCGCCACAGACGCACTGGGCCAGTTAAGCCATTTTTCCGCCGTGATTGATGCCAGGTCCGAGGGCGAATACGCCGAAGACCACCTCCCCGGCGCCGTGAACTGGCCCAGCCTGCATGATGACGAACGCAGGATCGTCGGCACCAAGTACAAGCAGATCAGCCAGTTCGAGGCCAAGAAGCTGGGCGCCGCGCTGGTGGCCAAGAACATTTCCGAGCACATCCAGCGCGAGGTGCTGGACAAGCCCAGGGAATGGCAACCGCTGGTGTATTGCTGGCGCGGGGGCAAGCGCAGCGGCTCGCTGGCGCTGATCCTGGACCAGATCGGTTTCCGGGTGACGCTGGTCGATGGCGGCTACAAGGCCTTCAGGGCCGCGCTGGTGGCCGATCTGCCGCAACTGGCTGCCCGGCATAGCTACCGGGTGGTTTGCGGCCCCACGGGCTCGGGCAAGACACGGCTGCTGCAGGCGCTCAGCGCCCAGGGCGCGCAGGTGCTCGACCTGGAGGCGCTGGCGAACCACCGCAGCTCGGTGCTGGGCATGATTCCGGGCGTGCCCCAGCCCAGCCAGAAAGCCTATGACAGCTGCATCTGGTCGGCGCTGCGCGGTTTCGACCCGGCGCGCCCGGTCTACATCGAGAGCGAAAGCAAGAAGGTCGGCAATGTCGCCGTGCCCGAAGGCCTGATCAGCGCGATGCGCGCCAGCCCCTGCCTGCGCCTGGACCTGGCCGATGACGAGCGGGTCGCGCTGCTGCTGGAAGACTATGATTTTTTCGTCCGGGACATCGAGTTTTTCTGCGAGCGGCTGCTGGCCCTGAGCGAGGCGTGCAGCAAGGCGACGGTGCAGGACTGGCGTGAGCGCGCCCGCAGCGGCGATGTGGCCTCGGTGGTGCGCGAATTGCTGGTGCGCCATTACGACCCGGGCTATTTGCAATCCATGCAGCGCAACTTCAGCCAGTATGAAGCCGCACGGGTCTTTGTGCCGCAAGACCACAGCATGGCCGCCATGATGGCGCTGGCGCAGTCGCTGCTGGCCGAATCCTGAGCACAAAAAAACCCGGCATGACCCGTGAAAAGTCATGCCGGATTGATGGGCAAGCCCACTGTTTTTTCAAGCGCAGGCATGCCGGTGGTTCAAGCGCCGGGGCGTGGAGGGGTGTTCAGTTCAGGAGAAAGCGCTTTTCTTTCGCTCAGGCAGCGGATGAAGCGGGCGGCAGGCCCGGCTGGTCGTCCTGGGAAGGAGCCTGATCCGTCTGCACGGCATCATCGGCTCCCTCCTCCGGTTTGCCTTCGCCCTTGCGCTTGAGTTTGTCTTCTTTCTTGCGTTTTTTCGCAAGCTCCTTCTGGCGCTTTTCGTAGGAGTAATTGGGAGTTGCCACTGCTTAGCTTTCGTGAATGATCAGCCCTTACTGTAATGCATTGCCATCCGGACGCCATCAAACCCTTTGCAGGGCCTGGGCAAGGTCAGCCTGCAGATCCGAAACCGCCTCCAGACCCACGGAAAATCGCACCAAGCCACCGGCATGCGCCCAGGGTTTAACGCTGCGCAAAGCGGGCATGTCATAGGGCACGCACAGGCTCAGCGGTCCGGCCCAGCTATAACCTATTTTGAAAAGCTGCAGGCTGTCGCAAAAGCGGTCAATCCGCTGCTGCGTGAACTCGGGCTTGAAGACCGCGCTGACCAGGCAGGCAGCCCCGCTGCAGTCGCGCTTCCACGCTTCATGGCCGGGCGAGCCGGGCAAGGCCGGATGCAGCACGGCGACAATCTGCGGCTGGCCCTGCAGCCAGGCGGCCAGCTGGCGCGTGGCGGCATCCTGTGCGGCATAGCGCAGCGCCACGCTGTTCAGGCCGCGCAGGACGAGCTCGGCGTCGTTGCCGCTCACGCCATAGCCCACGCGCATGTGGCAAAAGTGAACCCGGTGGTGCAATGCTTCGCTGTTCGTGACCACCGAGCCCATGAGCACGTCGGCGCCGCCGCTGGGGTATTTGGTCAGGGCCTGCACTGAGACGTCAACGCCCAGCGTGAACGCATTGAAAGCCAGACCGGCGCCCCAGGTGTTGTCCAGCGCCGTGACGGTGCGCTGCGGATGGGCCTGGCCGGAATCGTCATGCGCCCTGACCGTCGCCACGAGCGCGGGCAAATCAGGAAACTCCAGCGTGATCGAGCCCGGCGCTTCCAGCCACACCAGACGCGTTTTAGGAGTGAGCTTGGCGGCCAGATCAGCCGGGTTCATAGCATCGTAAAACTGGTGGCTGATGCCCCAGGCTGCCAGTTCGGCCTGTGCAAAGGCCTTGTTCGGGCCGTAGGCGTTGTCGGGAATCAGAACCTCGTCGCCCGAGGCCAGGAAAGCCATGTCCACCAGCACGATGGCCGCCAGACCGCTGGGCACCAGCGTGCAGAACTGGCCGCCTTCGAGCGTGGCGATGCGCTCTTCAAGCGTGAAGGTGGTGGGCGTGCCGTGCAGGCCGTAGGTGTAGCCGGTCTTGTGCTTCCAGTCGCGGCTGCGCAGGGCCGCGACGCTGGGAAAGACGATGGTGGAGGCTTTATGGACTCCCGGCGCAACCGACTCGAAGCCAGCGGGCGGGCGGTAGGGATGGTGGATCAGTTGGGTGGATGCGTCGCTCATCCGCCCATGTTAACGGCCCCTGCCCTTCAAAGGACGCTCAGATTTTCCACTTCTCCATCAACTGCTCGGGCGAGAGCGCGTCGTAGCTTTCGAACGGCTGGTGAATCCAGGGGTTGGTGGGCAGGGATTCCACCGAATAATCGGCCTGGAAGCACGATGCCCCCTTGGTCCAGATCACGGCGCTGCGCAGTTCGGTGATCGGCGGGTAGTTGCTGCGCAGCTGCTCGATCACTGCCTTCAAGGTCAGCCCGGAATCGGCCAGGTCATCGACCAGCAACACCCGGCCGGCGATCTCGCCCTTGGGCGTGGTGATGTAGTGGGCAATGTCCAGGTTGCCTTGCACCGTGCCTGCCTCGGCCCGGTAGGAGCTGGTGGACATGATCGCCAGCGGCTTATCGAAGATGCGCGACAGGATGTCGCCCGGTCGCAGGCCGCCACGCGCCAGGCACAGGATGGTGTCGAACTCCCAGCCGGACTGGTGCACCTTGATGGCCAGTTTTTCAACCAGGTTGTGGTACTCGTCATAGCTGACGTAGAGATGCTTGCCGTCTTCGGTCAACATGAAATGGGCTCCTGATGCAAAAGCTGCCGCACCCGCTAGGCGTCGGGCCGGCAGCTCTGGATTGTCAAAAAATGGTGGAATTCAGACGGCGTAAGGATTACGCAGCAAAATGGTGTGATCGCGGTCCGGGCTGGTCGAGATCATGTGGATCGGCACGCCGGTGACTTCTTCGATGCGCTGCAGGTAGCGCTGGGCGGCGGGCGGCAACTGGTCGTACTGCGTCACGCCGACGCTGCTCTGGCTCCAGCCGGGCATGACTTCATAAATCGGCACGCAGCGGGCAATCTCCTCGGCGCCCATGGGCAGGATGTCGGTGATCTGGCCGTCGAGTTCATAGCCGGTGCACAGCTTGAGCTCTTCGATGCCGTCGAGCACGTCGAGCTTGGTGATGCACAGGCCCGACAGGCCGTTGACCTGAGCCGAGCGCTTGAGCAGGGCCGCGTCAAACCAGCCGCAGCGGCGGCTGCGCCCTGTTGTCACGCCTTTCTCAAAGCCCACGGTGCTCATGTGGTAGCCCGGCGTGCCTTCGGTTTCCCAGTCCAGTTCGGTCGGGAACGGGCCGCCGCCCACGCGGGTGCAGTAAGCCTTGGTGATGCCCAGGATGTAGTGCAACATGCCCGGACCGACGCCGGCGCCGGCAGCAGCATTGCCGGCCACGCAGTTGCTGGAGGTGACGTAAGGATAGGTGCCGTGGTCCACGTCGAGCAACGTGCCTTGAGCGCCTTCGAACAGCAGATTGGCGCCGGCCTTGTTGGCGTCATTGAGTTCGCGCGAGACGTCGGCCATCATCGGCTTGAGCAACTCGGCGTGGCGCATGGCTTCGTCATAGACCGCCTGGAACTGCACTTCGCCGTCTTTCATGTAGGGCGCCAGACCGGGGCCGAAGTCGAAGGCCTTGGCGTTCAAAAAGCCGGTCAGCACGAAGTTGTGCAGCGTCAGCAGCTCGCGCAGCTTGGCGGCAAAGCGCTCGGGGTATTTCAGATCCTGCACGCGCAGGGCGCGGCGGGCGATCTTGTCTTCATAGGCCGGGCCGATGCCGCGTCCGGTGGTGCCAATTTTCTCGGTGCCGCCCTGTTCGCGGAAAGCTTCACGGGCAATGTCGATCGCCGCGTGAAACGGCAGGATCAGGGGGCACGCTTCGCTGATGCGCAGGCGGGAGCGCACTTCGACACCGGCTTTTTCCAGGCCCCCGATCTCCTCGAACAGCTTGGCGGCCGAGAGCACCACACCGTTGCCGATGTAGCACTTGACGCCGGGGCGCATGATGCCGCTGGGGATCAGGTGCAGAGCCGTCTTCACGCCGTTGATGACGAGGGTGTGGCCGGCATTGTGGCCGCCCTGAAAGCGCACCACGCCTTGCGACATCTCGGTCAGCCAGTCGACCAGCTTGCCCTTGCCTTCATCGCCCCACTGGGTGCCCACGACCACGACATTGCGGCCAGTGGCTGCGCTTGGTTTGTTTGTCATCTTCACTTCTCTTTAAGGTTCAATCGGGTAAAGCCGGCCTGGCATTGCGCCTGTTGCGCGGCTTTTCGTGCCGCTTTTCGTGCGGCTTGCTGGCTTGTCAATTGCGGGGCTGCACCACCCATTGACCGGCGGCCATGACCAGTTCACGGTCGCAGTCAAATTCATTGACTTCATGCTCATGGCCAGGCAGCACGCAGGCCACGGTTTCTCCTGCCGCACGCAGCCGCGCAATGGCCGCCTGCAAGCTGGCATCCGGGCGCCAGGGCGCGCAGATGGCCGCTTTCAAGGGCCGGGGCGGCAGGACGCTGACCAGCTCTTTCAGATCCAGGCTGAAGCCAGCGGCGGGCCGGTTGCGACCAAACACCGCGCCGACTTCGTCATAGCGCCCGCCGCGCGCCAGTTCGGCGCCCTGGCCGTAAATGGCGAAGCGGACACCGCTGTAATAGGCATAGCCGCGCAGGTCAGCCAGGTCAAAGCTCACGCTGACAGCGCCTGCGACATGGGAAGCGAGCCAGCGCAGATGGCGAAGCGCCTCTCCAATGCCGGGCAAATCCGGCAGGGCTTTTTCGGCCTCGTCCAAAACCTTGTCATCGCCGTACAGCTGCAGCAGGGCTTTGAGGCCTTGGCGCGCCGGCGCAGAAATTTCACCCTTCAGGCTGGCGCTCAGGCTGCCCAGCTCGCTGGCATCCTTGGCGGCCAGCGCCGCATGGATCCGGGCCAGGGTGTGGGGGTTGATCGTGGCGCCTGCCAGCAGCGCATTGACGATGCGCACATCGGCCATGTCTACCACCAGAGCACTCACGCCGGCGGTTTTCAGGCAGTCCAGCGCCAGCAGTTGAGCCTCCAGATCGGCTTCCAGCCCGGCATGGCCATAGATCTCGGCGCCGAACTGCAGGGGCTCGCGGGTGGCGTGCGGGCGGTCGGCGCGGGTGTGCAGCACCGGGCCGCAGTAGCACAGGCGGGCGACGCCGGTGCGGTTGAGCAGGTGCGCGTCAATGCGGGCGACCTGGGGCGTGGTGTCGGCGCGCAGGCCCAGCGTGCGGCCCGAGAGCTGGTCCACCAGTTTGAAAGTCTGCAGGTCCAGCGCTTCGCCGGTCCCGGTGAGCAGCGATTCAAGGTGCTCCAGGAGCGGGGGCATGACCAACTCGTAGCCGTAGCTGCGGGCAGTGTCCAGGAACAGACGGCGCAATTCTTCGATGTGACGCGCCTCGGAAGGCAGGACATCGGCAATTTGATCGGGCAATTGCCATGATGACGACCAGGCGGGCATTGTGATTTTCAGGGCTGTTAAAAAAGCGATTTTACCGGGCTTGGGGCCGCTTTCCGCGCAGCCGCGTCACGATAGGACCGTGGCGCGAAAATACTGCGCCCCGTCCGGGCGCAATTTCAGGGAGAAAGAGGGGGCAAGTGAGCCGGCAATTCAGGCCAGAACGGCCAGGCAAACCAGGCCGAGGGCGATGCTGCAAAGGCCGAAAAAACGGATTTGCCCGTTGCTCAGGGCCAGCATCTGCTCGAACAGGCGGCGCCAGGCGGCAGGCGACATGAGCGGCAGCAGCCCCTCGATCACCAGCAGCAATGCCAGCGCTTTCCAGAGGGTGGCGCCGTCCACGAAAGTGGTTTTTAACGCGCCGCAGCGCCGCCGGAAGCGCGCATGGACTTGAAGAAATCCGACGAGGGATCGAGCACCATTACGTCGCTTTTATTGTCGAAGCTGGCTTTATAAGCGTCCAGGCTTCGGTAGAACTGGGCGAACTGGGGATCCTTGCCAAACGACTGGGCAAAGGTGCGGGCCGCCTCGGCATCGCCCTCGCCCTTGATTTTTTGCGCATCGCGGTAAGCATTGGCAATCGTGATCTCGCGCTGGCGGTCGGCATCGGCGCGGATTTTTTCGCCTTCCGCCGCTCCGGTCGAGCGCAGTTCATTGGCCACACGCTTGCGCTCGGCCTCCATGCGGCGGTACACGGACTCCGTGATGGCCTCGACATAATCGACGCGGGTGATGCGCACATCGATCACATCGACGCCCCAGGGGTTGGCACCACGCACGACACTGAGCACTTCACTTTTCACATCGGCCATCAGTTGCTCGCGCTTGAGCGAGAGCAGATCCTTGACCGTGCGCCGGTTGATTTCCTCCTGGAAGGCGTTGCGTACCACCCGGTTGAGCTGGTTGGCACCGGCCCTTTCGTCCAGGCCCACGTTGCGGATGTACTCGGAGGGGTTGATGATGCGCCAGCGCACGTACCAGTCAATCACCACGCGCTGCTTTTCGGCTGTCAGCATCGGCTCCGGGTCCGTGCTCTCCAGCGTCAGCAAGCGCCTGTCGATATAGGAAACGTTCTGAAACGGCGGGGGCAGCTTGAAATTGAGGCCCGGCTCAAGAACAACTTCCTTGATCTGGCCCAGTGCGTAGACCACGCCAAACTGGCGCTGATCCACCACAAACAGCATGGAGCTCAGCAGCGCCAGGCCCACGAGCAATGAAGTAACAATAAGTCCAACTCTGTTCACTTTTGTTTTCCTTAGCGGGTTTCACGTTCACGCATGCGGGAGGCATCGCGCACCCGCGTATCAGCAGGCACGTTATTGGAGGGCGGCTGGGCGGCCGGCGCATTGCCGCCCGCCGAGGACTGCGAGCCGTCCGGCACTGCCGCCGCGCCACCCGGCGAGGACATCTGCATGATCTTGTCCAGGGGCAAATACAGCAAGTTCGAGCCGTTGCGCGAATCCACCAGGACTTTCGTGACATTGGTGTAGACCTGCTGCATGGCGTCCGTGTACATGCGATCGCGGGTGACCTGGGGCGCTTTTTGGTACTCCGTCAGGACCGAGCTGAAACGCTCGGCATCACCCTGGGCCTGCGCAACGATTCGCGCCTTGTAGGCATCGGCTTCTTCCTTGAGGCGCGAGGCCGAACCGACGGCGCGGGGAACCACGTCGTTGGCATAGGCCTGGGCTTCGTTCTTGGCGCGCTCGCGCTCCTGTCCGGCCTTGAGCACATCGTCAAACGCGGCCTGCACCTGCTCGGGCGGGCGCACCCCGCTTTGCTGCAGGTTGATGGCGACGACTTCGACGCCCACTTTGTAGCGGTCCAGAATGGTCTGCATCAGCACGCGAACGCGCGGACCGATCTGGTCGCGCTCCTCGGCCAGGGCCAGGTCCATCTTCATCTTGCCCACCACCTCGCGCACGGCCGTCTCGGCGGCCTGGACCACGGCGGCAGCCGGATCCTTGCTTTCAAACAGATAGGCGCGCGCATCGCTCAGGCGGTATTGGACGGCAAACTTGATTTCGACGATGTTCTCGTCTTCCGTCAGCATGGCCGAGTCGCGCAGGCCGGTGGCCTTGATGATCACATCGCGGCCGACATCGACCGAGCGGATCTGGGTGACCACCACGACTTCATGGCGCTGGATCGGATAAGGCAGGCGCCAGTTGAAACCGGCGCCCACGGTCGAGTGGTAGCGGCCGAACTGGGTGATGACGGCCTGCTGGCCTTCCTGCACAATGAAAAAACCGGTACCCAGCCAGATCAGCACCGCCACGCTGGCGATCAGCCCCACGCCGATGCCGGCGCTTTTCATGTCGGGCTGAAAGCCACCGCCATTGCCGCCCTGGTTGCCACCGCCCGGGCTGCCGCTGTTTTTCGGACCGCCAAACAGGCCGCCGAGCTTGCGGTTGAAGTCGCGCCAGAGTTCATCCAGATCAGGCGGACCCTGGTTCGGACCCTGGCCCTGCGAGCGGCTGTCAGGTCGGGAAGGCTGCTTGTCCTCGCGCGAAACCTCTGGCCTGGTTTCGCCAGACGGTGATTTCTCTTCGTCCCGGCCCCAACGCGGATCATTGAGGTTGAACATGCCTTGGGCGCGTTGTTTGAACCAACCTGGAAAGGTTGTCAACGTCTGCAGCACGGGATTCAGATTCATGGAATGAAACTCACTTTTTTATTACACCAACATTGTGCCTAATGAAATGCCCCAGCAGGCAAGGTCACCGAGCGGCAGGGATTTCATCCGGCTGCGCGGTACCCGCATGGCTGGCCAGCAACTGGCGCAGCAACGGCAAACCTTCACCGGTCTGGGCACTGAGAAAAACGCGCTCAACACTCTGGCTGGAGCCTTCAAAAGCATCCTTGAGATCGAACGAATCTTTCATATGCAGCGGCAAGCTGCTATTTTCAATAGCATCGAGCTTGTTGAAGACGAGTATCTGGGGCACATCGACCGCACCGATTTCCGACAGCACGCGCTGCACCTGCTCGATCTGCTCCAGGTAATCGGGGTTGGAGCCGTCCACCACATGCAGCAGCAGGTCCGCATCGGCCGCTTCCTGCAGCGTGGCGGCAAAGGCATCGATCAGCCCGTGCGGCAGATCGCGGATGAAACCCACCGTGTCGGACAGCGACACCGAACGTGCCGTGTCGCCCAGGTAGAGCTGGCGCGTGGTGGTGTCGAGGGTGGCAAAGAGCTGGTCGGCGGTATAAGTGCGGGCCTTGACCAGCGCATTGAACAGAGTAGATTTGCCAGCATTGGTGTAGCCCACCAGCGAAATCATGAACGAGTTGCGCCGGTCGCGCTGCTTGCGCTGCGTCTGGCGCTGCTTCTTGACTTTCGTCAAGCGCTCCTTGGTGCGCTTGATGGATTCGCCAATCATGCGCTTGTCGAGCTCGATCTGCTTTTCGCCGGGGCCGCCCCGCACGCCAGCGCCGCCGGTCTGGCGCTCCAGATGGGACCAGCGCCGCACCAGACGTGTCGAGACGTACTGAAGCCGTGCCAATTCCACCTGCAGCTTGCCTTCGTGGCTGCGAGCGCGCTGGGCAAAGATTTCGAGGATCAGGAGCGTGCGGTCATTGACCGGCATTTCCAGATGCCGCTCCAGATTGCGCTGTTGCGCCGGACTGAGCGACTGGTCGAACAAAATCTCGGTGGCGCCTGTTTCCAGGGCCAGCATCTTGATTTCGTCGGCCTTGCCCGAGCCGATGAACAGCGCGGCATCAGGCGCCCTGCGTTTGCAGGTGACGCGCCCGACAGGCTGCAGGCCCGCCGTTTGCGCGAGCAAACCGAGTTCCTGCAATTCGGTATCAAAATGGGGAAGACCGAGATCGACCCCTACCAGAAGGGCGAGCGCTTGTATTTTCACCTGAAGGTCGTGCGAACTCAGCTGGTGGGCGTGTCTTCGGACTCGGCGGTCGAAAAGTTCACAGCGCGTCCCGGCACGATGGTGGAAATTGCATGCTTGTAAACCATCTGCGTGACCGTGTTGCGAAGCAGCACCACGTACTGGTCGAAGGATTCGATCTGGCCCTGCAATTTGATCCCGTTGACGAGATAGATGGAAACAGGCACATGCTCGCGACGCAAGGTGTTGAGAAAAGGATCCTGCAAAAGCTGGCTTTTATTGTTGCTCACGATATTTTCCGTGTTCAAAAGTGAATGGAGCTTGACCTTAACACACCTGCCGAGGCAGGCCTGTCATCTTAAGCCGATTCCTTGTTTTTAAAAGGATTCTCGGACGTCTTCAGCTGGATGCGCAGCGGGGTGCCGACCAGATCGAACTCCTTGCGAAAGCGCCCTTCGAGGTAACGCTTGTAAGACTCGGTGACGTGCTCCAGCGAATTGCCGTGGATCACGATGATGGGCGGGTTCATGCCGCCCTGGTGCGCATAGCGCAGCTTGGGGCGGAAAACGCCCGAGCGCTGGGGCTGCTGGAACTGTACCGCTTCGAGCAGCAGGCGCGTGAGCACCGGCGTGGACATCTTGCGGTTGGCCGAGGCATGGGCCTGAACAATTGATTTCCAGACCGGCCCCAGGCCCTGGCGCTTGATCGCCGAGATGTGGTGAATCGAGGCGAATTTCAGGAAACCAAGCCGGGTTTCGATGGAGCGCTGCAGCAGCTCGCGCTGGTAGGAGTCCACCGCATCCCACTTGTTCACGGCCAGTACCACGGCGCGGCCATTTTCCAGGATGTAACCGGCGATATGCGCGTCCTGGTCGGTCACGCCCTGCGTGGCGTCGAGCAGCAGCAGCACGACGTTGGAGTTTTCAATCGCCTGCAGGGTCTTGACGACTGAAAACTTTTCAATCGCCTCAAAGACTTTTCCCTTGCGGCGCAGCCCGGCGGTGTCAATCAGTTCGAACTTCTGGCCATTGTGCTCAAACGGAACCGAAATCGCGTCCCGCGTCGTGCCGGGCAGGTCGAATGCCACCAGGCGCTCTTCGCCCAGCCAGGTGTTGATCAGTGTGGACTTGCCGACGTTGGGCCGGCCCGCCACGGCGAGCTTGATGATGCTGGGGTCTTCCGGCTCAATCTCCGGCTCTTCAGGCAGATTCAGCGGTGCCAGGGCCAGTTCGACCAGCGTGCGCATGCCCTGGCCGTGAGACGCTGCAACCGGCAGCACCTGGCCCAGGCCGAGCTCAAAAAACTCGGAGAACTGGAAGTCCTGCGTCATGCCCTCGGCCTTGTTGGCCGTGAGCACGGTGGGCTTGCCCAGCTTGCGCAGGTATTTGGCAATGTCGTGATCCTGCGCGCTGATGCCGGCGCGGGCATCGACGACGAAGATCACCACATCGGACTCGGCCACGGCCTGGCGGGTCTGCTTGGCCATTTCCTTGTAGATGCCGGACGTGGCGTCGGGCTCGAAGCCGCCGGTGTCGATGACGATGTACTCATGCGCGCCGAGCGAGCCGTTGCCGTAATGACGATCACGCGTCAGGCCGGCAAAGTCGGCCACGATCGCGTCTCGCGTCTTGGTCAGCCGGTTAAAAATCGTTGACTTGCCCACATTCGGGCGGCCAACTAAGGCAATGACAGGTTTCATGTTTCAATCCACGCCCCTTTCGGGACGAATTTGGAAAAAGGTTACCCCTCTCCCAAATAAATTCTATTTCCTAAAGGGGAAGGCTTCAAACCGGAGTCAATTCTTGATGACTCCGGTCTCTGGCAGGATTGCCGTTATTCGGGTTTGAACCCGAAAACGCCGCCATTGTGGGTGACCGCAATCAGGGTGTTACCCGCCAGCACCGGGGCGGCGGCAATGGCCGAGCCGTCGGTAGGCAAGCGGTTAAGCAAGGAGCCGTCTTCGCGAGACAGCAGATGGATAAAACCGGTGGCGTCGCCAATCACGACCGAGCGCCCGGCCACCAGCGGCGCGGTGAGGCCCCGGTAGCGCAGTTGTTCGCTGGACCAGGCACGCTCGCCATCAGTACGGCGCCAGGCCAGGACCGTGCCGTCGGCTTCGGTGCCGAACAGCAGGCGGTCATCGCCGTGAATGCCCTGCATGCCGTTGGCAGGCTTGGTCCAGAGCAACTGGCCCTGGGCCACGTTCACGCAGCCGATGCTCGCCTGGAAAGCGCGCACGCAGACATTGTCGCCGTCCCGGCTGACGCGGCCGACCAGATCGACCAGGCGCTCGACATCATTGATGCCGCGTGGCGAGGCAATGGGCGCCTCCCACTGAACGCTGCCGCTGGATGGATCGAGGCCCGCCAGACGCCCGCCCAGGCCGACCACCAGCGTGTTGCCGACAGCCAGCATCACGCCGGACTGGCGCAGCACCAGCGGCTCGCTGGGGCGCTGCTGGGTCCACAGCCTGCGGCCGCTCTGACCATCAAAGGCATTGACCGAGCGGTCTGCGGCCAGCACGAAAACGCGCTCACCGGCCACAAAAGGCGCGGTGAAAACCTGGGCCGTCAGCTTGGCGCGCCAGAGCTCGCGCCCGGCCTGCAGGGCGACGACTTCATTGGCCTTGGTCACGACCGCCAGTGTTTTTCCGTCGCTGCCGACACCGGCAGCAATCGGCGTGTTCAGCGCCACGCGCCAGATGTCGCGCCCGCTTTGCGCATCGAGCAGCGCCACCGTGCCATCACCGCCAGCCACGCCGACTGTGTTGCCCGAGACACCGAGATCGAGCGGAAAATTGACCTTGCCGATACTACCCGTCCAACTATTGCTAGCCGACACCAGGGCGGCCACCGGCTGCAGCGCGGCCGGTTCAGGCTTTTTCGTGCCGCTGGCGCAGGCCCCGAGAAGCACGACCAGCGCCATCGCAACAGGGGCACGGGCCAGCAGGGCCAAAGAGCGGAAAGACGGCGTCATCATTTGTTCACCTCGGCATTGGCAGCAGCGGCCAGGTTGACCTGCCCTGCGGTGGGATCAACACCCAGCGCATTGAGTTTGAATTCCACCAGGCGCCGATATTGAACGCTCTCGTCAAGGGCTTTGTAGGCTTTTTCGTATTCCACCTTGGCCTCGGTTTTCTTGCCTTGGGCGAGCAGGATGTCGCCGCGCCGGTCAGCCGCCAGGCCTGAAAAATCTTTTGGGAAAGTCGCTGACAACTGCTGCAGGGCTTCGTCATAGGCTTTCTTTTCAAGCAAGATGCCGGCCAGACGCAGTTTGGCAACCGCCTGGTAACCCGGATCGGCGGCTTTCTCAGCCACCCAGTTCAGGGCGGCGCGGGCT
The DNA here is from genome assembly GCA_030855235.1 of Pseudomonadota bacterium. Lineage (GTDB taxonomy): Bacteria > Pseudomonadota > Gammaproteobacteria > Burkholderiales > Burkholderiaceae_C > Polaromonas. The sequence goes on from JALYRU010000009.1 coordinate 87,945, forward strand.
GCATCGACATTGCCTTTGTCGTAGTAAGCCTTGGCCGCCAGCAAGCCGGCTTGCTGGGCGTAGGTGGTGCCGCCAAAGCGCTCCTTCATATCCGCGAGCGAGCGCTCGATCCGGGCTGCGTCGCCCGCCTTGACGGCGCGATCCATCTCGTCGTACATCACCGAGGCCTGCGCCGCTTGGCTGCGCTGCCAGTACTGGTAGCCGTTCCAACCCGCAAAAGCGGTTAAAACCGCAATCAAGGCCCAGGTCAGCAAGTTGCCATACTGCTTCCAGAAATGCTTGAGCTCGTCAAGCTGTTCCTGTTCTTCCAAATCGAGGTGTTGTGCCATAAATGCCTGAAGGTTCAGGCCCCGTCACGGGGCGGATTGAATGGAGTGATTGTAGAGTGCCAAAAACCGGCGCTCAAGCGCTGGCGTCAGCGCGCAGCCTGTGCGCCCATGCCGCCACATCATTCAGGGCTTCGAGCGTCTGGGCCTGGGGTGGCTGGTCTTTTTCGCCACGCAGGAGTTTGACGGCCACCTGGCCTTCGGCCAGTTCGGTGGCGCCAAAAATCAGCGCAAAGCGGGCGCCGCTGCCATCGGCCTTCTTGAACTGGGACTTCATGCTGCCCATGCCATCGGCGCTGGCACTGGCGTGCATCTGCACGCTAACACCCGCCGCGCGCAAGGCCTGCAGGGTTTGCAGCACCACTGGCAAAGCGGATGCCTCGGGAATTACCGCGTAAACTTCGGGCACGGGAAGCGCCATTTCAGCGCCCTGCTCCTTGATCAGTTCGAGCACCCGCTCCACGCCCAGCGCCCAGCCCACGGCCGGCGCCGGCTTGCCGCCGATCTGCTCGACCAGATAGTCGTAGCGCCCGCCGGCGCAGATCGTGCCCTGCGCACCCAGTCGGTCGGTGACGAACTCGAACACCGTCAGGTTGTAATAGTCCAGCCCGCGCACCAGGCGCGGGTTGAGCGTCCAGGGGATGGCGTTGGCGTCCAGGATGGCTTTCAAGCCATCAAAATGCGCCAGCGACTGCGGCCCCAGGAAATCGATCAGGCGCGGCGCGCTCTCCACCACGGCCTTCATCGCCGGGTTCTTGGTGTCCAGAATGCGCAGCGGGTTGCTGTGCAATCGCCTTTTAGCTTCTTCGTCGAGAACGTCAAGATGCTGCTCGAAGTGCGTGATCAGCTGGGCGCGGTGCTGGGCGCGCTCGTCGGGCTGGCCGAGGCTGTTGATTTCAAGGCGCCAGTCGGTGAGACCCAGCTCTTTCCACAGAGCGGAGGCCAGCAGGATCAGCTCTGCATCGACCTCGGGACCGGCAAAGCCCAGCGCTTCGGCGCCGATCTGGTGGAACTGGCGGTAGCGGCCACGCTGCGGGCGTTCGCGCCGGAACATCGGCCCCATGTAATACAGGCGCTTGCCGCCCTCATACAGCAGATTGTGTTCAACGACAGCGCGCACCAAGCTGGCGGTGTTTTCCGGGCGCATGGTCAGGTGGTCATGGTCGCCGTATTTGTCCGAGCGATCCTCGAAAGAATACATTTCTTTTTCGACGATATCGGTGACCTCGCCGATGCTGCGCACGAACAGTTTGGTGTGCTCCAGGATCGGCGTGCGGATGTTGCGGTAGGCGTAGCGCCCCATCAGGGAGCGCACCTTGTCTTCCAGCCATTCCCAGCGCGCCGAATCCGGCGGCAAGATGTCGTTCATGCCTTTGACGGCAGCGAGTTTTTCGGTTTTGGGCAAGGCGGATTTCTCCGGCCGGCCGGCAGTCATTTTGTCTGGCATGGATTTCAGGAAGCCTCGGTGACGACAGGCGCGCCAAAGCGTTTTTGGATGTAGTTTTCAACAATGACCTGGAACTCCTGCGCGATGCTCTCGCCGCGCAGGGTCAGTCGTTTTTCGCCGTCGATGAAGACCGGCGCGGCCGGCGCTTCGCCCGAACCGGGCAGGCTGATGCCGATGTCGGCATGCTTGCTTTCGCCCGGGCCGTTGACGATGCAGCCCATGACCGCCACCCGCAGGCTTTCAACGCCGGGGTATTGCACCCGCCACACCGGCATCTGGGCGCGCAGGAAGTCGTCGATCTGCTTGGCCAGTTCCTGAAAGGTGGTGCTGGTGGTGCGGCCGCAGCCGGGGCAGGCGGTCACGCTGGGCACAAAGGTGCGCAGGCCCAGCGCCTGAATGATTTCCGAGGCAATCACCACTTCCTGCGTGCGCGCCTCGCCGGGCTGGGGCGTCAAAGACACGCGGATGGTGTCGCCGATGCCCTCCTGCAGCAGGATGGACAGCGCTGTGGCTGAAGCCACCGTGCCTTTGGTGCCCATTCCGGCCTCAGTCAAACCCAGGTGCAGCGCGTGATTGGTACGTTGTGACAATGCCCGGTACACCGAGATCAAATCCTGCACGCCGCTGACCTTGCACGACAAAATGATCTGCTCGCGGCGCAGGCCCATTTCCTCGGCGCGCTGGGCGGAGTCGATGGCCGAGGTGATGAGCGCCTCGTACATGACCTGTTTGGCGTCCCACGGCGTGGCGCGGGCGCTGTTCTCGTCCATCAGGCTGGCCAATAACTCCTGGTCCAGGCTACCCCAGTTCACGCCGATGCGCACGACCTTGTTCCAGCGCATCGCGGCCTCGATCATCTGGCCGAACTGGGTGTCGCGCTTGTTGCCCTTGCCGACATTACCAGGGTTGATGCGGTATTTGGACAGGGCCTGGGCGCAGGCCGGGTAATCGGTCAGAAGGCGATGGCCGTTGTAATGAAAATCGCCGATCAGCGGCACGTCAATGCCCATGCGGTCGAGCTGCTCGCGCACATACGGCACAGCCTGGGCTGCCTCGGGCGTGTTGACCGTGATGCGGACCATTTCAGAGCCGGCCAGGGCCAACTCCTTGACCTGGATGGCCGTGCCGATGGCGTCCACCGTGTCGGTGTTGGTCATGGACTGGATGCGCACCGGGGCATCGCCGCCGACGGTCACGACACGCTCGCCCCAGACAACCTGAGACTGAAGGGAGCGGCGCGCCTTGGGAAAAGCGGCGTCTATAGGAAGGCAGGATGACACTATTTCACCTCGAATCGGGCGATGTTGTTTTTGGTCGAGGCAGTCAGGTCAAGCGCTTGGCCGCGCACCTGGACCTGCACGGCATCGGCGCGGCCGACCACTGCGCTCAAGGGCGGCGTGCCCGATACGCTGACGGATTCGCCCGCCTGAAGCGTGCGGTTCAGCACCAGCACGCCCTTGGCATCATTGACCTTGACCCAGGACGACTGTCTGGCGCTGAAAGTGACCAGGGAGGCCGCATTGGCATCGCCGGCATTGGCGGCCGTCGCGGGCAGCCCCACAGCGGCTGGCGCAGATGCAGGCACTGAGGCAGGCAAGGCGCTCGAAGGTGGCGCCGCGCCTGCATAAGGCAGATGGGGCTCGCCGGCAGGGCTGGCTGACACCGCTGGCGCCGCATTGTTGAGCGTTTCCTGGACCGTCGAAGGCATGCTGGCGGAAGAAACTTCCTGGCCGGCGAGCTTGCCGGCCGTTTTTTGCTGAATCACGGGCAGGAAAACCAGAACCACAGCCCCCAGCAACAAGGCCAGGCCCACCAGAATCACAGGTTTTGAAATCTGCCCCCGCAAAGATGAACCAGAACCGCTGCGCGAGCGAAATGGCTCATTGATCCCGCGATTTTGCGACGTCACCTTGGCCGCGTTGAGCGCCGGCAAACGCTGAAGTACCGGGTTCGGGTCCAGCTTGAGCAAGCGGCAAACACCAGAAGCCAGCGCGCGCACGAAAACCACGTCGAGCAACAGGTCGAAGCGGTCCTGCTCAAGCGCTTCGAGCTTGTCAACGGGCACTTTCAGTGAAGCCGCCAGGGCCGCGATATCCACGCCCTGGGCTTCCCTGGCCGCCCGCAGCCATGCGCCGGCAGTGGGCTCAAGCCCGGGGGCAGTGGGGTTAAAGGTGCTGCCGGAGGCCGCTCCTGCCGGGTCAGCCTGGCCAGACGGCAACAAGTCATGCTCACTCATTGAACAAACCCTTTTCATAGGCGGCCGCTTCAGGCGACTGCGCAAAACGCTTCTTGAGCTGCTCAGCCAACTGGAGCATAGCCTCCCGACTGTTGAGCTTGCGCTCGGTCTTGATGCCCAGCCAGAGGGTCTGGGCATTGGCCAGGTCGCTGTTATTGATGCGGCGAATATAAAACTGGGCACGTGTCCAGTCACCGCGCTGATAAAGAAGATTGGCCAGGTTGTAGCCGGTCACCGGATTGCCCGCATCGAGTTCATAGGAATGGCGCAGGCTTTGCTCGGCCTCCGAAGACTGACCCGCGCTCATCTGGCATACGCCCTGGACCATCAGGGTTTTGGCTTTGCCCATGTAGGTCGGATTGGCAACGGCTTGTGCAAAAAGTCGGAACGACTCGCTGTAACGGGACTGCTGGCATAGCAGCCAGCCGTAGTTATGGGCCACATTGGCATCGTTGGAATTGAGGCTGAGCGCACGGCGAAAGCTGTCCTCAGCCAGCGGGATATCGTTGAGCCGCATGTACACCAGCCCGCGCAGGTTGTAGGCCTCGACAAAACTCGGATCGGTGGCCAGCGACTGCTTGATTTCGTCGAGCGCAATTTTGGTTTGGCCCTGCTCGAAATAACCGGTGGCCAGCTCCACCCGCAGCCGCGCCCGGCGGCGCTGCTCGGACTCATCCGAATCGGTGATCAGATCGGCCCGTGTGCCCGATGCGCCCGGCATGCCTTGCGAGCCGGCGCAGCCTGCGAGCAAAACCGCAGTCCAGCAAGCCAGCACACAGATCAGATTGGCTTTAGCGCTCATGCTTCATTTCCCTTCATGACAACCACCTTGATACCCCCGAGCATGCCCTGGCGCTGGGCCGCCATGCGCTGGTCCACGCCAGTGCGGTCCTGGACATCCCCGGCCAGTTGCCCGCAGGCAGCGTCGATGTCATCGCCACGGGTTTTGCGCACCGTGGTGATGATGCCCGCGTCCATCAGGATTTTGGCGAACGCCATCACCTGCGGCATGCCCGAGCGGGTCAGGCCCGAGGCGGGAAACGGGTTAAACGGAATCAGGTTGAATTTGCACGACAGGCCATTGGCCGCATGCGTTTTCATCAGGGTGATCAACTCGCGCGCATGCTCGGGCTGGTCATTGACGCCGTCGAGCATGCAGTATTCAAACGTGATGAAGTCGCGCGGCGCGGCCGACTGGTAGCGGGTGCAGGCTTGCAGCAGCTCGGCTATCGGATATTTTTTATTCAGCGGCACCAGGTTGTCGCGCAGCGCATCATTGGGCGCGTGCAGCGAGACGGCCAGCGCGACCGGGCAATCGGCGCCCAGCCGATCGATCATCGGCACCACGCCGGAAGTGGAAACCGTGACCCGGCGGCGCGACAGGCCATAGCCGTGGTCATCGAGCATGACCTTGAGCGCGGGAACAAGCTGCGAGTAATTCTGCAGCGGCTCGCCCATGCCCATCATGACGACGTTGGAAATCACGCGTTCCTCGCGGCCCAGATGGCGGCGCAGAAAGTGTTCGGCAAACCACAATTGGGAAACGATTTCCCCGGTGGTCAGGTTGCGACTAAAACCCTGGTGCCCGGTCGAGCAAAAGCGGCAACCCACGGCGCAGCCGGCCTGGGAGGAAATGCACAGCGTGCCGCGATCGGTTTCGGGGATGAAGACGGTTTCGATGACATCGCCGGCGCCGACATCGAACAGCCATTTGATCGTGCCGTCCGCCGACTCGTGGCGGGAGACGACCTTCGGCCCCTCGATGCAGGCCACGCTGGCGAGTTTTTGGCGCAGGGACTTGGCCAGATCGCTCATCTGGTCAAAGTCGGACGCGCCTTTTTGGTGAATCCAGCGAAACAGCTGGGTGGCGCGAAAGCGCTTTTCGCCCAGCTGTTCGCAAAAGGCGATCAAACCCTCCAGATCGTGGTCAAGAAGGTTGGCCGTCATTGATTAACGCGAGTAAACGTTCAGGCCGGCAAAGAAGAAAGCGATTTCTTCCTTGGCAGTTTCGATGGCGTCGGAGCCGTGCACGGCGTTGGCATCGATGCTGTCGGCGAAATCGGCACGGATGGTGCCGGCGTCGGCCTTCTTCGGGTCGGTGGCGCCCATCAGGTCACGGTTCTTCAGCACGGCACCTTCGCCTTCGAGGGCCTGGATCATCACCGGGCCGGAGATCATGAAGGACACCAGGTCCTTGAAGAAAGGACGCGCTTTGTGAACGGCGTAGAAAGCCTCGGCCTCGCCTTGCGACAGGTGAACCATCTTGGCGGCAATGACCTTGAGGCCGGCTGCTTCAAAACGGGCGTAGATCTGGCCGATCACGTTCTTGGCGACGGCGTCAGGCTTGATGATGGAGAGGGTGCGTTCGATAGCCATGGTTTTTCCTTAAGTACTTGATTTTTTGGACTTTTAAATTATTCACAAACTGAATAAAGCCTATGATTTTAGCCTGTGCACCAGCCTGGTTCAGGACAGCCCTGAGAAATGACAGGCTGGCAGCCAGCGCTTCAACGATTTCCGCCGCGGCTGCCACCACCCCGGTTGCCGCCATTGCGATTACCGCCGGGATTGCCCCCGCTGCGGCGCGGCCCGCCGCTGGTGCCGCCGAAGCCGCCCATATTGCCGCCTCCGCTTCCGCCTCCACCGCGGCGCTGGCCCTGGTCTTGCCGCTGCCGGGTGAGGGTGTCGGCACCGATATAGCCAAACGAGGTTTTCATGGGATCGGGTTGCCCACTGCCGCTTGATTTGTCATTGCGCGGGTCACGGTCATCGCGCCGCTTTGGGGCTGGCGCGCCACCACCGCCAGGCGGGCCAAAGCGCGTCGCCGGACCGGCATTGCCGCCCTGGCTGCGTCCCTTGCCGCCAGCACTGCCATTGGCGCTGCGCCGGTTGTTGCCTCGTGCAGACGTGCCGCCCCGATTCAACGGCGGCTGTGAATCATCCGGCGCCTGCCCGGCGACATTGCCTTGTCCTGCATTGGGGCCGCGTGGGCGCCCTGTGTCGCTTCGTGCGCCCGCATTCCTGCGCGGACCCCGGCGCTGGGTATCTTCACTGCCGCCCTCGCCTGCCGGCTGGCCCAGCTCGCCGCGCACGTCAGCGCGGGACTCCGCACGGCTGACGGCGCTGGTCAGCGCCTCGATTTCCTGCTCGCCGAGCTCGACAAACGCGCCGCGCTTCAAGCCGCGCGGCAGCACCATGGCGCCGTAGCGGATGCGAATCAGCCGGCTGACCGCATGGCCCACGGCCTCAAACATGCGCCGCACTTCGCGGTTGCGCCCTTCCGAAATCGTCACCCGGTACCAGCAGTTGGCGCCTTCGCCGCCGCCGGCTTCAATCGAGCCGAACTGCGCCACGCCGTCGTCCAGCGTCACGCCGTCGAGCAGGCGTTTTTTCTCTTCATTGTTCAGCGCGCCCAGCACGCGCACCGCATACTCACGCTCCAGCCCAAAACGCGGATGCATCAGCCGGTTGGCCAGTTCGCCCGAGCTTGTCAGCAGCAGCAGGCCCTCGGTGTTCAGGTCCAGCCGGCCGACGGACTGCCATTTGCCCTGAAACAATTTGGGCAGGCGCCGGAACACGGTCGGGCGGTTTTGCGGATCGTCATGCGTGACGACTTCGCCCGCGGGCTTGTGGTAGGCGATGATGCGCGGCGGCGGCGGATTGATGTGGACGCGGATCGGCTTGCCGTTGACCTTGACGGTGTCGCCAAACTGGATGCGTTGGCCGATGTGGGCCGGCTCGGCGTTGACCGAAATGCGCCCTTCCAGAATCAGCCGCTCCATCTCCAGACGCGAACCGAGGCCGGCCTGGGCCAGCACCTTGTGCAGCTTGGGGCTTTCCGCCTGGGGCAGCAGAACGCGCTTGGGCAGGCTGACGGCCACATCCTCTTCGTCGGCGTCGAACTGCCCGGTGACCACGTCTTCAAACCGGATGGTGGTGGGAGCCACAGCCGGGGCGCGCCGCTTGGGTTGCGCTGGCGCGGCGGCAACCGCCACCTCATGGGGGGCAGCCAGTTCAGGCGCCGCCAACTCAGGCGCAGCCGGTGCAGAGGGTTCGGACATGACAGCCTTGCCGGCCTGTTCTTCAGGCGCAGGCGGGGTATCGGAAGCGGATGGGTCGTGTGGGTTCATGCTTTTACATTCATTCTTAGAAGCTGGCAGGCGCAATCATTGCGGATCAGGTTCAGGGCGCTTGCCGCCATTCAACGCCGAGCCCTCCTGGATGGGGGAAACTTGCAGCGCCAGCGATGGCGCCGCTGCAGACTCACGGTCAGGCGCTTGTGCACAAACGCCCAGCCCGGCTGAAGGTGCGACTGAAGGCGCGGACGCGGGCGCGGCCTCGGATTCCAGCTGCTCGAACATGGCGGCCTGGGCCGGCGCGTTGTCCATCACGGGCAGCTGGGCCAGCGACTGCACGCCCAGGTCGTCGAGAAACTGCCGCGTCGTGGCGTACAGCGCCGGCCGCCCGGCGCTCTCGCGGTGGCCGATCACCTCGACCCAGCCGCGCTCTTCGAGCTGTTTCAACAGCAGGCTGTTGATGGTCACGCCGCGAATGTCTTCCATGTCGCCGCGCGTCACGGGCTGGCGGTAGGCGATGATGGCCAGGGTTTCCAGCGTGGCGCGGCTGTAGCGGGGCGGTTTTTCAGGATGCAGCCGGTCCAGGTACTCGCGCATTTCCGGGCGGCTTTGAAAGCGCCAGCCAGTGGCCACATGAACGAGCTCCACGCCCCGGCCCGACCAGTCGGCCTGCAACTGGGCCAGCATCAGCTTGAGCGCGTCGGCAGTGAGTGCCCCGTTAAACAAGACGCCTAACTCACGCAAGGCAAGCGGTTGTTGCGCGCAGATAAGGGCTGTTTCGAGGACGCGTTTGGCATCCGTCGTATTCATTGATTGGTCGTTCCGAAAAAAGCGGGACAAAGCGGAGAAAGCGCCTAGTGTGTCAGCGCGTGGCATCCATGTGGACGTCCCCGTTTCGGGGCGCCATGGTGCGGGTAGCAGAAAACTACAGGCTTTGATTGTATATCAGGCCCAAGCTGGCGATGGCCACCTGCATGTCGGGTGGCGGCAAGGCCTTGAATTCCAGGCTGGCGCCGGTGACCGGATGCGCAAAAGCCAGCCGCCAGGCATGCAGCGCCTGGCGCGGCAAACCGCCCGCCTGCGTGCCGCCATACAGCTCATCGGACACCAGCGGATGGCCGAGAAACGCCATGTGAACCCGTATCTGGTGCGTGCGGCCGGTGTGCAGCTTGCATTTCACGACGCAGTGCGCTGCCGCATTGTCCAGCAGCGAGATGACGGTCGAAGCCTGCTTACCTGGGTTTTTCTCCAGATCGACCACCGCCATGCGCAGCCGGTTGCGCGGGTCCCGGCCAATCGGCGCCTCCACCGGGCGGGTCTTCGCGCCCTTCCAGGCGCCGTGAGCCAGCGCGATGTATTCACGGCTGACCGTGCGCGCGGCAATCATGCTCACCAGTTGGTCCATGGTCTGGCGCTGGCGCGCCACCACCATCAGCCCGCTCGTGTCCTTGTCCAGGCGATGCACGATGCCCGCGCGCGGCATGAAGGACGCCTGCGCGTCATGGGCCAGCAAGCCGTTGAGCAGCGTGCCGCTCCAGTTGCCGGGGGCAGGATGCACCACCAAGCCGGCCGGCTTGTTGATCACCAGCAGATACTCATCCTGAAAAACGATGTCCAGCGCCATGGGCTCGGCCTTGAAAGCCTGGCTCTGGGGCGTGGGCCGCAGCTCGATGCTGAGCGCATCGCCCGCCTTGACCTTGGCCGAGACCTTGGTCACTCTCAAACCGTTGAGCTGAACCATCCCGGCTTCAATCAGCTGTTGAAGATAGCTGCGCGAGAACTCGGGCACGCAAGCAACCAGCGCCCGGTCCAGGCGGCTGGCATGGCTCTGGACAGGCACGCTGACCTGGCGTAACTCCATCTCGGCGCTGGCGTCAGCCTCCTCTGCCGCTTCGTCGGTCGGCGAATTGGCACCAGCAGCGCCCGATATAATCAATTTGCTCTGTTCTGAATCAGTCATCAAGAAGGTCGATTGCAATGTTTTCCACCAAATTATCGGTTGTTCCGAATGCATCGCCGCTTGTCGCTGCCGTTTGTGCATTGGCTTTTGGGCTCGCAGGCTGCGCTAGCACCCCCGAGCCCGACAAGACGGCCACTTGGAGCCCGAACAAGATTTACGCCGAAGCCAAGGATGAGGCCACTTCCGGCGCCTATGACAAGGCCGTGCCGCTTTATGAAAAGCTCGAAGGCCGCGCCGCTGGCACCCCGCTGGCACAGCAAGCCCAGCTCGACAAGGCCTATGCCCAGTATAAAGCGGGCGAACAGGCCCAGGCCCTTGCCACGCTGAACCGCTTTATCAAGCTACACCCGGCCAGCCCGGCCCTGGACTACGCCCTGTACCTGCGCGGGCTGGTGAACTTTAACGACAACCTCGGCATTTTCGGTTCTTTCACACGCCAAGACTTGTCCGAGCGCGACCAGAATGCGGCCAAGGAGTCGTTTGAATCGTTCAAGGAACTGGTCAGCCGCTTTCCAGACTCGCGCTATACGCCCGATGCACGCCTGCGGATGAACTACATCGTCAATTCCCTGGCGCAGTCGGAAGTGCATGTGGCGCGCTACTACTATTCGCGCGGCGCCTATGTGGCCGCCATCAACCGCGCCCAGACGGCCATTGCCGACTACCGCGATGTGCCGGCGCTCGAAGAGGCCACCTATATCCTCTACAAATCCTATGAAGCGCTGGGCATGACCGAGTTGCGTGACGACACGCGCCGCATCATGGAAAAGAGCTACCCGCAAAGCCAGTACATGAGCAAAGGCTTCAGGGCTGCAGACAACCCTTGGTACAAGTTCTGGTAGCCTGGGCCAGGCCCTGCACTGGAGGCAATGCCTTGCACAACCATCGCCCTCGGTGATGTCCCACGGACACCAGGCGGCCATCGCACACCCCCTCAGCACCATTGACTTGCCGGCTAGTCAGCCAGGGTTTCGCGCCTGCTTGAGCGCCTTCTCGGCCTGCGCGCCACACCGCTCAAAATCCCTGGCAACCGGGCAATAGAATGCTCTTGAGTGAAACCATCTTTTCAATTTCCTGCCATGGGCCGATCAGGAAAATGTGGAAGCTGTCAAGAACAATTCAAGCCGGAATATCTGCTTGCGAAGCTGAAGGCGGCGTGTTTTCAGTCCCCGCAACAGCAACTCATTCCCTGGCAAGACATTCATCATCGTGTCAGCCAAGGCATTCAGGTCAGAATGCTCGATGTTGAGTTCCATCAGCTGACGTTGGGCGAATGAAGATTTAAGTTCAAGGTTGTTATCCATGCGCACCGCTTCATCTCATAATACGTTGATTACGGCTCATCCATCGAACCCAAGAAGTTTGACAGACCACACAATGTCCAAAGGTTATCGAATCACAGCATCCACAGGGATCCATAAAGGAGACCGGGACTATCAGCAGGATCAGGTCAGCCTGTTGACGCACACACGCTATCCAGGCTGCATGCTGGGCATCGTGGCCGATGGCATGGGGGGGCGAAGCGGTGGACGCAAGGCATCCGATCAGGCCATGCTCACCGCCCGACAGCTCTTTGACCGCTATGCCCCCGAGATGGATGATGCGCCTTCCATGCTCAGGCAAATCATCGAAGAGGCTCATCTGGTCATCAGGCTGACGGCGATTTCGTCTGAACAGGAGCCTCACAGCACCTTGGCCGTGTTCTTGATCAATCCGGGCGGCGAATGCTACTGGGCGCATACGGGCGACTCCCGTATCTATCACTACCAGGGCAGCAAGCTGATCCACAGGACACTGGATCACTCCTATGTGCAAACCCTGGTGGACAAGGGAGAACTGACGGAGGAAGAGGCCAATGTCCATCCCAAATCAAATATTTTGATGGGTTGCCTGGGCACCGAAGAGATGCCCCCCATCCGCCAGCATTTCATTCCACAACTGCAGCCCAACGACTCCTTGATGGCCTGCAGCGATGGCGTCTGGCACTACTTCACCTCCACGGAAATAGGCTCTGCCCTGTCGATGCTTTCACCGCGTGAAGCCACAGAATTCCTGATTCAAAAAGCCAGATCACGTGCCCGGGGCGGTGGCGACAATCTGTCGCTGGTAGTGGTCAAGCTTGAAGCGCTGAAATAAGAACAAGCGCCGCCTAGCGCGGCAACTCAGGCAAGGGCAAGGGTTTTGCAGGGGAATGCGCCCGTTTGAGTTGATCGGCCTCATGCTTGACCTGCCGCGCTGCGGCTTCCTTCTGGCGCGCATTGAATTTTTTCGATTCTTCGGCTGCTTTTGCTTGCTTGGCGGCCAGCGATTGGGCCTTTTTCTGGTGCTCCACCTGCTTTTGCGCATGGGTATCGCGCGCGGCCTGTTCACCCGAGAGGGCTGCAGCGCGCTGTTGCTGCTGGGTTTTTTCCTGCTCCAGGCGAGACTGGTAATCCTCAGCCGCCTTCACCCGGCGCTGAGCGGCCTTCTCCAGATTTTCTGGTGAAGATTTTTCCTGAATGCTGCGCAATTGCTCTTGGCCCCTGTTTTTTCGCTCTTCATCGTTGAGCAAAATCTCCTGCCGCCGCAGTTCAGCCATGGCCTGGCGACGCTGGGTATTGATCTTGTCCAGGCAGTTGTTCACGGCAAACCGGCTGTAGCATGCGGCATCCTCTGCTGCAAAACCGGCTTCAAGCCTGGCACGCTGCGCACTGATTCTGGTGCGTTGCGCAGTAAGGCTGTCTGGTTGTGGCACCTCGGGCACCACCGTCTGGGCATTCGACAGCCCAGCCAAAGACGCCAGCAGGCACGCAGAAATAAACCGCTTCATGTCAGGCTGGTGTCCACGGTTCTGTGCTCCAGGGACAAAAATTCCATCGACTGCATCTCGTTGAGCCGGGAAACGGTTCGGGGAAACTCATGGACCATCGGACCTTCGGTGTACAGCCCTTCGGGAGGCACTTCAGCCGACATGATCAGCTTGACGCGCCGGTCATACAGCACATCCACCAGCCAGGTAAAACGCCGGGCTTCCGAAGCCATCCTGACCGGCATGTGCGGCACATCGCTCAGCAGGACGGTATGGAACTGGGTGGCAATTTCGAGGTAATCGTTTTGCGAGCGTGGCCCGCCGCACAGGGCTTTGAAATCGAACCACACCACGCCGCCTGCCTTGCGCCGCGCCTGGATCTGCCGCGACTCGATCTGCAGCAAGGGATTTTCATCGTGCGAAGCAGCCAGCCGGGTAAAAGTTTCCGCCATCTCCGCGTCAGCCTGAGGTCCCAACGGGGTGTGGTAAAGCCTTGCCTGCTCCAGGGTGCGCCGGCGGTAATCCGTGCCATTGTCTACATTGATGACCTCCAGATGGGCTTTCAGGAGTTCAATGGCAGGCAAAATGCGGTCGCGGTGCAAGCCGTTCGGGTACAACTCGTCGGGGTGAAAATTGGACGTGGTCACAAAACCCACGCCGTTCTCGAACAACGCCACCAGCAACCGGTGCAGGATCATGGCGTCGGTGATGTCGGCGACATGAAACTCGTCGAAGCAGATCAGCCGGTAGCGCTTGGCAATGCGCTTGCCCAGCTCGTCCAGCGGATTGGCTGTTCCCTGCAAGTCGAGCAGTTCGCGATGCACCTCGCGCATGAACTCGTGAAAGTGCAGCCGCACCTTGCGCTTGAGCGGCACGGCGCCAAAAAAGCAATCCATCAGAAAGCTTTTCCCGCGCCCCACCCCGCCGAACATGTAAACGCCGCGCGGAATGTCGGGCCGGTTGATCAGCTTTTTAAAAGCGTTCGAGCGCTTGCCCTTGTACACCGCCCACTCCGCTGCGCACCGCTCCAGCGCATCGATGGCCCGGAGCTGCGCCGGATCGCTGACATAGCCGCGTGTGCTGAGTTCAGCCTCGTAGGCTGCGTGTACAGGGTGATTCACTGATTTCTGAATCCGGAAAAATCAGAAGTTCAGCGTGCGCTTGTCCACTGCCAGCGCCGCCTCTTTGGTGGCTTCGCTCAGCGATGGGTGTGCGTGGCAGATGCGGGCGATGTCTTCGCTGCTGGCGCGGAACTCCATGGCCACGACGCACTCGGCGATCAGTTCGCTCGCGAGAGGGCCGACGATGTGAACGCCCAGGATTTCATCCGTGGCGGCATCGGCCAGCATCTTGACCATGCCGGTGGTGTCGCCCAGCGCGCGTGCGCGGCCATTGGCCATGAACGGGAACACGCCGGACTTGTAGGCATGGCCGGCAGCTTTCAATTGCTCTTCCGTCTGACCGACCCAGGCAATTTCGGGGCTGGTGTAGATCACCCAGGGAATGGTGTTGAAGTTGACATGGCCGTGCTGGCCGGCGATGCGCTCGGCAACCGCGACGCCCTCTTCCTCGGCCTTGTGCGCCAGCATCGGGCCGCGCACCACGTCGCCCACGGCCCAGACGCCGGGCAGGTTGGTCTTGCATTCGCCGTCCACCACGACCGCGCCGCGCTCGTCCAGGCTCAGGCCGACAGCTTCAGGGTTCAGGCCGATGGTGTTGGCGGTGCGGCCGATGGAGATGATCAGCTTGTCCACTTCCAGCGTCTGGGCTTCACCCTTGGCGTTGGTGTAGGGAATGGTCACGCCCTTCTTGCCATTCTTGATCTCGCCGACGCTCACGCCAAGTTCGATCTTCAGGCCCTGCTTGGTGAACGCCTTGTGCGCTTCCTTGGCGATCTGCTGGTCCACCGCGCCGAGAAAAGTCGGCAGGCCTTCCAGAATCGTCACGTCCGCGCCCAAGCGGCGCCAGACCGAGCCCATTTCCAGGCCGATCACGCCCGAACCGATGACGCCGAGCTTTTTCGGCACCGCGCCGATGCGTAGCGCGCCGTCGTTGGACAGCACGTTGACTTCGTCGAACGGCGTACCGGGCAAGGCGCGGGCGTTGGAGCCGGTGGCAATGATGATCTGCTTGCCGGCGATGACCTCTTCAGCAGCGCCTGCCACCTTGATCTCGTAGCCGCCATCCTTGGCGCCGACAAAGGAGCCGCGGCCATGGAAGAAGGTGACCTTGTTCTTCTTGAACAGGTACTGGATGCCGTCGTTGTTCTGCTTGACCACGGTGTCCTTGCGGCCCACCATCTTGGCCACGTCGATGGTCAGGTTCTTCAGGCCGATGCCGTGGTCGGCAAAGTGATGGCCGGCATGCTCGAAATGCTCGGACGACTGCAGCAGCGCCTTGGAAGGAATGCAGCCGACATTGGTGCAGGTGCCGCCCAGGGCCGGGCCGCCCTTGGCGTTTTTCCACTCGTCGATACAGGCGACATTGAAACCCAGCTGGGCAGCGCGAATGGCCGCAATATAGCCGCCAGGACCGCCGCCGATGACGATCACGTCAAATTGTTTGGACATTTATCTTTTTCCAGTAAATGAAAAGGCAGGGCTGGCAGCGAAGTTGCTGCGGCCCTGCTTGAAGAAGTTTTTTAGATATCGAACAGCAGGCGCGATGGATCTTCCAGCGCCTCTTTCATGGCCACCAGACCGAGCACGGCGTCGCGCCCGTCGATGATGCGGTGGTCGTAGCTCATGGCCAGGTAGTTCATCGGACGCACCACGATCTGGCCGTTCTCGACGACGGCGCGGTCCTTGGTGGCATGCACGCCCAGGATGGCCGACTGCGGCGGGTTGATGATTGGCGTGGACAGCATGGAGCCGAAAGTGCCACCGTTGGAGATGGAGAAGGTACCGCCGGTCATCTCTTCCATGCCCAGCTTGCCGTCCTTGGCCTTCTGGCCAAACTCGGCAATCTTCTTCTCGATCTCGGCAAAGCTCATCTGGTCTGCATTGCGCAGGATGGGCACCACCAGGCCGCGCGGCGAACCGACGGCAATGCCGATGTCGAAGTAGCCGTGGTAGACGATGTCATTGCCGTCCACCGACGCGTTGAGCACCGGGAATTTCTTCAGCGCATGGACGGCCGCCTTGACGAAAAAGCTCATGAAGCCGATCTTGACGCCGTGCTCCTTGCTAAAGGCATCCTGGAACTTCTTGCGCATGTCCATCAACGGGGCCATGTTGACTTCATTGAAGGTGGTCAGGATGGCGTTGGTGGACTGCGACTGCAGCAGGCGCTCGGCAACGCGGGCGCGCAGGCGGCTCATGGGGACGCGCTGCTCGGGGCGCTCGCCCAGATCGGCGGCCTTGAAAGGCGCTGAAACCTTGGGCAGCGACGTGGTGGGCGCGCCGGTAGGAATCGTGCTGACAGCGGCCGGCTTGGCAGCGGCAACCAGCACATCGCCCTTGGTGACGCGGCCGTCCTTGCCGGTGCCGGGAACCGAGCCGGCGGCCAGGTTGTTGTCGGCCATCAGCTTGGCAGCCGCTGGCATGGGCACGCCGGCCATGGCGTTGCCAGCAGGAGCTGCCGGCGCGGCAGGCGCCGAGGCGGTGGCGGCAGCAGGTGCTGCGGCGGCTGGCGCGGAAGCGACTGCGCCGGCCTTGCCTTCGGTGTCGATGCGGGCAATGACCTGGTCCGAGCCCACCGTGCCGCCATCAGCCACGACCAGTTCGGTCAGCACGCCGGCCGAAGGTGCGGGCACTTCCAGCACCACCTTGTCGGTTTCGATCTCGATCAGGATTTCGTCCACGGCCACTGCATCGCCGACCTTCTTTTTCCACTGCAGCATGGTGGCTTCGGCCACGGATTCGGACAACTGGGGAACTTTAACTTCTACGATAGCCATTTTGATTCTTTCGTGTGTTTCGTGTGTTTTCAGGAGGAATACCGACTTATTTGCTCAGCACAAAACCCTTGAGCTTGGCAAATGCGCCATCGACCAGCGCCTTTTGCTGCTCCTGGTGCAGATGAGAGTAACCCACTGCGGGCGAAGCCGAGGCTGCCCGGCCCGAATAGCCCAGCTTTTGGCCGTCGAGCATGTTCTCGTGGATGTTGTGCTGGATGAAGAACCAGGCGCCCTGGTTTTGCGGCTCGTCCTGGCACCAGACGATGTCGGTGGCATTCGGATATTTCTTCAGCTCAGTGGCAAATGCCTTGTGCGGGAAGGGGTAGAGCTGCTCGACGCGCAGGATGGCGGTGTCGTCACTGCCTTTTTCCTCGCGCTTTTTGACCAGGTCGTAATAGACCTTGCCCGAGCAGGCAATGACGCGCTTGACCTTGTCGGCCTTCTTGATCACTTCTTCCTTGTTCTCGGGAATCACGGTCTGGAAGCCACCCTTGGTGAACTCTGACAGCGGCGAAGTGGCATCCTTGTTGCGCAGCAGCGACTTGGGCGTCATGATGACCAGCGGCTTGCGCAGGTTGCGCACCATCTGGCGGCGCAGCACGTGGAAGATCTGGCTGGCCGTGGTGGGCTGGACCACCTGCATGTTGGCGTCGGCCGACAGCTGCATGAAACGCTCCAGACGCGCCGAGCTGTGCTCGGGGCCCTGGCCTTCGTAGCCGTGCGGCAGCATGAGCGTGATGCCGTTGACACGGCCCCACTTGACTTCACCGGAAGCGATAAACTGGTCAATCACGACCTGCGCGCCGTTGGCAAAGTCGCCGAACTGCGCTTCCCAGATCACCAGCGTGCTGGGATCGTTCGAAGCATAGCCATACTCGAAGGCCAGCACGGCTTCTTCGGACAGGATGGAGTCGATCACCACGAACGGCGCCTGGTTCTCGGCCACATTCTGCAGCGCGACATAGGTGCCGGTGTCCCACTTTTCACGGCTCTGGTCGTGAATCACGGCGTGGCGGTGCGTGAAGGTGCCGCGTCCGCAGTCCTCGCCCGACAGGCGCACCGGGTAGCCGCTGGCCACCAGGGAGGCAAAAGCCATGTGCTCGCCCATGCCCCAGTCCACCGGAGTGTCGCCGCGCCCCATGGCCGCGCGGTCGTCATAGACCTTCTTGACCAGGTTGTGCGGCGTCACGCTGGCCGGAATGGTGGTGATTTTCTCGGCCAGGCGCGTCCACTCGGCCATCGGGATGGAGGTGTCGCCCGCATCGGTCCACTTCTTGCCGACGTAAGGCGTCCAGTCGACGGCGTACTTGTTCTTGAAGTTGGTCAGCACCGGATCGACCGTGTGGCGGCCTTCGTCCATGGCGGCGCGGTAGGCCTTGACCATGTCCTCGCCCAGCGTCTCGCCCAGGCCTTGCGTGGTCAGCTTGTCGGCATACAGGCGGCGGGTGCCGGGGTGGGCGCTGATCTTCTTGTACATCAGCGGCTGGGTCAGTGCAGGCGTGTCCTGCTCGTTGTGGCCGAGCTTGCGGAAGCACGTGATGTCCACCACCACGTCCTGGCGGAACTCCATGCGGAATTCAAGGGCCAGTTGCATCGCCAGCACCACGGCTTCCGGGTCATCGCCGTTGACGTGCAGCACTGGCGACTCGACCATCTTGACGATGTCGGTGCAGTAAGCGCTCGAACGCATGTCGCGCGGGTCCGAGGTGGTGAAACCGATCTGGTTGTTGATGATGATGTGGACCGTGCCGCCCGTGGTGTAGCCACGGGTCTGGGCCAGGCACAGGGTTTCCTGGTTGACGCCCTGGCCGCCGAAAGCGGCATCGCCATGCACCAGCACCGGCAGCACCTGGCTGCCCTTGGTGTCGCCACGGCGGTCCATGCGCGAGCGCACCGAGCCCTCGACCACCGGGTTGACGATTTCCAGGTGCGACGGGTTGAAGGCCAGCGTCAGGTGGACCGGGCCGCCAGGCGTGGACACATCGGAGCTGAAACCCTGGTGGTATTTCACGTCACCGGCGGGCAGGTCTTCGGGGGCGGTGTGATCGAACTCGGCAAACAGATCCTTGGGCATCTTGCCCAGGGTGTTGACCAGCACGTTCAGGCGGCCGCGGTGGGCCATGCCGATGACGATTTCCTGCACGCCCTTGGCACCGGCCTGCTGGATCAACTCGTCCATGGCGGCAATGAAGCTCTCGCCGCCTTCGAGCGAGAAGCGCTTCTGGCCGACATACTTGGTGTGCAGGAAGCGCTCCAGGCCTTCGGCGGCGGTCAGGCGGTCCAGCAGGTGAAGCTTTTGTTCCTTGGACAGGCTGGGCTTGCTGCGAATGGTTTCGAGCTTTTGCTGCCACCAGCGCTTCTGGTTCTGATCGGTGGCATACATGTATTCGGCGCCGATGGTGCCGCAATAGGTCTCGCGCAGCGCGTTCATCAGCTCGCGCAGGCTCATCGTGTCCTTGCCGAAGAAGGTGTTGCTCGTGTTGAACACGATTTCCTGGTCGGCATCGCCAAAGCCGTAGAAAGACGGATCCAGCTCGGGAATGTTGTCGCGCTCGGCGCGCTTGAGCGGATCCAGATCGGCCCAGCGGGCGCCCACATTGCGGTAGGCGGCGATCAACTGCTGCACGGCCGTGCGCTTGCGGCCCAATTCGGAGTCAGCACTGGCAACCACGACCTTGGTCTGGCCCTGTTTGGCGCGCTCGGCAAAAGCGTTGACGACGGGCAGATGCGCGACGTCCTTGGCATTGCTGCCGTCCACGGCGGGGACATGCTGAAGTGCGTCGAAATACTCGCGCCAACTGTCAGTGACGCTGGCAGGATTGGCCAGGTAGTTTTCGTACATCTCCTCGACATAGGGCGCATTGCCGCCGAAAAGATAGGTATTGCCTTGATAGGCTGTATAGACAGACGCAGGTGACTGCGAGTTTGAACTCATATCCGCTGACCTCCGTTTCCCTTGGGGAAACATTAGCTGGTTAAAGCTGTTTAATTAACCTTCCGCAACACGGCTGAACCGATTAGCGGATGCGACTGTGGCAGGAAGGGCCTTCAGAATACAGATTGTGCCACCTAACGGCTACAGCGGGAAGGCCCCAAACGGCTATTTAATAGCAGTGAATTTGGCTTTTTCAGAGATTTTCTGAATGCATATTGGAAACAGCCCGGTTTTTCCCAGGATGGATGCGTAAATACAGTCGCATTCACACAACATGCGGGCCGGCGGGGGCTCATAAAATCAGGGAATCGAAAAACTGGAACAATTTTTCAGCCCCTGCCTCGAAACATGCCCGCCGACAGATAATAGGAGGAAAAAATCAAACAACAAAAAAGCCTGTCATTAAAATTAATGACAGGCTTTTGATGCTTGAATATGCTGGTGGGTTCTGAGAGATTCGAACTCTCGACCTACGGATTAAGAGTCCGCTGCTCTACCAGCTGAGCTAAGAACCCATTATTAAATGGTGGGACGTGCGGGGGTCGAACCCACGACAAACGGATTAAAAGTCCGCTGCTCTACCAACTGAGCTAACGTCCCAAGGATTTCTCCTGGCTGTACTGCGTCGTCTGCAGCACAGCTTTAAATTATAGCGCCATTTTTCGGCTTCTTCAAATCAGTTCGAAATTTTATCCAGAACCCAACCGGCGGCACACAGGCCAAAGGTGGCGGTGACGCTGACGACCGAACCATAGCCATGACAATTGAGGCTGCCATCGGTCTGCGCGGGCGCAGCCGCCTGCACTGGCAAATCCTCGCTTGGCAGGTCGCCGCCAGCACACACGGCAACAGGCTGAAGCACGGGTTCCCGGCTGAAGACACAGGCCGCCCCGATCTTTCCCTGGCGGGCCGCGCCATGCTCCTTGCGCAAACGGTTGCGCATCTGCGCCAGCAAAGGATCATGCGTGACCAGCGACAGATCTTCAATCTCGGCACGGTGCGCCAGCCGCTTGCCGCCTGCAGCGCCGACGCTGATGAAGATCAGCCTGTTCCTGATGGCCCAGGCTGCCATGGCGGTTTTGGCCCGTACCTGATCACAGGCATCGATCACGCCGAACTGCCCGCGCTCAAAGTCATCGCCCAGCGGGACCATGCCGGCCCAGTTCCCGGCATCGACAAACTCCTCGATGCACTCCACCCGGCAGTCGGGATTGATCTGGGCAATGCGTTCGCGCATGGCCTGCACCTTGGCCTGGCCTAGAGTAGTGCCGAGCGCATGCACCTGACGGTTGATGTTGGATTCGGCAATATGGTCCAGATCGACAAGCGTCAGTCGGGCCACGCCGCTGCGCGCAGCAGCCTCCGCAGCCCATGAGCCTACGCCGCCCAGGCCCACGACCACAATATGGGCGGCACGGATGCGCGCGGCGCCTGCCGCACCGTAGAGCCGTGCAAGCCCGCCGAAACGGCGCTCAGTGTCAGCAGGAATCAACTCGGTCTCAAATGTCATGGAATTAGGGGATTTGTAGCGCGGCTTCGGAGCAAAGGCTCCAGTTGCCGGCGCTGGTGAGCGCAGGCGTCTACTTGAGCTTGGCGAGGCGTTCTTTGGCCACTGACGCCGTTTCGGATTGCGGGTAAATCCGGGCAATGTCTTCGAGTGTTTTGCGCGCCGCCTTGGCATCCTTGAGTTCGACCTGGCAATTGGCCATCGACAACAGTGCTTCAGGCGCGCGCAGGTGATCGGGATCGCCAGCGGCCAGTGCGCGAAAACTGGCAATTGCAGAACGGTAGTCCCGCAAAGCGTACTGGGCATTGGCTAGCCAGAACAAGGCGGAGGATTTGTAACCGCTTTGCGGGTAGCGCTTGGTGAAAGCCATGAAGCTGCTCTGCGCCGCTACAAAATCACCTTTGCGAAGCATGGCCAGAGCCGCTTCATACTCCTGCGTTTCAGCCGGTTCAGCCGCGAACTCCCGGCCATCGACCGTCACCTTGCCAGGCTCGACCTTTCGCAAGCGCTCTTCAACGCCCTGGGTCAGCTCTTTCTGGTGGCGCTGAACTTCGGCAACGCTGCGGGTCAACTGCTCGTTTTGGCCGCGCAGGGTGGCCATCTCGCTGCGCAGTGTCTCGATCTGGTTGGACAGATCGAGCAGGCTGCGGCGCAACTGGGCGTTGTCTTCGCTGACCTTTTTCGACTCCTCTGTCGCGCGCTGCTGGGAAGCATCGACCTTTTGCCGCAAATCGAGGATGGCGCGGCGCGCTTCGTCATCGCCAAACAAGGCGGCATTGGCATGAAGCGCCAGCGTGCAAGCCGCAAGCACTGCGGTCAGTCTGAAAATTTTCACGGTCTGGATCCCGGCTTAACGGTAGCTGATTTCAGCGCGCCGATTCTTCGCCATCGACGCTTCATCCAGGCCCTGGGCTGCCGGTTTTTCCTTGCCAAAGCTCACAGCCTCCACCTGGGAGTCCGTCACGCCCAGCAGCCCCATGGCGCGGCGCACCGCTTCAGCGCGTTTTTGGCCCAGCGCCAGGTTGTACTCACGCCCGCCGCGCTCGTCCGTGTGCCCCTCGATGGCCATGCGGCGCGATTTGCTGGTCATCAAGTACTTGGAATGGGCCTCGATAACGCTCTGGAATTCGGGCTTGACCACATAACTGTCGAAATCAAAATAAATAATCCGGGTCGTGTTGGCGGGACCGGCCACCGACGCACCGGCGCTGTCAATCTGCACAGGCGCAACACCGCTGCCGGCACCCGAAGAAGCGGCATTGGCCCCCTGCCCGGCGCTGCCCGAGCGGTCCACCACAGGCACATCCTGCAACTTGACACTAGAGCCACAAGCGGCCAGGGCAGCCGCCAGGAGAAGAGAAGAGAAGAGAGAAGTAAGAAAGCGCTTCATGAGTAACCCCTGCTAAAAACAAAAATTTGACGTCAAGATGCCCGGCTAGCGCTGAAACGGTCCCCAGTCGGGCTCACGGATGTCGCCACCCGCCCCAGATAGTCTGGCCTTGATCTTGCCATCGAGCGTGGTGGTCATCAGCGCCTCTCTGCCCTGCTGCTGGGTGGCATACACAATCAGGCGGCTGTTGGGCGCAAAACTCGGGCTTTCATCGGCTGCGGTGTCCGTCAGGGCGGTTACCGCAGAAGTGGCCAGCTCCATGACGTGGAGCTTGAAAGCGCCGCCGACCCTTGAAACATAAGCCAGCCAACGCCCATCAGGGCTGATGGCGGGAGATATGTTGTAACTGCCGGTGAATGTGATCCGCTCAGGATTTCCGCCCGAAGGACTCATGCGGTAAATCTGGGGAGCACCGCCCCGGTCACTGACAAAATAAATGAAACGGCCATCCGGCGAATAAGCCGGCTCGGTATCAATACTCGATGACTGGGTCAATCTTGTCGGGTCCGCGCCTGTCAGGCCAATGGCATAAATCTGCGAGCCGCCATCGCGGCTCAGGGTCGCCACCAGTTGCCTGCCGTCGGGGGACCAGGCCGGCGCGCTGTTGGAGCCCCGGAAATTGGCCAGCAGACGCCGCTTTCCAGTGGCCACATCATGCGCGTAAATCACCGGCTTGCGCGACTCAAAGGAAACATAGGCCAGCTGACTCCCACTGGGCGACCAGGCCGGCGAGATGATGGGCTCCGGGCTCGCCAGGGCCGACTGGGCGCCTTCGCCATCCGAATCGGCCACCCACAGGGTATGGCGCGTGCCCGATTTGGTCACGTAAGCAATGCGGGTTGAAAAAATGCCTTTTTCGCCGGTCAGCTTCTCATACACGAAGTCGGAGACGCGGTGCGCGGACAGGCGCAAATCGGCCTGCGAGACGGTATAGCTCTGGCCGCCCAGATCCAGGCCCCGCACGACATCCCACAGGCGAAGCCGGACATCGAATCGGCCATCGGCCATCGGCGAGACGCTGCCGGTGACCATCGCGTCGGCGCCCTTCTGGCGCCAGCTGGCCAGGTCGGGCCGGGTGTTTTCATCGGCCATGAGGCCAGCGGTGTCCACGGCGCGAAACATACCGCTGCGCTCCAGATCAGCCTTGACGATGCTGCCTATTTTTTGCGGCGCCTGCGCCTCGCCCTGGAAGGTGGCGATGGCAATGGGCAACTGCGTCATGCCGACACCGGAGACTTCTACCCGGAACTGGGCCAGGGCATGGCCTGCGTAGCTGCCGAGCAAGCCGGCCCCGGCCAGACTTTTAAGCACGGCACGGCGCTTGGGCAAAACACCCTGGAAAAAATCACTTTTCATTTTGGCGACCTAAACAATACAACTCGAAATATTTGCCGAAGGCTGACTGGGCTTGCATGGTACACACCGCAAAGCCCATGGCACCGTCCAGAAACCCCCGCTGAAACACATAGCTACGAATGAAGGCCGTCATGGCGGACAGCGCTGCGCGGGCAATGGTGGTTTTTTGCCCGCGCGCGTGGCGTTGCCGCGCCCAGTCCTGACTGTAGCGCTGAAGCTTGCGCCAATAGTGTTCAGGCGTGGGATAGCTGTAGTGCAGCAACGGGTTTTTCAAACGCACCACAGGGGTATCCGGGTGAAGTAGCTGAAGTTTTTCATGCACCAGATCATCGCTGAACCGCGCCTCGCCGCGCTTGAACACCCTGAGCACATAGTCCGGCGTCCAGCCGCAATGGCGAATCCAGACACCGCAAAACTGGGTCAGGCGGGGGATTTCCAAAGCCGGTGGCCGACTCTCAGAAGGTATCTGCGAGAGTTGGCGCTGGATTTCCTGGGCCAGTTCGGGCGTGACGCGCTCGTCTGCATCGATGGAGAACACCCATTCACAGGACGCGGCATCCAGGGCACGGTTTTTCTGGGCGCCAAAGCCTGGCCAGTCAGGGCTGGTGCTGACGCTGGCGCCCATGGCACGGGCCAGTTGCAGCGTGTCATCGGTGCTGCCCGAGTCCAGCACCACGACTTCATCGGCAAACGCCACCGAGCGCAGGCACGCTTCGATGTTGTGAGCCTCATTGTGGGTGATGATGATGACGGACAAGCTTGCCAACGAATGCCTTTTGAACGGTGTGAAGCCAGGGGATTTTTCACGTTCCCCTGCCAGAAGCGTTGACAGCATAGCAGAGCCTTTGCCCTGGGTTGGAGCGTCTGGCCACCCTTTGCAATCGCCGATAATGCGGGCCAACCACTCCTCGCGCCTCGCCCCACTTTGCTAAAAACCAGAATCAATCTCCGGCTTGTCATCGTTTGCATGGCGGCCGCTTCCGTGGGCCTGTCCATGGCCATCATCAGTCTGGCCAAGCTGCTGCTGGTCATATGCGGCCTGGCCATGCTGCTCCTTGTACGGCGCCCCGCCGGCAAGGCCAGCCCTCTGGCAGGAACTTTCACGCCGGTTGCCGTGCTGACTGCCTTGGCCGCATTTGGACTGAGCCTGCTGTGGACGGCAGCGCCCTTGGCCGATGCGCTGGGCGCTGTGACCAAGTATGGCAAGCTGATCGTCATTGTCCTGATGCTGCTGCTCATCCGTGACAGGCGCGAGGCGATGTATGCGCTGGGCGCTTTCGGGCTGGCGCAGTTATTCCTGCTGCTCAGCTCATGGATGCTGTTCATGCAGCTGCCGGTTCCCTGGGCGACTTCGCGCATGGCATTGACATACTATGCGGTGTTTTCCAGCTACCTTGACCAGGGCATCATCGGCGCCGTTTTTGCGGCCCTGTGCTGGCATTTGCGTTTCCTCGTTCCCGGACGATTCGGGCCGCATCTGGCAGTACTTGTGGCGCTGTTGGCGCTGGGCAATGTTTTTTTTATCTTGAACGGGCGTAGCGGCCACGTCGTGGCCATCGCCCTGCTCTCCCTCGCCATCATGTGGGAGTTGCCTAGAAGCTACCGCGCCGCCGTGCTGGTGCTGCCCTTCGTGCTGGCGCTCGGCCTATATGCCAGCTCAACCAAGGTGCGCGAAAGGCTGAGCCTGGTGGGCAGCGAAGTGCAGTTCTATTCCAGTGATCAAGAACCGGTCAGTTCCTCGGGCATCCGGCTTCATTTCTGGCACAGGGCGGTGCAAGTTATCAGCCAGAATCCGCTGGCAGGCTCGGGCGTGGGCAGCTGGGGCACCGAATACCACCGGCTCCAGCGCGAACACAATGCGGCCTACCAGACCACTGATGGCCATGCGAACCCGCACCAGGAATACCTGCTGTGGGGTGTTCAGCTCGGCATTCCGGGCATTCTGCTTTTTCTCGGCCTGCTGCTGGCAGTGCTGCGGGACACGCTGAAAATGGAACCGCCCTATGCGCGGGCAGCGCAATCGGTGCTGCTGGCCCTGGCCGTGGCCTGCCTGTTCAACGCCTCCCTTTATGACGCGCAGATTGGTGATTTTTTCTGCGTCCTGCTGGGCCTGCTGCTGGCTTCGGGCCTGGCCGGTAACACAACGGGCCGCGCCATCCATTCCCAACGCGAGCCAGCCACGTGACGCATTCCGCCAAAAAAGACGCCAGCAGTTCGCCTCCCAAATTGACCCTCTGGCGCAGGATGCGTCGAGTCTGGCCGTATTTCAGCGGCTCGCGCGCCGGCTGGGCCCTGGCGGTGGGCGCGACCATCGTCGCCTCGGCCACCGAGCCTTTCATTCCGGCCCTGCTCCAGCCCCTGCTGGACAAAGGCTTTCAGAAAGACACCTTTGAGCTCTGGCTGGTGCCGGTCACGCTGATGGCGCTCTTCACCATCCGCGGGCTGGCCGGCTTTCTGGCGCAGTTTGCACTGGCCAAGGTCACCAATGAGGGCTTGCTCGAACTGCGCAAGGCCATGTTCGGCAAGCTCCTGACGGCCCGGCTGACGCTGTTTTCCGACCAGAGTTCCAGCGCCATTGCCAACACGGTGGTCTATGAAGTCTTCAATGGCTCGTCCATGCTGATCAACGCCGTCCTGCGGCTGGCGCGCGATGCGCTGACGCTGCTGGCGCTGATCGGCTACTTGGTGTACCTGAACTGGAAGCTCACGCTGATCGTGGCCTTTTTGTTTCCGGCGGTGGCCGTGGTGATCCAGGTGCTGTCCAAACGCATCTACCGGCTGACTAAGGAAAGCCAGAGCGCCACCGACAACCTGGCCTATGTGGTCGAGGAAAACGTCATGGCCCACCGCGACGTGCGCCTGCACGGCGCCCAGGCCAGCCAGTCCGGGCGGTTCGACATCCTGAGCCACTCCCTGCGCCGGCTCTCGATGAAATCGACCGCCGCCCATGCCGGCATGAGCGCCATCACGCAGATTCTCGCGGCCGTGGCGCTGTCGGCCGTGATTTCCATTGCCATCGTGCAAAGCGCGCAAAGCACCACCACCGTGGGCGGCTTCGTGGCCTTTGTCACGGCCATGCTGCTGCTCATTGCGCCGATCAAGAGCCTGTCGGATGCGACCACCCCCATCACGCGCGGGCTGGCGGCCATGGAGCGCGGCCTGGCCTTGGTGGACCTGACGCCAGACGAGATCGGTGGCTCTTTTGCCAAACCCAGGGCGCAGGGCGACATTGAATTTTCCAATGTCACCGTCGCCTACAAGGCCGACGCCGCGCCGGCGCTGAGGGATTTCAATTTATCGATCCGGGCGGGCGAAACCGTGGCCCTGGTGGGCGCTTCCGGTTCGGGCAAGACCACCCTGGTCAACCTGCTGCCCCGATTCATCGAAGCGAGCGCCGGGCGCATCACGCTCGATGGTCAGGACATCCGCGACTGGCGCCTGGACAGCCTGCGCGCGCAGTTTGCTTTTGTCAGCCAGCATGTGGTGATGCTCAACAGCACCATGGCCGAAAACGTAGCCCTGGGCCAGCCGGTGGATCGGGAGCGGGTCCGGCAATGCCTCATGGCAGCCCACCTGCAAGCGCTGCTGGCCGAGCTGCCGCAAGGTCTGGACACCCTGCTCGGGCATAACGCGATGCAACTGTCGGGCGGGCAGCGCCAGCGCCTGGCGATTGCCCGCGCGCTGTACAAGGACGCGCCGATTCTGGTACTAGACGAGGCCACCTCCGCCCTGGACACCGAGTCCGAACTGGCGGTGCAGGAGGCCATCCGCCAACTCGCGGCGGGGCGCACCTCGCTGATTATCGCGCACCGCCTGTCCACCATCCAGCATGCCGACCGCATCATCATGATGGATGCCGGCCGGGTGGTGGAAATGGGCAGCCACAGGGAACTGCTGGCAAGAAATGGCGCTTACGCCCATCTTTACCGCCTCGGGTTTCATTCGGGCTGACCGGTCTGGACTTGAGCTGCAAGCCTTTCAGGACTCGCCAGAAACGCTCGGCCCCGATGACAGCCCGACCGCCTGCCCGGCAGCCCGGCCGCCCGACCGCCCGGCCGCAACGCTTGCAAAGTACAGCGCCTCCTGCTTCAGCGCGATCTCATGCCACTGGTAATCCTGGGTAAAGTTCATGGCTCCCTGACACAGCCGGGCCGCAAGCGCGGGCTGGCCCAGCACCTGCGCCAGGACCTGACTCAAGTGCGTGCCATCACGCGGGTCGTCCAGCACCATGGCATTGACGCCGTGCTGCAGCAACCCTGAAATACCGCAGTAGCGCGCTGCGCTGACGATCACCGGCAGGCCATGGGCCATGGCTTCGAGCACCACCATGGCAAAGGTGTCTTCCAGCGTCGGGTGAACCAGGGCATCGGCTGCCCTATAAGCCGGGCCAACGTCCTGCAGCGAGCCGAGGAAAAAAACCCGCTGCGCCAGCTTCAGGCGGGCGAGCTGATCCTTGAATCCAGCCATCGCCGCCGTATTGCCCACCACGGCCAGGACCACATCGGCAGGCAACGCCGCCAGCGCCTCCAGCACAGCCGCAAGCCCTTTCTTACGGTAATCGTTGCCGACAAACAGCAGGCAGCGCCCCGCCGCCGGCAAGCCTAGAGCGGCTCTGGCTTGGCTTTTTTGCAGCGGCGTGATGGGCCATGACGGCAGCGTGATGCCAGGGGTGATCACCGAGAGCATCGCTGCGCAGTCCGGGTAACTGCCTGCCATGATGCCCTGGAGGCTGTCCGACGTGACCACCAGCTGACGACCGGGGCGGGCAGCATAACGCAGGCGCTCCAGCCCCAGGTAGGTCAGCAGGCGCGGACTCGTCGCCACGCTCAGGCAGCGCAAGGCATGGCGCCAGCCGCCTCGGCCATTGAACAGGTTGTGTTTGACCGGCAGGACGTGAACCGTCTGGACATTGCCATGCCATGTGTTCTCATGGGAATGCACGATGTCAAAACCGCGCCGCGTGGCCCACCAGGCGGCCGTGGCAAACCACAGTTGATTGACCCAGCGCGGTTTAGGTAGCGGCATGGAAACCCGGTGGTAAGTCACCCCCGGCCATTCGTGGCCGATTTCTTGCGCAAAGACGTGAATGTCATGCCGCGCCGCGAGTTGCTCCACCAGCGCAATTGAATAGCGCTCGGCGCCGCCACCCGTGGGCGAGAAATTCCGGTTGAAAACGGCGATGCGCAGTTTCGGAGAGCTCGGAGTCGCAGGGGCGGAGCTGGCAACAGGCCGGTTCATTGCTTGCGGCGGTCCTCATAGCCGGTGGCGACCTTGAGCCAGAACACCGGCAGGCTGGTCGAGCGCAGCACCGGCACGCGCGGCAACTCCAGCATGGCCGTGCGCCCATGGCAGCGGCTGCGCTGGGTGGTGGTGGCCGTGGCAAAGCCCAGCTCAGCCGCCATGGCCGCATGCGCGGGCGCATAGCGGCCATAGGGATAGCAAAAATGCGTCACCGCCTGGCACACGGCCGATTCCAGTTCGCTCTTGCCCAGCGCCATCTCCAGGCGGCCGGCAGCAGGCTCAGTCGCGGTCAAATCGACATGGCGGCGCGTGTGCGAGCCAATTTCCTGTCCGCCCGCCACCCATTGGCGCAGTTCCGTCTCCGTCATCAAAGGCGTCTGGGCGATGCCCAAAGGCGCATCCCAGACATTGGTCTGACCGAGCAGGCCGCTCACGGCGTAGCAGGTGGAGGAAAAACCCTGGCGCTGCAGCGCCGGCAAGGCATGGACGAGGTTGTTGCGGTAGCCGTCGTCAAACGTGATGCCGACCACCTTGCCGGTCTTCTCGCCTTGCAAAAAGGGCTGCAAACCACTCATCGACAGGCCTGTGTAACCCAGCCGCTTGAGCCAGGCCATCTGGCGCGCAAAAGCCTCTGGCGCGACATACAGGCTGCGAAACGGACTGCCCTTGGGCGGCGCGGCGGCAATCTGGTGGTAGACCAGAATCGGAATTGGCTTGAGGTTGGCCGTGCAATGCTTGGACATGCGCTGAAAACTTCCTGAATTCAAACTACAGCAGAACGATGTCGTACTGCTCCTGCGCCATGACCGCTTCGGCCTGCAGAGAAATGGGCTTGCCGATGAAATCGCTCAGGCTGGCCAGGTGCTGGCTTTCCTCGTCGAGGAACAACTCGATCACCTTGGGAGACGCGACTACGCGAAACTCGCGTGGATTGAACTGCCGCGCCTCGCGCAAAATCTCGCGCAGGATGTCGTAGGTGACGCTGCGCGCGGTCTTGACGATGCCCTTGCCCATGCAGGCGCTGCACGGCTCACACAACTGGTGCGCCAGCGACTCGCGGGTGCGCTTGCGCGTCATCTCCAAAAGACCCAGGGCCGAAAAGCCGTTGACCGCCGTCTTGATGCGGTCCCTGGCCAGCTGTTTTTTGAATTCCGCCAGCACCGCATCACGGTGGTTTTCGCGGACCATGTCGATGAAATCGACGATCACGATGCCGCCCAGGTTGCGCAGGCGCAGCTGGCGGGCAATTGCCTGGGCTGCTTCCAGGTTGGTCTTGAAAATGGTGTCGTCAAAGTTGCGCGCGCCGACAAAACCGCCGGTGTTCACATCCACCGTCGTCAGCGCTTCGGTCTGGTCGATGATCAGATAACCGCCCGATTTCAACTCCACCCGCCGGCCCAGCGCCTTGGCGATTTCCTGATCCACATTGAAGAGGTCGAAAATCGGCCGCTCGCCGCTGTAGAGCTGGAGCTTGGGCAGCGTGGCCGGCATGAACTCGGCGGCAAAAGTTTTCAGTTTTTCAAACTGCTCGCGCGAGTCGATGCGGATGGTCTGGGTACTCTCCACCACCATGTCGCGCAGCACGCGCTGGAGCAAATTCAAATCCTGGTGCAGCACGGAGGCGGCCGGCAGGCGCAGCGAGGCTTCCTTGATGCGCGTCCAGGTCTTGCGCAGGTAGGCGATGTCCTCGGCCAGTTCGGCGTCTGTCGCGTCTTCGCCGTTGGTGCGCAAAATAAAACCGCCCATGTCGCCGGCCAGCGCCTGCACGCGCTGGCGCAGGTCTTCACGCTGGCGAGGGGGAATCTTCTGCGACACGCCAATATGGTTGTCTTGCGGCAAAAACACCAGCAACCGCCCGGCAATGCTGATCTGCGCCGTGAGGCGCGCGCCCTTGGTGCCCATCGGGTCCTTGAGCACCTGCACCATCAGCGCCTGGCCTTCGAACAATTGCTTTTCAATCGGCTGGAGCGCTGTCACCGCTGGCGCAGCCGCTGCGCCGGGAGCCTGCACCTCAGGTTCCGCATGCCGGCTGGCAATGCTGCTCATCAGGTCGGCCACATGCAGGAAAGCCGCCCGGTCCAGGCCGATGTCGATGAAGGCCGACTGCATGCCCGGCAGCACCCGCACCACCTTGCCCAGGTACACATTGCCCACCAGGCCGCGCTCCAGGGTGCGCTCGACCTGCAGTTCCTGCACCGCACCGTGCTCGACCACGGCCACCCGGGTCTCCTGCGGCGACCAATTGATCAGGATGTCTTGCTGCATTGTTTTTAGAAAAAGTGAAAGGCTAGATTGTGAGGCCGGCGGCCTGCAACAGCGAAGCCGTTTCCCACAAAGGAAGCCCCATGATGCCACTGTAGCTGCCGTTGACGCGAGTGATATGCATGGCGACCCGGCCCTGGATGGCATAGGCGCCGGCCTTGCCCATGGGCTCGCCGGTGGCCACATAGGCGGCGATCTGGGTGGGTGTCAGGGCTTCGAAAGTCACCTGCGAGGCGCTGAGCGCGTCAAACCGCTGCGCGCCCTGCTGCACCGCCACGGCGGTGAGCACCCGGTGCGTGCCGCCCGAGAGCTCGGCCAGCATGCGCGCGGCATCGCTCGCATCGTCCGGCTTGCCGTAGATCGTGCGGCCTTTGGCCACGGTGGTGTCCGAGCAGAGGATGGGCGCGGGCGGCAGCTTGCGCTGCTGCCAGCGCGCCACGGCGGCATCGAGCTTGAGGCCGGTTACCCGCTTGACGTAGGCAGCCGGTGCTTCGTTTTTCAGCACCGCTTCGAGTGCTTCGGCGTCCTCGCTGCTGTCGGGCAGCAGCAATTCATAACGCACACCGAGTTGCTCCAGCAACTGGCGCCGCCTCGGGCTTTGGGAGGCTAAATAAACAAAATTGACCATGTTTGAAAGTGCCCTGAAATGCGCCTGATGTCGCGTTCTACGTCTAGTGTCGTGTCATGCGTTTAAAGCCGGTTCCCTCCGTAGACGGGCCTACCGACACTTTGCGCTTGACGCAGCACTGACTTTGTCTACCTTGCAAGGGGGTTTTATCGACAACTGGCTGGTGACGAGCCACTGGACAAGAAAATCCCCCGCCGAACAAGTCCGCCCGGCAAGACGCTATTCGCGGTGATAGGGATGGTTGATGGTGATGCTCCAGGCGCGGTAAAGCTGCTCGATCAGCAGCACCCGCACCATGGCATGCGGCAGGGTCAGGTCCGACAGGCGCAGGCGCTCATGGGCGGCCTGCTTGAAACCGGGGTCCAGCCCGTCCGGTCCGCCGATCACGATGGCCACATCGTCGCCCGAGAGCTGCCAGGCCTTGAGCCGCTCGGCCAGTGCCACCGTGGTGACGGCCGTGCCACGCTCATCGAGCGCCACGATGCGGCAGCCCCGGCTGATAGCGCCCTCGATGCGCATGCGCTCGGCGGCCAGCAGAGTTTCCAGGGTCTTGGAGGCGCGCGGCTCGGTTTTGACCGCCTTGAGTTCCACCTTCAACTCCGGCGGAAAGCGTTTGGCGTAGTCATCGTAAGCCGTCTGCGCCCAGTCGGGCACTTTCTGGCCGACGGCGACGATGCTCAGCCTCATTCGCTGCGGGGCGCGGTTTTCTTGGCGACCGGCTTTTTCACAGCAGCCTTCTTCACCGCAGCCGCTTTAATCGCCGTCTTCACGGCGGTTTTGCGGGCAGTGACTTTTTTCGTGTCTGGAATCACCACGACGGGCGTCTTGGCAGGCGCTTTTTTAGCGGCTGCCTTGGGCGCTACCGTTTTGACAGCGGCCGTTTTGACCGTAGCGGTCCGGGCGGTTGCCGGCTTGGCGGCGGCCGTTTTGGCGGCTACCGGCTTGCTAGTGGCGGCTGTCTTGGTAACAGCTGCCTTGGTGACGGCCGGCTTGGCTTCTACCGTCTTGACCGTTTTAGCAGCGACTCTGCTGGCCCGGACGGGTTTGGCCCGCACCGGCGCCGGCTCTTCGGCCAGCTCGGTGGCGTTGCGCTCGGCGGTCCAGTCGTGGGTCTTGCCGACCCGGCCGGCATAGGTGCCGTCATCGGTTCGGGCTTCTTTCTTGACAGCGGGTTTGGCTTGGCCGTCCGCGTCTTGCGCCGCTTTCGATGACTTGACCGCAGGCTTGGACTTGGCGCCGGCGCGTGATTTAACCGGCTTGGCTTCGGCCTTGGGCTCGGGCTTGGACGCTTTGACCAGCGGTGCGGGCGCGCCCAGCTTGAGCTTGATGGGCTTGTCGCCCCACAGCTCTTCGAGGTTGTAGTACTGGCGAATCGTCGGCTGCATGATGTGCGCCACAGCGGCGCCGCAATCGACAATGATCCATTCGCCGTTTTCCTCGCCCTCGATACGCGGCTTGGTAAAACCGGCATCGCGCACTGCATCGCGCACGCTGGCAGCCAGTGCCTTGGTCTGGCGGTTGGACGTGCCGGAGGCGACGATCACTCTCTCGAACAGCGACGTGATGTGCTCCGTGTCAAACACCTGGATGTCCTGCGCCTTGACGTCCTCCAGCCCGTCGATGATGGCGCGCTGCAGTTTCTGGACATCTTTTTTGCCTTCGGGGCCGGGGGTTTTGACAGTGGTGGAGGTCATGCAGTGCTTTGCTTCAAGAGGGTAAAAATTAACGGGGCCGGTACAACTGGTGATCTGAAATATAACGCGCAACCGGTTCGGGGACCAGTTGGGCGATTTCCTCGGCGGTGGCAGAACCCGATGCCGTCAACTGACGAATCTGGGTGGCGCTGACCGGCATCAAGGGCAGTTGGAGCGTGAAAAAGCGCTGATGATATGGCGCGTAGGCATCAAATTGAGTTTGCGCCAGAGTGGATTGCGCACGATCAGCTATACAAATTATAGCAAGTTCGAGAATCTCCCGCCATCGGTGCCATTGCCTGAACGCGGCAAACTGGTCCGCTCCAATGAAAAGGTAGAGCTGGGCGTGTGGATTTTCGCTTTGCAAGGCCTGCAGCGTGTCGATGGTGAAGGTCGGGCCGGTGCGCTGCAGTTCCCGCTCATCCACGACAACGCCAGGCACATCGTCAAAAGCCAGCCGGGCCATGGCCAGGCGATGCCCGGGCGCGCTCAAGCTTCTCGCCTTGTGCCAGGCCTGGCCGGTCGGAATGATGTGCAGCGCGTCCAGATCGAATTGCGCCAGCGCGGCCCGGGCCAGCGCCAGATGCGCGTTATGCGGTGGATCGAACGCGCCGCCAAACACGCCGATGCGCTGGGTTGCGCGTGCAGACTCAGCGCTCAAACCCAGTCCCGCCTGGGCAGAAACTCTTTGTAAAGACGCTCTTCGTGCGAGCCGGCCTCCACCGGGCGCTGGTAAGACCAGCTCGCCAGTGGCGGCATCGACAGCAGGATCGACTCGGTGCGCCCGCCCGACTGCAGGCCAAAGTGCGTTCCCCGGTCCCACACCAGGTTGAATTCGACATAGCGTCCGCGCCGGTAGAGCTGGAACTCGCGCTCGCGCTCACCGTAGGGCGTGTTCTTGCGACGCTCGACAATCGGCAGATACGCATTGAGGAAGACATCGCCCACGCTTTGCATCAGGGCGCAACTCTGGCTCAGGCCGAGCTCCTGGAAGTCGTCAAAGAAAATGCCGCCGATGCCGCGCTGCTCCTGGCGGTGCTTCAGGTAGAAATACTCGTCGCACCACTGTTTAAAACGCGGGTATTTGTCCTCGCCAAAAGGCGCCAGCGCGTCCTTGCAGGTCTGGTGAAAATGCACCGCGTCTTCTTCAAAGCCGTAGTAGGGTGTCAAATCCATGCCGCCGCCGAACCAGCACACCGGCTCAGCACCGCCCACGGGCGTGGCGGCCAGCATGCGCACATTCATGTGGACCGTGGGCACATAGGGATTACGCGGGTGAAACACCAGCGACACGCCCATGGCTTCAAAAGGCGCGCCGGCCAGCTCGGGCCGGTGCTGGGTGGCCGAGGGCGGCAGCTGCGGGCCGCGCACATGGGAAAAACCGCAGCCGGCGCGCTCGAAGAGCTGGCCCTGCTCCAGGATTTTGGTGATGCCCTTGCCTTGCAGGCGCTCGCCCGGCTCTTTTTCCCACGGGTCGGTGACGAGCGTGCCGCCGTCCAGCGCGGCCACCGCGTCCATGATGCGCGCCTGCAGCCCGAGCAGAAAGCTGCGGACATTGGCAATATCGAGTGGCTTATCGAGGCTGTCCATGGCGCTCATCAGGCTTTGATGGCGCGGTAGCCAATGTCCCGGCGGCACTGCGCGCCGTCAAAACCGATGCCTGCGAGCACTTCATAAGCGCGGTGCTGGGCTTGTTTCACCGTGTCGCCCAGGGCCGTGACGCACAGCACGCGCCCGCCCGAAGTCAGCGTGGCGCCATCCTTCCTTTGGGTGCCGGCGTGAAACACCATGGCGTCTTCCTGCGGCTGGGGCAGGCCGTGAATGGCGTCGCCCTTGCGCGGCTGCAGCGGATAGCCGTGCGCGGCCATCACCACGCCCAGGGCGGGCCGGCGGTCCCATTCCAGTTCAATCTGGTCGAGCGTGCCGGAGGTGGCGGCCATCATCACATCGAACAGATCGGTTTTTAATCGCATCATGATGGGTTGAGTCTCCGGGTCGCCCATGCGGCAGTTGAACTCCAGCGTTTTGGGTTTGCCCTGCGCGTCGATCATCAGGCCGGCATATAAAAAACCGGTGAAGGGAATGCCGTCCTTTTCCATGCCCTTGATGGTGGGCAGGATGATCTCGCGCATCGCCCGCGCATGCACCTCGGGCGTGACCACGGGCGCGGGCGAATACGCGCCCATGCCGCCGGTGTTGGGCCCCTCGTCGCCGTCGAGCAGGCGCTTGTGGTCCTGGCTGGTGGCCAGGGCCGCGACGTTCTTGCCGTCGCACATCACAATAAAACTGGCTTCCTCGCCTTGCAGGAATTCCTCGATCACCACGCGCGCGCCGCCTGCGTTGTGCGTCACGCCCAGCGGGTTGCTGGCGTCGGGCGCGAGCATGAAGTCCACCGCTTCATGCGCCTCGGCCAGCGTCATCGCCACGACGACGCCCTTGCCGGCGGCCAGGCCGTCGGCCTTGACGACGATGGGCGCGCCTTTGGTGTCGATATAGGCGTGCGCCGCCGCCACATCGGTGAAGGTTTCATACTCCGCCGTCGGAATGTGATGGCGCTTCATGAAGGCTTTTGAAAAGGCCTTGGAGCTTTCCAGCTGCGCGGCCGCCTTGGTCGGGCCAAACACCCGCAGGCCATGCGCGCGGAATTCATCGACGATGCCGGCGGCCAGCGGCTGCTCCGGCCCCACGACGGTCAGCGCTATTTTTTCAGCCACAGCCCATTCGCGCAGCGCCTGAACATCGGTGATCGCGATGTTCACCAGCCGCGCGTCCAGCGCGGTGCCGCCGTTGCCCGGCGCGACATAGACGGCCTGCAGCTTGGGCGACTGGGCCAGTTTCCAGGCCAGGGCATGTTCACGGCCACCGCCGCCTACTACTAAAACTTTCATGTTGACTCTTTCAAAGCGCTTTATTCGGACAAAGCGGCGTTGTGATAAACCTCTTGCGTGTCATCCAGGTCTTCCAGGATGTCGAGCAGCTTTTGCATTTTTTGGGCGTCTTCGCCCGTCAGCTCGATGGTGTTGTCGGCGCGCATCGTGACTTCGGCCAGTTCGGGCGTGAGGCCCGCCGCTTCCAGGGCGTTCTTGACGGCTTCCAGCTCGGTGTAAGGCGTGAGCACTTCGATGGCGCCGTCGTCATGGGTGATCACGTCGTCGGCGCCGGCCTCTAAAGCCACTTCCATCACCTTGTCTTCGCTCGTTCCGGGCGCAAAGATCATCTGGCCGCAGTGCTTGAACTGAAACACCACCGAACCCTCGGTGCCCATGTTGCCGCCGTGCTTGGAAAACGCGTGGCGCACCTCGGCCACGGTGCGCACCTTGTTGTCGGTCATGCAGTCCACCAGGATGGCCGCGCCGCCGATGCCGTAGCCTTCGTAGCGCACCTCCTCGTAATGCACGCCTTCGAGGTTGCCGGTGGCCTTGTCGATGTTGCGCTTGACGGTATCGGCCGGCATGTTGGCCGCCTTGGCCTTTTCAACCGCCAGGCGCAGGCGCGGATTGGTGTCCAGGTCGCCGCCGCCCAAGCGCGCGGCCACCATGATCTCGCGGATCACCCGCGTCCAGATCTTGCCGCGTTTGTCGTCCTGGCGCCCCTTGCGGTGCTGAATATTCGCCCATTTACTATGACCAGCCACGGAAAATCCTTTTGTCTTGATTTAATCTACACGCTGCATTTTACTTTTCGCTAGTCTTGCGTAACGCAAGTTTCATCAGGACCATCCTCACCATGGCCGAGCCCCTCCTCATTGCCAAGAATTCATCCATCCGATGCGAGTTGCTGCCGGCCCTGGCCAACCGCCATGGGCTGATCACGGGCGCCACCGGCACCGGCAAAACGGTGACGCTGCAGACCCTGGCGGAGAATTTTTCACGCATCGGCGTGCCGGTCTTCATGGCCGACGTCAAGGGCGACCTGACCGGCATCAGCCAGGCCGGCAGCCTGGGCGAAAAGATGGCGGCCATCCTGAAAGAGCGCGGCCTCGACGCGCCCGAGCCCCTGGCCTGCCCGGTCACGCTGTGGGACGTGTTCGGCGAGCAGGGTCATCCGGTGCGCGCCACCATCTCCGACATGGGGCCGCTGCTGCTCGGGCGCATGCTCAACCTCAATGAAACCCAGGCCGGCGTGCTCAACCTGGTCTTCAGGATTGCCGATGACAACCGCATGCTGCTGCTGGACCTGCCCGATTTGCGCGCCATGCTGCAGTACGTGGGCGACAACGCCAGCGAGTTCACTACCAAGTACGGCAACGTCAGCGCCGCTAGCGTGGGCGCCATCCAGCGCGGCCTGATGCAGATCGAAAGCCAGGGCGGCGGACAGTTCTTCGGCGAGCCCATGCTCAACATCAGCGACTTCATGCAGACCGACAGCGCCGGGCATGGCGTGGTCAACATCCTGGCAGCCGACAAGCTGATGCACTCACCGCGCATGTATGCCACTTTTTTGCTGTGGATGCTGTCCGAGCTGTTCGAGCAGTTGCCCGAAATCGGCGACCCCGAAAAACCCAAGCTGGTCTTCTTCTTTGATGAGGCCCATCTGCTCTTCACCGATGCGCCCAAGGCGCTGATCGAGCGCATCGAATTGGTAGTGCGGCTGGTGCGCTCCAAGGGCGTGGGCGTGTATTTTGTGACGCAGAACCCGCTGGACATTCCCGACTCGGTGCTCGCGCAGCTGGGCAACCGGGTGCAGCATGCCCTGCGCGCCTACACGCCGCGCGACCAGAAAGCCGTCAAGGCGACCGCCCAGACCATGCGCCAAAAGCCCGGCCTGGACATTGAAACCGCCATCACCGAACTGGCCGTGGGCGAAGCGCTGCTGAGCTTTCTTGATGCCAAGGGCCGCCCGAGCGTCACCGAGCGGGCTTATGTGCTGCCGCCCGGCAGCCAGCTCGGCCCGATCACGCCGCCGCAGCGCCAAGCGCTGCTGCAGAACTCGCTGGTTGCCGGTGTCTATGAAAAAGCCGTCAACCGCGAATCGGCCTATGAAATGCTGCAGGGCCGCGCCGAGGCCGGGGCCACGGATGCCGCTCAGGCGCCCAACGGCGGCGCGGCGGGTGAGTCCTCGTCGGGTGGCATCCTGGGCGGCCTGAACGATGTGCTGTTTGGGCGCACCGGCCCGCGCGGCGCCAGGCATGACGGCTTGGCGCAAAGCATGGCCAAATCGACCGTGCGCACCATGGGCTCGGCCGTCGGGCGCGAAATCATCCGCGGGGTGCTGGGCAGCCTCTTTGGCGGCAGAAAGCGTTGAACACCCCGCTTCACCACAACAGGAAAGCTGATTCATGAGCCATGTCCACCTGATCGACCACCCGCTGGTACAGCACAAGCTGACCCTGATGCGCCGCAAGGATGCTTCCACCAACACCTTTCGCACCCTGCTCAATGAGCTGAGCAGCCTGATGGCCTATGAGGTCACCCGCGACATGCCGCTGCAGGACGTTGAGGTGCAAACACCGCTGGAAGTGATGACCGGTAAAACCATTGACGGCAAGAAGCTGGTGTTTGTTTCCATCCTGCGAGCGGGCAACGGCATTCTGGAGGGCATGCTCAGCGTCGTGCCCAGCGCGCGCGTCGGCCATATCGGCCTGTACCGCGACCCGCAAACGCTCGAACCGGTCGAGTATTACTTCAAGATGCCGCAAGAGATGCACGAGCGCGACATCGTGCTCGTGGACCCGATGCTGGCCACCGGCAACTCGGCCATCGCCGCCGTGGAGCGGCTGAAAAAGCTCCAGCCCCGCTCGATCAAGTTCGTGTGCCTGCTGGCCTGCCCGGAAGGGCTGGCCGCGCTGCAGCAAGCCCATCCGGATGTCCCGATCTACACCGCCGCCATTGACCGCCAGCTCAACGAGCACGGCTATATCCTGCCCGGCCTGGGGGACGCCGGTGACCGCATTTTTGGCACCAAATGAAAGTTGGCATCCAATGAAAGGGGCAGTACCGTCTGTGGGGCAGCGCTGCTGGCGCAAGCGGCGCTTTGCCAGCCCAGGGTCACGCCACTGCTGGAGCCGCCATGGCACTGACTGAGCGCCCATCGACAACGCAGGCGCACCCGCTACCCTGGCTGGTTTCCGGGCAGGCTTTCCCCCCGCTGGCGAACGCCTGGCGCGAGACGGACCCGGTTCCCGGCCTGCTGGCCGCTGGTGACACGCTGGATGTGCCGACCTTGCACAAAGCTTATTCACAAGGAATTTTTCCCTGGTTCAGCCTGGGCCAGCCGGTGCTGTGGTGGAGCCCGGACCCGCGCATGGTGCTGCAAACCGGCCAGTTCAGGCTGCACCGTTCGCTGCGCAAGCGCCTGACGCAGTTCCGCCAGACGCCGGGCTGCGACATCCGGTTTGACAGTGCTTTTGAAGCCGTCATTACCGCTTGCGCCACCAAGCCGCGTGCAGGCCAGAGGGGCACCTGGATTGTTCCGGACATGGTGCAGGCCTATTGCGAATTGCATCAGGCCGGACACGCCCACAGCGTGGAAACCTGGATCGACGGGACACTCGCTGGCGGGCTGTACTGCGTGAACCTGGGGAGGATGGTGTTCGGCGAATCGATGTTCGCCCACCAGAGCGATGCGTCCAAGATTGCCCTGGCGGCCCTGGTGGCCTTTTGCCGTGCCCACGACATGCGCATGATTGATTGCCAGCAAAACACCGACCACCTGGCCTCGCTGGGCGCGGCAGAAATCAGCCGCGCCGATTTCGCGCTTCACCTCAGTCACAACGTGGGTAAGGCTGCGCCACGCTGGGAGTTCGAAACCGTATACTGGAATCAGATTTTGGCAACCGAAACGCCTTTACCTCCGTGACGCACCTCAAAGACCTGCCCCTGCACAGCCTGCAGTTTTATGCCACGGCGCCCTACCCTTGCAGCTACCTGCCGGGCAGGCAGGCGCGCTCGCAGGTGGCCACGCCCAGCCACCTGATCCACAACGACGCTTACTCGGAACTCGTCACCCAGGGCTTCCGGCGCAGCGGCATGTTCACCTACCGGCCTTACTGCGAAGGTTGCCAGGCCTGTGTGCCGCTGCGCGTGCCGGTTCAGCAATTCAAGGCCGACCGCAGCCAGCACCGGGCTTTCAGGCAGCACCAGGATTTGCAGGTGCGCATTTTGAAACTGTGCTTCATGCCCGAGCACTACCAGCTCTACCTGCGCTACCAGAACAGCCGCCATGCCGGCGGCGGCATGGACCACGACAGCATTGACCAGTACACCCAGTTCCTGCTGCAAAG
Organism: Pseudomonadota bacterium; assembly: GCA_030855235.1. Taxonomy (GTDB): domain Bacteria; phylum Pseudomonadota; class Gammaproteobacteria; order Burkholderiales; family Burkholderiaceae_C; genus Polaromonas. The sequence goes on from JALYRU010000009.1 coordinate 128,911, forward strand.
CCGGGTCAACTCGCGCCTGGTGGAGTTCCGGGAAAGCCTGCCCAATGGCGAGGCTGGCGCGCTCAGAATGGTCTCCATCCTGGACGTGCTGGAAGACGGCATTTCAGCGGTCTATACCTTTTACGAGCCTGAAACCCGCTCCAGCTACGGCACCTACGGCGTGTTGTGGCAAATCGAGCAGGCCCGTCAGCTCAAACTGCCTTATGTCTATCTGGGCTACTGGATCGCCGAGAGCCCGAAAATGAACTACAAGCGCAAATTCAGTCCCAATGAAATCTTGATCGACGGTCAGTGGCGACCTTCGGACAGCGTCCCGGACCAGCTTCAAGCCGGCAAGCCCGTCCCCACAAACGACAAACCCCGAGACTGAAGCGTTAGCAGCTTTTTTCACAAGGTAAAATTTGCTGAAAAATCTGTATATGAAAAAGTCCGACAGCTCCACACCCGCCACTCCCACCGTTCAGGTCATTGAGCGCATCTTTACCCTGCTGGAAATCCTGGCCACCCATGAAGAACCGGTCTCCCTCAAGGAGATCAGCGAAAAATCAGGACTTCACCCCTCCACGGCCCACCGCATCCTCAATGACTTGGCCACCGGGCGTTTTGTGGACCGACCCGCAGCCGGAAATTACCGCCTGGGCATGCGCCTTCTGGAGTTGGGCAATCTCGTCAAGGAGCGGCTCAATGTGCGCGATGCCGCCCTCACCCCGATGCGCGAGTTGCACAAGCTGACCCAGCAGCCCGTCAACCTGAGCATGCGCCAGGGCGATGAAATCGTGTATGTGGAGCGCGCCTACAGCGAGCGCTCGGGCATGCAGGTGGTCCGCGCCATCGGCGGGCGCGCCCCACTGCATCTGACGTCGGTGGGCAAGCTGTTCCTGGCTTTTGACGATCCCCAGCGCCTGCGCAACTATGCCACCCGCACCGGCTTGCCAGGGCAGACACGCAACAGCATCACTGAACTGGCCGTGCTCGAGCGCGAACTCTCCAAGGCGCGGCAATACGGAATTGCGCGTGACAATGAAGAGTTGGAACTGGGCGTGCGCTGCATGGCCGCCGGCATTTATGACGACCAGAACAAGCTCGTGGCAGGCCTGTCGATTTCAGCGCCAGCTGACCGGCTGGAAGAACACTGGCTGCCCAAGCTTCAAGCCACCGCCCATGAAATCTCAGTCGCCCTCGGCTACACATCCCGGCAATGACAAGGGCAAGCGGCAGGCGCAAGAGTAGTCACTCATGCGCCTGCTACTTGGGTGGCGCATTAACCGCTGATTTGCTTGAGTGCGGTGCTGATGCCTTCTTTTTGCACATCAACGGGATTGGTTTCCACCCAGCGACGAACCCGCTCGGCATCGGCCAGGCGGCTGAACTTGCCGGCAGAATCGAGAAACACCATGATGAGCTTGCGCCCGGCAATCTTGGTCTGCATCACGAGGCATTGACCGGCTTCGGAAATGTAGCCAGTTTTTTGCAGGCCGATATCCCACTGCGGATTTTTCACCAGGCTGTTGGTGTTGTTGTACTGCAGGGTGCGGCTGCCAACGGCAATCTGGTAACCGGGCGATGTCGTCAACTCGCGCAGCATCGGATCGCTGTGCGCGGCATTGACCAGCGAGGCCAGGTCCTGCGCGCTGGACTGGTTGCGACTGGACAGGCCCGTCGGCTCGGCATAGCGGGTGTCGTGCATGCCCAGCATTTTTGCCTTCGCATTCATCAGGCTGACAAAGGTCGCCATGCCGCCAGGATAGGTGCGGCCCAAGGCATGCGCGGCACGGTTTTCGCTGGACATCAGTGCCAGATGCAGCAATTCGCCCCGCGTCAGCGTGGTGCCCACCTGCAAGCGCGATCGGCTGTGCTTTTCAGTATCGACGTCATCCTGGGTGACCGTGATCAGTTCGTCCATCGGCAGCCTGGCGCCGCTGATGATGACACCCGTCATCAATTTCGTCAAAGAGGCAATGGGAAGCACCACCTGCTCATTTTTGCTGAACAGCACTTCACGCGTGTCCTGGTCAATGACCAGGGCGACGCTGGATTTCAGGTCTAAAGGATCCTGGGCGCCGTGCAGCCCCGCAAGCTGGCCAAACGAGAGAATGGGCGCCACCAAAGCGCTCATCACGGGCTTGTTGTCCTTGCCTGACTTGAGACTGCTTTCAAAGCGAACGCTCTTGCGGGCTGAAAGATCGGTTTTTGAAGCGCGTGACTTGGACTTGGTCACATGCGGCGTCTTGACCACCAAGCTCTTGGCCGTTGATCTGGATGACTTGGAGGTCTTGGAGGTCTTCGAGCTTGCCGCGTTGGCAGCGGGGGCGACAAGCGCCACCGACAGGACAAGAAATCCAACAAGTTTTAATGCGCGACTCAAAATCTGGTGAGACATGACGATTTTTGCCTGCTTTTGGGTTGCATGAAGGAATAACTGCAGTTTATAGAAATAGAAAAGTCACGCAATATCAAATGCTTGCGTGACTTTCTTAAAAACATACTCAATTGTAACGACTTGGTTGCCCGATGCGCCGACCAAAACCCGACTGTTACACCAAGCTGTTGAATACAAACAGATTTTTTTAGAAATTCATGGTTACCCCTGGGCTGCTACGCGGTCAGCTTTACTTTGAAGCTTGTTCAAGGCGCTGAGGTAGGCCTTGGCGGATGCGACCACGATATCGGGGTCCGCACCGGTGCCATTGACCACGCGGCCGCTGTTTTGCAGCCGAACCGTCACCTCGCCCTGGCTTTCGGTGGAGCCGCTGATGGCATTGACCGAATACAGCACCATTTCCGCGCCGCTCTTGACATGAGTTTCAATTGCCTTGAGCGACGCATCGACCGGGCCGTTGCCGTCCGACTCGCCCCTGACCTCCTTGCCGCCCACGGTGAACACCACGCAGGCCTGGGGGCGCTCGCCGGTTTCGCTGTGCTGTGACAGCGACACAAATCCGTACTGCTCGTCGCCATGGGTAGCGCTCTCGTCGCTGACCAAGGCCAGGATATCCTCATCAAAAATCTCGCTTTTCCGGTCAGCGAGTTCCTTGAACTTGCTGAAGGCGTGGTTGATGTCGGCCTCGCTGTCCATCGCCACGCCCAACTCCAGCAGGCGCTGCTTGAAGGCGTTGCGCCCGCTGAGCTTGCCCAGCACGATCTTGTTGGCGCTCCAGCCCACATCTTCGGCACGCATGATTTCATAGGTGTCGCGCGCCTTGAGCACGCCGTCCTGGTGGATGCCCGAGGCATGCGCAAACGCATTGGCGCCCACCACAGCCTTGTTGGGCTGCACCACAAAGCCGGTGGTCTGACTCACCAGCCGGCTGGCCGCCAGGATGTGCTGGGTGTCAATGCGCAGATCGAGGTTGAAGTAATCCTTGCGCGTCTTGACCGCCATCACGACTTCTTCCAGCGAGCAGTTGCCCGCCCGCTCGCCCAGGCCGTTGATGGTGCATTCCACCTGCCGCGCGCCGCCGATCTTCACGCCCGCCAGCGAGTTGGCCACCGCCATGCCCAGGTCGTTGTGGCAATGCACTGACCAGATTGCCTTGTCGCTGTTGGGAACGCGCTCGCGCAGGTTCCTGATGAAATTACCGTACAGCTCGGGAATCGCATACCCCACGGTGTCGGGCACGTTGATGGTGGTGGCGCCTTCGGCAATGACCGCTTCAATCACCCGGCACAAAAAGTCCGGATCAGAGCGGTAGCCGTCCTCGGGGCTGAACTCGACATCGCCCATCAGGTTGCGGGCAAAGCGCACGGACAGCCGGGCCTGCTCGAACACCTCGTCGGGCGTCATGCGCAGCTTTTTTTCCATGTGCAAGGCGCTGGTCGCCAAAAACAGGTGCAGGCGTCCCGAGTTGGCCGGTTTCAGGGCTTCAGCGGCCCGTGAGATATCACGGTCATTGGCGCGGGCCAGCGAACAGATGGTGGAGTCTTTCACAATCTCCGCAATCGCCTTGATGCATTCAAAATCGCCGTTGGAGCTGGCCGCAAAGCCCGCTTCAATCACGTCAACTTTGAGCCGCTCCAGCTGACGGGCAATGCGCACTTTTTCATCGCGTGTCATGGAAGCGCCGGGCGACTGCTCGCCGTCGCGCAAGGTGGTGTCGAAAATGATGAGTTTGTCAGTCATGGATGATTTCTCTGGTTCGATAAGGCATGGGCTCATGCCGCTGCAGGGCGGCAGCAGGCGGGCTGGAAAGTGGCGTCAGAAGTGGCCGGCTAGCTTATGCATGATGGGATTTTCTCTCAGTTGGAAAACCAGCAACCCAAACAAAAACGGCCCGTTGCTGGTGCAAACGGGCCGTTGGAATCAGGTGTACGCGTGCGCTACCGTCTCCGCCCGTTGGCAGATAGCAGCAGTGCTAGCGAAATTTTTTTCATCCGGTCAATGTACCACAATTCACTTGTGAAGGCCGCGCTCGTCGGGCTCGTCGGTGGAGGTCGAGATCACGCTGGTCTGCAGGCCCTTGGCCTTGCGCCAGCCATACAGCGCATAGCCCGAAAAGCCGTAGATCACGAACAGGCCGAACATCACCACCGGCGGATGGATGGTGATCACGGCAATGCCCAAGGCGATGAGCACAATCACCACGAACGGGACGCTGCGCTTCATCTGCACATCCTTGAAGCTGTAGAACGGAACATTGGTCACCATCGTCAGACCGGCGTACAGCGTCAGGCCAAAGGTGATCCAGCGCACTTCCCGCACGTCAATGCCCAGGTCATTCATCAACCAGATAAACCCCATCACCAGTGCCGCCGCAGCGGGCGATGGCAGGCCCTGGAAAAAGCGCTTGTCTACCACCGCCGTATTGACATTGAAGCGCGCCAGCCGCAGGGCAGCACAGGCGCAGTACACAAAAGCGCCAATCCAGCCCCAGCGCCCCAGGCTGGTCAAGGCCCAGATATAGGCAATGAGCGCCGGAGCAGCACCGAACGAGACCATGTCGGAGAGTGAATCCATCTGCTCGCCAAAGGCGCTCTGGGTGTTGGTCATGCGGGCCACGCGGCCGTCCAGGCTGTCGAGCACCATGGCGCAGAACACGCCGATGGCGGCCTGGTCGAAGCGGCCATTCATGGCCATGACAATGGCGTAAAACCCGCCAAACAGCGCCGCCAGCGTGAACAGGTTGGGCAGGATGTAGATACCCTTACGCCGTTTGCGTGGCACGGCTTGCGTGCTCACTGGAGCGGTTTCCTCGCCATCATGCATAAAAAAACTCCTCAAGCACGGCTGATGCGCGCAACTCACTATGAAACCTGCGGCACAGCCAGTGCCGCAACACGGCCATGACGGCGCAGGCTTGACGCCGCCATGGGACCATGGCGGCTCAGTCCCCAAGGATACCAAGCCCGCCAGAGGCGCCCCGTCTTGCGAAGCAATAAAAGCGGCTCTGGCGGCGAAAATTTGCCAATACCATTAAAAAAGCCGCGCAGGAACGCTGCGCGGCTTTTTTCAGGACAAGGGTTGGGAACTGAAAAATCAGTTGCGCGTCTGGTCAACCAGCTTGTTCTTGGCAATCCACGGCATCATGGCGCGGAGCTTTTCGCCCACGACTTCGACCGGATGCTCGGCGTTCAGGCGGCGGCGCGCGGTCATCGAAGGATAGTTGGTCTTGCCCTCCTGGATGAACATCTTGGCGTATTCGCCGGTCTGGATGCGCTTGAGGGCAGCGCGCATGGCTTCGCGCGATTTTTCATTGATGACTTCGGTGCCGGTCACGTACTCGCCATACTCCGCATTGTTGGAGATGGAGTAGTTCATGTTGGCGATGCCGCCTTCGTACATCAGGTCAACGATCAGCTTGAGCTCGTGCAGGCACTCGAAGTAGGCCATTTCTGGCGCATAACCGGCTTCGGTCAGGGTCTCGAAACCCATCTTGACCAGCTCGACAGCGCCACCGCACAGAACGGCCTGCTCGCCGAACAGGTCGGTTTCGGTTTCTTCGCGGAAGTTCGTCTCGATGATGCCGCCCTTGCCGCCGCCATTGGCCATCGCATAGGACAGGGCCAGGTCACGGGCCTTGCCGGACTTGTCTTGGTACACAGCGATCAGGGAAGGCACGCCGCCGCCCTTGAGGTACTCGGAGCGCACCGTGTGGCCTGGGCCCTTGGGGGCGACCATGATCACGTCCAGGTCAGCGCGTGGAATCACCTGGTTGTAGTGCACGTTGAAGCCGTGCGCGAATGCCAGCGTGGCGCCCTGCTTCATGTTCGGCGCGACGTTGTTGTTGTACACCTCGGGGATGTTCTCGTCAGGCAGCAAAATCATGACCACATCGGCGGACTTGACGGCTTCGTCAACTTCCAGCACGTTCAAGCCAGCCTTGGCGACCTTGTCCCAGGAAGCGCCGCCCTTGCGCAGACCGACCACGACCTTGACGCCGCTTTCGTTCAGGTTCTGGGCGTGGGCGTGGCCTTGCGAGCCGTAGCCGATGATGGCCACGGTCTTGCCCTTGATCAGGGACAGGTCACAGTCTTTGTCGTAGAAAACTTTCATCATTACTCCGTAAAAATAGGGGATGCCGTTCGATGACGAGCCCGTCGAAGGGCTTCGACAGGCCCAGCCCGAACGGTCGAATGGCTGAGCCCGAAAAAGCGTGAATCTTAAACGCGCAGGATGCGCTCGCCACGGCCGACGCCGCTGGAGCCGGTTCGCACCGTCTCCAGAATGGCGCTGCGCTCGATGGCTTCAAGAAACGCGTCGTTCTTGGACTGGTCGCCCGTGAGTTCAATCGTGTAGCTTTTTTCAGTCACGTCGATGATCCGACCGCGAAATATATCAGCCATGCGCTTCATTTCCTCGCGCTCCTTGCCGACGGCGCGCACCTTGACCATCATCAGCTCGCGCTCGATGTAAGCGCCTTCGGTCAGATCCACCACCTTGACCACTTCGATCAGGCGGTTCAGGTGCTTGGTGATCTGCTCGATCACGTCGTCCGAGCCCGAGGTCTGGATCGTCATGCGCGAGAGCGTGGCGTCCTCGGTGGGCGCGACGGTCAGGCTTTCAATGTTGTAGCCGCGCGCCGAGAACAGGCCGACCACGCGGGAAAGAGCGCCAGGCTCGTTTTCCAGCAAAACTGCGATGATGTGTTTCATATGGATAGATTCCTCTTTTCGCTGCCCTCCCCTGCGCACGGTAATGCGCAGGCTCGGCAGTCAATAGATTCGTCAATTGACGGGGTGTTTGTTTGTTGGCTTCAATCCGCGCCCAGGCACAGCTTGAGCGATTTTGATGTTTCAATCCACGCCCCTTTCGAGGCGAAGCGCATTTAAAGGTCTTCGGACCCCAACAGCATTTCAGTGATGCCCTTGCCGGCTTT